>NZ_JBIVXP010000001.1:1277707-1307971 GCF_044769305.1 Streptomyces sp. NPDC090499
CAGCGCCCCCGAAAGAGGCGCCGGGAACTGCACGACCAGCCACCACGACGCCGCAGCCGACCGACGTTCCGGCAGAGCGCCCACCCCGGCCTACAGCACCCCGGCGACGACAACGCCCCCGAAAGAGGCGCGGGGAACTGCGCGACCGGCCACGACGACGCTGCAGCCGACCGGCGACGCACGCGGCCTACAGGGCTCCCGCGTACCAGGCCGTCCAAGCACTCGGATAGATCGGCCGGAAACCGAGGTCCCGGCGGATCTTCCGGTTCGACATGATTCCGTACCAGGGGTCGCGGTCGGTACGGGCGGACAGGTCCTCGGGCGGCTCGACGCCGGCCAGCCGGTACAGCTCCACGGTCGTGACGGGCGCGTCGTCGGCGATGTTGTAGACCGGGCCGTTCACCGCGGGGGCGTGCAGCAGCCGCATCAGCCCCTGTCCGACGTCCGCGTGGTGTGCCATCTGGAGCCGCTGCGCGGGGGCCCAGCGCGCGGCCCAGGGCATCGCGTTCGCGATGTGCGGGTCCCCTTCGCCGTAGACGAACGGCAGCCGCCCGATCCGCACCTCCATGCCGCCCGCCAGGGCGAGCAGCTCCCGCTCGGCGGCCGCCTTGGACTCGGGGTACGCGCCCCACATCTCGCCGCCGGGCCGGCTCTCGTCGTCCTCGGTGAGCGGGCGGCCACGCCCGGATCCGTACACGTTCCCGGTGCTGACCTGCACGAACCGTCGTACACCGGCACTCAGCGCGGCCCGCCCGAGCGCCACCGCCGCGTCCCGGTTGACGGCCCAGGCCTCCTCGTCCGGTACCCCGCGGAAGGCGGCGGCGACGTTCACGACGGCGTCCGCCCCGGCGACGGCCTTGCCGAGCGCCTCCTCGTCCCGCAGGTCCCCGACGACGACCTCGGCACCCAGCGCGGCGAACGGCTCGCCACGGGCCGCGTCCCGCACCAGCACCCGCACCTGCTCCCCCGCCTGCCGCTGCCCCAGCAACCGGGGCACGAACCGCCGCCCGACCTGCCCGGTCGTACCGGTGACAAGAGTGATCACGACCTTCTCCTTCGCTCTGGTCCCCTCACCCTCGCCCCGGACCTCCGCCACCGGGAGAGACCTCCCGATCCAGGGACCGGCGGTCCCTGGATAACCCGGGCGTCCCCGGTCACCCTGGAACCATGGACCGCCCCGGACTCGCCGACTTCCTGCGCCGCGCCCGCTCCCGGCTGGACCCCTCCGACGTGGGCCTGCCGCCCGGTGTCCGGCGGCGCACGCCGGGGCTGCGGCGCGAGGAGGTGGCGTCGCTGGCCGGCATGTCCGCCGACTACTACACCCGCCTCGAACAGTCCCGGGGCCCGCACCCGTCCCGCCAGATGCTGACGGCGCTGGCCCGCGCGCTGCGCCTGACGGACGACGAACGGGACCACCTGTTCCACCTGGCCGGTGAGGAACCCCCGCGCCGGGAGGCGACCGGCACCCATGTCGGCCCGGGGCTGCTGCTGGTCCTGGACCGGCTGCACGACACCCCGGCGCTGGTGACGACCGACTGCGGTGAGGTCCTCGCCCAGAACGCCATGTCACGGGCGCTGAGCGGTGACGTCCTGGCCCGCCCGGCGCGTGAACGCAACCTGCTCCGCCGCTACTTCCTGGGCCCGTCGGCCCACGACCTGTTCCCGCCCGAGGACCGCCCGGCCCGCGCCCGCGAACACGTCGCCGGCCTCCGGGCGGTGGCCGCGGCCCGCCCCACCGACCCGGTCCCCGCCGCCCTGGTCGCCGAACTCCTCGCCGGCAGCGAGGAGTTCGCCCGCCTCTGGGCCGAGCACGAGGTGGCGGTACGCCGCGCGACCACCAAGCGCTTCCTGCACCCCGCCGTCGGCCTCCTGGAGCTGGACTGCGAGGTGCTGATCAACACCGACACCCACCAGCACCTGGTCGTCCACACGGCCCGTCCGGGCACGGAGTCCTACGAACGCCTTCAGCTGCTGCGGGTGGTGGGGCTGCAGGACATGAGCACGGCCGTACCGGGTCACCAGGTGTGAGCCACGTCCACCACCAGGTGGTTGGCCGTCTGGAAGACCCGGAACGGCAGCCGGGCGCGGACGCCCAGGCCCGCCTGGGTGTACCCCTCGGAGCCGCCCGTGACCTTGAACTCCCGGAAGGTCCGGTACCCGGTGACGTCGACGGACGGCAGTGCCGGGTAGGGCTGTCCGGTCGCCGGGTCGTAGCGCGGGGCGAACAGCGAGATCTCCAGGATGGCGCCGCCCTTGATCGGGACGACGACGTCGGACGGGTCCTGGTGCAGGACGTCGACGTAGCGGACGGAGTAGCCGACCGGGTCGGCCGACGTGCCCTGGGCGTCGAAGACCAGCCGGTCGTAGCACTCGTGCTGTCCGGCCCGCACGTCGGTCAGCCGCCTGGAGGCAGCGGCGTCACCGCTCTTGTCCAGGCTTCCCCACGTCACGGCACAGTCCACGGCCGTCGGCGCGGCCGCCGCCGGAACCGTGCCGGCCAGCAGACCACCGCCCGCCAGCATCATCGCCGCCACTGCAGTACCTATGCGCCGTATGCGTCGCATGACTACCCCCCGGTAGTTCGCGTAGGTGTGTACCTGTTCAGACCGGTGGCGGTCCGGAAGGTTGTACACAGGGGGCAGTCCGTTGCGGCGCAGGGGTCACTCCCGGCACCGCCCGCTCAGAACCCCAGCCGCCGCAGCTGCTTCGGGTCCCGCTGCCAGTCCTTGGCGACCTTCACGTGGAGGTCCAGGAAGACCGGCGTCCCCAGCAGCGCCTCGATCTGCTTGCGGCTCTTGATGCCGACCTCCTTCAGTCGCTTGCCCTTGGGGCCGATGATGATGCCCTTCTGGCTGGGGCGCTCGATGAACAGGTTGGCGTGGATGTCCAGGAGGGGCTTGTCGGCGGGGCGGTCCTCGCGCGGGAGCATCTCCTCGACGACGACGGCGATGGAGTGCGGCAGTTCGTCGCGGACGCCCTCCAGGGCCGCCTCGCGGATCAGCTCGGCGATCATGACCTGCTCGGGCTCGTCGGTGAGGTCGCCCTCGGGGTAGAGCGCCGGGCCCTCGGGCAGCAGCGGGACGAGGAGGTCGGCCAGCAGGCTCACCTGCTTGTCGCCGACCGCCGAGACCGGCACGATCTCGGCCCACTCGAAGCCCAGCTCCTTGCCGAGCTGGTCGATGGCGATCAGCTGCTCGGCGAGGGTCTTGGAGTCGACCAGGTCGGTCTTGGTGACGATCGCGACCTTCGGGGTCTTGCGGATCCCGGCCAGCTCCTTGGCGATGAAGCGGTCACCGGGACCGATCTTCTCGTTCGCCGGGAGACAGAAACCGATCACGTCCACCTCGGCCCACGTCGTGCGGACGACGTCGTTGAGGCGCTCGCCGAGCAGGGTGCGCGGCTTGTGCAGGCCGGGGGTGTCGACCAGGATCAGCTGGGCGTCGTCCCGGTGCACGATGCCGCGGACCGTGTGCCGCGTGGTCTGCGGCTGGTTCGCGGTGATCGCCACCTTCTGCCCGACCAGAGCGTTCGTGAGGGTGGACTTGCCCGCGTTGGGGCGGCCCACGAAACAGGCGAAGCCCGCCCGGTGGACGGCCTCCGGCGATTCCGACGGCTCGGTTGACTGGCTGCGAACGCTCATGGCCCCCATTCTCCCTGATCGTCGAGGCGCCGCCGCACCGTGAGTTTTCGGTAACCCCGACGCAACGAAACGTCACGGAAACACAGCTGTACGCAACCGGAAACGGGGAGCGGTGACCCTCTGACGAGCCCCGACCGACGTTGGAGACGCCCGTGTTCCTCTCCGCCGCGCACGCCGACACCGGTGACACCGCCTGGCTGCTGGCCGCGACCGCCCTGGTCCTGCTGATGACCCCGGGTCTTGCCCTGTTCTACGGCGGCATGGTCCGCACGAAGAGCGTCCTCAACATGCTCATGATGAGCTTCGTGTCGATCGCCCTGGTGACGGTGGTGTGGCTGGCGGGCGGCTACTCGCTCGCCTTCGGCGACGACCTCGGGGCCGGGCTCCTCGGCGACCTCGCCCACGCGGGCATGAGCGGCCTCGGCCCGGACAGCGTCCAGGGCACCGTCCCGACCCTGCTCTTCGCCACCTTCCAGCTCACCTTCGCGATCATCACGGCCGCGCTGATCAGCGGGGCGATCGCGGACCGGGCGAAATTCGGGGCCTGGCTGGTGTTCGTGCCGGTCTGGGCGCTGCTCGTATACGTTCCGGTCGCGCACTGGGTGTGGGGGCCGGGTGGCTGGATCGCGCACCGCCTCGGTGCCCTCGACTTCGCCGGCGGGCTGCCCGTCGAGATCACCTCCGGCGCCTCCGGCCTCGCCCTGTGCCTGGTCCTCGGCCCGCGGCTCGGCTTCAAGAAGGACGCCATGCGGCCGCACAACCTGCCGATGGTGGTCCTGGGCGCAGGTCTGCTCTGGTTCGGCTGGTTCGGCTTCAACGCGGGCAGCGCGCTCGGCGCCAACGGCCTGGCCGCCGCCGTCTTCCTGAACACCCTCGCGGCCGGCTGCACCGGCCTGCTCGGCTGGCTCTTCGTCGAGCAGAAGCGCGACGGCCACCCCACCACCCTGGGTGCGGCCTCCGGCGCGGTCGCCGGCCTGGTCGCCATCACCCCGTCCTGCGGCTCGGTCTCCCTCGTCGGCGCCCTCGTCGTCGGCCTCGCCGCGGGCGTGGTCTGCTCGTACGCGGTGGGCTGGAAGTTCAGGCTGGACTACGACGACTCCCTCGACGTCGTCGGCGTTCACCTGGTCGGCGGAGTCATCGGCACCCTGCTGATCGGCCTGTTCGCCGAGAAAGCCATGACCGGTGGCGCCGAGGGCCTCTTCTACGGCGGCGGGGCCGCCCAGCTCGGCAGGCAGGCGGTGGCGGTCGTGGCCGTCGCGGCGTACGCGTTCGCCGTGACGTACGGCATCGGCAAGCTGCTCGACAAGGCGGTGGGCTTCCGGGCCGACGAGGACCAGGAGCACACCGGCCTGGACCTTACGGTGCACGCCGAGACCGCTTACGATCACGGGGTCCTGGGCCACGGCGCCCCGGTCGCCCACTCCGCCCTCCCCACCGCCCAGAAGGTCGACAGCAAGCCATGAAGCTCATCACCGCGATCGTGAAGCCCTACCGCCTCGACGCGGTGAAGACCGCGCTCCAGGAGCTCGGCGTGCACGGCCTGACCGTGACCGAGGCCAGCGGGTACGGCAGGCAGCACGGCCACACCGAGGTGTACCGGGGCGCCGAGTACCGCGTCGACCTGGTCCCCAAGGTCCGCATCGAGGTCGTCGTCGAGGACGCCGACGCCGAGCCCGCGATCGAGGCGATCGTCAAGGCCGCGCAGACGGGGAAGATCGGGGACGGGAAGGTGTGGGCGCTGCCGGTGGAGACGGTCGTCCGGGTGCGGACGGGCGAACGCGGCCCCGACGCCCTCTGAACCACCCGGCGAACGGACTGCGGCCCCTGCGGCGGGTCCGGGCGAACAGCGCGCCGCCCACCGCCCCGGCGGCGAACACCACCGCCAGCACCAGCCACGGCAGGGCGAGGAACGAGGCGCTCGCCGACTCCCTGGTGCCGGTCGCGGTGGCCGTCAGCGTCACGTTCCCCCGGTCGAGTTGGGGCGCGCCACGCCAGCGCGTGGTGAGCGCGACCCGCTCCCCCGGCAGCAGCTCGGAGGGGACGCCGGTGAGGTCGCGGCTGAGCAGCGTCCGGCCGAACAGGCCCTCGGCACGCAGCCGGACCTTCGGGTCCAGGGTGACGTTCCCGGTGTTGTGCAGGGTGTAGGCGATGGTCGCCGTGCTGGCGCCGAGGCCGGGCACGAGCGGCTGGTGGTGGCTGATGTGCACGTTCTCGACGGCGAGGGCCGGGAGCGTCGGCCCGCTCACCCGCAGGTAGACCCGGGCGCCGACGGCCCGCTGCACGCCGAGCGCCAGGGACCCGGAGCCCGGATCGACCTTCTCGTCCAGCGCGACGATCGCCCCGGGATGGTCACCGGGCTCGGCGCCCTCGGGCACCCGCAGCGTGAACGGAACGGTGACCGTCCGGTGCGGCGGGACGGTGACCCGCGCCGTCCCGATCTTCGCCCAGGCCCCCACCCCCCGCATCCGCTCCGTCACCGTCCGGACGGCGAAACCGCCGTCCCGCGCGGTGTTGTAGGCGTCGGCCGCGTACAGCCGGAAGGTCAGCGGCCTGCCGGTCTTGTTGGCGACGGCCACCTTGTCGGTGATCGTCTGCCCGGGGTCGAGGGAAAGGTAGAAGTACGGCCGCGCCGCGATCTTCGAGGCGACCGGGTAGACGGACCAGCTTCCGTTGTCGGCGGCACGCGCGGGACCCGCCGTGCACAGGACGCCGAGGATCAGGCTCAGGAGGAGGACATACGGCTTGACGCGACGCATGGGTGCGGACCCCCGGTCGGAAGCGGGACGGTGACGACCGGGTCTTTCGCTGTCTCGAAAGCCCGGTCGCCACAAGGGAATCGGCTCAGGTGAGCGTCAGGGTCAGGACCCCGGAGTACGACCCCGGGGGCGTGAACGCCGGTACGTCCAGGGAGAGTCCGGCGTCGACCGTGAACTCACCGCCGGTGAGCGTGCCGTCCGGCGTCGAGGCGAGGGTCGCCCCGGAGCTGCCGACGGTGCCCGCCGAACCGGCCGCACAGGTGCTGGGGCTGCCCGCCTTGGTCGCGCAGGCCGGCGTCCAGCTCAGCTTCCCGGCGTCGATCTTGGCGCCGGGACCGGTGAAGTCGGTGACCTTGCCGGTGAGCGACCAGCCGGCCGGCCCGCCACGGAAGTCCTTGACGGTGACGGTCTGCAGGCTGCCCGTGGACGCCCCGCCCTGCCCGAAGTCGACCGCCGACAGCGCGACGGAGTCCCCGGCCTGGGACATGGACAGGGTCCCCGCCTTGACGGTGGTGGTCAGCTTCTGGCTGCCGGGCGGCACCGGCGTGGTGTCGTTGACGACGTAGGCGGCGGGTCCCGCCCCCGTGTCGGCGCTCCACGCGCTCCCCTCGTAGGCCACGATCCCGGTCGTCGTCTTGTCGTTGACGACGAGGGGCGCGCTGAAGGAACCGTCGGAGCCCGCGGTCGCCGTCGCCGTGTCGGCGGTCTGGGTGCTGCCGGACCGCCCGGCGAGGGTCACGGTGGCCCCCGGCGTGAAGTTCTGCCCGCTGACGGTCACGCTGTCACCGGGATTGCCGGAGGCCTTGTCCAGGCTGATGGCACGGTTGTTGACCGGGGTGGTCGAGGTCGCCGTGACGGTCTCCGACACCGGGGCGGGCGGGTTGGTGACCGTGCACGGGGTGTCCAGCTCCAGGATGTAGCTGGTGTGGATGTTGTAGTCGCCGGGCGAGAGCGTGATGGCGCCCGGCGAGGTCACGGTGAACGTCCCCGTCATGGAGAACGACGGGAAGGTCCCGTACCCCGGCACCGGGTCGTTCTTCTTCGGCCCGGTCACCGTCACGTCACCCGTCTGCGCCCCGCCCAGCGTCACTTTCCCGGTCGGCGTCATGATGTCGGCCGGCAGGGCGAGGGCGGTCGGGTTGTTGGCGGCGGGCGTGACCACGGTGTAGGTCACGGTGACCGTGTCGCCGACCTTCGGGGCGGTGTTGTCCACCGAGATCGCGGCGGTGGTGGTGCCGTCGATCGGCGGGAGGCCCGCGACGGCGGGCGGGATGCAGTGCGTGGCGAAGTCGACGTTCGTCCCGGCGGCACCGGCCGGACAGGCCAGCGCGCCGCCCGCCGTGACCGCGAGCGCGGTCGCCCCGAACAGTGAGATCCAGCGCCACCGAAGGGATCTTCGTGATCCTGGGGGTGAACCCATCTTGGCCCCCTCCTGAGGGTTGCGGGCGCAGCGGCTCCTCTGCGCCGACAGGGGGCCATTGATGTGGAGGCCGCGTGAGAAGTCAATGGAGATGCCGCAGAAACCTGACGGTTCATCAGCTTCTGCGGCATCCGGAACGATCCCGTAAGCGCGCTCAGAACACGAACGGGCCGGGGGACTGGGCGGCGCTGGACGTACAGGTGACGGTGATGCCGAAGATGACCATCTTCAGCGAGCCGCCGTAGAAGTCGAGGCTGTCGCCGGAGGCCACGGTGCCGGGCAGCGGACCGACGGTGACCGCGGAGCCGGCGGACATGGCCGGGTTCACGGTGCCGCTGAAGACGACGTTGCTGCCGGTGGAGTTGGCCATGGTCAGCGTGGAGGCGATGGAGTTCGCCGACAGGGCGAGCGGGGTGGTGATCGCGCTGGACGTGAGGGTGAGGGTGGCGCTCGTACCGCTCTGGGTCGCGGTGAGCGTGGCCGCGCCGCCGCCGAAGATGCCGCAGCTGGCGGTGACGGTGGCGGTGGTCGGGGTGACGGCGGCGGCCGTGGGCGCGAAGGCCAGCGCCGTGGCGGCGAGGGCCCCCGCCGCGAGTGCCGCACCGGTGGCTATTCGTTTCATGAGGATCGGGCTCCCTTCCCGTTGCGTGGGAATGCCATGTGGGGATGGCGACCCCGGTCCGGGTGGGTGCGGACACACCGCGGGGCCGAATCTGACGGACCGTCGGAACTTACGGTCCCATTGATACGCGAGCGACAGAGACCGACAAGGTTGAAATTTGGCCGACTGCGCGGAGGGGCGGCTGGGGTGCGTGGACGACTGCGGGCGCACGGGGGCTGCTCGCGCAGTTCCCCGCGCCTCAAAAGGCAGGGCGCTGCGCTGAGCGCCCCTTCAGGGGCGCGGGGAACTGCGCGAGCAACCACGACGACGCCGCACCCGCCCACCGACGTCACCCACCCCGGTCAACCGACCCCGCCCCTCCCCCGACGGAGTCAGAGAAGACCTCGCTTCTCGGCGGAGCGAGTCGGGTGGGTGGGCGGGCGGGAAAGGACTAGGCAGAGACAGTGAGCCGAACCTCCCCGTCCGCCCCCGCGAGCAGCACCGGCGTCCCCGGCCCCCCAAGATCCCGCACCGCCGCCAGATCCTCCGCCGACACCCCCTCGGCCCCGGAAACGACCGCCGCCGCCTCCAGCGACTCCGCCCCCGACGCCACCGCCATCGCCACCGCCGTCCGCAGCGCGCTCAGCTTCAGCGAGGCCAGCTCCACGGTCCCCGCCACATAGGTACGGCCCGTGGAGTCCCGTACGGCCGCCCCCTCGGGCACCCCGTTGCGGGCCCGGGCCGAGCGGGCCAGGGTGACGATCTTGCGGTCCTCGGCGTCGAGCGCGTTGCTGTCGGTCATGCCCCGAGCATACGAACAACCCGCCCCGGCCCCGCTCTCCTCCCCCTCCCCCGGACGGAGTCAGTCGAGGGTCTGGACGATCTGACTCCGGACGGCCGTGTGCAGCACCCGCCCGCGCGCGCCGTTCACCAGCGGCAGGTACGGCGGCACATGCCCGCACTCCACGTCGGCGACGACCGGCACCCCGAGCGGCCCGAGCGCGTCGAGCACGGCCTCGTGCTGGCTGAGAGTCGGGCTGCCGGGCGCCCTGGTGCGCCCGACGAGCACGGCGGCGGCCCGGTCGAAGAACCCGGCGAGCCGCATGCCGTGCAGGTTCCGGCAGACGGTGAACGCGTTGTCCTCGCACGCCTCGACATAGACCAGCAGCGGTTCGTCCCCGGCGAAGCCGGCGGTGTCCAGGTACGGCGTGCCTGCGATGCTCGCGAGTGTCTCGACGCAGCCGCCGATCAGCCGCCCCTCGACGTCCACGTCCCCGCCCCCGTCGAGCCGGGTCCAGGTGCCCTCGGCGTCCAGGGTGAGGTCCCGGATGCCGGGCTCGGCGATCCAGTCGTCCCGCCCCGCGGCCCGATACCGTCCGGGCGGGGTCTGGGTGAACGGCGGCCCCTGCGGCGCGGCCACGACGTCCAGCCAGGACAGCAGCCCCTCCGGCGGCCGGTAGGGCGTCTCCATCAGGCAGTTGCCGTGCACGGTCGCGACCCCGGTGCGCAGGGTCAGCGGGGCGATGAGGGTCGACATGTCCGAGTACCCGACGACCCAGGTCGGTTCGGCCCGCCCGATGGCCGCGAAGTCGAGCAGCGGGAGGAGGTCGATGCCGGTCTCGCCGCCCCACGGGGGTACGACGGCCCGGATCGACGGGTCGGTCAGCATCCCGGCGAGTTCGGCGGCGCGCTCGGCGGCCGGTGCGCTCACGTGCGTGGCACCGTCCATGCACCGGCCCACCACCACCTCGTACCCGCGCTCCTCGACCGTACGGACCGCCGCGTCGAGCCGCCCGCGAAGCACCTCGGACACCCCACTGGACGGCGAGGTCACACCGACACGGTCACCGGGGCGCAGGGGGCGCGGGTATCTGATCGTCATACAGGGGATCCGACCGCGTGCCGGCCGCCACGGGCAACCGGATTTACGGCCGTGCCGGGGCCGCGATGTGGGTACGGTCCCACTGCCGCGCACGTCGCGGACACCGAACGGACGACCAGGAAGGCGGGGTCCCGTCTTGAGGCACCTTCCCGCGGACCAGCAGTACCGGATCATGCAGCTCATATGGGGACGGGAGAAGGCGGAGGCACAGGCCGCGGTCGGCACGGACGACTATGTGCGCCGGGTCCTGGAGAACGGCGAACTCAGTGGCGACCTGCGCAGACCCAACGAGAACGCGCTCCGCGAACCGACCTACGTCCGCGTCTACCGCACCGCGAGGCCGCTGCCGGCCGTCGCCTATGTGATGCCCGGCCCCGGCACCGTCGAGATCCGTCTCGAACACGAGGACGCCGGCGACTTCCGCGGCGAACAGTGCGTCCGCTTCCTCGACGTCAGGCACGACAACAAGGTGGCCGTCACGCTGTCCGGCACGGCCGCGGTGCTGATCGCGGTGGAACTCACCGGCCGTGCCGTGCGGAAGCTCAACGGCTGATCGCCGTCACGGCCGGTCCAGCCGCAGCCGCTCCGCCCTCGGCAGGCCCGCGACGACCAGGTCGTAGGAGTCCTCGATCAGCTCCTTCACGAGCCGGTCGGGGAGGGCGCCGTCCACGGTCACGGTGTTCCAGTGGCGCTTGTTCATGTGGTAGCCCGGCGCGATCAGGCCCTCGTGGTCGGTGCGGAGCCGTACCGCGTCGTCGGGGTCGCACTTGAGGTTGACCTTGAGGGGCTTGGCGTCGATCCAGCTCAGCGCGAACATCTTGCCGAGCACCTTGAAGACGGAGATGTCCGGGTTGAAGGGGAAGTCCTCCTCGGCCGCGTTGAAGGAGAGGCAGAAGGCGCGGAGCTGGTCCGGGGTCACTCGGGGGCGTCCTGGGAGGCGTCGGGTACCGGCACCGGCTCGACCAGTACCGTCACGATCTTGTTGCGGCGGCCGGCGGCCGACTCCGCGGTGAGGGCCAGCCTGCGGCCGTCGGGGAGTTCGACCTGGGCGGCGGCACCGGCGATCGGCACCCTGCCGAGGGCCTTCGCGAGCAGCCCGCCGACGGTCTCCACGTCCTCGTCGTCGTACTCCTCCAGCCCGTACAGCTCGCCGAGGTCGGTGATGTCGAGGCGGGCGGTGACCCGGTAGCGGTCGTCGCCGAGGACGGTGACGGGCGGGAGTTCACGGTCGTACTCGTCGGTGATCTCGCCGACGATCTCCTCCAGGATGTCCTCGATGGTGACGATCCCGGCCGTGCCGCCGTACTCGTCGATGACGACGGCGACGTGGTTGCGTTCCTTCTGCATCTCGCGCAGCAGGTCGCCGGCGTTCTTGGTGTCGGGCACGAAGAACGCGGGCCGCATCGCGGTGGAGACCAGGTCGGACTCGGCGTCCCGGCTGATGTGCGTCTTGCGGACCAGGTCCTTGAGATACACGATCCCGACGATGTCGTCCTCGCTCTCCCCGGTGACGGGGATCCGCGAGAAGCCGGAGCGGAGGGCGAGGGTGAGGGCCTGGCGGATCGTCTTGTAGCGCTCGATGACGACCAGGTCGGTGCGCGGGACCATCACCTCCCGCACCAGGGTGTCGCTCAGTTCGAAGACCGAGTGCACCATCCGGCGCTCCTCGTCCTCGATCAGCGACTCCTTCTCGGCGAGGTCGACCAGGGCGCGCAGTTCGGCCTCGGAGGCGAACGGGCCGCGCCGGAAGCCCTTGCCGGGGGTGAGCGCGTTGCCGATGAGGATGAGGAGATACGGGATCGGGCCCATGATCCGGGCGAGCGGCAGCAGCACGTACGCGGCGGCCGTCGCCGTGTTCAGCGGGTGCTGGCGGCCGATGGTGCGCGGGGAGACGCCGACGGCGACGTACGACACGAGCACCATGACGCCGATCGCGGCGAGCAGCGCCTGCCAGGTGGCCGGGATCTCCTGGAGGCAGGCATAGGTGACCAGGGCCGCGGCCGCCATCTCGCAGGCGACGCGGACCAGCAGCGCCACGTTGAGGTAGCGGGTGGGGTCGGCGGCGACCTGGGCGAGCTTGGCGCTGCCGCGCCGCCCGGACTTCACCGCCTCCTCGGCCCGGAAGCTGGAGACGCGGGCGATACCGGCCTCGGCGCAGGCGGCCAGCCAGCCGACGACGACCAGCACGACCGCGCCGAGGACGATCTGCGCACTCATACGACGACGACCCGCCCGACTAGGAGACCGTCGGCGCCGGCGAGGGCCCGGTCAGGCCCCGCTCTCCGCGCCAGCCGTCCACGATGGCCGCCTGCAGGCCGAACATCTCGGCCTTCTCGTCGGGCTCCTCGTGGTCGTAGCCGAGCAGGTGCAGCACGCCATGGACGGTGAGCAGCTGGAGCTCCTCGTCCATGGAGTGCTGGGTCTCGGCTTCGGCGCCCTGCTTGGCGGCGACCTCCGGGCAGAGCACGATGTCGCCGAGCAGCCCCTGCGGCGGCTCGTCCTCGTCCTTCGACGGCGGCCGCAGCTCGTCCATCGGGAACGACATGACATCCGTCGGACCCGGCAGGTCCATCCACTGGATGTGCAGCTGCTCCATGGCGTCGGCGTCCACGACGATCACCGAGAGCTCGGAGAGCGGGTGGATGCGCATCCGTGCGAGCGCGTAGCGGGCGATGTCGAGGATCGCCTGCTCGTCGACCTCGGTTCCGGACTCGTTGTTGACGTCGATCGACATGGCGCGGTGCTTGTCTACTTCCCCTTGTGCGCGGACTTCGGACGGCCGCCCTTGTGCGTGCCGTTCTCGGTGCCGTGCGTGCTGTCGTACTTCTCGTACGCGTCGACGATACGGCCCACCAGCTTGTGCCGTACGACATCGTGGGACGTCAGCCGGGAGAAGTGCACGTCGTCCAGGCCGTCCAGGATGTCCTGCACCTGGCGCAGACCGGACTTGGTGCCGTTGGGCAGGTCGACCTGCGTCACGTCACCGGTGATCACGATCTTCGACTCGAAGCCGAGCCGGGTGAGGAACATCTTCATCTGCTCGGGCGAGGTGTTCTGGGCCTCGTCGAGGATGATGAAGGCGTCGTTGAGGGTACGGCCGCGCATGTACGCCAGCGGCGCGACCTCGATCGTCCCGGCCGCCATCAGGCGCGGGATCGAGTCCGGGTCGAGCATGTCGTGCAGCGCGTCGTACAGCGGGCGCAGGTACGGGTCGATCTTCTCGTAGAGGGTACCCGGCAGGAAGCCGAGCCGCTCGCCCGCCTCGACCGCCGGCCGGGTCAGGATGATGCGGTTGACCTGCTTGGACTGCAGGGCCTGCACCGCCTTGGCCATGGCCAGGTAGGTCTTGCCGGTGCCCGCGGGCCCGATGCCGAAGACGATCGTGTGCTTGTCGATCGCGTCGACGTACCGCTTCTGGTTGAGGGTCTTGGGGCGGATGGTGCGACCGCGCGAGGACAGGATGTTCTGTGTCAGAACCTGGGCCGGGGTCTCCTCCGGTCCCTCCCCGTTCTCACTCGCCCGCAGCATGGCGATCGAGCGTTCCACTGCGTCCTCCGTCATCGGCTGCCCGGTGCGGAGCACCAGCATCATCTCGTCGAACAGGCGCTGTATGAGGGCGACTTCACGGGCATCGCCGACCGCGCTGATCTCATTGCCCCGGACGTGTATGTCAGCCGCCGGGAAGGCTTTCTCGATCACGCGGAGCAGGGAGTCGCCGGATCCCAGCACGGTGACCATGGGGTGCTGGGCGGGAACCTCGAACTGAGCTCGGGCCTGCTGCTGCGCGGGAGTGTGAGCTGTGGGTGTCTGAGTCATGGGCCGGCGCTTAAGGCCTGCGGTTCCTCCTCGTCACGGCCGCGTAGCTGAGGGCGGCCTCGCGTTATCAAGCGTACGACGCGGGGCTGACATCGCCGTAGGCCTTTTCACAGCCGGAGGCGCCCCCGGTGCGGCCGTGAGCCCTGCATGCGCTCCCGCACGCCGGGGCAGGATCGGGCCGTCACTGCCATCACGTGGTCGGGGGGCCGCGTCCGCTCCACGCCACCTGTCCGTACAGAAAGCAGGTAGCCGTGCTGCTGCGACTGCCCACGTCGGTGTCCGAGGCCCGCGACTGTCTGGCCGAGGGGGCGATACCCGTCGGCGGAGCGACCCTGGTGTGGGCCGCGTGGCAACGGGACGGCTTCCCGGAACAGGCGGTGTCCCTGCGGAAGGTACCGGAGGCGACAGCGGTGGGGGGCGGGGTGCTCGGCGGCGCGGTCCTTCTCCACCAGGTGGACCACCGGGTTCCGGAGGTGCTGTGGCAGGCCGCGCGGGGCGTCGGAACCGGGGCGGTGCGCCGGGCGGCGACGGTCGGCGGGAACGTCGCCGGGTCCAGTCTGCGGGACCTGCTGCCGGCGGCGCTGGCGCTGGACGCGTGGGCCGAGGTGCTCACGGCGGACGGGGTGTACGAGGTGGATCTCGCCGAGGTGCAGGCCAAGTCGCCGGTGCTGCTTGCGCTGCGCTGGCGGGAGCCGGTGAAGGAGGCGTACGCGAAGGTGGCCGACCCGGCGGGCGGCGAGGTCCCGACCATCGTGGCGGCGGCGGTGGACACGGAGGGTGTGCTGCGGGTCGCGGTGCGGGAGGGGTACACGGTGAGCAGCGGGGGTGTGGGGGCCGACGGGGGCGGGGTGGAGGAGCTGTTCGCCGGGGCGCTGTCCGGGGTGACGGAGGCGGGTCGGGCGCTGGTGCGCCGGCAGGTCGCCAGGGTGCGGGAGGAGTAGGCCGGGGGCATCCCCGGCCGCGATCGTCACCCCGGCCGCGATCGTCGCCCCGGCCGCGATCGTCACCCCGCCCGGGACCATCACTCCGGCCGCGATCGTCACCCCGCCCGTCCGAACCCGATCGTCGGTACCGCCCTCCGCAAGGGCCACGGCCTCACCTGGTCCTCCTCCGGTACCAGGCCCTCCAGGAACGCGTAGCGGCGCAGCGCGGCCGGATCCTGTCCCGCCACGGACTGCACCTTGCGCCACCACGCCCCGATCTCCGACCAGCCGGGAGCGGACAGCGAGCCGCCGAACTCCTGGACGGACAGGGCGGCCGTGAGGCCCGCGAAGGCGAGGCGGTCGGCGAGCGGCCAGTCGGCGAGGGTGCCGGTGACGAAGCCGGCGACGAAGACGTCCCCGGCGCCGGTCGGGTCGAGGGCCTCCACGGCGATCGCCGGGACCTCCGCGGACTCGCCGGTACGCCCGTCGACGGCGTACGCCCCCTCCGACCCGAGGGTGACGACCGCAAGGGGCACGTACTCGGTGAGGGCGTGCGCGGCGGCCCGCGGACAGTCCGCGCCGGTGTACCGCCGCGCCTCCTCCGCGTTCGGCAGGAACGCCTCGCAGTGTTCGAGGTCGGCGAGCCCGGCCAGGTCCCACGCACCGGTGTCGTCCCAGCCGACGTCGGCGAAGATCCGGGTCCCCTCGGCGGCCGCCCTGGCGATCCAGGGGTTGCGCTTGCCAGGCGTGAGGGAGGCGACGGCAGCGCGTGCACGGGCGGGGTGGCCGGGGGCGTTCTGCTGGCGGAACAGCAGGTCCGCGGGCGGCTCGTGCCCGTGCGAGACCATGGTCCGCTCCCCCTCGTACGCCATGGAGACGGTGACCGGCGAGTGCCAGCCGCGCACGGTCCGGGACGGGGAGAGGTCGATGCCCTCGCCCTGGGCGAGCGCGTCCCAGCAGTACTCGCCGTAGTGGTCGTCGCCGAAGGCCGCCGCGAGGGAGGTCTTCAGGCCGAGGCGGGCGAGGGCGGTGGCCATGTTGGCGACGCCGCCGGGGCTGGAGCCCATGCCGCGGGCCCAGGACTCGGTGCCGCGCACCGGTGCGCTGTCGAGGCCGGTGAAGACGATGTCGAGGAAGACGGTGCCGGTGAGGTAGACGTCCCAGGGCGGATCGTCCGGCGTGCGCAGGGCGGCCAGCGGGTCGACCTGTGCGGCGCAGTGCGGTGCGGTGGCTCCTCTGTCGTCGTCGAGGTACTCCGGTTCCTCTCCGGCGAACGCGTTGGACGCGGTCACGGTGCGCTCCCTGACGTGGTACGGATCCGGCCAGTGTGCACCATGTCGCGGGAGCGGCGGCCGCTCTCGCCGTACGACCGCCCGATCGGGCGGCGCCTACCAGCGGGGCACGGCCGGTGTGGTCCAGCCCGGCTCGGCGGCCCGCATCGCCGCCGCGTCGTCGCGGTCGCGGAGCGTCCCGTCGTCCTCCAGCCACCGCCGGTGCAGCCGTCGCAGCTGCTCCCGGTCCAGTTCGACGCCCAGTCCCGGGGCGTCGGAGACGGTGATCCGGCCGCCGTCGAAGGCAAGGCGTTCGGTGAGGACGTCCTCGGACTGCCAGGGGTAGTGGGAGTCGCAGGCGTGGTGGAGGCCGGGGACGGTCGCGGCCACGTGGGTCATCGCGGCGAGGCTGATGCCCAGGTGGGTGTTGGAGTGCATGGAGACGCCGACGCCGAAGGTCCGGCAGACGGCGGCCAGTTCCCGGGTGTTGCGCAGGCCGCCCCAGTAGTGGTGGTCGGAGAGGACGACCTGCACGGCCCCGCTGGTGAACGCGTCCGGGATCTCGCCGAAGGTCGTCACGCACATGTTGGTCGCGAGGGGGACGTCCGTGCCCGCGGCGACCTCGGCCATCGCCGGGGTGCCGAGCGCCGGGTCCTCCAGGTACTCCAGGACGTCCGCGAGTTCCTCCGCGACCTGCAGCGAGGTCTCCACCGACCAGGCGCCGTTCGGGTCGAGCCGCAGCGGGTGCCCGGGGAACGCCTCGGCCAGCGCGCGGACGGCCGCGATCTCCTGCTCCGGCGGGAAGACCCCGCCCTTGAGCTTGAAGGAGGTGAACCCGTACCGCTCGGTGAAGCGGCGGGCCTGCGCCACCACCCCGGCCGGGTCGAGCGCGGCTCCCCAGTCGTCGGGTTCCGCGGGCACCCCCTTTGGGTGCGCGGCCCACTTGTAGAACAGGTACGCGCTGTACTCGACCGAGTCGCGCACCTTCCCGCCGAGCAGTGCGTGCACCGGCAGCCCGAGCGCCTTGCCGAGGGCGTCCAGGCAGGCGACCTCGAACCCGGAGGCGACGGACAGCCGCAGCTTCCCGGCGGTCTGCACGCCGCGCAGCCCGCCGACGTCGACCTGCCCGGCCACCCGGCCCGCGGCCACGGCGACCTCGTCGGCCACGCCGGACAGCCCGTTCAGGTCCGTGACCGGCCGCCCGCGCAGTTTCGCCGCGAACGGCCGGGCCAGCTCCAGGTACTTGGTGTCCCCGTAGGTCTCCCCGACGCCGACCACGCCGTCCGCGGTCTCCACCTCCACGATCAGCCGGGGCGTGTACGGCTGGTGCACGCCCTGCGTGTTCAGCAGCGGCGGGTCGGCGACGAGGACCGGCGTGAGGCGGACGTCGGTGATCGTGAGGTTCACCGGGAGGCTCCCACGAGGCCGAGGCCGGCGTCGAGCAGCGCCCGCAGATCGGCGAGGTCGGCGGCCGAGGGGTCGGTGAGCGGGGCGCGCACGGGACCCACCGGCAGGCCGCGCAGCCGGGCCGCCGCCTTCACCAGCGACACCGCGTATCCGGGTACCCGGTCGCGCAGTTCGACGAACGGCACGTAGAAATCGCGCAGCAGCTTGTCGACGGTGCCCTGGTCACCGCCCTGGAGGGCGGCGAAGAAGGCGTCGGCGATCTCCGGGGCGAAGGCGTGCACGGCGGAGGAGTACGCGGGGACGCCGACCGCCGCATAGGCGCGGGCCTGGATCTCGGCGGTGGCGGCGCCGTTGAAGAAGAGGAAGCCGTCGGGGGCGGCGAGGGTGAGCCGCTGGAGCCGGTCGAGGTCGCTGTGCCCGTCCTTGAGGCCGATGACACCGGGGATGCGGGCGATCCGCGCCAACGACCCGGCGGTGTAGGCGACCTGGCCGCGCTGGTAGACGACGAGCGGCAGCCCGGTCCGGCCCGCGATCGCCTCGACCTGCGCGACCAGCCCGTCCTGCGGGGCGGCGACGAGGTAGTGCGGCAGCACGAGCAGGGCGTCCGCCCCGGCCTCCTCCGCGACGCGTGCGAACCGGGCGGCCTGTGCCCAGCCGTACCCCACCCCGGCGACCACGGGCACCCGTCCGCCGGCCTCCGCCACCGCCACCGTCACGACCTGCCGGTACTCCTCCTCGTCCAGCGAGAAGAACTCCCCGGTCCCGCAGGCCGGGAAGAGGGCACCCGGTCCGGCGGCCAACTGCCCGGCGACGTACGCCCGGAACCCGTCCACGTCGAGGGACCCGTCGGCACGGAACGAGGTGAGCGGGAACGACAGCACCCCGCCCGCCATCCCGTCCCGCAGCCTCCGCACCACCTGCTCCGGCCGTCCGGCCACCGCACCCATCTCCTCATCTCCCCATGTAGACGACATCCACGTATGAGGACCGAGACTAGATATGCGAACGCCCCCCGTCAACGGCGCACCCCTCCCCCGCCCCCATACGATCTGCACATGTCCGAGACAGCAGGGGTCCGCGAAGTGAAGTCCGCGGCACGCACCGTGGAGCTGCTGGAGCTCCTCGCCGCCCGCGGCGACCGCCCGGCCCGCCTCCAGGAACTGGCGGACGGCCTCGGCGTCCCGCGCAGCTCGATGTACGCCCTCCTCCAGACGCTGATCGCCAGGGGCTGGGTGCGCACCGACACCACCGGCTCCCTCTACGGCATCGGCATCCGCACCCTGCTGACCGGCACCGGCTACCTGGACTCCGACCCGCGCGTCCGCCTGGTACGCCCCTACCTCGACGAGGCCTCCGAGGCGCTCGGCGAGACGATCCACCTGGCCCGCCTGGACGGCCCGGACGTGGCGTACCTGGCGACCCGGGAGTCCCACGAGTACCTGCGCACGATCAGCCGCGTCGGCCGCCGCCTGTCGGCCCACGCGGGCGCGCTCGGCAAGGCGCTGCTGGCCGAACGTCCGGACGCCGGCCTCCCCGAGGGCCCCTACCGGTCCCTCACCCCCCACACCCACACCACCCCGGACACCCTCGCCGCCGACCTGGCCGGCATCCGCACCCGCGGCTACTCGATCGACCGCGAGGAAGGCGTCCTCGGCATCACCGGCTACGGCTTCGCCCTGCGCTACGACACCCCGGCCCAGGACGCGATCAGCTGCTCGGTACCGGTGGCCCGCCTCACGCCGGAGCACGAGGCGGAGATCGTGGCGGTGATGCAGGAGATCCGCACGCGGATCGAATCGGCGACGACGGGCGGCACGGTCAACTGGCGCTGAGCGGGCCGGTTCGCTGTCGGCTGCGGCTGGGTGGGGGCCGGCCGCGCAGTTCCCCGCGCCCCTTACGGGGCGCCCCTCAGGGGCTCGGGGAACTGCGCGAGCAACCCCCACCGGCGCGCACCCACGAACGCACCGCTCCCCCACGGCGCGCGGCGCGCCTACCCCTCTCTTCGCACCCGAAACCGAACATGACCCACATCACACCCCCCGGACTTCTTCGAGCCCCCCTCGCTTGATACAAATTGCCCGCGCGTTCCTGTCCCTCGACGGCCTGCGCCCAACCCCCTTCCTGCACCGCTCCTTTCGCATGCCCTGGGAACGCCCGTGTCCGCCCCCCGCACCACCCCCTGGCCCCTCGTCGCCCTTTTCACGGCCGGGTACCTCGCCCCGTACCTCCTCCCGACCACCGTCGGCCGGCTCGCGTCGGGGCTCCCGCTCTCCGCCACCCGGGCAGGCGCCGTCGGCAGCGCCCTGCTGCTGGGTTCGGCGACGGCCGGCTTCCTCCTCGCCTCCCGGGTCGACCGCGTCGGCGCCCGCACCCTCGCCCGCCTCGGCCTCCTCCTCGCGGTCCTCGGCTACGGCGGCGCCGCCCTGACCACCGCCGTCCCCGCGGTCGTCGCCGGCGCCGTCGTCGGCGGCCTCGGCTCCGGCACGGTCACCGCCGTCGCCGCCACCGGCATCGCCGCCCAACCGGACCCCCACCGCACCACCACCCTCGGCCTGCTCGGCGTCTCCGCCCTCGCCGGTGCCGTCTACCTGACGGTCCCGCACCTCGGCCCCGGGCACGCGCAGCCCCTCGCCGCGCTCGCCCTCACGGCGCTCGCCGTCTGGCCGCTGACCGCCCGGCTGTCCCCCCGCACCGCCCCGGTCCTGCCCCGCGCCGCCGCCGGCACCCGGCTCCCCCACCTCCGCTCGGGCCTGCTGCTGGCCGCCGCGATGCCGTGCTGGTCGGCCGCGCAGAACTCGCTGTGGGGGGTCAGCGGCCGGATCGGCCTGACGCAGGCGCATCTCGGCGAGGCCACCGTCGGCGCGGTGTTCGCGGTCGCGCTCGGCACCGGCCTGCTCGGCGTGGTCGGCGCGGGCGCCCTCGGCCCGCGGCTCGGCCAGGCCCTGCCGATCGGTCTGGGCACCGTGCTGATCGCGGGCTGTATCGCGCTCAGCGCGTCCGCGACCGACCTGACGACGTTCGCGTCCGGCGAGATCGCCTGGAACCTGCTCTACCCGGTCGTCCTGTCCTACGTCATCGGGCTCGCCGCCGCCCTCGACCCGCGGGGCCGCTGGGCGGTGCTGGTCGGGTCGGCGTCGTCGCTGGGTACCGCCGTCGGCCCGCTGACCGGCAGCCTGCTGGCGGCGCGGGCCGGGTACCCGGCGATGGGAACGGTCCTCGCGGTGGGCCTGCTGGCGGTCGCGGTACCGCTGACGGCGGTGGCACTGCGGCGCAGGACCACCACCGTCGCGACCGGCCCGGCGGTTCGGCAGCGCCCCGAAGGGGCGCGGGGAACTGCGCGACCAGCCACGACGGCGCCGCAGACGGCTGACGGCATGTAGCAGCGCTTCCAGCGGAACGCTCAGCCGTGAACCCCGCCGAACTCGAACGCGTCCACCTCCGCGAGGTACCGCGCCCGCAGCTCCTCGTCGTCCTCAAGGAAAGACGCGAGGAAGGAGTTGCGGGCCAGCCCCCGCATCTGCTCCCTGGACAGGCCGAGGGCGTCGCGCACGGCGTGGTAGTTGTCGGCGACGTAACCGCCGAAGTAGGCCGGGTCGTCGGAGTTGACCGTGCACAGCAGCCCGGCGTCGATCATGGCCGGAAGCGGGTGGTCGGCGAGCACGTCGACCGCGCGCAGCCGGACGTTCGACAGCGGGCACAGCGTCAGCGGGATCCGCTCCCGCACCAGACGCTCCACCAGCCGCGGGTCCTCCATGCAGCGCAGCCCGTGGTCGACGCGTTCGACGCCGAGCACGTCCAGCGCCTCGGTGATGTACTCCGGCGGGCCCTCCTCACCCGCGTGGGCCACCCGCCGCAGCCCCAGCGCGGCCGCCGCCTCGTACACCTCGCGGAACTTGGCCGGCGGATGCCCGACCTCGGCGGAGTCGAGCCCGATGCCGGTGATCCGGTCGAGGTGGGGCTTCGCCGCCTCCAGGGTGGCCATCGCCGACTCGGCGGACTCGTCCCGCAGGAAGCACATGATGAGGCGGGTGGAGATCCCGTGGCTGTCGACGCTGCGGCCGAGCGCCCGCCACAGGCCCTCGACGACCGTCCCCATGTCCACGCCCCGCGCGAGGTGCGCCTGCGGGTCGAAGAAGATCTCGGCGTGCCGCACGCCCTGCGCGGCGGCCCGTGCGAGGTAGGCGTCGGCGAGGTCGTCGAAGTCCCGCTCGGTGCGCAGGACGGTCATGAGCTCGTAGTAGAGGTTCAGGAAGGACTGCAGGTCCTCGAACTGGTAGGCCTTGCGGAGCGCGTCGGTGTCCGCGTACGGCAGTTCGACGCCGTTGCGCGCGGCCAGCAGGAACGCCAGCTCGGGCTCCAGGGTGCCTTCGATGTGGAGGTGCAGTTCTGCTTTGGGGAGGGGCATCAAAGCATCGTACGGCCGTTTCACCTGCGCTTCGGGACCGGCACTCGGAGCAGGTCGTGGGCGACGGTCAGCTCGCCCTCGTAGCCGGCGGCCCGCGCCTGCCGTTCGAACTCCTCGGGTTCGGAGTAGCGCTGGCTGAAGTGGGTCAGCACCAGGTGCCGTACGCCCGCGTCCCGTGCGACGGCCGCCGCCTGTCCGGCCGTCAGGTGGCCGTGGTCCGCGGCGAGCGGGGCGTCCTCGTCGAGGAAGGTCGACTCGATGACCAGCAGGTCGCAGCCCTCGGCGAGCGCGTGCACGCCGTCGCACAGCCGGGTGTCCATGATGAACGCGAACCGCTGGCCGCGCCGCACCTCGCTGACCTCGTCGAGGGTGATGTCGCCGAGGACGCCCTCGCGCTGGATCCGGCCGACGTCGGGGCCGGTGATGCCGTGCGCGGCGAGCCGCTCGGGCAGCATGCGGCGGCCGTCGGGCTCGGTGAGCCGGTAGCCGTACGACTCGACGGGGTGGGAGAGCCTGCGGGCCTGCAGCGTGTAGGCGGGGGTGACCGCGAGGTCGCCGTCCGCGTCGACCGGGGCCTCGGTGACGCCGACGGTCTCGCGGTAGGCGGTGGCGTACCGGAGCCGGTCGAAGAAACGCTGCCCGGACCTCGGGTAGTGCGCGGTGACCGGGTGCGGGACCTGGTCGAGGTTGATGCGCTGGATGACGCCGGCGAGGCCGAGGCAGTGGTCGCCGTGGAAGTGGGTGACGCAGATCCGGTTCAGGTCGTGGGCGGCGGCCCCGGCCCGCAGCATCTGCCGCTGGGTGCCCTCGCCGGGGTCGAAGAGGATGCCCTCGCCGTCCCAGCGCAGCAGGTAGCCGTTGTGGTTGCGGTGCCGGGTGGGAACCTGGCTGGCGGTGCCGAGGACCACCAGTTCACGTACGGACATGACGGGTTATCCGGGCGGCCACTGCAGGCCGCGGCCGCCGATGACGTGCGCGTGGGCGTGCCAGACGGTCTGGCCCGCGCCGCTGCCGGTGTTGAAGACGACGCGGTAGCTCTCCAGCTTGTCCTCGTCGGCGACGGCCTGCGCCTCGCGCAGCAGGTCGGCGGCGACGGCGGGTTCGCCTGCGGCGAGCTCGGCCGCGTTCCGGTAGTGGACCTTGGGGATCACCAGGACGTGGGTGGGCGCCTGCGGGTTGATGTCCCGGAAGGCGACGGTGGTGTCCGTCTCGCGGACGATCGTCGCGGGGACATGGCCTGCGACGATCTTGCAGAAGAGGCAGTCGTCCTGGGGTTCCCCTGCCATGTCTTCTCCTCACCCGTGATCGGCTTCGGTGGCATCGTAGTCGGTTCGGCTGCGGGCCGGCGGGGGCCGGTGGGGGCCGGTGGGGGCTGGTCGCGCCCCGCGGCGGAGCCGCATGTCACATGCAGCCCCGCGCCCCTCAGCTCGGCAAGGTCGGCGGCGTCTTCGCGGGACTGCTCTCCAGTGCCTCCAGCGCACGTCGGACGGCCTCGTCCAGCTGGGGGTCGCGGCCCGCCCCCCAGTCCTGCGGGGTCTGCACGACCTCCACGTCGGGGTCGACGCCGTGGTTCTCCACGCCCCAGCCGTAACCCTCCAGCCAGAACGCGTACTTCGGCTGGGTGACCAGCGTGCCGTCGACCAGGTGGTAGCGGCTGTCGATGCCGATCACGCCGCCCCAGGTGCGGGTGCCGACCACCGGGCCGATGCCCAGCGCCTTGATCGCCGCGTTGACGATGTCGCCGTCCGAGCCGGAGAACTCGTTGGCGACGACCACGACCGGGCCCCGCGGCGCGTCCCTCGGATAGCTGAACGGCCGCATGCCGCGCGGCAGGTCCCAGCCGACGATCCGCCGGGCCAGCTTCTCCACCACGAGCTGGGAGGTGTGCCCGCCGCGGTTCTCGCGGACGTCCACGACGATGCCCTCGCGGGCCATCTCCACGTTCAGGTCGCGGTGGATCTGGGCCCAGCCGGGCGCCTGCATGTCGGGGACGTGGAGGTAGCCGAGGCGGCCGCCGGACAGTTCGTGGACGTGGGCCCGGCGGTCGGCGACCCACGCGTGGTAGCGGAGCGGTTCCTCGTCGGCGACCGGGACGACGACCGGGTGGCGCAGGTCGCCGCCGCCGGCCGGGGACACGGTCAGTTCGATCGCCTTGCCGGCCGTGCCGACCAGGAGCGGGGCGGGTCCGGTGACCGGGTCGACGGGGCGGCCGGCGACGGCCACGATCGCGTCGCCGGGGCGGACCGCGGCGCCGGGTGCGGCGAGCGGGGAGCGGGCGCCGGGGTCGGAGGTCTCGGCGGGCAGGATCCGGTCGATGCGCCAGCTGCCGTCGGCGTGCCGGGAGACGTCGGCGCCGAGCAGGCCCTGCCGGGCGCCGCCGCCGTGGCCGCCGCGCGGGGTGACGTAGGCGTGCGAGGTGCCCAGTTCGCCCTGGACCTCCCAGAGCAGGTCGACGAGGTCGTCGTGGGTGGCGACCCGGTCGACGAGCGGACGGTAGCGGTCCAGGACGCCGTTCCAGTCGACACCGCCGAGGTCGGGCCGCCAGAACTGGTCGCGCATGATGCGGCCGGTCTCGTCGAACATCTGCCGCCACTCGGCGGCCGGGTCGACGGTCTGCCGGACCCGGGACAGGTCGACGGTGATGTTGGTGTCGCTGTCGTCGTCGCCCGAGGCGCGCCGGTCGCTGGGTACGACCTTCAGCTTGCTGTCGGCCCACAGCAGGACGCGTTTGCCGTCGCCGCTGACCTCGAAGTGGTCGGCGTCGGAGGCGAGGTACTCGATGCGCTGCTGGGCGAGGTCGTAGCGCTCCAGTTCGGTCTTGGGCGCCGGGTCCTCGGGGTGGGCGCGGGAGGCGCCGAGGACACCGCGGACCGGGTGGCGCAGCCAGAGGACGCCGTCCTTGGCGGCGCGCAGCGTGGAGTAGCGGCCGGCCTCGACGGGGAAGGGCACGATCCGGTCGGCGAGGCCCTCCAGGTCGATGCGGGTGGCGGGGGTGCCCTCGGCGTCCGGGGTCTCGTCCTTGTCGGGGGTCTCGAAGGGGCGGCCGTGCCGCTGCGGGCCGAACGGCGAGGGGGTGGTGGCCGCGAGGGTGATCAGGTGCGGGCGGTCGCCGACCACGAACGCCAGGTCGAAGACGTGCTCGTCGTAGACCGGGTCGAAGGAGCGGGTGGAGAGGAACGCGAGGTGTTTGCCGTCGCGGGTGAAGGCGGGGTCGTAGTCCCGGAACCGCAGCGGGGTCGCCTCGGTGACGGTGAGGTCGGTGGTGTGGGCGATGCGGAGCTGGCAGAGGCCGCCGGCACCGGGGTGGGACCAGGCGAGCCAGCCGGAGTCCGGGGAGAAGGCGAGTCCGGAGACGTCGCCGTCCTCACTGCGGTCGACCTCGCGGACCTCGCCCGTCTCGCGTTCGACGAGGAGCAGCCGGCCGTCGTGGGCGGCGACGGCGACCCGGTCGCCGTCGGGGGCGACGGCGAGGTCCAGGACCCGGCCGAGCTGTCCGGCGGCGATCCGGCGCGGGGTGGCGCCGGGCACGACGCCGGTGGCGGGGGCGAACTCCAGGGCGTCGTCGCCCTCGGCGTCCGTCACCCACACCACCCATTCCTCGGCGTCCACGCGGAAGGTGACGGGCAGCCGGGCCCGCACCCCGGGGTGGGCGGCGAGGGCGCGCGCCGGGCCGGACCGGTGGGTCACCCAGTGCACGCCGCCGCGCACCAGGACGGCGCTGCCGCGCGCGGTGTGGTCGGGCGAGGCGGAGCTGAACCAGCGGGCCGCGTTGACCGGGTAGGGCTGCCGGTCGACCCGGGACCCGCCGAGCCGGATGTCCAGGCGGCGCGGCTCGGCGCCCGCCAGGTCCTCCAGGAGCCAGAGTTCACCGGCGCAGGCGTAGACGACGCGGGTGCCGTCGCTCGCCGCGTGCCGGGCGTAGAAGCCTCCCCCGCTCTCGGCTTCGCTCGAGCGGGAGGCGCCCCCAAGGGGGGTGTGCCGGCGCAGGTCGGAGCCGTCGGCGAGGGAGGAGTACAGGGCGCCCGTGCCCTCGTGGTCGGAGAGGAAGGCGATCCGGTCCCCGACCCACTCGGGGTACTCCAGGTTCCCGTCCAGCTCCGCGTGCAGCCGTTCGAACTCGCCGGCGCCCGCCCCGCCCCGGGCGTCCCGGTCGATCCACAGCTTGCCCGCGGTACCGCCCCGGTACCGCTTCCACCAGGCCGCCTCCCGCCCCATCGGCGCGGACAGCAGCACGGTGTGCGGGCCGAGGGCGACATGGCCGACCGGCCCGTACGGCAGGACGGTGGACGGGCCGCCGTCGAGCGGGACGGTGTGCGCCCAGCTGCGCCGGAGGCTGGCCTGGCCGTGGGTGGTGATGGCGAGGACCTGCCCGTCGGCGGTCCAGCCGCGCACCTGGGTGCGGGAACTCCCCCAGTGGGTCAGGCGGGTGGACGGGCCGCCGTCGACGGGGGCGAGGTGGATCTCGGGGGCGCCGTCACGGGTGGAGGTCCAGGCGACCGTGGTGCCGTCGGGCGAGATGCGGGGCAGCGTCACGGGGACGTTGTCGGCGCTGGCCCGCCAGGCCCGGCCGCCGTCCAGGGGCGCGAGCCACACGTCGTCCTCGGCGGTGAAGGCGACCAGGTCGCCTTGGACATGCGGAAATCGGAGGTAGGACCGCGGTCCTGTCGCTGCACCCTGAGTCACTCGCTCAGCCTATGCACCACGGCGTGTTCCCGGTGGCCGATTTCGATCACTTTCCCTGCACCGGCCAGCACTTGGGGTCGCCCTGGCACCAGATCGTCTTCGTGACGGTCACGGTGGGGCCGGGCTGCTGCCCGTAGGTGGGCGGCCGGTAGGTGCTGTACACCGGCCCGGGTGTGGCGTCGCAGTCGCCCAGGCCGGTCACCCGGAACCACTCCTTGCCGCCGACCTCGGCGACGAGGTTCCCGCGCACGCAGGCGCCGCTGACGGCCTTGGTGACCCGGCCGGTGACGGTGATGTCCCGGCCGTCCCTGGTCCGGCCCCGGCAGTCGACGGAGACGACGGTGGTCGAGGTCGCCGACGGTGTCTTCGTGCCCGTCGTGCCCGTCCCGCTCTTCGCCGACGCCCCGTAGTTGCCGGTGCAGGTGAGCCAGTCGACGTCGACGTGCTGGCGTTTCAGCTCGGCGGTGGCGGTCCGGTCGGTGGTGTAGGCGACCGTCGCGGTGTTCAGGTCGCTCGGCCGGCAGGCCGCCGCACCGCCCACGACGATCACCACGAGCCCCGCCGCGGCCGCCGCCCTGGTCCCACGCGGCCGGCCCCAAATCCGCCTCAATACCCCCATGGAGGGCAGCCTGCCACCGTCCCGCCGGTGGCGGTAGGGGGCTTACGGCCACTCACGTGTTCGGAGGGGTCACCCGTGCCGGTGCGCTGTCCCTCAGGTCCGCAGCAGCAGCCACTCCTGGAGTTCCACCAGGTTCCCCTCGGGGTCCTTGAGGTGGGCGACCCGCATGCGCTCGGTCATCGGCTCGGGTCCGTGCACCAGGACCGCGCCGCGGGCGGTGATCTGCTCGCAGTAGCCGTCCAGGTCGTCGACGCGCAGCACCACCAGCGAACGGTGACCGGTGGCCGCGTCCCCCAGTTCGCCGAGTATCGCGGCCATCATCGCCCGGTCCTGAAGCGCGATCCCCGCCGATCCGGCATGCGGGCTGAACTTCTCGTACGGCCCCTCGCTCGCCCCCGACTGCGGCTTCAGCCCGAGCACTTCGGCGTAGAAGCGGTAGCAGGCGGCGAAGTCGCTGACCAGGAGCCGGACTTGGGCGAGTTCCACGGCTGTCCCCCAGGGTGTGGTGCGGTCGGTTCAGGACCACCGGCCGGTGCGGCCGAGCAGCAGGGCCGCGGCCGCCGTCCCGGCGGTCGATGTGCGCATCACGGTAGGCCCCAGGGTGTACGCCTTCGCACCCGCCTCCTCGAACAGCGCGAGCTCGTCCCGGGCGACGCCCCCTTCGGGCCCGACGACCAGCACGATCTCGCCCTCGGCGGGCAGTTCGGCCGCGGCGAGCGGCTCACTGCCGTGCTCGAAGTCGGAGTGCAGGACGGCGGCGAGGCCGGCCCCGGCCAGCAGTGCCGCGACCTGCTTGGTCGTCGCCGCGTCCGCGACCTCGGGGAACCGCACCCGGCGGGACTGCTTGCCAGCCTCGCGGGCGGTGCCCCGCCACTTCGCCAGCGACCTGAGACCCCGCTCGCCCTTCCACTGGGTGATGCAGCGGGCGGCCTGCCAGGGCACGATCCGGTCGACGCCGACCTCGGTCATGGTCTCCACGGCGACCTCGCCGCGGTCGCCCTTGGGGAGGGCCTGGACGACGGTGATACGGGGCGACGGCTCCGGCTCCCGGGAGACCGCCGTCATGCGGACGACCAGCCGGTCCCTGCCCTCGGCGGCGAGCACCTCGCAGACCGCGTAGCGGCCGGCGCCGTCGGTGAGGACCACCTCCTCGCCGGGCTGCAGCCGCTTCACGGAGACCGCGTGCCGGCCCTCGGGCCCGTCGAGGACGTACTGTCCGGTGCCGTCCGCGGGGAGGTGTTCGACGACGAAGACGGGCGCGGTCACAGCCGGTCCCCCTCTCCCTTGGTCGACAACGCTGTCGACGCGGCGGCGAGTTCCTCCGCGAGGGTCTCCACCAACTGTCCGGCGGGCAGCTCACGGGCCATCCGGTGGCCCTGTCCGGCCCACAGCGCCATGCCCTGCGCGTCCCCGGACCGGGCGGCGGCCTTGCGCAGCGGGGAGGTGAGGTGGTGGACCTCCGGGTAGGCGGCGGGCGCGTACGGGCCGTGCTCGCGCATGAACCGGTTGACCAGGCCGCGGGCCGGCCGCCCGGAGAACGCCCGGGTCAGCGCGGTCCGGGTGAAGAGCGGGTCGGTGAGCGCCTGCTTGTGCGGGGCGGCGGCGCCGGACTCCGGGGTGGCGAGGAAGGCCGTCCCCAGCTGCGCGGCGCTCGCCCCCGCCGCCAGGACGGCCGCGATCTGGCCGCCGCGCATGATGCCGCCCGCGGCGACGACGGGGATCCGGACGGTCTCGCGCACCTGGGCGACCAGCGGCAGCAGCCCGATCCCGGACCCGTCGTTCTCCGGCACGTCCCGGTGGGTGCCCTGATGGCCCCCCGCCTCCACGCCCTGGGCGATCACCGCGTCCGCCCCGGCCCGCTCGACGGCGAGGGCCTCCTCGGCGGTGGTGGCGGTGACCAGCGTGACCGTCCCGGCCCGCCGCAGCGAGTCCAGCACCTCCCGCGCCGGCACGCCGAAGTGGAAGGAGACGGCGGCCACCGGGTTGTCCAGCAGCACGGCCAGCTTGGCCTCGTACCCGTCGTCCCGGCCGCTGTCCGGGTCGCCGAGCTCGGTCTCGTACCAGGCGGCCTCACCGGCCAGCTGATGCGCGTAGACCTCCACGGCCCCGGACTCCGCGTATTCGGGCTGGGGCATGAACACGTTCACACCGAACGGACGGCCGGTCAGCCCCCGCAACTGCTTGATCTCCTGGTACATCCCGTCGGCGGTCTTGTACCCGGCGGCCAGGAACCCCAGCCCGCCCGCCTCGGACACGGCGGCGGCGAGCTGCGGGACGGAGACCCCGCCTGCCATGGGGGCCTGCACGATCGGAAGAGGGAAGAGATCGGTCATTGCGGAGGACATGACGGCATGTTGTCACGTCCTCCGAACAAGACCGAATCGGGCCGCCCCTTTGGCACATGCCAGAAACCGCACCTCACAACACACCACCCCGGACACCCGACCTCGCCTTTCGGCGGACCGATCCGGGGCCTTCCGGCAGACCCATCCGGGCGGCCGAACCCCGCCTCCCGGCGCACCGAGCCCGTCAGCCTACGGCGCCTCCGACGGGCCGAGCCAGGCCCGACCGCACCGCTCGACGGGCCGAGCCGGGCCGACCGCACCGCTCGACGAACCGAGCCCGGCAGCCAACCCCACCGCTCGACGGACCGAGCCGGACCGACCGCACCGCTCGACGAACCGAGCCCGGCAGCCAACCCCACCGCTCGACGGACCGAGCCGGACCGACCGCACCGCTCGACGGACCGAGCCCGGCAGCCAACCCCACCGCTCGACGGACCGAGCCGGACCGACCGCACCGCTCGACGGACCGAGCCCGGCAGCCAACCCCACCGCTCGA
>NZ_JBIVXP010000001.1:1308070-1551092 GCF_044769305.1 Streptomyces sp. NPDC090499
ACGGACCGAGCCGGACCGACCGCACCGCTCGACGGACCGAGCCGAGGGGCGACCGCACTTTTCAGCGGACCGAGTCGGGTGGTGGGTGGGCGTAGGTCCTCGGGGGTCCAGGGGGCGGAGCCCCCTGGCGGGGTCGAAGGGGCGGAGCCCCTTCACGGCACCCGTCAACGCCCGTTGAACGCGTCCTTCAGCCGGCTGAACAGCCCTTGCTGACCGGGCTGGAACTGCCCCGTCGGCCGCTCCTCCCCGCGCAGCTTCGCCAGCTCCCGCAGCAACCGCTCCTGCTCGGGGTCCAGCTTCGTCGGCGTCGTCACCTCGACGTGCACGATCAGGTCACCCCGGCCGCCGCCCCGCAGATGCGTGACGCCCCGCCCGTGCAGCGGAATCGACTGCCCGGACTGCGTGCCCGGCCGGATGTCGACCTCCTCGAGCCCGTCCAGCGTCTCCAGCGGCACCTTCGTACCGAGCGACGCCGCCGTCATCGGGATCGTCACCGTGCAGTGCAGGTCGTCCCCGCGCCGCTGGAACGTCGAGTGCGGCAGCTCGTGGATCTCGACGTACAGGTCACCGGCGGGACCACCACCGGGCCCGACCTCGCCCTCACCGGCGAGCTGGATCCGCGTGCCGTTGTCGACGCCGGCCGGGATCTTCACGGTCAGCGTCCGCCGCGACCGCACCCGCCCGTCGCCCGCGCACTCGGGGCACGGCGTCGGCACGACCGTCCCGAAGCCCTGGCACTGCGGGCAGGGCCGCGAGGTCATGACCTGACCGAGGAAGGACCGCGTCACCTGCGAGACCTCACCGCGGCCGCGGCACATGTCACACGTCTGGGCGGAGGTGCCCGGCGCCGCGCCCTCACCGTTGCAGGTGTTGCAGACGATCGCCGTGTCGACCTGGATGTCCTTGGTCGTACCGAAGGCCGCCTCGTCGAGCTCGACCTCGATCCGGATCATCGCGTCCTGGCCGCGCCGGGTACGCGACCGCGGCCCGCGCTGGGACGCCGTACCGAAGAACGCGTCCATGATGTCCGAGAAGTTCCCGAACCCGCCGGCCCCGAAGCCGCCCGCGCCCGCGCCGCCGCTCTGCGACAGCGGATCCCCGCCGAGGTCGTAGACCTGCTTCTTCTGCGGGTCGGAGAGCACCTCGTAGGCGGCGTTGATCTCCTTGAACCGCTCCTGGGTCTTCGGGTCCGGGTTGACGTCCGGGTGCAGCTCGCGCGCGAGCCGACGGAAGGCCTTCTTGATCTCTTCCTGCGACGCGTCGCGGCGCACGCCGAGAACGGCGTAGTAGTCCGTGGCCACTTACGACTCCGCCAGGATCTGTCCGACGTACCGTGCCACCGCTCGTACCGCTCCCATCGTTCCCGGGTAATCCATGCGGGTCGGTCCGACCACGCCGAGTTTGGCGACTGCCTCGCCGCCCGAACCGTAGCCGACCGACACCACGGACGTGGAGTTGAGTCCCTCGTAGGCGTTCTCGTGACCGATGCGTACGGTCATGCCCGAATCCCCCGCCTCGCCCATGAGCTTGAGGAGCACGACATGCTCCTCCAGCGCCTCCAGGACGGGCCGGATCATGAGGGGGAAGTCATGCCCGAAGCGGGTGAGATTGGCGGTGCCGCCGATCATCAGCCGCTCCTCGTTCTCCTCGACGAGTGTCTCCAGCAGGGTGGAGAGCACCGCCGAGACCGCGCCGCGGTCCTCGGCCTCGAAGGCCTCCGGCAGGTCCTCCACCAGCCGGGGCACGTCCGAGAACCGGCGCCCCGCGACCCGGCTGTTCAGCCGCGCCCGCAGGTCCGCCAGAGACGTTTCCCCGAAGGGCGCAGGGCAGTCGACCATCCGCTGCTCGACCCGCCCGGTGTCGGTGATCAGCACCAGCATCAGCCGGGCCGGGGCCATCGACAGCAGTTCCACGTGCCGCACGGTCGACCGCGTCAGCGACGGGTACTGCACGACCGCCACCTGCCGGGTCAGCTGGGCCAGCAGCCGCACGGTCCGCGCGACCACGTCGTCGAGGTCGACGGCGCCGTCGAGGAAGCTCTGGATGGCCCGCCGCTCGGGCGCGCTCATCGGCTTGACGCCGGCCAGCTTGTCGACGAACAGCCGGTACCCCTTGTCGGTGGGGATCCGCCCCGCGCTGGTGTGCGGCTGGGCGATGAACCCCTCGTCCTCCAGGGCGGCCATGTCGTTGCGCACGGTCGCCGGGGAGACCCCGAGGTTGTGCCGTTCGGTCAGCGCCTTCGACCCGACCGGTTCCTCGGTGCCGACGTAGTCCTGGACGATGGCGCGCAATACCTGAAGCCTGCGTTCACTCAGCATCCGGCGCCACACCTCCAGAAAGTCGTCGTCCCCGCGGCCTTTCGGTCCCTTCGGGCCTTTCGTCTGGCACTCTGCGAACGCGAGTGCCAGCATCCCCGGCCCAGTGTACGGCCGTGGGGCACCGACTGGGCAAGGTCGGTCGGGACCCGTGGCGTTCTACGGCTAGCGTCGCGGCATGACGGTGACTTGGGAAGAGCTGGGCTGGGAGCGGGTGGCCGAAGGGGTCGGCCGGTGCCGGCTGCCGGGCTGGGACTGCACGGCGGGTCTGGTCCTGGGCGCGGGCACGGCCCTGATGGTGGACGCCGGGTCGAGCCTGGCGGAGGGCGCACGGTTGCGTACGGAGGCGCAGGCGCTGGCCGGCCGCCGTGTGACCCATCTCGCGCTCACCCATCCCCACTTCGACCACGTCTTCGGCGCGGCCGCCTTCGCGGGCGCGGCCCTGTACGCGGTGGCGGGCGCGGAGGCCGTCCTCGCCCACGGCCGCGAGGAGCTCCGCCTGGACGCGATCCGCAACGGCCTGCCGGCCCCGGAGGCCGAGGAGGCGACGGACACCCTCCCCCGCCCCCGCCACCCGGTCTCCGGCGAGCGGACCCTCGACCTGGGCGACGGCCGCCGGGCCCTGCTGGCCGACGTGGGCCCCGGCCACACCCCGCACGATCTCGCGGTCCTCGTCCCCGGCGACCCGCCCGTGGTCTTCTGCGGCGACCTGGTGGAGGAGTCCGGCGCCCCGCAGGCAGGACCCGACGCCGTACCGTCACGGTGGCCGGCCGCTCTCGACCGGCTCCTCGCGCTCGGCGGCGACCGCGCCCGGTACGTCCCCGGTCACGGAGCGGTGGTCGACGCGGCGTTCGTACGGGCCCAGCGCGACACCCTGGCGGCCCGTTTCGGCGTGTCGTAGGCGCGCCGGTCCGGCTTCTCCTATCGTCATCCGAATGCGCCAGTACTCCGCCGACCTGACCCCTCCGTGGAAGAAGCCGAAGCCGGTGCCGGACGTGGCCGCCGAACCCGGTCTGGTGGTCGAGGAGCCGGGTACCGGTTTCTGCGGCGCGGTGATCCGCTGCGAGGCGGGCACGGTCACCCTGGAGGACCGCTTCGGCAAGCACCGCGTCTTCCCGCTGGAGCCGCGCGGCTTCCTCCTGGAGGGCCGGGTCGTCACCCTCGTACGCCCCACGTCGGCCGCCCCCGTACGCCCCTCCCGCACCGCCTCCGGCTCGGTCGCCGTCCCCGGCGCACGCGCGCGTGTCGCCCGCGCGGGCCGCATCTACGTGGAGGGCCGCCACGACGCGGAACTGGTCGAGAAGGTCTGGGGCGACGACCTGCGCATCGAGGGCGTGGTCGTGGAGTACCTGGAGGGCGTCGACGACCTGCCGTCGATCGTGGCCGAATTCGCACCGGGCCCCGACGCCCGCCTGGGCGTCCTCGTCGACCATCTGCTGCCCGGCACCAAGGAGTGGCGCATCGCCCAGTCGGTGACGAGCGAGCACGCGCTCGTGGTCGGCCACCCTTACATCGACATCTGGGAGGCGGTGAAGCCGTCGTCCCTGGGCATCGAGTCCTGGCCGCGCGTCCCGCACGGCCAGGACTGGAAGACGGGCGTGTGCCGGGCGCTGGGCTGGCCCTCGGAGAACACCGGCGCCGTATGGCAGGCGATCCTCGCGCGCGTGGGCTCCTACAAGGACCTGGAGCCGGAGCTGCTCGGCCGGGTGGAGGAGCTGATCGACTTCGTCACGGGTAGCGGTGGGGCTTGACGTCGGGGAAGGTTCCGAACTCGCTGGTGTTCAGCTCGACGCCCAGAACATCGAGCATCATCGGCCGACCGAACTTCTCGACGTACTGCATCCGGTAATCGGCCTCCTCGCCCTTTCCCTCGGGCTTCGTCAACAGAACGCACCGCGCCATGATCGGATCGATGATGAGATAGGCGGGCACGTTGCCCGCGGCGTAGATCGAACGCTTGACGGCATAGTCGCGGTGGACGCTGTTCTCGGAAACGACCTCGACAACCATCGTGATCAATTGGCACGGCAGCAGACGCCCCGAATCGGGTAGGACGTCACGTGCCACGACCACGAGATCCGGAACCGGCTCACTCGCCTCGTCGACGAGGTCCACGTCCTGGGTCTGGAGCGGAAACCAGCGGTCCAACGGGATCTGCCGTTCCGTATGCAGCACGATCAGGTTGTGCACCAGATCAGGGCTGGCCGTCATCACGATTTCCCCCCGCAGAAGCTCCGCTTTGAGTCCGTCGGGCGGCTCAAAACCCTCGAAGAACTCTGCGACTCCACGTTCGTCCACCGCGGTCATCTCCGCGGCCTCGGCATTCGCCGCATACTGTCAGCGGCAGCCTACGAACCAGGGTAGGGGCCGAACCGGCGTTCCACCGCGATGCACTCACCCGGGTGATCAGTCCACCAGGTCCCTGACCACCGCGTCCGCCAGCAACCGCCCCCGCAGCGTCAGCACGGCCCGCCCCTCGTCGTACGCACCGCTCTCCAGCAGCCCCTCCCCCAACGCGCGCCGCGAGGCCTTCAGGCCCTCCTCCCGCAGGAGCGAGAGCGGCACCCCCTCCCGCAGCCGCAGCTCCAGCAGGATCCGCTCCACCCGACGGTCCTCGTCCGCCAGGACCTCCCGCCCGGCCCCGGGCGACCGCCCGGACGCCAGCGCCGCCGCGTACGCCCCCGGATGCTTGACGTTCCACCAGCGCACCCCGCCCACGTGCGAGTGCGCCCCCGGCCCGGCGCCCCACCAGTCGGCGCCCCGCCAGTACAGCTCGTTGTGCAGGCAGCGGCCCGCCTCCGAGGTGGCCCAGTTGGACACCTCGTACCAGTCGAAACCCGCCCCCGCCAGCACCGAGTCGGCGATCAGGTAGCGGTCGGCGTGGACGTCGTCGTCGGTCATCGGGACCTCGCCGCGGCGGATCCGGCGGGCCAGCTGCGTGCCCTCCTCGACGATCAGCGCGTACGCCGACACATGGTCGGGCCCGGCGCCGATCGCCGCGTCCAGGGAGGCCCGCCAGTCGTCGTCGGACTCGCCCGGGGTGCCGTAGATCAGGTCGAGGTTGACGTGCTCGAAGCCGGCCGCACGGGCCTCCGCGACGCACGCCTCGGGGCGTCCGGGGGTGTGGGTGCGGTCGAGGACCCGCAGCACGTGCTGCTTCGCGCTCTGCATGCCGAAGGAGACCCGGTTGAAGCCGCCCTCGCGCAGGGCCGCAAGGTAGGCCGGGTCGACGGACTCCGGGTTCGCCTCCGTCGTGACCTCCGCGTCCGCCGCGAGCCCGAACTCGTCGCGGATCACGCCCAGCATCCGTACGAGATCGGCGGCGCCCAGCAGCGTCGGCGTACCGCCCCCGACGAACACGGTCCGCACCTCGCGCGGGTCGTCGCCGAGGACCTTCCTGGCCAGCCTGACCTCGTCGATCAGCGTGTCCGCGTAGTTGTCGCGGGAGGCCAGGACACCGCCGGTACCGCGCAGCTCGGTCGCCGTGTACGTGTTGAAGTCGCAGTAGCCGCAGCGGGTCGCGCAGTAAGGGACGTGCAGGTAGAACCCGAGAGGGCGGACGGCGGCACCGGCGAGCGCGGACGCGGGGAGCGCGCCGTCGTCGGGGACGGGCTCGCCGTCGGGGAGTGCGGAAGGCATGTCCCCCATTGTCCCGTACCGATTTCTTGTACGGCCTCGGTCACTCCGCCTGGAGCACCAGCAGCGCCAGGTCGTCCTCCGGCTGACCGCCGCCGAACTCGTGGACGAGCCGTCTGATGCGTTCGGCGATCAGGTCGGCGTTCAGCCCCGCACAGCCGGCCAGCGCCCGCGCGAGCCCGTCGCCGTCGTCGAACTGGCGGCTGCCGGAACGCCGCTCGGTGACCCCGTCCGTCACGCACAGCAGGCTGTCGCCGGGCATGAGCTCGATCGTCTCGCTGGTGTACGTCTCGTCCTCGACCACCCCGAGCAGGGTCTGCGGGCGGGCGGCGGTGCGGACCTCGCCGTCGGGGCCCAGGAGCAGCGGCAGCGGATGGCCCGCGGAGGCGAGGGTGCAGCGGACGCCGCCGCCGTCGAGGGGGGTGAGTTCGCCGTAGAGCAGGGAGAGGAACCGGGTCTGCGGGCCGTCACCGGGCGGCAGGGCACGGCCGCCGGCGGCGACCAGGGCGCGGGCGGCGGCGTCGGCGGCCTCGGTGGCGTCGTCGAGGAGGAGCTGGTTGAGCCGGTCCAGGACGTCGGCGACCCGGTAGCCCTCGCGGGCGAGGAGCCGCAGCCAGGGCCGGGCCAGGCCGATGACGACGGCGGCCTCGGGCCCCTTGCCCTGGACGTCGCCGACGGCGAAGCACCAGCGGCCGTCGCCGGCCGGGAAGAGGTCGTAGAAGTCGCCGCTGGGGCCGCCCTTGTCGCAGGGCTCGTAGACGAGCGCGCTGCGCACGCCCGGGATCTCGGCGACCGCGCCGGGCAGCAGCCCGCGCTGGAGTACGGCGCTGATGGTGGCCTGGCGGGCGTACTGGCGGGCCGCGCCGATGGCGAGGGCGACCCGGCGGCCGAAGTCCTCCACGAGGCCGGTGATCTCGTCGGGGATGCCGTCCGGGCCGGAGCGGCCGATGACGAGCGTGCCGAGCGGGCGGCCGCCCGCGATCAGCCGGTAGGCGAGCGCCGAGCCGTGGGTGCCCTGCGGGCCGAGCGCCGCGCCCGGCCAGGGATACGGCTCGGGCCCGGACCGTAACCCGCTCTGCGCGCACGGCGGGTCCTTCTCCAGGGCGTGGCGCAGTTCCTCGATGCGGTTCTCGCTGCCGTGCCAGACCCGGGCCAGCCGCGGACCGCCCGCACCGCCCGCACCGCCGGAGTCGCCCCAGCCGCCACCGCGCACCGTCGCCTCGTCCTCCAGCCACACCGCACACCAGTCGGCGAGCCGGGGCACGATCAGCTGGCCGGTGAGCGCGGCCACCAGGTTCTCGTCGAGCTGCCCGGCGAGCAGGTCGGAGGCCTCGGCGAGGAACGACAGCGCGCCCCGGTTGAGCCAGTCCCGGTCCCGCTCGGGACGATGGACGCACCCGCCGCGCTCCGCCCCACCCGCGCCCGCGTGCGCGTGTGCGGGCGCGTGCTGGGGCGGCTCGGGGGCGAGGATCTCGGCGACCTTCAGCTGCCGCTCGTCGGGGAGCGTGCCGCCGCGGCCGGTCAGCCGCGCCCACACCGACTTGGCGCCGGTGCGGTACGTCACCCCCCAGGACTCGGCGAGCGAGGCGACCAGGCGCAGCCCGCGCCCGAACTCCGGTGTCTCGTACGGCGTCTCACCGGGATGGTCGCGGGGCGCGCGGGAGGGATGGTGGTCGGTGACCTCGACGACGAACGCCGTCTCCTCCCGCTCCTCCAGCCACCAGTCGACCTCCACGTCCGTGCCGGCGTGCACGACGGCGTTGGTGACGAGTTCGCTGACGACGACCATGGCGTCCTCGGCGACCCGCTGCTGCTCGGGGCGGAGGAGCCCGCACCCGGTCCACTCGTCGAACGAGGCGCGCACCAGGGCGCGGGCGGAACCGGGCGCGAGGGGGCTTCCGGGCATGGTCGCGCGCCCCTGCGCGCGCGGGCCCGCGGTGTCGTGCGCGGGCGCCGCGTCGTGCTGCGCGGGCGCCGCGTCGTGCGCAGGCGCCTCACGGACCCGGGAGACGATCTCCCGTTGCGTGGGTATGGCCCCCATGTCCAGCTCCCCGAGCAGTTCGGACGAATACATCCCGATCGATGCGGACAGAGTGACAGACTGGCTGCGCCCATAAGCACCGAGTTACCGAAGTGGGCCGCCATGAGTGAGAACAGTGCTACGCGTGTGCTCGAAGACGGACAGAAAACGGCACAACTCCGAGCATCCGCACTGCGCCCGCTGCTCGCCGCGATGACCGCCGCCCGTGACGGCGACTTCACGAAGGTCCCGGAGACCGGGACCGACGGGGCCTGCGGGCCCGACGGTCCCGTCGGGCCCGGCGGGGAGGGGATCGTCGCCGAACTCACCGCGGTCTTCAACCAGATCATGGACCGCGGCATTCACTTCAACACCGACCTGCGGCGCGTGAAACGGGAACTGGTGCGCCACGGCCGGCTGGACGAACGGCTGTCGGCGAGCCCCGGCCAGGGCGCCTGGACGTCCCGCGTCAACGACGTCAACCAGGTCCTCGACGCCCTCGTCGCGCCCGCCGCGAACGCCACGCGCGTGCTGGACGCGGTGGCCGGCGGCGACCTGACCCAGCGGGTCGATCTGCACGACGGCAGCCGGCAGCTCCGCGGCGATCTGCGCCGGCTCGCCCGCGCGGTGAACACGATGGTCGACCAGCTGTCCCTGTTCACCGGTCAGGTGACCCGGGTCGCACGCGAGGTCGGCACCGAAGGGCGACTCGGCGGCCGGGCCAAGGTGCAGGGCCTGTCCGGCAGCTGGCGGGACGTCACCGAGGCCGTCAACACCATGGCGTCCCGGCTGACCGCGCAGGTCCGCGACATCGCCCTGGTGACGACGGCCGTGGCCCGCGGCGACCTGACCCGCACGGTGACCGTCGAGGCGACCGGTGAGCTGCTGGAACTGAAGCTCACCGTCAACACCATGGTCGACCAGCTGTCCGCGTTCGCCGACGAGGTGACCCGGGTGGCCCGCGAGGTCGGCACGGAGGGCCGGCTGGGCGGCCGCGCCCAAGTACGGGGCGTTTCGGGCGTCTGGAAGGACCTGACGGACAACGTCAACTTCATGGCGTCGAACCTGACGTCCCAGGTCCGCAACATCGCCCAGGTGACGACAGCCGTCGCCAACGGCGACCTCTCGCAGAAAATCATGGTCGACGCGCAGGGCGAGATCCTCGAACTGAAATCGACGATCAACACGATGGTCGACCAGCTCTCCGCGTTCGCCGACGAAGTCACCCGCGTCGCCCGCGAAGTCGGCACCGAAGGAAACCTCGGCGGCCGAGCACACGTCAGAGGCGTCTCCGGCGTCTGGAAAGACCTCACCGACAACGTCAACTTCATGGCCGACAACCTGACGTCCCAGGTCCGCAACATCGCCCTTGTCTCCACGGCCGTCGCCCAGGGCGATCTCGGCAAGAAGATCACGGTGGAGGCGAAAGGCGAGATCCTCGAACTGAAATCAACCATCAACACGATGGTCGACCAGCTCTCCGCGTTCGCCGACGAAGTCACCCGCGTCGCCCGCGAAGTCGGCACCGAAGGAAACCTCGGCGGCCAGGCGCAGGTCAGAGGCGTCTCGGGGGTCTGGAAAGAGCTGACGGACAACGTCAACTTCATGGCCCTGAACCTGACGTCCCAGGTCCGCAACATCGCCCAGGTGACGACAGCCGTCGCCAACGGCGACCTGTCCAAGAAAATCACCGTCGACGCACGCGGCGAAATCCTGGAACTGAAGGACACCGTCAACACGATGGTGGAACAACTGCGGGCCTTCGCCGACGAGGTGACCCGCGTCGCCCGCGAGGTCGGCACCGACGGCCGGTTGGGCGGCCGCGCCCAGGTGCTCGGCGTCTCCGGCGTCTGGCGCGACCTGACCGACAACGTCAACTACATGGCCGACAACCTCACCTCCCAGGTCCGCAACATCGCCCAGGTCGCGACCGCCGTCGCCCAGGGCGACCTGTCCCGGAAGATCGACGTGGACGCGCGCGGCGAGATCCTCGAACTGAAGACCACCATCAACACCATGGTCGACACCCTGTCCTCCTTCTCCTCCGAGGTGACCCGGGTCGCCCGCGAGGTGGGCTCCGACGGCCGGCTGGGCGGCCAGGCCCGCGTGGAAGGCGTGTACGGCACCTGGAAGCGTCTGACGACCAACGTGAACGAACTCGCACTCAACCTCACCACCCAGGTCCGCGCGATCGCCGAGGTCGCCTCCGCCGTGGCACAGGGCGACATGTCCCGCTCGATCACGGTCGAGACCCGCGGCGAGGTCGCCGAACTCAAGGACAACATCAACCTGATGGTCGCCAACCTGCGCGAAACGACCCGCGCGAAGGACTGGCTGGAGTCCAACCTGGCCCGCCTCGCCGCCCTCATGCAGGGCCACCGGGACCTGATGGAGGTCGCCGACCTCATCCTGCGCGAGCTGACCCCGCTGGTGAACGCCCAGTACGGCGCGTTCTTCCTGGCCGACCCGGACGAGGACGGCGCCGCCGTACGCACGGCCGTACCGGCCAAGGGCCTCGCGTTCATCGCCGGCTACGGCTCCGCCCAGGACGCGACGGTCGAGACCGGCGGCCTCCCCGTGCACGGCCTGGTCCGCCAGGCGGCCCGCGAGAAGAAGCGGATCCTCGTCGAGGAGACCCCGCCGGACTACATCAAGATCAACAGCGGTCTCGGGGAAGCCGCACCCACCACGATCGTCATCATCCCGATCCTCTTCGAGGACAAACTCCTCGGCATCATCGAACTGGCCTCCTTCTCCCGCTTCTCCGACGTCCACCTCGCGTTCTTCGACCAGTTCGTCAACACCATCGGCGTGGCCATCAACACGATCATCGCCAACTCCCGCACGGAATCCCTGCTCGGCGAATCGCAACGGCTGGCGATGCAGCTCCAGGAACGCTCGGACGAACTTCAGAAACAACAGGCGGAACTACAGCGCTCCAACGCCGAACTGGAGGAGAAAGCCGCCCTCCTGGCGACCTCCTCCCAGTACAAGTCGGAGTTCCTGGCGAACATGTCCCACGAACTGCGCACCCCGCTGAACTCCCTGTTGATTCTGGCCCGACTGCTGTCCGACAACCCGGACGGCCGCCTCTCCGACCAGGAGGTCCAGTTCGCCACCACCATCCACCGCTCCGGCTCGGACCTGCTCCAGCTCATCAACGACATCCTGGACCTGTCGAAGATCGAGGCCGGCCGGATGGACGTACGCCCCAAACGCCTCCCCCTGATCAAACTCCTCGACTACGTCCACGCGACCTTCCGCCCGCTGACCCTGGACCGCGGCCTGGCCTTCGAGGTGACCGTCGGCGAGGACGTGCCGCGCGAGATGTACTCGGACGAACAACGGCTCCAGCAGATCCTGCGCAACCTGCTCTCCAACGCGATCAAGTTCACCGCCAAGGGCCGCGTGGAACTGCGGGTGCACCGGGTGAAGGACCCCGAACAGCACTACGTCCACGACAGCGACGAGGTGATCGCCTTCGAGGTGTCGGACACCGGCATCGGGATCGTCGCCGAGAAACTGCCCGTCATCTTCGAGGCGTTCCAGCAGGCCGACGGCACCACGAACCGCAAGTACGGCGGCACCGGCCTCGGCCTCTCCATCAGCCGGGAGATCGCCGGCCTGCTGGGCGGCCGGATCGTCGCCGAGAGCGAACCGGGCACGGGCTCCACGTTCACCCTCTACGTCCCGGTCGTCAGCCCCGGCCACCCGGCTCCCGGCCCGGCCCCGCACAACCACACCGCGGCGGCCCTCGGCCCGGCACCGGCCACCGCCCCCGACCCCGACGACTCCTGGCCCGCCCCGACCCGCCTGGAGGCCTGGCAGACAGGCCGCGCGGGCCGCGTCCTCCCCGGCCGCCGCGTCCTGATCATCGACGACGACATCCGCAACGTCTTCGCCCTCACCCACGTCCTCGGCCGCGTCGGCATGCCGGTGCTGTACGCGGAGAACGGCCGGGAGGGCATCGAGACCCTCGAACGCAACCCCGACGTCGAACTCGTCCTGATGGACATCATGATGCCGGAGATGGACGGCCACGAGACCATCGCGGCCATCCGTCGCGCCCCCCGCTGGACCGGCCTGCCGATCGTCGCCCTCACGGCGAAGGCGATGCCGGGCGACCGGGAGAAGTCCATCGCACGCGGCGCCAACGACTACGTACCCAAACCGGTGGACGTCGACCGGCTGCTGACCGTCGTCTGCGCACTCCTGGACCCCGACAGCACACAGGACGGCGAGACCGCCGACGACGAACGGACGGAGCCATGACCGCTGACGACCGTGCCGGCATCCTCCTGGTCGACGACATGGAGGACAACCTGATCGCACTGGAAGCCGTACTCGGGTCGCTGAACGAGCCGATAGTACGGGCCCGCTCCGGCGAGGAGGCGATGAAGGCCCTGCTCCGCCGCCGCTTCGCCGTCGTCCTCCTCGACATCCGCATGCCCGGCATGGACGGCTTCGAGACAGCCGCCAACATCAAACGCCTCGACCAGACGAAAGACGTCCCGATCATCTTCCTGACCGGAGCGGACGAGGACGCGGGGTACACGTTCCGCGGCTACGCCACCGGCGCGGCGGACTACCTGACGAAACCGTTCGATCCATGGGTGCTGCGGGCAAAGGTCAACGTGTTCCTGGAACTGCACCGGAAGAACCAGCAGTTGCAGGTGCTGCTGGCACGCGAACAGGCGGACTTCGGCGAACTGGGCAAGCGGTTGGCCGTGATGGAAGACCGGCTCGCCGAAGACCCTGTCGATGTAGCAACGCTAAGAAAAGAAGCCAGGGAGCTGCGGCAACTGCTGAGCAGAGCTGAACGGTCCCACTAGAGGAGCGCGGGGAACTGCGCGACAAGCCACGACGAACCCGCAGCCGCCGCGCAGCCCCCGCCGTCCCCTACGCTTCCCGCGTCCCCGCGTACATCTCGTCGATGAGGTGCTTGTACTCCCGCTCCACGACCGGCCGCTTCAGCTTCAGGCTCGGCGTGATCTCCCCGTGCTCCACATCGAGGTCCCGCGGCAGCAGCCGGAACTTCTTGATGGTCTGCCACTTCTGCAGCCCGGCGTTGAGCTCCTTGACGTACCCGTCGACCATCTCGACGGTCGCCGGCGCGGCCACCACCTCGGCGTAGGACTTGCCGCCCAGGCCGTTCTCCTTGGCCCACTCCAGGATCGCGACCTCGTCGAGAGCGATCAGAGCGGTGCAGAAGTTCCGGTCGGCGCCGTGCACGAGGATGTTGGAGACGTAGGGGCAGACCGCCTTGAACTGTCCCTCGACCTCGGCGGGCGCGATGTACTTGCCGCCGGACGTTTTGATGAGGTCCTTCTTGCGGTCGGTAATCCGCAGATAACCGTCGGGGGACAGTTCGCCGATGTCACCGGTGTGGAACCAGCCGTCGGCCTCCAGCACCTCCGCCGTCTTCTCGGGCAGCCCGTGGTAGCCCTGCATGATGCCGGGGCCGCGGAGCAGGATCTCCCCGTCGTCGGCGATCCGCACCTCGCAGCCGGGCAGCGGCTTGCCGACCGTACCGGTGCGGTAAGCCTCGCCGGGGTTCACGAAGGACGCGGCGGAGGACTCGGTGAGGCCGTAGCCCTCCAGGATGTGCACGCCGGCACCGGCGAAGAAGTAGCCGATCTCGGGCGCCAGTGCCGCCGACCCGGAGACGCAGGCCCGCAGCCGCCCGCCGAAGGCCTCGCGCAGCTTGGAGTAGACGAGGCCGTCGGCGACCTTGTGCTTGGCGGCGAGCCCGAAGGGCGCGGTCGCGGCTCCGGTGCGACGGAAGTTGTCCTGGGTGACCTTGGCGTACTCGCGGGCGACCTCGGCCGCCCACTGGAAGATCTTGTACTTGGCGGCGCCGCCCGCGCGGGCCTTCGCGGCGACCCCGTTGTAGACCTTCTCGAAGATGCGCGGCACGGCGGCCATGTACGTCGGCTGCACGACCGGCAGGTTCTCGATGATCTTGTCGACGCGGCCGTCGACGGCAGTGACGTGGCCGACCTCGATCTGCCCGGAGGTGAGCACCTTGCCGAAGACGTGGGCGAGCGGCAGCCACAGGTACTGCACGTCCTCGCTGCTGATCAGCCCGGTCGCGGCGATCGCCTTCGCCATGTACGACCAGTTGTCCTGGGGCAGCCGCACGCCCTTGGGGCGGCCGGTGGTGCCGGAGGTGTAGATGAGGGTGGCGAGCTGGTCCTTGGTGATCGCGCCGACCCGCTCCTTGATCAGCTCGGGGTGCTTCTCCAGGTGCCTGGCGCCGCGCTGCTCCAATTCGGCAAGACTGATGACGAAGTCGTCGGTCTCGGCGCCGGCCGGGTCGATGACGACGACCTGGACGAGCTCGGGCAGTTCGGCGCGCTTCTCGACGGCCTTGGCGACCTGTGCCGCGTCCTCCGCGATCAGTACGCGGCTCCCGGAGTCGGAGAGGATGAACGCCGATTCCTCGGCGTTGGTCTGCGGGTAGACGGTCGTGGTGGCGGCGCCGGCGCACAGGATGCCGAGGTCGGCGAGGATCCACTCGACGCGGGTGGAGGAGGCGAGGGCGACCCGCTGCTCGGGCTCGATGCCCAGTTCGATGAGACCGGCCGCGATCGCGTAGACCCGCTCGGCCGCCTGGGCCCAGCTCAGCGACTTCCAGTCGTCCGGGCCCTGACCGGAGGCCGCGGACACCGGGTAACGGTAGGCCTCGGCGTCCGGTGTGGCCGCCACGCGATCCAGGAAGAGGGCCGCCACGGACGGCGGTCGGTTCTCGATCAGTGTCTGTGTGTCGGTCACGACATCCTCCGGGGCCCGCGACGGTGCGGCTGGCTCAGTGCGGCTGGGGTTTACTCACGGTGGGGTTCGCGCTGGTTGTTTAACTCGCGAGTAACTATCGAGCAGGGATCAGAGTAAGCCGCGACCGGCCTGTACGTAAGGGGCATCGGCCTGTCTGTTTCGCCGCATGGTCCACGCAGAGCGACACTACGCACGCGTAGGGGTCCGCCGCACTTTCGTACGACGAACCCCCGTTGTACCCGATTTGCGGCCGCGACCGATTGTTACCCGCGGTTACTTCTTGCTCTTGGCCGATCCCGCGCTGTCATCGCTGGACAGCACCGCGATGAAGGCCTCCTGCGGAACCTCCACGGAACCCACCATCTTCATCCGCTTCTTGCCTTCCTTCTGCTTCTCCAGCAGCTTGCGCTTCCGGGAGATGTCACCGCCGTAGCACTTGGCGAGGACGTCCTTGCGGATGGCGCGGATGGTCTCGCGGGCGATGACCCGGGAGCCGATGGCCGCCTGGATGGGCACCTCGAAGGCCTGCCGCGGAATGAGCTCGCGCAGCTTGGCGACCAGCCGCACGCCGTACGCGTAGGCCGCGTCCTTGTGGGTGATCGCCGAGAACGCGTCGACCTTGTCGCCGTGCAGCAGGATGTCGACCTTGACCAGGCTGGAGGTCTGCTCGCCGGTGGGCTCGTAGTCCAGCGAGGCGTAACCGCGGGTCTTCGACTTCAGCTGGTCGAAGAAGTCGAAGACGATCTCCGCGAGGGGGAGCGTGTACCGGATCTCGACCCGGTCCTCGGACAGGTAGTCCATGCCGAGCAGGGTGCCGCGCCGGGTCTGGCACAGCTCCATGATCGAGCCGATGAACTCGGTCGGCGCGAGGATCGTGGCCCGTACGACGGGCTCGTACACCTCGTTGATCTTCCCCTCGGGGAACTCGCTCGGGTTGGTGACCGTGTACTCGGTCCCGTCCTCCATGACGACGCGGTAGACCACGTTCGGCGCGGTGGCGATGAGGTCGAGCCCGAACTCGCGCTCCAGCCGCTCCCGGATCACGTCCAGGTGGAGCAGCCCGAGGAAACCGACCCGGAAACCGAAGCCGAGGGCGGCGGAGGTCTCCGGCTCGTAGACGAGCGCGGCGTCGTTCAGCTGGAGCTTGTCGAGGGCCTCGCGCAGCTCGGGGTAGTCGGAGCCGTCCAGGGGATACAGACCGGAGAAGACCATCGGCTTCGGGTCCTTGTAGCCGCCGAGTGCCTCGGTGGCGCCCTTGGTCTGGCTGGTGACGGTGTCACCGACCTTGGACTGCCGGACGTCCTTCACACCCGTGATCAGGTAACCCACCTCGCCGACACCGAGTCCGTCGGCGGACAGCATCTCCGGCGAGTTGGTGCCGATCTCCAGCAGTTCGTGGGTGGCACCCGTCGACATCATCTTGATCCGCTCACGCTTGTTGAGCTGGCCGTCGATGACACGGACGTACGTCACGACACCGCGGTAGGAGTCGTAGACCGAGTCGAAGATCATGGCGCGGGCGGGCGCGTCGGCGACACCGACCGGCGCCGGGATCTCCTTGACGACCTTGTTCAGCAGTGCGTCCACGCCGAGACCGGTCTTCGCGGAGACCCGCAGCACGTCGGACGGGTCGCAGCCGACCAGGTTCGCCAGTTCCTCCGCGAACTTCTCCGGCTGCGCGGCCGGCAGGTCGATCTTGTTGAGCACAGGGATGATCGTGAGGTCGTTCTCCATCGCCAGGTAGAGGTTGGCGAGGGTCTGCGCCTCGATGCCCTGGGCGGCGTCGACGAGGAGGACGGTCCCCTCGCAGGCCGCCAGCGACCGCGAGACCTCGTAGGTGAAGTCGACGTGCCCCGGGGTGTCGATCATGTTGAGGATGTGCGTGCTGCCCTGGTCCGGGCCCTCGGTCGGGGCCCAGGGCAGACGCACCGCCTGGGACTTGATCGTGATGCCGCGCTCGCGCTCGATGTCCATCCGGTCGAGGTACTGAGCACGCATCTGCCGCTGCTCGACCACGCCGGTCAGCTGGAGCATCCGGTCGGCGAGCGTGGACTTGCCGTGGTCGATGTGCGCGATGATGCAGAAATTGCGGATCAGAGCCGGGGCGGTACGGCTCGGCTCGGGCACATTGTTAGGGGTCGCGGGCACGCAGGGTCCTGTCTCTTGAGGCGCCTTATGCCTCGGGTCGGATCAATACGTAGCCTCCATGGTCCCATGGAGAGGGACCGGGGACCGGTTTGGGCCGTTCTCCTGTCCGCTGGTAGTGTGGGCAGCTGTGTCTCATGCCCTCTCAGCGCGAGGCACGTCTTCTGGAAATCATCGGCACGGGACCTTCGCGGCCCCGTACCAGAACCTGAAAAGGCTCATTCGTGGCGAACATCAAGTCCCAGATCAAGCGGATCAAGACCAACGAGAAGGCTCGGCTGCGCAACAAGGCCGTCAAGTCCTCCCTGAAGACCGCGGTCCGCAAGGCCCGTGAGGCTGCTGCCGCGGGTGACGTGGAGAAGGCCACCGAGCTGCAGCGCGCTGCCGCGCGTGCGCTCGACAAGGCCGTCTCGAAGGGCGTCATCCACAAGAACCAGGCCGCCAACAAGAAGTCGGCGCTTGCTTCCAAGGTTGCTTCCCTCAAGGGCTGAACACTTGATTTGACGCCGGAAGGACCCGGGCGGGCCCTCTCTCATCCGCCCCCGACCGGCACCCGAGGATCGACGCGCGGCCTGCGTTCGCCACGCGGGCGTCGATCGGCAGCTTGAACCGAAAGCCCCGGCACCTCGCCCTTCCCCAGGGCGGACCCCGGGGCTTTCCGGTATGTCCGGGTGCCTGCTCCTGCCTGCTATCCCCGGCCGCGTGACCGCGCCGCCCGCGCGATCGTCACCACGGCCTTCTCCAGGGCGTACTCGGGGTCGTCCCCGCCGCCCTTCACACCGGCGTCCGCCTCGGCGACGGCCCGCAGCGCGACAGCGACCCCGTCCGGGGTCCACCCCCGCATCTGCTGCCGTACCCGGTCGATCTTCCACGGCGGCATTCCGAGCTCCCGCGCGAGATCGGCGGGCCGCTGCCCGCCCCGCGCGCCCGCGAGCTTCCCGATCGCCCGCACGCCCTGCGCGAGCGCGCTCGTGATCATCACCGGTGCGACGCCGGTCGCCAGCGACCAGCGCAGCGCCTCCAGCGCCTCCGCGGTGCGCCCCTCCACGGCCCGGTCGGCCACGGTGAAGCTCGACGCCTCGGCCCGCCCGGTGTAGTAGCGCCCGACGACCGCCTCGTCGATGGTGCCCTCGACGTCCGCGGCGAGCTGGGTGACGGCCGACGCCAGCTCCCGCAGATCGCTGCCGATGGCGTCGACGAGCGCCTGGCAGGCCTCGGGCGTCGCGGACCGCCCGAGCGCCCGGAACTCGCCGCGTACGAACGCGAGCCGGTCCGCCGGCTTGGTCATCTTCGGGCAGGCCACCTCCCGCGCCCCCGCCTTGCGCGCCGCGTCGAGCAGTGCCTTGCCCTTGACCCCGCCCGCGTGCAGCAGCACGAGTGTGATCTCCTCGGCGGGCGCCCCGAGGTACGCCTTCACGTCCTTGACCGTGTCGGCGGACAGGTCCTGCGCATTGCGTACGACCACGACCTTGCGCTCGGCGAAGAGCGACGGGCTGGTCAGCTCGGCGAGGGTGCCGGGCTGCAACTGGTCGGGGTTCAGGTCCCGTACGTCCGTGTCGGCGTCGGCGGAGCGGGCAGCCGCCACCACCTGCTGCACGGCACGGTCGAGCAGCAGCTCCTCCTGTCCCACGGCCAGCGTCAGCGGGGCAAGCGGATCGTCATCAGCAGTCTTCTTGGCCATCGCGCCAAGCATCCCACGGCCCACTGACAACGGGGCCGGCCGTGCCTTCCCCACCGGGGACCGGCCGCGTCCGCCCCGCCGCGGGCCGTCCGCGCTCCTACGGCTCCTCCCGCCAGCCGTCCCACTCGCCCGCGAACTCGTCCAGCTCAGCCGGGTCCAGCCGCCCCTGCTCGTCCCTGAGCAGCACCAGCCACTGTGCGTCCTCGGCGTCGTCCTCCCCCGCCAGCGCGTCCCGCACCAGCCGCGGCTCCTCGGCGACCCCGAACCGCTCCTCGAGGGCCTCGGCGGCCTCCTCCGCCGCGTCCCGGTCGGGCAGCACCAGCACATGTCTCACATCGCTCACGGCCCCATTCTCGGGCACCGCGGGCGGGCTCAGCCCTTCGGGACGATCTGCACGTCCAGGTCGACGCGGATGCTCGGCCCAACCACCGCGATCCCGCGCGCCAGCATGCTCTGCCAGCTCACGGTGAAGTCGTCCCGGTGGAGTTCGGTGGTGGCCCGGCAGGCGGCCCGCACCTCGCCCTCCATGCCGTTGCCGATCCCGAGGTACTCCGCGTCGAGGGTGACCGTGCGCGTCACGCCGTGCAGGGACAGCGCCCCGGTGACCGCCCACCTGGTGCCGCCCCGGTGCGCGAACCGGTCGCCGTAGAACTCCAGCGTCGGGAAACGCTGCACGTCCAGGAAGTCCGCCGAGCGCAGATGGTCGTCGCGCATCCGCACGCCCGTGTCGATGGTCGCGGCGTCGATCACCACGTGCATCGCGGAACGCTCCATCCGGTCGGCGATCCGCACCGCGCCCGCGAACGAGTTGAACCGCCCGTGGATCCGGGCCAGTCCGATGTGCCGGGCGGTGAAGCCGATCGAGGAATGCGTCGGCTCGATCTCCCAGTCCCCCGGGGCCGGGAGCTCGGGCGGCTGGGCCACCTGGAGGGTCACGTCACCGAGCGAGGCGAGGGAGTTCTCACCGACCTGCGCGGTGGCCCGGTACGGCGTGAACCCCTCGGCGGACACCGCCAGCCGGTACTCCCCGGCCGGCACGGTGGTCATGAACGACCCGTAGGGATCCGTGCCCCCGCTGACCACCATGCGCCCCATGGTGTCACTGACCGCGAACTCGGCGTTCGGCACCGGTTCGTTGACCGGGTCGAGCACCCGGCAGCTGAGCACCCCCGCGTCGGGCGGGGTCCGGACCGCCGCGAGGGGGCCGGTCCGCTGCACCCGGTTCGTTCGGTTTCCCATCACGCGGCCGAACATCCTCGCCACCCCTGTACGCCTCGCCATCATCCGTTGCCGAAGAAACATTCGATCACTGATGCGGCTTTCGGGGCAACACGGGCCCACATCGCGGGAATCAAGCGCATGCGCCGGAACTACGCACGAGTAGCACGCTACGCGCCAGTAGAAACACGTTCTCCCGCGAAACCCGAATTAACCATTCGGGTTGGCTTTCCCCGGATTTCGCACAGTCGGCACACGGTCCAACCCGATCCCGAACCGCTCCCGGTAGACCCCGAGCACCTCCTCGTCGTGCTCCAACTCCCGCACCGCACGGGTCCCGTCGGCAGCCGTCTGCGTCAGCGTCCGCCCGCCGAGCGTGATCCGCCCGCCGTCCTCGGTGACCCGGGAACAGACCAGCGACTGCGTGAAGTGCGACGACGGCGAGGTGCTGTGCCACCACGCCCCGGCCGTGAAGTCCCCGAGCACCCGCGGCCGGACCTCCAGCCGGTACTGCGGCTGCCCGTCACGCAGCACGTCCAGGTCCCCGCCAGCCCCTGGGCCCTCGCCCCCTCCGGTCGCCCCCGCCGCGTCCGGCCCGGCCTCCACGATCCGGAACGTGCCGCCGGGATCGTCCTGCTCACCCCGCTCCCCGACGGCCAGCGGGTAGTGGCTGTGCGCCCCGAATCCCACGTCGGCGAGCCACTCGCCCCCGTCCACCGTCCGCACCCGCAGCGCAAGATGGTCGTACGGGATCCCGAGCCGCCCCTCCGCCCCGTACACCCGCCCCGCGAGCGGTGTCACCCCGAAACCGAGCGCGGTCAGCAACACCGAGAACGCGCCGTTGAGTTCGTAGCAGAACCCGCCCCGGCCCGCGCCCACCACCTTCTCCAGCAGCCGCTCCTCCGCCAGCACGATCTCCTCGCCGAGGTGGATCGACAGGTTCTCGAAGGGCACGGTCCGCAGATGCCGCAGGTGCAGGTCGTACAGGGCGTCGGCGGTGGGCCGGGCCGGGCGGCCGGCTCCGAGCCGGCGGAGGTAGGCGTCGATCCGCGCGGGGTTCACCGGGTTCATGACCTCAGTCTCGCGCCACGCGCAGTCCGCCCGCCTCCCGGCCCGTGCCTCCGCCGGTCACGGCGAGCGCCCCGTCCCGGTCGGTCCGCAGCACCACCGCCCCCACGGCCCGCAGCTCGGCCACCGTCCCCGGTGCCGGATGACCGTACGGGTTGTCCGCCCCGCAGGAGATGAGCGCGACCCGTGGCGCCACCAGCCGCAACAGCTGCGGATCCTGGTACGCGGACCCGTGATGAGCGACTTTCAGCACGTCGACGTGGCCCAGTGCGGCGGCGGCCGGTGATCTCAGCAGCTCCTGCTGGGCCGGGGGTTCGAGGTCCCCGAGCAGCAGCATCCGCAGCCCGGCCGAACGGACCAGCAGCGCGACACTGGCGTCGTTCGGTCCGTCCGGCTCCGGTGCCGGATCCGGAGGAGGCCACACCACCCGCCAGTCCAGCGGCCCGGTCCTGCGCCGCTCCCCGGCGACCGCCCGCGTCACCGGAACGTGATGCCCGGCGGCCTCCCTTCTGACGAACTCGGCCTGATCCGCGGGTTCCTCGAACCCGGTCGTCTCGATCTGCGCCACCTCACGGCCGCGCAGCACCCCGGGCAGCCCCGCGACGTGGTCCGCGTGGAAGTGGGTGAGGACGACGAGCGGGATCCGGGTGATGCCGAGTTCCCGCAGACAGTGGTCGACCAGCACCGGATCGGGTCCGGCGTCCACGACCACTCCCGTGCCCGCGCCCGCCGCGAGCACAGTCGCGTCGCCCTGCCCGACGTCGCACATCGCCAGCCGCCAGCCGGGCGGCGGCCAGCCCGTGACCACCCGGGCCAGCGGCACCGGCCGTACCACCAGCAGCACGAGCAGCACCCCGAGCACCCCGCACCACCATGGATGCCGCAGCAACCGCCGCCCCAGCAGTACGGCGACCGCCGTCACGACGGCCAGCAGCAGCGCGCCCGCCCAGCTCCCGGGCCAGTCCACGCCCGCTCCCGGCAGCCCGGCCCCGGTCCGGGCGATCCCCGCGATCCACCCGGCCGGCCAACTCGCGCACCACGCCAGCACCTTGGCCGCCGGCATCGCCACCGGAGCCGCGGCGAGCGCCCCGAACCCCAGGACCGTGGCCGGCGCGACCGCGATCTCCGCCAGCAGGTTGCAGGGCACCGCCACCAGACTCACCCGCGCCGACAGCACCGCGACCACCGGACCGCACACCGCCTGGGCGGCCGCGGCCGCCGCCAGCCCCTCGGCCAGCCGCTCCGGCACCCCGCGCCGCCGCAGCGCCTCGCTCCATCCGGGAGCCAGCATCAGCAGCGAGCCGGTGGCCAGCACCGACAGCAGGAATCCGTAACTGCGGGCCAGCCACGGGTCGTACAGCACCAGCAGCAGAACCGCCGTGGCCAGTGCCGGGACCAGGGACCTGCGGCGGCCGGTCGCCAGGGCGAGCAGCGCGACCGCGCCGCAGGCCGCGGCCCGCAGCACGCTGGGGTCCGGCCGGCACACGACGACGAAGGCGAGCGTGAGCGCCGACGCGAACAGCGCGGTCGCCCGCAGCGACAGCCCGAGGCGCGGCGCGAGGCCCCGCCGCTCGGTCTGCTGGGCCAGCCCCGGCGGTCCGATGAGCAGCGCGAGCAGGATGGTGAGGTTGCTGCCCGACACCGCGAGGGTGTGCGCGAGGTCGGTCGCCTCGAACGCCTCGTCCAGTTCCGGGCTGATCCGTGAGGTGTCGCCGACGACCAGCCCGGGCAGCAGCGCCCGCGCGTCCTCGGGCAGCCCGTCGGTCGCCTCCCGCAGCCCGGCCCGCAACCGTCCGGCCAGCCGCTGCGGCCCGCTCGGCTCCCCCACCAGCACCGGCGCGGGACGCTCCCGCACCCGCAGCATCGCCGCCACCCGGTCCCCGCCGGCGGTGGCAGGAGCCAGCCGCCCGTTCACCCTCAGCCGTGTGGAGGGCAGCAGCCCGAGCCACCGCGCCCGGCCGCCGCCACCGGGCGCCGGTACCCCCGTGTCCACGGCCATCAGCACTGGTGAGCGCGTCGTCACCGCGGTCCCGTCGCTCGTCTCCACCCGGCGCACCTCGCCGCGCACCAGTACGGCGGCCGGAGTGGCGTGGTCCCCCCGCACCCGCGGCCTGGCGGCCCAGGGGTCGCCCGTGAGCTCCACCTCGACGGTCACGGTGGCGTACGCGCGGGCCAGACCGGGAACCGGTCCACGGCGTACGTCCGCCCCGTGCAGCCCCGCGGAAGCGGCCGCTCCGGCGACACAGAGGAGCAGCGCGCCGGCCGAGGCCCGCCGCCAGGCCGGCCGGGCGGACCCGGCAGCGACGGTCGCTGTCCCCGGCGGGGGACGCGTCCGGCCGGAGCACAGCAGGATCGCCCCTGCGGTCAGGCAGACGGCGGCGACTGCGGCCGTCCATCCGGGCGGCGCGTCCAGTGCCAGGGCCGCCGTGGCCCACACGGCCAGCGCGGGCGGCACCAGCCGCAGGTCGGCCCGCGCGTCCTGCCGGGCGTGCGCGGTCCCGGTCCGCCGCCCCGGGCCGGCGCGCACCGACCGGCCCACGGCCGCGGGTCCGGGTGCCGCTTCGCCGGTGGTGCGGCTCATGGCCGTACCAGGTCCCGCAGGTCGGAGAAACGGCGGTCGCCGATGCCCCTGACCTGGCGGAGTTCGTCGACCGAACGGAACCCGGCGTGCTGGGTGCGAAAGTCGAGGATGTGCTGGGCCAGCACCGGGCCGACTCCGGGCAGGGCGTCGAGCTGCTCGACGGTCGCGGTGTTCAGGGAGAGCGGGGCGGCCGGGCCCGCTCCCGTCGCGGCACCGCCCGCGGCCGGGCCCGGTGCGGCCGGTGGCGCGGGGCCCCCGACGACGATCTGTTCGCCGTCCGTCAGGAAGCGGGCGCGGTTGAGTCCGTCGGTGTCCGTACCGGGCCGTACCCCGCCCGCCGCCCGCAGTGCGTCGGTCACCCGCGAGCCGGCGGCCAGCGTGTGGACCCCCGGATCCCGGACCTTCCCGGTGACATCCACCACAATCTCCCCACCAGCCCCACTAGCCCCACCGGTTCCGGCGGCGGCGCCGGGCGTCGCGGCGGTACCGGCTCCGACGGCGGCGGTTCCGGTGGCCGGGGCCTGCTCCTCGCCCTTTTCGTACGGCGCCTCCGCGCGCACCACCTCGGGCGCGCTCACGGACTCGGTCCGGCCCGTCCAGAAGTGCTGCACGGCCAGTGCCCCGGCCACGACGAGGACCACCCCCAGGGCGATCGCGCCCCGGCGTTCCAGCCCGCAGCGTGTCTGGAGCCACACCGGCATCCGCTCCCGTACCGCGGACCCGACCCGGGAGCGAAGGCCGGGCAGCGCCGGTCCGCGGCGCGCCGTGGCCTCGCCGGCCAGCGCGCGGGCCGAAGACATCACGGCCGCTGCCGTGGTCAGCGCCGCCGCGGCGGTGCGTACTCCGGCCGTGGCCGTGCGCACCGCGGTCGTGGCCGCGGTCAGTCCGGCCGCCGCGCCGGTGCCGGTCACGGTCTCCGCGGCGGGCGGCCCCTGCCCCGGCCCGGGCCTGGCGACGGCCCGTTCGCCGAAAAGGAGTTCCGCCCGGCGGCGCAGTTCGTCTGCCGGTGCGGGGCGGTGGCGGACGCGGGCCCGGACCGGGGACCGCCGGTGCCGGGTGCGGCCGTCGGAGGTGGGGCCCCGGCCCGGGCCACTGGTCGCATGTGTCTCGTGTGAGCGTGATCGAAGTGCCATGCGACGAGGATCGGGCTTCCCGCCGATCCGCGATGATCTTGCTCAGTTTCCGTGGACGGCGCCCGCGTTGTGGAAAACTCCGCCACTCGTACGTGTGATGGTGCCGAGGCGCACACCCTCGGATCCCCGGCTCACCGCAGCGAGACGACCGCCCCGAGCAGCCCGGGGCCGGTGTGCGCCCCGATGACCGCGCCGACCTCGCTCACGTGCAGGTCGGCCAGCCCCGGCACCCGCGCCCGCAGCCGGTCGGCGAGGGCCGAGGCCCGGTCGGGGGCGGCGAGATGGTGGACGGCGATGTCCACCTCGGCGCCGCCCGCCCGCTCGGCGGTGAGCTCCTCGAGGCGGGCGATGGCCCGGGACGCCGTCCGTACCTTCTCAAGGAGCTCGATCCGGCCGCCGTCCAGCTGGAGCAGGGGCTTCACGGCGAGCGCGGAACCGAACAGGGCCTGGGCGGTACCGATGCGGCCGCCGCGGCGCAGATAGTCGAGGGTGTCGACGTAGAAGTACGCGGAGGTGCCGGCGGCCCGCTTCTCCGCCGCCGTCACGGCCTCGTCGACGGTGCCGCCCGCCTCGGCGGCCTCGGCCGCGGCGAGCGCGCAGAAACCGAGGGCCATCGCGACCATCCCGGTATCCACCACGCGCACCGGGACGGGTGCCTCCCGGGCCGCGAGGACGGCGGCATCGTAGGTGCCCGACAGTTCGGCGGAGAGGTGGAGCGAGACGATTCCGGTCGCCCCGGTCCCCGCTACCCTGCGGTAGGTTTCGGCGAACACCTCAGGACTGGGCCGGGAGGTGGTGACGGGGCGCCGCTTCTGCAAAGCCTGGGCCAGGGAACGCGTCGAGATCTCGGAGCCCTCTTCGAGTGCCCGGTCGCCGAGGACCACGGTCAGGGGTACCGCGGTGATGTCGTGGCGCTCCACCGTCCGCGGCGGCAGGTAGGCCGTTGAATCGGTGACGATCGCGACATGGCGGGACATGAGCTGGAGGTTACCTGGCGTAGCCCGGGTGCGGCAGCCCGCCCCCGGCCGCCCGGACCGGGACCGGCCGGATCAAGTGGTGCTCTCCGGCCGGGGCTTCTTCTGCCAGGGGTAGGCCCGGGGCCGGCCGGGCGGGGTGATCGCGGGCTGGACCGGCTCCTCGGCCGCAGCCAGCCGCGGTTGCTCGGGCCAGGTCTGGCGGTCGCCGGGACCGTCGGCGGCCTCGGGCCACGGCGGAGTCTGCGCGGCCGGGTCCGGCCGGGTCCAGTGCCGCAGGGCGTCCGCCTCGACACCGATCTGGGTGCTCAGGGTGTCCAGGTCGTCGTCGGCGAAACGGCGGGCCCGGTCGCGGGCCGCCCAGCGCAGCGCGTCCGCGGACTCGGTGATGCGCTCGGTGCGGCGGCGCAGTTCGGGCAGGCGGGTGGCGAGCGTGGCCCGGTCCGGTTCGGCCTCCAGGCGCCTGAGTTCACCGTCCAGTTCCTGCCCGTGGGCGCTGAGCCGCTGGAAGAGACCGAGGGACTCCTTGAGTGACTCGTCCTCGGCGACGCCCGCGTGCAACGCGTCCTGGGTGGCCCGCATCGAGGTGCGCAGCGCGAGCCGCAGCTGGGCGATCTCGCCCGCCGGACCGATCTGGACCATGGACTTGGCGCGCAGCGTGTGCTCCTCAACCGTGCGCCGGGCCTGGGTGATCGTCCGGTCCACGCCGCGTTTGGCGGCGCCGACCGCCTTGAAGGTGACGTACGCCCCACCGGCGACGAAGAGCAGGAAGAGCACGGCGAACACGGCGATCACTGTTTCCACGGTGCTCCTCCTCGCTGCCCGCCACCCCGGCCGCCTGCGGGCACGGCGTGGGTGGCCGTGCTCCTCAACGGTAAACGCAAAGGGCAGGCCCGGAGTTCCGGAAGAACCCCGAACCTGCCCGTAGGGGACCACCCGGAGATGGCCGCGGGTGTCACGCCGTGACGATGTTCACCAGCTTCGGCGCACGGACGATCACCTTGCGGATCCCGGCACCGCCCAGCGCCTTCACGACCGTCTCGTCGGCCAGCGCCGCCTTCTCCAGCTCCTCGTCGGAGATGGCGGGCGACACCTCCAGGCGGGCCTTGACCTTGCCCTTGATCTGCACGACGCAGGTCACGGTCTCGTCAACGACGTACTCCGGGTCGGCGACCGGGAAGTCCCGGTGCACGACCGAGTCGGTGTGGCCCAGCTTGCGCCACAGCTCCTCGGCGATGTGCGGGGCCAGCGGCGCGATCATCAGCACCAGCTGCTCGGCGACCAGGCGCGGCAGCGCGCCGCCCGCCTTCGTCAGGTGGTTGTTCAGCTCGGTGACCTTGGCGATGGCCGTGTTGAAGCGCAGCCCCTCCAGGTCCTGGCGGACACCGTCGATCGCCTTGTGCAGGGGGCGCAGCGTCTCGACGTCCGCCTCGGCGTCGGTCACGGTGACCTCGCCGGTGGCCTCGTCGACGATGTTGCGCCACAGCCGCTGCAGCAGCCGGAACTGGCCGACCACCGCGCGCGTGTCCCACGGCCGGGACACGTCCAGCGGGCCCATCGCCATCTCGTACAGGCGCAGGGTGTCGGCGCCGTACTCGGCGCAGATCTCGTCCGGAGTCACCGCGTTCTTCAGGGACTTGCCCATCTTGCCCAGCAGGCGGGTGACCTTCTCGCCCTGGTAGGAGTACGCGCCGTCCTGCTCCTCGACCTCGGCGGCGGGCACCGGGAAGCCGCGGCCGTCGCGGTAGACGTAGGCCTGGATCATGCCCTGGTTGAACAGCTTGTGGAACGGCTCGGCGGACGAGACGTGCCCCAGGTCGTACAGGACCTTCGACCAGAACCGGGCGTACAGCAGATGCAGCACGGCGTGCTCGGCGCCGCCGACGTACAGGTCGACACCGCCGTGCGGCATGCCCGCGCGCGGGCCCATCCAGTACTGCTCGATCTGCGGGTCGACCAGCTGCTCGCTGTTGTGCGGGTCCAGGTAGCGCAGTTCGTACCAGCAGGAACCGGCCCAGTTGGGCATGGTGTTGGTCTCGCGGCGGTACTTCTTCGGCCCGTCGCCCAGGTCCAGGGTGACGTTGACCCAGTCCTCGTTGCGCGACAGCGGCGTCTCGGGCTGGGTGTCGGCGTCCTCGGGGTCGAAGGTGCGCGGCGAGTAGTCCTCGACCTCCGGCAGTTCCAGCGGCAGCATCGAGTCGGGCAGCGCGTGGGCGACGCCGTCCTCGTCGTAGACGATTGGGAAGGGCTCGCCCCAGTAGCGCTGGCGGCTGAACAGCCAGTCGCGCAGCCGGAAGTTGACGGTGCCCTCACCGATGCCCTTGCGGGCCAGCCACTCGGTGATGCGGGCCTTGGCCTCGGCGACCGGCAGGCCGTCCAGCCTGACGTCGTCGTTCGAGGAGTTGATGATCTTCGCGTCGTAGGAGCCGAAGGCATCCTCCCACGTCGACGTGTCGGTGCCGCGGTCGTCGGTCGGCTCGACGATGCAGACGATCGGCAGCTCGAAGGCGCGCGCGAACTCGAAGTCGCGTTGGTCGCCCGCCGGTACGGCCATGATCGCGCCGGTGCCGTAGCCCATCAGCACGTAGTCGGCGATGAACACCGGGATCTTCTCGCCGTTGACCGGATTGGTCGCGTACGCGCCGGTGAACACACCGGTCTTGTCCTTCGCCTCGGCCTGGCGCTCCACGTCGGACTTGGCGCCGGCCTGCGCGCGGTACGCGGCGACGGCGTCGGCGGGGGTGGCGTGGCCGCCGGTCCACACGTCGTGGGTGGCCTCGGGCCAGGCGTCCGGGACGAACCGGTCGACCAGCGGGTGCTCGGGTGCCAGCACCATGTAGGTCGCGCCGAACAGGGTGTCCGGGCGCGTGGTGAAGACAGTGATCTTCTCGCCGTCGATCGGGAAGTCGACGCGGGCGCCCTCGCTGCGGCCGATCCAGTTGCGCTGCTGCAGCTTGATGGCCTCGGGCCAGTCCAGCTCGTTCAGGTCGTCCAGCAGCCGGTCGGCGTAGGCGGTGATGCGCATGTTCCACTGGCGCAGCTTGGCCTTGAAGACGGGGAAGTTGCCACGCTCGGAGCGGCCGTCGGCGGTGACCTCCTCGTTGGCCAGCACGGTGCCCAGGCCGGGGCACCAGTTGACCGGCGCGTCGGAGGCGTAGGCCAGGCGGAACTCGCCCAGGACGTCGCCGCGCTCGGTCGCGGTCAGCTCGTGCCACGCGCGTGTGTGGCCCGGTACGGCACGTTCACCGGACTCGAACTGGGCGATCAGTTCGGAGATCGGGCGGGCCTTGTCCGCCTCGTCGTCGTACCAGGAGTTGAAGATCTGCAGGAAGATCCACTGGGTCCACCTGTAGTAGTCCGGGTCGATCGTGGCGAACGACCGGCGCTTGTCGTGACCCAGGCCCAGCCGGCGCAGCTGGGACTTCATGTTGTTGATGGCGGCCTCGGTGGTCACCCGGGGGTGCTCGCCGGTCTGCACGGCGTGCTGCTCGGCGGGCAGGCCGAAGGCGTCGAAGCCCAGGGTGTGCAGGACGTTGTGGCCGTTCATCCGCTGGAAGCGGGCGAAGACGTCGGTGGCGATGTAGCCCAGGGGGTGGCCGACGTGCAGGCCTGCGCCGGACGGGTACGGGAACATGTCCATGATGAACTTCTTGGGCCGGGCGACCACCTCGGGGTCACCGGCCAGGTCGCCCGTGGGGTTCGGCGCCGCGTAGGTGCCGTCGACGTCCCAGAAGTCCTGCCAGCGTGCCTCGATCTCGGCCGCCAGGGCGGCCGTGTAGCGGTGCGGCGCGGCCTCCGCCGACGTGGCGGCGGCAGCGGGGTTCGTCTCGCTCATGATCCTCAAAGCTCCATCGGTCGTCTCTGCCAGCGGCTGCGAACGTTCTAGAAACGAAAAATCCCCTCGCACAGGAGGGGACGCCGCGCCGATGCCGACCAGCCGTTCCAGCGGCGGTCGGGACTGATCAGCGCGGCCCGCTAAGCAGAAGGCGTACGGCACGCATGGCGTCAGAGTACCGCAGCACTTGAGCAAGCCGCGACGCGCTTACGTATCAACGGTTGACACGTGTGTCTGAGGCGACCATCAGGACGAGAGTTGAACCAGGTTCAAAAATTACTTCGCGTAACGCCCGCTATGGGACATCACCAGGGCTGCATCGCTCTTTGATAACAACGCAATAACTCAAACCTCGTACTGATCGGTATGGCGCCACTTAGGCTGCGGCACCGGGACCGCTTTCCCGAACTGCTCGGAGTTGCCCCCATGAACCCTCGTCGTAGTAACAGCTCGCTCCCCAAGCCAGGCCGTTCGGCCTGGGGGGTGGCGTCGGCTGTCGTCCTGTTGCTCATACCCGTGGTTGTGCTGACCGGAGGCAGCCAGTTCCAATCGTTTCTGAACTTCGGTGCGGGCGTGCTCTCGCTCGTCTCACTGAGCTGTTCGGTGATCTGGGGTCTGATCGCACAGGACCGCATCTTCCTCAACACCCGCCAGCGGATCGTCGGCCAGGCGGTGCACCGGACGACTGCGGTCGCCTCGATCGCGTTCCTGCTGGTGCACATCGTCACGAAGATCGCACTGGATCACACCGTGGTGATCGCCGCGATCATTCCGTTCTCGCTCGGCATCACCGGAAGCGCCGGCCTGATCGGCCTCGGTTCACTGGCCGGCCTGCTGATGATCTTCGTGGGTGTCACCGGCGCCCTGCGCAGCAATTTCGCCGCCCCGGCCGTCGTCGCGGCCCGCTGGCGGGCCATGCACATGCTGGCCTACCCGGCCTGGTGCGCCGCCCTCATCCACGGCCTGTACGCGGGCCGCGCGGCCAAGCCGTTCTTCATGATCTCGTACGACCTGTGCCTGATCGGCGTGATGGCGGCGCTGGCGCTGCGCGCCGCCCCGCGCCCGTTCAAGCGGAGGGTCGCCGACCGTCTCGTCTCCGTCCTCGGCAGTTCGGAACGGCCGGAGCTGGACGATCTGGACGCCAGCCGTGCCCGGGTGGGCGAGTCCGGGCTGCCGGGCTACGAGGTCACGCGTGAGCGCGAGCCGAGGGCGTCGCGCGCCGGCACGGCGGCCTCACAGCCGAACCCGCTGTTCCCGGGCGCGGCGGCCGCGCCCGGCCCCGAACCGGCGTCCGGCTTCGCCGCCGCCTACCGCGCGACGGCCGCGCCCGGCCAGCCGCAGTCGCCGTTCGCGGCCGGTCAGACCACACGCATGGAGCGCGTGGACGGCCCGTCCAGCACCTCGGGCAGCTGGCCGATCCCGTCGCCGCCGCCGGTCGGCGAGGCGCCCCGGTCGACGTACGACCCGATGCAGGACACGGGATACAACATCCCGGCCTATGGCAATCCGGGCGCCGGCGGCACGGGCGGACGTGATGTGTACGACACGGGTGAGACGAATGCCCGGTACGGGACGTACAACTCGAATGACACGTACAACAGCGGTCCCGCCAACGAACCACCGCCCGGTGCGTCCTTCGACACCCCGGGTTCGGGCGAACCTTGGAACACGCCTTCCGGAGGCTATAGGTGAACGAGGCCCTGCCCGACGTACCAGAAGTCCGCGTGGTCGGTCTTCCTCAGCTCACGTCGGGCTTCGACCTTGTCGAAAGACTCGATCTGCCCATGCACCTCAAGGTGCACGGGCCGCTTGAACCCCTGGGCGGGGAGCAGCTCGCGCAGCTCTCCGAGCGCATCAACCTGAAGGGCCGCGGCGGCGCGGGTTTCCCCTTCCACAAGAAGCTGCGCTCGGTCGCCGAAGCGGCGATCAAGCGCGGTGTACGGCCGGTCGTCGTCGTCAACGGCAGTGAGGACGAGCCGGCCTGCCGTAAGGACACGGTGCTGATCAACCGTGCCCCGCATCTGATCCTGGACGGCGCGCTGCTGTGCGCCGAGGCGCTGGGTGCCCGCACGCTCGTGGTGGGGGTCACCCGGGAGTCCACGCAGCGCTCCATGGAGCAGGCGCTCGCCGAGCGCGGTCTGAGCAACGGTCGGCGTTCGGCGCTGAAGGCGTTCGTGCAGCGCAACCCGGTCCGCATGGTCACCGGCGCCGCCGCGTCGCTGATCCGGTCGATCGACGGCGGCCCGGCGATCCCGCCCGGCCGCAAGACCAGTGCCTCGCAGAACGGTGTCGGCGGCGCACCCACGCTGCTGTCGAACGCGGAGACGTTCGCGCAGCTGGCGATCGCCGCCCGGATCGGCCCGGAGCGTTACGGCAACACCGGCCTGTACGACGAGCCGGGCACCGTCATGCTGACGGTCTCCGGTGCGGTCGCCCGCCCCATGGTGATCGAGGTCCCCACGGGTGTGCCGCTGCGTTACGTCCTGCAGCTGGCCGGTGCGCCGCCGGTGCCGCAGGGTGTGCTGACCGGTGGCTACCACGGCAAGTGGATCGATGCGGCCACGGTCAACGAGGCGATCGTCTCCCGCAACTCGCTCGACGCGGTGGGCGGTGCGCTGGGCGCCGGTGCCATCCTGCCGATCACGCAGGAGACCTGCCCGCTGGGCGAGTCGCTGCGGGTCGCCCAGTGGCTGGCGGAGGAGAGCGCGGGACAGTGCGGTCCCTGCTACCTGGGTCTGCCGGCGGCCGCGCGCGGCATGGAGGACATCCTCAACGGCGGCGGACCGGCCGCCCTGGAGGCGCTCAAGCAGGTCGCGAAGAACGTGAAGCGGCGCGGGGCGTGCTCGCACCCGGACGGCTCCGCGATGTTCCTCGAGTCGACGATCAAGGCGTTCACCGACGACCTCGCCGCGCACGTTCTCGGAAACGGCTGCGGACGGCCCGTGGAGGGCGTTCTGCCGCTCTTCGAGGACGGCAAGATGCCTTCGGGCATCCCGGGCGGCGGAGAGCCCGAGGACAACGGCGGCGGAAGCCGGCAGAAGATCTACGTCGACTGGACGCTGTGCCGGGGCCACGGTCTGTGCGCGGACATCCTCCCGGAGGTCTTCGAGCTGGGCGCGGACGGGTTCCCGACGGTCGCACAGGCGAAGGTACCGCGGTTCGCTGAGGCCAAGGCGCTGCGGGCGGTGCGCCGCTGTCCGGCGCTCGCCCTGCGTCTGGAGGAGGACACGCGCTCGCAGGCGCCGGCCAAGAACCTGCCGGTTCTCTCGCAGGGCCGCGGCCGCCGGGCGCTGGGCCGCTGATCGCACGTTCACGCACGCGTGGGGCGGGCCACCCTGTTCGGGTGGCCCGCCCCACGTATGTGTGAGGAGTCCGTCGCGGAGGGAGGTTCCGTGGACAGGGTTTCCGTGGGCTTTCGGGACAATGCCGACCGGGACAACGTCGAAGGCGGACCATCCGTTCGGATGGTCCGCCTTCGACTTCTGTGGAGCTAAGGAGAATTGAACTCCTGACCTCCTGCATGCCATGCAGGCGCTCTACCAACTGAGCTATAGCCCCGTGTTCTGGTCCGCCTGGTTTCCCTGGCGGCGACGCCAACATTACACGGTGGACGGGGTGCACCACCAAATCGTTTCCGTTCTGTACGGATACGGACGCTAGTGTCGGGCTTCGTGACCGTGATCGCGTTCTCCGAGACCCGGCGCCGGGTGCCGGTGGCACTGGGGGCGTGTCTCCTCTCGTTCACGGCGTTCTGGGTGGCCCAGCGGGCCGCGCACGTGTCGATGATCGACCTGATGGTCTACCGGGCGGAGGGGGCGACCGTCCGCGCGGGCGGCGATCTCTACGCGCTGCGTACGACGGCGGCTCATCTGCCGTCCACCTACCCGCCGTTCGCGGCGATGTTGTTCGTCCCGCTGACGCTGCTGGACGTCGCGGGCATGCGGACCGTGGCGACGGCCGGGAACCTGGTCCTGCTGCTGGTGTTCGTCGGGCTGTCGATGCGGCTCGTCGGGCACGCGCGCGTGGAGCACGTCCTGTGGGTCACGGCGGCGGCGGTGTGGTGCGAGCCGGTGTGGACGACCGTGCGCTACGGGCAGGTCAATCTGCTGCTGGCGGTACTGGTGCTGTGGGATCTGTCACGCCGTCCCGCCGAACACCCGGACCGCTGGGCGGGGGTGGGTGTCGGGCTCGCTGCGGCGGTCAAGCTGACCCCCGCTCTGTTCGCGGTGTTCCTGCTCGTCACCGGCCTGGCCGCGCGCCGCGCCGGACGGGACGGCGGCCCGTGGCTGCGGCACGCGCGCGGGGCGGCCGCCGTCTTCGCGGGGGCGACGCTGCTGGCGGTGGCCGTCCTGCCGTACGACTCGTGGCGGTTCTGGACGGGGATGGTGTTCCGGACGGGACGGGTGGGGCGGGCCGAGGAGACCGCGAATCAGGCCCTGCGCGGCGTTCTGGCGCGTCTGCTGCACACTCCCGACCCGGGAGCCCTGTGGGCCGCCGCGGCGGCCCTGACGGCCGTCCTGGGGCTCGCGGTGGCGGTGGGGGCGGAGCTGCGCGGCCGGCGGGCCTGGGCGGTGGCCGCCAGCGCGGTGACCGCGCTGCTGATCAGTCCGGTGTCCTGGTCGCACCACTGGGTGTGGTGCGTGCCGGTGGTGCTGCTGCTGTGGACCCGCGGGCATCGGGCGGTGGCCGCGGGCACGCTGCTGGTCTTCTGCTCGTACGCCCTGTGGTGGGTGCCGCACGGGCCGGGGCGGCCCGAACTGCACCAGAACGCGGTCGCCTTGACGCTGTCGGCGCTCTACACGGTCACCGGGGTGGTGTTCCTGGCGCTCGCCCGGACATCGTTGCCGAAGCCGGGCCCCGGTCAGGCCGTGACGAACGAGTAGAAGCGTTTGAGCGTGCAGTGCTCTTCGAGGAGCCGGCCGTAGATCGGCTCGCCCTCCAGCTCACGGTAGGTCTCGATCGGGTCGCCCTTTATGATCAGCGCCCGCGCGCATTCCTCGCACCAGTACTGGTAGTCGGGGTTGATCGGCTCCATGTCGCGGACGATGGGGGTGCCACTCCCGCACCAGTCGCACTTCCGCCTGTGTGCACCCATCGATCAGCTCCAGCTGTGGCCGCAGGCCGTGCACACGTAGGAGATCCCGCCGTTGTCGCCCAGAACCTGGGCGACATGCGCGGAACCGCAGGAAGGGCAGAGCAGCCGGGTGATCGTGTCCCGTATCAACGCCGCACCGAGGAGGTGGCCGCCCTCCTCAAGGATGCTCGCAGGCATCGCTACTCCTCCCGTCGGGCCGCGCCCCCTTCCGGCCGTTTGATTCTGCCACGGCCGGACCAATACGGTCAGCGACGCCTCAGTACCAGTCCGGACACGGCCCCCGCGGCCGCCGTCGCGGCGAGCGCCCATGCGCAGGCTGACAGCGCCTCCGCAGAGGTATACGCCTGCGGGCCCCCAAGTGACTCAAGCCGGTTCAAGAACAGTGTGCCGAACGCGGCGACGCCGATGAGCTGGCCGAGCTGGGTGACGGTAGCGAGGAGTCCGCTGGCGTCCGCGGCGTCCTCGGGGCGCACGGTTGCGAGCGCGCCGGTGAGCGTGGGGCTGAACGCGAGCGCGAGACCCGCGCCCACACCGGCGTACGCCACATAGAGCCGCGCGCCCCCGTCGCCGCCCCCGTGGAAGGCGAGCCCCACCCCGGCCGCGCCCAGCGCGGTGAGCACGAATCCGGCCGGGGTCAGCGCCCGCTGCCAGGCGGCCGGCCACCTGCGCCAGGTGAGGGCGACCGCGCCGAAGACGACGGCGGTCGGCGCGAAGGTGAGACCGGCGCGCAGGGCGCTGTAGCCGAGGCCGCTCTGGACGTGCAGGGTGAGGGTGAAGAGGAATCCGGCGTTGACGGCCATGACGGCGAGGATCCGCAGGACGGCCAGGCCCATGCCGGGGTGGCGCAGCACCCGGGGCGCGACGATCGGGGCGCCTCCGCGCCGGGCCAGCCTCGCCTCGTACCCGCAGAACAGCGCGAACAGGACCACGGCGGCGGCCAGGGACAGCCAGGACCACAGCGGCCAGTCCTCCTCCTGGCCGAGCACCAGCGGGACCGTCAGCAGCGACACGGCGGCCGCCAGCAGGACCAGGCCGGGCAGGTCCATGCCGCGGGCCCGCTCGGGACCGGATCCGGCGCCGGGCGGCAGGACGCGCCGGCCGAGGACGAGGAGTACGGCGCCGACGGGCACGTTGACGAGGAACACCGGCCGCCAGCCGGTGCCGAACAGGTCGGCGCTGACCAGGACGCCGCCGATGATCTGGCCGGCGGCCGCGCCGACCGCGAGGACCGCGGAGTAGGCGCCGAGCGCCCGTATGCGGGCCTCGCCGGTGAAGACACGCTGGATGATGCTGAGGACCTGCGGGATCATCACCGCCGATCCGGCGCCCTGCACCAGCCGGAACACGATCAGCTCGGTGGCCCCCTGGGCCAGGCCGCAGGCGAGCGACGCCGTGGTGAACAGGGCGAGGCCGGCGAGGTGGACCCGGCCGTGGCCGAGCCGGTCGCCGAGCCGGGCGCCGGTGATCAGCAGCACCGAGTAGGTGATGGCGTAGCCGGCCACGACCAGCTGCAAGTCGCCGCCCGAGGCGTGGAGTTCGGAACCCATGGTGGGGGCCGCGACGTTCACGATGAAAACGTCCAGCACGGCCATGAACAGGGCTGCGAGGACGACCGCGAGGAGCAGCCGGGGCTGGTTGTCGGTGCCGGGTGCTTCACTTTTCGCAGGGGTCGCAGCGGGTGCGGGACCTGGTCCCGTCCGGGATGTCGTCGTCATGCGACCGAGCGTGGCGGCGAGCCGGTACGGGTGCCGAGAGCCCGCCGATGCTGGTACTGGCAGCACCTGGCAGGGGGCGGGGACTGCGCCCACGATGGACGACGTGACGACGGGGGACGTGACGATGGCGACGACAGCACACCGCCGCAGGCCGGAGCTGGCCGCGTTCCTGCGCAGCAGGCGGGCCCGGGTGCAGCCGGCGGACGTCGGCATGCCGCCGGGGCTGCGGCGGCGCACGCCCGGGCTGCGCCGGGAGGAGGTCGCCCAGCTCTCGGGGGTGGGCGTGACCTGGTACACGTGGCTGGAGCAGGGCCGGCCGATCAACGCGTCGGCGCAGGTGCTGGACGCGGTGGCGCGGACGCTGATGCTGGACCTGCCCGAGCGGGAGCATCTGTACCGGCTGGCGGAGGTGCCGTTCGCCCCGGTGCCGGAGGGGCTGTCCCGGACGGTCGGTGCGGAGGTGCAGGGCATCATCGACGCGCTGGACCCGCTGATGGCGGTGGTGTACACCTCGCGCTACGACGTGCTGGCCACCAACGCCGCCTACCGGGACCTGTTCCTGGTGCCGGAGACGGTGCGGATCGGTGTGCCGAACGTGCTGTGGACGCTGTTCACGGTTCCGGAGGAGACCAGCCCGGTGGTGCATCTGCGGCGTGAACTGCCGGTGATGGTGGCGACCCTGCGCTCCTGCTACGGCAGACATGTCGGCGAGCCGGCCTGGGAGGACTTCATACGGGCGCTGTCCCAGGCCAGTGGGTACTTCGCCCGGTTGTGGGAGAGCGGGGCGGTGGCGCAGCCGGGGCCGCGGGTGAAGACGTTCCGTCATGAGGCCGTGGGCGAGCTGCGGATGACGTCGCAGTCGTTGTCGATCGACGGGATGCCGGAGGCGCGGATCGTGGTCTACACGCCGGAGGACGAACGGACGCGGGAGCGGGTGGCGTTGCTGCGGGAGCGCAGGCAGCGGTTGTGGCCGGTGACGGAGGAGGAGGCCGCCGAGATCCTCCGGGAGTGGAACACAGAAAATCCCGCCCTCTGAAGTGGACGGGATTCCGGCACGGATCTTTGACAACTGGACAGTGTCATCGACAAGTGTACGAAGTGCTGATCTGTGGAGCTAAGGAGAATTGAACTCCTGACCTCCTGCATGCCATGCAGGCGCTCTACCAACTGAGCTATAGCCCCTTGCGTTCTTCCCGTCTTTCCGCTCGGCGGGGCGAACAAGAAGAACTTTAGCCTGCGACCTGCCGGAAAGTGAAATCCGGGCTCCGGGCGGGCCGGGTGGCCGCAGGTTCCTCAGTCGTCGTCGCCGAGCACGGGCTCCGGGAGGGTGCCGGCGTTGTGCTCCAGGAGCCGCCAGCCGCGGGCGCCTTCGCCGAGCACGGACCAGCAGCAGTTGGTGAGACCGCCGAGGCTCTCCCAGTGCCGGGACTCGAGGCCGAGGAGGCGGCCGATGGTGGTGCGGATGGTGCCGCCGTGGCTGACGACCACGAGGGTGCCGTCCTCGGGGAGCTTCTCGGCGTGCCGGAGCACGACGGGGGCGGCCCGGTCGGCGACCTCGGTCTCCAGTTCGCCGCCGCCGCGGCGGACCGGCTCGCCGCGCTTCCAGGCGGCGTACTCGTCGCCGTGGCGGGCGATGATCTCCTCGTGGGTGAGTCCCTGCCAGACGCCCGCGTAGGTCTCCCGCAGTCCCTCGTCGTGGATCACGTCGAGGCCGGTGAGGGCGGCGAGCTGGGCGGCCGTGTCGGCGGCGCGCCGCAGGTCGGAGGCGACGATGGTGTCCGGGCCGAGGGAGGCGAGCAGGCGGGCCGCGCGGCGGGCCTGGCCGATGCCGGTCTCGGTGAGCTCGACGTCGGTGGAGCCCTGGAAGCGGCGCTCCACGTTCCAGGCGGTCTGGCCGTGCCGCCACAGGATGATGCGGCGGCCGCGGCCCCTGCGGTCGGTCACCTCGCCGGTGGCGCTCATCACCAGTTCCCGCCCGGCTCGCCGGAGTCCTCAGCGGCCTGCAGCCTGGCGTGCTCCGCCGCCTTGCCGCGGGTGGCCTTGGCGTCGGCGGGCAGTTCGATCTCGGGGCAGTCCTTCCACAGCCGTTCCAGGGCGTAGAAGACGCGCTCCTCGCTGTGCTGGACGTGGACGACGATGTCGATGTAGTCGAGCAGGATCCAGCGGGACTCGCGGTCGCCCTCGCGGCGCACCGGCTTGGCGCCGAGTTCTTTCTGGAGGCGTTCCTCGATCTCGTCGACGATCGACTTGACCTGGCGGTCGTTGGGCGCGGAAGCCAGCAGGAAGGCGTCCGTGATCGACAGGACGTCGCTGACGTCGTAGGCGATGACGTCGTGGGCGAGCTTGTCGGCGGCCGCCTGGGCGGCGGCGGTGATGAGCTCGAGGGAACGGTCGGTTGCGGTCACTGCATGGCTTTCCGTCGGCGGTCGTTTGACCTCAAGGGTCTCACGGACCGCCGGGCGCACCCCACGTGATTACCGGGTCACGTGGGGTGCGGCGGGCCACCTCAGGAGGAGGACGGCTTGTAGTCCTGGCCGAGGACGACCGAGACGTCCGCGCCGGAGCCGACGGTGCCCTTCCGGACGGTACCGGCGCCGAGGCCGAGGGTCTTGGCGACCTCGGTGGCGTTCTCCTTGTCGGCGGCGTCGGAGTACAGCACCTCGGAGGCGGCCCGGGTGCCGGTGGCCGTGCCGCCCTCCAGGAAGGTGTAGCCGCCGTTGACGAGGACCACGCGGGCCTTCTCGGTGTCGTCCTTGACGCCGGTGGCGTTCTGGACGGAGACGCGCACCGCGGATCCCGCCGACGGGCTCTTGGCGGTGCCGCCGAGGATGTCCTTCACGACGCTGGAGCTGGTGTCGGCGCTGAGGGTGCCGTCGCCCTGCACCGGCAGCAGGGCGGTCTTGTAGTCGCCGTCCTTGGCGAGGTCGGCGAGCTTGGCCAGGAAGGTGCCGAGGTCCTTGTCGGTGAGGGACGGGTCGAGGATCTGCGCGAGGGTCTGCACGGTGGTCGTCGCGGTGGCGGCGTCGGAGGACAGCTTGCGCAGCACTCCCTGCATGACCTGCCCGAACCGCTCCAGCTGGGCGTTCTGGGCCTCGCCGGAGGCGCGGTAGGTGGCGTAGGCGACGGCGGCCTTGCCCCCGAGGGTCTGGTCCTTGCCCTGGTTGACCAGGGGTTCCGCGCCCTTCTTCTTGGTGTCCGGGTCGGGGACGTCTGCGTTGGTGTCGATGTCGATGTTGCCGACGAGATCGACGAGGTTCTGCAGGTAGGGGGTGTCGAGGCGCCAGGTGCCCTCGATGTTGGTGCCGAGGACGGTGTCGAGCTGGTCGCGGGTGCCGGAGGAGCCGTCGCCGTCGACGGACTTGGCGAGGGTCGTGGTGGTGCCGTCGTCGTCGGTGAGGGCGAGGGAGTTGGGCAGCAGGACGGTGCTGCCCTGCTTGGTGGTGGTGTTGTCGACGAGCAGCACGGTCGAGGTGCCGCCGCCTGCGGTGTTGTGCAGGTGGACGACGACCACGTCGCGTTTCTGGGCGGCCGCGGAGATCGTCGTGCCGCCCTTGGCGGTGGTGGAGGACAGGCCGGGGATCTTTCCGGCGTACCAGAGGTAGCCGACGCCGCCGGCGGCGACCAGGGCGAGGACGACGACCAGGGCGACCATCCGGCTGCGGGCGCGGCGCTTGGCCTCCTCACGGCGCTCGGTGCGGTTCTCGGTGAAGTTCAGCCAGTCGATGACGTCTTCGGAGTCGCCGTCGGGCTGTTCGACGAACGCGAACTGGCCGGTGTGGTAGTCCCGTTCGTCCTCGGTCTGCCGGGGACCGGCCGCGTGGTCGGCCGGTCCGGCCTGCTGCGGGATGTGCGCGGTCTGCTCGGCGACCCGGGGCTGCCGGCCGCTCGTGGCCGCCTGCCCGTAGGGGTCGTGGACGGCGTGGCCGCCGGTGCCGTACGGGTCGTAGGCGGGCATGACCGGGTGCCGGCCGGTGTCGTGGACGGGGGCCTGCTGCCCGGTGTCGTACGACGGCGCGGTCTGCTGCCCGCCGCCGGCGTACGGGTCGTAGCCGTAGCCCTGCCCCTGCCCCTGCCCCTGCCCCTGCCCCTGCCCTGCGTACGGGTCGTACGTCTGCTGCTGTTGCGCGGGGATCTGGCGGTACACCGGCTGTCCGTACTCGTCGTAGCCGACGAGCTCGTACTGGTCGCTTCCGTAGCCCGCGTCGTATCGGTCGTTCACCGGTGCCCCTCTCGGCTCACTCGCCGCGGTACAGCTCGCGCTTGTCGATGTAGCGCACGACTCCGTCCGGCACCATGTACCAGATGGGGTCGCTCTTGGCGACTCTCGCACGGCAGTCTGTGGAGGAGATGGCGAGCGCGGGAACCTCCACCAGCGAGACGCCGCCCTCCGGGAGACCGCGGTCGGTCAGGTGGTGGCCCGGCCGGGTGCAGCCGATGAAGTGGGCCAGGGAGAAGAGTTCCTCGGAGTCCCGCCAGGTGAGGATCTGCCCGAGCGCGTCGGCGCCGGTGATGAAGAACATGTCGGTGTCGGGGTTGAGGGCGCGCAGGTCCCGCAGGGTGTCGACGGTGTAGGTGGGACCGCCGCGGTCGATGTCGATGCGGCTGACGGAGAACTGCGGGTTCTCCGCGGTCGCGATGACCGTCATCAGGTAGCGGTCCTCGGCCGGTGACACGGCGCGGGACGTCTTCTGCCACGGCTGCCCGGTGGGCACGAAGACCACCTCGTCGAGGTGGAACTGGGCGGCGACCTCACTGGCCGCCACGAGGTGCCCGTGGTGGATCGGGTCGAACGTTCCGCCCATGACGCCGAGGCGGCGTTTGCCGGTGTGTGCGGGGCCCGCCGGCGTGTACCGCGGCCGTGTCGCCATGTCGTCGGCCTCGTCAGCTGCCGGACCGGTAGGCATGTCCTGCTCTCCCATGCGTGCAGACCCTACCGGCCCGGCCCGTGGGCCCCGCCCGGAGGACCGGTGCCGGGCCCGGAGTCCGGCTCAGCGGTCGCGGTTGAAGCGGGTGGTGATCCACAGCAGGAGCAGCAGGATGACGAAGGCGCTGCCGCCGGTGACGGCCGGGTTGAGGCTGTTGTGGTTGCCGCCGTGCTCCTCGCCCTCTGCGGCGAGGGTGACCAACTGGGCAGCGGCGCTGTGGAGATTCATCATCTGCGGCAGGACCTATCGCGTGTGGACGGGATAAAGCTGTCGGCTCATCGTATGCGGGCGCCCCGGCGGCGATCACGCCGACTCCTCCATCGGGGAACGTTCGCGGCGGCTCAGTCGTCCTTCTGTTTGTACCCGCGCAACAGGAACCAGGCGGTCAGTGCGCAGCCGACGAACATGACGACGATGACGACCCGGAGCAGATCGCCCGAGCCCTGGTGCTGGGCGGCGCTCGCGGCCTGGGGGAGCCAGGCGGCCGGGGGGTGGTGCTCCATGAGGACTCCTTCGGCTGTACTGCCCGACCACGGTATATCCGCCTAGGCTGGGCCCTGCCCCGGGGGCACGGCAGACACTCACGCACATGGGGGATGACATGTCCGACGACGGCCACCAGCAGAACGGGCACGAGCAGGACGGGCACGAGCGGGTGCCGAGCAGGCAGCGCAGGCGGTTCCCGGGGATCTCTTCGCGTGCGTACGAGCATCCGGCGGACCGTTCCGCCCTGGTGGCGCTGCGGAAGCTGAGCGGTTTCGACGCGGTCTTCAAGGCGCTCAGCGGGCTGCTTCCGGAGCGGAGCCTGAGGCTGCTGTTCCTGTCCGACTCGGTCCGGGTGTCCGACCAGCAGTTCACCCACCTGAACGACATGCTGCGGGATGCCTGCTACATCCTGGACCTGGAGAAGGTCCCGCCGATGTACGTGACGCAGGATCCGCAGCCGAACGCGATGTGCATCGGCCTGGACGAGCCGATCATCGTGGTGACGACAGGCCTGGTGGAACTCCTCGACGAGGAGGAGATGCGGGCGGTCGTCGGCCACGAGGTGGGGCACGCGCTGTCCGGGCACTCGGTGTACCGGACGATCCTGCTGTTCCTGACCAGCCTCGCGCTCAAGGTCGCCTGGATCCCGCTGGGCAATCTGGCGATCCTGGCGATCGTGACGGCCCTGCGGGAGTGGTTCCGCAAGTCGGAGCTGTCCGCCGACCGGGCCGGGCTGCTGGTGGGCCAGGACCTGCGTGCCTCGATGCGCGGCCTGATGAAGATCGCGGGCGGCAACCACCTGCACGAGATGAACGTGGACGCGTTCCTGCAGCAGGCCGAGGAGTACGAGGCGGGCGGCGACCTCCGGGACTCGGTCCTGAAGATCCTGAACGTGCTTCCGCGTTCGCACCCCTTCACCACGGTCCGCGCGGCAGAGCTGAAGAAGTGGGCCGAGTCCCGCGACTACCAGCGGATCATGGACGGCCACTACCCGCGGCGGACCGAGGACAAGGACACCTCGGTCGGCGACTCGTTCAAGGAGTCCGCGGCGAGCTACGCCAGTGACGTGAAGAGCTCCAAGGACCCGCTGATGAAGCTGGTCTCGGACTTCGCGGGCGGGGCGGGAAACCTGGGCGGCCGGGTGAAGCGCGGCTTCGACGGGTTCACGAGCGCGCCGCCGCCGAAGGACGCGCCGCCCCGGGACACTCCCCCGGAGCCGGAGGGCGGCGAGGCGTAGCGGGGGCCACCCCCTTCCGACCCTCTCGTCGTCATGGGGCGGGGCGCCGGTCGGATGCCGGTCCGGCCGGTCAGACCTTCGGTTCGGCCGCGGTGGACAGCGTCCCGCACAGGGCGGTGGCGCTGTCCGGGGCGAACGGGTTCGTGCCCGCGGGGCCGCCCGCCCTGGCCGTCTGGCCGGCCAGCAGGGGGTGCAGGTGGTCGGCGGCGTCCTCGGCGCAGGACAGGGGGCCCGCCTGGACGTAGGAGACGACCAGTTGGGTCTGGTGCAGGCGCAGGTCGTCGCGGTCGAAGCGGAAGGTCAGCTGGCGGCGCACGGTGAACAGGGAGGCCTGGGCGCCGGCCGGGGCGCCGGTGGGCCGCAGCGCGTAGACGAAGGTGTGGTCGGCGGTGACCTCCAGGGTGGCCGGGTCGGTCTCGGTGGCCGTCAGGCTGCCCTGGACGCGGATCCTCGGGTCGGCGAGTTCGGCGCGGGTGGGGTCGAAGCGGACCAGCCATCCGGTCGGGGCGTGCCGGCCGTCCGCCGCCGGGTGGTCGACGCTCTGGTCGAACTGGTCGAGCTGACCGGGGTCGAGCAGCGCCCGCGTGGGCCGCACCTCGCTGCTGTCGAGGACCTCGGGATAGAGCGAGGAGCGGACCAGGTAGTCCTTGGCCGTGGTCAGGGCGGTGACGACCTGGCTGTCGGAGAAGTGCGGGGTGCTCCGGGCGGCCGGCAGCGGTATCCCCTCGGCGCCGACCTCGTACTGCGCGGCCGGGCTGTGCGCGAACAGCGTCTCGGCATCGGCGGCGCCGGGCACCCTGCCCTGCGGGGAGAGCGGGATGACGGTCATCCGCAGGGATTCGACGGGCTGCTGGGACTCGTCGGTGCCGTAGGGGTGGCGGACACCCATGTAGATCGCGGTGCCGAAGGCGACGAGGATCAGCACGACCAGGATCAGGGCCTGCCGGGTGAGGCCCCGGCGCAGCGGCGGGCGGCGGCGCACGGCGGGCGCGTGGTCGGTCATGCGTTCGCGCGCGGAGGACTCCTGGAGGCGGGCAGCGCGGACGAACGATTCGTCGAAGACGACGGATCGGTACTCGTCCTCGCCACCCACGGGGGCGCCCTCGGGTGTCCCCTCAGGTGGGTCTCCTGGCCCGCCCATACTTTCAGAGTAGGTCTCGGGAGCCTCAGGTAAACGCCCTGCTACACGACAACTTCTGACAGGTTCTCACCAGGACTGCCACCAGGGCGGCCGCAACCGATCAGGGGGTGCGCGGGACCACGGAGACCGCCGGCTTGGCGGACTGGGAGTAGTCGGCGGACACGGAGGGTGCCGCCGCGGTGCCCTGTTCCTGGCCGGTGGAGGGGGGCCTGGGCACCTGGTCGCGGCTGCCGCCCGAGGAGGCGCTGCGGTAGACCGCGGCGAAGGCGAGCGCGACCATGCCGATGCCCATGACGAGGGCGAGCACCCAGGCGACCGGACGGTGCCAGCGGACGTGTTTGCCGTACGTCCCGGCGGCGCCGTACCGGTCCTCGAGTACGTCGGTGTCGTCCAGGTCGTCGAGCTCGCCGCCGAGGTCGGTGCCGTCCGGGCTGTAGCGTTCGTCGAAGCGCTCGCCTCTGGCGTGGGCGCGGCGGGCCTCGGCCTCGGAGGCCTCGGCTCTGGCCTGGGCTGCGGCAAGGAGGCGTTCGACGGCGGTCGGCTCGTGGACCACGGCCGCCTTCACGAAGGCCTCGTCGAAGACCACGGAGTCGAACTCTTCGTCCGACATTCCGTGGTCATGGTCGTCGTCGGGCTCCCAGCCGTCAGGGAACGGCGTGCCCCCCACGTCCTCCGGCACGGATCCAGAGTAGACCTGGGGGGTCAATTTGGGCAGACGGTATGGAAATTCATAGGCCCGGTGAGACGCCTCTCACGCTCGCCGAGGGTCGCCGTACGCCCCGCCGCGCGCCCGCACGCCGTACGGAGTGCGCGGCTGGGCCGTGCGGGTGTCAGCGGCGGATGTGGCCGTCGCCGGTGACGATGTACTTGGTGCTGGTCAGCTCCGGCAGGCCCATGGGGCCGCGGGCGTGCAGTTTCTGGGTGGAGATGCCGATCTCGGCGCCGAAGCCGAACTGGCCGCCGTCGGTGAAGCGGGTGGAGGCGTTCACGGCGACCGTGGTCGAGTCGACCAGCTGGGTGAAGCGGCGGGCGGCCTGCTGCGAGGTGGTGACGATGGCCTCGGTGTGCCCGGAGGTCCACAGCCGGATGTGCTCGACGGCCCGGTCGAGGGAGTCGACGACGGCGGCGGCGATGTCGTACGACAGGTACTCGGTCTCCCAGTCCTCCGGGACCGCCTCGACGACGGTCGCCTTGGTGTCCTTGGCGTGGGCGAGGACGCGTTCGTCGCCGTGCACGGTGACGCCGGCCTCGGCGAGGGCGTCCAGGGCGCGCGGCAGGAACTCGGCGGCGATGTCCTGGTGGACGAGGAGGGTCTCGGCGGCGTTGCAGACGCTGACCCGCTGCGCCTTGGAGTTGATCAGGATGTCGATCGCCATGTCGATGTCGGCGTGGGCGTCGACGTAGACGTGGCAGTTGCCGGTGCCGGTCTCGATGACCGGGACCTTGGACTCCATGACGACGGTCTGGATGAGGGAGGCGCCGCCGCGCGGGATGAGGACGTCGACGAGGCCGCGGGCGCGCATCAGCTCGTGGACGGACTCGCGGCCCTCGCCGGGCACCAGCTGGATCGCGTCGGCGGGCAGCCCGGCGCCGCCGACGGCGTCGCGCAGGACGCGGACCAGGGCGGTGTTGGACGCGTGGGCGGAGGCGGAACCGCGCAGCAGGACGGCGTTGCCGGACTTCAGGCAGAGCGCGGCCGCGTCGACGGTGACGTTCGGGCGGGCCTCGTAGATGATGCCGACGACGCCGAGCGGGACGCGGACCTGGCGCAGGTCGATGCCGTTGGGGAGGGTGGAGCCGCGGACGACCTCGCCGACCGGGTCGGGCAGCTTCGCCACGTCGCGCACGTCGGAGGCGATGACGCGGACCCGTTCCGGGGTGAGGGTCAGGCGGTCGACGATCGCCTCGCTGGTGCCGTTCTCGCGGGCCTTGGCGATGTCCTTGGCGTTGGCCTCGACGATCTCGCTGGTACGGACCTCCAGGGCGTCCGCGACGGCGAGCAGCGCGTCGTCCTTCACGGCCCGCGGGAGCGGCGCGAGGTCGGCCGCGGCAGCCTTGGCACGGTAGGCGGCCTGGGTGACCGGGGACATGGCGTCGTACGGCGAGAGCGTGGTCATGAGGGCAGGGTAGTGCGCCCCGGCAGGCCGTCCACGCGTCATCCCACACCGCGAGACATGGATCAAAACAGGCGATTACCGGACGGCGGCGGAGGCCGTGCGGGAAGCGCCGGAGGGGTCGGCAGGGAGGGCTGGAGAGTTCAGAAGGGGTGGATGCCGACCGGTGTCGCGGGCGGCGGGCCGTAGCCCTCGGCGACGCGCTGGTGGTAGGTGGCACGGTCGACGACCTCCAGGCCGACGATCTCCCAGGCGGGCAGCCCGGCGGTCTGGCGGTGCTCGCCCCACAGGCGCAGGGCGACGGCGGCGGCGTCGTGGAGGTCGCGGGCCTCTTCCCAGTAGCGGATCTCGGCGTGGTCGCAGGCGTAGCGGCTGGTGAGGAGGAAGGGGTGGTCGTGGGCCAGCTGTTCGAGTCCGCGGCGCAGTTCCGGCAGGGGGACCTCGGCACCGCAGACGCTGAGGGTGACGTGCCACAGGCGCGGCAGGTCCTTCGGCTCCTCGTAGGTGTCCCCGGCCGCGACGCTCGTCAGAGCACCGCGGGAGCCCGCAGCCCCAGGGCGCACTCGTCTCACGACGGCCTCCTTCAGCTGTGCTCGTGCGGAACGTGGTCCTGAGACAAAGTTGAGCAGGCCGCAAGGGTTCGTGTGGCGGTTTTACGGAACGTCCCCCACCGGGGTCCGTCGTCACGGCCCGTTTTACGGGTGCAGGATCACCAGGTCGTCCCTGTGTACGACCTCGCGTTCGTACGCCCGTCCCAGCTCGCGTGCCAGCTCCCTGGTCGAACGCCCGATCAGCTGCGGAATCTCCTTGGCGTCGAAGCTGACCAGTCCGCGGGCCACCGCGCGGCCTGCGGTGTCGCGCAGCTCGACCGGGTCACCGGCGCTGAACTCGCCCTCGACCGCGGCGATCCCGGCCGGCAGCAGCGACTTGCGGCCCTCGACGACCGCGCGCACGGCACCGTCGTCGAGGGTGATCGAGCCCTGCGGGGTGGAGGCGTGCTGAAGCCACAGGAGGCGGTCTGCGGACCGTTTGCCAGTGGGGTGGAAGTAGGTGCCGGTGTCGCCGCCCAGGAGCGCGTCGGCGGCGTGCACGGCGCTCGTGAGGACCACCGGGATGCCCGCGGCGGCGGCGATCCGGGCGGCCTCCACCTTGGTGACCATGCCGCCGGTGCCGACGCCCGCCTTGCCGGTGCTGCCGATGTCGACGCCCGCGAGGTCCTTCGGCCCCTTCACCTCCGCTATCCGCGAGGTGCCGGGCCTGCCGGGGTCGCCGTCGTAGACGCCGTCGACGTCGGAGAGGAGGACGAGCAGGTCGGCGTGGACGAGGTGGGCGACGAGGGCGGCGAGGCGGTCGTTGTCGCCGAAGCGGATCTCGTCGGTGGCGACGGTGTCGTTCTCGTTGACGACCGGCAGCGCACCCATCGCGAGCAGCTTGTCGAGGGTGCGGGAGGCGTTGCGGTGGTGGGCGCGGCGGCTCATGTCGTCGGAGGTGAGCAGGACCTGTCCGACGCGGACGGCGTAGCGGGCGAAGGAGGCGGTGTAGCGGGCGACGAGCAGGCCCTGGCCGACACTGGCGGCGGCCTGCTGGCGGGCCAGGTCCCGGGGGCGGCGGCGCAGGCCGAGCGGGGCGAGCCCGGCGGCGATGGCGCCGGAGGAGACGAGGACGATCTCCCGCTCTCCCCCGCTGCGGCTCTTGGCGAGAACGTCGACGAGCGCGTCGACGCGGTCGGCGTCCAGGCCGCCGGAAGCGGTGGTCAGCGAGGAGGAGCCCACCTTGACGACGATCCTGCGGGCCTCGCCGACGGCCTGCCTAGCCCTTGCCACGTCCTGTCCCCACTTCGTTGCGCGTGGCAGCAATCTACGCGAAGGGGACCGGCGCCAGGCCCGACCGTCCAGCCTCCGGACAGGCGGCGACCCGGTGATGGGCCGGGGATCGACCGGTGCCGGATGCAGCGGTGCGTGACGCTGGGTTCACGTGGCGCGCACGGCAAAAAGGTTGTGTTGACTTTCTATAGAAATCGAAACGAACTCAAAGTTAACTTGAAGTCTGTGCCATCCAAAGATCGCCGCGTGAAGCGGATCCTCCTCAGGTCGGGAAAGAGTCCCTACGACGTCGTCGGCGTCGAGGAGGCCCTGCACCGGGACGTCATCGCCACCAACTCGGGCAACCTGATCTTCAGCGATGCCGCTCACAAGATCCTTGAGACGCCGGAAACCGAGGTCGTCTCGAACGGCATGCCCTCCGACGTCGCCGCTGCCGCCCGTATCAACGAGGAGTACGACGCCTTCGTCGTCCCGCTCGCCAACGCCTTCCGGCCGTCCTTCGAGAGCGCGTTGAAACGGATGACCAGGCTGATCTCGAAACTGGACATCCCGGTGGTCGTGCTCGGCGTCGGTGCGCAGACCGGGGTGAGCTACAACCCGGACCGGCTGAAGCGGATCGAGCCGACCGTACGGGAGTTCTGCGCGGCGGTGCTGGAGCGCAGTGCGTCGATCGGCGTGCGGGGCGAGTTCACCGAGCAGTACCTGAAGGACATGGGCTTCAAGGACGTCGAGGTCATCGGCTGCCCTTCCCTGTTCATGCACGGCGAGCAGCTCCCGGTGCACAAGAAGGCACTGGAGTTGACGCCCCAGTCGCGGATCGCGATCAACGGCTCGCACAGTGCCGTACGCGCGCAGGGCCTGGACCGGATCATCACGCGCACCCACGAGCGCTATCCGAACGTGCGTTTCGTCGGCCAGAACATCAGCGACGCACGGCAGTTGCACTGGCGCGACCTGTCGGATCCCAACGCCGCGGTGACCGGGATGCCGACCCACCCGGACCATCCGATGTTCCGCGAGGACAAGGTGCGGGTCTACGTCGACCCGGTCACGTGGATCGACGATCTGCGCGCGTTCGACTTCTCCTTCGGATCACGCATCCACGGCAACATCGCGGCGCTGCTGGCCGGTACGCCGGCCACCGTGCTGTGCGGTGACTCGCGGACGCTGGAGCTCTGCCGTTACTTCGGGATTCCGCACCGGCGGCTGGACCGGGCGGTGAAGGATCCCGAGTCGGCGGATCCGGCGAAGCTGTACGCGGAGGCCGACTTCGGCGCGCTGGTCGGCGGTCACCGGGAGCGTTTCGAGCGGTTCACCGGGTTCCTCGACAGGAACGGGCTGGAGAACACCTTCACGCACGGCGACGGCGGAGCGGCCTTCGAGGAGCGGATGCGGACGCTGGCGTTCCCGGTGGGGATCCGCCCCTGGAACGACGTGGACGTCACCTCGCTCACCTCGCGGTTCGGCTGGCTGCACAGCCGTATCGACGAACTGTCGCTGGACAACGCCCGGCTGGAGAGGGAGCTGGCGCGCACCGGGGCCTGCAGCGCGAAGGTGACCGCAGCGCAGCTGTCGGGCTCGGTCTACCGGCGGGCCCGGCGGGCGGTCGGCAGGCCGATCCGGCGGGCGCTGGGGTCGGGCGGATAGGCCGCGCCGAGAGGCTGCGTCAGGCGGCCGCCGGCTTCACGTCCCGGGCGGGCAGGGACCGCCGCAGCTTGCGCAGCGCGCGCCGCAGGAGGGTGTTGGCGGCCTCCTCGCGGTAGCCCTCGACGGCGCGGGCCTCGCGGGGTTCGGCGAGGTAGATCCAGTCGGGGAGGCCGGCCGTCACGGAACGGAAGTGCGGGTAGCTGAGGTAGACGCGGGTGCCGCGCCCCTCGAGGACCGCGGCGGGTTGCTTCTTCGCCTGCACGAACTCGAGGACGTCCGGGAGGAGTTCGGTGCGGCGGACGGCGACCAGGTGCAGCTGGAGCCGCTCGTGGACCTTGAGGCGGCGGGCCACCTCGGGGTTCCAGTGGGCGTCCAGCAGCGGCTCGGCGAGTTCCCGTTTGTGCTGCCGTGTCTCGTCGCTGTCCTTGAGGAACCTGGGGCCGAACTGCGGAAGCAGTGTGACCTTGAACGGCCGGACCATGAGGCTGTCGCGCCGCGGCCCCGCCGGGACCATCTCGGCGATCAGGTTCATCAGGGCGCGCGCGGAGTCGAAGCGGAGGGTGTAGCCGCCGCTCTTGGTGACGTGTTTGCCGTCCTCGCGGCCGACGAGGTAGTAGCAGGGGTAGTCGGCGACGACGGAGACGCCGTCGGCGCGGAGATAGGCCTCCATGGTGAACAGTGCGTCCTCGCCGGTCCACAGGGACTCGTCGAACCGCATGCTGTGGCGTTCCAGCAGGGTCCGGCGGAAGAGTTTCTGGGCGCTGAGCGTGAACTTGATGTTGGAGGAGAAGACGTCGGTACGGTCGAGGGTCTTTCCCCACATCGACTGCGGGGGTTTGCGGTTGATTCCCTCGACCTTGCCGACGACGACGTCGGTGCCGTTCCTGTCGGCCATGGCGACCATGCGCTCCAGGGCCTCGTCACCGAGCCGGTCGTCGGCGTCCAGGAAGAACACGTAGCGGCCGGCGGCCTTGGCGAGGCCGACGTTGCGCGGGCCGCTGGGGCCGCCGGAGTTCTCCTGGCGGATCACGGTCACCGCCATGGCGGCGCGGGCCGCGAACTCCTCCAGGTACTCCCCCGTGCCGTCGGTCGATCCGTCGTCGACGGCGATGACCTCCATGCGGGCCGGGTCGAGGGTCTGGCGCTCGACGGAGGCCAGGCACTCGACCAGGTACGGCATCGCTTCGTACGCCCCGATGATCACGGTCACATCAGGCTGCGCAACGACGGTCACGTTTCCCCCTAGTCAATGGTGCGTTCCCCCTGCGTCACCCTGGTCGCAACGCCTTAGACGGCCGAGCGGTGCGACAGGTTGCCCAGGAGGACGCGCTCAGTGGCCCAGCTCACATGGCGAACGGACAACTTGGTGGTGTACAGCGGGTTACATCGGACAGTACGGGCGCGCGGTAAGAGCTGCTCAACGGGAACGGCGAAGCATGGGTAAGAAGAAAGTCGCGCATTCTTGAGCAGAGGTAGGAGAACGCGGTGCGAGAACGAGAACGGCACGCAGCCGACACCGAACGGGTTCGGCCCCGGGACGAAGTCCGCGGGGCCGAACCCGTTCGGTGTCCTGGCGGTGGTCAGCCGGCGGTCGCGCCCTCCGTCTCGCCGGAGGCCGTCCGCGGCTTCCCGCCGGGCAGCGCTTCGGCGAGTTCGGCCGCCTCGGGGTCGCCGGCCGCGATCCGGGCCTCCTGGCCCAGATTGCGGGTCTCGGCCTTGCGGGCGAGCGCGGCCACCGCGCCGTTGAACTGCTCGATGGAGGTCGGCTCGTCCGGCCCGAGCAGGTAGTGCTTGAGTTCGTCCCGGTCCACGGCCAGCGGATCGGCCGACGGGTCGCGTACGGCGTCCAGCAGGCCGCCGAGTTCCTTGGCGCTGTTGGAGAGGATCACGGCGGCGCGCACTGCGGTGTTGGCCCGCTTGAACTCCTCGATGCCGACGCCTGCCGAGTCGGTGACGGCGTACGGCTTGCCGCTCGCGATGAAGTCGGAGACCACGCTGGAGATGTCGGAGACCATCGCGTCGGAGACGTTGAAGCAGTCGTACAGGCGGGGTTCGCTGCCCGCGATGACGGCGTGCTGGTACGACGGCAGGGCCTGCCAGTAGGAGTCGTTCCAGGCGGTGCGCAGCCGGGCGATCTCCTCGTGCTTCTTCAGGTCGACGACGTCGTCCCGGCTGGCCTCGGCCTCGTCGCGCTTGTCGTCGCCGGTGCCGGCCAGTTCGGTCAGGCGGGTCTCGATGCGGGTCAGTTCGGCCTGTGCGGCCGCCTGGGCGGCGGGGTCGGCGGTGAAGCGGGCGTCGGCCGCGCGGGCGGTGGCGGCCTTCTGGACGAGGGCGGTGACGCGCCGGTGGGCGGCGCCGGCCTCGGCACTGACGGTACCGGTGAAGGGGTGCGGCTTGTAGAGGACGCGGACCGGCGGGTCGGCCTTGACCAGCTTCTTCACGATGTTCTCGCCGGCGAGCACGAGGGAGGTGTTGCCGGGGTTGCCGTCCCAGCCTTCCCAGGTGGGTGCGTAGAGCACGGTGGGGATACGGCCGTCGGGGACGCCCTGCCCGCTCTGGATGGGGGCCAGCTGGGGGCGGCCGACTTCGACGATGTCGTCGTCGCGGACGCCGACGTCGGCGATGGCGTAGCGGTCGCGGCCCGCGCGGCCCGCGGTCCACACCTCGTCGTACGCCTTGCTGAACGGGTTGACGCTGGCCAGCTTGTCGCTGTCGCCGTGGCCGATGAAGACGTGCTTCATGGTGGGGACGCGCAGCAGGTGGATGTTCTTGCCGACGTTGGCCGCGTAGAGGGCGACGCGGACGGTGGAGAGGTCCATGTTCATCAGGTGCACGCCGCCGGGCACGCAGATGACGGGGACGGTGGTCGGCGCGAGGCTCTGCAGGATGACGCGTTCGCGCAGCAGGATCAGCGGGCGGGACTCCAGCTGTTCCATGGTCTCCAGCCACATGTTGACCTGGTAGGCGGAGTCCTTGGAGCCGGAGAAGTACAGCACGGTCCCGGGCCGGTACTCGGCCAGCCAGTCGTCGACGGCGGCCAGCACGGTGTCGGCGTCCGGCGGGGTCTTGCGGCCGCGCACGTACGGGATCAGGACCAGTACGTACAGGCAGCCCAGGGCGAGGGTGATGCCGACGCCGACGAATCCGGCGACCACGTTGTCCGTCGCCGCCGAGATCAGCAGGCCGACGACGGCCGCGAGGTCGAGGTGGAGCATCTTCTCGGCGGAGCGGTCGAGCAGGCCGCGCGGCGGGGCGTCGGGGATGCGGATGCGGGACTTCAGGTCGACGTTGCGGGTGGCGACCGGCATCCGGCGGCGGTTGCGGATCAGGGTGACCACGGCGCCGTGCGGGGCCTGCAGGCCGTAGAAGGCGATGAAGCAGGCGATCGCGCCGTAGAAGACCAGGCCGTTGGAGAGGTCCATCCTGGCCAGCAGCAGGATCAGCAGCAGCTGCCGGATCAGGAAGCGGATCGACAGGCCGGCCCGGACCTTGCTGAGGCGGTTGACGAGGTAGCTGCCCTTGCGGTGCAGGTAGTGGTCCGCCAGGTACGTGACGGCGGCCGCGGCCGCGAAGGTGTAGACGCTCGGGACGAGCGCGGCGGCCATGAGGACCGGGAAGCCCAGCATCATGAGTGCCGCCGCGGCCAGCTCGGCCGCGCTGCCCACTCGGGCGACGCGAATAGCGGTGGATATCACGGAGAACCTTTTGCTGACAAAAAGGCCTGAATTTGACCTTGCGGACAGTCTGGGAGGTGGTCGATCCGGGTTCTAAGGGTTCAGGCCCCTGCGATTGCTCCGCGAACGCGCAACCACAGAGGCCTGAATTAAAGATGACTAATGGCTGTCGATTATGCCACGCCGTCCTGTCGGTCCAGGACACTGGCGAGGGCCTGGTCGAAGCCGGAGGCCTGGCCGGCGGCCGCCGTCGGGTCCTGCTGGCGGACGTCGATGACATGGCCGGTGAGTTCGGAGAGCAGCACGTCGAGGGAGGTGCGGGCGACGGCCTCGGAGGAGAGCAGCGAGCCCGTCGGCTCCTGGCCGAACGCCTTGGTGCGCATCGGGGTGGCGGTGCGCTCGGGGTTGATGCAGTTGACGCGGACGGCGTCGCCGGCCCACTCGTCGGACAGGGCCTGGGTGAGGTTCACCATGGCGGCCTTGGTGGAGGAGTAGAGGCTGTACTCGGCGCGGCCGCGGGTGTAGCTGCTGGAGGTGTAGAGCAGCAGCTGGCCCTGGGTCTCGGCGAGGTACTTGTAGCTGGAGCGGGCGATCTGCACCGGGGCCAGGTAGTTGACCTTCAGCGCCTCCTCGATGGTGGCGTTGTCGGTCTCGGCGAGCTTGCCGATGCGCAGCACGCCCGCGGTGTTGACGACGTAGTCGATCCGGCCGGTCTCGGCGTACGCCCTGGAGAGCGCGTCGTCGACCTCTTCGGGGTTCTCCACGTGGGTGCCGGTGGTGGAGCGGCCGAGCGCGTAGACGTTGGCGCCGTAGGACTCGGCGAGTTCGGCGATGTCCTTGCCGATGCCGTACGAGCCGCCGAAGATCACCGCGGTCTTGCCGGTGAGGAGTTCGCGGTAGGCGTCCTCGCCGTTCTGCTCGGGGGCGGCGGTGGAGGCGAGCTGGAAGAGCTTGTCGGCGATGAAGACGTCGACGGGCTGGGTGACCTTCATGTTGTACTCGTCGCCCGCGACGACGTGGATCGGCACGTCCGGCAGGTACTTGAGGACGACGGAGCAGTCGTCGGTGGCCTGGAAGTTGGGGTCTCCGTCGGCGACCTCGTAGGCCCGCTTGATCGTGGACAGCTTGAACGCCTGCGGGGTCTGGCCGCGGCGCAGCCGGGAGCGGTCCGGGATCTCGGTGATGAATTCGCCGTCCCCGCCGTGGGTCCTCGTGACGATGATGGTGTCGGCGGACGGGATGGCGACGTCGACGGCCTGGTAGCGCTCCAGCGCGGTCACGCAGTCGTCGATGACGCGCCGTGACAGCAGGGGGCGTACGGCGTCGTGGAAGAGGACGTTGAGGTCCTCGCCCTCGGTCAGGCCCTCGCCGAGGGCCTCGATGGCACGCTCGGTGGTCTCGTTCCGCGTGTTGCCGCCCTCGATGATCTTCTTGACCTTCGCGAACCCGGCCTTGGCGACGATCTTCTCGACGTCCGCGACGTAGCCCGGTGCCATCAGCACGATGATGTCGTCGATCGAGTCGGCCTTCTCGAACGTGGCCAGGGTGTGCTCGATGACGGCCTTGCCGGCGATCTTCAGCAGCTGCTTGGGGATCGACAGACCCACCCGCTGACCGGTGCCACCGGCCAGGATCACTGCGGTGGTTCGGGGCTTGGCTATGTGCTGGGACACAGGTGACCTACCTTGGGGCATCAGGGAACCACGAAATGGTCCCACTTCCGGTAACCACTGTGCAAGGTGAGCGCCGTCCACTGCATATGTGCCCGCAACCTTTCATTCACCTTGCGTCGCTGGTGATGGGCGCCGCCCGCCGGGCCGCCGGAAGAGTTCCGTGAATTTGCTGTGAGTAACTACACAGGGCATTTCGATTGCGGTGCGTGACGCGATGCACGTCTCAGCGGTGCTAAGCCGTGCCGCGGGGACGGCTTAGCGGGGCTAAGCCGTCCCTGTGGCGCGGCCTCCCGGCGCGGCACCTCACCGTCGTCGGAGTTTCTTCAGACATCGGTGCCCCAGCACCCGCATCAGCTCCTTCGACGACGTCTGGTGCACGGTGCGGGACTTCGCCTCGGCGGTGTGGCGCACGGGGGCCGCGGCTGCCGCGGCGAGCGCGCCGTAGAGGGCCTGGGCGGCGACCTCGGGGGCGATGCGGGCCTCGGCGGCGGGCGGTCCCGGCTGTGCGGGGATGGCGGGCAGGGCGGAGAGCAGGGCCGGGTCGCCGACGACACGGACGCCCATGGCGCCGATGCGTTCGACCATCTCGGAGCCGATGCGGCCGGCGGCCTCGACGGCCCAGGCGGGGGTGGAGATCTTCACGTCCGCGGCGGTGGGGCTGCACGAGTTCTTCATATGCATGACGGCGCCGTTGCGGACCAGCTTGGAATAGAGCTCGTCGGGGAGTCCATTGCCGCGGAATTCCATGTTGAGCTTTCGCAGCATTTCGGTCTCGGCGAGGGTGAGGGAGCGGTTCGCCGTGTCCGGGACGGGCCGGAGGAGATGTGCGGGAAGTCCGAGGAGGGCTTCGAAGGTGCGCATCAGGCCGTCGCGGTCCCGGTCGTCGACCACGACGACGGTGACGCGGTCGGCGCCGGCCGCTCGGCTCCAGCGTTCGACGAGGCGGTCGTGCCGGTGCCGGTGCCAGAAGCTGGGGTTGGGCTTCTCGTAGGGGGCCTTGCGGAGCATGTGGTGCAGCCAGTCCTCGTAGCCCATGCGCAGTCCGTTCTGCACGTACTGCTGCCACTGGGAGGGCATGATCCTGGCGAGCGGGCGGAGGGTGACGAGGACGTGGACGCGTTCGCCGCCGAGCTGTTCGACGATGCGGGCGGCGGTCTCGTCGTCGGGGGCGTCGGCGAAGAACTCGCTGCTGATCACCGAGGTGCGGCCGCCGGTGTCCTCGACCTGCTTGAGCAGTCTCGTCCAGTGCTTCTCGGTGGGCACGGTGTCGCCCATCATCGCGGGCCGGGCGCAGGCGGCCAGGGCGGCCTCCATCGGGTGCCGGGTGGCCGCCGGGAACTCCGCACCGTGTTCGGGCAGCTTGTCCTTCGCGGCGAACAGGGCGCCCTGGATGGCCGTGGTGCCCGTCTTGTGCGGGCCGATGTGCAGCAGGCGAGTGCCGGCGGGCAGGGCGGCAAGGGAACCGGTGGGGCCCGTGGGGCCTGTGGTGGCGTCGTTCACCGGGGCTTCGCCTCTCGTACAGTCCGTCTCCATGGTTAACGGAAGGTAAGACGTTTACCTTAGGTTCACCTGAGAGCAGCCTGGGACACAGATGAGTCCCAGGCTCCTGTTATGCAGACTTGACCTTCGACGTGCCCGGTTGGCGGGGTTGACGACCCATGCACCCGTTTCATCCGTCCTGGCAGCGGAAAACCCGTTGCGGCCGGGAACGGGTCCCGGCCGCAACGGGTCCGGTGGTGGGTCGGCCTGTGCTCCCCGGGGACCGGGGAGGCCGGCGGTTCTACTCGAACGGGTCGAAGTCGCCGTACTCCTGCAGGGACTCGTCGCGTTCCGCCTGCCGGTCGCGGCGGCGCTGCACGGCGGGGCGCTGTTCCTCGAAGCGGTGGTCCTCGCCGCGGCGGCCGAGCATCTCGGCGCCGGACATCATGGTCGGCTCCCAGTCGAAGACCACGGCGTTGTCCTCGGGGCCGATGGCGACGCCGTCGCCCGACCGGGCGCCCGCCTTCATCAACTGCTCCTCCACGCCCAGGCGGTTGAGGCGGTCGGCGAGGTAGCCGACGGCTTCGTCGTTGTTGAAGTCGGTCTGGCGGACCCAGCGTTCGGGCTTCTCGCCGCGGACCCGGAAGAGGCCGTCGTCCTCCTGGGTGACGGTGAAGCCGGCGTCGTCGACGGCCTTGGGCCGGATGACGATCCGGGTCGCCTCCTCCTTGGGCTTGGCGGCGCGGGCCTGGGCGACCAGGTCGCCGAGTGCGTAGGTCAGCTCGCGCAGGCCCAGGTGGGCGACCGCGGACACCTCGAAGACGCGGTAGCCGCGGGCCTCCAGGTCGGGGCGGACCATTTCGGCGAGGTCCTTGCCGTCGGGGACGTCGATCTTGTTGAGGACGACGATGCGGGGCCGGTCGCCGAGGCCGCCGTACTGCTTGAGCTCCTCCTCGATGATGTCGAGGTCGGAGACGGGGTCGCGCTCGGACTCCAGGGTCGCGGTGTCGAGGACGTGGACGAGGACGCTGCACCGCTCGACGTGGCGCAGGAACTCCAGGCCGAGGCCGCGGCCCTGGCTGGCGCCGGGGATGAGGCCGGGCACGTCGGCGATGGTGTAGACGGTGGAGCCGGCGGTCACCACGCCGAGGTTGGGGACCAGGGTGGTGAACGGGTAGTCGGCGATCTTCGGCTTGGCGGCCGACAGCACGGAGATCAGCGAGGACTTGCCGGCGCTCGGGTAGCCGACCAGCGCAACGTCGGCGACGGTCTTGAGTTCGAGGACGATGTCGTCGAGGTCGCCGGGCTCGCCGAGCAGTGCGAAGCCGGGGGCCTTGCGGCGGGCGCTGGCGAGGGCCGCGTTGCCGAGGCCGCCGCGGCCGCCCTGGGCGGCGACGTAGGAGGTGCCGTGGCCGACGAGGTCGGCGAGGACGTTGCCGTCCTTGTCCAGCACCACGGTGCCGTCGGGTACCGGCAGGACGAGGTCCTGGCCGTCCTTGCCGGCCCGGTTGCCGCCCTCGCCGGGCTTGCCGTTGGTGGCCTTGCGGTGCGGGGAGTGGTGGTAGTCGAGGAGAGTCGTCACGGACTGGTCGACGGTCAGGGTGACGTCGCCGCCGCGGCCGCCGTTGCCGCCGTCGGGGCCGCCGAGCGGCTTGAACTTCTCCCGGTGCACGGAGGCGCAGCCGTGGCCTCCGCTACCCGCGGCGATGTGCAGCTCGACGCGGTCCACGAAGGTGGTCATGGTGCTGTGCCTCCAGGGGGTCCCCCCGGCCGAGGGCTGGGGGAGTACGGGTGATACCAATGTCAACACGCGAAAGGCGGACCCGCCTTCCCGATCGGGAAGTGAGGTCCGCCTCGCGAAACGTTCGGTCTGAGCCCTAGATCAAGCTCAGGCGACCGGAACGATGTTCACGACCTTGCGGCCACGGTGGGTGCCGAACTCCACCGCACCGGGCTGCAGCGCGAACAGCGTGTCGTCGCCGCCGCGGCCGACGCCCGCACCCGGGTGGAAGTGGGTGCCGCGCTGACGGACCAGGATCTCGCCCGCGTTGACGACCTGACCGCCGAAGCGCTTCACGCCGAGGCGCTGAGCGTTGGAGTCACGACCGTTACGGGTGGACGATGCGCCCTTCTTGTGTGCCATCTCTCCTCAGTCCCTTACTTCGCAGCCGCGGGGATCTCAGTGACCTTGATCGCCGTGTACTGCTGGCGGTGGCCCTGACGACGGCGGTAGCCGGTCTTGTTCTTGTAGCGAAGGATGTCGATCTTGACGCCCTTGTGGTGGTCCACGACCTCGGCCTGGACCTTGATGCCGGCCAGGACCCACGGGTCGCTGGTCACAGCGTCGCCGTCGACAACGAGCAGGGTCGAGAGCTCGACCGTGTCGCCAACCTTGGCGGTGGAAATCTTGTCAACCTCGACGATGTCACCGACAGCAACCTTGTGCTGGCGGCCACCGCTGCGCACGATGGCGTACACGCGGATCTCACTCTCTCGCTCGGGAACGGCACCCCCGCAGTCCAGCCGCCCGGCGAACGCGGGCGGCCTCTCCGGAGCAGGGTGCGCTCCCGGAGGAAGAGGTTTACGGGGATGTGGCACGTCCTCATATCCATGGACACGCCGACGGTCAAGGTTACGGGGCCGCGCGGGGGCGGTCAAACCGGGCCGGTGCCGGCCGTCGCGGCCGGTGCTCCCGCCGACCCGGTCGCCCCTGGGAAGCGGCTGCGGTTACCCTGTGACCTCCACTCGTGCATCAGTTGGTCACCGGCTGTACACGGATCATTAATGTCGCAGTCTGCATCCCAAAACTGGAGCCAGGTAACAGAGATGTCGATCAAGGTGAGCGTCATCATCCCGGTGTACAACCCGGGTAAGTACATCCAACCCTGCATCGACTCCCTGTTGAGGCAGACGCTTCCCGCGAACGAGTTCGAGGTCCTGTTCGTCGACGACGGTTCGACCGACGAGAGCCCCGCGGAACTGGACGCCCTCGCCGAGAAGCACCCGCATTTCCGGGTGATCCACATACCGAACTCCGGCTGGCCCGGCAAGCCCAGGAACATCGGTGTGGGCGAGGCGAAGGGCGAGTACGTCCAGTTCGTCGACCAGGACGACTACCTCGCCTCCGACGCGCTGCACCGGCTGTACGAGATGGGGCACCGCAACGTCTCCGACATCGTCATCGGCAAGGTGGCCAGCAACTTCCGGGGCGTCCCGCACGGCGTCTTCAAGGCGGACCGGGAGAAGTGCACCATCCACGACGCGCCGCTGTACGACAGCCTCACGCCGCACAAGATGTTCCGCACGGAGTTCCTGCGCGAGAACAAGATCGCCTATCCCGAGGGCAAGCGGCGCCTGGAGGACCAGCTGTACATGATGGAGGCGTACTTCCCCGCCAAGGTCGTCTCCATCCTCGGCAGCTACACCTGCTACTACTACTCGAAGCGCGACGACGGCCAGAACGCGGGTTCCGCGCGCATCGTCCCGTCGGGTTACTACGGGAACCTCCGTGAGGTGCTCGACGTCGTCATGGCGAACACCGAGCCCGGCGACTTCCGCGACCTGCTGCTGCGCCGCTTCTACCGGGTGGAGATGCTCGGCCGGCTCAGCGAGCCCAGCGTCCTCAAGTACGACGAGGCCTACCTCGGCGAGATGCTGGAGGCCGTGCAGCCGCTGGCCGAGGAGTACATGGGCGAGGGCGTGCGCGACGGGCTCGGCGCCCTCACCCGCGTCCGCTCGACGCTGCTGGGCCGCGGGGACGGCGACGGCCTGGTGCGGTTCGCCCGCTTCGGGAGCTCCGTCAAGGGCGCGACCCGGCTGGAGACGGCCGAGTGGCGGCCCGACGGCAAGCTGGCCGTCACCCTCAGCGCCCGGCTGGTGCACGGCGACGACGCCGAACCGGTCCGCCTGCTGCGCCGCGACGGCCGCTTCTACCTGCACCCCGGGCTGGTCCAGGACGTGCTGGAGGCCGGCGAGCTGGTCGACGTCACGGACGAGATGGACCAGTTCAAGGCCGAGATGTCGCTGCGCAACCGCGAGACGGCCGTCGAGTGGCCGTGCGCGGCCGAGTTCACCTCGCACGTCGAGGACCTCGGCGACGGCGCCTGCGAGGTCGTCCTGCGCGGCAGCGGCGTGGTCAGCCCCCAGGGTGTGAAGGGGCGCGGCCCGGTCTCCAAGGGCTTCTGGGACATCTGGGTCAGCGTCCGGGGCCTCGGTCTGGTCCGCAAGGCCCGGCTCGGCGCCGACCGCGTCGCGGGGGTGGAGACGGAACTGCGTCCCGCGCTGCTCGGCTCCCCCGCCCGCCCGGTCATCCCGTACTTCACCGACCCGCACGGCAACCTCACCCTGGACGTCGCCCGCCGCAGCAAGAAGCTGGCGCCGTACCTGGCGGACCGCCCCGTGCAGCGGATGCCGGGCAACCGTCCGGAGCTGCGGCTGGACGTGTTCACCCGTGCGAAGACCGCGTCGGCCAGGACCGAGCTGGTGCTCAGCTCCGGGGACGGCGGCGGCATGCACGTGGTGTCCGCCGAGATCCGCAACGTGGCCGGCCGCGCCCACATCGCCGTTCCCGCGCGCGCGGGGTCGGTGCCCGCGGGCCGCTGGAACCTGGCGGCCCGGCTGGACGGCGAGAAGGCCCCGGCGCTGCCGCTGGGCACCGTGACGGTCCGCGGCAACGGGCGGCTGCGGCTCGACGACTCCCTGCCCGTGGTGGATGCCGAGCTGGTGCGCACGACGGTGGCCAAGCGCCGCAAGGCGGCCCTGCGGCGGCGGCTGCGCGCCGTCGGCGGTCCGGTCGTGCGCAGGCTGCCCGCACCGGCCCGCAGGAAGCTGCGCGGCCTGGCGGCGAAGCTGACCGGCTGATCCGCCGGACCCACCACGGACACGCACCACGACAAGGATGTGATCGACATGCGGGAGCTCGGCATCGCCGGCGCCTGGATCCACGAACCGAAGGTCTTTCCGGACGCCCGCGGGAGCTTCCACGAGTGGTTCAGGGGAGCGGACTTCGAGGAGGCCACGGGTCATCGCCTGAATCTGGCGCAGGCCAACTGCTCGGTCTCCAGCCGGGGCACCCTGCGCGGCATCCACTTCGCCGACGTGCCGCCCAGCCAGGCCAAGTACGTCAAGTGCGTGCGGGGCGCGGTGCTGGACGTCATCGTCGACATCCGTACCGGCTCGCCCACGTACAAGCAGTGGGAGGCGGTACGGCTGGACGACGTGGACCACCACTCGGTGTACCTCTCCGAGGGGCTCGGGCACGCCTTCATGGCGCTGACCGACGACGCCACCGTGGTGTACCTGTGCTCCGAGGGGTACGCCCCGCAGCGCGAGCACGGCATCCATCCGCTCGACCCGGAGCTGGGCATCGAGTGGCCGTCGGACCTGACCCCGGTGCTGTCCGAGAAGGACGCCGCGGCGCCCTCCCTGGCTGTCGCCGAGGCCGAGGGGCTGCTGCCGTCGTACGACGCGTGCCGGGCCTACCTGGCGGAGTTGCGCGCCTGAGACCGGCAGGAAGGACGAGGGGCCTCGCGGATCTTCCGCGGGGCCCCTCGTTCCTGTCCTGCTGTTTCTCGTGCCGGTCGGCCGGTCAGCCGCCCAGGGCCGCGATCTGCCCGCGCAGCCGCTCGAAGCCGGCGCGCGGACGGCGCAGGTTCCGGGCCCGGTTCAGGGCGGGCCAGAAGTCGGCCGCCAGCAGTGCCTCCGGGCGTGCGGCGTGTTTGCGCACCAGCACCTCGTCGGGGACCGTCTGCGGGTCCGGGGTGACGTACTCCTTGAGGATGTCGTCGTACGCCTCCTTGAGCACGGTGTTGTGCGGATCGGCGCCGAAGACCACGGCGACACCGGTCGGCGCGGTGTCGATCTCGAGGACGACCAGGTCGGGGCGGTACTTCCGCAGGACCGTCACCAGTTTGTAGACGTCGCCGGTCCAGTACTTGGTGTGCCGGTCGCGGGCCGCCTCGTCCACGTCGCGGGGCAGCATGTCGTCCAGGACGATCACGCTCGACCAGCGTGAGTGGCGTTCGACGTTCATGAAGTCGCGCAGTGCGTACTCGAAGAGGTGCATGCCGTCGATGAAGGACAGTTCCAGCGTGGGATCGCCGCCGAGCACGCCGAGCGGGTCGCGGCGGGCGAGGGCGCGGAAGGGGTTGCGGCCTCGCCGCAGGTGCACCAGCGGGTCCTTGCGGGCGAAGAAGTCGTCACTGGTCGACTGGACCAGGTGGACGTCGCAGCTGATCGACGTCACGACCTTGAAGGCCGGGTCGATCGCCACGGACGCGACACGTGAAAGCGCCAGGCTGCGACCGTCATTGACGCCGATCTCCAGATAGTTGCGCGGGCGGTAGACACGGTGCAGTCCACGCAGCAGTTCATGACGGTTCACTCAAGCGGCCTTTCGTCGTGATTCCGCTGTTCGGGTTCCCGGCGAAGTTACTCGTTGACAGGCATGCGCGTAACCTTTCCCGTCAATTTACCGGGTGTTCCCTGTGAACCGGCGGGCGGGTGGTGCGTCTCTCACGGCGCCCCGGTTACCGTCCCCGTCCGGGCGGTCACGCTGTGCGGCGAACGGGGGCGCACACGCGAGCGGCTCCCGGTCGTGGGACCGGGAGCCGCTCACTGGTGCGTGGGCCGTGGCCGTCAGCTCTCGTCGGGGGCGGTGGTGACCGTGGTGGTCTTCTTCGCCGTCGACTTGGCGGCGGCCGTCTTGGCGGTCTTGGCCGCCTTCTTGGCCGTCGTCTTCTTCGCGGCCGTCTTCTTGGCAGCGGTCTTCTTGGTGGCGGCCGTCTTCTTCGCCGCGGTCTTCTTGGCGGCCGTCTTGCGGGCCGTCTTCTTGGCCGGAACGGCCTCCTCGACGTCCTCCTGGACGGACTGGGCGGACTCGGCGGCCCCGGTGGGGGCCTCGTCGGCCGCCGCCGGCGTCTCGGCCGACGGTACGACCACGACGGCCGCCTCCTCGGACGCGGTCGGCGCGGTCGCCTTGCGCACGGCGCGGCGGCGCGGGCGGGCCGGAGCGGCGCTCTCGGCGGCCGTGGCCGCCTCGGGCTCAGCGGCCGGTTCCGGCGCCGTCCCGGCGGCGGTCTCCGGCACCGCTTCCGCGACGGTCTCCGCGACCGGGGCGCTCTCGGCGACGACCGTCACCACGGTCGCCTCGGCACCGGCCGGGGAGCCGGCGGGTGCCGACACCTTCCGGGTGGCACGCCGACGGGTACGGCCGGCGGGAGCGGTCTCCTCGGCGGCCGGGGCCTGCGCGGCCTCGACCACCGGGTCCTCCGCGGCGACCGGTTCGGTGTGTGCCGTGGCGGCCGGCTCCGGCAGCACCGGGCGCTCCGCCTCGACGGCGGCCGGTACGTCCTGCGCGGTCGGCGCCGCGGCCCCGGCGGCCGGGGTCTCGGCCTCGGTGCGTGCCGCACGGCCCCTGGGCGCGCCGGCCGGAGCCGAGGCCCTGCGGCTCGCGCGGCGGCGGGTGCGGCCGCGGCCGGCCGCGGCCTCCGCCTCGGCGACGCTGCTGTACAGCTCCTCGTCGGGTGCGAAGTCGGGCGCGGGCAGCGCGACGGGCCCGGCGGCCTCGGCCGCGACCTCCGCCGCCGTCTCGACCGCGTGGACGGCCTGGGCGTGCTCGACGGCTCCGTCGGCCACGGCCTCGTGCGTCTCGTGCACGTCGTGGTCGTGGTCGTGCTCGTGCCCGTCGCCGCCGCGTCCGCGCTTCCTGCGCTTGCCGCCGCCACCGCCGCCACCGGAGCTGGGCTGCTCCATGTGGACGATGACGCCACGGCCGTTGCAGTGCACGCAGGTCTCGGAGAAGGACTCCAGGAGGCCCTGTCCGACGCGCTTGCGGGTCATCTGGACGAGCCCCAGCGAGGTCACCTCGGCGACCTGGTGCTTCGTGCGGTCCCGCCCGAGGCATTCGAGCAGGCGCCGCAGCACCAGGTCCCGGTTGGACTCCAGGACCATGTCGATGAAGTCGATGACGATGATGCCGCCGAGGTCGCGCAGCCGGAGCTGGCGGACGATCTCCTCGGCCGCCTCCAGGTTGTTGCGGGTCACCGTCTCTTCGAGGTTGCCGCCCTGGCCGGTGAACTTGCCGGTGTTGACGTCGACGACGACCATCGCCTCGGTCCGGTCGATGACCAGTGAACCGCCGCTGGGCAGCCAGACCTTGCGGTCGAGCGCCTTGGACAGCTGCTCGTCGATCCGGTAGGTGGCGAAGACGTCGACCTCGGAGGTCCACTTCGACAGCCGTCCCGCGAGGTCGGGCGCGACGTGCGAGACGTAGCCGTGGACGGTCTCCCAGGCCTCGTCACCGCTGACGACGACCTTGGAGAAGTCCTCGTTGAAGATGTCGCGGACGACCCGGACGGTCATGTCCGGCTCGCCGTACAGCAGCGTCGGGGCGTTGCCGTTCTTCGACTTCTTCTGGATGTCCTCCCACTGCGCCTGGAGCCGTTCGACGTCGCGGGCCAGTTCGTCCTCGCTGGCGCCCTCGGCGGCGGTGCGCACGATGACGCCCGCGTCCTCGGGGACGATCTTCTTGAGGATGGTCTTCAGCCGGGCGCGCTCGGTGTCGGGCAGCTTGCGGCTGATGCCGGTCATCGAGCCCTCGGGGACGTACACGAGGTAACGGCCGGGGAGGGAGACCTGGCTGGTGAGGCGGGCGCCCTTGTGGCCGATCGGGTCCTTCGTCACCTGGACGAGGACCGACTGGCCGGACTTGAGGGCGGCCTCGATGCGGCGCGGGCCGTTGGCCATGCCGAGCGCCTCGAAGTTGACCTCGCCGGCGTAGAGGACGGCGTTGCGGCCCTTGCCGATGTCGATGAAGGCGGCCTCCATCGACGGCAGCACGTTCTGGACCTTGCCCAGGTAGACGTTGCCGACGTACGAGGTCGACTGCTCCTTGTTGACGTAGTGCTCGACGAGCACGCCGTCCTCCAGGACGCCGATCTGGGTGCGGTCGCCGTGCTGGCGTACGACCATCACCCGCTCGACGGCCTCGCGGCGGGCGAGGAACTCGGCCTCGGTGATGATCGGGACGCGGCGGCGGCCCTGCTCGCGGCCCTCGCGGCGGCGCTGCTTCTTCGCCTCCAGGCGGGTCGAGCCCTTGATGGACTGGACCTCGTCGGAGGGTTCGGAGGGCTTGCGGGGCTCGCGGACCTTGACGACCGTGCGCTCCGGGTCGCCCTCGCCGGGCTCGCTGTCGGGGCTGTCCCCGGCCCGGCGGCGGCGGCGACGGCGACGGCGGCTGCTGGAGGAGGACCCGCCGGCCTCGTCGTGGGCCTCCTCGTCGTCCTCTTCCTCCTGCTCGGCGGTGTCCTCGGCGTCCTGCTCGGCCTGCTCGGCGGCGAGCTCGTCGCTGCCGTCGTCGCCGCCCTCGCCGTCGGCGGCATCGCCGCGACGGCGGCGCCGGCCACCGCGACGGCGGCGCCGGCGGGAGCCGGACTCCTCGGCCTCGTCCTCGCCGTCGGCGAGGTCCTCGGCGGACTCCTCCGGCTCGTCGGTCTCGTCCTCGGCGGTGGCCTCGGCGACCGGGGCCTCCTCCGCGGCGCCCCGGCGGCGGCGCCGACGGCGCGAGCCGGCCTCGGCCTGCTCGGCAGGCTCGGCCTGCTCGGCGGCGAGCTCCGTACCGGTGGGATCAGCGGTGGCGGCAGCGGGAGCAGCGGAGACGGGGGCGGCCGTGGCGGCCGCGGACTCCTCGGGTTCCCCGCCGCCCGCGGCGGAGGCGGCGGCCTCGGCGGCGGCGCGCTCCGGGGTCTGGAACTTCGGCTCGGTGAACACGGGCGCCTGGAAGACGGCGACGGCGGGCCGGGCCGGGCGGCGCTGCGGCTCCTCCTCGGCGCCGGCCCGGGCGGCGGGCTCGGAGAACCCGGTGGCGGCCTGCCGGACGACGCGCCGCCTACGGCGCGGCGTCTCGGCCTCGGCCTCGGCGGGCTCGACGGCCTCGGCGGCCGGGGTCTCGGCGGCCACGGCCTGCGGCTCCTCGGCGACAGCGGCCTCCGGCGCACCGGCGGGCGTGGACACCCGGCGGGTGGCGCGGCGGCGGGTACGGGGGACGGTGGCGGTCTCCTCGGGAGCCTCGACGGCCTCGGGCACCTCGGGCGCCTCGGTGGCAGGTTCCGTACCGGCTTCGGCGGCGACGGCCGCGGCCTCTTCGCCCGCCTCGTCGGGGGCACCGGCGGGCGCGGACACCCGGCGGGTCGCACGGCGACGCGTCCGCGGAGCGGGCGCGGCCTCCTCGACGGCCTCTGCGGCGTCAGCAGCCTCGGCGGTCTCCAGCTGCTGTGCCTGGTCCGTCTCCGCGACGGCGGACGGCTCCTGCGGCGCGGCCGGGGACTCGGCGGGCGCGGAGACCCGGCGGGTCGCACGGCGGCGCGTCCGCGGGGCGGGCGCGGCCTCCTCGGCGCCGTCGGCGGCGGACTCGGCCGCGGCCGTGCTCTCGGCGGACTCGGTGACGGCACCGGCAGCAGCGGCAGCGGGTACGACAGTCGTCTCCGCGGTCTCGGTGGGGGCACCGGTGGGCGCGGACGCCCGGCGGGTCGCACGGCGACGCATCCGCGGAGCGGGCGCGGCCTCCTCGACGGCCTCCGCTGCCTCGACCGTCTCTGGGGTCTCGGCAGCCTCTTCCGTGACCTCTTCCGTCGCCTCGGCGGCGGACTCGAAGGTCTCGGCGGCCGGTATGGCCGGCGCCGTGGTCTCGGCCACGGCCTCGGTCCCGGCCGGCGGTCCCGCGGGGCGGGACGCGGCACGGCGACGCCTGCGCGGCGGCAGGGTGTCGCTGGGGGTGTTCGGTTCGGAGCCCTCGGTGGGCTCGGTCGGTTCGAGCATGCGGGCGTTTCTCCCGTCAGGCTCCCGGGCGCCGCGCCTGGTCCGGCGTCGATCGGTTCGAGCGACCGCCGGTGACGTCCACGGCTCGCGCGATACGCGGTGCCGCCGTGTGGGGCGCGGGCGCCGCACAGGAGCTCTCTGTGTCCTGTCTCGCCGGTTCCGTACGCCTTGTCGCGGACGGCCTGGCGAAAGTCTGCTGGTCGGTGCGCTGCCCGACCCAGGTGGCTCCCGAGTACGAGGGCGGCGCTACGACGTCCGTCCTTCGCGGGACCTTCCTTACGCCGGCGCCGTCGCGGTGGCAGTCGGTTCGGCCTTCGAGAGGGCCTCCGCTGCCTCGCGGTCGGGCGCGAGCGGGTCGGTCACCGTGCCGGTCTCTTCATCGAGCAGCCCCTGCGCCAGCCTGGTCACCGCTGCGGGGACCGGCGGCGCCAGGTCGGCCACGGCGCGGAGACCGGACAGGACGTCGTCGGGTCGTACGGCAGGCGTCACGTGCCGAACAACCAGCCGCAGTATCGCACAGGGCTGGTCGGTCGGCCTATCAGCCGTTTCACTCTGTGTTTCAAGTTGTACGACGGCGGGGCGGGCGTCGAAGGTGCGGACGCCGTTCTTGGTGGTGCGCCGGACCTCGACGGACTCGGCGGCGTTGAACGCGGCGACGGCCTTCTCGGCCTCCGCCGGGTCCTGGCCGGCCAGCCGCAGCTCCCACACGGAGGCGGTGAGCCGGTCGGCCAGTCCGGACGTGTGTGCCTCGACCGCGTCGACGATGTCGAGCCCGGCGGGCAGGGACTCGTCGAGGAGGGCGCGCAGCCGCTCCGGGTCGCGGGACGCGGCGAGCGCGATCTCCAGGTACTCGGCCTCGCTGCCCGTGCCGGTGGGTGCGGCATTGGCGTACGACACCTTCGGGTGCGGTGTGAACCCCGCCGAGTACGCCATCGGCACCTCGGCGCGGCGCAGCGCACGCTCGAAGGCGCGCTGGAAGTCACGGTGGCTGGTGAACCGGAGGCGGCCGCGCTTGGTGTAGCGCAGTCGGATGCGCTGCACCGCGGGTGCGGGCGGCGGGCCTTCGGGCTGTCGCTTGCCCAGTGTCGTCAGTCCTTCGTGGTTCTCGTTCTCGTGCGTTCTTGTGCGTTGCCGTGCGGGGGCCGTACCGCGTGGCCCTGCGGCTGTGTACTGCTATCCATCAAGAGTACGTGTGTCGCGGCCTCCGGGTTCCCTGCGGTGCACGGGCGCGGGCGGCCGCGGCTCGCCGAAGAGGGCGCGGCGGAGGTCGGCGCGGGCCTGGCGGACGGTACGGCCGATCGCGCGTGCGGCCTGGGCCACCGGGTGCAGGACGAGGTCGCGGACGACGTGCCCGACCGGGGTGAGGACGGTCCGGTACAGCCACCGCGCGGGCTCCAGGAAGATCCACCGGAAGAGGGTCCCGACCACCCGTCCGACGGCACGTGCGACGTACCCGGCGGCCCGCCAGGCGTGGCCGAGTGCCTCCCCGATCTCGCGCAGCACGATGCCGAGGACGCGGCCGGCCGGGGCGAGGATCCAGCGCCACAGGGCGAGGGCGGGCAGGACGAGGAGCACACGCACGGTCCGGTACAGGGCGGTGCCGAGCATCTCGAACACCCACTCCAGGGCCTTCGCGACGGGTACGAGGATCCGTACGAGCACGTGACCGATCGGGGTGAGCACGCGCGCGTAGAACCACACGAGCGCGCGGCCTGCCGGGGGGAACACCCGCGCGCAGACCCAACGCAGGGCGTGGCCGAGGGGGGTGAGCAGGTGGCGGTACAGCCAGATCAGGGGGACGACGAGGAGCGTGTGGAGAACACGGCCGACCGCGCGTCCCACCGGGGCGAGGACGTACTGCCGCAGGAACCGTGCGGTCGCGGCGAACGCGTCCCAGAGCAGGCGGATGGGCAGCACGACCAGGAAGACGAAGATCCGCACGGGGATTCTGATCGCGACGACCAGGCATCCCTCGCCCTCGGCGTGCTGCGACTGCGACTGTTGCTGTGGTGGTGGCGGCGACTGCGGCCGTTTCTGCATGTCCATGGCCGGAAGGACGCTATCGGGTACCGCGCCGGATGCGTTCGGCCGCCCTTGATCACCGAACGGCGGCGACACGGTAACGGTTGACCCGCACACGCCAATCTGATTGGAACCGGCCATGTCGGCTTGATTTGCTGTGCGCACAACCAAGCCTTGATCCCCGGGGGGACGAGTAATGAACTGGTACGTGGACGTACTGAAGAAGTACGTGGTGTTCAGCGGACGCGCGCGTCGGCAGGAATACTGGATGTTCACGCTGATCAACACGATCATCGCGATCGTGCTCATCGCCGTCGGCGCGGCCATCCACTTCAGCGCCCTCGCCGCGATCTACGACCTCGCGGTCCTGCTGCCCAGCCTCGGTGTCGCGGTCCGCCGGCTGCACGACACCGGCCGCTCCGGCTGGGCGATCCTGGTCGGCATCATCCCGCTGGTCGGCTGGATCTTCGTGCTCGTCTGGCTCGCCTCCGACGGCAAGCCGGAGGAGAACCAGTACGGCGTCAACCCGAAGTACGCGGCCGCCGTCTGACCCGCCGAACCCCGAAGGCCCGCCGGAACCGTCCGGCGGGCCTTCGCCGGTTTCCGCTACGCGGCGGACGACGACTTCTTGTTGCGTTCGGTCTGCAGGAACAGCACCAGGAAGAGGACGCGCAGGAGGTCGTCGGGGAGCGCGGTCAGACCGGCGGGCAGGACGACGCGGCGGGGCCGCCCGCCCAGCAGGTCGTACTCCACGGAGAGCGGGCCGACCCCGCACACCCGGCCGCCGAACCTCGGGTGCTCGATCGGGTACGGCCCGATCCGCCGCGGGATCCCGGACCAGGCGGCGCACTCGACGTCCCAGGTCCCGAACGTCCTGGGCACGCCGCCCAGGCGGCCGTAGCCGATCTCGACGTCGCCGATCCGGCGCAGCCGGCTGCCGAGCAGGTCGTACTCCAGCGGGTGCGGCCCGAGCGTGCGGGGCCGGCCGCCCCACCGGCCGTAGCCGATCTCGACGTCGCCGATGCTGCGCAGCCGGCTGCCCAGCAGGTCGTAGCCCAGTTCCAGTTCCATGTCCGCCGACTCCCCCGTGTGCGTCCGCGTTCCGCTGTTCTGTTCGCCGGTGTTCGGTTTCCCCGATTGTGCGGCCGGCCCGGCGCGGCTTCCATGGCGGCCCTGTCACGGTTTCGTCGCGGCCCGGACGATCCGGGCCGGGTCCTCTGACCGGGTCCGGTTCGGTCACGCCGGGCAGCCCGCGGAAGGCGGCGTCCGCCCCGGTGACCAGGACGGCGAGGGCGAAAGGGACGTGTCGCGGGCGGCGGGATCACGCTGCCGCGGGCGGCGGGCGGGCCGGGGGCGTCCTCACCCCTGGCGGGTGAGGTTCAGGCGGTGGGGGCGTCGCCGCCGTCGCCGGGTCCCGCTCCGCCCCCGCGGCGCGGCAGGACGCCGGCTGCGAGAAGCGTGTCGTACAGCCGCTGCTGTTCCGGGTCGAGGCCCGAGTACAGCAGGTCGTACGCCTCCTCCTCGCCCCGCACCGTCTCGACCGGGTCCCACTCGTCGCCGAGGGCCGCCATGACATGGGCGCGGCGGGTCAGCTCGTGACCGGTGAGGTCGACGGAGAACTCGACCGGCTCGGTGGGACGGGAGGCATCTTTGTCGGACATATAACCGAATTTAGGTAAGCCCTCCGGGTGCGGACAAGGCCCCGTGGGACACATCACAGCAGGTCGGAGGGGATGGGGCGGCCGTGGCCCGTTTCACCGCGGCGGTTCGGTCCCGGCCTGCTCGCTCACCAGGTACCGCGCGTACCAGTCCGGCCAGTCCGGGTCCTCGCCACCGGTGCGGGCCTCGTGCTCGCCGTGCGCCGCCGCGGCCCGGCGCAGGGCGTCCGCCAGGTCGCCGGCCGAGGAGAAGGTGGTGACGGCGGGGTCGAGCCGCCCCGGAAGCCGGGTGGTGACCTCCTGGAGGAGCCAGCCGTTGCCGTCCGGGTCGCTGAACGACAGGAAGGAACCGTAGCTGCCGTCGGCGCCGGGCACCCGGGCGTCGGAGCCCGCGTGGTGGAAGACGCCGCCGGCGTCGTGGAACACGTCGCTCGGGCGGGCGCCGTGCTGGGCCAGTTCGTCGTGGGCGGTCTTGATGTCGTCGACGATCAGGTGCAGGCCCTGGGCCGAGCCCGGAGCCTGGTCGGTGACCGAGGAGCCGAAGATGACCGACGCCGGGGAGCCCGGCGGGGTCACCTGCACCACCCGGAAGCCCCCGTCGCCTGCGACGTCCGCGTCGAGCCGCCAGCCCAGCGTGGTGTAGAAGTCCTTGGCCCGGTCGACGTCGGCCACCGGCACCACGACGACCTCCAGTTTCATGTCCATGAGTTGCGCCTCTCGTCTCGTAGGGGCGTAGGGGCTGCCGGCGCGGGCGGGCGGTCAGTGTGCGAGCAGTTGCTGACCGCCGTCGATGTCGTAAGTGGCGCCGGTGAGGGCGTCGTTGACCATGATGTGCACGGCGAGAGCGGCGACGTCCGCCGGGCCGACCACCCGGCCGATGGGCAGCGTCCTGCGCAACTCCTCGCGCCTCGCCTCCAGTCGGTCGCCGAGCAGGGCCGCGGACAGCGGTGTGTCCACGAACCCGGCCGCGATGAGGTTGACCCGGACCGGGGCGATCTCCAGTGCCAGGTTGGCGGTGAGCGCCGGAGACGCCGCGGTGACCGCGCCCACGACGGCCATCCCGGGCGCGGGCCGCCGGCCGCCGGTACCGCCGATGAACAGCAGCGTTCCGCCGGGCCTGACCTTCTCGCGGCCCGCCCGCGCCGCCGCCAGCATCATGGCCATCCGCACGCCGAAGTCCCGGGCCGCGTCGGCCGGATCGAGTTCGCCGAGCGGGGTGTACGACGGGCTGCCCGCCGTCACCAGTACGTGGTCGACCCGTTCGGGCAGTTCCCCGAGGAAGCGCTCCAGGCGTGCGGTGTCCTGGGCGTCGAACGCGGCCGTGCTCAGCGGGTGCAGTTCGTCCGCGGCCCGCTGCAGGCGCTCGGCGTTGCGCGCCACCAGCACCAGGTCGCCGCCGGCCGCCCGTACCTGCCGAGCCGTCTCCAGGCCGATACCGGCGCTGCCGCCGACCACGACGACCGTCTGCCCGGCCAGTTCTCCGTGCGCTCCGCCCGACCCGTCGGCCATGACCGCCTCCACGTCCGCCGGCACGCCCGCTTCACGGGCCGCGCCGGCCGTTGCCGGTAGCCCCCGAATCGCGGGGTGTGAGGTGGCGCCGACGAGGTGCCGGCCCGCACACCGACGAGCGCGAACGGGCGGATGTACGGACCGATCACCGCCGCGACGAACGGTTCGGGGACGGCCGGGGCGGCGCCGAACCGTCCGCCACGGCCAGGTATCTCGCCGCGGCCGAACCCTCCGCCACGGCCGCCCCGCTCCGGAACCCCAGTCTGTCACCCACCCGGCGCAACGGCATCCGAGGCCCACCGGCAGCGGCAGACCGCCGGGGACCTGCAGTCGCCACGCCCACGCCGAACCGGGAGCCCGCCACGAGCGACCGGCGCATTACGAGCCACGCGGCCGTGCGCCGCCGGCCAAGTCAGGGGTGCGTCGCACCGCCGGCCAAGTCAAGGGTGCATCGCGCCGCCGGTCATGCGGTCCGCCCCACTCCCGCCCCCCGTGCCGTCCACGCCGCCCAGCAGAGCCGACAGCTCGTCGCCGAAACCTGTCGTATCGGTCAGACCGAAGGCGACGCGCTGGAGCAGGCAGCCGTGCAGCAGCCCCATCAGCACCCGTGCGCCGCGCTCCGGCTCCACCGCGGACGGGACGGTGCCGGCCGCCTGGCCGCGGCGCAGCGCGTCGGTGATGCCGCCCAGTACGCCCTGGAAGCCCTCGACGGCACGGGCGCGGACGGCGTCGTTGCGCAGCAGCTCCGACCAGCTCTGCACGGCGCAGCGCAGCAGCTCGTCGACGGGCACCTCGCGTCCGGCGGCATCGGTGACGGTGTCGGCGCTCAGCGCTTCGAGCGATGCGGCCAGCAGGTCGGCGACGGAAGCGTGGTCGGTGCGTGCGGCCAGCTTTTCGACGGGTTCGAAGACGAGCCGGAACGCGTCCGAGGCGATGGCGAGGATGATCTCCTCCTTGCTCGCGAAGTACCGGTACGGCGCCCCGGCGGAGACGCCGGCCTCGGCGGCGATGTCGGGCATGGAGGTCTGGTGGAAGCCGTCTCGCGAGAAGCAGCGGCGCGCAGCGGCGACGATCTCCGCCCGCCTGGCCTCTCTTCGCTCGGGGGTGATGCGCGGCATGATCGGCCCTTCAACGTAAATGGTCATTCATCTTGACGGCTGCAGCTGCGGGGGTCCACCGTAAAACGTGAACGGTCATTCACGGAAGCGCGGACGGAAGCGAGGATCTCTCATGAGCGCGCACCTGACCATCGGCGTCCACGCCTACGAACACACCGAGGCACTGTTCGACGGCCGCGTCGGGGTCGACGGCGTGGACGCCGTCTTCGAGACGGCACCGCTGGTCTCGGACATCTTCCGCGGCATGTGCGAAGGCCGGTACGACGTGGCGGAGTTCGGCCTGACCTATTTCCTGCGCACCTTCGACCTCGACGACGCCCCGTTCGTGGCGCTGCCGGTCTTCCCGAACCGCAACTTCCGGCACTCCGCCATTTACGTGAACACCGCGGCCGGGATCAGCAGACCCGAGGACCTGGCCGGCCGCACCATCGGCGAGTTCGCGCTCTACGGCCACGACGCCGGCGTCTGGCCCAAGGGCATCCTGTCGGACGAGTACGGCGTGACCCCCGACCAGTGCCGCTGGGTCATCGGCGGCACGGACCACCCCGTCCCGGCGTTCGACTGGATCCCGCAGCCGGTTCCGGCCGGCGTCGACGTGCGACACGCGGCGGAGGGCCGGACGCTGAGCGCCATGCTCGAATCCGGCGAGATCGACGCGCTCATCTCGGTCGACGTCCCCCGGGCCGTGCTGAACGGCTCACCGGCGGTCGCCCGGCTCTTCCCGGACCACGAGACCGTGGAGCGCGACTACTACCGGCGCACCGGGATCTTCCCGCCGATGCACGTCGTCGCCGTCCGCAGGGAACTGGCGCACCGGACCGGCCTGCTCCGGGCCGTCTACCGGGCGTTCGGCGAAGCCAAGGACCTCGCCGAACGCAAGTACCTGAAGGACGCCGCGAAGCAGCACATGAGCCTCGTGACCCCCTGGTTCAGCAGGCTGTTCGAGGAAAACCTGCGTCTGCTGGGCGAGGACTGGTGGCCCTACGGCGTCGCCGCGAACCGCAAGGCCGTCGACACGTTCCTGCGCTACCACCACGAGCAGGGCCTCTCCCGGCGGCTGCTCACCAGCGACGACATCTTCGTCCCCGAGTTCCTCGACACCTGAGGGCGAACGGCACGCCGGTACACGCGCCCCACCGCCCGCAGCCGCCGCGTCCGCAGGCCGGCCGATGAGTTCGCGGGCCCGGAGCGGTCTGCCCCCGCAGAAACCGAAGCCGAAGCCGAAGCCGTCCACGAGATCTGTGAGGACACCATGACCGACCACGCGCTGCCGACCGTCACCGACGCCGCGGCCTGGGAGCAACGGCTCGCGGCACTGCGCACCCGGGAGAAGGCCGCGACACGGGAACTCGACGCCATCGCCGCCGAGCGCCGCCGCCTGCCGATGGTCGAGATGCCCGACTACACGCTGGAGGGCGAGGACGGCCCCGTCCGGCTGGTGGACGTCTTCGAGGGCAGGAGGCAGCTGATCGCCTACCACCACATGTGGTTCGCCGGGAAGGACTGGCAGTGCCCGGGGTGTACGGGGTTCACCTCGCAGTACACCCGCCTGGAGTTCCTGGACGCCTACGACGCGCGGTTCGTCGTCGTCACCCAGGGCCCGATCGAAGAGGCACTCGCCTACAAACACCGGGTCGGCAACCGGATGACGTGGTACTCGACCGCGAACAGCCCGTTCGGGTCGGACGTCGGCGCACCGCCCGCCGGCGGGTACGCGGTCAACGTGTTCCTGCGCGACGGCGACACCGTCTACCGCACCTGGCACACCGACGGCCGGGGCACCGAGCAGCTCAGCCACAGCTTCGCCCTGATCGATGTCCTCCCGTACGGACGCCAGGAGGAATGGCAGGACTCACCCGAGGGCTGGCCCCAGTCCCCGACCTACAGCCGCTGGGCGACGTCCGAGCACATCGCCGCCCTCTACGGCCCGGGCTCCGGCTGACCCCGCCCCGTACGACGGCCTCAGCGCCGGTGCCGCTCAGTGATGGCGCCGGGTGTCGCAGTGGCCCACGCGCTCCACGCGTCGGCACGGCTACCACGGCACAGCTATGCCTCGTCTTCGGGTACGGCTTCCAACGCTGCGCGGATCCCGTCGAGGTTGTTCAGGCAGGTGGCGATGCCGGGGTGGTCGGGCTTCAGGGCCGCCTCCGTGACGGCCAGCGCCCGCACGGCCTCGGTATGCCGGCCCAGGTCGCTGAGGGTCCTGGCGAGGTTGTTCAAGCGGAGGGCGGTGTCAGGATGGTCGGGCCCCAAAGTCGCCTCCGAGACAGCCAGCGCCCGCTCCCCCGCGAAGGCGAGGAAGTGCTCGGCCTTGCGCGCATACCTGCGGCCGCTGCACCACTGTCGGTGGCACGCGGGAGCACCCCGCGGCGCATGGCTGCGGGGCGCCCCGTGGGCGTTAGTCGACCATCTGCCCGTCGCCCGTACCGCCGACGCACTTCATCCCGACCACCTTTCCGCCGCCGTCCACGCACTCACCCGGGGTGAGGCTTTCGGTGTGGGCGGTGGCGGGAGTGTTGTGGGTGGCGGCCGTGGCGGTGGCGGCACCTGCGAGGCCGAGCCCGGCGAGGGCTGCCGTGGCGATGGCGGCGGCGAGAGTTCGTCGAATGCGCATGTGGTTTCCCTTTCACGGATCGCCTCGGTTGGGGCACTACTCAGCTTGATCTTCACCCATGTGGGTGGCGCGTTTGGTTACTCCATTCGAGTGACACCTGCCGGAGTGGGCCACCGGCGGCGCAGGGACGGATGGCCGGTGCCGCAACCCGCCGGAGAGGCCTTGGGGCCGTGCTCGCATTCACGTACGCAGGTATCGCCAGTACGACAATCCTTAGGGCTGAGGCCGGTGGGGCACCGTCTGGACGTGCAGCCCGGCCATGGACGCGGCTGGGCCCCTCCCTCGGCGGGGAAAGGGCCCAGTTGCAACGCTCTATCTGCCCAGCCGGGGTCGAGGAAGGGTTCGGACCCACTCCACCTCCGAGGCAATCCGTGGGGCGCCTACAGGGCTCGGCAGCGGCGTACGAGGGGAAGCCGACGGCGTCGGCGGGCGAGGACGCGAGGCCCCGACCGCAGCCAGTGCCGCCGCCACCTCCGCCTCGCCCACGTCAGTGCGTGTGACCGCTCGAAGCCGGTGCCGGACCTGCGTTCTTGACCGTAAGAGGCAGCAGCTTCTTGCCGGTCGGGCCTGGATGCTGGTGTCCATCTGCGGCCATTCACCAACGGGTCTACAAGCGCTACCGTGCTGGTCATGGCGAAACGAACGAGGACGCGCGCGGCAACTGACCGCCGTAGCTACTCAGTTGAGGCCGAGTGGTCGAAGGCCGACTTAGCGCTGTTAGAGGACCTGAAGAGGGCGGAAGCCCTCTTACCCGACGACGCACCGCGTGCCCTGCTGTCGGTCCGCCTGTCGGTACTCACCGACGACACGACCTCACCCGTCCGCCAGGAACTGGACCTGCGGATACTCGCCCGCGAACGCGGCTGCCGAGTCGTCGGCGTCGCCAGCGACCTCAACGTGTCGGCGACGAAGGTCCCGCCATGGAAGCGCAAGGAACTGGGCGACTGGCTCAACAACCGGGCCCCGGAGTTCGACGAACTGCTCTTCTGGAAGCTAGACCGCTTCGTACGACGTCTCTCCGACCTCAGCACCATGATCGACTGGTGCCTGAAGTACGGGAAGAACCTCGTCTCCAAGAACGACTCCATCGACCTGACCACGACGGCCGGGAAGATCATGGTCACGATCGTTGGCGGTATCGCCGAGATCGAGGCAGCGAACACCAGCACCCGCGTGGCGAGCCTCTGGGAGTACACGAAGACCCAGAGTGAGTGGCTGGTGGGGAAGCCCGCATACGGCTACGAGACGGCCGAGGACAAAAACGGCAAGGTCATCCTGATCTTCAACACGACCGCGTACAGGGCACTGCACTGGAGCCGCAAGGTCGCGATGAGGGAGCGTCCCGCATCCGCCCGCCGCATGGTCCGGGTCCTGGTCCGCGCCGGTCTGTGCGGAGAAGGCCTCACCGCGACGACCCATCTACGGCGACTGCGCAATCCGGCCCTCATGGGCTACCGCGTGGAAGAGGACAAGGACGGAGGCGTCCGCCGGTCCAAGCTCGTCATGGGAGGCGACGGGAAGCCCATCCGTGTGGCGGAGGGCGTCTTCACGGAGGACGAGTTCTACAGCCTCCAGGAAGTTCTGAACGCTCAGGGCAAAAACCAGCCGAGGCGAAGCCCCGACGGTGCGACGAAGTTTCTCGGGGTCATGATCTGCGCCGACTGCGGTAGCAACATGACCGTCCAGAAGAACCGGATGAACGGAAAGGTCTACCAGTACCTGAGGTGCGGCAAGTGCAAGGCCGGCGGCCATGGCGCACCGAACCCCGAGGACATCTACGCCAGGCTCGTCGAGGACGTCCTGAGCGTGCTCGGCGACGAGCCCGTCATGACACGGGAGTACCGGCAGGGCGCGGAGGCACGCAAGGAGCAGCAGCGTCTCGAACAGTCCATCAGCTACTACATGGCCGGCCTGGAGCCCGAAGGCCGCTTCACGAAGACGAGGTTCACGAAGGAGCGGGCAGACAAGACGCTGGACGACCTGATCAAGCAGCTGGAGGGCATCGACCCCGAGTCGGTCAATGACCGGTGGGTGGCGGTGCACAACGGCAAGTCATTCAGAAGCCGTTGGGAGGAGGGCGGCATGGAGGCCATGGCCACCGACCTGCTCCGGGTCGGCGTGAAGTGCAAGATCACACGGACGAGGGTGAAGGGCGTACGGGCACCGCACATCCACATGAAGCTGATGATCCCCAAGGACGTGCGGAACCGTCTGATACTCAAGGAGGATGTCTTCGCAGAAGCCTTCTGACGAGTCGTGACGACTCGCTTACTGACGTCGGCCGTTCATGGTGACGGCGGTAGGTAGAGGTCGGGTCCAGTTCTGGTGAGGAAGCCCTCGCGGACTACGGCGCGAAGCCGAATTGCACCGCAGCGCCAAACAGCCCCGCGCAGGCCAGGAGCAGGCCGATGACCACCCCGCAGCCCATCACGCACGACTCTTGGCCCGCGCCTGGCGCCGTGACCGTGGCGCGTTCGGGGTGCTCGGGCAGATAGCGCACGGGCACGACGTCGCCGACGAAGTGCACCCCCGTGGTCGCGTGCACCGACACGATCCGCTCCAGCCGGACGTTGGCGCCGTCCCGGGTCCGGAACGCGAGAATCATGTGCAGCTTCCTTATCTTGTCCCCGTCGGAATCCCGCTCCTCCGTCTCGAAGGTCTGGACGCAGCGAGCCTCCGCCATCAGCCCGCGAGCCAGCGCGGCCCGACGGAACCAATACAGACGCATGTAGAAGATCACGATTGCGGCACCCCCGCTTGCAAAAAGCAGGCCGAACACGACGTTGATCCAGTCAGTGGAGTGGTCCATTTCGCCCCCCGATGCCTGTATGGCGCCGCTGTGACAAGGATGCGCACGCCTCGCGATCGTTAAGCCAACGAATCGTCACCCTGTCGAGCTGACCTCAGTAAGCACCAACCCTCACATCCTGAATGCGACCAGCAAGACGACGGAGGTGCAGAATCGCGAGCCTCATTGAGACTCCGACATGCACCCTCCTCTCATATCGGACCTTTCATCGCTTCTTCCAGAACGCCATCAGATCCGCAAGAGCCCTGATGATCTCGGGACGCTCTGAGGCCTCAGCTTTATGGAGGCTGATGATGAGCGAGAGAAGGATCATGACAACTAAGAGGCCGACGACATACAGAAAGATCTGCGGAGCAACTCCGGCCACTTGCTCTAACACGGCCCACATCCCGCCTCCCGGGGAGGGTGTCAGCCGCCGCTTCCGAGAGACTTCGCCGATGAGCGAATGCCTCAACGAAGGCAGGCGGAAGCCTGTCAAACACAGCGCCCGCCGGCTGTGCCCCGTGGCACGGGGATCTTCGTTGAGGTTTTACGGTGTGCGCGTGGGTGCGGGCCTGCGACGCCTAGCAGAGCCACTGCCCGGCGTCGATCTGTCACGCCATATCCAGGTGACAACGAGGATTCCCACTCACGTTGTCACCACGAAATGGCGCGCCCTGTCACTCTACGAGAGGGGGCCGAGAGAATCCACAACATGGAGGCAGACCGAACGGAGCCACCTCCCCCAAGGGCCCCGGGTTGGTGGTTGTCGCTCTCAGGAAAACCACGAAGCGGGGTCGAACGGCTCTTCTGTGCCGTCGACGTCAATGATCACGATGTCGCTGTCGATCAGGCCGATGGCCCCGTCGTGGGACGCCTGGAGCAGCCGCGAGTCCCCAGGCTGTTGTGGTTCGCGTTCAGGCAGAGGAGTTACCCGCACCGCTCCCCCCTTGCCTCGTGTCCAGCCCAAGCCGTCGAGACTCCGCGAGGTCATGAGCGATTCCAGCGGCGATGAGGGCGGCTCCAGGGGTGTGCCCGGAACCGACGTAACGCCAGCGCCTTTCTGTGACGGCGTCTGGCTGGCCGGTATGGCCCATATGGTGGGCGCGCTGAGCACGGAGCGCCGCGTAGGTGGTGGAGTAGGCGCGGGATTTGGTGAGGATGTGGCCTCGGTAACCGAGGGTGTGAGTCCAGGTCCGCAGGTTCAGCGGCGCGTACTCCGGCAGGCCTCCCAGACGCCAGCAGGTTCGCATGAGGGCACGGACGTGTTCGCTCACGGACGCCGTCTCAATATCGGCCCAGTCTGTGACCGAGTGGTCGAGGCCGGCGCCTGTCTCGCTCGCTCCTTTCGTGACGTATTTGGCGACGTACGCGGCCACGGCGTCATCGTCGGGGCCGTCGCCGTTTGTGCGCAGGGGCCGGGCGTCGACCTGTGCGCCCCAGCGCAGTGTCAGTTCGCCCGCGGCGAGGCTGTAGGGGGTGTGGAGCAGTACCCGCCGAACGGAGGCATGTACCGCGTCGATGAGCAGTTCCGCAGTGCCCCAGGCCGGGGGTCCATCACCAGGTCCGGCCGGCCCGTCGAGGCGTACGACGGCGTGTAAGTGGACGGCTGCGCGCTTCTGGTATTCGGCGACGCGGGCGAAGGATAGCCGCGCGTGATCGGCGAAGCGGGACTGTACGAGGCCTGCGGAGGTGGCGAGGCGTCGCCGGACGTCGATGACGAAGCGGTCCCACAGCTTGGAGGCGTGCGCGTGCCACAGCACGTGAGCCGTGTAGTCGTAACAGTCGACGCACAGCGGTTGGCCGATGGCCGGAGTGTCCGGAGCGTGGACGGTGCCGCAGCCGAGGGACCGTCCGTGCTCGCAGGTTCCGCCGTTGCGGCGGGGACGGCACTGGGCGTGGGACGAGTTCCTGGCCTTCCTGCGCCTGTCGAAGACCCCTCCCGCGAACATACTGCTGTCGAGCTACTGGACGATGGGCGCGGTCCGGCACGGCGACTACATCGCCAAGGTGCGCTTCACCCCCGACCCGGCCTCCGCCGCCGCGGTGGTCCATCGCGACATCGACCCGACCTCCGCGGCAGAGGTCTTCCGGCCGGCGCTGGAGGCCGAACTGCGGGAGCGGCCCTACGCCTTCGACATCCAGGTCCAGCTCTGCGCCGACCTGGAACGCATGCCGGTGGAGGACCTCACCGTGGAGTGGCCCGAGAAGCTCTCGCCGTCCGTCACCGTTGCCAAGCTGCGGCTGCCGCGGCAGGACATATCCGGCCCGGAGAACCTGGAGAAGATGGACTCACTGTCCTTCACCCCCTGGCGGGTCACCGCGGAGCACGCCCCCCTGGGCAACATCATGCGAGCCCGCAAGGAGGTCTACCGGCATTCCTCCATCGCGCGTCACAAGCTCAACGAGCAGCCGCGCACGGAGCCCCGCAGCGCCGACGAGGTACTCGGCCCGGCCCAATGAAGCCGGCTGCGGGTGTCATGTAGCCACGCACGAGCCCAGAGACGGCCTTCAGGCCCATTCCACCTCGGACACGATGTTCGTGGCGCTTGCAGGGCCCGGCAGCAACGTCCGGGGAGAGGGCGACGGCGCGGACTGACGAGGGCTGGAAGCGCCGACCGCTGCAAGCACAGCCGCCAACTCCTCCTCGGTCACCCCCGCCAGCGCCTCAGCCACCCGATCGAGTGCCTCGCCCACCTCAGTGCGTGTGACCGCTCGAAGCCGGTGCCGGACCTGCGTTCTTGACCGTAAGAGGCAGCAGCTTCTTACCGGTCGGGCCGATTTGTATGGCCGTATCCATCTGCGGGCACACCCCGCAGTCGAAGCACGGGGTCCAGCGGCAGTCCTCGACCTCTGTCTCGTCGAGGGCGTCCTGCCAGTCCTCCCAGAGCCAGTCCTTGTCCAGGCCCGAGTCGAGGTGGTCCCAGGGGAGGACCTCCTCGTAGGTGCGCTCTCGGGTGGTGTACCAGTCGACGTCGACGTCGGCGGGGGCGAGGGCCTTGTCGGCGCAGGCCATCCAGCGGTCGTAGGAGAAGTGCTCGCGCCAGCCGTCGAAGCGGCCGCCGTCCTCGTAGACGGCGCGGATGACGGCGCCGATGCGGCGGTCGCCGCGGGAGAGGAGGCCCTCGACGATGCCGGGCTTGCCGTCGTGGTAGCGGAAGCCGATCGAGCGGCCGTACTTCTTGTCGCCGCGGATCTTGTCGCGGAGCTTCTCCAGGCGGGCGTCCGTCTCCTCGGCGGAGAGCTGGGGGGCCCACTGGAAGGGGGTGTGGGGCTTGGGGACGAAGCCGCCGATGGAGACGGTGCAGCGGATGTCGTTGGAGCGGGAGACCTCGCGGCCCTTGGCGATGACCTTGGTCGCCATGTCGGCGATCTGGAGGACGTCGTCGTCGGTCTCGGTGGGCAGGCCGCACATGAAGTACAGCTTCACCTGGCGCCAGCCGTTGCCGTAGGCCGTCGAGACGGTGCGGATGAGGTCGTCCTCGGAGACCATCTTGTTGATGACCTTGCGGATGCGTTCCGAGCCGCCCTCGGGGGCGAAGGTGAGGCCGGAGCGGCGGCCGTTGCGGGTCAGTTCGTTGGCCAGGTCGATGTTGAAGGCGTCGACGCGGGTGGAGGGCAGGGAGAGGCCGATCTTGTCCTCGGTGTAGCGGTCGGCCAGGCCCTTGGCGATGTCGCCGATCTCCGAGTGGTCCGCGGAGGACAGGGAGAGCAGGCCGACCTCCTCGAAGCCGGTGGCCTTGAGGCCCTTGTCGACCATCTCGCCGATGCCGGTGATGGAGCGCTCGCGGACCGGGCGGGTGATCATGCCGGCCTGGCAGAAGCGGCAGCCGCGGGTGCAGCCGCGGAAGATCTCGACGGACATGCGCTCGTGGACCGTCTCGGCGAGCGGGACGAGGGGCTGCTTGGGGTAGGGCCACTCGTCGAGGTCCATGACCGTGTGCTTGGAGACGCGCCAGGGGACGCCCGACCTGTTGGGGACCACGCGGGCGATCCGGCCGTCGGGGAGGTACTCGACGTCGTAGAAGGCCGGAATGTAGACGGAGCCGGTCTTCGCGAGGCGGAGGAGGACCTCCTCGCGGCCGCCGGGGCGGCCCTCCGCCTTCCACTCGCGGATGATCTTCGTCATGTCGAGGACGGCCTGCTCGCCGTCGCCGATGATCGCCGCGTCGATGAAGTCCGCGATGGGTTCGGGGTTGAAGGCCGCGTGGCCGCCCGCGAGGACGATCGGGTCGTCGAGGGTGCGGTCCTTCGACTCCAGGGGGATGCCGGCCAGGTCCAGGGCCGTGAGCATGTTCGTGTAGCCCAGCTCGGTGGAGAAGGACAGGCCGAACACGTCGAAGGCCCGGACGGGGCGGTGGCTGTCCACGGTGAACTGGGGGACGCGGTGCTCGCGCATCAGCGCCTCCAGGTCCGGCCACACGCTGTAGGTGCGCTCGGCGAGGACGCCCTCCTGCTCGTTGAGGACCTCGTAGAGGATCATGACGCCCTGGTTGGGCAGGCCGACCTCGTAGGCGTCGGGGTACATGAGCGCCCAGCGGACGTCGCAGGTCTCCCACGGCTTGACCGTGGAGTTGAGCTCTCCGCCGACGTACTGGATCGGCTTCTGCACATGCGGGAGCAGAGCTTCGAGCTGCGGGAACACAGACTCAGCGACCGGGGCGGCGGCTTCGGCAGGCATCTCGCGGACCTTTGTGAGGTGGCTGGGGGGCGCCCTCCGGCCGGTGGCCGGGAAGGGTGACCATCAAGCCTAACCCGGTCGGCGGGGTCCCCCGTACGCCCGGATCACACCGGTGCCCCGGCCCTGATGTCCGCCCAGGCCCCGGGGGCCTCCGCCTCGACCGCCGCCGCCCGCTGTTCCTCGCGGCCGTAGAGCAGCCCGTAGGTGAACGTGCTCTCCCCGGCGGCGTGGGCCACCGCGGACAGTTCGCGCAGGGTCTCGCGGACCATGACGCTGTCCTGGTGTTCGCCGAGCAGGGTCTGCAGGGCCTTCATGGACTTGAGCAGGGTCTTGGCCGGTTTGCCGAGGGCGGGGCGGGCGGCCTCGGCGGCGTAGCGGGTGCGCTTGGCCTTCTTTCGGGCCTCGTGCAGGCCGAGGTCGCGGTCGTGTCCGGGGGGCTGGGCCATGGCCGTCTCGATCAGGTCGGTGACCTTGGCGAAGTCCTTGTGCACGGCCTTGGTGAGGACCTGCTCGGGGTCCCCGGCGGCCGCCTTCAGCAGGGGCGGGTCGGCGGCCAGGGCGTCCAGGGTGTCGAGGAGCGCGAGGTAGCGCTTGGAGTCGAGGACGCCGAGGAGCCGGCTGCGGGAGCCGCGTTCGCTCGCCTCGGCCCATTGGTGGACGCGGTCGTGGACGGGGCCGTGGACGAGGGCGGGGGGTACGTCGGCGAGGGCGGACATCAGGCGTTCGGCCAGGACCTCCTGGTCGCGGCCCACGCCCAGTTCGCCGGCGAGCCATTTCAGCTCGTCGGCGATCGGGTCGGTGACCTGGCGGTCGAGGACCTTGCCGAAGGTGCGGAAGGTGCTGCGCAGCCGGCGGGTGGCGACCCGCATGTCGTGGACGCCCTCCTCGGTGTCCAGGCGGACGGCGGGGTCGAGCTCGACGATCGCGTCGCGCTGGGCGCGGACGTAGGCCATGACGTGGTCGCCCGCCGTGACGGGCGTGGCGGGCCCGGTCCTGGGCGGGCGGGGCTTGCCGCCCTTGGTCTCGGCGAGGGCGCGGGAGAGTTTCGACGGGGATTTCGAGGGGCGTACGCCCGCCTTGCCCAACCGTTTCTCCACCTTGTCGAGGAAGGCGGGGTCGCCGCCGTCGGCGAGTTCCACCTCGATCTCGGTCCACTCGGCCTTGCCGTCGCCGCCGAAGAGCCGGTCGGCCCGGACGCGGTCCACGCTGACCTCGGCGAGCAGGGCGCCGTCGGCGTCGACGAGGTGCCGGATGTCGCGGGTGGTGCGCAGCCGGATCACCGGGACCAGCTGCCCCTCACGGACCCGGGAGCGGGCCAGGGCGGCGAGTTCGTCGGGGAGTGTGTCGGAGAGGGGGGCGTGGATCTCGTCCCGGACGCCGGGGGCGACGGGGAGTTTGAGGTGCCAGCCGGCGTCGCCGCCTCCGCTGCGGCGGCGCAGGGTGACCTTGGCCGAGGCCAGGCGCAGGTCGGAGGTGTCGTGGTAGGTCGCGTCGAGGTCGGCGGTGCCCTTGTCGACGACGTTCGCCACTCCTGCGACGCCGGTCAGGTCGGGCAGGCCACTGTCCTCAGATTCGTACTTGCGCTCGATTTCGCGCTTCGTGTCCGCCATGAGTTGAATCTAGTGGTCGGGCCGCCGCAGAGGCAGAGGCCAAAGAGGGTAAATCGAAGGAAAACTGAATTCGTACGAGAGGTGAACAAGCCATTGTGGCGTGTTCACCTCCCTGGGTTCCTCGGGCGGGGCCGCCTATGCCGACATCGGCCGCTGCACCCTGATCGACTGCAGCAGCCCCACCGCCACCCACACCGCGAACATCGACGAGCCGCCGTAGGACACGAACGGCAGCGGCAGGCCGGTGACCGGCATGATGCCGAGGGTCATGCCGATGTTCTCGAACGCCTGGAACGCGAACCAGGCGACGATCCCGGCCGCGACGATCGTGCCGTACAGCTCGGTCGTCTCGCGGGCGATCCGGCAGGCGCGCCACAGGACGACCCCGAGGAGCACGATGATCAGGCCCGCGCCGACGAAGCCCAGCTCCTCCCCCGCGACCGTGAAGACGAAGTCGGTCTGCTGCTCGGGGACGAACTGGCCGGTGGTCTGCGAGCCGTGGAACAGGCCCGCGCCGGTCAGGCCGCCGGAGCCGATGGCGATGCGGGCCTGGTTGGTGTTGTAGCCGACGCCTGCCGGGTCGAGGCTGGGGTTGGCGAAGGCGGCGAAGCGGGCGATCTGGTACTCGTCGAGGATGTGCAGCTGCCAGATGGCGACGCAGCCGACCACGCCGGCGGCGAGCAGGCCGAAGACCCAGCGGTTGGAGGCGCCGGAGGCGAGCAGCACGCCGAGGATGATGGTCACCATGACCAGGACCGTGCCGAGGTCGGGCATGAGCAGCACGACCAGGATCGGGACCGCGGCCAGGCCCAGGGACTGCAGGACGGTGCGGTGGTCCGGGTACTTCTTGTCACCGGCGTCGACCCGCGCCGCCAGTATCATCGCCATGCCCAGAATGATCGTGATCTTCACGAACTCGGCCGGCTGCAGCGAGAACCCGCCGCCGAGGACGATCCAGTTGCGGCTGCCGTTGATGGTGGCGCCCAGCGGGGTGAGCACCGCGAGGATGCCGGCCAGCGAGAGGCCGTAGAGGATCGGTACGGCGTTGCGGAGCTGGCGGTGGCCGACCCAGATGGTGCCGATCATCAGGGCGAGCCCGATGCCCATGTTCATCAGGTGCCGGACCAGGAAGTAGTACTGGTCGCCCTGGTTGATCTCGGTGCGGTTGCGGGTCGCCGAGTAGACCAGTACCGAGCCGAGCAGGGACAGGGCGACGGCCGCCAGCAGCATCGGCCAGTCCAGGCGGCGGGTCAGCGAGTCCCGGGCGAAGATCCGGGTCCAGCCGGCGCGGGCCGGGCCGTATCCGGAGACGGAGAAGCTGTTGACGCCGGTCATGTGAGCATCCTCCGGCTGCCGCGCCTGCGGGCCCGTCTGCGGGTGTCACGGTTGCCCGTGGACGGGGAGGCCGTGGTGGCGGCCGGGGTCTGCCCGTCGCCGGTGTTCTTGTCGCCCTGCTTGGAGTAGGCCTGGAAGTCCTTCGCCGGGTCCTTGGAGACCTTCGGGGAGGTGATCGTGCCGTCCGTGCGGACCTTCGGCAGGCCCTTCTGCGGGGTGTAGAGCAGTGCCTTGTTCTTGTCGATCGAGCCGTCGGCCGCCACGCCGTACAGGGCGCTGTAGATGTTGCGGACCGCCTCACCGGAGGCACCGGAACCGGTACCGGCCTGGGAGATGGTCATGATGACCGTGTAGTCCTTGCTGTAGGTGGCGAGCCAGGACGTGGTCTGCTTGCCGTAGACCTCTGCGGTGCCGGTCTTGCCGTGCAGGGCGATCTTGTCCTGCGGCCAGCCGCCGAACTTCCAGGCGGCGGTACCGCGGGTGATGACGCCCGCGAAGGCGTCGTCCATGCCCTTGAGGGTGGCCTGGGTGACCGGCAGCTTGCGGACCGCCTTGGGCTTGATCTCCTGGACGGTCTTGCCGTCGGCGCTGACGATCGCCTTGCCGATGGTCGGCTGGTACTCGGTGCCGCCGTTGGCCACGGCGCCGTAGATCATCGCCTCCTGTATCGGCGTGACGAGGGTGTCGCCCTGGCCGATGGAGTAGTTGATCTCGTCGCCCTCGCGCATCTTGTTGCCTTCGAGGCAGTTCTCGTACTCGATCTTCTCGACGTAGGTGCCGTCCTTCTTCCCGGACTTGCACCAGGCGTCCTTGTTGGCCTTCCAGTAGTCGATCTTCCACTGGCGGTCGGGGACGCGGCCGGTGACCTCGTTGGGCAGGTCGATGCCGGTCTCCTTGCCGAGGCCGAACTGGTGGGCGGTCTTGAAGAAGTAGTCCTTCGGCTCGCCCGCCTTGGGGTTGATGCCGCCGTCCTTCTTCCACTCGCGGTCGGCGAGGCCGTAGAAGACGGTGTCGCAGGAGACCTCCAGGGCGCGGCCCAGGGAGATGTCGCCGAAGTTCTCGCCCTCGAAGTTCTTGAAGACCTGGCCGCCCACCGAGTAGGAGCTGGTGCAGGGGTAGCCGCCGTCCCACGCGTAGCCGGCGTTGACCGCGGCGGCGGTGGAGACCACCTTGAACGTGGAACCGGGGGCCGCCTGACCCTGTATGGCCCTGTTGAGCAGCGGGTAGTCGGAGTTCTTGCCGGTGAGGGCCTGGTAGTCCTTGGCGGAGATGCCGCCGACCCACACGTTGGGGTCGTAGGTGGGGGCGGAGGCCATGGCGACGATCCGGCCGGTCTTGGCCTCCATCACGATGACGGCGCCGGAGTCGGCCTTGTAGTTCTCGTGGGTGATGCTGTCGTACTGCTTGCGGGCGGCCTTCATCGCCGTGTCCAGCTCGTACTCGGCGACCCGCTGGACGCGGGAGTCGATGCTGGTGACCAGGTTGGAACCGGGCTCGGCGGCGTCGGACTCGGCCTTGCCGATGACGCGGCCGAGGTTGTCGACCTCGTAGCGGGTGACGCCGGCCTTGCCGCGCAGTTCCTTGTCGTACTCGCGCTCCAGGCCCGAGCGGCCGACCTGGTCGGAGCGCAGGTACGGGGAGGAGGTGTCCTTGGCCTGCTGGATCTCGTCGTCGGTGACCGGGGAGAGGTAGCCGAGGACCTGGGCGGTGTTGGACTTGCCGGGGCTCGCGTAGCGGCGGACGGCCTCGGGCTCGGCGGTGATGCCGGGGAAGTCCTCGGAGCGCTCGCGGATCTGCAGGGCCTGCTTGGCGGTGGCCTCGTCGGTGATCGGGATCGGCTGGTACGGCGAGCCGTTCCAGCAGGGCTGGGGGGTCTTGGCGTCGCAGAGGCGGACCTTCTGCATGACCTCCTCGGGCTTCATCCCGAGGACGCCGGCGAGCTTGGTCAGGACGGCCTTGCCGTCGTCCTTCTGCTTGAGCAGGTCGGTGCGGGAGGCGGAGACCACCAGCCGGGTCTCGTTGTCCGCGAGGGGGACTCCGCGGGCGTCCAGGATCGAACCGCGCACGGCGGGGTCGACGACCTGCTGGACGTGGTTGCCGGAGGCCTCCTTCTGGTACTCGGAGCCTTCCCGGATCTGCAGGTACCACAGGCGGCCGCCGAGGGTGCCGAGCAGGGAGAGGACGAGGATCTGGATGACGACGAGACGGATCTGGACGCGTGGGGTCCGACCGGTCTCGGGAATGTTGGTCACTGGGCTGTCTCCCCCTCTCCCGGCACAAATGCGCGTGCGCGTACGAATGATGAACGATCCACCTGTGAGACCGCGTTCCGCCCCCGTGCACCCGTTCGGGTGAACTCACCCGCGTTCACAGGCGCTTGACCCCCTTGATGCGGCCGACGCGGACGTTGCGGGTGCGGGCCCTGGCCTTGAGGCCGCCGAGGGCGCCGCGCTGGCCGCCGATGCGCATCCCGGTGCCGGAGGAGATCCAGCCCGAGGAGATGTCACCGGCCTTGCCGCCGGAGTTGGCCTCGGTGAGCGGGTCGTTGTCGGCGCGGCGGGCCAGGGCCATGACGCCGGGGACCACGAACGGGGCGAGCAGCAGGTCGTAGAGGGCGGCCGTGATCAGCAGGCTGGTCATGCCGACGTGCCGGGCGGCGGTGTCGCCGACGAGGGCGCCGACGCCGGCGTACAGCAGGGTGGAGCCGACGGCGGCGGCGACCACGACGAGCATCGGGCCGGTCGCGGACTTCAGGCGGCCGTTCTCCGGCTTGATGAGGCCGGCGCAGTAGCCGACGACGCACAGCACCAGGGCGTAGCGGCCGGCCGCGTGGTCGGCGGGCGGGGCGAGGTCGGCGAGGAGTCCGGCGCCGAAGCCGACGAGGGCGCCGCCCACGTGGCCGTAGACCATGGCGAGGCCGAGGACGGTGAGCAGCATGAGGTCGGGGACGGCGCCGGGCAGGTGCAGGCGGGCGAGGACGCTCACCTGGATCACCAGGGCGACGACGACCAGTGCGGCGGAGAGCAGGATCCGGTTGACACGCATGGGGGATTCAGCTCCTACTGCTGCTCGCCGGTGGTGTCGGACGCGTTGGTGCTCGCGTCCGCGGACGGGGTGACCGTGACGGTCACCGTCGGGATCGGGGTCGGCTTCGGCTTGGCCGGGAGCACCTCGTCGCGCGGGTCCTTCTTCGGTGCCTGGACGACCACGCCGACGATGTCGAGCTTGGTGAAGGACACGAACGGCGTGACGTACAGGGTGCGGGTCAGGCCGCCGTTGGACGGGTCGACGCTGGTGACCGTGCCGACCGGGACGCCGGGCACGAACGGCTTGTCGCCCTGGGAGCCGAAGGTGACGAGCCGGTCGCCCTTCTTCACCTCGGCCTTGCTGTCGAGGAGTTCGACGCGCAGCGGGCGGTCGCCCTGTCCGGAGGCGAAGCCGAGTTCGTCGCTGCCCTCCATGCGGGTGCCGACGGTGAAGTCGGGGTCGTTGGCGAGCAGCACGGTGGAGGCGTCGGGGCCGACCGTGGTCACGCGGCCGACCAGGCCGCTGCCGTTGAGGACGGTCATGTCGCGTTTGATGCCGTCGTTGTAGCCGACGTCGATGGTGACGGTCCAGGAGAAGCCCTGCGCCGACCCTATGGCGATGACCTGGGCGCCCTTGATGCCGTACTGGCCCTCGGCGGCGACGTTGAGCATCTTCTCCAGCTGAGTGAGGCGGCTGCGGTTGCGGTCGTCGCTGCCGAGTTTCGCCTTGAGGGTCGCGTTCTGTTTCTCCAGCCGGGCCAGCCGGTCGTGCCGGTCGCCGGAGTCGCGGACGGCGGAGACGGCGTTTCCGACCGGGTCCACCACCGTCGACATGCCGTTCTCGATCGGGCCGAAGACCGCGGCCGCGGCCTGCCGGGCGCCGTCGACCGGGGAGTTCCTGCCACCTCGGATGTCCACCGTGATCAGCGCGAACGCGATGGCGATCAGCAGCACCAGGAGCAGCCGGCTCTCTTTCGTGTCCCTCACGTGCGGCGGCCGTGCCTTCCTCAATAGGAACTTGCGGAGCTTGATTGCGATTGCGGGAGCTTGTGAAGCATGTGGGGGGGGTGGGGGCGCGGAGGCTTGTGGGGAGGAGTGGAGAACTCGCCCCGTGCGAGCCTATGCCTCCATATCAACGATCCGCCGCACGAGGGGGGGATCATCTCGTACGGCGGAATCGAAGAGTTACGTCATCTGCGCGGCTGGGCGTCCAGGACCTGCTGGAGCGCCTCGAACTCCTCGACGCACTTGCCGGAGCCGAGCGCCACGCTGTCCAGCGGGTCCTCGGCGATGTGGATCGGCATGCCGGTCTCCCGGCGCAGCCGCTCGTCCAGACCGCGCAGCAGGGCTCCGCCGCCGGTCAGAACGATTCCCCTGTCCATGATGTCGCCGGACAGCTCCGGCGGGCACTTGTCGAGGGTGGTCTTGACGGCGTCGACGATCGCGTTGACCGGTTCCTCGATCGCCTTGCGGACCTCGGCGGCCGAGATGACGACGGTCTTGGGCAGGCCGGAGACCAGGTCCCGGCCGCGGATCTCGGTGTGTTCGTCGGAGTCGAGCTCGTAGGCCGAACCGATCGTGATCTTGATCTGTTCGGCGGTCCGCTCGCCGAGGAGGAGGGAGTACTCCTTCTTGATGTGCTGGATGATCGCGTTGTCCAGTTCGTCGCCCGCGACGCGGATGGACTGGGCGGTGACGATGCCGCCGAGCGAGATGACCGCGACCTCCGTGGTGCCGCCGCCGATGTCCACCACCATGTTGCCGGTGGCCTCGTGGACCGGCAGGCCGGAGCCGATGGCGGCGGCCATGGGCTCCTCGATGATGTGCACCTGGCGGGCACCGGCCTGCGAGGACGCCTCGATGACGGCACGGCGCTCGACACCGGTGATGCCGGAGGGCACGCAGACGACCACGCGCGGGCGCGCGAGGTAGCGGCGCTTGTGGATCTTGAGGATGAAGTAGCGGAGCATCCGCTCGGTGATCTCGAAGTCCGCGATCACGCCGTCCTTCAGCGGCCGCACGGCGACGATGTTGCCGGGCGTGCGCCCGATCATCTTCTTCGCCTCCGCGCCGACCGCGAGAATTCCACCGGTGTTCGTATTGATCGCGACAACGGACGGCTCGTTGAGTACGATCCCGCGACCCCTGACGTACACCAGCGTGTTGGCGGTCCCGAGGTCGACAGCCATGTCACGGCCGATGAACGACATTGAGTTCCCCATCAGGATTCGTCTGGCCTTCCCGGGAGCTTTTGAGGGCATTTCAGGTCGGCGAAGTGGGTGCTGTGACGTGAAGGCTTCCATCGTAGACGCGCCTGCACGAACACTGCGCGAGGGTCTTCGCCATTGTCAGCACGTGTACGGCCGCCTCGCTTGTGGAGACGGTCCGACGGGGCCACTCGTTCCCCCGATCGGCACGCATATGCCGAGGGACGGCCGAAATCGTTCGGCCGTCCCAGGTCGTGCAGCTCAGTGGGCTGACGCCTCGTCAAGAATTTCCACGAAAACTCCGTACGGGTCCTTTGCGGGGCCCTGACGGCTACGGCGGCTACGCGCGGCCGGGGAAGAAGATCTTGACCTCGCGTTCGGCGGACTCCTCGGAGTCGGACGCGTGGATCAGGTTCTCGCGGACGATCACACCGAAGTCACCGCGGATGGAACCGGGCGCCGCGGCGATCGGGTCGGTGGGGCCGGCCAGGGCGCGGATGCCCTCGATGACCCGCTCGCCCTCGACGATCAGGGCGACGGACGGGCCGGCGGACATGAACTCGACCAGCGGCTCGTAGAACGGCTTGCCGACGTGCTCGGCGTAGTGCTGCTCCAGCGTGGCGCGCTCCAGGGTGCGCAGCTCCAGCGCGGTGATCTGCCAGCCGGCCTTGCGCTCGATACGGCTGATGATCTCGCCGGTCAGGCCCCGACGAACGGCGTCGGGCTTGAGCAGGACGAGGGTGCGCTGGGTCACGGGAGGGCTCCTTCGGTACTGGCCGGGTGCGGTGAGGAGAGGCTACAGGGCTGGTCTGAGCGACCGTTGCACAGTGTGCGGGTCGGTGGGGCGGCCGTCTTCGGGGGCTGCCGCCCCCGGACCCCCGCTTCGGCCTGAACGGCCTCGTCCTCAAACGCCGGACGGGCTGGGAGGGGGTGCGCACACCCGACGGACCGAGAGGTGGTGCGGACCGGCTTCGGGCTCAGGCGCTCGACAGGCTGAAGGGCCGTGCCGGCCGGCCGTCAGCCCCACACACCCGACCGGCCGGGGTCTCGTGTCGGCCGGTTGCCCGGCTCCGCTCACCCGGGAGGGCGAGGTGCGGTGCCGGGCGGTGGCCGCTCACGCTTCGGACGGGCTGTCCTGCGTGGTCTGGGCCGCGAAGCGGGCCTTGGCCTCGTCGATCTTTCTTCCGTAGTGGACGGACGCCCACCACAGGCCCGCGAAGATCGCGCCCATGAAGTACATGGTGGGGACGTAGATCCCGGACGCGACCAGGGCGACCTGCAGGGCCCAGCCGAGGGCGACGCCGCCGGGGCGGGTGAGTACGCCGCACAGGGCCAGGCAGAGGAACATCGCGATGCCGCTGACCAGCCACACCGTGGAGGTGGAGAGGTCGGGGTCCTTCATGGCGACCAGGGCGGCGAAGCCGATGACGAAGAACTCGCCGATCAGGGTGGAGGCACAGAGCGTGCGCATGGTCAGGCCCTCCCGAGGAGCAGTCGGGCCTCGCCGACGGTGATGACGGAACCGGTGACCAGGACGCCGCCGCCCGCGAACTCGCCCTCCTCCTCGGCCAGCGTGATCGCGGCCTCCAGGGCGTCGGGCAGGCGCGGCTCGACCTGGACGCGGTCCTCGCCGAACACCTCGACGGCGACCGCGGCCAGCTCGTCCGCGTCCATCGCGCGGTGGCTGGAGTTCTGGGTGACGACGACCTCGGCGAAGATCGGCTCGAAGGCCTCCAGGAGGCCGCGGACGTCCTTGTCGCCGCTGGCCCCGATCACGCCGATCAGCCGGCTGAAGTCGAAGGCCTCGCCGACGGCCTCGGCGGTGGCGCGGGCGCCGGCCGGGTTGTGGGCGGCGTCGAGGACGACGGTGGGAGAGCGCCGTACGACTTCGAGGCGGCCCGGGGACGAGACGCCCGCGAAAGCCTTGCGGACGGTGTCGATGTCCAGGGACTCGGGGCGCTGGGAGCCGACGCCGAAGAACGCCTCCACCGCGGCGAGCGCGACCGCCGCGTTGTGGGCCTGGTAGGGGCCGTGCAGGGGGAGGTAGACCTCGCCGTACTCGCCGCCGAGGCCGCGCAGCGTGAGCAGCTGGCCGCCGACGGCGACCTGGCGGGCGACGACGCCGAACTCCAGGCCCTCGCGGGCGACGGTGGCGTCCACCTCGACGGCCTTCTTGAGGAGGACCTGCGCCGCGTCGACCGGCTGCTGGGCCAGGATCACGGTGGCGTCCTGCTTGATGATGCCGGACTTCTCGCCGGCGATCTCCGCGGTGGTCCCGCCGAGCCGGTCGGTGTGGTCGAGGTCGATCGGGGTGACGACGGCGACGTCCCCGTCGATGACGTTCGTGGCGTCCCAGGAACCGCCCATGCCGACCTCGACGACGGCGACGTCCACGGGGGCGTCCGCGAACGCCGCGTACGCCATGCCGGTGAGCACCTCGAAGAAGGAGAGCCGGTACTCCTGCTGCGCGTCGACCAGCTCGACGTAGGGCTTGATGTCGTTGTACGTCTCGATGAACCGCTCGGCGGAGATCGGGGCGCCGTCGAGGCTGATGCGCTCGGTGATCGACTGCACGTGCGGGCTGGTGTAGCGGCCGGTACGAAGTTCGAAGGCGCCGAGCAGGGCCTCGATCATGCGGGCGGTGGAGGTCTTGCCGTTGGTGCCGGTGATGTGGATCGAGGGGTACGACCGCTGCGGCTCGCCCAGCACGTCCATCAGGGCGGCGATCCTGGTGACCGACGGCTCCAGCTTGGTCTCGCCCCAGCGGGTGGCCAGCTCCGCCTCCACCTCGCGCAGGGCCCGGTCGGCCTCGGGGTCCTCGGGGCGGCCCGGGACGTCGGCCTGTTGCGGGCCGCCCCGGGTGCGCAGGGTCCGGCTGCCGGCCTCGATCACCGCGAGGTCGGGGTCACGGTCCGTCTCGGCCGCGACGATGTCGTCGAAGCCGTCCTCGGGGCCGTCCTCGAAGTCGCCGTCGAAGCTCTCATGGGGGTCGCGCGGAGGCAGATCACTCACGGCACCAGTCTACGGAGCCCCGCGCAGGCGTGGACGCGTCGGGCACCGGGAGTGCCTGCTCGCACCAGATCGTCTTGCCTGCGGAGGTCTGCCTGGTCCCCCACCGCTGGGTGAGCTGGGCCACCAGCAGCAGGCCGCGGCCGCCCTCGTCGAAGACCCGGGCCCGCCGCAGGTGCGGGGCGGTGCTGCTGCTGTCGGAGACCTCGCAGATCAGCATCCTGGTGTCGCGGATGAGCCGCAGTTGGATCGGGACGCCGCCGTAGCGGACGGCGTTCGTGACGAGTTCGCTGACCACCAGTTCGGTGGTGAAGGACAGCTCGTCCAGCTCCCAGGCGGCGAGCTGGCCGGTGGCCAGGGTCCGGGCCCGCGCCACCTGCTCGGGGTCCGCGGGGACCTCCCAGGCGGCCACCTGGTCGCAGGGCAGGGCGCGGGTGCGGGCGAGCAGCAGGGTGACGTCGTCGGCGGGTTCGGCGGTGCGCAGCGCGGCCACCACCCGGTCGCAGGCCGCCTCCAGCGGTTCCCCGTCCCCGGCGGAGGCGAGCGTGCGGCGCAGCCGGTCCAGGCCGTGGCCCATGTCGAGGCTGCGGGAGTGCACCAGGCCGTTGCTGAACAGGGCGAGGACGGAGCCCTCGGTGAGGTCCAGGTCGGTGGTCTCGAACGGCAGTCCGCCGAGCCCGAGCGGCGGTCCGGCCTGGCCGGGGGCCGGCTCCACCGTCCCCGAGGGGGTGATCACGAAGGGCAGCGGATGGCCCGCGCTGGCCAGGGAGCAGTGCCGCGAGATGGGGTCGTAGACGGCGTACAGGCAGGTCGAGCCCACCTCGCTGGCCTGTTCTCCGACGCCGTCGTCGAGGTGCAGGACGAGGTCGTCGAGGTGGGTGAGGAGTTCGTCGGGGGGCAGGTCGACGTCCGCGAGGGTGCGGACCGCCGTGCGCAGCCGGCCCATGGTGGCGGAGGCCTGGATGCCGTGGCCGACGACGTCGCCGACGACCAGGGCCACCCGGGTGCCCGACAGCGGGATCACGTCGAGCCAGTCGCCGCCGATGCCCGCCCGGGTGCCGGTGGGCAGGTAGCGGTAGGCGAAGTCGATGCTCGGGCGGTCGGGCAGGAGGTGCGGGAGCAGGCTGCGCTGGAGGGCCAGCGCGGTCTCGCGCTCCCGCGTGTAGCGGCGCGCGTTGTCGATGGCGGTCGCGGCCTTCGCCGCGAGTTCCTCGGCGTCGGACAGGTCGTCCTTCTCGAACGGCGGGGAGTCCCGGGTGCGCCAGAAGACGATCACCCCCATCAGGACGCCCTGTGCCGACAGCGGCGCGGTGATCAGTGAACGCATCCCGTAGTCGATCAGCCGTTCGGTGCGCCGCGCGTCGGGAAACCTCGCTCTGCGGGTGACCCGGAGGTCGGCCATGAGGGCCGGGGCTGCGGCGGTGTGGCGGGTGGCGCCGGGCGGCGGGTCCACGGCGATCAGGGCGCCGGTGGGGTCCAGCGGGGAGTCGTCGCGGACGCCGCCCCGGGCGACGCGCCGCAGGACGGTCTCGGCGGCCGTCGGCTCGCCGCCGTGCAGCACGGACTCCTCCAGGTCGACGGTGACGAAGTCGGCGAAACGCGGGACGGCCACCCGCACCAGTTCGTCGGCGGTCCGCCCCACGTCCAGGGTGTTGCCGACGGCGGTGCCGGCGTCGTAGAGCAGCCGCAGCCGCCGGTGGCTCTTCTCCAGCGAGCCCGCCATGGTGTTGAACGCCGTCTCCAGCTGCCCGATCTCCCGGCGTCCGGAGGGCGGCACCCGGGCGGCCATGTCCCCGGCGGCGAGCCGGGTCGCGAAGCCGGCCATCCTGCGCACCGGCCAGACGATCACCCGGGTCACGTAGGCGCCGTAGGCCACGATCAGGAGGACCGCCGCGCAGACACCGGCCGACGCGGCGATCGTGAGCATGCGCATCCGGGCCTCCAGCGCGTTCTCGCGCTGGTCGATCGCGGCGCGCTCGACGCGGACGTAGCGGGAGAACTGGTCCCGGAGTGCGTCGAGCCGCTGCTTGCCCTCCAGGGTCCGCGCCGTGCTGCTCGCGTCGGGATCGCCGCGCCGGGCCTCGGCCACGAGCGGGACCGAGTAGTCGTCGACGAAGGACTGGCCGGACCGCTGGATCTGCTGGGCGAGCTGCCGCTGGCCGGGGGACGTGCTGACGTCCACGAGCCGCTTTGCCTGCGCGGGGAAGACGGCCCGGCCGGCCCGCCAGGGCTCCAGGAACGCGTCCTGCCGGGTGATGACGTAGCTGCGCTGGCCGCCCTCCATGTCGAAGAGAGTGCCCTGGACCACACCGACCTGGGTCAGGGCGGGCCGGCCGCTGCGTGCGGAGAGCAGGGAGTGCTGGGCGTCCTCGATCGCCAGGACCAGCATCAGGAAGACGAGGGCGATGAGCACGGCGAGCAGGCCGCCCGCGCCGGCCGCCAGGGGGACCAGTCCCCGGTGCGGAGGCGTTCTCGTTCGGCCCCTGTGCTGCATGTGGGCGTTCCCTCCACCGCATAGCACCAAAAAGGAACATCAGGGTCATGTTCCTACTTCTGGATTGTAGGGCGGTGGCTGGTGGGCGCTGTGTGACCCGGTCGGTCCGGGTGCGGGCCGGGAAGTGCGCAGGCGTCCGGCGGCCCCGTGGGACGGGGCCGCCGGACGCCTGCGGGGGACGCTTCGGCTACGCCGGCGGAAGGCGGTCCAGCTGGCCCTGGATGCGGGCGATGTCCTCCTCGGCCTTGGCGAGCCGGGTGCGGATCTTCTCCACGACGTTGTCCGGGGCCTTCCCCAGGAACGCCTCGTTGCCGAGCTTGCCCGTCGCCTGGGCCTTCTCCTTCTCGGCGGCCGCGAGGTCCTTCGCGAGGCGCTTGCGCTCGGCGGCCACGTCGATGGTGCCGGACAGGTCGAGGGCGACCGTGGCACCGGCCACCGGGAGGGTCGCCGTCGCCGCGAAGGCGTCGCCCTCGGGCTGGAGGCGCAGCAGCTGGCGGATGGCCGCCTCGTGCGGGGCGAGGGCCGTGCCGTCGAGGGTCAGGCGGGCCGGGACCCGCTGGCCGGGCTGCAGGCCCTGGTCGGCGCGGAAGCGGCGGACCTCGGTGATGACGGACTGCAGGCTCTCGATCTCCCGCTCCGCCGCCTCGTCCCGGAAGCCGCTGTCGGCCGGCCAGTTCGCGATGACGACCGACTCGCCGCCGGTCAGCGTCGTCCACAGGGTGTCCGTGACGAACGGGACGACCGGGTGCAGCAGCTTCAGGGTGACGTCCAGGACCTCGCCCAGGACGCGCCGGGAGACCTCGGCGCCCCGGCCGCCCGCCTGGAACGTCGTCTTGGACAGCTCGACGTACCAGTCGAAGACCTCGTCCCACGCGAAGTGGAAGAGGGAGTCGGAGAGCTTGGCGAACTGGAAGTCGTCGTAGAGCGCGTCGACTTCGGCGACCGTCTTGTTGAGGCGGGAGAGGATCCAGCGGTCCGTCGCCGACATCTCGGCCGGGTCCGGGAGCGGGCCCTCGACGGTGGCGCCGTTCATCAGGGCGAAGCGGGTGGCGTTCCAGATCTTGTTGGCGAAGTTGCGGGAGGCCTGGACCCAGTCCTCGCCGATCGGGACGTCGGTGCCGGGGTTGGCGCCGCGGGCCAGGGTGAAGCGGACGGCGTCGGAGCCGTACTTGTCCATCCAGTCCAGCGGGTCGACGACGTTGCCGAAGGACTTCGACATCTTCTTGCCGCGCTCGTCGCGGACCAGGCCGGTCAGCGCGATGGTGCTGAAGGGGACCTCGCCGTCCATGGCGTAGAGGCCGAACATCATCATCCGGGCGACCCAGAAGAAGATGATGTCGTGGCCGGTGAGCAGGACGTCGGTCGGGTAGAACTTCCGCAGGTCCGCGGTCTGTTCGGGCCAGCCGAGGGTGGAGAACGGCCACAGGCCGGAGGAGAACCAGGTGTCCAGGACGTCGGGGTCCTGCCTCCAGCCCTCCGCCTCGGTGCCGGGCGGCTCCTCGTCGGGGCCGACACAGACGACCTCGCCGTCGGGGCCGTACCAGACCGGGATCCGGTGGCCCCACCACAGCTGGCGCGAGATGCACCAGTCGTGCATGTTGTCGACCCAGTCGAAGTACCGCTTCGACATGTCCTCGGGGTGGATCTTCACCCGGCCGTCGCGGACCGCGTCACCGGCGGCCTTGGCCAGCGGGCCGACCTTGACCCACCACTGCATGGACAGCCGCGGCTCGACGGTGGTCCCGCAGCGCGAGCAGTGGCCGACGCTGTGGACGTACGGCCGCTTCTCGGCGACGATCCGGCCCTGCGAGCGCAGCGCGGCGACGATCGCGGAGCGCGCCTCGAAGCGGTCCAGGCCCTCGAACGGGCCGTGGACCGTGATGACGGCCCGCTCGTCCATGACCGTGATGGACTCCAGGCCGTGGCGCTGGCCGATCGCGAAGTCGTTCGGGTCGTGGGCCGGGGTGACCTTGACGGCGCCGGTGCCGAACTCCGGGTCGACGTGGGTGTCCGCGACGACGGGGATGGTGCGGTCGGTCAGCGGGAGCTTGATGCGCCTGCCGACCAGGTGCTTGTACCGCTCGTCGTCGGGGTGGACGGCGACGGCGGTGTCGCCGAGCATCGTCTCCGCACGGGTGGTGGCGACGACCAGTGTCTCGTCGCCCTCGCCGTACTTGATGGAGACCAGCTCGCCGTCGTCCTCCTGGTACTCGACCTCGATGTCCGAGATGGCCGTCAGGCAGCGCGGGCACCAGTTGATGATGCGCTCGGCGCGGTAGATCAGCTCGTCGTCGTAGAGCTTCTTGAAGATGGTCTGGACGGCCTTGGACAGGCCCTCGTCCATGGTGAAGCGCTCGCGGTCCCAGTCGACGCCGTCGCCGAGGCGGCGCATCTGGCCGAGGATCTTGCCGCCGTACTCTTCCTTCCACTGCCAGACCCGCTCGACGAACTCCTCGCGGCCCAGGTCGTGGCGGGACTTGCCCTCCTCGGCGAGTTGCTGCTCGACCTTGTTCTGGGTGGCGATGCCGGCGTGGTCCATGCCGGGCAGCCACAGCGACTCGAAGCCCTGCATGCGCTTGCGGCGGGTCAGCGCGTCCATCAGCGTGTGCTGGAAGGCGTGGCCCAGGTGGAGCGAACCGGTGACGTTCGGCGGGGGGATGACGATGGTGTACGCGGGCTTGTCACTCTTGGCGTCGGCCGCGAAGTAACCGCGCTCTACCCAGCGCTCGTACAGCGGCCCCTCTACGTCGGCCGGCGCGTACTTGGTCGGCAGTTCGGTGCTGGGCGCTGTGGGCTGCTGCTGAGCATTCTCGGTCACGCGGCCAGTTTAGAGGTGTCTCAGGGCTGTCCCGAAACGCGTTTGTTCCGTAACGGTGGGCACCCCTGCGCCATGGGTCCCCTGTGACTGCGCCAGGATGTCAGGAACACATAAGCATCTGGAGGGGAACCCAGGGATGAGCTACAACCAGCCGGGCCCGTACGGTGGGCCGCCGCCCCAGCAGCCGGGACCGTACGGGCAGCAGCCGGGTCCGTACGGCGGGCCGCCGCAGGCGCCGCAGCCCGGCTACGGCTATCCGCAGCAGGCTCCGCCGCAGCCGGGGCCCTACGGGCAGCAGCCGCCGCAGCCGCCGCAGCCGGGCTACGGCTACCCGCAGCAGGGCGTTCCCCCGCAGCCGAACCCGTACGGCCAGCAGCCCCCGTACGGCCAGCCCCCGTACGGCGTTCCGCAGCCGCCGGCTCCGGCGGGCGGGAAGAAGAGGACGGGGCTGGTCGTCGGGGCGGTGGCGGTGGTCGCCGCGGTCGCGGTGGGCGCGTACTTCGTGCTCGCCGGAAGCAACGGCGGCGACGGCATCAAGGACGACGGCGCGCACAAGCTGACGACGCCCGCGACGGTCGTCAACGGGACGTACAAGAAGTCGGACAGCGCCGACACCTCGGGCGGGCTGACCGACTCGGACGTCTCGGACTTCGAGAAGATGGGCGTGAAGAACCCGAAGTCCGTCAGCGCCGGATACGGGAGCGGCTCGGGACTGACGACGAAGAGCCTCTCCTTCGCCGGGGTGTACGGGACGATCGACGACCCGGAGGCCGTCGTCGACGCCATGTTCGCCAAGGTCAAGTCCGAGTCCGAGAAGAGCGGTTCGACGGACAGGAGCAAGCTGGTCGGCAGCCCCGAGACGGTCAGCCCGGCGGGCTTCGCCAACGGCATCATGAAGTGCCAGGTGGTCCAGATCGACAACAGTTCCGGTGCCTCCGCCGGCGAGCCGACGACGCTCAAGACGCCCATGTGCATCTGGGGCGACCACAGCACCGTCGCCATCGTCACGGCGTTCAGCTACGCGAATCTGGCGGGGAGCGACAGCAGCCTGGTCGCCGGCAACGCGGACATCGCGGCCAAGCTGCGGAACGAAGTCCGCGTCAAGCTCTAGCGACGCCCGGGTCCGTCCGGCTCTGCTCCGGCTCCGGCGGACGCCCGGAGGCACGACGCAAGGGGCCCCGGTCGACCGCGACCGGGGCCCCTTGCGTCGTTCGTCGTACGGGGGTTACGCCGACTTCTGCTCCCCCGCGCCCCGGCCGCGCGCGTCGCGCGGGATCAGGGTCGGGTTGACGTTGGAGTGGACGACGTCGGCCGTGATGACGACACGGGCCACGTCCTTGCGGGACGGGACCTCGTACATCACCGACATGAGGACCTCTTCCATGATGGCGCGCAGGCCGCGCGCGCCGGTCTGGCGGAGGATGGCCTGGTCGGCGATGGCCTCCAGGGCCTCGCGCTCGAAGTCGAGCTCCACGCCGTCGAGTTCGAAGAGGCGCTGGTACTGCTTGACGAGCGCGTTGCGCGGCTCGATCAGGATCTGGAGGAGGGCTTCCCGGTCGAGGTTGTGCACGCTCGTGATGACGGGGAGGCGGCCGATGAACTCCGGGATCATGCCGAACTTGACCAGGTCCTCGGGCATGACGTCCTCGAACTGGTCCTTGGACTGCAGTTCGCGCTTGGAGCGGATGGTCGCGCCGAAGCCGATGCCCTTGGCGCCCGCCCGGGACTCGATGATCTTCTCCAGGCCGGCGAACGCACCGCCCACGATGAACAGCACGTTCGTCGTGTCGATCTGGATGAACTCCTGGTGCGGGTGCTTGCGGCCGCCCTGCGGCGGGACCGAGGCCGTGGTGCCCTCCAGGATCTTCAGCAGGGCCTGCTGCACACCCTCGCCGGAGACGTCCCGCGTGATCGACGGATTTTCACTCTTCCGCGCGACCTTGTCGATCTCGTCGATGTAGATGATCCCGGTCTCGGCCTTCTTGACGTCGTAGTCGGCGGCCTGGATCAGCTTGAGGAGGATGTTCTCCACGTCCTCGCCCACGTAGCCGGCCTCCGTCAGCGCGGTGGCGTCGGCGATCGCGAACGGGACGTTCAGCATGCGGGCCAGGGTCTGCGCGAGGAGCGTCTTGCCGGAGCCGGTGGGGCCCAGCAGGAGGATGTTGGACTTCGCCAACTCGATGGCGTCGTCGCGGCCTTGGGCGCCGCCGTTCTCCCCTGCCTGGACGCGCTTGTAGTGGTTGTACACCGCGACCGAGAGGGCCTTCTTGGCGGGCTCCTGGCCCACCACGTAGCCCTCCAGGAACTCGTAGATCTCGCGGGGCTTGGGGAGTTCCTCCCAGCGCACCTCGCTCGTCTCGGCGAGCTCCTCCTCGATGATCTCGTTGCAGAGATCGATGCACTCGTCGCAGATGTACACACCGGGCCCTGCGATGAGCTTCTTGACCTGCTTCTGGCTCTTGCCGCAGAACGAGCACTTGAGCAGATCGCCGCCGTCACCGATGCGTGCCACGGTGTGCTTCCCCTTCGCCTGGGAGACGCCTGGACTCTCTCGAATCCAGCGGCTCCTGGTGCTGCCTTATGTCGACGGTACCTTGCCGGGCCCCCCGTACGGGCCCCCCTTGGCACGGTTCACTTTGACGTGCACCTTGCCGTGCGCGCGGTCAAACCGTGCCAAGGGCGGCAGAGAATACATTCTCTGCCGGCGGCCGCTGTCAGCGGACGTCGGTGTTGTTCATCTTCCGGGTGGAGATGATCTGGTCCACGATGCCGTACTCCAGCGCTTCCTCGGCCGTGAGGATCTTGTCGCGCTCGATGTCCTCGCGGACCTTCTCGATCGGCCGCTTGGAGTGCTTGGCCAGCATGTTCTCCAGCTGGTCACGCATCCGCGTGAACTCGTTGGCGATGATCTCCAGGTCGGAGAGCTGGCCGCGGCCGGTGGAACCGGCCGGCTGGTGGATCAGCACGCGGGAGTTCGGCAGCGCCATGCGCTTGCCGGGCGTACCCGCGGCCAGCAGGATCGCCGCGGCGGAGGCCGCCTGGCCCATGCAGACCGTCTGGATGTCGGGCTTCACGAACTGCATCGTGTCGTAGATCGCCGTGAGGGCGGTCATGTCGCCGCCCGGGCTGTTGATGTAGATCGAGATGTCCCGGTCCGGGTCCATCGACTCCAGGCACAGCAGCTGCGCCATGACGTCGTTGGCCGAGGCGTCGTCGATCTGGACGCCGAGGAAGATCACGCGCTCCTCGAAGAGCTTCGCGTACGGGTCGTACTCGCGGATGCCCTGGGAGGTGCGCTCGACGAAGCGCGGGATGACGTAGCGGGCGTCGGGCCGGGGCCCGTCGTAGCGGGCGTCAGCGGCGCCGGGGATGTTGCTCATGAGGGTGTTCACCGTCCTGGTGGCGTTCGGGGGGCTGGAGTCTCGGCGGAGCGCAGCGTGTCCGGGCTCAGGAGGCGCCGGTGCCGCCGCCTCCCGGAACACTGGAGGCATGCGTGATGATCCCGTCGATAAGACCGTACTCCTTGGCCTCCTGCGGGGTGAACCAGCGGTCGCGGTCGCCGTCGCGGACGATCGTCTCGACGGTCTGGCCGGAGTGCAGGGCGGTCAGCTCGGACATGGTCTTCTTGGTGCGCAGCAGGTACTGGGCCTGGATCTTGATGTCCGAGACCGTACCGCCCAGGCCCGCGGAGCCCTGGTGCATCATGATGTCCGTGTGCGGCAGCGCGAAGCGCTTGCCCGCGGTGCCGCCGGTGAGCAGGAACTGGCCCATCGAGGCCGCCATGCCCATCGCGATGGTCACCACGTCGTTCGGGATGAACTGCATGGTGTCGTAGATCGCCATGCCGGCCGTCACCGAGCCGCCGGGGCTGTTGATGTAGAGGAAGATGTCCTTGTTGGGCTCGGCCGCGAGCAGCAGGAGCTGCGCGGTGATCTTGTTCGCGATGTCGTCGTCCACCTGCTGGCCGAGGAAGATGATCCGCTCGCCGAGCAGCCGGTTGTAGACCTGGTCACCGAGGCCACCACCGATGGAAGGCTCGCCGGCGGCGGAGGGCATCAGATTCGTCACGTATCCACCTGCTCGTCTGTACGACGGCGCCGGGCCGTCTCACGTTTCCGTAGCCGGGGGCTTGGCTGCCCTCGTACTCATGGACCCTAACGCGATGGTCCCTTCGGGGAATCCCGGTAACAGGGCTGTTCGCCGGGGGCGTAGTACCCACGGCGGCGGGCCGACGGCTGCGCGCCGTGGTGGTACGGGGGCGGGGGCGCGTGCGAGCGGGTCGTGGTTGCCCGCGCAGTTCCCCGCAGCCCGGGGGATGCCGAAGGGCCCCCGGGATGGTCCCGGGGGCCCCTGTGCGCCGTTACGGGCGCCGTAGGGCTCAGCCCTCGGTCTTGTCCTCGGCGGGGGCGTCGGTGGCCTCGGCGGCGGCCTCGGAGGCCTCCGTCGCGGTCTCGTCCTCGTCCTCGTCGTCCAGGTCGACGATCTCGCCGTTGGTGTCCTTCACCGTGGCGGCCTCGACCACGACGGCCAGGGCCTTGCCGCGGGCGACCTCGCCGACCAGGAGCGGGACCTGGCCGCCCTCGACGACGGCCTGGGCGAACTGGTCGGGCGACATGCCGGAGGAGGCCGCGCGCCGCATGAGGTGCTCGGTGAGCTCCTCCTGGTTGACGTTCAGCTTCTCGACCTTGACCAGCTCGTCGAGGACGAACTGGGTCTTGATGCCCTTGACCGCGGCTTCCTTGGTCTCGGCCTCGAACTCCTCGGCGGTCTTGCCCTGGATCTCGAGGTACTTCTCCAGGTCGAGACCCATCTGGCCGAGCTGGTGGTGCTCCAGGTTGTGCTTGCGGGTGTTGATCTCGTCCTCGAGCAGCTTCTCGGGGACGGGCACCTCGACGAGCTCCAGGAGCTTCTCCAGGACGCGCTCCTGGGCCTGCGTGGCCTGGTCGTACGTCTTCATGTCGGCGAGGCGCTTGCGGCTGTCGGCCTTGAGCTCGTCCAGGGTGTCGAACTCGGAGGCGAGCTGTGCGAACTCGTCGTCCAGCTCGGGCAGTTCGCGGGCGGCCACCTGGGTGACCCTGACGGTGACCTCGGCCTCGCGGCCGGCCGCGGAGCCGCCCTTCAGCTCGGAGGCGAAGGTGGCCTCGCCACCGGCCTCCAGGCCCTTCACGGCGTCGTCGATGCCGTCCAGCAGCTCGCCGGAGCCGATGGTGTACGAGACACCGCTGGCGATGCCGTCCTCCAGGACCTCGCCGTCGACCTTGGCCTCCAGGTCGATGGTGACGACGTCGCCGTCCTCGGCGGCGCGCTCGACCGGGGAGGTCGAGGCGAAGCGCTCGCGGAGCTGCTCGACCGACTTCTCGACGTCCTCGTCGCTGACCTCGACGGCGTCGACCTCGACCTCGATGCCCGTGTAGTCCGGGATCTCCAGGGCCGGGCGGACGTCGACCTCGGCGGTGAAGTTCAGCGTCTCGCCGTCCTTCAGCTCGGTGATGTCGACCTCGGGCTGGCCCAGCGGGTTCAGCTCGGCCTCGTTGACCGCTTCGGTGTAGAACTTCGGAAGCGCGTCGTTGACGGCCTCCTCCAGCACCGCCCCGCGGCCGAACCGCTGGTCGATGACGCGGGCCGGGATCTTGCCCTTGCGGAAGCCCTTCACCGTGACCTGCTGGTTGATCTTCTTGTACGCCGCGTCGAGGCTGTCCTTGAGCTCCTCGAAGGGCACCTCGACAGTGAGCCGAACCCGGGTCGGGTTCAGGGTCTCCACGGCGCTCTTCACGGTTCGGTCTCCTTGTGGCTGACTTCTCGGGTTCCGCCGGTGCCAGAGGGGCCCGGCGGAGTTTCGCCGCCCGGAGGAGTTCGTAGGCCGCCGTGCGGGGGCCGGGACACGCGGGCGCGCAGCTTGCATAGTAACCGCAGCGGCTCAGCGCCCCAAAAGGCGATCAAGACGGACGCCGTCAGGTGGTGGTCGGGGTGGCGGGATTTGAACCCACGGCCTTCCGCTCCCAAAGCGGACGCGCTACCAAGCTGCGCCACACCCCGTTCCGGTGCGACACGTAGGGTACATGCCCGGGCCGCCTGCGTCGGCCGCTTTGTTCACCCGCACTGTTCACCCGCACGGGCATCGCGCCACCGCCGCGCTCCCGCCGGGTCCGCGCGGGCGCATCGCGTCGGCCGCGGGCGCATCGCGTTGGCCTACGCGGCGGGCGACCCGCTACGATGCCTCCTGTGCCGCGGTTCCCGACCTGCGGCGCGTGTTGTGCGGGCGTAGCTCAATGGTAGAGCTTCAGTCTTCCAAACTGACTACGCGGGTTCGATTCCCGTCGCCCGCTCCGTATGGCTCAGGCCCAGGTCACCGGTGGATTCGCCCGGCGACCCGGGCCTGAGTCGTTGTCGGGGCCGGATCGGCGGGGAGGAACGCCGGCCCTCGTGGTCAGAAGTTGATCGAGTTTATGGTCTGCGCCAGCGAGTCGAGGAAGCGCTGGATGGAGGGGGCCATCCCGGTCGACGCGAGGAAGAAGCCGAACAGGACGGCGACGATCGCGGGGCCCGCCTTGATGTTCCCCCCTCTCATCATCACCACAAGGATGATCGCCAACAGCAACACCACAGACAGTGAAATGGCCACAACTGATCACACCCTCGGTCGGTCCGCTCTCCGGCCTGGGGTACGGCCCCGCACCCCGCCAGATCCATCGTGCCACCAACCCGGCCGCACTATGCGGTTCGTGACACAACGTCGACAACTCGCCGCACACCGACAACTGCCCGCACTGCAATTCGAGGCCGCACCCGCCCACCGGCGCACGGCAATTGACGGACATGGTTTCCGTGTCCACACAACTCGCGCGCAGCCAATTCGAATTATTGACACAGGCACGGCAGCACGCGGCGACCTGCGGTCGTTATGCACCAATTAGTAGGGATGAATGAGGACATCACGGGTGTAAGTGCCGCATGGAACTGCATAGACACAGGCATCGTCCCCGGTAAATCCCCGGCGATCAAGATGCGGTTCCCGCCGATTACCAGGAATCGCATCGGCGGTTTTACGGAATCCCACAGGCGACGCTAGGGTGCCTCAGATGTTTGCCGCCGCCACGTCCCCCGGCCAGAACCGAACACCACGTCCCCCGGCCCCGCCGCCGGCGGGCGGACCGCGCGACGCGTTCTTCGACAACGCCAAGTACCTGGCGATCGTGCTCGTCGCGATGGGTCACTCGTGGGAGCCGCTGAAGGGCGACAGCCGCGTCCTGGAGGCGGCGTACTGCGTCGTGTACGCCTTCCACATGCCGGCGTTCATCATCGTCTCCGGCTACTTCTCCCGGAACTTCGACATGCGCCCGGACCGGCTGAAGCGGCTGGTCACCGGGGTCGTCATCCCCTATGTCCTGTTCGAGACGGCCTACTCGCTCTTCCAGCGCTTCGTGGTCGGCGACTCCGGCCAGGACATCAGCCTGCTCGACCCCTGGTACCTGACCTGGTTCCTGTGTGCGCTGTTCGTCTGGCGCCTGACCACGCCCCTGTGGCGGGCGGTCCGCCATCCCCTTCCGGTCGCCTTCGGCATCGCGATGCTGGCGTCCGTGTCCCCGAGCATCGGTGACGACCTCGACCTCCAGCGGGTGCTGCAGTTCCTGCCGTACTTCGTGCTCGGCCTGTGCCTGCGGCCCGAGCACTTCCGGCTGGTGCGCCGGTGGCCGGTGCGGATCGCCGCGGTGCCGGTGTTCGCGCTCGCGCTGGCGTTCGCGTGGTGGTCGGTGCCGCGGATGAACACCGCGTGGTTCTACCACCGGGACTCCGCGCAGGAACTGGGCGCGCCGTGGTGGTGCGGGCCGGTGATGGTGCTCGCCATGTTCGGCTGCTCGATGGCGCTGACGGCCGGCTTCTTCTCCTGGGTACCGGGCCGGCGGACGTGGTTCACGGCGCTGGGCGCCGGCACGCTGTACGGCTACCTGCTGCACGGCTTCGTCGTGAAGTACGGCGTCCACGCGGGCTGGTTCGACCCGCGGTGGCTGCACGGGCCGGTCGGCGAGATCCTCGTCACGGCGCTCGCGGGCGGGTGCGTGACGCTGCTGTGCACCTCGCCGGTGCGGCGGGTGTTCCGGTTCTCCATGGAGCCGCGGATGGACTGGGCGTTCCGGCAGGACGCGGCGCAGAGGGCCCGGGAGCGGGAGCCGCGAAGCCGGGAGATGGCCGGCGCGTGACGCCGGGTTCCGTCGGCCGGGCGGCTAGGCGGGGAGGCCGAGGAGGGCGCGCATCCGGGCGTACTTCTCGGTCAGCCGCTTCCGGGTGGCCTCGTCCAGGACGGCGAGCCGGCCGGGGTCGGCGTTGTGCGCGAGGTCGGCTTCCTTGACGAGGAGGGCGCCCGGGGTGGTGCGGACGCGGTGGGCGTACGACTCCGGGGACTCGCCGGGATGCCTGGTGAGGGCGCGCACGACAGCCTTCGTGCGGGGGCTCAGGGCGGCCGTGTCCAGCCACTCCTCGGTGAGGGCGTGGTCCTCGACGGCGTCGTGCAGCCAGGCGGCGGCGATCTGGTCCGGGTCACCGCCACGGGCGCGCACGCCGTCGGCCACGGCGGCGAGGTGCTCGGCGTAGGGCCGGCCGGCCTTGTCGGTCTGCGCCGCGTGGGCGTCCCGGGCGAGCCTCTCGACGTCGGCGAGGGAGAGCGGGGTCCGGGTCACGGTGCGAGTATCCCGTGGCCGGGGCGGGGGTGTCGGCTACGGCCGCCGGCGGTCCGCCGCCGCACCCGGTCGGTGCTCATCTCGCCGCCTCCCGGCAGATCAGCAGCAGCGCCCTGTCGTCGTTGACGTCCTTGGCGACCGCCTCGATCAGGTGCCAGGCGGCGCCGTGGAAGCCGCCGGCGACGTAGCGGTCGGCCTCGCCCGTCAGGCGGTCCATGCCTTCGACGATGTCGCGGTCGGACGTCTCCACCAGGCCGTCCGTGAAGATCATGAGGACGTCGCCGGGGCGCAGCGAGCCCTTGACCGGGTCGAACTGGGCACCGTCGTACACGCCGAGGAGGGGGCCCTCGGCGGCCTTCTCCTCCCAGCGGCCGCTGCCGGCGCTGAGCTGGAGGCCGGGCGGGTGGCCCGCGGAGTACAGCTCGTAGTCGCCGGAGTCGAGGTCCAGGACCAGGTGTATGGAGGTCGCGAAGCCCTCGTCCCAGTCCTGGCGGAGCAGGTAGCCGTTGGCGGCGGGGAGGAAGGCGTGCGGCGGGAGGGAGCCGAGGAGGCCGCCGAAGGCGCCGGAGAGCAGGAGGGCTCTGGACGCCGCGTCCATGCCCTTGCCGGAGACGTCCGTGAGGACGACCTCCATCGTGCGGCCGTTGTTCGTGCGGGCCGCGACCACGAAGTCGCCGGAGAAGGACTGCCCGCCGGCCGGCCGCAGGGCCATCTCGCGGTGCCAGCCCGGCGGCAGCTTCGGCAGCTTGCTCTGCACCCGGATGCGTTCGCGCAGGTCGAAGAGCATGGTGCCGCCGCGCCGCCAGGGCACGCCGACCCGGCTGCGGAACTGGGCGGTGAGCAGACCGAAGAAACCGCAGGCGGCAACGGTGAGGACCACGCCCGGGGTGACCCGGGAGGGACCCTCGGTGTAGGGGCCGAGCCGTACCGACTCCACGATCAGGGCGGTCGCGGCCCCCGCGTACAGGCCGAGCAGGCTCGCCGGGCGCAGCAGCAGGCCGCCCGCGACGATCGGCAGGACCAGCGCGGCCGGGGAGAACCAGACCGAGTTGGCGAGGGTCATGGCCGCGAGGACCGGGACGGTCAGCAGCAGCCCGATCAGGGCGATCCAGTCGGAGCCGTCGCCACGGAAGTAGTCCACGGCGCTTCTGCGCACGCCGACGCGGACCCGGTGCCACTGCACTTTCCACCGGGCCGGGAGGGTGTCGGCCTTCGCGCGCCGCTCTCGGTCTACTGCCATTAGTTCGGGACCCTATCCATCGGACCAGCTGCTTGGCACGGGAGGTCCCACTTGTCCCCCGTCCGAGGCTCACCTTCGGGTGCGACTTCACAGTGAACTTCACCGGAAGCCCCCGCGTCGCCGTCCGGGAGAAATTCGCTGGCTCGTCCTGCAATGCCCTGGTAGTCATGGCGTATGGCGACCGAGCGTGCGACCGAGTTGAAGGTGCTGCGTCCCGAGGAGTTCGACGGCTGGTGGGACCACCTGGTGCGGGCCTTCGGCGCCGGTCCGGCGTCGGCCGAGGAGCGCGACCTGGACCGGTCCCTCACCGAGTACGAGCGCTCGCTGGCCGTCTGGGACGGGTCCGAACTGGTGGGGACGGCGGGGGCGTTCCGGTTCCGGATGACCGTGCCGGGCGGTGCCGTGCTGCCCACCGCGGGGATCACCATGGTGAGCGTGGCCGCGACGCACCGGCGGCGCGGGGTGCTGACGTCGATGATGCGCCGCCAGCTGGACGACATCCGGGAGTGGGGCGAGCCGCTGGCCGCGCTGACCGCCTCCGAGCCGGCGATCTACGGCCGCTTCGGGTACGGCGCCGCGACCTTCCAGCTGCAGGCCGAGATCGACACGGGCCGGGCGACGCTGGACGTGCCGGCCGGCACCGGTGACGTACGGCTGCGGTACGCCGACCCGGCCGGGGTGCTCGGCGCGTGCGAGGCGGTCTACGCGGAGCTGGTGCCGCTGCGGCCCGGGATGCTGGCCCGGCAGCCCGGCTGGGAGCAGGTGGGCCTGCTGGACCCGGAGAGCGAGCGGGGCGGGGCGTCGGCGCTGCAGTGCGTGGTCGCCGAGCGGGACGGGAAGGTCACCGGGTACGCCCGGTTCCGTACGAAGATCGGCTGGGGGGCGGGCGGCCACGACGGCACGGTGACGCTGGAGGACCTGGCCGCGCTCGATCCGGCGAGCGACGCGGCGCTGTGGCGGTTCCTGTTCGGGATCGACCTGATGTCGACACTGACGGTGCGCAGGCGGCCGGTCGACGACGCCTGGCAGTACCTGGTCTCCGACATCCGGCGGTGCCGGACGCGGGTGCGGGACGCGGCGTACGTCCGGCTCGTCGACGTCGGTGCGGCGCTCGCGGGGCGGACGTACCAGGCGCCGGTGGACGTGGTGCTGGAGGTGGCCGACGCCTTCTGCCCCTGGAACGCGGGGCGTTGGCGGCTGACCGGGGACGCCAAGGGGGCGTCCTGCGAGCGTACGACGGACACGGCCGAGCTGACGCTGTCGGTACGGGAGTTGGGGGCTGCGTACCTCGGTGGCGTGTCCCTGCTGTCGCTGGCGCGGGCCGGGCGGGTGGGCGAACTGCGGCCGGGCGCGCTGGCGGAGGCGTCGGTGGCGTTCGGGTCACCGGTGCTGCCGTGGCTGCCGCACGGCTTCTAGCGCGCGTTCAGCGTCTCTGGCAGGTGGGGCACCAGAAGAGGTTGCGGGCGGCGAGGCCGGCGGTGCGGATCTCGGAGCCGCACAGGTGGCAGGGCAGGGTGGCCCGGCGGTAGACGTACACCTCGCCGCCGTGGTCGTCCACCCGCGGCGGGCGGCCCATCGCCTCCGGGCTGTGCTCGGGCCGGACGGTGTCGATGCGGTTGTTGCGGACGCCCTCGTGCATGAGTCCGACGAGGTCGGCCCAGATGCCGTCCCACTCGGCGGGGGTGATGTCCCGGCCCGCGCGGTACGGGTCGATCCCGTGCCGGAAGAGGACCTCGGCGCGGTAGACGTTCCCGACGCCGGCGATGACCTTCTGGTCCATCAGCAGGGCGGCGACGGTCGTACGGCTGCGGGAGATCCTGCGGTACGCCGCGTCCGGGTCGGCGTCGGCACGGAGCGGGTCCGGGCCGAGGCGGGCGTGTACGGCGGTCTTCTCGGCGCCGGTGATCAGGGCGCAGGTGGTGGGGCCGCGCAGGTCGACGTAGGCGGTGGGGTCGGCGAGGCGGAGGCGGACGGTGTCGGTGGCCGGGGGCGCGGGGGCGTCGCCGAAGGTGACCTTGCCGAAGAGGCCGAGGTGGATGTGAACCCAGTCGCTGTCGCGGAAGCCGAGGAAGAGGTGCTTGCCGTGGGCCTCGGTACGGGTGAGGGGGGCGCCGTCGATCAGCGCCGCCGCGTCCGAGAACTTGCCCTGCGGGCTGCTCGCCCTCACGGGCCCGGTGAGCCGGCGGTAGTCCAGCGCGAGCCGGTGAATCGTGTGCCCCTCTGGCACTGACCTGATTCCTTTCCCACCCACCCACCCGACTCGGTCAGTGGAGGAGTGCACGTCGAAGGACCGGAACCTCCAGCCCCGCACGGGACCGCCCCGCAAGGCCCGCAAGAGGCACGGGACCGTGTCCAGCTGTGGCGGCCCCGCCGACGACAGCGCCCCGTCAGGAGCACGGGACCGCGTCCAGCTGGGGACCCCGCCCGCGGCAGCGCCCCGTAAGGGACGCGGGACCGTGTCGACCCGCGGCACCCCCACCGACGACAGCGCCCCGTCAGGAGCACGGGACCGTGTCCAGCTGGGGACCCCGCCCGCGGCAGCGCCCCGTAAGGGACGCGGGACCGTGTCGACCCGCGGCACCCCCACCGACGACAGCGACCCGTCAGGGGCACGGGATCGTGTCGGTCCCGCTCGCGGCAGCGACCCGTAAGGGGCGCGGGGAACTGCGCGGCCGGCCACGGCGGACCCGCGGCCGGACGTGTGGCGGTCGGTGTCGTCGGGGGCGACGGGCGTCGCGTGCGGTCCGGGCCCGGCGCACCCGCCCCGGCCTCGCTTCTCGGCCGGCCGGGTCGGGTGGGTGGGCGAACGCTACGGCTGGGGGTGGTGCGCCGGGATCGGGGGCAGGTCGCCCGTCGTCTCGTACGCGGACAGCATGTCGATGCGGCGGATGTGACGCTCGCCCTCGGAGAACGGCGTGTTCAGGAAGGTCTCGACGAACTTCGTCGCCTCGTCCTGCGTGTGCATGCGCGCGCCCACCGCGACGACGTTCGCGTTGTTGTGCTGGCGGCCGAGCGACGCCGTCTCCTCGCTCCAGGCGAGCGCCGCGCGCACGCCCTTCACCTTGTTCGCGGCGATCTGCTCACCGTTGCCGGAGCCGCCGATCACGATGCCGAGGGAGGCGGGGTCGGCGGCCGTCCGCTCGGCCGCGCGGAGGCAGAAGGGCGGGTAGTCGTCGTCGGCGTCGTAGATGTGGGGGCCGCAGTCCACGGGGTCGTGGCCCGCCGCCTTCAGCCACTCGACGAGGTGGTTCTTGAGTTCGAAGCCCGCATGGTCGGAGCCGAGATACACGCGCATGAGATGAGTGTGACACGGGCGTGAACGCACGGCAGGGCCGGGGCCGGACCGTGGAAATTGTGAGTAACACTACAGAACCTCAGGAAAACCTCAAGTAACGATCCGGATTCAAAGGTTCAGGAATCAGTCCACCTCCGTTTCACTGGACCAACTCGTACGCCGCTCGTGCGAGAGCCCGCTCACCCGGCGCAAAGGATTCCCCCCATGACTGGCAACGGTCCCCACGACGGTCCCCAGGACGGTCTCCAAGCAGGACTCAAGAACCGGCATCTGTCGATGATCGCCATCGGCGGTGTCATCGGCGCCGGCCTCTTCGTCGGCTCCAGTACCGGTATCGCCACCGCAGGCCCCGGCATCCTGCTGTCGTACGCGCTCGTCGGCACGCTCGTGGTGCTGGTGATGCGGATGCTCGGCGAGATGTCCGCCGCGAACCCCACTTCCGGATCGTTCTCCGCGCACGCGGACCGCGCGCTCGGCCGCTGGGCCGGGTTCTCCATCGGCTGGCTGTACTGGTTCTTCTGGGTGGTGGTGCTGGCGGTCGAGGCGACCGCCGGCGCCACGATCCTGGAAGGCTGGATCCCGGCCGTACCGCAGTGGGGCTGGGCGCTCATCGTGATGGCGGTGCTCACCGCCACCAACCTGGTCTCCGTCGGCTCCTACGGCGAGTTCGAGTTCTGGTTCGCCGGCATCAAGGTCGTCGCGATCGGCGCGTTCATCGTCGTCGGCCTGCTGGCGGTGCTGGGCGTGCTGCCCGGCGCGGACACCGACAAGGCCGGTTTCTCCAACCTCACCGGCCACGGCGGTTTCCTGCCGCACGGGCCCGGCGCCATCCTCACCGGTGTCCTGCTCGTCGTCTTCTCCTTCATGGGCAGCGAGATCGCCACCCTGGCCGCCGGCGAGTCGGAGGACCCGCAGCGCGCGGTCACCAAGTCCACGAACAGCATCATCTGGCGGATCGGCGTCTTCTACCTCGGCTCGATCCTCATCGTGGTCTCGCTGCTGCCGTGGAACGACCCGTCGATCAAGGAGAAGGGCTCGTACGTCGCGGCCCTCGACTCCCTCGGCATCGCGCACGCCGGCCAGATCATGAACTTCATCGTGCTGACGTCCGTGCTGTCCTGTCTCAACTCCGGCCTGTACACGGCCTCCCGGATGGCGTTCTCGCTCGGGCAGCGCGGCGACGCGCCGAAGGCGTTCGCCCGGACCACCTCCCGCGGTGTGCCGATGGCCGCGATCGTCGCGTCCGTCGTCTTCGGCTTCGTCGCCGTCTTCTTCAACTACAGGTTCCCGGACTCCGTCTTCCTCTTCCTCGTCAACTCCAGCGGTGCGGTAGCCCTGTTCGTCTGGCTCGTCATCTGCTTCTCGCAGCTGCGCATGCGGAAGATCATCCAGGCCGAGGCGCCGGAGAAGCTCGTCGTGAAGATGTGGCTGTACCCGTACCTGACCTGGGCGACGGCCGGTCTGATCGTGTTCGTGCTGGGCTACATGCTGACCGACACGGAGGGCGAGAGCAGCGGTCGTACCACCGTGCTGCTCTCGCTGCTGGTCGCGGCGGCGGTGGTCGCCGTCGCGGTGGTGAAGGAGAAGGTGGCCGGCGGCCGGGCCAAGGAGGCGGCCGCCGAGCCTGCCGACCAGGTGTCCGTCGGCTGATCCTCACAGCAGGGTGAAGCTCTCCTTCACCTTCTCGTAGGTCCGTACGGCCTGGGCTTCGACCGCCGGCTGGTACCAGGTGTTGATCTGGTACGACTTGCCTCCGGCGTCGAAGCCCAGCAGCCGTGCGTGCCAGGGGGTGCCCCCGAGGGTGAAGGTGTACTCCCAGACCACCGCCGGGTGGCCGCGGAAGGTCGTCCCGGCCAGCCGGATCTTGGTGTAGTCCCGGCCCTGGTGGGCGCTCTGTTCGGAGGCGCTCCAGCTGTCCATGAGATTGCCCCGGGCGAGCGAGGACCTGGCGACGAGTTCCTGGCTGCCGTCGGGGGACGTGTAGTGGACCTCGGCGCCCGTCTTCACGTCCCTGCGCCAGCCGGCGGGCGGCGCCCAGGCGAAGCCGCCGGCCTCCTCGTGGGTGCCGGGCGGCAGCGAGCGGGGGCGGGCGGTGCCCTCGACTGTGGGCGCCGGTGAAGTGGGCGTCGGAGTCGAGGGGGTCGAGGAGGTGCCGGTCGCCTTGTCGCTGTCGCCGCCGCCTGTCGTGGTGGTGAGGAGGACGGCGAGGGCGGTGGCCACGGCGGCGATTCCCAGGGCGGCGAGGAGAGTCGTGCGTCGGGGGGCTTTGGCCGGGTGCGGACGTGCGGGCGCGTCGTGGCTGGTCGCGCGCCGCGGCGGAGCCGCTGACCGATGCAGCCCAGCACCCCTTTCGGGGCGCTGCAGCGTGGGCTTCGCCGAATTGCCCGACGGGGTTTCGGACCGTACCTCCGAGCGTTCCGAGGCCGCCTCCGTCGACGCGCTGAACGACGGGGCGGGCTGCGGCCGGGCCGGCGGGGGCTGCGGGGGTGCGTCCTGCGGTACCGGTGGGCGCAGCACGTGGGTGGGGGTTCGGCGTTCCGCGGGGGCCGGGGAGGCCACCGGGTGCAGTTCGCGTTCCACCTCCGCGAGGCCGGGACGTGCGGTCGGTTCCTTCGCCAGGAGGGCGGCCAGGAGGTCGTGCAACGGGCCTGCCGCAGCGGGGAGTTCGGGTTCCTCGTAGAGGACGGCGTGCAGGGTGGCCAGGGTGGTGTCGCGGGAGAAGGGGGAGCGGCCGCCGAGGGCCGCGCACAGGGTCGCGCCGAGCGACCAGAGGTCGGAGGGCGGGCCCTGCGGGCGGCCGGAGACGCGTTCGGGCGCCATGTAGTCGGGGGAGCCGACGAGCATGCCGACCATCGTGAGCGCCTTGGCGTCCTGGATCGCGGCGATGCCGAAGTCGGTGAGGACGACCCGGCCCGCGGTGTTCTCGACGAGGACGTTGCCGGGTTTGATGTCGCGGTGCAGCACTCCCCCGGCGTGCACCTGGCGCAGCGCCGCGACCAGGCCGAGGCCGATCCGGGCGGCCGCGCGCGGGCTCAGCGGCCCCTCCTCGGCCATGATCCACTCCAGGGAGCGGCCGTTGACCAGCTCCATGACGATCCAGAGGCGTTCGCCCTCGTCGACGACGTCGTAGACCCGCACCACGTTGGGGTGGTCGATCCGGGCGGTCGCCCTGGCCTCGCGCAGGGTGCGTTCGCGGCGGGTGCGGGTGTCCTCGGCGTCGAGGCCGTCGATCCGCATCTCCTTGACGGCGACCTGCCGGTCGAGTGTCTCGTCGGCGGCCCGCCACACCCGCCCCATGCCGCCCTGCCCGATACTCTCGGCCAGCCGGTAGCGGCCGGTCACCAGCAGCCCGGGAACACCGCCCGGCCCCGCGTTCTCCGGATTCCCCGCATTCCCCGGGCTCCCCGAGCCAACTGAATTCCCTGAACTCCCTGAACTCCCTGATTTCTCTGAATTCCCCGGCAATTCGCTGCACCCCCTCAACGACCGCCCCTGGCGACACACAATGGTCACACTTACAGCCGTACCAGCATAGTGCGGAGAAATCTTGTGGTACCTCTTCAAGTGACCGCGAATTCAGGCGCGGTCCAGGGGGTTGCAAGGGGGACGGACATGAGTTCTCGTCGTACGCTCCGGCGGCTGACCGTGGTCACGGGATCGCTGGTCACGGCATCTTTCTCGGCCGTGATGATCCTGTCGGCCACGGCCGTCGCCGACGACCAGGGGCCGGGAAGCGGCAAAGGGGGAAAGGCGGTCGACCAGGCACCGGACGGTGTGCGGCTGACCACCACGCTGCCCGAGAGGATCTCGGTCGACAACAGTTCGCAGAAAACGGCGATTACCGCCACCGTGAAGAACGAAGGGACCAAGGAAAGCGACAGTATCCGTCTTTTGGTGGTCGGTTTCGACGGACTGAAGGTCACCGGGGTGCAGGGGTGCGACGCCGTCGCCGCGAAGGATCTGCCGGCCGGTTCGAACAGTGCCTTCAGCTGTCCCGTGGGCGCGCTCGCCGCCGGCAAGTCGAAGTCGTACGCGGTCGACGCGACGTTCGACCTCGGCAGGACCGGGAAGATCTGCCTGCCCGTGCAGAGCGCGGACGGGAAGAAGACGTTCTGGCAGCAGGGCCCGGTGCCGTTCGGTACGACGAACCCGTCGCCGAACGCCCCGGCCACCCCGCTGCTGCTCGGCACCGACAACAAGCCGGTGGGGCCGAGCGGCGACCAGCTGCCGAAGACCGGCGCGGGACGTGACCTGCTGCCGCTCGGCGCGGCCGGCGCGGCGCTGGTCGCGGCCGGGGCGGCGGGGGTGTGGTGGTCGCAGCGGCGGCCGCGGCAGCAGTCGTAACGGCCCGAACGACAGTGGGGCCCCGGGTGCCGAAGCATCCGGGGCCCCACTGTCGTTCGGGTCGGGTCAGCGCTTGTCGACGAGCTTCCACGCCGCGGGCACCGCGCCCATCGCCAGGGCCGCCTTCACCGCGTCGCCGATCAGGAACGGGGTGAGGCCGGCCGCGATCGCGGCGGACGCGGACATGTCGGCGGCGTAGGCCAGGTACGGCACGCCGACCGCGTAGATGAGCGCCTCGCCGAGCAGCATCGTGCCCGCCATCCGCAGTACGCCGCGGTCGGCGCCGCGTCGGGCCAGGGCGCCGACGACGGCGGAGGCGAGCATCATGCCGAGGATGTAGCCGAAGGAGACCGAGACACCGGAGGTGCCGCTCGCGAACCACGGCACGCCCGCGAGTCCCGCCAGTGCGTACAGGGTGAGGGAGAGCAGGCCGCGGCGGGCGCCCAGGGCGGTGCCGACGAGCAGGGCGGCGAAGGTCTGGCCGGTCACCGGGACCGGGGAGCCGGGCACCGGGACCGCGATCTGGGCGGCGAGGCCGGTGAGCGCGGCGCCGCCGAGCACGAGGGCGGCGTCGCGCACCCGGGACGCGGGCAGGAGGTCGGCCAGGACGGTGCCGGTGCGGGTCGACGCGGCGGCGGTGGCGGTGCTCATGGGGACTCCGCGGGGTGGGGGCAGGCAAGGGACCCTGTGACGCTATCCCGGCCGGTCTGAGCCGGACACGTCAGCGGTCGACAAAGGCCGTGAGCGGCACTTGGTGGGCTCCCCACAAAGGGTGTGGGTTACACGCGGTAGGGGGTGACGCCGATCACTGAGGCAGAGATGTTTCAGTCACGTCAACGGCGTTGAACAGGCCTGTGGAGTTCCCCCAATCGAATCCCAGCACTCTGGTGGGATTCAAGGTTTCTGGCCTACGCTTCCGGACATGGTCGCCCAGTCCCGGAACCTCACGTCGCGTCGCTATGTCGACCTGCGACGCCAGGGTGCTGCCACCTGTCGCCGTAGGCCCTGAGGCCGCGCGGCGGGAGACCGGTCCGGCGCGCCTCGACCCCCGAGACGTGTCGGCCCCGTTCCCGAGGACGGTTTCCCATGCCCCGTACCGCGGCACCCCCGCTCACCCCCGCGCCCCGTGACCGGCGGCGGACCAGCGCCAGTGTGGTCCTGCGCTCGGTGCTGGAGCACGGGCCGGTCGCCCGCTCCACCATCGCCCGGCTGACCGGGCTGTCCCCTGCCTCCGTCACCGACTACTGCGCCCGGTTCACCGAACTCGGCCTGATCCGCGAGACCGGGACGCCGCAGCGCGTCAAGGGCGTGGGCCGGCCGCACGTGCCGGTCGACCTGGACGACTCGCGGTTCGTGGTCGGCGGGGTGCACGTGGCCGTCCCGTACACCACGGTCGCGCTGCTCGACCTGCGCGGACGGGTCGTCCTGCGCCGGGAGTTGAAGCACCGTTCCACCGATCCGCGCGGGGTGCTGGCGCGGGCCGCGGCGGGGCTCGACGCGCTGCTCGACGAGGTGCCCGGCAGCCGGCCGCTGGGTGTCGGCGTCGCCGTCGGCGGCTGGGTGGACCGGGACTCCGGGACCGTCGTCGAGCACCCCCTGCTCGGCTGGCGCGAGGTGCCGGTGCGCGAACTGCTCGGCGCGCACACCGGGCTGCCGGTCCATGTGGACGGGCACGCGCGCGCGTTGGTCAACGGGGAGCGGCTCTTCGGGCGGGCCCGGGGCAGCCGGAGCGTGCTGCACCTGTTCGTCGGGAACGTGGTCGACGCGGCCTTCGCCACCGGCGACGAGGTGCACCACGGCCCGCGCTCCCAGGCCGGCATGATCGGCCATCTCCCGGTGCCGGGCGGCACCGAGCCGTGCGGCTGCGGACGCACCGGCTGCCTCCAGGCGGAGCTCGGCGAACGCACCCTGGTGCGGCGGGCCCGCGCGGCCGGGGTGGTGGACAGCGGCAACCCGATGGACGTCCTGGCGGCGGCCGGGGCCGGTGCTCCGGCGGCCGTGCGGCTGCTGGTGGAGCGGGCGCGGCTGACCGGGCGGGCGGCGGCGCTGCTGCTCGACGTCCTCAACCCGGAGAGCGTGGTCGTCACCGAGGTCGGGGTGCTGTACCGGGAGGACTGTCTGGCCGCGCTGCGGGAGGCGGTGGGCGCGGAGCGGGCGGCCGTGGTCGCGCCGACCAGTTTCGGGGCCTCGGTGCTGGCGGTGGCGGGCGGTTCGGTGGTCCTCGACGTGCTGTACCGGGACCCGCTGAGCGCCTCGCGCGCCGCGGCTCCGGCCCTGTCACCAGAGCTTATTTAATTCAGAAACTCGGAATATTGACAGCCGTCGCACACGGCAAGGAGCATCCATCCCATGACCTGTCGCACCCTCTGTTGCTGACGTCTTGACGCGCCCCGGGCGCGCATTTCCCTCTGCGTGAGATCTCTCTTTCCGGCCCTCTGCCGCCGGGAATTTGCCCTGCCTTTCTGCTGCTTTTCTCCCCGGAGCACTCCCATGCCTTCTGCGTCCTCCCCCGGCCTCGACCGCCGGCTCTTCCTCACCTCACTGCTCGGCGCCTCGGCGGCCGTGGCCGGGCTGAGCGGCTGCGCGGGCGGCAGTGCGGCCGCCGACACCGCGGGCGCCTCGACCGCGCCGCTGGCCGACAAGGTCCCGGCCGGCACCAGCCTGAAGATCGCCTCCTATCTGGGCGCCCAGCAGCTGCAGTTCAAGCTGGCCAAACTGCCCGCGCTGCCGTTCACGGTGTCCAGCTGGGCGAACATCGGCGCCGGTCCCGATGTCATCAACGCGTTCCGCGCCAAGTCCCTGGACGTCGCCAACAACGCGGGAATTCCGCCGATCCAGGCGCAGTTCCAGGGTTTCGCCGCAAAAATCGTGGCGATCGAACTGACCCGCAAGCCGAACTACCTGTTCGCCACCAAGCCCGGCAGCGACATACGCACGGTCGCCGAATTCAAGGGGAAGAAGCTCGCCTTCTCGCAGGGGCAGGCGCAGGGTGTCGTCCTGCTGCGGGCGCTCAAGGAGGCCGGGCTCGCCCACGACGACGTGAAGCTGGTCCCGCTGACCAGCAACCAGTTCCTCACCGCCCTGCAGTCCGGCCAGGTGGACGTGGCCCCGCTGGCCAACAGCCAGGCCCCGGCCTACCTCCAGCAGTACGGCCCGAAGGGCGCGCACACCATCGCCACCGACGTCGTCGACCTGCTGAACCTGCTGTGGGCGCCGCAGTCGGTGCTGAACGACAAGGCCAAGGCGGCCGCGGTCGCCGCGTACATCCCGCAGTGGGCCAAGGGCCTGGTCTGGCAGTGGGAGAACCCGGACACCTGGAACGAGGAGTTCTACGTCAGGACGCAGAACCTGACCCTCGCCCAGGCCCAGGGCATCACCAGGCTCGCCAACAAGCCGCTGTTCCCGCCGAGCTGGGACGAGGCGGTCAAGTGGGAGCAGGAGACCGCCGATCTGCTCGCGGAGGGCGGGTTCGTGAAGAAGACCGACGTCACCGGGCTCTTCGACCACCGCTTCGAGTCCCTCGCCGCCGAGGCCGTACCGGCGGAGTACCGGAAATGACCGCCGTGACCACCGGCACCGTGCCGGTTCCCGTCGCGGAGGAGGAGGCGCACCGGGTCCGGCCGCGCCGCCGGCTCTCCCCCGGCCGCCGGCTGCCCGCCGCCCGGCTGGCCGGCCCGCTCGTCGTCCTCGCCGCCTGGGCGATCGCCTCCGCCGCCGGGCAGCTCGACCCCGGCGCGATCCCGGCGCCCTGGACCGTCCTGGACACCGCCGTCCGCCTGTGGACCGCCGGGACGCTGCGCACCGACATCCTGACCTCCGTGGAGCGGGCCGGGTACGGCTTCGTGATCGGCCTGACCGCCGGGGTGCTGCTGGCCCTGGCCTCCGGGCTCACCCGCACCGGCGAGGCGCTGATCGACGGGACCGTGCAGATCAACCGGGCGATCCCCACCCTCGGCCTGATCCCGCTGTTCATCCTCTGGCTGGGCATCGGCGAGACCTTCAAGATCGCCATCATCGCGATCGTCGTCTACATCCCGGTCTACCTGAACACGCATGCCGCGCTGTCCGCGATCGACAGCCGGTACGTCGAACTCGCCGAGGTGCTGGACCTGTCGCGGCTCCGGTTCGTCCGGGAGGTCGTGATCCCCGGCGCGCTGCCCGGTTTCTTCGTGGGGCTCCGGCTCGGCGTCACCGGTTCCTGGCTCGGCCTGGTCGTCCTGGAGCAGATCAACGCCACCAGCGGCCTCGGTTACATGATGTTCCAGGCCCAGAACTACGGGCGCAGCGACATCATCCTGGTCGGCCTGCTGATCTACGGCGTCTTCGGTCTCGTCTCCGACACGGTGGTCCGGCTGATCGAACGGAGGGTGCTGTCATGGCGCCGCACACTGAGCAGCTGACCCGCCCCGCCGTCCGGCTCCGGGGCCTGACCCGGTCGTTCGGGGAGCGTACGGTCCTCGACTCCGTCGACCTCGATCTGCCGGCCGGGCAGTTCACCGCGCTGCTCGGGCACAGCGGCTCCGGCAAGAGCACCCTGCTGCGGGCCGTCGCCGGACTCGACCACGGGGTCGCCGGCAGCGGGGAACTCAGTGCGCCGGAGCGGGTCTCGGTGGTCTTCCAGGACTCCCGGCTGCTGCCCTGGCGCCGGGTCCTGGACAACGTGGTGCTGGGCCTGGACGGCAGGGACGCCCACGACAAGGGCCGCTCGGCGCTGACCGAGGTCGGGCTCGCGGGCCGCGAAGGGGCCTGGCCTGGCGAGCTGTCCGGCGGCGAGGCACAGCGGGCCGCGCTCGCCCGCTCCCTGGTCCGCGAACCCGAACTGCTCCTCGCCGACGAGCCGTTCGGCGCCCTGGACGCGCTCACCCGGATCAGGATGCACCACCTGCTGCGCGAGCTGTGGAAACGGCACCGCCCGTCCGTGCTGCTCGTCACCCACGACGTCGACGAGGCGATCGTCCTCGCCGACCGGGTCCTCGTCCTGGAGCGGGGCCGGATCGGCCTCGACCTGACCGTGGACCACGACCGGCCGCGCAGCGAGTACCGGAGCCGGCTGCTGGCGGCGCTTGGCGTCGCCGAGGACGTCACGTGACCGTCGTTTGTGGTGGCCGTCCCGGGGGCTGCCGCCCCCCCGCCCCCCGCTTCGGCCTTCGGCCTCGTCCTCAATCGCCGGACGGGCTCAAAAGATGCAAAGGACCCCGCATGACCCGCCAGCTCCACCTCAACGCCTTCCTGATGAACACCGGTCACCACGAGGCCTCCTGGCGTCTCCCGGAGAGCGACCCCTACGCGCACGTCGACCTCGGGCACTACGTCGGGCTCGCCCGCACCGCCGAGCGCGGCACCTTCGACTCCCTCTTCCTCGCCGACGGCCCGCACCTGTGGGGCAGCGTCGAGCAGCGGCCCGCCGGAGCCCTGGAACCGCTCACCCTGCTCACCGCGCTGGCCACGGCCACCGAGCACATCGGCCTGATCGCCACCGCGTCCACCTCCTACAACTCCCCCTACAACCTGGCCCGCAGGTTCGCCTCGCTGGACATCATCAGCGGCGGCCGGGCCGGCTGGAACATCGTCACCACGGCGGGGGCGGAGGCGGCCCGCAACTTCGGCATCGACGAGGAGCCCGCGCACGCCGAGCGGTACGCGCGGGCCGCCGAGTTCCTCGACGTGGCGCTGAAGCTCTGGGACAGCTGGGAGGACGACGCGATCGTCGCCGACAAGGCGGCCGGTGTCTGGGGCGACGACGCGAAGATCCACCCGCCCCGGCACCGGGGCACGTACCTCAGTGTCGAGGGCGCCCTCAACGTGCCCCGCAGCCCGCAGGGTTACCCACTGCTGGTGCAGGCCGGGTCGAGCGAGGACGGCAAGGCGTTCGCGGCCCGGTACGCGGAGGCCGTGTTCACCGCGCAGCAGACCGTCGAGGAGGCGCGGGCGTTCTACGCCGACCTGAAGTCCCGTACCGCCGCGGCCGGCCGCGACCCCGACCACATCAAGGTGCTGCCCGGCATCGTCCCGGTCATCGGCTCGACCGAGGCCGAGGCGCGGGCCAACGAGCAGGTCCTGGAGGACCACATCGTGCACCGGCACGGGGTCGACCGCCTGGAGCGGCTGCTGCACCTGCCCGCCGGAACCCTGGAGCTGGACGCCCAACTGCCGGGCGGCCTCCCCTCCGAGGACGCCATCGAGGGCGCCAGGAGCCGCTACACCCTGGTCGTCGGGCTCGCCCGCCGCGAGCGGCTCACCGTGCGGCAGCTGATCGGCCGGCTCGGCGGCGGACGCGGGCACCTGACCTTCACCGGAACGCCCGAGCAGGTCGCCGACGCGATCGGGACCTGGTTCACCGAGGGCGCCGCCGACGGTTTCAACATCATGCCGCCCGTGCTGCCGTCCGGTCTGGAGGCCTTCGTCGACCACGTCGTCCCGATCCTGCGCGCCCGCGGCCTGCTGCGCAACGAGTACGGCCCGCGCCGGACCCTGCGGGAGCGCTACGGCCTCCCGCGCCCCGCCAACCAGTACGCCACCCCCGCACCGGCCACCGCCTGACACCCGCAGAAAGCCCGAGAATCCGGAAGGACGCACCCGTATGTCCATCGAGATCCGCAAGGTCACCGCGCACATCGGCGCCCAGGTCCTGGGCGTGGACATCGCCGAGCCGCTCGACGCGGAGCAGGTCGCCGCGATCCGCGAGGCCCTGAACGTCCACAAGGCCCTGGTCTTCGACGGCGTCCGCCTCGACGACGAGGGCCAGGAGGCCTTCGCCCGGCACTTCGGCGACCTGACCACCGCCCACCCGACGGTGCCCGCCGTCGACGGCGCCCCGAACGTGCTGCCCGTCGACAGCGAGCGCGGCCGGGCCAACCACTGGCACACCGACGTGACGTTCGTCCTGAACCCGCCGCAGGCCAGCACCCTGCGCTCCCTCACGGTCCCGCCGTACGGCGGCGAGACCCTGATCACCAGTTCGGCCGCCGCCTACCGCCAGCTCCCGGAGCCGCTGCGGGCGCTGGCCGACACGCTGTGGGCGGAGCACACCAACGACTACGACTACGCCGTACCGGACGAGGAGATCGACGAGGAGAAGGCCGCCCAGCGCGCCCAGTTCACGTCGACCAGGTTCCGCACGGTCCACCCGGTGGTCCGGGTGCACCCGCTGACCGGTGAACGCGGCCTGTTCATCGGCGGGTTCGCGCAGCGGATCGCCGGCCTGTCGAAGGACGAGTCCCGCAGGGTCCTCGACCTGCTGCAGGCCTACGTCACCCGCCCCGAGAACATCCTGCGCCACCGCTGGTCCCCCAACCAGCTCGTCCTGTTCGACAACCGCATCACCCAGCACTACGCCGTCGACAACTACGACGGCCTGCCGCGCCGCCTCCACCGCGTCACCGTCGCCGGCGACGTCCCGGTCGGCATCGAGGGCAAGGAGAGCTACTCGATCGAGGGCGACGCCTCGCACTACACCTCGGTAGCCGTGTGACCACGGCGCGCTGACGGCGCGTCCGGACAGCGGGCGGCCCCTCCGGGACGACGGAGAGGCCGCCCGCACGGGTCTTCGTCGCCGTCTCCCGGCTTCTGCCGCGCCGCCGCCCGGCCGGTGCGGCACCGGAGCAGCCGGTCGTGCGCATGCGGGCGTGCCCCTACCCGACTCCCGACACTCTTGCTGCTAGCCTGCACTTGCAAGTAGGTTGCAATAAGAGGTTCGGAGGGGACCCACGCCCATGCCCGTCTACACGCTTCCTGAACTGCCCTACGACTACTCCGCGCTCGCGCCCGTGATCAGCCCCGAGATCATCGAGTTGCACCACGACAAGCACCACGCGGCGTACGTGAAGGGCGCCAACGACACCCTGGAGCAGCTGGCGGAGGCGCGCGACAAGGAGAGCTGGGGGGCGGTCAACGGGCTGGAGAAGAACCTGGCCTTCCATCTCTCCGGCCACATCCTGCACAGCATCTACTGGCAGAACATGACCGGCCCGAAGGACGGCGGCGGTGAGCCGCTGGCGGCGGACGGGGTGGGTGAGCTGGCCGGGGCGATCACCGAGTCCTTCGGCTCGTTCGCGGGCTTCAAGGCGCAGCTGACCAAGGCGGCGGCCACCACCCAGGGCTCCGGCTGGGGCGTCCTGGCGTACGAGCCGCTCAGCGGGCGGCTGATCGTGGAGCAGGTCTACGACCACCAGGGCAACGTCGGCCAGGGGTCGGTGCCGGTCCTCGTCTTCGACGCCTGGGAGCACGCCTTCTACCTGCAGTACCGGAACCAGAAGGTCGACTTCATCGACGCCATGTGGGCCGTCGTCGACTGGCAGGACGTGGCACGCCGGTACGCGGCCGCGCGGTCCCGGGCGGATGTGCTGCTGCTGGCTCCCTGAGCCGCCGACGCGTCCTGCCTCGTGATCGTCTTCTCACCGTTCACCGCGGGCAGGCGGAAGAAGGAAGGCCCCCGCGAGGACGTGACTCGCGGGGGCCTTCCGGCGCGGTCGCCCAGGGCTTGCGGCCGAGGCCGCCGGGCGCGGAGGCGGGACCTAGAGGTTGCTGAAGTCGGGGCCCTTGGTGCGGGTCCGCTTGATCTCGTAGAAGCCGGGGACGGAGGCGACCGCGAGGGTGCCGTCCCACAGGCGGGCCGCCTCCTCGCCCTTGGGGGCGGGGGTGACGACCGGGCCGAAGAAGGCGATCTGCTCGCCGTCGGAGCCGGGGACCGCGATGACCGGGGTGCCGACGTCCTGGCCGACCTTGTCGATGCCCTCCTTGTGGGAGGCGCGCAGCTCGGCGTCGAACTCGAAGTCCTCCTGGTCGGCGTAGTCGATCAGGTCGGCCGGCAGGCCGACGTCCGCGAGCGCGCCCGCGACGGCCTCCAGGGTCGGGCCCTCGCCGTTGTTGTGGATGCGGGTGCCGAGCGCGGTGTACAGCGGGCCGATGATGTCGGAGCCGTGCTTCTGCCAGGCCGCGGTGACCACGCGGATCGGCTTCCACGCCTTGGTCTCCAGCAGCTCGCGGTACTCCTCGGGCAGCTCGTCGAGCTTGGGCTCGTTGAGGACCGCGAGGCTCATGATGTGCCAGCGGACCTCGATGTCGCGGACCTTCTCCACCTCCAGGACCCAGCGGGAGGTCATCCAGGCCCAGGGGCACAGCGGGTCGAACCAGAAGTCGACGGGGGTCTTGCCGGAGCTGGTCACGGTCTCGGACATGGTTCTCCTCGGAATACAGGCCTTTTCCAGCGGCAACACCGTCACCGGCCACCCCATTCCCGGGTGCCCGCCGTCAGGGGCGCGTGGGAGGATCGGTGCTGTCCCGACCACTGACGACGATGCGTTTCGACACGAAGGAGTGCCGCCCGTGCCCGGTGAGAATCTGTCCCGCGACGAGGCCCGGGAGCGGGCCGCCCTGCTGTCGGTCGACGGGTACGACGTGTCGCTGGACGTCCGGTCCGCCGTCGGGGAGAGCCAGGACGAGCCGCGCACCTTCCGCTCGGTGACCACGATCCGCTTCCGCTGCAACGAGCCGGGCGCGTCGAGCTTCGCCGACCTGGTCGCGCCGGGCGTGACCGCCGTGACCCTGAACGGCAAGGACCTCGACCCCGGGGAGGTCTTCGACGGCACCCGGATCGCCCTGGAGGACCTGGCCGCGGAGAACGAGCTGGTGGTGGACGCCCGGTGCGCCTACTCCCGCACCGGCGAGGGCCTGCACCGTTTCGTCGACCCCGAGGACGGCGAGGTCTACCTCTACACGCAGTACGAGCCGGCCGACTCGCGCCGGGTCTTCGCCAACTTCGAGCAGCCGGACCTCAAGGCGCCGTTCCGCTTCGAGGTGCGGGCGCCCGAGGGGTGGACGGTGTGGAGCAACGGCGCCGGTGAACTGGCCGACGGTGTCTGGCGGTTCGCGGAGACCAGGCCGATCTCGACGTACATCACGTGCGTGGTGGCGGGGCCCTACCACTACGTGACGGACGCGTACTCCCGCACCCTGCCGGACGGCTCGACGCTGGAGATCCCGCTCGGCGCGATGTGCCGCAAGGGCCTCGCCCCCTACTTCGACGCGGACGACGTCTTCCTGATCACCAGGCAGGGGCTGGACTTCTTCCACGAGCACTTCGACTACCCGTACCCGTTCGGGAAGTACGACCAGGCGTTCGTGCCCGAGTACAACCTCGGGGCGATGGAGAACCCTGGTCTGGTGACCTTCCGGGAGGAGTACATCTTCCGGGGCAAGGTGACGCAGGCGTCGTACGAGGCGCGCGCCAACGTGATCCTGCACGAGATGGCGCACATGTGGTTCGGCGACCTGGTCACCATGGTGTGGTGGGACGACCTGTGGCTGAAGGAGTCCTTCGCGGACTTCATGGGCACGTTCGCGAACGTCGGCGCCACCCGCTTCCAGAACGCCTGGACCACCTTCGCCAACCGCCGCAAGGCCTGGGCGTACCGCGCCGACCAGCTGCCCTCCACGCACCCGATCACGGCGGACATCCGCGACCTCCAGGACGCCAAGCTCAACTTCGACGGCATCACCTACGCCAAGGGCGCCTCCGTCCTCAAGCAGCTGGTGGCCTACGTCGGCCAGGACGCGTTCCTGGAGGGCGCCCGCCGCTACTTCAAGCGCAACGCGTACGGCAACACGCGCCTCGGCGACCTGCTGTCGGTCCTGGCGGAGACCAGCGGCCGGGACATGGGCGCCTGGGCCGGGAAGTGGCTGCAGACGGCGGGGGTGAACTCGCTGACCCCGCAGGTGCTGCTCGACGGGGACGGCAGGGTGGCCGAGCTGACCGTGCTGCAGGAGGCGGCCGAGTCGCACCCCGAGCTGCGCCCGCACCGGGTCGCGATCGGCCTGTACCGGCTGGAGGGCGGCGACCTGGTCCGGTACGCGCGCGCCGAGGCGGACGTGGACGGCCCCCGTACGGTGATCACCGAGCTGGCCGGCGCCGACGCCCCGGAGCTGGTCCTGGTCAACGACGACGACCTCACCTACTGCAAGATCCGCTTCGACGAGACCTCGCTGGCGACCCTGCGCGACCGGCTCGGCTCGCTCACCGACCCGCTGGCCCGCGCGCTGTGCTGGTCGGCGCTGTGGAACCTGACCCGGGACGCGCTGCTGCCCGCCCGGGACTTCGTCGGCCTGGTGCTGCGGTTCGCGAGCCGCGAGTCGGACATCGGCGTGCTGCAGATGCTCCAGGCGTGGGCGGAGTCGGCGCTGGTGAACTACGTGGCGCCCGAGGGCCGGGAGGCGGCCGGGCGGCTGCTCGCCGAGGGCGCCCTGCGGGAGCTGCGGCAGGCGGCGCCGGGCAGCGAGCACCAGCTGGCCTGGGCCCGCTTCTTCGCGTCGACGGCGGCCGACGAGCCCGGCCTCCGACTGCTCCAGGACCTCCTGTCGGGGGCGGCGGCGATCGACGGCCTGGACGTCGACCAGGAGCTGCGCTGGGCGTTCCTCGAACCCCTCGCCGCGCACGGCCTGGCCGACGAGTCGGTCCTGGCGGCCGAACTGGCCCGGGACGACACGGCGTCCGGCAAGCGCCACCAGGTGCGCTGCCTGGCCGCCCGTCCGTCGGCGGCGGTGAAGGCGCAGGCGTGGGCGCAGGTCGTGGAGTCGCAGGCGCTGTCCAACGCGCTGGTGGAGGCGACGATCGCGGGCTTCGCCCAGGCCTCGCAGCGGGAGCTGCTGGCCCCGTACGCCGAGAAGTACTTCGAGGTCATCGCCGGGATCTGGGCGGACCGCTCGATCCAGATCGGCATGGACGTGGTGCGGGGCCTGTACCCCTCCCTCCAGGACCGTCCGGAGACCCTGGCGGCGACGGACGCGTGGCTGACGGCGCACGCCGACGCGGCTCCGGCGCTGCGGCGGCTGGTCCTGGAGGCCCGGGACGACCTGGCACGGACGTTGCGCGGACAGGAGTGCGACGCGCGGGCCGCCGAGGCCGCCGCCGGCTGATCTTTGGCCAGAGGTTGCCCGCCGGGTGACCGTTACGCAATTCATTCCATCATGGCCGTAACCCCTGGTCCCCACCCATCCGGACCAGGGGTTTTGGCTCCCTACTCGGCACCCGAACACCCGTCCTTTAGTACCGCCTTGTCCGCATTTTTCGACGAGTGCGTAACACCGGTTAAGGACCCGGCCGGCCCCGGGAATCCCGAGGCCATGACCCACAACACCCCGCTCTCCCCCCGCCCCCTCCGCCACCTGTCCGACGTCCACCGCCGGGTCCTGACGACGGCCCAGCTCCGCTCGCACGGCGTCGCGGCCACCGAGATCGCCGAGCAGTGCCGGCCGGGCGGCCCCTGGCAGCAGCTGCTGCCGGGCGTGGTCCTGCTCCACCCCGGCCCCCCGACCAGCGAGGAACGCCTGCACGGCGCGCTCCTGTTCACGGCGCGCGAGCCGGTCCCGGGTGTCCCGGCGCAGCCCGCCCCGGACTCCCCGCACCGCCCGGTCCACGCGGACGTGATGATCACGGGCCTGGCGGCGCTGACCCTGCACGGCTTCTCCTCGACCCCGCCGCTGCTCTCCCTGGACCACGTGGACGTCCTGGTCCCGCGGCTGCGCCGGCTGCGCTCCACCTCCTACGTCCGCGTGCTCCGCGCCCCGGCCCTGCCCACCCCCGAGCAGGTCACGGGCCTCCCGGTCGCCCCGGTCCCCCGTGCCCTCGCGGACGCGGTGGCGGACCTGACCGACGCGGAGGCGGTACGCCGGCTGCTGACCGAGGCGGTGCGCGGCGGCCACTGCGAACCGGCGGCGGTGGTACGGGCGTTGAACGAGGCGAAGCTGCTCTCCCGCCCCCACGTGGTGGACGCCGTCGACTCCCTGGTCGCCGAGGGCCGGGCCATCGCCGAGGACCGTCTGTACCGGATGGTCCACGAGTACGGCCTCCCCGACCCGGTCTGGAACGTGGACCTGAGGCTGCCGGGCGGCCCGCACCTGGGCGGCGTCGACGCCTACTGGCCGGAGCAGGGGGTCGCCGTCGAACTCGACACCCGCGCACCCCGCCAGGACGAGGACGCCCTGTGGTCCGAGTACGCCCGCAAGCGCGAGCACCTGGAGCGGCTCGGCATCACGGTCGTCTACCTCACCCCGCGAAAGCTCCGCGACGCGATGGAACAGCAGGCGGCGGTGGTCCGCACGGCCCTGATGGCAGCCGGCGACCGCGACCCGGCCGCGTACGTGGTGGTACTGCCGCGCTGAAAAGCGCCCCCGGAACAGCACCCCGAAGGGCCCCGAAGGGGTCCTGAAGGGGCGCGGGGAACTGCGCGACCGGCCACGACGGCGCAGCAGACGAAAGAGGCCGCCGGTTCGGAGGGGAACCGACGGCCTCTTCCCGCGTCGCGGGGGGGGAGGGAGAGGGAACGGGGGAGAGACGGCGCGTCGCTACTGCCCGCCGACCCCCGGGCGCAGCCCGTCGCGGACGTCGCCGACGACGTGCCCGAGCAGGTCGGCGTAGGCGGCGATCATCCGGGTCCGGCTGAACCGCTCGCGGCTCGCCGCCAGCGCGGGAGCGAACAGCTCCCGGTCGGCCACCGCCGCCGACCACGCGAAGGCGATCGCGTCGGGGTCGAAGGGCGTCACGAACCCGTGCCCCTCGACGATCGACGCGCTGTCGCCGACGTCCGTCGTGACCGGGACGGCACCGCACATCATGCCCTCGATGAGGCAGAGCGGCGCCGCCTCGCCGGAGGCGGAGGTGAGGGCGACGACGTCGGAGCCGGCGTAGACGGTCTCCATGTCGTGCCGTACGCCGAGCAGGTGCAGCCGGTCGCCGAGGGCGGCCCGGTCGGCGCCGAAGGCGACCTCGATGTCGGCCCACAGGGCGGGGTTGTCCTCGGTCATCCCGGCCCCGCACATCACGACGTGGCCGCCCCCCTCGCGGGCCAGCCAGGCCCGCGCCGCCCGCAGGAAGAGCGGCACGTTCTTCATCCCGGCGTACCGGGCGGCGAACACGACGACGGGAGCGCCGGGGGCGCCGGGGCCGTCCGGAACCGTGGCGGGGATGCCGAGGGACTCGCGGAAGGCGAGCCGCAGCGCCGCGTCGGGCCGGAAGCGGAGCAGGTCGACGCCGTTCGGGATCACGTGCAGCAGCTCGCCGGGGATCCCGGCGGCCTCGTACGCGTCCCGGGTGGACTCGGCGCAGCACACGCAGGCGGCCACCGTGCCGTCCGCGATGGCGGCCTTGAGTTCGTCCAGCGCCCGGCCCTGGTTCTCCGGGTCGGAGCGGTGCAGGCAGACGACGACGGGACGGCGCGGCAGCCCGGCCTGGTTGAGCAGCGCGAGCGGCTGCTCCTTCAGGGACAGGATGACGTCCGCACCGGCCATGGCCCGTGCCGTATCGGCCAGTTCGGGGCCGCTGAAAACCGACGCCGCGACGGTGCCGTCCACGAGCCCGGCGGTGCGGCCGAGGGAGGTGACCTCGATGCCGCCGGCCGTAAGGGCCCGGTAACACGCGTCGTCCTCCATGCGTTGTGTGGTGGCTTCTCGGTGGACCTCACCGTGCAGACTCAGCACCCGATGCCACTGCTGTCCGCCCTCTACCAGGCCCAGCAGCACATCACTGTGCACGATCCGGGCTCCCCCGGAGAAAAAGCCCTCATAGACCGAGAGCACACGAAGTCCGAGCCGAGCGTCCACACGACCACCTGCCTTGCACCAGATCGAGCCATCCCCGGGATCCGCGGGTTAGCCGATATGAGGCGGTACGGACGTTTCATTCGGATGAACGGAGTGTCTCGTGTCGGAGTCGGCTGCGTTTACAGGATCAGCGCCGGACCCGCTGCCGCCAACATCATTCCACTTCTCGCGCCGCCACCCTTCTGACCTGCACTTTTACAAGGGCATTCGGCTCCCCCGCGCCCTCCGGACGACTGCCGCCGACGGCAAAAAATCGGCAAGCCAGGCACCCGGACGCGCGACGATGTCACGGGCCGCGGTGCGCGTTGAGGCGGGCGGCCCGGCGGGTCAGGTGGTCGCGTTCGGCGAGGTTCGTGGCCTTGCGGGCGGCCTCGGCGTACAGGCGTGCGGCGGTCACCGGGTCGCCGTCGCGTTCGTGCAGGTGGGCGGCGACCGCGGGGTGCCGGGGCAGGCCCGGGTCCAGCTCGGCGAGGGCGGCGAGGCCGGCCCGGGGACCGTCGGCCTCGCCGACGGCGACCGCGCGGTTGAGCCGGACGACGGGACTGTCGGTGAGGCGCACGAGTTCGTCGTACCACTCGACGATCTGCACCCAGTCGGTCTCCCCGGCGGTGGGCGCGTCCGCGTGCAGGGCGGCGATGGCGGCCTGGGCCTGGTACTCGCCGAGGCGGTCGCGGGCGAGGGCGCCCTGGAGGATCCCGACGCCCTCGGCGATCAGGCGGGTGTCCCAGCGGCTCCGGTCCTGTTCCTCAAGGGGCACCAGGCTGCCGTCGGGCGCGGTGCGGGCGGTGCGGCGGGCGTGGTGGAGCAGCATGAGGGCGAGCAGTCCGGCCGCCTCGGGGTGGTCGATCCGGGCCGCGAGCTGCCGGGTGAGCCGGACGGCCTCGGCGGCCAGGTCCACGTCGCCGGAGTAGCCCTCGTTGAAGACCAGGTAGAGGACGCGCAGCACGGTGGCGACGTCGCCGGGCCGGTCGAGGCGGACGCCGGAGACCGTGCGCTTGGCGCGGCTGATCCGCTGCGCCATGGTCGCCTCGGGCACCAGGTACGCCCGGGCGATCTGCCGGGTGGTGAGGCCGCCGACGGCGCGCAGGGTGAGGGCGACCGCGGCGGAGGGACTGAGGGAGGGGTGGGCGCAGAGGAAGTAGAGGTGGAGGGTGTCGTCGGCGGCGGGGACGGGTCCCGGCGGCGGCTCGTCGTCCACGCGGTCCTCGCGCCGGCGGCGGGCGGTGTCCGCGCGGGCCGCGTCGAGGAACCGCCGCCAGGCCACGGTGACCAGCCACCCCTTCGGGTCGCGCGGCGGATCCGCCGGCCAGACCCGGAACGCCTCGACCAGGGCGTCCTGCACGGCGTCCTCGGCCGCCGCGAAGTCGGCTCCGCGGCGGACGAGGACGGTGAGCACGCCCGGGGTGAGGCTCCTGAGCAGGACCTCGTCCATCAGTGGCAGGACTCCGCGATGGTGGGCGGCGCGGTCAGGAAGGGACGCACCTCCAGCCACTCGTGGATCGGCCTGCCGCCCGCCCCCGGGGCCGCGGACAGCTCACCGGCCAGCTCCACGGCGCGCTCCTGGCTGTCGACGTCGATCACCATCCAGCCGGCGATGAGGTCCTTGGTCTCGGCGAACGGGCCGTCGGTGACCGGCGGGCGCCCCTCGCCGTCGTAGCGGACCCACAGCCCGTCGGGGGCCAGGGCCTGGCCGTCGACGAACTCGCCGGACTTCTCCAGCCTGGCCGCGAAGTCGTTCATGTACCGGATGTGGGCCGAGATCTCCTCGGGCGTCCACCGGTCCATGGGCACGTCGTTGACTGCGGCCGGGGCGCCGCGGTAGTGCTTCAGCAGCAGGTACTTGGCCATGGTGGTTCTCCTCGGTGCCGGTGCGACCCATTGTGGCCGCCTTCACCCCTGGGACGGAGCCGGCTGCGGGTTCTCGACATCGCCGCCGAGAATTTCTTCCGGCTCGCGTCGCCGCGGCTCAGCTCCCGCAGAACTCCGCCTCGGCCACCGCGTCCTTGTCGCCCGTCCAGTCGGCGTTGAAGTTGAGGGCCAGGGCGTGGCGGCCGTCGGGGGTGGTGGCCGCGGTGGAGGAGGAGCCGTGGATGCCGCCGTCGTGGCCCCAGACGCGGACACCGCAGGGGAGGGTGACCTCGATCAGGCCGAGGCCGTACGCGCTGTTGGGGTCGCCGGGGACGGGCGTGGTGGTCTTCATCTCCTTCAGCTGGTGCGCGGGGAGCAGCCTGCCGCGCAGGAGGGCCTCGTAGAAGCGGGTCAGGTCGGCGGAGGTGGAGATCATCTCGCCGGCCGAGGAGGCCATGGAGGGGTTGAGGGCGGTGACGTCGTAGGTGGGGCCCGTCGTGGTCTCGGCGAGCTTCGAGTAGGCGCGGCTGCTCGGGCGCGGCAGGGTGGTGCGGGTGCCGGGGAGGGAGGTGCCGGTCAGGTGGAGGGGCCTGATCACCCGGTCGGTGATCTCCTGGGCGTACGAGCGGCCGGTCACCGCCTTGATCACCATGCCGGCGAGCACGTAGTTGGTGTTGGAGTAGGCCCAGCCGGTGCCCGGCGCGAAGGCCGGCGGGTGCTGCACCGCGATCGCCACCAGCCCGGCGGGGGTCAGCGTGTCGTAGCGGTGCCGGAAGAAGCCGTCCTTCAGGAAGTAGGTGCGGCCGAAGTCGGCGTCGCTCGTGTAGTTGAAGATGCCGCTGGTGTGGTTGAGGAGCTGACGGACGGTGATGCGGCGGCCGTCGTTGCCGTGGCCGGACACCACGTCCGGCAGCCACCTGTCCACCGTGTCGTCGAGGGACAGCCGGCCCTCGGCCTCCAGTTGCAGCAGGACGGTGGCCACGAAGGTCTTGGTGATGCTGCCGACCCGGTAGCGGTCGGACGGGGACCGCGGGGCGCCGGTGGCGATGTCGCCCGCCCCGGCCGTCGCCGACCAGGTGCCGTGGCCGTCCCGGACGGTGGCCGTCGCCCCCGGGACGCCGTCCCGGACCGCGGCCTCGATCGCCTTGCGGGTGGCCTGGTGGCCGGCCGCGGCCGCCGTGGGCGCCGGCCCGGCCGGTGCCGCCAGTGCCGGTCCCGCGAGCGCTGCCGACAGGGCCAGTGCGGTGGCCGCGACCAGCGTCGTGCGTACGGACATGTCTCTCCCCCGGTCGAGTGGTCGTACTCGGTCGGAGGGAGGGACACCGTGCTGATCGGCGAGGTTGCCCGGCCCGGTCCGGTTGAGCGATTCTCAGCCCTTCTTCAGGACCAGCTCCGTGTTCCGGTCCGCCGGGTCGCCGGCGAGGGCCTTGCTGGCGCCGGGGGCGTTGAAGGCCAGTTCGCGGTAGAGGGCGGCGAGGCCGGTCTGGGAGAGGTCGGAGAAGTCGGTGCGGTGCGGGGCGGCGGACTCGATCAGCGTGGTGAAGAGCGAGATCGTGCCGTCCTTGTTGTCCACCAGCTCGACGATCCTCGCGAGGTGCGGGTAGTCGACGTGCGAGGCGGTGGTGATCTCCCAGAAGGAGTTGCCGTTGGAGGCCTTGTGCGCGGTGATGAGGTTGCGGTGGATGTGGCCGTTCACCCAGGCCAGCACGTTGGCGTGGCGGTTGAGCAGGGTGACCAGCTCGGCGCCGGTGTGGCGGCGGTCGCTCGGGTGGGCCGGGTCCGGACGGGTGTTGGTCATCGACTTGCCGGTGTGGTGGCTGAAGACGACCGCGTAGGAGTCCTTGTTCTCCTTCAGGGTCTTCTCCAGCCAGGCCAGCTGGACCGTGCCGATCGATCCGTCGTAGTGGCCGCCCGCGTCCGTCGTGTCCAGGCTGATGCCGATGACGTCGTCGGAGATGCGGAAGGCGTAGTACTGGGTGCCCGCGGCCAGGTTGGCGCTGGAGTAGCCGTGGCCGACCGGGCCGAGGCCCTGGTAGGCCGGGTCCAGGTGGGCCTTGAGGTAGTCCGCGGGGGTGTAGGGGGCGCGCTTGTCGTCCGCGGTCACCGAGCGCATCGACCGGGCGTGCGCCTTGAGGAAGTCGCGGTAGCCGCTGCCCTTGGGGTCCTGCGCGTTGCGGATGCTGTCCTGGAGCTTCTTGGCCTCGGCGTCGCTGACCGACATCAGCTTCTTGCCGGCGACCGCGGCCGCGGCCAGGTAGGGGTCGGCGTGCGAGCCGAAGCAGCCGAGCGGCAGGGCGTCGTGGTTGCCGACCGTGGAGTACCAGGGCAGGTTGAGGCCGGGGCTCTTCACCTCGCGGATCGCGGCGGCCAGGTAGCCCGCGAGGTGCGGGAAGCCGAGCGTCTTGTCCTGGTCGCGGACGGTCGAGGAGGCCTGCCAGTACAGCTTCATCCCGCTGTTCTGGACGCCCTCGTAGTGCTTGGGGTCACCGGTGTTGGGGGTGATCCGGCCGCCGCTCATCACCTTCATGAACCACTCCAGTTCGGAGTGGGCGTTGTTGTCGGTGTTGTCGCCGGTCGTCATCACGAAGTGCAGCGGCGAGCCGGTGACCGGGGCGCCGCGCAGCGCGTTGACCCGCTCGACGAGCGAGACCGCGCCGGGCACGGTGAGCGCCTCGTGCGGGCGCCAGGCGTGCCGGTCGTGGACGCGCACGTACTCCAGGCGCAGCGGGTGCTGGACGTCCATCAGGTGCAGGTCGGTGAACTGCACGAACGCGGCGAGGGCGGTACGGCGGTTCTCCCGGCCGGACTTGGCGGCGGCCAGGTCGGAGCGCAGCACGCGCGCCCAGCCGGCGCCGTCGCCGAGCCGCCGGTACCCGGAGCTGTTGCGAGGCGCGGCGACCGAGGCGAGGGTGGTGCCCTTGGTGTACGGGGCGAGGGCGGCCGCCGCGGCCCTGCGGCCCTCGGCGACCGGCTGCTCCTCGGCCGCGGCGGGTGCGGCCTCGCTGTCGGTGGGACGCAGCGCGTAGCCGACGCCCGCGGAGAGCGAGACGGCTCCGGCGGCGGCGAGCACGGTACGGCGGTTGATCTCCAGTGCCTCGCGGCCCTTCTGGGCCGCGGAGGTGGCGACAGAGCGTATGCGCGACATGGCGCGATCTCCCCGAGTACGAACGCGTCGGCAGTGGTCACGGGCGATCGCTTCCGCGAACTTCCCGCTCACTGTGGATCGTTGGCACCGGGGGTGACCTGCGCGTGAACGCGGCGGCAACGTGCAGCGCCGATCACCGTACGTGGATCAGCGGAGGTGGGGACCGGTCATGGAGCGGATTGCGGGCGGCCGGGGCCCGGCTACTCCGCGTTCATCTGCCGGGGTAGGGGAGGGTCTCCGGCGCTTACGACTGCTCTTCTGCAAACCGTCCGGCGGCCGGGCGCTCCCGCCACAGCCGCAGGGCGACGTCGATCAGCGGGACGCGCCTGAGGGACGGTACGGCGTCGAGGTCCTGCCAGGCGGCCATGTCGGTCGAGCCGCCGACCTCGTTCCTGAGCTCGCCGCCGACGATCTCGCCGGTGTAGACGATCCGCACGCCGTGGTGGTCGGTGGCGGGGCGCCGCAGACCCGCGCGGGGGAAACGGACACGGTTCGAGTCGATGCCGAGCAGGCCGGTCACCTCGATGCGGTAGCCGGTCTCCTCCATGAGTTCACGGCGGACGGTGTCGTAGGGGTCCTCGCCGTGCTCCATGCCGCCGCCGGGCAGGACCCACTCGGACGTGCCGTCGCCGGCCGGTGACCGGGCGAGCAGGATCCGGTCGTCACGGACACACACGGCGTAGGCCGCCACCCTGAGCTTCTCGCGCACGTCGGCACGGTAGGGCGTGCGGCGGCCCCCGGCCAACGGGATTTCCTCGCACAGCAAGGGCACAGACAGGGGGTTTTCCCCATACGTTCATATCGATTCGGTCAACGTTCCCAAAAGACCGTTCCCTTGGGTGAAGCTGTGCGCCTACGCGCCGGTACTTGACCAAGTTCCGGCCACTCCATGCTCGTTCCTTTACCTACAAGGGATGCAGATGACCCTCAGCCCCCAGCACGACCCGATACCGGGCCACAGACGCCTGGGCCGAACAGCCCTCGCCGTCGGTGTCGTGGCCGCGCTCTCCGCCGCCGGACCGGTCCCCCTGGCCGCCGCCGCGGCCACGGCCCCCGCCGCGTCCGCCGCCACCGCCGACCCCGGTGTCAAGTCGGCCCACGACAAGCTCGGTTCGGACGACGCCGAACTGCTCGCCGAGGCCAAGGCCACGGGCACCAAGAACGTCACGATGATGGTCGCGACCGCGCCGGGGCAGACCGAGCAGGTCGCCGAGGAGCTGGACGCGGTCAAGGGCGGCTCGGTGGGCCGTACGTACGACAGGCTCGGTTACGTCCGGGCGACCGTCCCCACCGGTCGGGCGGACGCGGCGATCGCCGCCGCCGCGAAGCTGTCCTCGGTGCACGGGATCGACCTGCGCCAGGAGATCCGGCTCGACGACCCGACGGTGAGCGGGACCGGCGCCAAGAGCGCCGAGGCGGCCAGGACGGCCAAGGGCACTTACGCGGGGCCGGACAAGAACACCCCCGCCGAGAACCCCTACAACCCCTCCTTCGAGACGGGCGCCGTCGACTTCGTCAAGGAGCACCCGAAGGCGGACGGCCGGGGCATCACCATCGGCGTCCTGGACTCCGGCGTGGACCTCGGCCACCCGGCGCTGCAGAGGACCACCACCGGCGAGCGGAAGATCGTCGACTGGGTGACGTCGACCGACCCGCTCGTGGACGGCGACCAGACCTGGCGGCCGATGGTCACGGCCGTGTCCGGGCCGAACTTCGGCTACGGGGGCAGGACCTGGACGGCGCCCGCCGGGTCGTACGAGATCAGCACCTTCAGGGAGTCGTACACCACGGGCGGCGACGCGGCCGGTGACGCCAACCGCGACGGCGACACCACCGACAGCTGGGGCGTGCTCTACGACCCGGCGGCCGGCACGGTCACCGTCGACCTGAACGACAACGCCGACTTCTCCGACGACACGCCGATGAAGCCGTACAAGGACGGCTACCAGGTCGGCTACTTCGGCACCGACAACCCGGCGACCGACGTCGTCGAGCGGCAGCCGTTCGTCGTGCAGATCCGCAAGGACGTCCCCATGGACCCGAAGGGCGGGGACTGGGTCGGCAAGAAGGCCGACTTCGTCAACATCGGCGTCATCGAGTCCGAGCACGGCACCCACGTCGCCGGCATCACCGCCGCCAACGGCCTGTTCGGCGGCAAGATGAACGGCGCGGCCCCCGGCGCGAAGATCGTCTCCTCGCGCGCCTGCACCTGGACCGGCGGCTGCACCAACGTGGCCCTCACCGAGGGCATGATCGACCTGGTCGCCAACCGGGGCGTCGACATCGTCAACATGTCGATCGGCGGCCTCCCCGCGCTGAACGACGGCAACAACGCCCGCGCCGAGCTGTACACGCGGCTCATCGACACCTACGGCGTGCAGCTGGTCATCTCCGCGGGCAACGAGGGCCCCGGCGCCAACACGATCGGCGACCCCGGCCTGGCCGACAAGGTCATCTCGGTCGGTGCGGCCATCTCCAAGGAGACCTGGGCCGCCGACTACGGCTCGCAGGTGACGACCAAGTACCAGCTGCTGCCCTTCTCCTCGCGCGGCCCGCGCGAGGACGGCGGCTTCACGCCGACGCTGGTCGCGCCGGGCGCCGCGATCAACTCCACCCAGACCTGGCTCAAGGGCTCCCCGGTCGCCGAGGCGGGCTACTCCCTCCCGGCCGGCTACTCGATGCTCCAGGGCACCTCGATGGCGTCCCCGCAGGCGGCGGGCGCGAGCGCGCTGCTGCTGAGCGCCGCCAAGGAGAAGGGCATCGCCCTCTCCCCCGCCGACCTGCGCACGGCCCTCACCTCCACCGCCCACCACATCAAGGACGTGCAGGCGTACGAGGAGGGCGCGGGCCGCATCGACATCGTCGACGCGTGGGAGTCCATACGCGACCACGCCACCGCGCACGACTACACGGTCAAGGCGCCCGTCGACACCGCGATCGACTACGCGCTGAAGACCCCGGGCTTCGGCACCGGCCTCTACGACCGTGAAGGCGGCCTGAAGGCCGGGCAGAAGAAGACGTACGACGTCACGATCACCCGTACCTCCGGCGCGGACAAGGCGATCCGGCACGAGCTGCACCTGGCGAACAACGCCGGGCACACCTTCAAGATCCTCGGCTCCGACGAGGTGACGCTGCCGCTGAACCAGCCGGTGACGGTCAAGGTGCAGGCGAAGCCGAAGAGTTCGGGCATCAAGTCCGCGATCCTGGAGGTCGACGACCCGCGGACCGAGGGCGTCGACAAGCAGATCCTGACGACGGTCGTGGTGTCGGACCCGGTCCGCTACACCTACTCGGCGTCGGGTTCGGTGCAGCGCAACAGCTCCACGTCGTACTTCGTGACCGTGCCCGAGGGCGCCACCTCCCTCGAGGTCGCGATGAGCGGGCTCGCCGACAAGAGCCAGACGCGGTTCATCTCCATCCACCCGTACGGCGTCGCGGTCGACAACACCGGTACCCCGTACTGCTACAACAACTATCTGAACGGCAACGGCTGCAAGCCCGACGTCCGTTCCTACGCCGACCCGCAGGCCGGGGTCTGGGAGATCGAGGTCGAGGCGCGCCGCACCTCGCCGCTGCTCGACAACCCGTACCAGCTGGGCGTCACCGTGCTCGGCGCGGCCTTCGACCCGGCGACCGTGACCGTGCCCGAGGCCAAGGTCGGCACCCCGGTCACCGCCTCCTGGAAGGTGACCAACGCGTTCGCCGCCCTCGACGGCACGCTGGTCGGCGGCCCGCTCGGCTCCTCGAAGACGGCCCGCCCGGCCATCAAGGAGGGCGAGACCCAGACCACTACGGTGACCGTGCCGGCGGGCGCGAACTCCCTTGACGTGGCGATCGGCAACGTGTCGGACGCCTCGGCCGACCTGGACCTGACGGTGTACGACGCGTCCGGCAAGCAGGTCGCGCAGTCCGCCGACGGCGACGCGGAGGAGGCGGTCTCGATCGCCTCGCCGCCCGCCGGGACCTACACGATCGAGGTCGTGGGCTACTCGGTCCCGGCCGGCTCCACCGCCTACGACTACCGGGACGTGTTCTTCTCCGCCGCCCTCGGCTCCGTCATGGTCGACGGGTCGACGCCGGTCAAGCTCGGCACGGGCGGCTCGGCCACGGTGACCGGCCAGGTCACGGCGGCCGCGGCGGCCCCCGAGGGACGTGAGTTCTTCGGCCGGGTGCAGCTGGTCAACGCACGCGGCACGGTCGCGGGCACCGGCAGCGTGCAGATCGAGAAGGTCACGCAGTAGGCGGGTCCGGTGCCGGAGGGGGCGGGCGTCCTGCGGGGCGCCCGCCCTTTCAGCTGTCCGGGCACGTCATGGTCCGCGACGCGGGCAGGTCGCGGACGATCCAGGACCGCTCCGCCGCGATCTGCTGCTCCCCCACCGCGTACCGGTCGGGCACCTGCTGCCCGGCCGTGATGCCGACCAGGAGGCGGACGCCGGTGCGGATCCGGGCGTCGGTGCCGGAGTCGAGGAGGAACTCCACCTCGTCGGCGGTCTGCGCCGGTTTGTAGGCGCGGGTCACGCGCAGGGTGACGCGTTCCTCGCCGGAGTCCGCGAGCTGCCGCACCCCGGTGACCGTGCCCTCGACGACCAGCCGGGCACAGGCCAGGTAGCCGGGGCCGCCGGCCTGCTCCTTGCCGCCCTGGCCCGCCGGGCCGGCCGCGCTGGCGGCCTTGTCGGAACTGGCGCCGCTCGACAGGGAGCCGGCACCGCCGTTCGCCGCGAGCCATCCGATGCCGAACACGGCCCCCGCGAACGCGGCCGCGAGGGCACCGGCCAGACCGAGGGCCCGCAGGCTCCGGTGCTGCCGGGGGCGGCGGCCGACCGGGCGGGGGCGGGGCTCCGGCCGCGGGGGTGGCGCGGCCAGGGTGTCCCCGATGATCCCGAGGTGCTCGCGCAGCAGCGCCACATCGGCGCCCGCCGCCCGGTGCTCGGCCATGAAGGCGGGGTCGGCGCGCTGCTCGGCGGTGAGCGGCTCGTCCGCGAGAACGGCGAACAGGGCGTCGGTGCCGCCCGGCTCGCCGGGATCGCCGGGATCGCCGCCGTGTCCGGCGGGCATGCGCCCGTCGTGTCCGTCGGGCATGTGGTCGGCGGGCATGGTCACACCACCTCGTCCTCGTGCAGGCGGGCGCGCAGGGCCCGTACCGCCGTGTGCAGCCGGCTCTTGACCGTGCCCTCGGGGATGCCGAGCTCCCCGGCTATGTCGCGTACCGGCAGGTCGGCGTAGAAGCGCAGGACGAGGATCTGGCGCTGGGCGTCCGGCAGCTCGTCCAGACCGCGGGCGACGGCGACGGAGAGCAGCCTGCTGTCCTCGCCCACGGCGTGGTCGGGCTGGCGGAGGGAGGCCAGGCGTTCGCCGAGGCGTTCCTGGCGGCGCTTGGCGCGGTGCCAGTCCATGGCGAGCCGGGAGGCGACGACCGCCGCCCACGCCGACACGTCCCGCGGCGCCTCCTGGCCGCTCGCGGCCCGCTCCAGCAACCGCAGACGTACCTGCTGTACCCCGTCCGGCAGGTCCGCCTGCGGTACGCCGCCCAGCGCGAGCACCGCCCGCACCCGGCGCTCCTGGTCCGCGTCCAGGGGATCACCGTGCTGGTCCCCCCGGTCGCGGCGGGCCTTTCTGCGCAGCACAACCCACCCCCTCACCGCGTTTCTCCTACGACGCCGCAGCCCCCGGAAACGTTCGCCCCGGTTCCCGGAAATCTTCCGCGCGGGTTCCCGGGGCGCCTCCGAGGCGTACGTCACACCGGCGCGCGGCGCAGCACAGCTTGCGGTACTACGGCTGGGCGGAGGTAACTTCTGCAGCTCAGCGGGGGTGCGAGCGGGAGTTCCGCGGGCCGGGTGGTCCGGTCGGCGGGCATGGCGTGCAAAGAATTGGACAGGCTGGCCCTGGTCGGCCGCATGATGGAAAGGCCGTAGACACACGTCAACGTATGCAGAGGGAGTCGCTGTGAGGGTCGGAATCGTCGGAGCCACCGGTCAGGTCGGCACGGTCATGCGCAGGATCCTCGTGGAGCGGAACTTCCCCGTCACGCAGCTGCGCCTGTTCGCCTCGGCCCGTTCGGCCGGGTCCGTGCTCGACGGTGTGACGGTGGAGGACGCGGCGACCGCCGACTACTCGGGCCTGGACATCGTGCTGTTCTCGGCGGGCGGGGCCACCTCGAAGGCGCTCGCGGAGAAGGTCGCCGCCCAGGGTGCCGTCGTGATCGACAACTCCTCCGCCTGGCGCAGGGACCCCGAGGTCCCGCTGGTCGTCTCCGAGGTGAACCCGCACGCGATCGCCGACCGCCCCAAGGGCATCATCGCCAACCCGAACTGCACGACCATGGCCGCGATGCCGGTCCTGAAGGTGCTGGACGCGGAGGCGGGCCTCGAAGCGCTGGTCGCCACCACCTACCAGGCGGTGTCCGGCTCCGGTCTCGCGGGCGTCGCGGAGCTGCACGGGCAGGTGCAGAAGGTCGCCGCGGACGCGGAGAAGCTCACCCACGACGGCACGGCGGTCGACTTCCCCGAGCCGCAGGTCTACAAGCGGCCCATCGCCTTCAACGTGCTGCCGTTCGCCGGCAACCTCGTCGACGACGGTCTGAACGAGACCGACGAGGAGCAGAAGCTGCGCAACGAGTCCCGCAAGATCCTGGAGCTCCCCGAGCTGAAGGTCTCCGGCACCTGTGTGCGCGTCCCGGTGTTCTCCGGGCACTCCCTCCAGCTCAACGCCCGCTTCGCCCGGCCGATCTCCCCGGAGCGGGCGACCGAGCTGCTCGCGGACGCCCCGGGTGTCGAGCTGTCCGACATCCCGACCCCGCTGCAGGCGGCCGGGCGGGACCCGTCGTACGTCGGCCGGATCCGGCGGGACGAGACCGTGGAGAACGGGCTCGCGCTGTTCGTGTCCAACGACAACCTGCGCAAGGGGGCTGCGCTGAACGCGGTGCAGATCGCGGAGCTGGTGGCCGAGGAGCTGTCCGCGTAAGGGACGGGCGCCTCAGGGGGTGCCGTGTTCTGCCGTCGGGCGGGTGCGGCGCCGTCCTGGCCGGTCGCGCAGTTCCTCCCCCAGCCTTCGGCCGGGGGTACCCCCAGCGCCCCTTCAGGGGCGCTGATGCTCAAGTCCGCCACAAAGGGGAGCCTTCACATATGAGCGACACCCGACCTGACTGCGCCGGCTCACGTGTTCTCGACGGCAGGGTCGCCATGATCACCGGGGCGTCCAGCGGGATCGGGGCGGCTGCCGCGCGGTTGTTCGCGCGGGAGGGGGCGGCTGTCGTGGTGACGGCGCGGCGGGCGGAGCGGCTGCGGACGCTGGCCGAGGAGATCTCGGCCGGCGGCGGCCGGGCGCTGGCCGTGCCGGCGGACGTGGCCTCGGCCGCGGACGTCGAGCGGGTCGTCCGTTCGGCCGTCGACGCCTTCGGGCGCCTGGACTGCGCCTTCAACAACGCCGGGTTCGGCACCGCCGGCACCGAGCTGCACGAGACCGGCCAGGACGTCTACGAGCAGACCATGGACGTCAACGTGCGCGGGGTGTGGAACTGCCTGCGCTTCCAGATCCCCGAGATGCTGGGGGCCGGCGGCGGCACGATCGTCAACACGTCGAGTGTCGCGGGGCAGCGGGCCACCGGGGCGTCGGCGGCGTACGTGGCCGCCAAGCACGCGGTCCTCGGGCTCACCCGGGCGGCCGCGGCCGAGTACGCGCAGCGCGGCATCCGTGTCAACGCGCTGGTGGTGGGCAGTACCCGCACCGAGATGATGGACCGGGCCGTGCAGACCATGCCGGAGCTGCGGGAGCGGTTCGAGGACGAGACGCTGCAGAAGCGCATGGCGGGACCCGCCGAGGTCGCCGAGGCCGCGCTCTGGCTGTGCAGCGACCGTGCCTCCTTCGTCACCGGCGCGGCGATGCCGGTCGACGGCGGCACGACGGCGGCCTGACGGCAGCGGCCCCGCGCGATCTCTGGGGTTTTCCCTCGTCGCTCTCCTCCCCGGTCCCGTGGAAGGATGGCGCAACCCACACATAACGAGGAGATGACCGCGTGCCTGGCACAAACCTGACTCGCGAAGAGGCGCAGCAGCGGGCGAAGCTGCTCACCGTTGACTCGTACGAGATCGATCTCGACCTCTCCGGCGCGCAGGAGGGCGGTACCTACCGGTCCGTGACCACGGTGCGCTTCGACGTCGCCGAATCCGGCGCCGCGTCCTTCATCGACCTGGTGGCCCCCGCGGTCCACGAGGTCACCCTGAACGGTGACGCCCTCGACCCCGCCGAGGTCTTCGCGGACTCCCGGATCGCGCTGCCGGGGCTGCTGGAGGGCCGCAACATCCTGCGGGTCGTGGCCGACTGCGCGTACACCAACACGGGTGAAGGTCTGCACCGGTTCGTCGACCCGGTCGACGAGCAGGCCTACCTCTACACCCAGTTCGAGGTGCCGGACGCCCGCCGGGTCTTCGCCAGCTTCGAGCAGCCGGACCTCAAGGCGACGTTCCAGTTCACGGTGAAGGCGCCGAGCGGCTGGACCGTCATCTCGAACTCGCCGACGCCCGAGCCCAAGGACGACATCTGGGTCTTCGAGCCGACGCCGCGCATCTCGTCGTACATCACCGCGCTGATCGTCGGCCCGTACCACTCCGTGCACAGCGTGTACGAGAAGGACGGCCAGAGCGTGCCGCTCGGCATCTACTGCCGGCCGTCGCTCGCCGAGTTCCTGGACTCGGACGCGATCTTCGAGGTGACCCGGCAGGGCTTCGACTGGTTCCAGGAGAAGTTCGACTACGCGTACCCGTTCACCAAGTACGACCAGCTGTTCGTGCCGGAGTTCAACGCGGGCGCGATGGAGAACGCGGGCGCGGTGACCATCCGCGACCAGTACGTCTTCCGGTCCAAGGTGACCGACGCGGCGTACGAGACGCGCGCCGAGACCATCCTGCACGAGCTGGCCCACATGTGGTTCGGCGACCTGGTCACCATGGAGTGGTGGAACGACCTGTGGCTGAACGAGTCGTTCGCCACCTACACCTCCATCGCCTGCCAGGCGTACGCCCCGGGCTCGCGCTGGCCGCACTCGTGGACGACGTTCGCGAACTCCATGAAGACCTGGGCGTACCGGCAGGACCAGCTGCCCTCCACGCACCCGATCATGGCCGAGATCCGAGATCTCGACGACGTGCTCGTCAACTTCGACGGCATCACGTACGCCAAGGGTGCGAGTGTCCTGAAGCAGCTGGTCGCGTATGTCGGCATGGACGAGTTCTTCAAGGGCGTGCAGGCCTATTTCAAGCGGCACGCGTTCGGCAACACGCGCCTGTCCGACCTGCTGGGCGCCCTGGAGGAGACCTCCGGGCGTGACCTGAGCACCTGGTCGCAGAAGTGGCTGCAGACGGCCGGCATCAACATCCTGCGCCCGGAGGTGGAGACGGACGCCGACGGTGCCGTCACCTCCTTCGCCATCCGCCAGGAGGCCCCGGCGCTGCCGGCCGGTGCGAAGGGCGAGCCGACGCTGCGTCCGCACCGGATCGCGATCGGCCTGTACGACCTCGACGAGGCGACCGGCAAGCTGGTGCGCACCGACCGGATCGAGCTGGACGTGGACGGCCCGCTGACCGCCGTACCGCAGCTGTCCGGCCGCCGCCGCCCGGCGGTGTTCCTGCTCAACGACGACGACCTGTCGTACGCCAAGGTCCGCCTGGACGAGCAGTCGCTGCACTTCGTCACCGAGCACCTCGGCGACTTCGAGTCCTCGCTGCCGCGCGCGCTGTGCTGGGCGTCGGCCTGGGACATGACCCGGGACGCGGAACTCCCCACCCGCGAGTACCTGTCGCTGGTGATGTCCGGCATCGGCAAGGAGTCCGACATCGGTGTCGTGCAGTCCCTGCACCGCCAGGTGAAGCTCGCCATCGAGCTGTACGCCGACCCGGCCGCCCGCGAGGCCCTGCTCACCCGCTGGACCGACGCCACGCTGGCCCACCTGCGGTCCGCCGCGCCGGGCAGTGACCACCAGCTGGCCTGGGCCCGTGCCTTCGCGGCCACCGCCCGTACCCCGGAGCAGCTGGACCTCCTGGACAGCCTGCTGGAGGGCACCCACACCATCGAGGGCCTGGCCGTCGACACCGAGCTGCGCTGGGCGTTCGTGGAGCGGCTGGCGGCGGTCGGCCGCTTCGACGAGGCGGAGATCGCGGGCGAGTACGAGCGGGACCGGACCGCCGCCGGTGAGCGGCACGCGGCCACCGCCCGCGCCGCCCGCCCGACGCAGGAGGCGAAGGCGGAGGCCTGGGCGTCGGTCATCGACTCCGACAAGCTGCCGAACGCCGTGCAGGAGGCGGTGATCGGCGGCTTCGTCCAGACCGACCAGCGTGAGCTGCTGGCGCCCTACACCGACAAGTACTTCGAGATCCTGAAGTCGGTGTGGGACTCCCGCTCGCACGAGATCGCCCAGCAGATCGCGGTCGGCCTCTACCCGTCCCTCCAGGTCTCCCGGGAGACCCTGGCCAAGACGGACACCTGGCTGGCCGCGGCCCAGCCGAACGCGGCGCTGGCCCGGCTCGTGTCGGAGTCCCGCGCGGGCGTCGAGCGCGCCCTGAAGGCGCAGGCGGCGGACGCGGCCGCCCAGTAGGCGGCACCTTGTCGGGGCGTCCGGTGGCATCTCCACCGGGCGCCCCGCCCTATGCGCGAAGTACCCATCACCCAGGACGAGTTGAGTATCCGTGCTCACGCCGGGGGCGCCCGCACGTTGCGAGGATCGACGCAACGGCGCGGCAGAGAGCGCCGGGCCATTCGGCTCAGACGGTCTGAGCCGGTCCGAACCAGTCACGGAGAACTCGCCATGTCCCGTCGTATCGCCCTGTCCGTGGTCGCCGGTGTCGTCGTGCTCGGAGGTGCCGGGGCCTTCGCCCTCGCCTACGCCGGCGACCAGGACCCGGCGCCCGCCCTGGCGCACAGCGCCGTCCACTACACCGCGCCCACGGCCGGTCACAAGGGCTCGCTCTCCTTCACCACCGAGGTGACCGCGCCCTCCGGTGTGAAGAACCTGAAGGTACTGGCCTGGCCGGAGAAGTCCGAGTTCGCCGACAAGCCGCTGACCGCCAAGGACATGGCCTCGGTGGAGTCGGCGACCTGCACGCCTGCCGGGGGTCGCACCGTCCGGTGCGTGTACGGGAACGCGGTGTCCGCCGCCGATGTCGCCTCGTCCCCGCACGGCACCTGGCACATCGCCGTGCTCGCCACGGCGAAGGACGGGCACACCACCCTCGACACCAAGGCCGCCGACTTCACCCTCGCGTGAACCGGCCGCCCGGCGGGCAGCCGGTGGTCAACCGGCGGGCACCCGGTGGTCAGCCGGTGGTCAGCCGACGTGGATGGCCAGCGCCTTCTCGACGTCCGGCGCCTAGGCGTCCTCGCCCGCCCAGGCCACGTATCCGTCGGGGCGCACCAGAACGGCCGTACGGCGCCCGCTGCGCCAGTGCGCGACGGCCAGCCGGTCGCCGTACCGCGGGTCCGTGCCGTAGGGATCGGAGGCCGGGACCGGTGCCGGGGCTGGGGCGGAGGCGGAGGTGAGGGCGGGGGCTGGGGCTGGGGCTGGGGTGACCAGGACGAACCGGCCGCCGCGCAGGGCCTCGTACAGGCGGCCGCCGTCGGCCAGTGCGAGGTCGGGGGCGCGGGTGCCGGTGAGCGGGTGGGCGCCGTGCGGGGCGGGGTAGCGGTAGCCGATGCCGGTGATCTGGCCCAGGATGCGGCGGCGGACCGGGCCCAGCAGGCCGAACGCGCGGATGAGTCCGGAGCGCACCGACAGCATGGGGCCCCTGGCCATCGCGAGGCGGATCAGGGCGCCGCTGCTGCGCAGTACGGTCCTGCCGACCGGGTGGCGTTCGCTCTGGTAGGTGTCGAGCAGGCCGGGATCCGCGTGGCCGTGCAGCACGGCGGCGAGCTTCCAGCTCAGGTTGGCCGCGTCCTGCAGCCCGGTGTTCATCCCCTGGCCGCCGGCCGGGGTGTGCACGTGCGCCGCGTCGCCGGCCAGGAAGACCCGGCCGACCCGGTAGCTGGGCACCTGGCGCTCGTCGCTGTGGAAGCGGGACAGCCAGCGGGCGTCGTGCATCCCGTAGTCCTTGCCCAGCGCCAGGCGGGTGATCTCCCTGACCTCGTCGAGGCCGACCGGCTCGTGGTCGGGGACGTCACGGCCGCGGTGCCAGCAGATGACGCGGTAGTAGCCGTCGCCGAAGGGCGCCAGGAACGCGAACGCGTCGCCGACCGCGGCGGCCGTCAGCAGCGTCGCGGGCGGCTCGGCGAGCAGTACGTCGGCGAGGACCACGGACCGGATCGCCGACCTGCCCGGGAACGGCAGCCCGACCGCCTCCCGCACCGCGCTGTGCATGCCGTCGGCGCCGACCACGTACGCGGCCCGCAGGCTCTCGCCGTCCTTGACGTGCACGGTGACCCCGGCCGCGTCCTGGGTCAGGCCGGTCACCTCGCACTCGTTGCGGAACTCGACGCCCGCCTCTGCCGCCCGGCGCTCCAGCACCTTCTCGACCTCGTACTGCGGGAGGACGAGGACGTGCCGGAAGCGGGAGGGCAGGTCGTCCAGGTCGAGGGTGAGCCCGCCGAAGAGGCCGAGGCGGGCGAGCGGCCTGCCGACGGCTTCGAGTTCGTCGGCCAGGCCCCGGGAGTCCAGCTGTTCCAGGGCGCGGGCGTGCAGGGCGAAGGCGCGCGAGAGGTTGCTGATCTTGCGGGGGCGCTTTTCGAGGAGGGTGACCGGGATGCCGGAGGCGGCGAGGTCACCGGCCAGCAGGAGGCCGGTGGGGCCTGAGCCGACGACGATCACGCGGGCGGTTCGGCCGACGGTCCCGCCGACGGCTTCCGGGGTACCGGGTGTGCCCTGCGTGCCGGGTGTGCCGTTCATAAGGGCCTCCTGGATGTCTGCGCTCGTTTGCCAACATCCGATGACCAACACCTGTTGGCCAACGCTTGTTGACAAGCCTAGGGCGGACCCATTCCGCGGTCAACACTTGTTGGCCCACACGTGTTGGCCTACGCTCGTTGACATGACCGGCACTCCCAGTGGAAACACAGGCCCGGCGAACGGCCCGGCGAACGGCCCCGCGAACAGCCCGGCAGGCGGCCCGGCGGCGCGCCGCTCCGACGCCAGCCGCTCCGCCATCCTGGCCGCCGCCCGCGAACGCTTCGCCGCCGACGGCTACGAGCGCGCCACCATCCGCGCCATCGCCAAGGACGCTCGCATCGACCCCTCGATGGTCATGCGCTACTTCGGCAGCAAGGACGGCCTCTTCGCGGCCGCCGTCACGCTCGACCTGCGGATGGCCGACGTGTCCGCGGTGCCGCCCGCCGAGGCCGGGCGGGCGCTGGTGAGCCACTTCCTGGACATCTGGGAGGCGAACGAGGAGCTCACCGCGATGCTGCGGGTCGCCGTCACCAACAGGGCGGGGACGGAGCGCCTGCAGGACATCTTCCGGGAGCAGGTGGTGCCGGTGGCGGCGCGGGTGTGCCCGGATCCCGAGCAGGTGGTGACCCGGGCGGGGCTGTGCGCCGCCCAGCTGATGGGGCTCGCGCTGACCCGTTACGTGGTGCGGCTGCCGCCGGTCGTGGCGCTGGCGCGCGAGGAGGTCATGGCGTGGCTCGGGCCGACCGTGCAGCGGTACCTGACCGCGCCGAGCCCCTGAGGACGCGCCGAGGGCGCCGGTCGGCCCCCGTACGTGCGGTACGGGAGGCGACCGGCGCCCTCGGTGAAGCGGGGAGCCCTCGGGGCCTACGCCTTGGCCTTCGGCTTGGTGACCCGGACCTTGGACTTGTCCAGCACCATCACCAGGCCCGCGATGACCGCGAACAGCACGAGCGGTATCAGGACGTAGAGACCCAGCGTCTGGACGACGCTCAGGCCCTTGCCGGGGTCGTCGCCGTCGTCACGCGTGAGCGCGAGGGCGGGCGACGACATGAGCAGCATCATCAGCGTCGTACCGGCAGCCAGGGCGCCGGCGCGCAGGGCGTTCTTCTTGTCCACGAAGCCAAAGTTAGCGGGCCGACCTGGGGGGCGCGCGTCCGGGGGTACCCGTAAGCCGCCCTCGCCCGTGGTAGGGGCGGATCCCGGGGAAAGGGTGACAGGAACTGTCACCTTTGGCGGGCACGGTGGTGCCATGGACAAGGACATCAGCACGCAGGACACCGACACCCGTGACACCGGCACCCGTGACACCGACGCCCAGGACACCGGCACCCGTGACACCGGCCGGGAAGGCCCGCTCGCCGGCCGGATCGCGCTCGTCGCCGGGGCCACCCGCGGCGCCGGACGTGCCCTCGCCGTGGAACTCGGGCGCGCCGGCGCCACCGTGTACGCCACCGGCCGCACCACCCGCGAGCACGCCAGCGAGGTCGGCCGGACCACGGAGACCATCGAGGAGACCGCGGAGCTGGTCACCGCGGCCGGCGGCACCGGCATCGCGGTCCCCACCGACCATCTGGAGCCGGACCGGGTCCGGGCCCTCGTCGAGCGGATCGGCCGCGAACAGGGGCGGCTCGACATCCTCGTCAACGACCTCTGGGGCGGCGAGCACCTGCTCACCGGCTCCGTCTTCGGCAAGAAGAGCTGGCAGACGCCGCTCGCCGACGGTCTGCGCATCCTGGACCTCGGGGTGCGCTCGCACGTGATCACCGCGGCACTCGCCCTCCCGCTCCTGGTCCGTTCGGACGCGCCGCTGCACGTGGAGGTCACCGACGGCACGGCGGCCTTCAACCGCCGCTACCGCGAGAACCTCTACTACGACCTCGCGAAGAACGCCCCGATCCGCATCGCCTTCGGGCTGGGCCAGGAGCTGGCCGAGTACGGCGGCACGGCGGTCGCCGTCACACCGGGCTTCCTGCGCTCGGAGCAGATGCTCGCCCATTTCGGCGTGACCGAGGAGAACTGGCGCGACGCGGTGACCCAGGACCCGCACTTCGCCATCGCCGAGTCGCCCGGCTATCTCGCCCGCGCGGTCGCCGCGCTCGCCGCCGACCCGGACCGGGCCGCCCGCTGGAACGGCAGGTCCACCTCCAGCGCGGAGCTCGCCCGGACCTACGGCGTCCGGGACGTGGACGGCAGCCGGCCCGACGCCCTGGCGTACTTCGAGGACGTCGTGTACGGCGGGAAGGCCGCCTCCCCGGACGACTACCGCTGATCCGTACTACCGCTGATCCCCACTACGGCCGGTCCTGCGGCCCGGCGCTGTAGACGGCGGCGAGGGCCCGCGCGTGTTCGCGGAAGCGGGCCCGCAGGCTCGCCGGGGCCAGCACCTCCGCGTCCGCGCCCAGCCCGGTCAGCTGGCCGAAGGCGACGTCCTCCGACTCCACCGGCAGGTCGAGCGTGACCCGCCCGGCGGCGTCCGGCGCGGTCGCGGACGCGGACGCCAGCGCGACGGCCACGCCCGCCGGGTCCGCCACGGCGGGCAGTCGCCGCAGGCCGGGCCCGGTCAGCCGCACGGTGACCGTCGTACGCAGCAGCGCCCGGGCGAAACCGGCGGAGTGGGCCTGCCAGTGCGCGGCCAGGTCGAAGGACGGGTCGCGGACGAAGGGTTCGCCGGCGCCGGGCGCGGGGGCGAGTGCCGTGACGCGGTCGACGCGGTAGGTGCGCCAGACGCCGTCCCGGCCCGTCGTCCGCTCGGCGGGGAGGCGCCCCACGACGTACCAGACCCCCGCTTTCAGGACGAGCCCGTACGGCTCCAGCAGGCGGGTCACCGTGCGGGGCGGCGCGCCGTCCCGGCCCGGCCGCGCGTAGTCCAGTTCGACGGTGCGGTCGGACCACACGGCGCGGGCCAGCTCCGGGAGCAGTTCCGGCGCGGACGGTTCGCGGAACCAGGCCGGGGCGTCCAGGTGGAAGCGGCGCACCGAGGACTCGGCCGCCGCGCGCAGCGAGGGGAGCAGGGTGGCCGACAGTTTCAGCCGGGCGGTGTCCGCGGCGTCCGACAGGCCCAGGTCGCGCAGGACCGTGGGCAGGCCGGAGAGGTAGAGCGTCTCCGCCTCGGTGGGATGCAGCGTGGTGAGGCGGGTGCGGTGGCCCGGCGCCAGGTGGTAGCCGCCCGCGCGGCCGCGCTCGGACCGGATGGGGACGCCGGCCTCCTGCAGGGCCTGGGCGTCGCGGATCACGGTGCGCCGGGAGACGTCCAGCTCGCGGGCGAGGGCGTCGGCGGTCAGTCCGGGGCTCGACTGGACGAGGAGCGCCATGCGGATCAGGCGGGCGGCACGCATGACTCAAGGATCGTGGACGCCCTGCCCTACGTCCGCGCCGCCGCCTAGGACCGAAGCGGGAGCGCGGACCGGAGCGCGCGTCGTCACGCCGTGGACGGGCTGTCCGTGTGCAGGGTCCGGAACAGCGCCCGTACCCGCTCGGAGGCCGTCAGTTCCTCCAGGGTGACCGGGCGCCCCTTCGTGTCGGCGATCGGGAGGCGCCAGTTCGGGTACTGGTCCCAGGTGCCGGGGAGGTTCTGGGGGCGGCGGTCGCCGACGGTGTCCGGGAGCCAGACACCGATCATGCGGGCCGGGGTGCGGAGCAGGAAACGGTGGACGGCCCGGATCTCGGCCTCCTCGTCGCCGGACTCGGAGGCGGCGATCAGGCCGAGGCGGGTCAGCAGGGCCAGCCACTCGGCGATGTCGGCCGCCGCTTCGGCCCGCTCCTCGGCGAGCGGGCGGGTGAGGAGGCCGAGGCGGTCGCGGAGTTCGACGTGTTCGCCGGTGAGGCGGGCGGCGGTGGGCGGCAGGTCGTGGGTGGTGGCGGTGGCGAGGCAGTCGGCGCGCCAGCGTTCCGGGGGCAGCGGGCGGCCGTCGCCCGTCCAGTCCCGTTCGAACCAGAGCACGGACGTGCCGAGCACCCCGTGCCGCTGGAGCGTCTCGCGCACCCCCGGTTCCACCGTGCCCAGGTCCTCGCCGATCACCACCGCTCCGGCCCGGGTGGCCTCCAGGGCCAGCAGGGCGAGCATGGCCTCGGCGTCGTAGCGGACGTACGTGCCCTCCGTCGGCGGCCGGCCCTCGGGCACCCACCACAGCCGGAACAGGCCCATCACGTGGTCGATGCGCAGGGCGCCCGCGTAGCGGAAGAGGGCGCGCAGGAGTTCGCGGAAGGGGGCGTGGCCGGAGGCGGCGAGGCGGTCGGGGCGCCAGGGCGGCAGGCCCCAGTCCTGGCCGCGGGCGTTGAAGGCGTCGGGCGGGGCGCCGACGGACATCCCGGCGGCGAAGTGGTCCTGCTGGGCCCAGGCGTCGGCGCCCGCGGGGTGCACGCCGACGGCGAGGTCGTGCACGATCCCGACGGGCATCCCGGCCTCGCGGGCGGCGCGCTGGGCGGCGGTGAGCTGGGTGACGGTGAGCCAGGCGAGGCGGGCGTGGCAGGCGACGCGGTCGGCCAGTTCGGCGCGGGCGCGGGCGGTCTCCGGGGAGCGGGGGTCGCGCAGGGCCTCGGGCCACCGGTGCCAGTCGGAGCCGTGCAGCTCGGCGAGCGCGTACCAGGTGGCGTGGTCCTCCAGGGCCTGGCCCTCCGCGGCGCGGAAGGCGTCGTAGGCGGCCTGCCGGGCGGGGGCGAGCGGGGCGGCGGCCGCGGTCTCCAGTGCCTGCCGCTTCAGCTCCCACACGGCGTCCCGGTCGATGAGGGCGCCCTGGTCGAGGACGGCGGAGCGCAGGTGTCCGGCGCGGTCCGTGAGGGCGGGGGTGGCGGTGTACTCGGGGACGGCCTCCGGCCGTAGGTGGACCGGGTCGGGGAAGCGGCGGGAGGAGGGCCGGTAGGGGGACGGGTCGGTCGGGGCGCCCGGTACGGCCGCGTGCAGGGGGTTGACCTGCACGAATCCGGCGCCCGCGGTGCGTCCGGCCCAGTCGGCCAGCGCGGCGAGGTCGCCGAGGTCGCCCATGCCCCAGGAGCGGCGGGACAGCAGCGAGTAGAGCTGGACGAGGATGCCGTACGAGCGGCCGGCGGGGGCGGGCAGCCGGTCGGGGGCGACGACCAGGTGGGCGCGGGCGGTGCGGCCGTCGGGTGCGGCGGCGGTCAGCAGATGCACCCCGGGCGGCAGACCCGCGACGCCCTCCCGGCTCTCCCCGTCCTCCGTCCGCACCTGAAGGCGGGTGCCGGCGGGCAGGCCGAGGGCGATCTCGCCGGTGCCCGTCCAGTGCACGACGGTCGGCGGCAGCAGCCGTCCGGCGAGCTCCCGCTCCCGGTCGGCCAGGGCGGCGCGGACGGCCTCCGGGCCGCTCGCGTCGACGCCCAGGGCGCCCAGGGCGGCGGTCACGGCACCGGCGGAGGCGGCGACCGTACGGTCCGGGGCGGGGCGGTAGGAGGTGGCGACGCCGTGCAGCTCAGCGAGCCGGCGCAGCCATGGGTCCAGGGCTTCGTTCATCTACAACCCCGGCTCGCTGGTCAGCGGCACCGCGTCGGCCAGCGGCGGCTCACTGGTGAGGGGCTCGGCGTCGGGCAGCGGCGGCTCACTGGTGAGCGGGGCCTCGGCGCAGGCGCTCTCGGCGCTGAACACGCACAGGTGGGGCTCGTCCTCGGTCCGCACCGGGGGTTTGAACTGGGCCGGGATCGGATGATGAACCGTTGCGGCCACGGCGGCCTCCTCGTCTGTCCTCGTCTGTCCTCGGGTACGGCGGCGAATGCCGCGTCCTGGCAGGCCTACCCCGTGAACCGGACGGCACTCTCGCCGGAAACCGAACCGACTATTCACTCAGTACATGTACTCGGTGCATACTGATCTCCATGAGCACCCGGCACATCCTCCTGGGGCTGCTCGAGGCCGGCCCGAGCCATGGCTACGACCTCAAGCGGCGCCACGACGAGCGCTTCCCGCAGGCCCGCCCGCTGGCCTACGGGCAGGTCTACACGACCCTGCAGCGCCTGGTCCGCGACGGCCTGGCGGAGATCGACGGCACCGAGGCCGACGGCGGCCCCGAGCGGACCCGCTACCGCTCGACGGAGGCGGGCGGGCACGAACTGGCCCGCTGGGCGGGAGCGATCACCCCGCCGGCGCCGTTCGTGGCGAACGAGATCTTCGCCAAGGTCGTGGTGTCGATCCTGGCCGGCGGCGACCCGGCCGCCTACCTGCGCGACCAGCGCGCCGCGCACATGGAACGGATGCGGGAGCTCACCGCCGTCAAGACGGCGCGGAAGGCCGATCTGACGACCGTGCTCTCGGCGGACTTCGCCCTCAACCACCTCGACGCCGACCTCCGTTGGATGACCACGACGACGGCCCGGCTCACCACTCTGACCGCGGAGGTCGACCCGGCATGAACACCAAGGGGGGCACCCCGGTACCGCTGCTGGCGGGCCGGGACCTGGCCAAGGCGCACGGCAGGACCGAGGCCCTGCGCGGCGCCTCGGTCGGGCTGCGGGCGGGCGAGATCCTGGCCGTGACCGGCGCCAGCGGCAGCGGGAAGTCCACGCTGCTGCACTGCCTCGCCGGGATCGTCCGCCCGGACGCGGGCTCGGTGACGTACGCCGGGGAGCGGCTGGACGGGCTGCCGGAGAAGCGGCTGAGCGAGCTGCGGCGGACCGACTTCGGGGTGGTCTTCCAGTTCGGGCAGCTGATCCCGGAGCTCACGGCGCTGGACAACGTGGCGCTGCCGCTGATGCTCGCGGGGGCGGCCCGTACGGACGCGCGGGCGCGGGCCGGCGAGTGGCTGGAGCGGTTCGGGGTGCGCGGGCAGGAGGAGCTGCGGCCGGGGGCGATGAGCGGCGGGCAGGCCCAGCGGGCCGCCCTGGCCCGGGCGCTGGTGACCGGCCCGAAGGTGGTCTTCGCGGACGAGCCGACCGGGGCGCTGGACTCGCTGGCGAGTGAGCAGGTGATGACCGCCCTGGTGCACACGGTCCGGGAGACGGGCGCGGCCGTCCTGCTGATCACGCACGACGCCCAGGTGGCGGCGTACGCGGACCGCGAGGTGCGGCTGAGCGACGGGGCCGTGCTGCCGTCGGAGGTGACCGCGTGAGGACCGATCTGGCGCTCGCCTGGCTGCTGACCCGGGGGTCGGACCGGCGGGAGTGGTGGCGGGTGGTGCTGACGGCGGCGGGGGCCGCCCTCGCGACCGGCCTCGGGATGGTGGTCGCCGTGCTGGTGCCGATGGACGGGCACCATCACATCGGGGTCGGCGGCGGGCTGCTGGACGAGGAGGGGACCCGGGGCGGCGTGGTCGTCGCGCTGACGATGCTGCTGATTCCGGTGTACGGGTTCCTCGGGCAGAGCGCGCGGATCGGTGCCGTGCACCGCGACCGGCGGCTGGCCGCGCTGCGGCTGGCGGGGGCCGGGGCCGCGCAGGTGCGGCGGATCGCGGCGCTGGAGTCGGGGCTCGCCTGCCTGGCCGGCTCCGCCGCGGCCACGGCGGTCTCGGTGCCGGTCATGCTCCGCCTGTGGTCCCACCCCGCTCTCCTGGCCTGGGCCGGCCTCGCCGCGATGGTCCTGCTGGTGCCGGCGGCCGGCGCGGCGGTGGGCGTGCTGTCGCTGCGCCGCGTGGTGGCGTCGCCGCTGGGCGTCGTACGGCGGGTGCCGCCGGCGGGCCCGGGGCGGCTGTTCCAGGTGGCGACCGTGCTGCTGGGCGTGTCCGCGTTGTTCGTGGTGGTGGCCGTGTTCGTGCGCGACCCCTTCTCGCTCCCCCTGTTCGGGCTGGCCGTCGGCCCGCTCGTGGTCTTCGCGCTGTGCCTGCTGGTGGGCGCCGCGGCGGTGTGGCTGGCGGGCTGGTCGTCCCGGTGGCTGGGCTCGGCGCTCGCCGCCCGCACCGGGAGCCCCGCGGTGCTGATCGCTGCGGAACGGCTGCGCGACGACCCGTGGGCGGCGGCCCGGACGCACGCGGCCGTGCTGCTGGTGACGGTCGTCGGCACGGGCTTCGTGGGGGTGCGGCAGGTGCTCCTCGCCGATCTGCGCGCCTCCGAGCGCGCGGGCCGGCTCGGGACGGGCCTGTCGTACTACACCGGCGGGCTCGACCTGACGGCCGCCGCGATCCTCCTCGCCCTGGCGATCGTGCTGTCCGCGCTCGCCGTGGGCACCGCGGAGTCCCTGGCCACCCGGCGCCGGGGCCTGGCGGTCCAGACCGCCGCCGGGGTGCCGCACGGGGTGCTGGTCCGGGCGCTGCTGCTGGAGACCGCGCTGCCGCTGCTCCCCGCGGTCACGGTGGCGGGCGCGGGCGGCATGGGGATCGGGGTCTGGTACGCCGCGCTGGTCACGGAGCACGCCGCCGCGGGGGCGCCGTACGCCGCGCTGCTGGTCCCGGTGGCCGTGTACGCGTGCTGCCTGCTCGCCGCGGCCACCTCGCTGCCCCTGCTGCGCCGCTCGGTGCGCCCGGCGGAGCTGCGCTACGCATGACCGCCCGATGAGCGTCGGTCCCGGGGGCGCAGGGGGGTTCCGGGGCCGGAGCGTGCGCGCCCCGAAGGGCCCCGTGGCCGTACGGGCAGCCACGGGGTATGCGAAGGCCCGGATCGTCAGGCGGAGATGCCGTCGATCCGGGCCAGGGCGTCGTCCGCGCCGTACGGCTGCAAGTACGGCAGCCAGCGCGGGTCCCTATGGCCGGTCCCGATGATGCGCCAGGCCAGGCCGGTGGGTGGGGCTGGTTTGTGCCGCAGCCGCCAGCCGATCTCGAAGAGATGGCGGTCGGCCTTGACGTGGTTGCAGCGGCGGCAGGACGCCACCACGTTGTCCCAGACGTGCTGACCCCCGCGACTGCGCGGGATGACGTGGTCGACGCTGGTTGCGACGCCACCGCAGTACATGCACCGGCCCCCGTCGCGGGCGAAGAGCGCCCTGCGGGTGAGAGGAACGGGCCCCCGGTAGGGAACCCGTACGAATCGCTTGAGCCGGACCACGCTGGGTGCGGGGACTGTGACGGTTGCGCTGTGCATGAAGGCGCCGGATTCCTCCAAGGCGACTGCCTTGTTCTCCAGGACGAGGATGAGCGCGCGGCGGAGCGGTACGACGCCGAGCGGCTCGTACGACGCGTTGAGGACCAGGACATGCGGCACGGGTGCCTCCTTGGGCGTCGGCGGCGCGTGGCTCGCGCCGGGACGATCTGTGGCCAGTCTCCCCTCTTGCCTGGTGGACGCGCCACCATCTCCCGGTAACGGGCTGGGAGTGTTTTCGACCACACCGCATTCATCCCCCGGTTGCACCCCTCTTCAAGCGGGCCTGTTCAAGCGGGCCTGTTCAAGCGGTGGCGAGAAGCGGGCGTGAGTGCGGTCTCTCCTTCTCGTATCGGCCCGGCCCACACACAATGCCCCGTTAGTGTGGTGTTCCTGCCCGTCCGGTGACCTTTCCGTGACCTGGAACGCCGTATCTGACCCTGATCGCCGTGCCGGAGGGCAGTACCGCACCGCCTGGAGGTACCCGCCGTGTCCTTGCCCGCCGTCCTACTGGCCGCCGGTTCGTCGCCGTCGCCGAGCCCCTCGGGTTCGTCGACCCCGGCGGTGCCCACGCTCCAGGACGCCCAGGAGAGCGCCACCAACGCCGCGAGCTGGGTCGAGCAGAACTGGTCGACCTGGCTGGCGATCGGTCTGAAGGTGCTGCTGATCCTGGTGATAGCGGTGCTGCTCAGAAGGGTCGTGCTGCGGTCGATAACCAAGCTCATCGACCGGATGAACCGGACGGCCGAGTCGGCCGAGGGCACCACCCTCGGGGGGCTGCTGGTCAACGCCGAGCGGCGGCGGCAGCGGTCGCAGGCGATCGGGTCCGTGCTGCGGTCGGTGGCGAGCTTCGTGATCCTGGGCACGGCCGCGCTGACGGTGCTGTCCGCCTTCCAGATCAACCTCGCCCCGCTGCTGGCCTCCGCCGGTGTCGCCGGTGTCGCGATCGGTTTCGGCGCCCGGAACCTGGTCACGGACTTCCTGTCCGGCGTGTTCATGATCCTGGAGGACCAGTACGGCGTCGGCGACTCGATCGACTCGGGCGTCGCCTCCGGCGAGGTGGTCGAGGTGGGCCTGCGCGTGACCAAACTGCGCGGGGCCAACGGCGAGATCTGGTACGTCCGCAACGGTGAGATCAAGCGGATCGGGAACCTCTCGCAGGGCTGGGCCACCGCGGGCGTCGACGTCACCGTGCGGTCCAACGAGGACCTGCACCGGGTCCGCGCCACCCTCGACGAGGTCGCCGAGAAGATGGCGAAGGAAGAGCCGTGGAACGAGGTCCTGTGGGGCCCGATCGAGGTGCTCGGCCTGGATTCCGTGCTCATCGACTCGATGGTGGTCCGCGTCTCCGCGAAGACCATGCCGGGCAAGGCGCTGACCGTGGAGCGGGAGCTGCGCTGGCGGATCAAGCGGGCGTTCGACGCGGCGCACATCCGCATCGTGGGCGGCGAGACGGCCGTCCTCCTGGACGAGGAGATCCCGGACCGCGCGGCCGGGGTGGCGGCGCCGTCGGTGTTCTCCGACGCGGATTCGCCGCAGGCGGCGGCGACGACGCCGATCGCTCCGCCGCGGTCGGCGACGGGCGGACGGTAGCGGAACGGTTCGGCACGCCGGTTCGGGTGAACAGGTGTGGCGTCCCGGCGCCTCCCCGGCGACGACCCCACCGGGGCCGGGCGCCTGAGCGGGCCTCGGGTCAGCGGGCTTCGAGGGTGCGCACTGTCTGGCAGAGCGCGAGGAACACGGCACCCTGGAAGACGGGGGTGTCGGTGGCGAGGCGCTTGCCCGCGTGGAGTTCGACGCGGGTCTCCCCCGAGGCCTCGTCGTAGGTGACCGAACCGTCGGCGGACGCCTTGCCCCGGAACGGACGCCAGGAGAAGTCGACCGGGTTGCCGCCGCGGACCTCGGACGCCCGCCGGGACGCGCCCAGTTCGGCACGGACGAGGGAGAGCGGGAGGCCGGTGAGGGTGTGCGTCTGGGTGCGGTCGAGGGCTCTCTCGGAGACCGGGATGCCCAGCCCGCGCGCCGCGCGTACCAGCGAGCGGGTCCGCCAGGCCGCCCACAGCGGGGAGAACAGCGCCGCGGCCACCGGGATGCCGGCCGCCTCGCGCAGGGTCGACCAGGCGAGGCCGTCGTCGACGAAGGCCATGATGCACACCGTCACCGTCAGCGGCACGGCGTCGGTGAAGGTTCTCAGCGACAGCCGCAGGAACAGCTTTCTCCGGTGGGCCATACGAGTCCCCGCTCCCCTGGTCGATGCTCGGATCAGACGGCAGGAAACTGTGCGGAGGACCCCCTCGACCAGCCCGGACGGAGATCGTGACGCAGCCGTGATCAAAAACCGGCCATCGGCCGGATTCAGACGCTCTTCACAGGTCCCCCGCGTTCTCCCCGCAACCGTGATGATCTATGGTCAGCCCACTACGGGCCCTTGCTCTGGAGCGCGACGTCGCCCGGGGGCCCGTCTCGAATGTGGGGAAACATGAGAAAGCTCGCCATAGGCGCCGCCCTGTCCGGTGCCCTGGCCCTGGCCGGCATCGCGGCGCCCGCCGCCTCCGCGGCCACGCCGAACCTGGTCTTCTCCGTCGTGACCGTGAACAAGGGCAAGGCGATCGTCGTCGGCACCACCAAGACGGTGAACGTCCCGGTGTCGTACACCCTGACCCGGCCCGCCGACCTGGTCATCGACAACAAGGAGACGTTCGCCGCGGTGATCCTCTACCGCGGCACGCTGAGGACGCTCGACAACGAGCTGGACTCGGCGGTCATGCCCGTCTGCACGACGACCGCCACCACGGACACGACGGTCACCGAGAGCTGCACCGAGACCATCCCGGTCGACCCGGGCGACTCCCTGTACGAGGCCGCGGACGCCACCACGTGGAAGGCCGCGGGCCTGTACGCCCACTTCGACGGCTCCGTCTCGGACGACTACCTCAGCTCCGAGTCCGACGTGGCCATGTGGGGCAGCCTCGCCACCGTGAAGGTGCAGCGTGCCGCCCAGCTGACCGCCGACGCCTCGCCGGAGCCGGTGGCCAAGGGGAAGACGATCACCGTCAAGGGCAAGCTGACCCGGGCGGACTGGGACGCCATGGCGTACAAGGGCTACTCGGGGCAGAAGGCCGTCCTGCAGTTCCGCGCCGAGAGCGGCAAGACCTACACGAACGTGAAGACGATCACCTCCGGCACCGGCGGCGCCCTGTCCACCACGGTGAAGGCGTCCAAGAGCGGCTACTACCGGTACGTCTTCGCGGGTACGACGACCACCGCGGCGGCGACGGCCACGGGTGACTACATCAAGGTGAAGTGACGGCCCACCGCCGCCGGGATCTCCGACTGGGCCCGTCCGGATCATCCGGGCGGGCCCTTCGCATGCCCCCGCACATGCCCAAGCGCAGGTAACGACTGGGTTGCCGCCCCGGCGGGCTATTGACGCTCTCCTTCCGGCGGCCTACGTTTTCCAGCCAACAGGAAACTTTCCTAACAGTGATCAACGGATGGACGGTTCGAGCGGGTCACCCGGGTGGACCGACCGCCCAGGTCACTGGGAAACTGAGCGGCTGGAAAGGCAGGTGTCGAACCCCATGGCAGGAACCGCCGGTACGCCGGGCACCCCGCGCGTTCTGCGCGCCATGAACGACCGCGCCGCACTGGACCTGCTGCTGGAGCACGGCCCGCTCTCGCGCACCCGGATCGGCAAGCTCACCGGCCTCTCCAAGCCGACCGCCTCCCAGCTGCTGGCCCGCCTGGAGGCGGCCGGGCTGGTGCTGGCGACCGGCACCAGCGAGGGAAGGCCGGGCCCCAACGCCCAGCTGTACTCGGTGAATCCGCGTGCGGCCCACGCCGCCGGCCTCGACGTCAACCCGGGCCGGATCCGGGCCGCCGTCGCCGACGTCACCGGCCGCACGGTCGGCGAGTACGAGCTGCCGACCCCCGGCCGGCGCTCCGCGCACTCCGTCGTACGGCAGGTCACCGACGCCCTGGACGGTGCCGTGAAGGCGGCCGGGCTGGCCCGGGACGACGTGCACCGGGTCGTCGTCGGCACGCCGGGCGCCTTCGACCCGAACACCGGCCGGCTGCGGTACGCCTCGCACCTGCCCGGCTGGCACTCCCCCGCGCTGCTCGACGAACTGGCCGCCGCGCTGCCGATGCCGGTCGAGTACGAGAACGACGTCAACCTGGCCGCCATCGCCGAACAGCGGCTCGGTGCGGCCCGCGGCCACGGCGACTTCGTGCTGCTGTGGAGCCAGGAGGGCCTCGGCGCCGCCCTGGTCCTCGGCGGCCGGCTGCACCGCGGCTGGACCGGCGGCGCCGGCGAGGTCGGCTTCCTGCCGGTGCCGGGCACCCCGCTGGTCCGCCAGGTCACCAAGGCCAACAGCGGTGGCTACCAGGAACTCGCCGGTTCGCAGGCCGTGCCCCGGCTGGCGCGCGAGCTGGGTATCGAGGACCTGCCGGCCGGGCCGTACGACGAGGTGGCCGCGGAACTCGTCGCGCGCGCCGCCGACCACGCCACCGGCCCCTACCACCAGTTGCTGCGCACCTACGCGACCCGGCTCGCCACCGGTCTCGCCTCGCTCGTCTCCGTCCTCGACCCCGAACTCGTCGTCCTCAGCGGCACCGCCCTGACCGCCGGCGGCGAGGTGCTGCGCGCCCTCGTCCAGGCCGAACTGGAGGAGCTGGCCGCCGCCCGGCCGCATCTCGTGGTCGGCGACGTCCGTCAACACCCCGTGCTGCGCGGCGCGCTGGAGAGCGCGCTCGCGACCACCCGCGACGAGGTCTTCGACACCTCGCGCTGAACCCCTCAGACCCCCGCACAGCCAGTCCTTCCCTCGCACACCGCCCGCCCCGGGAGATCTCGCCATGCCCATACCCTCCGCTGCCCGAAAGACGGCTTTTGCCCTGACCGCGGCGGCCAGTTCGCTGGCCCTGCTCACCGCCTGTACCGGCCAGTCGTCCTCCGGAGCCGACGACGACGCCTCCGCGAACACCACCATCAACTTCTGGCACGCCTGGAGCGCCCCGAACGAAGTGAAGGCGGTCAACGCGCTGATCGCCGGCTTCGAGAAGGCGCACCCCAACATCCACGTCAACGTCGTCAGCAACATGACCGACGACAAGATCAACCAGGCGCTGCGCAGCGGCGGCGACAAGGCCCCGGACGTCATCTCGTCGTTCACCACCAACAACGTGGGCAAGTTCTGCTCCTCGGGCGCCCTGGTCGACCTCAACCCGTTCTTCAAGAAGGCCGGCATCGACCCTGAGACCACGTTCCCGAAGGCGATGAACGAGTACACCCAGTACGACGGCAACCGCTGCACGGCGCCGCTGCTCGGTGACGCGTACGGCCTCTACTACAACAAGACGGCGTTCAAGGCGGCCGGTATCACCAGCCCGCCGAAGACGTGGACCGAGTTCAAGGCGGACGCCAAGAAGCTGACGATCAACCAGGGCGACAGCTACAAGCAGCTCGGTTTCATGCCGGACTACCACGGCTGGGAGACCACGACCGAGCACTACGCGGCGCAGTTCTCGCCGACGTACTTCACCTCCGACGGCAAGTCGGACATCGCCAAGGACCCCGCCCTCACCGAGGCGTTCACGCTGCAGAAGAGTCTGGTCGACGAACTCGGCGGATTCCAGAAGCTGGAGAAGTACCGGGCGACGCTCGGCGACGAGTGGGGCGACAAGCACCCCTTCCAGACCGGTCAGGTCGCCATGCAGCTCGACGGCGAGTGGCGGCTCGGCATGGCCGTGGACGCCAAGACGAAGTTCGACATCGGCGTCGCGCCGCTGCCCGTGCCCGACGACCAGGTCGCGCAGTACGGCAAGGGCTACATCACCGGCACCATCGCCGGCATCGCCGCCACCAGCAAGAAGCAGAACGCGGCCTGGGAGTTCGTCAAGTACATCACCACGGACACGGACGCGGTGGTGGACTTCTCCAACGCCATCCACAACGTGCCGTCCACGCTGGCCGCCCTGAAGTCGCCGAAGCTGAAGTACGACCCGCGTTTCAAGACCTTCCTGGACATCGCCGCCAACCCGAACTCGACGACGTCCCCCGCCTCCATCAACGGCGGTGTGTACCTGGCGACGATCCAGAACTTCGGATACGACTACGAGAGCGGCAAGGTCAAGGACCTGAAGTCCGGTCTGGCGGCCACGGCCAAGCAGATCGACACGGACATCGCGCAGGCCAAGTAGCGATGAGCACCATCACGTTGGCGTCGAAGCGCCGCCGGTCGGCGCTTCGCACGGTCGCTTTCATGTCGCCCTGGCTGATCGGTTTCGCGGTGTTCTTCGCGTACCCGCTGATCTCCACGGTCTATTTCTCCTTCATGCACTACGACGGCTTCAAACCGCCGACGTGGACCGGCACGAAGAACTGGACGTACGTCTTCGAGCACTACCCGTACTTCTGGCCCGCGCTGCGCAACACCCTGTGGCTGGTCGTCGTGATGGTGTCGCTGCGGGTCGTCTTCGGCCTCGGCGTCGGCATGCTGATCACGAAGATCAAGACGGGTACGGGTGTCTTCCGGACCCTCTTCTACCTGCCCTACCTGGCTCCGCCGGTCGCGGCGACCATGGCGTTCGCGTTCCTGCTCAACCCCGGTACCGGGCCGGTCAACTCGATCCTGGAGAAGGTCGGCATCCCGGCCCCTGGCTGGTTCAACGACCCGTCCTGGTCCAAGCCGGCCCTGACCCTGCTGGCCCTGTGGGGCGTCGGCGACCTGATGGTCATCTTCATGGCCGCGCTGCTCGACGTGCCGAAGGAGCAGTACGAGGCGGCGGAGCTGGACGGCGCGTCGGCCTGGCAGCGCTTCCGGTTCGTGACGCTGCCGAACATCTCGCCGATCGTGATGTTCGCGGTCGTCACGGGTGTCATCCAGACGATGCAGTACTACACGCAGCCGCTGATCGCCGGGAAGGTCGCCTCGGGTGTCATCCAGGGCGCGGGCACGCAGTTCGAGCCCGGCTATCCCGAGAAGTCGACGCTCACCCTCCCCCAACTGGTCTACAACCTCGGTTTCCAGCGCTTCGACTACGGCTCCGCGTGTGTCGTCGCCCTCGTGCTCTTCGCCCTGTCCATGGTGTTCACCGCGTTCCTGATGCGGCGCCGGGGCGGTCTCATCCAGGCAGGTGACTGACGATGACCCAGGTACTGGACCGGCCGGCGGAGCTGAAGGCCCCGGTGTCGGAGGCCGAACGCACCGCCCGCCGCAAGGCGTTGCTGAACTGGGTGGCGGTGCACTCGCTCGGCGTCGCCGCCGCCCTGTTCTTCACCCTCCCCTTCGTGTTCGTGTTCCTGACCTCGCTGATGAGCGACAGCCAGGCACTGAGCCGGGACCTGATCCCGCACACCTGGGAGTGGGGCAACTACAAGAAGGTGTTCGACACCCCGGGCTTTTTGACCTGGTGGAAGAACACCCTGATCTACGCCGGCCTGGGCACCGTCCTGACCGTCGTGTCCTCGCTCCCGGTGGCGTACGCGCTCGCCAAGTTCCGCTTCCGGGGCCGCAACCTGTCGCTCATGCTGGTGATCTCGATGATGATGCTGCCGCCGCAGGTGGTCATCATCCCGATGTACCTGTTCTGGGCGAAGCAACTGGACCTGTCGGGCACGCTGTGGCCGCTGATCGTCCCGATGGCGTTCGGCGACGCGTTCTCCATCTTCCTGCTGCGCCAGTTCCTGATGACGATCCCGAACGAGTACCTGGACGCGGCGAAGGTGGACGGCTGCGGCGACCTCAGGACCCTCCTCAGGGTGGTGATCCCGATGGCGAAGCCGGGCATCGCCGCCGTCGCCCTCTTCCAGTTCTTCTACGCCTGGAACGACTACTTCGGCCCCCAGATCTACGCCTCGGAGAACCCGGGCGCCTGGACCCTCTCCTACGGCCTGGAGTCGTTCAAGGGCATGCACCACACCGACTGGAACCTGACCATGGCCGCGACCGTGCTGGTCATGGCCCCCGTGATCCTCGTCTTCTTCTTCGCCCAGAAGGCGTTCGTCGAGGGCGTCACGCTCACCGGAGTGAAGGGTTAACCACGTATGAAACTCACTGTGGTCGGCGGAGGCTCGACCTACACCCCCGAACTCATCGACGGCTTCGCACGCCTGCGGGACACCCTGCCCGTCGAGGAACTGGTCCTCGTGGACCCGGCCGCCGAACGCCTGGAACTGGTGGGCGGACTGGCCCGCCGGATCTTCGCGAAGCAGGGCCACAGCGGCCGTATCGTCACCACCTCCGACCTGGACGCGGGCGTCGAGGGCGCCGACGCGGTGCTGCTCCAGCTGCGCGTCGGCGGCCAGGCGGCCAGGCAGCAGGACGAGACGTGGCCGCTGGAGTGCGGCTGCATCGGCCAGGAGACCACCGGCGCCGGCGGCCTCGCCAAGGCCCTGCGCACGGTCCCCGTCGTCCTGGACATCGCCGAACGCGTCCGCCGCACCAACCCGGACGCCTGGATCATCGACTTCACCAACCCGGTGGGGATCGTGACCCGTGCCCTGCTCCAGGCCGGCCACAAGGCGGTCGGGCTGTGCAACGTGGCGATCGGCTTCCAGCGGAAGTTCGCGAACCTGCTCGGTGTCACGCCGTCCGAGATCCACCTGGACCACCTCGGCCTCAACCACCTCACCTGGGAGACGGCGGTCCGCCTCGGCGGCCCCGAGGGCGAGAACGTCCTGCCCAAGCTGCTCGGGGAGCACGGCGACACCATCGCCGCCGACCTGAAGCTGCCCCCGGCGCTCCTCGACCGCCTCGGCGGCGTGATCCCCTCCTACTACCTGCGCTACTACTACGCCCACGACGAGGTGGTGCGGGAGCTGCGCACCAAGCCGTCGCGGGCGGAGGAAGTCGCCGCGATGGAGAAGCAGTTGCTGGAGATGTACGGCGACCCGGCCCTGGACGAGAAGCCGGAGCTGCTCGCGAAGCGGGGCGGCGCCTACTACTCGGAGGCGGCGGTCGACCTGGCCGCGGCCCTGCTCGGCGGCGCCGGCAACCCCTACCAGGTGGTCAACACGTACAACGGCGGCACGCTGCCCTTCCTCCCCGACGACGCGGTGATCGAGGTCCAGGCGGCGGTGGGCGCGCACGGCCCGGTGCCGCTGCCCGTCCCGGACGTCGACCCGCTCTTCGCCGGGCTCGTCGCGAACGTGACGGCGTACGAGGAGCTGGCCCTGGAGGCGGCCCTGCGCGGCGGCCGGGACCGCGTCTTCCGGGCGCTGCTCGCCCACCCCCTGATCGGCCAGTACGAGTACGCCGACGCCCTGACCGGCCGACTGATCGCGCACAACCGGGAGCACCTCGCGTGGGCCTGACCGCAAGTGTCCTCGCCATCGACGCGGGCAACAGCAAGACCGACGTCGCGGTGGTGGCGGCGGACGGCGAGGTCCTCGCCACGGCTCGCGCCGGCGGCTTCCGGCCGCCGGTGGTGGGCGTGGAGCAGGCCGTGGACGAGGTGGCCGCGGCGGTCGCCGAGGCGTACGGCGCCGCCGGGGTCACCTCGGCCGCCCACGTCTCGGCGTGCCTGGCCAACGCCGACTTCCCCTTCGAGGAGGAGCAGTTGGCCGCCGCGCTCGCCACGCGCGCGTGGGGGGCGACGGTGGCGGTCCGCAACGACACCTTCGCGATCCTGCGGGCCGGCGTCACCGAGCCGCGCGGGGTCGCCGTCGTCTGCGGCGCCGGCATCAACTGCGTCGGCATGCGCCCCGACGGCCGCACCGCCCGCTTCCCCGCGCTCGGCCGGATCTCCGGTGACTGGGGCGGCGGTTGGGGGCTGGCGGAGGAGGCCCTGTGGCACGCGGCACGCGCGGAGGACGGCCGCGGGGAGGGCACGGCGCTGGCCCGCGCGCTCCCGGCGTACTTCGGGTACGACAGCATGCTCGCGCTGATCGAGGCGCTGCACCGGGAGGAGGTCGAGCCCGCCCGGCGGCACGAGCTGACGCCGGTGCTGTTCGCGACGGCGGCCGACGGCGACCCGGTCGCACGGGCGGTCGTGGACCGGCTGGCGCAGGAGGTGGTGGCCATGGCGGTGGTCGCGCTGACCCGCCTGGAGCTGCTGGACGAGGAGACGCCGGTGCTGCTGGGGGGCGGGGTGCTCGCGGGCGGGCATCCGCAACTCGACGACGGGGTCCGCGAGTTGCTCGCGGCACGGGCACCGAAGGCGGTACCGAGGGTGGTGACGGCGCGGCCGGTGCTGGGCGCCGCGCTGCTGGGGCTGGACGAGGTGGGGGCGGGGGCGGCCGTGCAGGAGAGGGTGCGGCGGTACTTCGAAGGGTGACGGGGGGTGTGGGCGGGGGTGGGGAGGCTCACCGGCGCCGGCAGGGTGCCGCCCGCGGCTGAAGCGCCCCTTCAGGGGCGCGGGGAACTGCGCGGGCAACCCCCACCGGCCCGCGCCCCGCGACGATGCGACACCACCCCCCAGGAACCGAACCGATTCCCCCGGCGTATTCATGGGCAGGGGTTCCGCTGCGATCCGATCAAGATCCAGTGAAGGCCGGTGCCGAATGTCAGTCCGGGCGGCGATACTGGGCGGCGACCGGATGACCATGGGGGAGGTCAAGTGACACACCCGCCGACGAAGAGCGCGGCACCGCCAGGCGCGGGCACCGCGCTGCCCGCCCAGCGGGCCGGCTCCTCCCCCGCGCCGGGCCCGGCGCCCGCCCCGGCGCCCCCGCGCCGCTCCGCGTTCGCGGAAGGCGTCGACCGGCTCCGCGCCGCCGCCACCACCGAACCCGGCCGGCTCCGCGTCATCGGCGCCGTCCTCGCCGCGCTGATCGTCGCCTTCGGTGCCGTCACCGCCTGGCAGATGACCGACCGCGCGGCCGCCGCCGACGACGTGCTGCACCGCAGCCAGCCGCTGAGTTCGGGCGCGGCCGACATCTACCGTTCGCTGGCCGACGCCAACACCGCCGCCTCCAGCGGGTTCCTGGCCGGTGGTCAGGAGACGCCCGCCTCCCGCGCCCGGTACGAGCAGGACATCCGGACCGCCGCCGCCAAGCTGGTCACCGCCGCCGCCAACTCCGAGCCCGGCTCGCCCTCCGAGGCGGCCGTGGAGAAGCTGAACACGCTGCTGCCGGAGTACAAGGGGCTGGTGGAGCGGGCCCGGGTGTACAACCGGCAGGGCTACCCGGTCGGCGGCGCCTACCTGCGGTACGCGAACGAGAAGATGGAGCAGGAGATGCTCCCGGCGGCGGAGGACCTCTACACCAAGGAGAACGCGAGCCTCGCCGCCGACTACTCGGACGCGACGCCGTACCCCTGGGCGGCGATCGTCCTCGGCCTCCTCGCGCTCGCCGCGCTCGCCTGGGCCCAGCTGCGCCACTACCGCCGGACCAACCGCCTGCTGAACCACGGCCTGGTCGCGGCCTCCGCGGCCACGGTCGTCACGCTGCTGTGGCTGGTCGTCGGCCACACCGTCGCCCGCTCCGGCCTGGACGGCTCCTACGACCACGGCGTCCGCTCGCTGAACGTGCTGCACGACGCCCGGATCGCCTCCCTGAAGGCGCGCGGGAACGAGAACCTGAGCCTGGTGGCGCGCGGCGCCGAGACGGTCACGGTCGGCGGACAGACGTACGACGCGTACTACTACGACTTCGACAAGGACATGGACGCGCTCGGCAAGGGCCTCACCGAGGCCGCGGCGCTCGCGGACGACACGGCGGGCAGCAAGCCGGTGGTGGCGGCCGAGGGGAACATGAAGGTGTGGAAGCAGCGGCACGCCGCCGCCCGCACCGAGGACGAGAACGGCGACTACCAGGCGGCGCTGGACAAGGTGATCGGCGCGAAGGGCGCGACCGCCGAGTGCTTCGACAGCGTCGACACGAACCTGAAGAACGCGCTGGCGTACGAGGAGACCCGGTTCAAGGAGCAGGCCACCGACGGGCGGGACGCGATGTCCGGACTGCCCATCGGAGCCGCCATGCTGGGGGTCGCGGCGGCGGCCGGCGCGCTGTTCGGCATCGGGCGCAGGCTTTCGGAGTACCGGTGAGAGGGGGCGTGGCGATGTTCGTGCGGCGGATGAGGGTCTCCCTGCGCGGCTGGGGCGGGGTGGGCGCGATGGCGGTCGGCTGCGTCCTGGCGCTGGCGTTCGTCCTGCTGCTGCCGCTCACCCAGTCCCGCGGTGCGGGCGGGCAGGGCGTGGGGCTCGGCGGTCCGGGGCTGGCCACCGGCAGCCCGGCGAAGGCCGACTCGTGCGTGGACTCCCGGGCGCAGGACGAGACCTGGTCGCCGTCGGGCGCGGACGGGTCCACGATCGACGCCATCAAGGCCCGTACCGGCGCCAAGCGGAAGCTGATCGTCGGCGTCGACCAGAACAGCTACCGCTGGGGCTACCGCAACCCGAACACCTCGGACGCGGAGCTGGAGGGCTTCGACATCGACCTGGTGCACCGGATCGCCCAGGACATCCTCGGCGACCCGAACGCGGTGCAGTTCAAGGCGATTCCGACGAGCCAGCGGATACCGGCGATCCAGGACGGCCGCGTGGACATGGTGGTGCGCACGATGACCATCAACTGCGACCGGCTGAAGGACGTCGCGTTCTCCGCGCCGTACTTCAGGACCGGGCAGCAGGTCCTCGCCCCCAAGTCGTCGCGGATCACCGGGTACAACGGCACGCTGGCCCACAAGAGGATCTGCACGGCGGCCGGTTCGACGGCGTACACCAAGCTGGACGCCGACAGGAAGGCCGGACGGCTGCCGGCCTCGGCGGACATCTCCACCACCGTCCCCAACCAGCTCGACTGCCTGGTGCGGCTGCAGCTCGGCGAGGTCGACGCGGTGGTCACCGACGGTGCGCTGGCCGCCAGCCAGGCCGCCCAGGACCCGACGGTCGAGCTCAAGGGCGCCGCCTTCACGACCGAGTACTACGGGGTGGCGATGAAGAAGGACGCGACCGATCTGGTCCGCCGGGTCAACCAGATCCTGGTGGAGTACCGGTCCGACGGCTGGCAGGCGTCGTACGACAAGTGGTTGTCGGCGACACTGGGAGCGGACTCGACGGCGTCGAAGCCACCCGCGCCGCAGTACCTGCGCACCAGCTGACCCGCATCCGCGAGGCCCAGCCCCGACGAGCAAGCGAGAGGTGATCGATGGGCGTCACGGACCCCGCCGGGCCGGTGATGGACCGGGACGAGGTGGACCGTGCGCTGGCGCGGCTGGGCGCGGAGCACGAGGCGATCGAGACCTCGCTGCTCGCCCTGCAGGACCACGCGGGCCGCAGGCTCCTCGAAGGCGCCGAGCTGACCGGGACGACCCGGGAGCGGTGGGCGTCCGCCGAGGCCTCGATCACCCTGCTGTGGGCGTATTTCGACGCCTACACGGACGCGTTGCGCTCCGCCCGGGAGATCAGGGCGAGACGCCGCTGGTCCAGCCGTGAGGACCTGGTGGAGCTGACCGAGCTGCTGCGCGGCGAGTCCGTGACGGTGGCGGGCAGCGCGACCGCGACGGCGAACGCGCCGACGCTGCTGTCCGCGGCCGGCCGGCTCAGCGAGCGGTTCTCGCTGTCCGGTCTGGTCGAGCGGATGAACGAGCTGTACGCGACCTCGCTGGACATGGTCGTCACCGCCGACGCGGTGTGGTCGGCGCTGCCCGCGCGGATCGATTTACTCGCCGCCGAGCTGCAGCGCACCCGCACGCTGGCGCACTCCGTCGGAGTGCGCCCCGGCGAGCACCCGGCAGGCGACGACCTGGAGCGGATCACCCGCACGCTGACGAGGCTCCGCGCGGACGTGGTCTCCGATCCGCTGGCGTTCTGGGTTCCGGCGCCGGGGAGTTCGGCGCCCGGCGGCGGCCGTCCCGACACCACGGTGTACGACCGGGAGGCGCGGGCGCTGGAGGAGGTGCGGCGGGAGATCGACGCCGTGCTGACGGTACGGCAGGACGCCGAGGCCCGGCTGATCAGGCTGCGGGACGTGCTGTCCCGCGCGGACCGCACCCTCGCCGAGGCGCGCACCGCGCGCGGTGAGGTCCTTGCGAAGATCGCGGCGACCGAGGTGCCGGTGGTCAGCGGCCCGCCGACGGTGCTGCAGGAGCAGCTGGCGACGGCCGCCGAGTACCGCCGGGGGGCCCAGTGGCACCGCCTGTCGCCGCTCCTGGAGTCCTTGGAGCAGAAGGCGGAGGACGAACTGCTGCGCGCCCGTGAGTCGTTGACGGCGGTCACCGCGCCGCTCGCGGTCCGTGCGGAGCTGCGCGGCCGGCTGGACGCGTACAAGGCGAAGGTGGCCCGGCACGGGCTGGCCGAGGACCCGTTCCTGGTCGAGCGGTACGACGCGGCCCGGCGGATGCTGTGGAGTGCGCCCTGTGATCTCAGGGTCGCGGAGCAGGCGGTGCTGCGCTATCAGCAGTCGGTGGCCGAGGTGCTGGGGGCGCCGCGGGTGCCGCAGCAGAGCGGGCCCGAGGACCGGAGGGGGGAGTAAGCCGTGAGTCAGGCGGGAGACAGCTGCCAGCGGCCGGACTGCGAGGGGACGTACGAGGACGTCGGCGACGGTGAGCTGTACTGCGACACCTGTGGTCTGGCCCCGGTCGTCTCGGCAAAGGGGATGGTGGGCTCGCCGCCCACCGGAATCACGGCGGGCGGCAGGGGCTCGGCGGGCAGCGGGAGTTCGGGTTCCAGCAGCCGCAGCAGCCGGAGCAGTTCGCGTACGTCGTCGCAGTCGTCGAAGTCGCGCCGCTCGGTCTCCGGACGGCTGTCGCGGTCCCTGTCGGGGAAGTCGACGGGCCGTTCGGTGTCGGTGCGCAGCTCCGGTTCCTCGGCGAGCACGTCCGGGCGCAGCCGGCTGGGCGCCGGTCTGGTCACGGTGCCGCAGGTGCCGAAGCCGGACCCGCGCGAGATGGTCCTGGAGAACCCGGAGGTGCCGGAGCGCAAGCGGTTCTGCTCGCGGGCGGACTGCGGGGCGCCGGTCGGACGGGCCCGCGGGGAGCGGCCGGGGCGGACCGAGGGGTTCTGCACCAAGTGCGGCAACCCGTACTCGTTCGTGCCCAAGCTCAAGGGCGGCGACGTGGTGCACGGCCAGTACGAGGTCGTGGGCTGTCTCGCGCACGGCGGCCTGGGCTGGATCTACCTCGCGGTGGACCGGGCCGTCTCGGACCGCTGGGTGGTCCTCAAGGGCCTGCTGGACACCGGCGACCAGGACGCGATGGCCGCGGCGATCTCCGAGCGGCGGTTCCTCGCGGAGATCGAGCACGCCAACATCGTGCGGATCTACAACTTCGTGGAGCACCTGGACCAGCGCACCGGCTCCCTCGACGGTTACATCGTCATGGAGTACGTCGGCGGCAAGTCCCTCAAGGAGATCGCCAACGACCGCCGCACCCCGGAGGGCCGCCGGGACCCGCTGCCGGTGGAGCAGGCGTGCGCGTACGGCATCGAGGCCCTCGAAGCCCTCGGCCACCTGCACAGCCGCTCCCTGCTGTACTGCGACTTCAAGGTCGACAACGCCATCCAGACCGAGGACCAGCTCAAGCTGATCGACATGGGCGCGGTGCGCCGGATGGACGACGACGAGTCGGCCATCTACGGCACGGTCGGCTACCAGGCGCCCGAGGTCGCCGAGGTCGGCCCGTCCGTCGCCTCCGACCTGTACACGGTGGGCCGGACGCTCGCGGTCCTCACCTTCGACTTCCAGGGGTACACGACCGTCTTCGTGGACTCGCTGCCCGACCCGGACAACATCGAGGTGTTCCGGCAGTACGAGTCGTTCTACCGGCTGCTGGTCCGGGCCACCGACCCCGACCCGGCCCGCCGGTTCGCCTCCGCGCAGGAGATGGCCGAGCAGCTGACCGGTGTGCTGCGCGAGGTGGTCTCGGTGCAGACCGGCACGGCCCGGCCCGCGCTGTCGACGCTGTTCGGGCCCGAGGTGAAGGTCACGGACACCGAGCTGTTCCCGAAGCTGGACGGGGACGTGTCCCGGCTGGGCGGGCGGAAGGTGGCCTCCAGAACGCTCGCGCTGGACCCGTCGGGACCGGCTGCGGCCCCGGCCGACCCGGCGCTGGTCCGGCCCGTCGCCACCGCGCCCGCCGCGCTCGCCCTGCCGGTCCCGCTGGTCGACCAGGGCGACCCGAACGCCGGTTTCCTGGCCGGCCTGTCGACCTCGCTGGTCGGCGAGGTCAGCCTGCTCAGCGCGCTGGCCGCGGCGCCGGCGCAGACGGTCGAGACCGAGCTGCGGATGATCCGCGCCCGGCTGGAGAACGGCGACTTCGAGGCCGCGCTGGTGAGCCTCGGCCGGCTGGAGGACGAGCGGCCCGACGACTGGCGGGTGGTCTGGTGCCGGGGGATGGCCGGCCTGGTCACCGGCGACTTCGAGGGCGCGGCGCTGTCCTTCGACGCGATCTACGACGCCTTTCCCGGCGAGACCGCGCCCAAGCTGGCGCTCGGCCTGTGCGCGGAGGTGCTCGGCCAGCTGGACAACGCTGCCGAGTACTACCGGCTGGTGTGGGCGACCGACCCGGGCTTCGTGAGCTCCGCGTTCGGCCTGGGCCGGGTGCAGCTGGCGGCCGGGGACCGGCGGGGTGCCGTACGGACGCTGGAGTCGGTGCCGGAGGCCTCGATCCACTACACGGCGGCCCGGGTGGCGGCCGTACGGGCGCGGCTGCGGCACCGGACGGCGGCGGCCGACGACACGCCGTTCCTGGACGATCTGACGGCCGCCGCCGGGCAGATCGAGGCGCTGGACGCGTACGGTCTGGATCCGGCCCGGCGCGAGCAGTTGTCGGCGGAAGTCCTCGGCTGCGCGCTGGACTGGATACTCTCCGGAGGCCAGGACTCCCAGCCCGTCGTCGGCGGCCGGGAGCTGCTGGGCAGCGGTCTGGACGAGCGGGGCCTCCGCTTCGGCCTGGAACGCTCGTACCGCACGCTGGCCAGACTGGCGGCCGGCGGTGAGGAGAGGATCGACCTGGTGGAACGGGCCAACCGTTACCGCCCCCGGACGTGGGTGTAGTTGATGTCGCAGATGCCCCAGCAGGCCGCACCGGCGAAGTGCCCGAGCTGCGCGGAGCCGCTCGAATCGGGTGACCTGTTCTGCGGTGCGTGCGGGTACGACCTGTCGGCCGTGCCCGCCGCGCCGCAGGACCACCCGACCCTCACCATGGGCGCCGCCGGTGTGGGATCCTCGGGCGTGGACTGGCCCCCGCCCGAGCCGGAGAGCTCCGGTACGCCCGCGGCACCGCATCTGCCGACCGACCTGCCCGGCACCGACTCGGGCGGCAAGCCGCTGCCGGTGTCGCGGCCCGCGCACGGCTCGCCGGCCGCCCCGCCGCCGCACGGCGCGCCCCCGCACGCTTCGCCGGTGTCGCCGGCCTCCGGGGTGCGGTTCGACCGGCCGCCGGAGCCGGACGACGACTACCCGCTGCAGGCGCCGGACCCGCGGGTGGCCGCCTCCGCCGCCGAACCGGCCGGGACGGCCGGCGCCGCCGACACCACCGGCACCGCCGAGACCACCGAGCTGCCGAAGGTCTGCGTGGCCTGCCGCGCGGGCCGGGTCGACGACGACGGCTACTGCGAGAACTGCGGGCACGCCCAGCCGCGCGAGCGCGACCACATGGAGCAGGAGTCGGGCCCGGTGGCCGCCGTCAGCGACCGCGGGCTGCGCCACCATCGCAACGAGGACGCGTTCACCGTCGGCCACACCGCGCTGCCCGACGGCACCCCGGCCGCGCTGGCGGTCGTCTGCGACGGCGTCTCCTCGGCGACCCGGCCCGACGAGGCCTCCATGGCCGCGTCCCGGGCCGCCGGCGAGGCGCTGGTGGCCGCGCTGGAGCAGGGCACCCATCCGCAGCAGGCGCTGCACGACGCGATCGTCGCGGCCTCCCAGGCGGTCAACGCCCTCGCGGAGGAGCCCCCCTCGGCCCGTGAGCACACCCCGCACCAGAACGCCCCGGCGTGCACGATCGTCGGCGCGATCGTCGCCTCGGGCCTGCTGGTGGTCGGCTGGGTCGGGGACAGCCGCGTCTACTGGGTGCCGGTGGACCGCAGCGCCCCGGCGGCGCGGCTCACCGAGGACGACTCCTGGGCCGCGCAGATGGTCGCCGCGGGCCTGATGAGCGAGGCGGAGGCGTACGCCGACGAGCGCGCGCACGCGATCACCGGCTGGCTCGGCGCGGACGCCTACGAGCTGGAGCCGCACACCGCCTCCTTCAAGCCGGACCGGCCCGGCGTGGTGGTGGTGTGCACCGACGGCCTGTGGAACTACGCGGAGACGGCCGAGGAGATGGCCGAGATCGTGCCCGCCGACGCGGACGTACGACCGCTGCACGCGGCCCGGGTGCTGGTCGGCCACGCCCTGGACGGCGGGGGCCACGACAACGTAACAGTGGCGCTGCTGCCGTTCCCGGAACCGCCTGAGGGGGCAGGATCCGCCTGAGGCCGCCGCAAAACGGCCGCAAACGGGGAAGAGACGTACAGGGAAGCGTCGCACGAGGCAGTACCGGCGGACCGGAGGGGACCGGTCCGCACACCGTCAGCACCCACCACGCGTGGGGTGGAGGGGGACCAGAGCAGTCATGGCCAATTTCTCGAAATCGAGCGTGCCGCAGTTCTCGGTGGACGTGTACCAGAACGAGTACCTGCCGGAGGGCGGCCGCGAGGTCAACGCGATCGTCACGGTGACGGCTACCGGCGGGGGCACCGTCGGGAGCGCGGTCGGCGCGTCGTACGCCCCCGGGCAGGGGCCCGCCGCCGGGGTGGCGATCATGGTCGACTGCTCGGGGTCGATGGACTACCCGCCCACCAAGATGCGCAACGCCCGGGACGCCACCGCGGCGGCGATCGACACCCTGCGCGACGGCACCCACTTCGCGGTGATCGGCGGCACGCACGTGGCCAAGGAGGTCTACCCGGGCGGCGGCCGGCTCGCGGTGGCCGACCGCTCCACTCGGGAGCAGGCCAAGCAGGCGCTGCGCAGGCTCAGCGCGGGCGGCGGGACGGCGATCGGCACCTGGCTGCGGCTCGCGGACCGGCTCCTGTCCTCCGCGGACGTCACCATCCGGCACGGCATCCTGCTCACCGACGGCCGCAACGAGCACGAGGCGCCGGAGGATCTCAAGGCCGCCCTCGACTCCAGCGCCGGGCGGTTCACGTGTGACGCGCGCGGTGTCGGCACCGACTGGGAAGTGAAAGAAGTCACAGGGATCGCCTCCGCGCTGCTCGGCACCGCCGACATAGTCGCCGACCCCACCGGTCTGGCCGCCGACTTCACGCAGATGATGGAGACGGCGATGGGCAAGGAGGTCGCGGACGTCGCGCTGCGGCTGTGGACCCCGGTCGGCACGACCATCAAGTTCGTCAAGCAAGTGGCGCCCACGGTGGAGCAGTTGACCGACCGCCGTACCGAGGCCGGGCCGCGCGCCGGGGACTACCCCACCGGCTCCTGGGGCGACGAGTCGCGTGACTACCACGTCTGCGTGGAGGTCCCCACGGCCGGCCTCGGCCAGGAAATGCTGGCCGCGCGTGTCTCGTTGGTCGTCCCGCAGCCCGGGGGCAGCGTCCAGAACCTCGGTGCACAGGGTCTGATCAGGGCGGTGTGGACGGACGACATGGTCGCCTCGACCTCCATCAGCCCCCAAGTCGCCCACTACACAGGCCAGGCCGAACTGGCACAAGCCATCCAACAGGGTCTGGATCTCCGCAAAGCGGGCGATATGGACGGGGCAACGGCCAAACTGGGTCGTGCCGTTCAGTTGGCAAGCGCTTCCGGGAACGCGGATACTGCGAAACTGCTTGCGAAGGTGGTGGACGTGGTCGACGCCACGACAGGTACTGTGCGACTGAAGGCGAAGGTCGAGGAGGCCGACGAGATGACTCTCGAAACAAGGTCCACAAAGACTGTTCGTGTAAAGAAGTGATCTGACAGTCCACACGCAGGACCACCCAGACAGGCTCAGGACGATCCTGACAGAGAGGGAAGCCCGCCATGCCGACCTGCCCGAACGGACACCAGTCGGGTTCCGACGACTGGTGCGAGGTGTGCGGTCACCGCATGGCCGGTGCCGTACCTCCGCCGCCCCCGCCCCCGCCGACCGCGGGCGGCTACGGCTTCCCGCCGCCCGCGTCCGGCGCCCCGGCGGGCGGCCCGATGGGCAGTGGCCCGATGGCCGGCGGCCCGATGGGGGGCGGCCGGCATCTGTCCGCCGTGCCGAACTCCGCCGAGCCGGAGCTGTGCCCGCAGTGCCGCACGCCCCGTGAGGGCGGTGCGCCGTTCTGCGAGGAGTGCCGCTGGAACTTCCTGACCAACACGGCCACCTCGTACACCCCGGCCGCCCCGCGCCCGCCCGCGGGCGGCGGCCCGGCCGCGCCGACCTTCCGGCCGCCGGCCCCGCCGTCGTTCGGCGGCGGCGACTCGTACGAGTACCAGGGCTCGCGCCCCTCCCAGGTGAACCGTCCGGCCGAGCCGATCCCGTCCTTCGGCAGCGAGCCCTCGGGCCCGACGCCGTTCGCGGGCGAGCGCGGCGGCCAGTCCGCCTTCGGCACCGACCGCGGCCCCTCGGGTCCTCCGGCCTTCGGGGGCGGCGACCGAGGTCAGTCCGGTCCGCCCGCGTTCGGAGGCGGCGACCGCGGCCAGTCCGGTCCGCCCGCCTTCGGAGGCGACGACCGCGGCCAGTCCGGTCCGCCCGCCTTCGGAGGCGACGACCGAGGTCAGTCCGGTCCCCCGGCCTTCGGCGGCGACCGCGGCCAGTCCGGTCCGCCCGCGTTCGGTGGCGGCGACCGCGGCCAGTCGGGCCCGCCCGCCTTCGGTGGCGGCGACCGCGGCCAGTCCGCTGCCCCGCCCTACGGCGGCGAGCGCGGCCCCGGTGCCCCGTCCTCGCCGTTCGGCGGCGCCCCCGGCCAGAACCCGGGCGGCGCGTCCGCCTTCGGTGCCCCGCCCGGCGCCGGCCAGGCCTCCGGCCCCTACACCCGTGATCCCGCCGGCGGTCCGTTCGGTGGCTCGGACCCGTCCCGGCCGCCGGTTCCGCCGCCCGGCGGCCCCGGTGCGACCACCGGCGGCGCTCCCGGCGCCTTCCAGCAGTCGGCCCCGCCCGCGCCGCCCGGCTTCCCGCAGGAGACCAGGGCGCCGGCCGGCGGCCCGTCCTTCGGTGGCGGTGACGACGACTGGGTGATCTCCCCGCCGGGCCAGGCCGCGGGCCCCGGCGCACCCGCCCGTCCGGGCGGCTACGGCTATCCGCAGCCCGGCGCCACCCAGGCCCCGCCCGGCCCCGGCTTCCCGCAGGCGCCGCAGGCTCCGGCGACCTGGACGGCGACGATCGGCCCGGACCGCGAGTACTTCATGGCCATGATGCAGCGCTCGGGCCCGGAGGCGGCCGGCCTCAACCTGCCCGCGTACTCCCCCGAGCAGCAGCGCGCCCTCACCGGCAACCAGGTCACCATCGGCCGCCGCCGGCACTCCACCGGCGACACCCCCGACATCGACCTGGCGGTACCGCCGGAGGACCCGGGTGTCTCGCACCAGCACGCGGTCCTGGTCCAGCAGCCGGACGGCAGCTGGGCGGTCGTCGACCAGAACTCGACGAACGGGACGACGGTGAACGGCGGCGAGGAGCCGATCCAGCCGTTCGTCCCGGTGCCGCTGCAGGACGGTGACCGGGTGCACGTGGGCGCCTGGACGACGATCACCGTGCGCCGGGGCTGAGCCGCGGCGCCCCCTCGGGGGCGCGGGCCCGTCCCCGCACGCGCTCCGGGTCCTAAGCCTTGAGTCCTCGGCCACCCCGTCTGAGACCATGTACGGGTGAGAGAGATTCGGCGCGGCACGCTTCAGGAGAAGACCTTCTACGAGCAGGTCGGCGGGGAGGAGACCTTCCGTCGGCTCGTCCACCGTTTCTACGAGGGCGTCGCCGAGGACCCGGTCCTGCGGCCGATGTACCCCGAGGAGGACCTGGGACCGGCCGAGGAGCGGCTCACCCTGTTCCTCATCCAGTACTGGGGCGGTCCCACGACGTACAGCGACAACCGCGGCCATCCCCGGCTGCGGATGCGGCACGCGCCGTTCACCGTGGACCGGGCGGCGCACGACGCCTGGCTGCGGCACATGCAGGTGGCCGTGGACGAGCTGGGCCTCTCCGAGGAGCACCGCGAGCAGCTCTGGAACTACCTCACCTACGCGGCCGCCTCGATGGTCAACACCCCCGACTGAGCGCCGTCGGCGCTCAGCGGACGCTGACGTCCAGCGCCCCGAGTCCCGCCCGGCGTACGGCGATCGACCCGAACGGGGTCCGCAGCCGCAGCCAGGCCCCCGCCGAGAGCAGTACCGCCTCGTCGCCCTGCTCGCCGCCCGGCTCGGTGCGCGGGCGCAGGAAGCCCAGTGACTGCGCCGCGTGGACGGCCCGGACCGGCAGCCGGGTGCCGCCGACGGTCCGGGACCAGATGTCCCGCCCGATCCGGTCGAGCGCGGCGCGGGTTCGGCCGTCCGGCGCCAACTCCTCGGTACGGGACCGGAATTCACCGACGGCGGCGGAGACCGTGGCGCGCAGCGCCTGGGGCGCGGGCAGCCCGGGCTCGGCCTGCCAGCCGCCGCGCGGCGGCAGCACCCCGGCCCACGGCGGCCCGGTCACCGGCTTCGGTACGGCGGCCGTGGCGGCCCGCTCGTCCAGCGACTCCAGCAGTTCGCCCGCCGACACGGTCACGTCGAGGGTGACGTCCAGCCCGTCCTCGTACGGCTTGGCGAGCCGCACCGCGCGGATCGCCAGCACCTCGAAGGAGGGCGGGCGGCCGAAGACGGCGAGCGCGGTGCCGGCCGCCTGCAGCCGTACCGCGGCCGAGCGGTCGTAGTGGAGCAGCCGGGAGAGGAAGGCCGCGAGGTCCGCGGCCTCCCCGTCGTCAGCGAGGTGGAGCACCGTCATGCGGCGACGGCCTCCTCCTTGTCGTCGTCACGGTACTCCTCCAGGAAGTCCCGCTCCTCGGCGGTGATCCGGCGCGGCCGTCCGGCGTCGAAGTCGAACGGCACGACGACCGTCGAGGCCCGTACGTAGACCAGGTCGTCGTCCTTCACCTCGTAGGTGATGGTGAAGGACGCGGCCCTGATCTCGGTGATCCACAGCTCGACGTCGACCGGGTGGTGCCGGTGGACGAGCTGCCGCTTGTAGTCGATCTCGTGGCGCGCCACCACCGATCCCTGCTTGAACTCCTTGTCCGGGCGGAACAGGAAGTCGATCCGGGCCTCCTCCAGGTAGCGGACGAAGACCGCGTTGTTGACATGGCCGTACGCGTCCATGTCGGACCAGCGCAGGGGGCAGCGGTAGAGATGGCGCAAGTTCGATCAGCCCCGGGTCAGCTTCTTGTAGGTGGCGCGGTGCGGACGCGCGGCGTCCGGTCCCAGCCGCTCGATCTTGTTCTTCTCGTACGACTCGAAGTTGCCCTCGAACCAGAACCACTTGGAGTCACCCTCGTAGGCGAGGATGTGGGTGGCGACCCGGTCGAGGAACCAGCGGTCGTGGGAGACGACGACGGCGCAGCCGGGGAACTCGAGCAGCGCGTTCTCCAGGCTGGAGAGCGTCTCCACGTCGAGGTCGTTGGTCGGCTCGTCGAGGAGCAGCAGGTTGCCGCCCTGCTTGAGGGTGAGCGCGAGGTTGAGGCGGTTGCGCTCACCGCCGGAGAGGATGCCGGCCGGCTTCTGCTGGTCCGGGCCCTTGAACCCGAAGGCGGACACGTACGCCCGGCTCGGCATCTCGACCTGGCCGACGTTGATGTAGTCGAGCCCGTCGGACACGACCTCCCACAGCGTCTTCTTCGGGTCGATGTTGGCGCGCCCCTGGTCGACGTACGAGATCTTGACGGTCTCGCCGACCTTGATGTCACCGGAGTCCGGCGTCTCCAGTCCCTGGATCATCTTGAACAGGGTGGTCTTGCCGGCGCCGTTCGGGCCGATGACACCGACGATGCCGTTACGCGGCAGCGTGAAGCTGAGGCCGTCGACGAGGACCTTCTCGCCGAAGGCCTTGTTCAGCTTCTCGACCTCGACGACGACGTTGCCCAGACGCGGGCCCGGCGGGATCTGGATCTCCTCGAAGTCCAGCTTCCGCATCTTGTCGGCCTCGGCGGCCATCTCCTCGTACCGCGCGAGACGGGCCTTGGACTTGGCCTGCCGCCCCTTGGCGTTCGACCGCACCCACTCCAGCTCTTCCTTGAGCCGCTTCTGCCGCTTGGCGTCCTTCTGGCCCTCGACCTTGAGACGGGTGGCCTTGGTCTCCAGGTACGTGGAGTAGTTGCCCTCGTACGGGTAGGCACGCCCGCGGTCGAGCTCCAGGATCCACTCGGCGACGTTGTCCAGGAAGTACCGGTCGTGGGTGATGGCCACGACGGTGCCGGCGTACTTGGCGAGATGCTGCTCCAGCCAGTTCACCGACTCGGCGTCGAGGTGGTTGGTGGGCTCGTCGAGGAGCAGCAGGTCGGGGGCTTCGAGCAGCAGCTTGCACAGCGCCACACGCCGCTTCTCACCACCGGAGAGCGTGGTGACCGGCCAGTCGCCCGGGGGGCACCCGAGCGCGTCCATGGCCTGCTCCAGCTGGGCGTCGAGGTCCCAGGCGTTGGCGTGGTCCAGGTCCTCCTGCAGCTTGCCCATCTCGTCGAGCAGCGCGTCGGAGTAGTCGGTGGCCATCAGCTCGGCGATCTCGTTGAACCGGTCGAGCTTGCCCTTGACCTCGGCGACACCCTCCTGGACGTTCTCCAGGACGTTCTTCTCCTCGTTGAGCTCGGGCTCCTGCATGAGGATGCCGACGCTGTACCCCGGCGAGATGTAGGCGTCGCCGTTGGACGGCTGCTCGATCCCCGCCATGATCTTCAGCACGGTCGACTTACCGGCGCCGTTCGGGCCGACGACGCCGATCTTGGCCCCCGGCAGGAAGTTCAGGGTGACGTCATCGAGAATCACCTTGTCGCCGTGCGCCTTGCGCGTCTTGCGCATGGTGTAAATGAACTCAGCCAAGAGAAACCGTCCGGCAGCTTGAAATCTGGCAGTGGGCAGATACACCCCATCTTGCCCGACGTCCAGCCTCGGGTGTTAACCCGTTTGGTCCGGGGCCTGTGACCTGGGGTTTCACCGGCGGTCACAGCGACCGGTCCGTCACTGCCGGTCGCTGTCGAGTGACCACGGGGAGCCTCGGACGGCCCGGGGGCGGTCCAGGGACGGCCCAGAGGTGATCACTGAGTGGAACCTCCCAGTGATCAGCACACGGGAAGGGGACCGGGGCTTGCCCTGGCACCGTCTCGCGTCTCCCTGCCGACCGGACAGGGGTGCACTTACTGATCGTTTCAGAATGACGTGCTTGGTCAGATGGTTGTGCGCTGCGAGGATGCGTTCTCGACTGAGCGGTCGAGGACGGGGGAACTTCGTGGCGCAGTGGCAGCTTCTGCAGGGGGACATCCTGCTCGGTGAGCTGAGTGAGTATGGCTGTGACCAGCCATTCTTCTTGGCGCGCTTCGTGCCGGGGCCGGGATGGGAGTGCGTGAGGCCGCTGTTCGAGGCTCTGGCGGCTCTCAGGGGTCCGGATCCAGATGGGTCTCGGACTGCTGCAGCGGTGAAGCCATTGCTCGACTTGGACCTCACGCTGGTTCCGGTCGGCGGCGGGCGGTCCTTGCTGCAGGTGTTCAAGGACTGCTGGCTGCGCATCGACGGGGCCGAGGCTCGCCTTCGTTACTGACCTGGGGAGCGGGGGCCTGAAGGCCTGTGCGCAGAGGGGAAGTTGTTCGTCGTGCCGATGAGCCAGTGGAAGGAAGACCACCGGCCGGATCGTCCAGGTAATGCGGGTACTGGCCTGGGTGACTGACACGGTGCAGGCCTCAAAACGCAGCAGGGCTCGGCGGGTTTTCGGCGCGGTCGTCGTGGAGCCAGGCCCAGACCTCGTCCGAGGTGTCCGCGGCGAGTGCGGGTGAGATGGTGCGGAGGGCGATGGCGACCCAGCTGTCTGCCTGGGGTGCGGAGTAGGCGTCGAAGGATGCCCGGAGTGCCGGCCACGGCATCCCGTCGGTGGGGTCCTCGGTCCGCTCTTCCTCATCGTCACCGGCAAGGACGAAGACCGCCGCGACGAGATGGTCACCCGGCTCGGCCGCGCGGCCGGCATCTGTCTCGAGGTCTGCGGCAAAGGCTTCGGCGCCGAAGCAACTTGGGTGGGGGCGCTGCCCTGGGCTGGTGTGTCTCTCGCCTGCGCTGAGGGTCCGTAGAAGTTCGCGCTCGTTCGCCGCTGTCCGTTCGCGGTGTCACCCAGTTGGACACTCGCTGAGACGGAGCCGTACGGGCCGGCTGCGTCTTGGGACGTCGGTGGTCAGGTCTGGGGGTCCACGGTGGTGTCCTCGTGACGATCGGAGATGGTGAACTCCATCCACTCGACGCCGGCGACGCTGAATCTTGCACCGGCGTTGACGGACGCGATGCCTTCGAACTCCTGGTGTGTGCCCGATTCGGGGTTGAGGAGACTCCACGGTGTGGCAATCGTCCAGGCCCACTGGAGAGTGGTCAGCAGTGCCTGCTCCGGGGTGGGGCGGACGAGAGGGGTCACGAGCCGCACCTCGGCAAGCTCCGGGAACTTCCAGTAACGCTCATGTCCCACGATCTCGACGGGGCACGGCAACAGTTTCTCGATGTGGCCGACCACTCGTCCGGCACCACGGCGGTCGGCTGCGTGTACGTAGCAGCGCCATCGGATCGTCTCGAACATGCAGGCACGATACGGCTCTTGGGTGGCCTGGGTACGTCTCGTCGAACCCGCTCTGCTCAGGTCTGGCGGTCCTTGCCGCCCGCGAACACGGCAGGTATGCGCCGCTCCGGCATTTCCACGCGTCGGGCCTCCTGGACGCCGGCGCTTTCGGCGGGCGGTTTCAGAGGCTGCAACGGCAGTAGAGGTGGTCGCCCGCCGTCCGTGCCCGGACGGCCAGGGCCGTGAACGTGCCGACGGTGTCCTTGGCGTCGAGGTAGTCGGCGAAGCCGGCCTCCTCGGTGTCGTACCACTGGGCCGCCACCATCGGGACGGCGTCCTCGGGGAGGTCGGCAAGGATGTCCCGCCAGCGGTCGGGGAGTTGCTGGAGGACCAGGCCCGTGGTCCAGGGGGAGTCGGGGTCGGTGGGCTCGCCCTGGGGGTAGGGCGGTTCGGGCCAGATCAGTGCCGGCGTGTCCGGCTGATCGGTGAAGGGTATGCCCTCGGCGTAGGCGACCAGTTTGCCCAGGACGATGTTCGGGTCCAGGCCCTTCGCGTCGATCCAGTCCGCGCCCGACTCCTCCAGCGGCGTGCCGCGCAGCCAGTCGCCGTCGGGCCCGACGGCCTGGTCGACCGCCGTGGTGTGGTCGGTTGCGCGGAAGTAGTCGTACAGCACGCCCATGTCGGTCTCCGTCGGTCGCCGGGTTCTGGGCTCAAGTAGAGCAGTCGGCACCGACACCGGGCTGTCCGCGGAACGCTTCGGTGCCGGCTTGCGTCGTCCCTCTCCGGGGCACGGTGGGCGTGTTCCGGAGAGGGGAGACCGGGTGCGTACGGGCGGCTTCGCCGGGTGGACGGTGCGGTTCGAGGACGAGCGTGCGCGCAGGCGTGCCCAGGGTGATCCGGACTGGGGGCGGGGCGCGACGCTGCATCCGGCGGTGTGGGCGAGCATCCAGCGCTTCCAGGTCGGCGAGGACGGTGACGGCGCCAACCTGATCGGCAAGGCGGACCAGGCCGGCGACGCCGACTACGGGGCGGCGGTCCGGCTCTTCGTCGCCGAGGAACAGAGCCACGCCCGGTTGCTGGCCCGGCTGCTGGCCGCGGGGGGCGTGCCGACGTTGAGCGGGCACTGGAGCGACGCGGTCTTCGTACGGCTGCGGCGTCTCATGGGCCTGCGCATGGAGCTGCTGGTGCTGATGATCGCGGAGGTCGTGGCACTGCGTTACTACCGGGCCCTGCGCGACGGCACCGACGACGCGCTCACCGCGGAGGTGGCGGGGCGGATCCTGTCCGACGAGGAGCGTCACGTACCGTTCCACTGCGAGCGGCTGCACTCCTCCCTGGCGGAGCTGCCGCCCGCCGCCCGCCGCCCGGTGATGGCCCTGTGGCGGCTTCTTCTGCTCGCCGTCTGCGTCGTCGTCGCCGCGGACCACGGAGCGGCGCTGCGCCGCCTCGGCACCGGGCGGCTGCGGTTCGTGCGCGATGTCATGGCCTCGTCCCACGGGGTGGTCTCCGCCGTGCTGGTGCCCGGCCCCAGCCTTGCGGGGGATTCCGCTGCTCCTTTCGACATGACAGCACTCGGGCGGGAGCGCAAGCTGGGAGGGTCGAAAGGTCGCTCATGACGCGGTCCATGCGGGCGCTCGTGGCCGGCAGGGCCGGTGAGCCGGGCGATGTGCTGCGGGTGGAGTCCCGGCCCGTTCCCACGGCGGGGGTGGGCCAGGCGCTGGTGCGTGTGGCGGCGACGCCGGTCCACGCCAGTGATCTGCACGTGCTGCGGGGGCGCTACGGCTTCTCCCCCGGGTTCCCCACGGTCGGCGGGTACATGGAGTGCGTGGGCCGTATCGAGGCCCTCGGTGCGGGCACCGAGGGGCTGAGGATCGGTGAGCGCGTGGTGTACGTCGCGATCCCGGCGGTGCCCGGACCGCAGGTCGACGGCACCTGGCAGGAACACCTCGTCGCCGATGCGCACCGGCTGCTGCCGGTCCCCGGGCGGCTGAGCGACTCCGACGCCTGCCAGCTCGCCGTCAACCCGTTGACCGCGCTGCTCCTGGTGACGCGCGAGCTCGACGTGCAGCCCGGTGAATGGCTGTTGCAGACGGCGGCGGGCTCCACCGTCGGCCGGCTCGTCGTCCAGCTGGCCGGGTATCTGGGCATTCGCACGATCAACGTGGTGCGGCGGCGCGCTGCCGTCGACGAGATCAGGGCGCTGGGTGGCGACGAGGTCGTCTGCACCGAGGACGAGGACCTGGTGCGGCGGGTGGCCGAGATCGCGGGACCGGCCGGTGTGCGCAAGGCCACCGACTGCGTCGCGGGCGACGTGGGTGCCCAGGTGTCCCGGGCACTGGCTCCGGGAGGAGTGACCATGGTCTACGGCGCGCTCTCCACGCATCGGCAGACCGACCCGGCGGCGCTGACCATCCCGGTGTCGGCGCGCTCGGTCATCTACGAGACCAAGGTGGTCCGCGGGTTCTGGCTGAACCGCTGGTTCGGCACCGCCTCGCCCGCGGAGGTGCTGGACGCGCTGTGCGAGGTGCGCAGCCTCGTCGTCGGTGGAGTGCTGAGCATCCCCCCGGGACGGCCGTTCCCGCTCGAACGCTTCGCAGAGGCCGTCTCGTTCGCCGAAGCGCCCGCCCACGGCGCCAAGCCGCTTCTCGTCTTCGAGGACGGCCGGGACGGAGAAACGGCCGCTTAGCGAATTCGCAGGGCCCTGTGCAGGAGGAGGGCGGCCACCGCGACCGCTCCGGCTGTTCCGACGGCCCCGACAGCCCCGACTTCGCCGGCCGAGCGGAAGGCCCGGGAGGAGCGCCAGGACAGGGTTGACCAGCGGGAGTTGGCGGAGAGGACGGAGCCTGTGCTCAGCCAGGACCCGGCCGAGACGAGGGACAGGGCGGAGCCGATCGAGCCTGCCGAGAGGGCGCTGCCGATCGACCCGACGGAGAGCACGGAGCCCACCGAGCCGATCGACAGCACCGAGTCGTGCGACCACAGGGACAGGACGGAGTCCGATGACGAACCGCGGGGCGCGGGTGAGTTGGTCATGACGTCATAGTGCCCGTCCGGGAGTCAGTCGGTCTGCTGGTTCTCCCGCTGACGGAGGATCACCAGGACCGCGCCGCCGATCACCACCAGGCCGATGGCCACGCCCGTGATGACGCCGGTCGCGGAGTCGCCGCCGGTCGCGGCCAGGTTGACGTCGGAGGCGGTGCCGCCCACCGAGGCCGGGCTGGGCTCGCTGAGGGTCTGGGTGGCGAGGCCGGCGTCGGCACCCTGGGTCTTGCAGTCGAGGACACCGGTGAAGCGGCGTTCGAGGCCGTTCGCGCCGGTGATCGTGAAGTCGTAGGCCTGGTCCTCCTGGAGCGGGACGGTCACCGTCCGCGAGCCGGCGGCGGGGATGGTGTACTCCGTGCTCACCAGCTCGAAGGTGAACGGCTTGTCCCCGGTGTTGGCCGCGGTGATGTCCAGGCCGCTCCGGGCGCAGTTCTTCTCGGCCGACAGGGCCGGTATCGCGCCCTGGGCCGCCCAGGTGGCGTTCGCGGTCGCGGCGACCGTGGACTCGCTGGAGCCGGCCAGGATCTGGGTCTGGCTGCGGCTCCCGGAGGTGAAGGCCCGGCCGACGGGGACGGTCGTCGACGCCTGGACCGTCAGCTCGGCGGAGGCTCCCCCGCTGCTGGACGCGTGGGTGGTGCCCCCAGCCGCGTCGTCGGGGACATTGAAGTACAGCTCGCTGCCGTCCTGGGCGGTGGTGACGGGCTTGCCCGCCTTGTCGGTGATCCGTACCCCGCTGAGGGTCGCGTCGGACGGCGGGACCACGGTGACCGTGCTCGCGTTGGTGTGGACCGTCACCGGGCCGAGCAGGCCGCCCGGCCGGCCGGACACGGCCGGCGGGGAGAGGGTCAGCGAGGCCGGCGGCTCGTTCTGGCCGCGGGCGTTCTTCTCCAGGTAGTCGGCGAGCTTCTCGGCCTGCGGGTCGACGGCGTCGACGTCCGCGCCGTCCGAGTAGCGCCAGATCGCCACCTGCGTGCCGGCCGCCGCGTCCTGCTCGGTGAGGCTGCCGGCACCGGCCTTGCGGGCCAGCGCGGCGAGGTCGTTGACCTGTGGGTAGGAGTTCTGCAGGATCCAGCGGATGTTGCCGGCGTTCCTGTTGGCGCCGAGCGAGGTGCCGCTCCACGCCGTCTCCTGGTACTTGGCGTCCCGCTGGGCGGGGTTGTGGAGGTCGACGCAGTACGTCTGGAGCGTGCCGCCGCCGTCCACGGACATCTCGAACAGGCCCGCGGCCACCTGTTCGTCGCCACTGTCGCCGTGGACCACGGCCTCGCCGTAGGTCTTCAGGCCGTTCATGGTCGCCGTGGCACCGCTCTGGCTCTGGGCGGTCCCGTCGTCGGCCGCGGCCGGGCCGGCGCCGGTCAGCGCGGCGGCGGCCACCAGCCCGGACACCAGGGCCGCGGCGGCGAGGCGGACCATGCCTCTCGCGGCCACGGCGGTGCCGTAGTGCCTGGTGGACGCGCGGGGCGCCGAGAGGCCAGAGAACGCAGCGAGCACAGAATTCCCCTTCGAGCAGGACCCGTTGGACGCGGGGGGTGGTCCCACCAGCAGAATCAGCGGCCCCAGGGGCCATGCCCGGCATCCTATGGATCAGCCGGACCCCCCTTTCCCGGTGGGATGGTCCGATGAGCGATCCGATCCGTAATCGTTATCGCGGAGGCGTGAACGGGCAGGGCCTGTCGACAAATCCACCAGGTCGCGGTGGTGGGCACTTCGGAGCGCATTTGCCGATAAGCCGTCAGGAGACGTCAAGAGGCGTCAATGGGTCTCAAGGGGCGTCAAGAGACGTCGAGATCACCAGGAGTCGCCACGGAACCCGCACACGGCTGTCGGTGGCTGCCGGTGACTGCCGCCGACTGCCCCTGGGCGTCGACGAGTGTCAACGGGCGGCCGGGCGGCCGCCGTTCGGGCGGGCTCGCGCCGACGGACCTTGACGTGGAGTCACTTCCTGCTCCGTCACGGCGCAGCGACCGCCGCCGCCACCGGTTCCGGTGGTGCTTGGGCGGGCGGGTCGGGGGACTCCGCCGGTGTCTCCCAGTCGGGCTCCGGGCGCGGTGGTGCCGGTGCCGTCGTGTCCGGCCTGCCGGTTCGCCGGAAGGCCGCGGTGCCGCGGGCGAGGTCGTGGCCGATCGCCACCGCGTCGATGTCGGCGGAGGCCCACTGCTGGCCCTCCCGGGTCTCGGAACGCACCTTGAGCCGTCCCTGCACGACGACCGGGTCGCCGACCGTCAGCGAGGTCGCCGCGTTGGTGGCGAGCTGCCGGTTGGCCCACACCGTGAAGAAGTTGGTGTGGCCGTCCGTCCAGGCGTTCTTCTCGCGGTCCCAGTAACGCGCGGTCACCGCCAGCCGGAACCGGGCCGACGGACCTGCCGCCAGCTCCCGGAACACCGGCTGCGTCGCCACGTTGCCCACCGCGCAGACCATCGTCTCGTTCATCACGAACCCCTCCCTCGCCCGGCCGCCGCGGCCGGGCGGATCCGCGTACGGGCCGTCCCGTACGGCTGTGTCCACCGCGGCGACCACGCACCCGGATGCCGGTCGCGGTCGCCGTGGGTCCAGACTGCCGCCGTCGGCGCGGGCCCGCCGAGCGCTGTGGACCACCGCCGGCCTGTGGAAAACCCCACCACCCGGACGAGTGACCCTGTCCCCGCGGACAAGTGACCCCGTCCCCGCGGACGGAGCCTCGGCCAGGCCCGAACCCCGGCTGCGGCCCCGCCCCGCTCCGCTGCCTCACCCGACTCCGGCGCCCGTCCGGGCCACCCTCGCGTACTGCTCCCGCACCTCCTGGTACCGCAGCAGCTCCGCCGCCACCGGATCCAGTACCCGGGCCCGTCCGCAGCCGGCCGCCGCCTCGCGGAGCCGGCGTTCCGCGTCCAGGCCGTACCGGCGGGCCGGACCGCGGGCGGCCATCCGGCAGCCCCACTCGACCAGCGGGCCGCCGATGATCCCGGAGACCATCAGCAGCACCGGAACGCCCAGGTTGGGCGCCGTCACCCCGGCGATCTGCCCGATCAGCCACAGTCCGCCGACCACCTGGAGGAGCGTCATCGCGGCCTGGGCGAGCACCGCCACCGGCCACCAGCCCGGCCGCGGCGGCCGCCCCGGCGGCAGCCCGGCCCGCGCGGCCAGGTCGTCGAGCGCCTCCGGAAGGCCCTGCGCGCCGCGTACGGCCGCCTCCCGCACCGCCTGCGCCCAGGGTGCGGGCAGTCCGGCCGAGGCCCGCTCGGAGACCGTGCGCACCGCCTGCTCGACGCGCTGCCGCGCGGTGGCCTCCACCTCCGGCTGGGCCTTCTGCAGGCGCCCGGTGGGCGGCTCGCCGCGCTTCTGGTGCCAGCGCCACAGCCGGAGCCAGGGCGTGCCGCAGGCCCGGTTGGCGTTGCGCCGCCAGGCCCGCTCGGCGGCCTCGCCCGCTGCGGTGGCACCGACCGCGTCCGCGAGCCGCCCGGCGAACTCGTCGCGCGCCTCCTCGGTGAGCCCGGCGCGCCTGCCGGTGGCGTAGACGGGCCGCAGCCGGGCCGCGGCGGCGTCCACGTCGGCGGCGACCCGGCGGGCCGCCGCGCCCCGCTCGGACACGAACTGGCCGAGCACCTCGCGCAGTTCGCCGACACCGTCGCCGGTGAGCGCGGACAGCGCGAGCACGGTCGCGCCCGGATCGCCGTACTCGCCGAGGGCGATGCCGTCGTCGTCGAGCAGCCGGCGCAGGTCGTCCAGTACCTGGTCGGTGGCCTCGCCGGGCAGCCGGTCGGTCTGGTTGAGGACGATGAACATGACCTCGGCGTGGCCGGCCATGGGCCGCAGGTAGCGCTCGTGGAGGACGGCGTCGGCGTACTTCTCGGGGTCGACGACCCAGACCACCGCGTCGACGAGTTTCAGGATCCGGTCGACCTGTGCGCGGTGCTGGACGGCGGCCGAGTCGTGGTCGGGCAGGTCGATCAGGACCAGCCCGCGCAGCTGTGCGTCCGCCTCCGGGTTGTGCACGGGACGGCGGCGCAGCCGGCCCGGGATGCCGAGCCGGTCGATGAGGGCGGCGCTGCCGTCGCTCCAGCTGCACGCGATGGGCGCGGCGGTGGTGGGCCGGCGCACCCCGGTCTCCGAGATGGCGACTCCGGCGAGCGCGTTGAACAGCTGGGACTTGCCGCTGCCGGTGGCGCCCGCGAGGGCGACGACGGTGTGCTGGCCGGAGAGCCGGCGCCGGGTGGCCGCCTCGTCCAGGACCCGGCCGGCCTCGCCGAGGGTGTTGCTGTCGAGGCGGGTGCGGGAGAGGCCGACGAGTTCGCGCAGGGCGTCGAGGCGGGAGCGCAGCGGGCCGTCGTAGGCGAGCGGGGCGGGGGCCGGGGCTCCCGGGCCGCGGGTCTCCACGACGGGGACGGCGGCCTTGGCGGTCTCGGTGACCCGGCGGGCGATGAGGCCGTCGTCCCAGACGTCGTCGGCGGCGGGATCGTCCTCGGCGGAGGACGGGCGGTCGCCGCCGGCGGGCGGACGGTCGTCGGCCGGCTCCCGCTGCTCCCGCACGCGTGCGTGCGGGACGCTCTCGGCGGCAGGATCGGCGGCCTCGGTCGCCTCGGGGGCCTGCGCGGCTCCGGGAGTCGCGGCATTTTCGGGAGCTTCGGCGGCGCCCTTGTGCTCCGTACGCTCCTTGTGCCCCACCTGCTCCTTGTGCCCCGCTTGCTCCTTGTGCTCCGCCTGCTCCTTCGGTTCCCTGAGGTCCTTCCCGGCCTCGTCCCGGTGCCGGTCGCCGTCCGGCGCACGGCCCCGTACCGGCTCCCGTACCGGCTCCCGTACGGACTCCCGTGCTGACTCCCCTACGGCGTCCGGCGCGGTGTCCGACGCGGCCGGTCCGGGCTCGAAGTCGCTGGCGTAGTCACCGGTGAAGTCACTGGTGTGATCCATGCGTTCCATGTGATCCGTGTGGTCGTGGTCAGTGACGGCGGTCACCGGTCACCTCTCCTTCTGCAGGACGGACAGGGCGGCGATGAGCTCGGCCTGGGGCTCGGGGTGCACGTCGAGGGCGTCGAGCGGGGCGATGCGGCGCTCGCGTTCGGCGTGCAGGACGCGGTCCACGTGCTCGGAGAGCAGCCGTCCCGCGCGGTCGCGCAGCCGCAGCGCGCCGTGGGCACCGATGCGTTCGGCGAGCCGCTCCCCCGCGGGCTTGGTGCGCCGGCCGCCGAGCAGCGCGGTGGCGACCAGGGCGGCGACGACCTCGGAGTCCGGGGCGACGCTGCGGTCGAGCTCGCGCACCTCGTCCTCGGCATACTCCTCCAGCTCGCGCCGCCAGCGCCGGACGGCGAGGCCGATGCGGTGCTCGGCGCTCTCCAGGGACGGGTCGCGGTCGGTGAGTCCGGGGGCGGCGGAGGCCGGCTCGCGGCGCCAGGCGTCGTCGACACGTTCGTCGGCGGCGGTGACGGAGCAGAGCAGCAGGGCGGCGAGGCTCTCCACCAGAGCGTCCAGAAGCTCCTCGGCGGAGCAGTCGAGGGGGTAGGCGCGCCAGCGCTTGAGGGCGTCGCCTGCGAGGACGGCTCCGGCCTGGAGGCGTCCTCGCACGCGCGCGTGCTCGCTGTCGTAGGCCGTGTCGACGGCGGAGGTCAGGCGCAGCGCCGCGGCGTACTGGGCGGCGGCGGCACCGGCCAGCTCGGGCATGCGGGCCCTGAGGGAGTCGAGGAGGCCGTGGGCGGTGCGGGCCAGGGTGTGGCTGCGGGCGCCGGGGTCCTGTGCCTGGTGGAGGAGCCAGGCGCGCAGCGGGGCGACCGCGGTGGCCGGGAGCAGGCCGCCGCCCCAGGCCGACTCGGGCAGCTCGGGCACGGTGAACCGGGGTACGTCACCGAGTCCGGCCTTGGTGAGGAGCGCTCCGTACTGCCGGGAGACCTCCGAGACGACCGTGTGCGGGACCCGGTCGAGGACGGTCACCAGGGTGGCGTCGTACTCCTTGGCGGTGCGCAACAGGTGCCAGGGGACGGCGTCGGCGTAGCGGGCCGCCGTGGTCACCATCACCCAGATGTCGGCGGCGCAGATGAGTTCCGCGGCGAGCACGCGGTTGTCGACGACCAGGGAGTCGATGTCGGGGGCGTCGAGCAGCGCGAGGCCGCGCGGGATGCTGTCGGCGGTCTCCACGCGCAGCACGCGCGCGGAGTTCTCGCCGGGGATGAAGGGGTCGTCGCTGGGCTCCTGGTGCGGTACCCACTCCCGGGTGAGGTCGGGCAGCACGCGCATGCCGCTGAACCAGTGATGGTCCTCCGGATGACAGACCAGGACCGGGGTGCGGGTGGTCGGCCGCAGCACGCCCGCCTCGCTGACCCGGCGGCCCACCAGTGAGTTGACGAGGGTTGACTTCCCGGCGCCCGTGGATCCGCCCACCACGGCCAGAAGCGGCGCATCGGGCTCTCTGAGGCGGGGCACCAGATAGTCGTCGAGCTGTGCGAGCAGTTCGTCGCGGTTGGCACGCGCGCGTGGAGCCCCCGCCAGGGGCAGCGGGAAGCGTGCGGCAGCGACACGGTCGCGCAGGGCGGAAAGTGTGTCGAGCAGCTGAGGCCGTACGTCCAAGGTCACCACATGCGAAGAATGCCCAATTTTAGGGGAATTCTGAAGCATATAGACATGTCTGCGTGCCGACAGGACACAACGGGCGGAAGGGGCGACTGGGACGGAGGCACAGTCCAGGCATAACGAGTGCACAACACCCGGTGCGTCGGGCGCCAAAAGCGATGCACGATTCGTACCTGCCTGCGATTATCAGGACCGCTTCACCGAACCTCCACATTGAGCCACGGAGGCGAAGCAACAGGGACACGGATCGGGGAGTTCTATCCTTGTCCCCGGCAACGTCACGGACCCGCCCCCACCAGGGCGGTGCGTACGAGGCCAGCACAGCCGGCCCCCGTAGCTCAGTGGATAGAGCAGGCGCCTTCTAAGCGCTTGGCCGCAGGTTCGAGTCCTGCCGGGGGCGCTGCGAGCTACCTGACCTGCATGTACGGGTCGGATGGATCATCGAGGACGGCGTGGCTCACCCACCGGACCCGGCCAGGTGAGGCGCCTGTCGGACCGCACCTTGCCCAGTCCGGACACCGGGGAGCCCCCCGTGTCGAAGTTGGCCGGGAAGAGCCCTCCGCCGGGGACTCTCTCCGCCGACTTCATCTACGACGTACTGAAGGCGACCGGCAACGGGCACCCCGGGTGCGGGAGTTCGAGAAGCCGAGGGACCACGCAGGCGTGCGGTACCTGGCAGAGGGACTCCGTCGGCACCGATGCCACGGCGTCTTCCACGGCCCGTCTCTGCATCATGGGGTTACCGGGTCATTTCTTCGGCTCCTGCTCCTTCTTCCTCTCCCACACAACGGAAGACAAGGCCATGACTCCCCACCCTCCGAGAGCCTGCACCGCAAACCCGATATCCAGCATCGGGTAGCCCTTGACCGGAGAGACGACCAGGGCGAGGACCGAGCCTGCCGCGAATCCCATGGCCCACATACCGGCGAACCGGGGAGCAAACAGCATGACGAGCATGACGGCCACCAGGATGGCGAGCCCTGCATTCACTCCGTCCGCCCATGAGTGAGGTCTGACCCCACTGTCGACGGACATTCCGAACGGCACAGCCGCACCCCACAGAAATACCAACCACACGCGAACATCACTCCAGCGGCCGTGATCCCGAGCGCACGTGAGTATGGCAGGGCACCACTCAACTGCACGGCAACGGGCCGGAATTGCCCCCGCGCGGGTCGCGGTCGCGGGTCACAGGTCGGCGGTCGGGTCCGGGAAGCCCGGCGGGCCGGTCTCGGTCAGTTCGGCCCAGACCGTCTTGTCGTGCCGGGCGTGGCGGGTTCCCCAGCGGGCGGCGAGCCGGGCGACCAGCAGCAGGCCGCGGCCGCCCTCGTCGAAGGTGCGGGCGCTACGCAGGTGCGGGACGGTGCCGCCGGCGTCGGAGACCTCGCACAGGACGGCACGGGCAGGACCCGCGCCGGGCCGGTCGGGGGTCAGGGGGCGGATCAGGCGCAGCCGCACGGGCGGCCTGCCGTAGCGGATGGCGTTGGTGACGAGCTCGCTGACCACCAGTTCGGCGGCGAAGGAGAGGTCCGCCAGGCCCCAGGCGGCGAGCTGCCGTGCGACGCCCGCGCGGGCCGGGGCGACGGCCGCCGGGTCCGGTTCCAGGTCCCAGACCGCGACCCGGTCCGCGCCGAGGGCGTGGGGGCGGGCCAGCAGCAGCGCGACGTCGTCGTCCGGCCGATAGGTGGGCAGCAGGGCCTGGAGCACCGTGTCGCAGGCGGACTCCAGGGAGGCGGCGGGCCGGGCGAGGACCTCCCGCAGGGTGGCGAGGCCCGCCTCCACGTCGTGGTCGTGGCCTTCGAGCAGGCCGTCGGTGTACAGGGCGAGCAGGCTGCCCTCGGGCAGGTCCGCCTCCACCGCCTCGAACGGCAGCCCGCCCAGGCCCAGCGGCGGACCCGGCGGCAGGTCGAGGAGACCGGCGGCGCCGTCGCGGTGCACCACGGTGGGCAGCACATGGCCGGCGCGGGCCAGGCTGCAGCGGCCGGCGACGGGGTCGTAGACGGCGTACAGGCAGGTGGCGGCGATGTCCCCGGCCGGCACCCCGCCCGGATCCAGGCCGAGGCCGGGGCAGGGGCCGGAGTCGAGGGCGGGGCGGGGGCCGGAGCCGGACTCCGGGACGGGGTCCGGATCCGGGTCGGCGGCGGCCTCCGCGGAGAGCCGGATGACGACGTCGTCCAGGTGGGTCAGCAGTTCGTCGGGCGGCAGGTCGATGTCGGCGAGGGTGCGGACGGCGGTGCGCAGCCGGCCCATCGTGGCCGCCGCGTGGATGCCGTGGCCGACGACGTCCCCGACCACCAGGGCGACCCGGGCCCCGGACAGCGGGATCACGTCGTACCAGTCGCCGCCCACCCCGGCCCGGCCGCCGGCCGGCAGGTAGCGGCAGGCGACCTCGGCGGCGGACTGCTCGGCGGTGCGCCGCGGCAGCAGGCTGCGCTGCAGGGTGAGCGCGGTGGCCCGGGCGTGGGTGTAGCGGCAGGCGTTGTCGACGGCGACGGCGGCACGGGCCGCGATCTCCTGGGCGAGGAGGAGGTCCTGGTCGTCGAAGCGGGCAGGATGGCGGCGCCGGGAGAACCGGGCGACGCCGAGGGTGGTGCCGCGGGCGGTCAGCGGCACCACCAGCGTGGCGAGGTCCGCCGCGGTGTGCCGGACGGGCCGTCCGGTGGCCAGGGCGCGGGCCGCCGGTGAACCGTCCGGGCAGCTGTGCGGCTCCGGCACCTTGACCGCCGGTTCCGCGCCGTCGCCCGCCGCGTACGTCCCCTGGGCGACCCGGCGCAGCAGGAACCGCTCCGCCGCCCGGGAGTCGTCGCCGCGCACCACGGAGTCGAGCAGGTCGACGGTGACGAGGTCGGCGAAGTCCTCGGTGGCGAGGTCGGCCAGCTCCTGGGTGGTGCGGACGATGTCCAGGGCGGTCCCGACCCGCAGGCCGGCCTCGTTGACCAGGGACAGCCGCCACTGCAGCCGCCGGTCCCGTTCCTCCTGGAAGGCGAGGACGCCCTGCTCGCCGATGCGGTCGACGTACCGGGTGGACACGGCGAGCAGCCGGCGGGCGACCGCGTCGACCAGGCCGGGGTCGTCCGTCAGCCGAGGCAGCTCGGCGAGGAGGCCGTCGAGGACGACGCCCTCCCCGAGGCGGTGCGCCCGCAGCATGGCGGTCACGGGGATGCCGCGCCGGGCCAGCCGGCGGGCGCGGTCCACGTGGTCCGGCGGCGGCTCCAGGCTCCTCGGGTCGAGGCCCGCCTCCAGGCCGCCCAGCACGCCCGCGACGTGGTCGGCGATGTTCTCTGAGGTCATCCGGGCGAGCTCCGGATCCTCCCACAGCTCGGGGACCTCGGCACGCAGGCACCGGGCGACGTCCCTGATCAGCTCGTCCGCCCGCGGGGCGAGTTCGCGCGCGGCCCGGGAGACGAGCCCGTCGGCGGTGCCGTCCACACACTCGACGGTACGCCCCGAGGGCGGCCGCTACGCGACGGCGCACATCCCACGACGCACTCCCCCGGCGCGCGTCCCCCGGCGCACGCCATGGCCGGCACGGCGGCGGGCTGCGGCCGGGCCGGTGCTACGCCGACCGCTCCCGGGCCGGTGCTACGCGGACCGCGACCGGCGTGCGGCGCCCAGCCGGGCGTAGTGGCCGAGAAGGTCCGGCGCGTCCACGGCGGCCGGGTCGGCGGCCTCGGCCACCGGGGCGCCCTGGAGCAGGCGCTTGACCGGGACCTCCAGTTTCTTGCCGGTACGGGTGTGCGGGACGCCCGGCACCTCGATGATCTCGTCGGGGACGTGGCGGGGCGAGGCGCCGGAGCGGACGGCGGCCCGGATCCGGTCGCGGAGGGCGTCGTCCAGGGCCGCCCCGGCCGCGAGGACCACGAACAGCGGCATCCAGTAGCCGCCGTCCGGCTCCTCCACGCCGACGACCAGGGCCTCGGCGATCTCCGGGAGGCGTTCGACGACGTCGTGGATGTCGGCGCTGCCCAGCCGTACCCCGTTCCGGTTGAGCGTGGAGTCGGAGCGGCCGTGCACGATCACCGAGCCGTGTCCGGTGACCGTGATCCAGTCGCCGTGCCGCCACACGCCCTCGTACACCGAGAAGTAGGCGTCGCGGTAGCGGGTGCCGTCCGGGTCGTTCCAGAAGTACGGCGGCATCGACGGCATGGACCGGGTGACCACCAGCTCGCCCACCCGGTCCACGACCGGGGAGCCCCCGGTGTCGTAGGCGGCGAGCGCCACGCCGAGGTGCGGTGCTGACAGCTCTCCCGCCCAGACGGGTGTGCTGGGCGCGCTGCCGGCGAAACCGGAGACCACGTCGGTGCCGCCGCTGACGGAGGCCAGCAGGACCCGCTCGCCCACGTGGTCGCGGACCCAGGGGTAGGCGGAGGCGGGCAGGGCGGAGCCGGTGCAGCCGACCACGCGGACCGCGGAGAGGTCGTGCGCGGACGGGTCGATGCCGAACTTGGCCATGCCCAGCAGGTACTGCGGGCTGGTGCCGAAGACGGTCACCCGGTGCCGGGCGGCCAGCTCCCACAGGGTGTCCGGCTTGGCGAGGGGCGCCGGACTGCCGTCGTAGGTGAAGGTGGTGGCGCCGGTGAGCAGGGCGGAGACGACCAGGTTCCACATCATCCAGTGGGTGGTGGTGTACCAGAGGAGGCGGTCGCCGGGGCCGAGGTCGGAGTGCAGTCCGAGGGTCTTGAGGTGTTCGAGCAGGACACCGCCGTGGCCGTGCACGATGCCCTTCGGCAGTCCGGTCGTGCCCGAGGAGAAGACGACCCACAGCGGGTGGTCGAACGGGACCGGGGTGCAGACGAGTTCCTCGGTGCGGGTGGCCGCGTCCTCCCAGGGGACCACCAGCGAGGGGTACGGCCGGGCGGGCCACGGCAGGCCCGCGTGGTCGACCAGCAGGGTGGCCTTCAGCGTGGGCAGGGCGGCGGCGAGTTCGAGGACGGCGTCGCGGCGGTCGTGGGTGGCGCCGTTGAAGAGGTAGCCCTCGGCGGCGACCAGGACGGCCGGTTCGAGCTGGCCGAAGCGGGCGGCGGCGGCCCGCGGCGCGTAGTCCTGCCCGCACACCGACCACACCGCGCCGAGGCTCGCGGCGGCGAGGAACGCGACGATCGCGTGCGGGGTGTTGGGGAGGTAGCCGACGACCCGGTCGCCCGGTCCGACGCCGAGGTCGCGCAGGGTGGCGGCGACGGAGGCGACCTGGGCGCGCAGCCGGTCCCCGGTCACCTCGTACCCGGAGCCGGTCTCGTCGAGGGCGAGGACCGCGGGCCGGTCGGCCGGGAGGGCGCGCAGCGCGTGGTGGGCGTAGTTGAGGGTGGCGCCGGTGAACCAGCGGGCGCCGGGCATCCGGTCCTCCGCGAGCACCCGCCGGTACGGGGTGTCCGCGTCGATGCCGAAGTACTCCCAGACCGCGGCCCAGAAGCCGTCCAGGTCGGTGACCGACCAGCGGTGCAGGGCGGCGTAGTCGGCGCCGTCCCGGCCGTTGCGGCGGGCGAAGTCCATGATGCGGCTGTCCGCGACGGCCTGCGGGTCGGGGACGGCGAACGGGGCCGGACTGGGGTGGGAGGCCGGGCGGTTCATGGCGTGGTGCTCCTCGGCAGGGGGTTGTTCACAGCGGGGTTCACAGTGGGGTTCTCGGCGGAGTTCTCGACAGGGTTCCCTGCGGGTTCTCGACAGGGTTCCCTGCGGGGTTCTCGACAGGGTTCCCGGCGAGGCTCCCGACCGGGTTCCCGGCGAGGCTCTCGGCGGGGTTCCCGGCGAGAGCCTCGGCGGGGTTCCCGGGCGGGCGGGGGCTGCGCGTGGTGTGCAGCAGGGATGCCCAGGCCGCGGTGCCGAGAGTGCGGTCCTGCCGCAGCTCCCCGTTGACGCTCAACCGCAGCCGCAGGTCGAGGAGGTGCGCGAAGTCCTCGGGCTCCAGGAGGGCGAGGTGGGGCCCGGTGGGCGTGAAGGTGGGATACGACTTGCTCTCGTAGAACTGCGTCCTGGTGAGCTGCACGTCCCGGGCGCTGACGTCGTCGGTGACGACGAGTCCGGCGACGTACGACGGCAGGTCCGGCTCCCCGACCACGGTGCCGACGGGCAGCGGGGCGCCCATGACCAGGCCGAGTTCGACCTCGTAGTCGAGGAGGGCGACGTGCGCGGGCCGGACGATCGCGTCGGCGGGGCCGCTGACCGAGCCGGACGCCTTGCGGAAGAAGGCGGGCGGGATGTCGCCGGTGAAGCCCGAGTCGCGGGCGTGACTGCGGTAGTTGACCATCTGGGCGACCACCCGGCAGGGGGTGGTGACCGGCGAGAGCGCGGCCAGGTCGGCGACGGGCGTGCCCTGCTTGCCCGAGGCGGCCGCCTCCTTCACGGCGGCGCGGTCGGCGATCAGCTCGGCGGTGGTGGCGGCCTCGGTGCGGACCGGGACGGCGCGTTCGCCGCGGACGGCCCACCAGCCGTCGGCGGTGCGCAGGACGTTGGTGCTCATTCGGTGGCTCTCTGTGAAGGGGCTCGCGGTGCGGGGGCTCGCTGTGAGGGGGTCCGCGGTGCGGGGCCCACGCGGTGCAGGGGCTCGCCGTGCGGGGGGGGGGCTCGCTGTGCGGGGCTCAGGACTTCGCGGCCCTGAGCAGGCCGAGCAGGCGGGCGGGGTCCAGTTCGTTGTCGCCGCGCAGGGCCTGGACGACCTCGCGGACCCGCCGTGGGGAGGGGCTCGCGCCGAGGAAGTCGCGGGTGGCGGGCGGCCCCCACTGGGCGAGGCCGCTGGTGGACATCGCGGCCCAGCCGGGTTCGACGTCGCCGGCGAACAGGTCGCCGTCGGCGAAGTGCTCCAGCATGAGGCGGTCCGGGTCCCGCCAGTAGTCGAAGAGCTGGCTGCCCTGGATGTGCCGGCCGATGCCCCAGCTCCGCCGGTAGCCGCGCTCCCTGAGGTACTCGCCGCCGGCCGCGATGGAGTCCAGGTCGGTCACCTGGTAGGCGGAGTGGACGTACCCGGTGCCGGGCCCCAGGTGCACGGCGAGGGTGTGGTGGTCGGCCGGCGTGCCGCCCAGGTCGCAGCGGACGAACGCCATGACCGGGCCCCGCTCGCGCTGCCCGTCCAGGAACAGGAAGTCGGACACGATCATGCCGAGGGTGTCCAGGTACCAGTCCAGGGCCTGCCCGAAGACCCGGGTCTCCAGCACCACGTGACCGAGCCGCTGGATACGGGACGGCTCGCGGGGCGGGCGCTGGGCGGCGTTCGTACGGCGGTGACCGGTACCGGAGTTGAGCACCAGCGGCCGCTGTCCGGGGAGCGCCGGCAGCCGCTCGCCGCAGTGCACGACCCGCACCGGGAAGCCGGACGGGTCGAGCAGGCTCACGGCCCTTCCGCCGCCCGGCACGTCCGCGTCCCGGACCTCCGTGCCCGTCGCGCGGGCCAGCCGGTCCAGGTCGGAGCGCTCGGCCGCCCGGAAGACCGGTCCCGTGAAGCGGCCGGTGCGCCCCTTGCGGATCACCATGCACGGCGCGCCGGCGAAGGTGCCGCGCAGCCACAGCTCGCCGTCGGTGCGGGCGGCGACGGCGAACCCGAAGTCGCGGGCGAAGACCTCGGCCCGGTCCAGGTCCGGCTTCTCGAACTCCAGCCAGGCCAGGTCCGCCACCTTGATCACGGGGTTCCGGGACCGGCCCGGATGCTCGCCGCGCAGGGCGCCCTGCTCGCTGTGGAGGTCCTGGTGGGCCGTCCTGGCGGTTTCAGACATGGTGCCCTCCGAGCGACATCGCCGTAATGAGGAAATCATCAAGTATGAGATTTTCCTCGTCAAGGCTTCACCGAGAGGCAACTGATGGATTCATCAGAAATGTGGCCGACATCGCCCCGCAGCTAGACTCGGGCGCATGCCTACGTCAGCCCCGCCCGCCAACCGGTTCGAACGACGCCGCGCCGAGACCCGTCAGGCGCTGGTGCGCGCGGCCCGCCGCATCCTGGCCGAGACCGGCGACACCGGCGCCAGCATCCAGGCGATCGCCGAGCAGGCCGACGTCGGCTTCGGCTCCTTCTACAACCACTTCGGCTCCAAGGCGGAGCTGTTCGAGGCGGCCGTGGTGGACGCCCTGGAGGAGTTCGGCCAGGCCTTCGACGAGCGGCTGGCGGGGATCGACGACCCGGCGGAGCTGGTCGCGGCGGGTTTCCGGCTCAGCGCCCGGATGGCGGACTCGCACCCGGAGCTGATGCAGGTCCTGCGCCGCCGCGGCCTCGGCCACATCCACGCCGAGAACGGCCTGACCAGGCGGGCACTGCGGGACGTCGAGGCGGGCACGGCCGCCGGCCGCTTCACCGCCGTCGATCCGGCGGTGGCCCTGTGCGCCCTCGGCGGCAGCCTGCTGTCCCTGGTGGAGCTGCGGTTCGCCCGCCCCGAGGCGGACGGCGACGAGGCCGCGGCGAGCCTCGCCGAGATGGTGCTGCGCATGCTGGGCGTACCGCCGGACGACGCCCGCGAGGTGGCCCGGCGCCCGCTGCCCGGTCTCGGCTGACCGCCGGGGCCTGGTGTTCTGAGTCGGGAATTCGGTTCAGAACACTAGGACAGGCTGCCCTGGTCGCAGACCCGGCGGGCGACCTCGCGGAGCTTGACGTTGTTCTCCTGCGAGTAGCGGCGCAGCACGTCGAAGGCCTGCTCCTCGGTGAGGCGGTGGCTGCCCATGAGGATGCCCATGGCCTCGCCGATCAGGTGGCGGGTCGCGACGGCCTGCTCCAGCTGGGCCTGGGTGCGGGCGCTGGAGAAGGCGACCGCCGCGTGTGAGGCCAGCAGCCAGCCGGCCAGCTCACCGGCCTCGGTGAAGGCACCGGGCCGGCGGGAGTAGATGTTCAGCGCGCCGAGCTCCTCGTCCTCGGTGTACAGCAGGAACCCCATCATGCTGCCGACGCCGAGCCGGTGGATCTCCGGGCCGAAGGCGGGCCAGGACGGCTGCTCCCGGGTGAGGTCCCGGATCCGGAACACCCGCTCCCCCGCCCTGGTGCGGGCGGCGTCGAAGCAGGGCCCCTCGCCCAGCCGCTCCTGCAACCGGTCGCTGTCGACGACCAGTTGCTCGGTGGGCGCGAGCGTGCGCACCTTGCCGCCGTGCAGCACCAGGATGCCGGCCGCGTCACAGCCCTCCACCAGCTCCACGGCCGAGGCGGTGATCCGGCCGAGGGTGGCGTCGACCGACTCCTGCGCCAGCAGATCCCGCGCCATCGCCGCGAGTTGCTGCGCGAACCGGGCCCAGTCCGCCACGCCCACCACCTCCCGGTCGGTTGCGCCGAAGCCGCGCCCTCAGCATGCCACGCCCACCGGACCGGACCTACGAGGCACCCGCGGCGCGGGAGCGCACGGTTCAGGCCCCGGCGGGATCCGCCGTCCCGGCCGCGGCGGCGATCTCGGCGGCGACCTCGTCGACCACCGTGCGGGCCCGGTGCTCCGGGACGCCGGCCGCGATGAGCGTGGCGACGGCCGTGCGGGCGCCGTCGTCCTCGAACGTCTTGCCGTTGACCTCTTCCAGCAGGGCGATCGCCATGCCCTCCAGGGCGGCGGCGAGCACCGCGGGCGGGAGGTGGAGGTGGAAGACGCCGTCCCGCTGGCCGCGTTCCACGACGGCCGTGGCCCGCAGCCGGGCGGGCCGGAGGATCCCGGTGACGCGTTCCGCGCCCAGGTCCCGGTGGGCGAGGGCCAGCAGCATCCGGTAGCGGTCGCCCACCGGCCACATCGACAGGGAGAAGCGCGCCAGCGCCCGGTCGGCCGGCTCCGCGGGCTCCGCTCCCCGTGCCACGGCGGCCTGGAGCGTCTCGGCGGCCTCCTCGGCCAGCGCCTCCAGGAGCGCGGCCCGCCCGGGGAAGTGCCCGAAGAGCGTGCGCCGTACGACACCGGAGGCGCGGGCCAGCTCCTCCAGGGTGATGTCGGGGTTCCGGCCGAGTTCCTGGCGGGCGGTGGCCAGGATCCGCGCCCGGTTGGACCGTGCGTTGCGACGCTGTGGCACGCGGCCGACGGGCTGGGACACGGACTACCTCGATGAAGACCGGACGGACGACGGGCGCCCTCATTCTGACACGGGCCCTCCGGGACGCTGGACAACGTTGTCAGGAGGCGGGTGCGCCTGATGTCACCGGTGGCCGTGCCGTCGTCCCACCGGTGGCATCAGGCGCACCCGGGGGCTCAGGTCCGGTCGACCAGTTCGCTCAGGGTCGCGGCCAGTTCGCCCACCGACTGCTCGCGCAGCAGGTGGTGGGCCGGCACCGGGATGTTCAGGGCCGACTCCAGGGTGCGCTGGAGGGTCAGCGCGGTGAGGGAGTCGATGCCCTGGGTGTAGAGGGGGCGGTTGCGGGCGATGCGGTGGGCCGGGGGGATGTCCAGGTGCTGGGCGAGGTTGCGGCAGAGGAACGTCTCGAACGCCTGCCTGCGGTCGTCGCCGGAGGTGTCGCGCAGGGCGCCCAGGTTCAGCGCGGTCGTCGGTGTGCCTGACACGGTCTCATCGTCCTTCCGGGTGGCGTGGTCGTGGCTGGGAACTGCGCAGATCGCGGGGGTCGGGGCCGGGACGCGGTCCGGCGCCGTCCGACCACACCAGCCGGAACCGCCAGCGGTGCAGCCGCCAGCCGTCCGGGGTGCGGACGGCCTCGCCCTCGCTGTAGCCGCCGATGTCGAAGCGGCCGTCCGGGTCCGGGCCGTCCTCGTGGTGGACGTGGGACGCGACGAGGTGGACGCGGATCCGGGCGGTGTCCCCCGTCACCCGGATGCCGTAGTTGGCGGCCAGGTGGTGGGTGCGGGCGAACCGGGACTTGCGGTCGTGGTGGAAGGCGGCGGCCCGCTCGCGGCCCTCGACGGTGCCGACCGGGAACTCCAGGCGGCAGTCCGGGGTGAAGACGGTGGCCGGCCAGGCGGGGTCGAAGCCGTGGTCGTCCTGGGTGTCGAGCAGGGTGATGTAGCGGTCGACCAGCTCGGCGACCGCCGCGCGGTCGGCGAGGGCGCCGAACTCGGCGCGCAGGGCGTCGAGTTCGGAGCGGAGGGCGGTGACCGCGTCGGTGCGGTCGAGGGACGGGGAGGTCATGGGGTGCGGGGCTCCGATTCGGTCGGGGATGCGATCGCGGGGGGGTGGCGGGTCGGGACGCGGGCAGCGGCCCAGGCCGGAAACCCGGGGCGCGCCCCGCGCGGAAACCTGGGCAGCACCCCGCACGGAAACCGGGCAACGCCCCGCGCGGGAAACCGGACGGCGATCCGCGCGGAACCCGGGCAACGCCCCGCGCGGAAACCCGGACGGCGATCCGCGCGGAAACCGGGCAGCGGGCCGGTCACGCCGCACGGCCGCCGGTGAGGCGCCAGCCGCGGGGGTCGCGGTGGGTGGCGAGGCGTTCCGGGCGGCGCCAGCCGGCCACCGGGCGGGGCTCCAGGGGACCGGGGGCCACCGCGGCCAGGGCGGCGGCGCGGGCGAGCAGGACGGTGGTGAGGGCGGCGAGCTCGGCGGGGCTCGCCTGCCCCTTCACGACCCTGATGACCAGGGCGTCCGCCGCGCCGTCGAAGCTCTCCGGCGCGCTCACTGCGGCGGGTTGCCGTGCTTGCGGCACGGCAGGTCGGCCTGCTTGCTGCGCAGCATCGCGAGGGCGCGGACGAGGGTGGAGCGGGTCTCGCGCGGGTCGATGACGTCGTCGATCAGGCCGCGCTCGGCCGCGTAGTAGGGGTGCATCAGCTCCGCCTGGTACTCCTTGATCTTCTGCGCGCGGGTGGACTCGGGGTCGTCCGCGGCCGCGATCTCCCGGCGGAAGATGACGTTCGCCGCGCCCTCGGCGCCCATCACGGCGATCTCGTTGGACGGCCAGGCGAGGGCGAGGTCGGTGCCGATGGACCGGGAGTCCATGACGATGTACGCGCCGCCGTACGCCTTGCGCAGCACCAGGGAGATCCGCGGCACGGTGGCGTTGCAGTACGCGTAGAGCAGTTTGGCGCCGCGCCGGATGATGCCGTTGTGCTCCTGGTCCACGCCGGGCAGGAAGCCGGGGACGTCGATCAGGGTGACCAGCGGGATGTTGAAGGCGTCGCAGAACTGCACGAACCGCGCCGCCTTTTCGCTGGCGTCGATGTCCAGGACCCCGGCGAACGAGGCCGGCTGGCTGGCGACGAGGCCGACGACCTCGCCGTCCAGCCGGGACAGCGCGCACACCACGTTGGTGGCCCAGCCGGGCTGGATCTCGAAGTAGTCGCCGTCGTCGACGATCTCCTCGATGACGGTCCGGATGTCGTAGACCTGCCCGGGGTCGTCCGGGACCAGCTCCACCACCCGGTCGGTACGGCGGTCGGCCGGGTCGGTGGTCGCCGAACGGGGCGGCAGGTCACGGTTGTTGGACGGCAGCAGCGACAGCAGGTGCCGTACGTCCGCCATGCAGCCGCGCACGTCGTCGTAGGCGAAGTGGGCCACGCCGGAGGCGCCCGCGTGGACGTCGGCGCCGCCGAGGTCGTTCTGGGTGATCTCCTCGCCGGTCACCGCCTTCACCACGTCAGGTCCGGTGATGAACATCTGGGAGATGTCGCGGACCATGAAGACGAAGTCGGTCAGGGCGGGCGAGTAGGCGGCGCCGCCCGCGCACGGGCCGAGCATCACGCTGATCTGCGGGATCACCCCGGAGGCGCGGGTGTTGCGCTGGAAGATGCCGCCGTAGCCGGCGAGGGCGGAGACGCCCTCCTGGATGCGGGCGCCGGCGCCGTCGTTCAGCGACACCAGCGGGGCCCCGGCCGCCATGGCCATGTCCATGATCTTGTGGATCTTCTGGGCGTGGGCCTCGCCGAGGGCGCCGCCGAAGATGCGGAAGTCGTGCGCGTAGACGAAGACGGTACGCCCGTGGACGGTGCCCCAGCCGGTGATCACCCCGTCGGTGTACGGCCGCTTCTTCTCCAGGCCGAAGCCGGTGGCACGGTGCCGACGGAGCATCTCGACCTCGTTGAACGACCCCTCGTCGAGCAGGAGTTCGATACGTTCGTACGCGGTGAGCTTGCCCTTGGCGTGCTGACGCTCGGTGGCGAGGGGGTCCCCGTGCCGGGCGGCCTCCTTCATCAGGCCGAGTTCCTCGATGCGCTCGGCGGCGGTCCACTGACCGCGGTGCTCACGGTCGTGCAGGCTCGGACGGCCTACCTCACGACCGGCTTTCTGTTCGAGTGACATTGGCGGGTCACGCTCCCCAGTCGGATACTCGGGTGGCCACGCCCACAGGCACGGTCACGGGCACGGGCACGCCCACCGTCCCGTCGGCGTCCAGGTCGACCGTCTCGCCCGCGTACAGCGCGACCGGCGGCACCCATCGCACGGTGACCTGGTCCGGTGCCGTGCCACGCACCGCGACGGCCGCGTTGTGCCGGGGCCCGGACGGCAGGTCGAGCAGCGTCCAGCCGGCCGGCCTGCGGTGCGGGTCGGCGCCCAGGTAGTCGTGGCCGGGGTCGCGGGAGAGCCCGGTGCCGAGCGCCTTGAGATAGGCCTCCTTGCGGGTCCACAGCCGCCCGAAGGCGGCGCGCCGCTCCCCGGCGTCGCCGAGCACGGCCAGCTCGGCCTGCTCCCCCGGGTGCAGGGCCGGGGTGCAGACCTCGACGGTCTCGGCCCGCGGCAGCCGCTCCACGTCGGCGCCGACGACCGTACGGGAGACGGCGACCACGGCCATGCCGTGGCTGTGCGCGAGGGAGAAGTGCAGCGGCGGGTCGGGGTGCACGACCGCCGGCCGGCCGTGCGGCTCGGCGCAGCCCGGGCAGGGCTCCCGCACGAACGGCACGTCCCGCGGGGGCAGTCCCAGGTAGCCGCCGAGCAGCCGGCGCAGGGCGACGTGCGCGGAGGCGTACGTCACCCCGTCCGCGGGCCGGACGAAGGACGCGGTCCGCCGGCGCTCCGCCTCGCTCAGCTCGGACAGGTCGAGCAGCTCGGCCGCGGTCTCCAGGGCGGCCCGGCGGACCAGCCAGACGTCCAGCTGCCCGGCGGCGGGCAGTCTCGGCGCGACGGTGAGAGCGGCCGTGCCGAACTCCAGGACCGGCATCTCCCCGATCACCTCGGGCTCGGCACGCGGTGCGCGACCAGGTGGTGCTCGCCGCGGCCGACGTGCTTGTGCGGGCTGTCCTCCGGGCCGAGCTGGCCGGCGAGGCAGTCGACCAGCTCGGCCGCGCTGTTGGCGCGCAGCAGCCGGTTGAGGTTGACGTCGACACGCAGCGCGGCCTCCATCCGGCGCTGGAGTTCCAGGCCGTTGATGGAGCCGATGCCCAGGCTGTTCATCGGGCGGCCCACGGTGTCGATGTGCTCCGGGGCCACCCGCAGCACCCGGGCGAGTTCGCCGCGCACGTACGCGTCGATGAGCCGGGTGCGTTCGGCGAGGCCGACGGAGGCGAGGTGCGCGAGGCTGGGCGGCACCACCTCGACGATCTGGTCGCGCTCGAACTCGTAGTCCAGATCGTCGAGGTCGTCGTCCAGGTCGTCGAAGACCCAGGTCTGCGTTGTCTGGTCCATGGTCATTCCCCGTGGTGTGGTGAGGAGGGTGGGGGTGGGGTGCGGATCAGGCCGGTGAGGCCGACGAGCAGGCCGAGGAGGCCGAGGGCGGCTGTCAGGGCCAGTGCCGGCCGGCAGGCGGCCGCCGCGGCGGCCGGACCCGCGCCGGGGGCCGGCGCGTGGGCGGCGAGCAGGGCGGCGGTGAGCGCGACCGCGAGGACCGCGGCGAGCTGGACGGCCGTCTGGTAGAGGCCGCTGCCGGTGAGCCGGTCGGCGGGGGTGAGGCGGGACATGGCCTGCATGTTGAGTGCGGCGAAGGAGAGCACGAAGGCGGTGCCGACCAGCAGGAGCGTGGGCAGCATCCGGCCCGGGTAGTCCAACGGCCACGGGTACGGCCGGAGTTGGAGCAGGATGCCCGCGAACGCGCAGGCCGCACCGGCCACGACGAGGCGCGGGGCGCCGAACCTGGCGACCAGGCGGCCGGAGGCCAGTGCGGTGAGCGCCGGGGGCGCGGCGGCCGGGAGCAGGGCGAGCGCGGTGCGCAGGGGCGACCAGCCGGCGAGGGTCTGGGTCTGGTACGTCAGGACGAACAGGAGGCCCAGGTAGGAGCCGTTGAGGCAGGCGGCGCCGAGGGCGGAGCGGATGAGGGCGGGGTTGCCGCGCAGCGAGGGGGCGACGGCCAGGAGGGGGTTGGCCGAGCGCCGCTCGATCTGCCGGAGAGCCAGCACCAGCAGGACAGCGGTGCAGAGCGGCCCGACGGCTCTCGGGTCGCTCCAGCCGTGGGTGGGGAGTTGGGTGATGCCCTGGACGAGGGCCAGGAGGGCTCCCAGAAAGGTGAGGGCGCCCGGGATGTCGTAGCGGCGGGCCGTCGTGGCGATGGTGCGGCGCCGTGGGGGCTGGTCGCGCAGTTCCCCGCGCCCCTTCGGGGCGCTCGGCGCGTCCGCTCCCGGGGCGCTCGGGCCGGTCTCCTCGCCCGGTATCAGGCGCAGCCCGCACGCGAACAGCACCAGCACCACCGGGGCCGGGAAGGCGAAGGCCCAGCGCCAGGAGGTCTCGGTGAGCCAGCCGGAGAGGAGGAGGCCCGCGGTGAAGCCGCCCGCGCCGAAGAGGGTGTAGACGGAGACGGCTCGGGAGCGGGGGCGGCCCTCCGGGAAGGTGCTGGTGATGATGGCGAGGCCGGTGGGGGCCGTCAGGGCGGCGCAGAAGCCCTTGGTCAGGCGGGTGGCCAGGAGCAGCCAGGGGTCGTGGGCGAGAGCGCTGAGCACGGAGGCGGCGGCGAAGGCGAGGAGGGCCGCGAGGTAGACGCGGCGGCGGCCGAGGAGGGTGACCACGCGGGCGCCGAAGAGCAGCAGGCCGCCGAAGCCGGCGGCGAAGCCGGTCATCGCCCACTGGGTGACGGTCGGCGGCTGTCCCAGGTCCGTGCCGATGGCGGGCAGCGCCACCACCGCCACGGACACCTCCAGCGCGTCGATGAGCATGTTGCCGGCGAGGACGAGCAGCAGCCCCCACAGCCGGGGGCCGAACCGCTCGTCCTGACCGGCGCCGACCGGTGCCGGAAGGGTCCTGGTCACCGCGTCACCCGAGGAGGGTGCCGCCGCTCGCGTCGACGAAGGAGCCGGTGACCCAGCGGGCGTCGTCGGAGACGAGGAAGGCGATGACGTCGGCGACGTCCTGCGGCTCGCCGACCCGGTTGAAGGCGGACAGCGCGGACATGGCCGCGACGGCCTCGGGGATGTCGAACAGCGGGTTGCCGTTGCGGGTGATGCCCGGCGCGACGCTGTTCACGGTGATCCCGCGCGGGCCCAGCAGCTTGGCGTAGTGGAGCGCCAGTTGCTCCACCGCGCCCTTGCTCATGGCGTAGGCGATCTCGTCCGGGTTGGCGAACCGGGTCAGCCCCGAGGAGATGTTCACGATCCGGCCGCCGTCGGGCATGTTCGCGAGCGCCCGCTGGATGACGAAGAACGGTGCCCTGGCGTTGACGGCGAAGATCCGGTCGAACTCCTCCGGGGTGGTGTCCTCGGCCTTGACCCCGCCCATCACACCCGCGTTGTTGACCAGGATGTTCAGCTCGGTCTCGCCGGTGCGCTCCTTGAGTCCCGCCTCCAGGGCGAGGAACAGCTCGTGGACGTCGCCGGGCGTGCCCAGTTCGGCGCCGACGGCGAACGCCCGCCCGCCGTCCTGCTCGATCCCGGCGACCACCTCGGCGGCGGCCTCGGCGCTGCTGCCGTAGTGCACGGCGACCAGCGCGCCGTCGGCGGCGAGCCGTTCGGCGGTGGCCCGGCCCATGCCCCGGCTGGCGCCGGTGACGAGGGCGGTCTTTCCGGCCAGGTTGCCCATCTTCCTTCTCCTGACGGTCGGTTGTGGTGTGTGAGGGGCGGCTGGATCGGGCGCGAACCAGGGGCCGAGGGCCTCGTGCAGGCCGTCCGGCGAGGCACCGGCCCAGGCGACGTAGCCGTCCGGGCGTACGAGCACGGCGGCGAGGCCGGCGAGGGGCCCCACGGGACGGGTGACGACCGTGTCGACGGACGCCGACCGGTCCCCCGCCGCCCCGGCGAGCACCGGGTCCGTCACGAGCAGCAACCCCCGTGCCGTGTGCAGCAGTTCGGCGGTGGTCGTCCCCGGGTCGAGCCGCGTCTCCGGCAGCCGCGAGCCGACGAGCTCGGCTCCGTCGGCTCCGTCGGCTCCGTCGTCCCCGTACCGCACGTCGAGGCCGCTGATCGTCCCGGCCAGGTGCGCCCGGACCCGCTCGTACGACGTGAGTTCGCCGACGACCGCCCGCAGCGACTCCACCTCGGGCCCGCCGAGCAGCAGCCGGGCCTGGGCGCGGATGGCGGACAGGACGCGGCGGCCGACGGCGTGCCGTTCGTCGTGGTAGGTGTCGAGCAGCCCTGCCGGGGCCCGGCCGAGGACGGTGGCCGCGAGCTTCCAGCCGAGGTTCACGGCGTCCTGCAGACCGAGGTTGAGGGCCTGGCCGCCGATCGGCATCTGCTGGTGGGCCGCGTCGCCGGCCAGCAGCACCCGGCCCGCGCGGTAGCGCTCGGCCTGCCGGGAGGCGTCGCCGAAGGAGTTCACCCACAGCGGGGTGCCGTGGCCGATGTCCTCGCCGGTGACGTCCCGCCAGGCGGCGACGATGTCGGCGAACCGGGTCTGCGCGGTGCGCGGCGGGGTGCCGAACCGGTGGACCATCACCCGGGTGACGCCGTCACCGCGCCTGGCGGCGATGGCGAGCCCGTCCGGCAGCCGCTGGAAGCGCCGGTCCGGGATGTCGATGCCGTCGACGTCGGCGCGGATCAGTTCCCGTCCGGCGGCGTCGCCGGGGAAGGCGATGCCGGCGAGGCGCCGTACCGCCGACTGCTCGCCGTCGCAGCCGACGACGTACCGGGCCGTGAACTCCCGTCGGTGGCCCTGCTCTTCGGCCACCACGGTGACGTGGTCCGGGTGCTGCGTGAGGGCGAAGACCTCGTGTCCGCGCAGCACCCCTGCCCCGAGCCGCCCGGCCCACGCGCCGAGGAGTTCCTCGGTGCGGGTCTGCGGGACCTTCCACTGCCCGGGATGGCTGCTGGGCAGGGTCAGGTCGAGGGGGAGGCCGCCGAAGTGGCCGCGGGGTTCGTTCGGCGGCGGCCCGGGGTCGGCGAGGCCGCCGGGGCCGTCCAGCAGCCCGCGCTGCCGCAGCAGTTCCATGGTGCGTGCGTGCAGGGTGGACGCCCGGGACTCCGTCGTCGGGGCGGCCAGCCGTTCCAGGACGGTCACGTCGGCGCCGCCGAGGCGCAGTTCCCCGGCGAGCATGAGCCCGACGGGTCCGGCGCCGACCACCAGGACGTGCGTGTCGACCGCGTCGGCACCGGCCATCGGTCAGCGCCTCGCTTCGGCGTACGCCTTGGCGTGGTTCAGGGTGGCGCGGCTGTTGGTGCTGAGCGCGCCCTGCACGTACTCCCGGGCCTCGGCGACCCCGGCCTCGGGACCGAGGATCTTCGCGATGTTCTCCGGGCGCAGCACGACGGTGTGCTGCGAGGAGGCGAAGGTACCCTCGTCGGTCTCGCGGAAGGTCCAGTGGCCGGTGTGCAGGTTCATCAGGGCCGGCAGGGTGGTCTGCTTGTAGGCGATCTTCCGGCCGTCCAGGCAGACCCGGTACGACCTGGTGGTGTGCGTCGAGCCGTCCTTGGCGCGGGTGTCCATCTCCAGGGTCTGCAGGCCCGGGGTGTCCTCGGTGAGCCGGACGGTCGCCACGTGCGGCAGCCGCTCGGACCAGCGGTCGGCCTCGTTGACGAAGTCGTAGAGGTCCTTGGCGGCCCCGTCGACCCGCACGGTGTCCTCGAAGGAGAACGTCAGCTCCGCGCCCGCTGTGGCGAGTTCGACGTTCTTCTGCAGCGCGGCCAGCTCGGAGCGGGAGTTGCGGTCGACGGCCTCGTCGATCCAGGCCAGGCCCGCCGGGTCGTCGCCGACGGCGGTGTAGTCGTGCAGCAGCCGCACCCGTGCGGACCCCTCGCCGGCGGACTCGATGATCCAGCTGCCGCCCATGCTCGCGACGGGCGGGGTGGAGACGGTCTGGCGGAAGGTGATCCGCAGGCCCTCGGGGTCCAGGACGCGGCGCGAGGTCCAGTTCTTGGCCTCGCCGTTGGCGGTGGCCCAGATCCCGATCAGCTCCTCGTTCCCGGAGCGCTCCAGGTGGTCGACGTAGATGGTCGGCGGGAAGATCCGCGGCCAGTTGGCCACGTCGGCGATCAGCCGGTAGACCTCGGCGGCCGGCGCCGGGACCGTGATCTCGTGCTCGACTTCCTTCGGCTCGGACATGGGTGAACTCCTAGAGGGTGCGGGGGCTTTCAGAAGTTGCCGAGGCCGCCGCAGACGTTGAGGGCCTGCGCGGTGATGGAGGCGGCGGGGTCGGAGGCGAGGTAGCCGACCAGGCCGGCGACCTCGTCCGGGGTCGAATAGCGGCCGAGCGGGATCTTCGCCGTGAACCTGTCGAGGATGGCGTCCTCGCTGGTGTCGTAGGCGGCGGCGTAACCGGCGCGCACCCGCTGCGCCATGGGCGTCTCGACGTACCCGGGGCAGACGGCGTTGACGGTGATGCCGGTGGGGGCCAGCTCGTTGCCGAGGGCCTTCGTGAAGCCGACCACCCCGTGTTTGGAGGCGGAGTACGGCGCGCCGAGCACGACGCCCTGCTTCCCGGCCGTGGACGCGATGTTGATGATCCGCCCCCGGCTCTTCTCCCGCATGCCGCCGGTGGTGAGGGCGGCGCGGGTGAGGCGGAAGACGCTGTTGAGGTTGGTCTCGACGACGTCGTACCAGAGCTCGTCGTCGATGTCGGCGGTCACTCCGCCGCCGGACCGGCCGGCGTTGTTGACCAGCACGTCGACGGTGCCGTACCGCTCCACGGCGGCCCGCACGAAGTTCTCGATGGACAGCGCGGACCGCACGTCGAGGGTGGTCCCGTCGACGTCGAGCCCCTCTTCGCGCAGTTCCTTCACGGTCCGCTCGACGTTCCCGGCGTCGCGGGAGCCGATGAAGACGCGGTGGCCCTGCCGGGCCAGCAGCCGCGCCGAGGCGAGACCGATTCCGCTGGTGGCCCCGGAGACCAGGGCGACCCTCTGCTGCTGTTCGGACATGTCTGCAGCTCCCTTTCAGGGCATGGGGGAGCCGCCGGCGCCCGGTCAGGACGGGCGCCGACGGCCGACGGGGGGTGGGGAGAAGGTCAGGCAGCGGCGGCGACGTCGCCGAGCTGCGTGTTGACGACGGCGAGCAGTTCGCGGGGCGTCTTCGCCTCGGTCACCACGGTGTCGTCCAGCGTGATGTCGTACTCCCGCTCGATCCGCCCGCAGGTCTCCAGGATGGCGAGCGACTCGTAGCTGAGCTCCTCGAAGTCGGTGTCGAGGATGTCCCCGTCGAGATCGACGCTCTCGTCGGCACCGGCGGCCTCCAGCAGGATCCGCTTGAGGTCGTCGAGGGTGAAGGACTGGGTGGCCACGGTGATCTTCCTTTCAGGACTGAGAATGGGAACGCCCGCCGAGGCCCGGGGGGCCGGGAGGGCGGGCGGGTCTCTTCATCTGCGGGGGAGGTGGGGCCGGGGGGTGGGGACGCTTACCGGCGCTGGCAGGGTGCCGCCGCGCCCACCCGTGCCGCCCTGCGGCACGCCTGCCCGCAGCTGGGGGTAGCTGTGTAGCGCCCCGTAAGGGACGCGGGGAACTGCGCGAGCAACCCCCACCGGCCCGCAGCGGAGCGCCCGCCCGCAGCTGGGTAACTGGACAGCGCCCCGTAAGGGACGCGAGGAACTGCGCGAACAACCCCCACCGGCCCGCAGCGGAGCGCCCGCCCGCAGCTGGGTAACTGGACAGCGCCCCGTAAGAGACGCGAGGAACTGCGCGAACAACCCCCACCGGCCCGCGGCGGAGCGCCCGCCCGCAGCTGGGTAACTGGACAGCGCCCCGTAAGGGACGCGGGGAACTGCGCGAGCAACCCCCACCGGCCCGCAGCCGCGCCACCGCGCGAACTCCAACGGCGGGAGCGCTACGCCCGTACGACCATCGCGGAGTTGAAGCCGGCGTAGCCGCGGGCCAGTACCAGCGCCGTGCGTACCTCGGTGAGGCGCGGCTCCCCCACCACGAGGTCGAGGTCGTACCCCGTCTCCGGCGAGACGTTCACCGTCGCCGGTACCACCCCGTCCCGGGCGGCGAGCAGCGCCGTCGCGACGTCCAGCGGCGCCGCCCCCGAGTACAGCCGCCCGGTCATCGTCTTCGGCGCCGTCACCGGCACCCCGTGCGGCCCGAACACGTCGGCGATCGCGTCGGCCTCCACCCGGTCCAGCTCCGGCACGGCCGCCGCGTCGGCGAACACCACGTCCACGTCGGCCGCGTCCGCCCCCGCGTCCGCGAGGGCCAGCTCGATCGCCTTGCGCAGCCCCGGCGGCCGCCCGCTCCCCGGCGCCGGGTCGAACGTCGCGCCGTACCCCGCGATCTCCCCGTACACCCGGGCACCGCGCCGCACGGCCGTCTCCTCGGCCTCCAGGATCAGGATCGCGCCGCCTTCACCGGCCACGTGCCCGGCCGCCGCGGAGTCGAACGGCAGGTACGACCGGTCCGGCTCCTCCGACGTGGACAGCCGGGCGCCGGCGAGCTGCGCCACCCACCCCCACGGGCAGATGGACGCGTCGATCGCCCCGGAGACGATGAGCCGCGTCCCCTTGCGGATCTGCCGGCGCGCGTGGGCCAGGGCCTCGAGGCCGCCCGCCTGGTCGGAGACGACGACCCCGCTCGGGCCCTTCATGCCGTTGCGGATGGAGATCTGGCCGCTGTTGACGGCGTAGAACCAGGCGAACGACTGGTATGCCGAGACGAACTGGCTGCCCTGGCTCCACAGCTTCTGCAGCTCCCCCTGCCCGAACTCGAAGCCGCCGGAGGAGCTGGCGGTGACGACGCCCATGTCGTAGGCGGGCAGGTCGGCCGGAGTGACCTCCGCGTCGGCCAGCGCCCAGTCCGTCGCGACGAGCGCGAGGCGGGTCATGTGGTCGGTCTGGGCGAGCAGCCGGTTCGGCAGGTGCTCCGCGGCCCTGAACCCGGGCACCTCACCTGCCAGCTTCGCCGGATACCCGGACGGGTCGAACCGCGTGATGCGGCCGATCCCGCTCTTCCCGGCGCGGGCGGCCGCCCAGTAGTCGGTCGTGCCAAGGCCGTTGGGCGCGGCGATGCCGAGCCCGGTCACCACGGTCCGCGTGCTCATGCGGCCGCGCTCCTCTCCGGTCGGGCGAGCACCATCGCGCTCTGGAAGCCGCCGAACCCGCTGCCCACGGTGAGCACCGCGTCGGTGCGGTGCTCGCGGGCGGTGAGCGGCACGTAGTCCAGGTCGCACTCGGGGTCGGGGGTGTGCAGGTTGGCCGTCGGGGGCACGACGTTGTGCTCCATGGCGAGGACGGACGCGGCGATCTCGATGGAGCCGATCGCGCCGAGCGAGTGCCCGACCATCGACTTGATCGAGGAGACCGGGGTCCGGTAGGCGTGGTCGCCGAGGCTCTTCTTGAACGCGGCGGTCTCGTGCCGGTCGTTCTGCTTGGTGCCGGAGCCGTGCGCGTTGATGTAGTCGATCGCCTCGGGGTTCAGGCGCGCCTCGTCCAGGGCGACCGAGATCGCCTCGGCCATCTCCGCGCCGTCGGGCCGCAGCCCGGTCATGTGGAAGGCGTTGCAGCGGGAGGCGTACCCGGCGATCTCGGCGTAGATGTGCGCCCCGCGCGCCCGCGCCGCCTCCAGTTCCTCCAGGACGAACACGGCCGACCCCTCCCCCAGCACGAACCCGTTGCGGGTGCCGTCGAAGGGGCGGGAGGCGTGCTCGGGGTCGTCGTTGCGCGGGGTGGTGGCCTTGATGGCGTCGAAGCAGGCCAGGGTGATCGGGGAGATCGGGGCGTCGGTGGCGCCGGCGATCATCGCGCAGGCCGAGCCCTCCCGGATCAGCTCCACCGCGTGCCCCACGGAGTCGAGCCCCGAGGTGCAGCCGGTGGAGACCACCGTGGCGGCGCCCTCCGCACCCACCGACCAGGCGACCTCCGCCGCGAACGAGCTGGGCACCAGGTAGTTGTAGAGGTGCGGGACGGCGTAGGTGTGGTCGACGAGGTCGAGCCGGCCGCCGTCGCTGACCACCCGGTACTCCTGGTCGAGGCCCATGGTCGCGCCGACCGCGCTGCCGATGGTGACCCCGACCCGGTAGGGGTCGGCGCCGGACAGGTCGAGCCCGCTGTCGGCGAGCGCCTCGCGGGCGCTGACGACGGCCAGCTGGGCCGCCCGGTCCATCCGCCGTATCTCCTGCGGGCTCAGCCCGTGTTCCTCGGGGTCGAAGTCGACCTCGGCGGCGACCCTGGACCGGAACGAGGACGGGTCGAAGAAGGTGATGCCGCGGGTCGCGGTGCGGCCCTCGCTGAGCAGGTTCCAGAAGTTCTTGGTGCCGACACCGCCGGGGGCGATGACGCCGACCCCGGTGATGACCACTCGCCTGGCGTTCACGCCCGGCCCTCCCAGTCGTAGAAGCGCGTGGCGACCGCGTCGGCGGGAGACCGCCAGGTGGCGGGGTCGTACGCCTCGATGAACGGCTTCAGGTCCTCGCTGATCCGGACGAACCGAGGGTCGCTCTTCGCCTCCTCGATCAGCTCACCGCCGTTGTCGGTGTCGAAGTGCTGAAGGTGGAAGTACAGCCCGCGGTACGCGAACAGCTCGCGCCGCCGCGTACCCATCAGATGCGGCATCTCGGTCCGGTCGAACTCCCCGAACAGCCGGGCGACTTCGGCACTGCTACCCGGTTCCATCCGGGCCACGATCAGGGTGCTGTGCATGAGAACTCCTCAAGGAAAAGCGCCCCGAAAGGGGCGTGGGGAACTGCGCGACCAGCCACGACGGCGGGGCAGCCGCAACACGACACAACCCGGCACTCTCGGCGGCGAGCCCTCAGCGCGCAGGCCCGAACCACCGCTCCAGCGCCATCGGCAGATCCGCATGACTGCCCGGCGCCACCCAGGCCACGTACCCGTCGGGCCGCACCAGCACAGCCGTGGCACCGGCCGACGGCCCGTCGGCCGGCACATCGGCCGCCGCCGTGACGACGTCCACCCGGTCCCGCCACGCCCAGGCCCGCTCCCGCAGCCGCGCGTTGTCGGCGAGGTCGAGCAGCACGCCCCGCCCGCCGCGCAGCGCCTCCGTGCTGGAGGAGACCCTCCGGTGCCCGGCGAGCGGCACGTTCGGCAGCCGCCGCCCGAGCAGCGGATGCGCGCCCCCGTCGACGTCGTAGTGGATCTCGAGGCCGGACACCATCGCCGCGAGATGCCTGCCGACCTCCGGATAGCGGATCAGCTCGTTCAGAACGTCCCGCAGCGGCTGCACCTCGGGCCCGGACAGGAACAGCAGCCCCTGTGCCCGGGTGTTCATCATCAGCCGCTCCCCGACCGGGTGCCGTTCGCCGTGGTAGGTGTCGAGCAGCGTCTCCGGCGCCCGCCCCCGCACCACCGCACCCAGCTTCCAGCCGAGGTTCACGGCGTCCTGGATGCTGGTGTTCATGCCCTGCCCGCCGGCCGGCAGGTGGATGTGCGCGGAGTCGCCGGCGAGCAGGATCCGGCCGCGCCGGTACTCGGTGACGAGCCGCGTGCCGTCGCCGAAGGACGACACCCACACCGCCTCGGCGTGCGCGATGTCGTCGCCGGTCAGCCGCTGCCAGGCCGCCGCGGCCTCCGCCCAGGTCGGCGGCTTGTCGCGGCGCTGCGGCGGGGTGCCGCGCTCGCAGATGATCAGCCGGGTGATGCCGCCGGGCAGCGGCCCGACCATCACCATCCCGCCGGGCAGGGTCTCCCCGATCATCCGGGGTTCCAGCTCGATGCCGCGCACGTCGGCGAGGTACATCTCCAGCGTCGACGGGGTGCCCGGGAAGTCGAACCCGGCGGCCTTGCGGATGGTGGACCGGCCTCCGTCGCAGCCGACCAGGTACTCGGCGCGCAGCCGGTGCACGCCCTCGGGGCCGCGCACCTCGACCTCGACGCTGTCCTCCTTCTCCTTGACGGAGAGCACCTCGTGCCGGCGCCTGATGTCCGCGCCGAGCCGGCCGGCCCACTCCTCGAGGACGGTCTCGGTGACCGACTGCGGGATCGTTTTGGCAGCCTGGTGGGCGCCGTCCAGGACACCGAAGTCGACCGGCAGGCCGCCGAAGTGGCCCACGTTGCTGACCTCGATGTCCCCGAAGCGGGGCAGCAGTCCGCGCTGGTCGAAGACCTCCATGGTGCGGGCGGTGAAGCCGAGTCCGCGCGACTCTCCGGTGCGCGCGGGCAGCTTCTCCAGGACGATGACGTCGGCGCCCGCGAGCCGTAGCTCACCCGCGAGCATCATGCCGGCCGGACCGGCGCCCACGACGATGACTTGTGCGTCCATGACACTCCTCGGGAACGGTTCCGTACGGCCCCGTCGCGGAGACCGTCGGCGAAGACGAACTGTCAGCGGTACAGGCGGCCGATCGCCCGGTTGGCCACGTGCGCGGCCGCCGCGTGCCGCGGGTCGGGCGCCAGCGCCTCGTGCCGTACGGCGACCTCGGCGAGCTTGATGGCGTGCTCGTCGCCGATCTGGACGGCCTCGGCGAACAGGGCGGCCGGGTCGGGGACCTCGGGCAGCGGGGCCGCGGGCCGGGGCACGGCGTGGAACCAGTCGAGCATCGTGCGGCTGACGGCCCGCGCCGCCCGGTACGACGGCCACCGCTGGTCCGCCGGCAGGTGCTCCACGACCAGGCGTACGGCGGCGGGCCCGGTGACCGAGTGGATCAGCGGGACCGGGTGCGGGAGGGAGAGCGTGGCGTAGATCCCGGAGAACTCGGCGACGAGCCCGTCCAGCGCCCGTACGACGTCGTCGCCGTCGCCCCCGGCCTCCTCGACGACGACCCCGCCCTCCGCGTACCGGGCCGCCCAGTACCCCAGCCCCTGGGCCAGTTCGGCCCGTTGGAGGCGGTGGTCGGGGCCGGCGGTGACCACCGCGCGGACCGCGTGCGCGGTGCGGATCACCCCGTGCGTGAGCACCCCGGACATGCCGGGCAGCAGCCGGGGCCACCAGCGGGCCAGCACCTCGGTCCACTCGTCCTCGGCGAGCTCGCGCTCGAACAGGGCGGTCCAGTCGGCGACCCGGCCGAACGCGCCGAGCGCCTGCCGCCAGTCGGCCTCGTCGGCCGGGTCGAGGGCGAACCGCCGCTCGGGCACGTCGTGGAAGGTGTGGCTGCGCAGATGGCCCTCCACCCAGCCGGGCACCTCGTCGGCGTACCCCATGTGGGCCAGGGCCTCGGCGGCCATCGGCGCGTGGTTGACGAAGCTGCGCCCGTGCTCGTATCCCACGGAACGCAGCCGCTCCAGGGCACCGTTCATGGCGTCGGAATAGGTGAGTGCTGCCAAAGCGATCAGTCCTCGGTCAGTCGACGACCGGTCCTGGACCGGCCCGCGACCGGTCTGCGATCAGTCCTTGATGTCGCAGATCGCGACGCCCGCGGCGAGGGCCTGCCCCACCTCGGCGGCGATCCCGGTCACGGTGCCGGACCGGTGCGCGGCGAGCGGCTGCTCCATCTTCATGGCTTCGAGTACGACGACCAGGTCGCCCTTCTCGACGGTCTGCCCCTCGGTGACGGCGACCTTGACGACGGTGCCCTGCATGGGAGAGGTGAGGGTGTCCCCGGAGGCGGCGGGCGCCGAGCCGCCGGTGGTGCGTCGGCGGGCCCGGGGCGCGGTGGCGGCCGCCACGAGCGTCCGGTCGGGGACCCTGCCCAGCACCGCGGGCAGCGAGACCTCCAGCCGGTGCCCGCCGACCTCGACGACGACCGTCTCGCGACCGGCGTCCTCGGTCTCGGCACCGGCGGCCGAGGACGCCGCGTAGGCCTCGATCTCGTTGACGAACTCGGTCTCGATCCACCGGGTGTGGATCCGGAACGGGTCGCCGGTGAAGGCCGGGTCCCTGACGACCGCCCGGTGGAACGGGATCGCCGTGGCCATCCCCTCCACCCGGAACTCGTCGAGCGCGCGGGCGGCCCGTTGCAGGGCCTCCGCGCGGGTGCGGCCGGTGACGACCAGCTTGGCGAGGAGCGAGTCCCAGGCGGGGCCGATCACGCTGCCCGACTCCACGCCCGCGTCCAGCCGCACCCCGGGACCCGACGGCGGTTCGAAGACCGTCACCGTGCCCGGGGCGGGCAGGAAACCCCGGCCCGGATCCTCGCCGTTGATGCGGAACTCGAAGGAATGGCCGCGCAGTTCGGGGTCGTCGTAGCCGAGTTCCGCGCCGTCGGCGATGCGGAACATCTCGCGGACCAGGTCGATGCCGGCGACCTCCTCGGTCACCGGATGTTCCACCTGGAGGCGGGTGTTGACCTCCAGGAAGGAGATCGTGCCGTCCTGCCCGACCAGGAACTCGCAGGTGCCCGCGCCGACATAGCCGGCCTCGCGCAGGATGGCCTTGGACGCCCGGTACAGCCCGGCGGTCTGCTCCGGCGTCAGGAACGGTGCCGGAGCCTCCTCCACCAGCTTCTGGTGGCGGCGCTGCAGCGAGCAGTCACGGGTCGATACGACCACGACGTTGCCGTGCCGGTCGGCGAGGCACTGCGTCTCGACGTGCCGCGGCCGGTCCAGGTAGCGCTCCACGAAGCACTCGCCGCGTCCGAAGGCGGCCACCGCCTCCCGCACCGCCGACTCATAGAGCTCCGGCACCTCCTCCAGGGTCCGGGCGACCTTCAGCCCGCGCCCGCCGCCGCCGAAGGCCGCCTTGATGGCGATCGGCAGGCCGTGCTCCTCGGCGAACGCCACGACCTCGTCGGCGCCGTTCACCGGGTCCGGGGTACCGGCCACCAGCGGGGCACCGGCGCGCTGGGCGATGTGCCGGGCGGCCACCTTGTCGCCCAGGTCGCGGATGGCCTGCGGCGGCGGGCCGATCCAGGTCAGGCCCGCGTCCAGGACCGCCTGCGCGAACTCCGCGTTCTCGGAGAGGAAGCCGTAGCCCGGGTGGACGGCGTCCGCCCCGGTCTCACGGGCGGCCCGCAGCACCTTGCCGATGTCCAGGTAGCTGGTGGCCGGGGTGTCACCGCCCAGCGCGAAGGCGGTGTCGGCGGCCCGGACGTGCAGGGCGTCGCGGTCCGGGTCCGCGTAGACGGCGACGCTCGCGATCCCGGCGTCCCGGCAGGCTCTGGCGACGCGGACGGCTATCTCGCCACGGTTGGCGATGAGCACCCTGCGCATGTCAGGACGCCTGCCGGACGTGCTGGAAGCGGTCCGCGCCGGTCTCCAGCGGGCCCAGGGAGCCGTCGAAGAAGATCAGCGGCTCCAGGCCGTGCTCGGGGACGCCCAGCTCCACCACCTCGCCGATGACGATGTCGTGGTCGCCCGCGGTGTGCACGTCGACCGTGGTGCAGGTCAGGTGGGCGAGGGCCTCGCTGAGCACGGGCAGCCCGTCCTCGGTGAAGTGGTGCGGGACGCCCTCGAAGGCACTCGCGCTCGCACCCGCGCCCGCACCCGCGCCCGCGCCGGTCCGGCGTCCGGCGAAGTGCCGGGCCAGCGGCTGCTGCCGTCCGGACAGGAAGTTGACGGTGAACCCGCCGCTCTGCTCCAGGAGCGTGTGCAGCCGGGACTGGTGGTGCAGGCAGAACAGCACCAGCGGGGGTTCCAGCGAGACCGAGGTGAACGAGTTGACGGTGGTGCCGTCCGCGTCGCCGTCGGGGCCGGTGGTGATGACCGTGACGCCGGTCGTGAACAGGCCGCACACGCGGCGCAGATCCAGCGGTTCGACGGGCCGGGTCTCTTCGGCGCGGGTCAGCGACCGCGCTGCTGCGGACATGCGGATCCCTTTCTGGCTTGGCTGGCAGTGGTCAGAGGAGCTTGCGGACCTTCGCACCGGCCCTGAGGATGCCGAGCAGGAACTCGCGGCCGACGCTGTTCATCTCGGCGGGGGCCTCGACGGAGGCCCAGTACAGGAAGCGGGCCATGGTCAGCGTGGAGGGGTAGATGAACCGCTGCTCCTCGTCCTTCCAGCCGAAGACCGGGTTGACGACCGGGGACTCCTTGAGCAGTCCGAAGACGATGTCGGCGGCCTCGTCGCCGGTGAGCGCGCCGGCCTCGTACTTCTCGCAGGTCTCGGCGGTGGACTCCAGGATCCGCTTGAAGGAGTCGCTCTGCGGCCACCACAGGCCCGGGTGGGCCACCTTCTCCAGCTCGTCGAAGTGGCGGGTGTCGTGGTCCTTGAAGTGCTTGAGGCGGGCCCGGGTCAGCCGCATGGTGCCGGGGGTGATGAAGGAGCCCCAGACCCGGAAGACCGCGTTCCAGAGGCGGAAGTGGGAGAACGCGATGAAGGAGCTGTTGACCAGGTCGTCGTTGTACTGGAGCAGGCCCTGCTCGACTCGTTCGACGTACTCGAAGCGCTCGGCGGAGAAGTCGCCGTCCTTGAGGGCGGGGATCAGCCGGGAGGTGAGCGCGTCGACGACCTCCATGGTGTTGGACAGGCCGCGGGAGAACAGCGGGTCGAGGAAGCCGGCCGCGTGCGACATCAGGCACCAGCGGTCGCCGATGGTCTGCTTGGAGGAGTACTGCAGCCGGTCGGTGGAGATCCACTCGCGGACCCGGGTGGCGCCGTCGAACTGGCGCTTCACCGCCGGGTACTTGTCGAGGAAGGACTGGAACTCCTGCTCCGGGGTGAGGTCCTTCGGCTTGGGGTAGGTGCGCTCGTCCATGGTCAGGCCGACGCTGCACAGCGGGTTGCGGGACTTGGGGTGGTTGTCGAAGGGGATGATCCAGAACCAGCCGCGCTCGATGAGGTGGTGCATGGTGCCGGTGTGCCAGTCGGCCGGCGGGCGCAGCTCCTGGGGGTGGCCGCTGACGTCGTCGAACCGCCTGATGCCGACGTAGTGCGTGAACATCGAGCGGGAGTGGTGCTTGAAGCGGGCGGTGGGCTTGTCGCGCAGGTCGAACTTGTCGGCGAGCGGGGAGCGGAAGCCGGAGGCGTCCACCAGGTACTTGGCCCGGTACAGCTCGGGTTCGGCGCCGGGGGCGGCGCTGCGGCCGAGGACGGTGACGCCGTCGTCGTCGAACTCGACCTCGTTGGCCCGCCAGTTCTGCCGGGGGGTGCAGCCGTACTTGACGGCGACGTGGAACATGAAGGCGTCGCTGTCCTGCCGGAACATGTGGCTGTTCTGGTGGAATATCTTCGGCAGGGCGAGCTGGGTGGCCTCGCGCGGGTCCGGCTCTTTTCCGACCTCGTGCTTCATGAAACCGAAATGGGCCTTCGTGCCGAAGGTCGGGCCGATGTCACGGGTGGAGGCCTCGACACTCGCCAGGCTTTTCAGCTCGGGAATGTCGTGGCGTTCGGCGAGGATGTGGATCCATTCCACGAGCTGCGGGGTCATGGACTCGCCGATGGCGAAGCGCGGGTGCGCGGCGGCGTCGACCAGCAGCACCTTGGCGCCGTGCCTGGCCAGGACGGCACCGGTGACGGAGCCGGCGAGGCCGGAGCCGAGGATGATGACGTCGAAGGTCATGTCCTCGGGTGTGCGCGCCGGTTCCGGCGCGCCGTCGGTCTTCTGGGCGACCATGACTGTCTCCTTCGTCGAGGGGCGGTGCGCAACGGGAAATCAGCATGAGAAAAGGCCCCTCGCGGCCCTTGCGGAAAGAATCCGGAAGGGCGGCGCGAAGAGCCTGGAAAAGGGCGCGGGAAATCCGCTGAATTAAGCGTGACATCCTTTAGCCAGAGGGTCAACCCCTGGCGGACACGGACGACTTGGTGTTCTCGGTGAATGCCGGACCGGAATGTGTGGGGGCCAGGAGTTTCAGCAGCAGTTCCCGCAGTTCGTCCGCGCCGCCGGGGCCGAGCATCGCGGAGACGTCCGCGGCGAGCCCCGCGACGGCGCGGGCCACGACACCGAGCTGCTCGCGGCCGAGGTCGGTGACCTCGAGGGCGTAGCGGCGCCGGTCGTGCGGGTCCCGGCCGCGGCGCACCAGGCCCAGCCTGACCAGTTCGTCGACGAGCTGGGAGGCGGCGGGTCCGGTGATGGCGAGCAGTTCGGCGAGCCGCTGCTGGGCGATGGGCCCGAGCACGTCGAGGGCGGAGAGCGGGCCGTAGTGCCGCACCCTGAGGCCGGTGCCGGCCAGCTTGTCGTCGCCGTGCTTGCGCAGCCGATGGTGGGCCTGCCCGACCAGGTACTCGGTGCCCTGCACGAGGGGCTGCGCGGACTCGGGCAGCAGCCGGGCCAGCAGCTCGTCGAGCCGGGCGGTCTCCTCGTCCGTCAGGACGGCGGTGAGCCGGGCGTCCCGCTCGGCGACCGCCCGCCGGCTGGCCCCGACGGCCTCGCGCCCCTTGTCGGTCAGGGAGAGCACGTACTGGCGCCGGTTGTCGGGGTTGCGGGTGCGCCGGACCTCGTCGCGGGCCTCCAGCCGGTCGATGACGCCGACCATGATGGTGCGGTTGATGCCGAGCCGTTCGGCGAGGTCGAGCTGGGACTCCCAGTCGCGGCCGGTGAGCGCGTCGAGGACCAGGAAGTCGCGGGGGTCGCTGTCACCGCCGTCGTCGGTGGCGGCGAACTGCGCGTAGACGCGGCGCAGGAGGTAGCCGATGAAGTCGGTGAGCTCGTCCGGGAGGACGCCGGGGACCTCCGCGGTCTGCTCGGTCCGGGTCACCGGGCCGCGCTCGTCGTCGCTCTCGTACCGCAAGACAGCACCTCCTGCCCGAGTATATCGACGGCTTGCCGACGGGCGCAGACACCGACACCGGCTGCGGCGCAGACACCGGCACCGGCACCGGCCGGGGGAACCGGGAACCGGCGGCCCCGCCCGGAAGTGGTCAGGGCGGGGCCGCCGGAGTCGGTCACAGGGCGACGGGCGGGTGCTCGGCGTCCTGCTGCTGGGGGCGGGCGCCCGGGAGGGTGGCCAGGGCCACGACCAGGGCCAGCAGGTAGAAGGCGCCGCCGAGCAGGAACCCGTACGAGTAGCCGGTGGTGAGGGCGTGCGGGACGCTGCCCGGCAGCTCGTGGTCGGTGATCGCGGTGGCCGCCGCGGCGAGGGCGGCGAGGCCGATGGCGCCGCCGATCTGCTGGGCGGTGTTGACCAGGCCGGAGGCCGCGCCGGTGGCCTGCGGGGCGACCCCGCGGACGCTGACGATGGTGACGGCCACGAAGACCATGCCGAGGCCGAGACCGGCGACCAGCTGGGCCGGCAGCAGCGCGGCCCACGGGGTCTGGCCGGGCTCGATGAGGCTGAACCAGACCATGCCGGCGGTGCCGATCAGCAGACCGAGGGCGATCACGTTGCGCTCGGGCAGCTTGGCGAGCAGCTGCGGGCCGACGCCGCCGGCCGCGATGCCCATGCCGAGGGCGAAGGGCAGGTAGGCGACGCCGGTGACCATCGGGGCGTAGCCCTTGACCAGCTGCATGTAGAGGGTCAGGAAGTAGAAGGTGGCGAGCATGCCCGCGCCGACCAGGAACATGATCAGGTTGGCGCCGACGCGGCTTCTGTCGGCGAGCACGCCGCTCGGGATCATCGGCGCCTTGCTGGAGCGCTGGATGAGGACGAAGGCGAGGATCAGGACGAGCGCGGCGCCCAGGCCGGTCAGGGTGACGCTGTCGCCGAAGCCCTTGTCGCCGGCCCGGTTGATGGCGTAGACGAGCGAGCCGAAGCCCAGGGTGGCGGTGAGCGCGCCGGGCACGTCGACCTTGCCGCGCTCGCGCTCGCCCTCCTTGAGGACGCCGGTGCCGAACAGGACGGCCAGGGCGATCGGGATGTTCACGAACATCACCCAGCGCCAGCTCAGGTACTCGGTGAGCGCGCCGCCGAGCAGCAGGCCGACGACCGAGCCGAGGCCGCCCATCGCGCCGTAGACGCCGAGCGCCTTGTTGCGGGCGGGTCCGGCCGGGAAGGTGGTGGCCAGCAGGGACAGGGCGGTGGGGGCGGCGATGGCGGCGCCCGCGCCCTGGATCACGCGGGCGGCGATGAGCAGTTCGCCGCTCTGGGCGAGGCCGCCGAGCAGCGAGGCGGCGGTGAACAGGACCAGGCCGGTGCGGAAGACCCGGCGGCGGCCGAAGAGGTCACCGGCGCGCCCGCCGGCCAGCAACAGCCCGCCGAAGGCCAGGGCGTAGGCGGTGACGATCCAGCCGAGGCCGGACTCGCTGAGCCCGAGGGCGCTCTGCATGCTGGGCAGGGCGACGGCGACGATCGTGTTGTCGAGGACGAGCATGAGCTGGGCCGCGGCGATCACGAGTAACGCCAGTCCGAGTCTGCCGTCCTGCTGCGGCGGGGCCGCGGCCTTGGGGACGGCCTGGGTGCGGTCTTGCAGCGACATGGGATGTCTCCGTGTCTGTCTCAGGGTTGGGGGGGTGTCGGGCGGAGCGGAAACCCGCGGGATCCGGTCAGCGGGTGGCGAAGGGAGTCTTGGGGGTCCAGACGGCGAGGTCCTCGTAGGCCTTGCGCCAGTCGTTCTCGTAGGCGTTGCGCAGCGGCTCGGGCATGTTGCCGAGGAGCTTGGCGACCTTTGCCGCGTCGGCGTCGTCGAGCAGCCAGGGCAGGTAGCGGGAGGAGTCGTCGCCGACCCGGGTGCGCTGCTCGCCGGCGAAGGCCGCCCACTGCTCCTGGGAGAGCGTGATGTCCATCAGCCGCAGGGCGTCCCGCTCCTCGTGGTCGAGGTGGCCGCCGAGCTTGGTGCAGAGGGTGTCGGTCAGGCCGGTCAGGCGCTCCAGGCCGGAGTCGCGGTCGGCGAGGGCGGCGTCGATGTCGGCGAGCAGCGGGTCGATGACGCCGTGCTCGGCCTCCATGTCGGCGAGCAGGGCCAGTTCGGCGTCCTTGCCCGCCAGCGCGGCCTCCATGACCGGCCAGATCTTCACGTCCTCGGAGGTGTGGTGGACGGTCAGGAACTTCTTGAAGAGCTCCCAGCCGACCGCGGTGCTCAGTACGTGCCGGGGGTCCTCGTCGACCCGTGCGGTGATCCGGGCGATCCGCTCCAGCTCGCGGCGGAGCGCGTCGTGGATGGCGAACATCATCGTCATGTCGAGGTTCTTGAAGTCCTGGCTCATCGTTCTCTCCCTCACTGCCTCACTGCTGCGTCGTACTGCGAGAGTATCGTCAACTCACTTATCTATCAACCTTCCAACTAGCAGTCTTCCAACCATCAGGGACGGAACTGTTCGCCGGTCGGCGGCTGACGCCGCGGCCCCGCCCGCAGGCGCAGGTCAGCGGGTTCTCGCGATCTCCAGGGCGGGCTCGTCCTGGCCGGTTCCGGCCGTCTCCCGGCCGGGCTCCTCGTCGATCCCCTTGCGGATCCGGGTCAGCGCCGGGGTGGTCATGGCCGTGGTGAGCAGCGCCATCAGCACCAGGACCGTGAACAGCTCGGGCCCGATGACACCCAGCCCGAGCCCGATGTTGAGCACGATCAGCTCGGTCAGGCCACGGCAGTTCATCAGCGCGCCCAGCGACATGGAGTCCCGCCAGTCCCGGCCGGAGAGCCGCGCGGCGAGCGTGCCGCCGCCCCACTTGCCGGCCACGGCGACGGCGAGCACGGCCCCCGCCCACAGCCACTGGGTACCGCTGCCGCCGAGCAGCCCCACGTCGGTCTTCAGCCCGGTGCCGACGAAGAACAGCGGCAGCAGCACCGGCACCGCGAAGGCCCGCATCCGGGCCGCGGTGGCCTCGATCCGCCGGCTGCCGCGCGGGGTGACCACCCCGAACAGGAACGCGCCGAACAGCGCGTGCACCCCGATCCGGTCGGTGGCGAACGCGGCCAGGCTGAGCCCGCTGAACAGCACCACCAGCACGACCGCGTCGGCGTACCGGCGTTCCGCCCGCGCGGCCCACCTGGCCAGCAGCGGCCGTACGACGAGGAACATCACGGCGGCGAAGACGAGCGCGTACCCGGCGGTGGTCAGGGCCTCAAGCGGCGAGTTGCTCTTCGTCACCGCCACCACCGCGGCCAGCAGGCACCAGGCGCTGACGTCGTCCACGGCCGCGCTGGCCATGGCGAGCGCGCCGACCCGGGTCCGGTACAGGCCCCGGTCGGTGAGGATGCGGGCCAGCACCGGGAACGCGGTGATGCTCATCGACACCGCGATGAACAGCACGAACGGCAGCTTCTCGGTGCCGGACGGCGCGAAGTCGCCGTACATGCCGAGGGCGAGCAGCGTGCCCAGCAGCAGGGGCAGCGCGATCCCGGCCTGGGAGACGGCGACGGCCGTTCTGCTGTGGCCGCGCAGGGACTTCAGGTCGAGTTCGAGTCCGACGAGGAACATGAACACGAGCAGGCCGATGTTCCCGAGCACGCCGATGTAGGGCAGCGCCGACTCCGGGAACAGCCACGCCTGGGCGCCGGGCCAGAGCCGGCCCAGCAGGGACGGGCCGAACAGGATGCCGGCGGCTATCTCGCCGACGACAGGGGGCTGCCCGAGCCGCCCGAGCAACTGCGCCCCGGCCCGGCAGGCGAGGATCACCACGGGCACGGCGACGAGCAGGGGGGTGAGCGGATCGGGGGCGGCGGCTGCCATGGCGTTCTCCTGTAAAGAGGGGCCAGGTTTCTGTTTTCGGGGGCGCGGGGAACTGCGCGATCAGCCACGACGGCGCCGCGGTCGCCCGACAACCACACGAGGCACGGCGATGCGCAGGAAGTGCCGCGATCCCTGGTACACCGGCCACAGGTCCGATGTGGCTGGTCGCGCAGTTCCTCCCCCAGCCTTCGGCCGGGGGTACCCCCAGCGCCCCTGAAGGGGTGCGCTGTCGGCGCCGGGGCTTTCAAGTGCCGTAGGGACGCGCCGCCTTGGCCTCGCGCAACGCGTCGGCCCACCAGCGCAGCTGGTCCAGCATCAGCTTGGCCGCGGCCTCGGCACCCTCCGGCTCCGCCGGGAACGTGCCGTCGGTGTCGTAGTGCTCCAGCACCCGCGGGAACGTCACGACGTCCTTCATCCCCACGCAGTGGAACTCGGCGAAGATCTGCCGCAGATGCTCGATCGCCCGCACCCCGCCGGCCATGCCGAGGCCGTAGCCGACGAACCCGACCGGCTTGGCCTCCCACTCGGTCTGGAAGCTGTCGATGAGGGTCTTCAGCGGCCCGGGAACGCTGCGGTTGTACTCCGGTACGACGACCACGTACGCCTCCGCCCCGGCGAGCCGGGGCCGCAGCGCCGCCGCCCGCGGGTCGGCCTCGTCGAGGCTCGCCGGCAGCAGGTGCCCGGCCACGTCGACGACGTCCAGGACCAGGTCGTCGCGGCGGGCGGCGACCCGCGCGAACCAGCCCGCGACGTCCGGGGCGAGCCGCCCGTCGCGGGCGGAGCCGACCAGCAGCACCACCCGGACCGGCCGGGTGACCGGGCCGGCGGCGGTCACGGCCGGGCCGCCCGCAGCCGCGCCGGTGCCTCGACCGGTGTCAGCGCGAGGAACTCGGTGGCCTCCACCCGGGAGAGGATCCGCCGGGTCAGGGCGGGCATCCGCGTCGTCCCGTCGTCGGTGAAGACCACCGGCGCGGTGACCCGGATCCGGCGGCCGCGCGTGGTGATCTCGCAACCGCCCGCCGCCAGCACGTTCCTGACCCAGTCGGAGCCGGGCCCGTACGGCAGTGTGATGACGATGTCCGCGCCGCGCCGGAACAGCTTGACGGGGGTGGCGAACTCGCGCCCCGACCTGCGGCCGCGGTGGTGCACCTTCCCGAAACCGGGCAGCCGGCTGAACAGCGGTCCGACGAAGTGGTTGGCGAACCGCCGGTTGAAGCGGGCGACTTTCCTGTCGATCGGCATGTCTCAGGTCCCTCCGTAGGGCACTTCGGTTCCGTGGCCGTGGGGGGCGCCCCCCCCCCCCCCCCCCCCCGGGCCCGGGCGCCCCCCCCCCCCCCCCGCCCCCGCCCCCCGCCGCCCCCCCCCGCCCCCGCCCCCCCCCCCGCCCCCCCCCCCCCCCCCCAAAAAGGTAGAGTACGGGGGGGGGGGGGGGGGGGGGGGGGGGGGGGGGGGGGGGGGGGGGGGGGGGCCGGGCCGCGCCGCCCGCCGGGCGGGGGGGGGGGCCCGCCCCCCACGGCCGGGCGCGGCTCAGGCCGCGGGCTTGCCCGCCGGAGTCAGCGGGCCGACCGGCTTGCCGCCGGACTGGAGGAACTTCTGCAGGGCGAAGTTGTCGACGATGCCCCAGCGCTCGGCGATCCGGTCGCCCTCGAAGCGGAACCAGATGATCGCCTGGTGCTGCACCTGCAGACCGGTCGGCTGGATGCCGATGAACGGGCCGGTGTGCCGGCCGTGCATGACCCAGCGGATGGCGGCCTTGTCGCCCATCGATATGAAGTCGAGGATCTCGTACTTGATGTCGCTGAACGCGGACTGCTGGATCCGGATGGTGTGCTTGAACGCCTCCGGGCCGCGCATCGAGTCGTCGTGGCTGCCGTGGTTGCGGAAGTCGGCCGTGAGGTAGCGGTCGGCGGCCGACAGGTCGCCGAGGTCCAGGCCCTCGTGGAAGACCTTCTCGATCAGTTCCTTCTGCTGCTCCGCGGTGAGCGTGGTCGGCATGGGTGCGTTCTCCTCTGCTGAAGTGGCTGCTGCGGTGGGCGGGTTGCCCCGGGTGTCGAGGGTCTGCCGGTCGACCTGGGTCACTCCCCTGGGCACGGCGCCGGTCGTCCACACGATCCGCAGCCGCAGCCGGTCGAACCGCCAGCCGCCGGGGGTGCGCCGGGCCGTGCCGGCGAAGCGGCCGCCGAGCTGGAAGTACCGGGTGGGGTCCGGCGGCAGCGGCGAGCCGTGGTGCACGTGGGAGGCGATCAGGCTCCAGCTCAGTTCGGCCCGGTCGCCGTCGACGTCGACCTGGGTCTCCGAGCCGTGGTGGTGGGTACGGCCCCAGCGCGCCATGATCTCGGTGGTGAAGCCGGCCACCCCGGCGAGGCCCCGGTGGCTGCCCACCGGGAACGTCATCTCGACGTCCTCGGTGAACAGGGACCCCGCCCAGGTCTCGTCGAAGCCGCCCTCGTCGAGGCCGGCCAGATAGCGCCCGGCCAGGTCCCTGAGGCTCAGCACGTCGGTGAGCCGGGCGACCTCGGCCGTCATGACACCCGGCGCGCTTCGGTCCGGGCGTCCGTCGCGTAGATCACGACGTCGTCGGGGCCGTGCACGACGGCCTTGCCCTCGCCGGTGAGCGCGTCGCCGTCGTGCCGCGCGGCGATGTCGATCTGGATGTACGCGGCCCGGTGGCCGTTGGGGCTGATCTGGGTGACGTCGAGGTTGAAGTCCTCGCGCAGGGAGAACTCCAGCGAGTCGTCGCCGGTGACGGTCCAGGCGCCGGTTCCGGTGCTCTTGCGCGTGGTGACCGAGAGCGAGCCGTCCGGGGCGAAGGCGACGGTGTACTCGTCCACCTCGCCGTCGTGCGTGACCGTACCCGTCCATTGACCGACGGGTGTCCAGGTGGAAACAGGCATCGACCACACTTCCTCAAGTCGGGGCGGAGGGAAAACAAAAAATCCGCGCCCCGGTCGGGGCACGGATTTCGGGATGGCTGCCACGGGCTCGAATGCACAAGCCCGGGAGAAGCGCCCCCGCCGTCAGGGCATGGGGGCGCCGAAAAGAGTGTGACACCTCTGTTCGGATGCGTCAACTTCCCTTTAGATGAAGCGAGTTGATAATCAGGGCGGGCAACCGAAGCAGCCCCCGCGGCGGGGGGGACGGGCCGCGGGGGCTGCTTCGCACCGGATCCCCGCACGGATCCGGTTTCTTGCGGGTGGTGGTCGGTGAATTCCGCGCGCCGGCGCGGAGTTACTCGAATTCACTGCGGTTACGGGGTCTCGCGCCGGCTATTCGGTCTCGCTCCTGCGCGCCAGTGCGAACAGTTCGTCGAGGTCGTACTCGGCCCGCCGGGGGCCGCCGTGGCGGGTGAGCTTGCCGCGGCTGGCCCATTTGCGGATGGTCGCCTGGGTGACGCCCATCGCGAGGGCCGCCAGTTCCGTCGGGACCGTGCGCGGCTTCGCCGTTCCGGGCGCCGTCTCGCCCCCCGTCCCGCGCGCCGTCCCGCTCGCCGAGCCGGCCGGGCGGTCCGGTTCCGTCATGTCGTCACCGCCGCGCGCGCCCGGTTCGCGACCAGCAGCCACTGGCGCGGCGGCAGTGCGTGGCCGGCATCGCAGGTGACCTGGTCCGGCACCCGGTCGCCGCCGTCCGCCGGCAGGACGCCGTGGAGCGTCCCGGCGCACTCCGGCCGGGTGCACGCGCCGAGGGCGAACCGGCGTACCGGGCCGGGGCCGAACAGGTGGCGGAAGTCGGTGAGGAGTTCGGCGAGTTCCTCGTCGAGGTCGGCGCCCGCCGGGTGCCCGGCGAACCAGGGCAGCTGCCCGCGCAGGAACCCGACCAGCGCGGGCACCCCGCGGTCCGCGGGCCGGGCGCCGGTGCGCTCGTCCACGACGAGCCGTGCCCACAGCGCCATGACCTCGGCCGCCCGGGCCCGCAGGGCCAGCGCCCGCTCGTCGAGCACGATGCCGACGGTGGCCCGGCTGCCGCTCACCCGTTCGCGCAGCACCGGCGCCCCGGGCACCAGCGCCCGGTCGCTCTCCCGGTACAGGTCGAGCAGGGCACGCAGGCCGCCGTCGATCCGGCCCAGGCAGCGGACGCAGATCCGGCCGCAGCGGCTGCGGCAGTCGCGGCTGACGTGGTCGTCCGTGAGTCGCTCCGGCTCTTCCATTCGGATCCCCCGAATCCTCGGTCCGTGTGGAACTGCGTCCAGTCTCACGAGGGCGGGCGGCCGCTTCAACGCACGGCGGTTCAGGGTTCCCACAATCCTCCGCAGCTCTGTCAGCGGAGTGTCAAACCTGTGTCAACTGGCCAGATTTGAGCCTTTTTACAAACAGACCTGTCTGATTGAGGACTCATCCGGGACTCCGCTCACCACGCACGTTTCCGGACAACCCCCCTCGCCGCCAGCAAGGTTGGGATTCTGTGGAGATCATGAGGAGGTGGACCACCACCGGGGTCCTCTCATGAAACAGGCATGGTTGTATGATTCTTACCACCATGGGCACCGGTGCCCGCAGACAGTGCGTGTACCGGGCACACTGCTGGCAGGGAAGGCGGGTACGACCTGATGCAGGCGCGATCCGAGCACACGCGTCAGGCTCTCGTCCATGCCACCGCCGAGCTCATCGCGGACGGTCGGCTGTCCGACGCGGGCCTGGTCAACATCTGCCGCCGGGCCGGGGTCAGCCGGGGGGCGCTCTACCACCACTTCGCCTCCACCACCGCGCTGACCGCGGCCGTGTACGAGGAGGCGAGAGCGCGGGTGGAGGCGCTGACCGAGGAGGCCTTCGCGGGGCCGGCGGCGGACGCGCCCGGACGCTTCCTGTTCGCGCTCGGCGAGGCCATGCGCACCGAGAAGGTCGTCCGGGCGGGCATGCAGCTGGCCGCGGACGGCTCGGCCGGACCGCCCCGGCTGCGCGACGACCTGCTCGCCGCGGTCCACGAGCGGGTGACGGAGGCGCAGCAGGAGTCCGCGGAGCAGGCCGAGGACCTCGCCGACCTGGCGGTGGTGATGGCCGCGGGCATCGAGACCCTCGGGCACACCGACCCGAGCTGGTGGGACGGCGAGATCACCCAGCGCCTGTGGCGGCTGCTGCGCCCGCTGTTCGACCGGGACCGGCCGCCGGGCCGGGGCGGCGAGCGCAGGATCTGAGAGCGCCGGTCACTCCTCGGGCGGCGTCGTGCGCAGCCGCCCGACCAGGCCCGGCGTGGCGAGGCCGGGCAGCAGGAACTTCCACAGGACGCTGGTGCGTTCGGGCAGGTCGGCGCGGCCGGTGTAGGCCTGGGACATGATCTGCAGACCGGTGAAGGAGCCGACGATCAGCGAGGTCACCTCGCGTACGTCCACCCCCGGCAGGATCTCGTCCCGCTTCTCGGCCTCCTGGAGCAGCGTCAGGATGGTGTCCATGGACTGTTCGTAGGTGGTCTGCGGCGGGCAGTCGAATGACGTCTGCTCCGTCGTCAGCCGCACGCTCGCGCGCAGCACCGCGTCGTGCTGCAGGCGCCGGGCGAACTCCAGGGTCAGGTCGATCACCGACTGCAGCCTGATCGGCCGTTCGGGCACTTCCAGGGCCTCGGCATGGGCCTGCACCAGGGCCAGCGCGATGGCTTCCTTGGAGGGGAAGTGGTGGTAGAGGGACCCCCGGGTGAGTCCGGTGCGGGCCAGGATCTCGTTGGTGCTGGCGGCGTCGTAGCCGCGCTCGTCGAAGACCTGGGCCGCCGCCTCCAGGATCGACCGCCGTGACCGCTTGCCGCGTTCCTGCTGAGCCATGCCAGATCCTTACGCTCTCCCGCCGAATTCAACAGACTGGTCTGTATCGTAAGCCGCACCGGCGGCCCACGGTCAGTACCGCGGCGGGAGTTGTCAGAAAGCGGTTCCCCGCCCGCCCACCGGAACCGGGCGTGACCTGGGAGGACGTGCGAGAGGGCCTAGGGACTGCCGATCCGGAAACCGACCCCGCGGACGGTGACGATCCAGGCACTGGAGCCCAGTTTGCCGCGCAGGGTGCCCACGTGGGTGTCGACCGTGCGGCCGCGCGGCGACCACGCGTCGTCCCACACCTGGGCCATGATCTGGCGGCGCGGGATCACCGTGCCGGGCTGCGAGGCCAGCAGGTGGAGGAGGTCGAACTCCTTGCGGGTCAGGTCGAGGGGCCGTTCGTCGAGGACCGCCGTGCGGGCGCCCGGATCGATGCACAGCGGGCCGTGGGTCACCACCCGGCCGGCCGCCGGCTGGTCCGCGGGCCGGACCCGCACCCGGCGCAGCACCGCCTCCATCCGGGCCAGCAGCTCCCGGAAGCCGTACGGCTTGACGAGATAGTCGTCCGAACCCGCCTGCAGGCAGAGCACGCAGTCGAGTTCCGAGCCGCGCGCGGTCACGGCGATGATCGGCAGGTCGCTGACCGCCCGGATGCCGCGGCACACCTCCAGGCCGTCGAGGTCGGGCAGGTCGAGGTCGAGCAGGACCAGGTCGGCCTCGCGGTGGCCGCGCAGCGCCTGGGCGCCGGTGGTCGCGCCGTGGGTGGCGTAGCCGTGCCGGGCCAGCCCCTGCAGGAGCGGGTCGGCGGCCCGCGGGTCGTTCTCGACGACCAGGACGTGCAGCGCTCCCGCGCGGGGCGCGCCGTACGCGGGGGCCGGGTGGGCCGGGTGACCGGCCGGGACGAGCGGGCCGTGCGAGCGGTGGCGCCGTGGCGACGGCGCCACGAGGTCCGCGTACTGGCGGTTCATCTGCTCCCCCTGAGGCACATCCACGTCATCTCGGACTGCGGGTTCACGACTCGACCGTACCAAACAGACTTGTCTGATTGTCAACTGCCCAGGCCGAGAGGCGCGGCGCTCGGGCCGGTCTTCAACACCCCTACCTTGAGCTGCGATTTCAGTGGAATACCGGACAAGTGGGAGGTGAGACTCCGTTAAGTCGCCCCACGGAAAGACTTCACCAAGGACAGCGCGCCATCGCCAAACCATACAACCTTGCACGTTTCATGGTGGCAATACCGGCATAACGGGCGCCTGACATCGATGGCAAGCCCCCAAGCCTCCCCGACTCACCCAAGAAATCGCCTCGCCCCTTGCAGAACCGGACCGACCTGTCTGTATCTTGTGGTGCAGAACGTCGGCCACGGGGGGTGACAGCCGACGTACGGCCTGTTGCCCCCTCCTTCCCGTCACACCGACACAGGAGCGCTGCACATGCCGCACCTCACCGACCGGGCCATCGCCACGAAGCCCCTGCTTCCCGCACTGACCACCACCGTGCCGCGTGAGTACGTCCATCGCGCGGCGGTCTCCGAAGTACTGCTCACCGGCTGGGAGCGCGACGAGTCCCCGGGCGCCGACGGCTTCGACGGCTTCGTCGTGCGGGCCCAATGGCCGCGCAGCCACGCGCTGTTCGCCCCCGACGGCGGATACCAGGACCCGATGCTGCTGATCGAGTCGGTCCGTCAGATCGGATCCCTGCTCGCCCACGCCGAGTTCGACGTGCCGTTCGGCCACCAGTTCCTCATGTCTGACATGTCCGTGACCGCCGAGCCCGACCTGCTCGTCGCGGACGCGGTCCCCACCGACGTCGAGATGCACGCGGTCTGCCGGGACGTCGTCCGCCGCGCGGGCCGGCTGCGGGAGATGCGCTACGACGTCACCGTGGTCCGGGAGAACGGGGCCCGAGCCACCGCCTCCGCCGCGTTCCGCTGCATGAGCCCGGAGGTGTACCTGCGGATGCGCGGGGAGCGCCCCACCACCACCGACCGCACCCCGCCACCGGCCCTCGACCCGGCCGCCGTGGGCCACGCCACCGGCCGGCACGTCGCCCTGTGCGAACCCGCGCCCGGCACCCGCGGCAGATGGGAACTACGGGTGGACACCGCGCACCCGACCTACTTCGACCACCCGGTCGACCACATACCCGGCATGTTCCTCCTGGAGGCCGCCCGGCAGGCCGCGCACGCCCGCACCGGGGCACCCTGCGCCCTGCTGCTCGGCACGCGCAGCGAGTTCACGCGGTACGCCGAACTGGACGCGCCCTGCTGGATCACGGCCGACCCCGAACCGTACGGCGACCGCGGCGACCTGCTGGTGCGGGTGCGCGGCAGCCAGCGGCAGGAGACGGTCTTCACCGCCGAACTCGTCCTGCGGCCCCGTGTCCGCTGACCCCGACCGCTCCCCGGGAGAGTCCCCGTGCCCGTCCTTCTCATCACCGGCGCGTCCGGGTTCGTCGGGGCCCACGTGACGCGCGAGGCACAGCGCCGGCGGGCCGACCTCAGGCTCATGAGCCACCGCCGGTCCCTGCCGCGGTCCTGCTCCGGGGCCCGGACCGTGCACGCCGACCTCACCGACCCCCGCTCGCTGCGCGGGGTGTGCGACGGGGTCGACGTACTCCTGCACTGCGCGGCGCAGATCGGCGGCAGCGCCGCGGCCAACGAGGCGGTCAACGTGCGTGGCACGGCCGCGCTGGTCGCCGAGGCGCGGCGGGCCGGGGTGCGCCGGATCGTCCAGCTCAGCACGGCCTCGGTGTACGGCCGCGGCACCTTCCGCGGACACCGGCCCGAGGAACTCACCCGCAATCCGTGCTCCGTCACCTCCCGCACCCGCGCGGCGGCGGAGGACGCGGTCCTCGCGGCCGGCGGCGTGGTGCTCCGGCCCCATCTGGTCTTCGGAGTGGGGGACCTGTGGGTCGGCCCGAACCTGGCACGGCTGCTGCGGGCCCTGCCGGGAGTGGTGGCCGGCTGGCTGTCACGGGCGTCGGTCATCGGCGCGCCGGACCTGGCCCGGCTGCTGGTCGCGACCGCGCTGGCGCCGGACGGGGCGCTGACCGCGCGGGTGTACCACGCCGCGGATCCGGCGCCGGTCACCGTGGGCAGTGCGCTGCGGGCGGTCGCCGGCTGTGCGGGGATCGACTGGCCGCGTGACAACCTCACGGTCGAGGGGGCCAAGGCGATCCTCGCGGCGAAGGGGGTCGCGCCGGACAGGCTCGACATCCTCACGACGGACCACTTCTTCGCGGCCGAGGCGCTCTGGGCGGATCTCGGTCAGTGTCCGGGAGGTGGCTTCGACACGTGGTTCGGCCGTGCCGAACCGTGGTACCGCTCCGTCCTTGCGACGAACTGACGTCCCGCCCGGCACCCGCTGCGCCCGGTACCGGGTCCGGTGGCCCCACCCACCGGACCCATATGGCGCCGCCGCCCCTGACCGAGGGCGGCTTTCTTCTTGCGGCGATGTGCTCTGCGCCGACGCGCCAAAGCGGCCGGTACGGTGAGGCAATGGTTCTTCGCTGTGCTGTGCTTGACGACTTCCAAGGGGTGGGCGGGGAGTTCGGGGACTGGAGCTCGCTCGCCGGCCGGGTCGAGGCGGTCTCGCTGCGGGAGCATCTCGGGGACGAGGACGAACTCGCCGCGGCGCTCGCCGACTTCGACATCGTGGTCACCCTGCGCGAGCGCGTCGCCTTTCCCGGTTCGCTGCTCGGGCGGCTGCCCCGGCTGCGGCTCCTGATCGCCTCCGGGATGCGCAACAGCGTCATCGACTACGCGGCCGCCGAGGCGCACGGGATCACGGTGTGCGGAACAGAGAGTTCCGCGACGCCGCCGGTCGAGCTGACCTGGGCGCTGCTGCTCGGGCTGGCCCGGGGGCTGGTCCAGGAGAGCGCGGCGGTGCGTGGCGGCGGGCCCTGGCAGTCCACCGTCGGCGCCGATCTGCACGGGCGCCGGCTCGGGCTGCTCGGCCTGGGGAAGATCGGCGGCAAGGTCGCGCAGGTCGGGCTCGCCTTCGGCATGCACGTCAGCGCGTGGAGCCAGAACCTCACCGGGGAGCGCGCCGGGGAGGTCGGCGTCGACCTCGCGCCGAGCAAGGAGGACCTGCTCGCCACCAGCGACTTCGTCTCCGTCCACCTGGCGCTCGGCGACCGCACCCGAGGGCTGCTCGGCGCCGCCGAACTCGCCCTCCTCAAGCCCACCGCCTACCTCGTCAACACCTCCCGCGCGGCGATCGTGGACCAGGACGCGCTGCTCGCCGCGCTGCACGCGGGCCGGTTCGCGGGCGCCGGTGTCGACGTCTTCGACATCGAGCCGCTGCCCGCCGGCCACCCGATGCGCACCGCCCCCCGGCTGCTGGCCACCCCGCACCTCGGCTACGTCTCCTACGCCAACTACACGACGTACTACGGCCAGGCCGTGGAGAACATCCGGGCCTTCCTGGCTGGCACCCCGGTACGGCGGCTGCCTCAAGGGGCGGCCCGACTCCGGCCCTTGGAGTGATCGTCGGCTGATCGGCGTGACCAGCCGCAGGTCGGGGCGTTGAACGGGGAGTGCGGCGGCTGGTCCTGCCGCCGCACTCCCCGAGCAACAAGAAGGAGAACGTGATGTCTCGCATCGCGAAGGCCGCCGTCGTAGCCCTCGGCACCGGCGCTGTGGTGATCGGCGGGGCCGGCCTGGCCCTGGCCGACGCGGGTGCCAACGGCGAGGCCGTCAACTCGCCCGGCGTGGTGTCCGGCAACGTCATCCAGGTGCCGGTCAACATCCCGGTGAACGTGTGCGGCGACACCATCGACGTGATCGGTCTGCTGAACCCGGCGTTCGGCAGCACCTGCGCCAACGAAGGCCACCTCAAGGCCGGTGACGGCAAGAACGGCGGCTACGGCTCCTGAGCCACCGCCTGCGAAGGAGCCCCGGCGCCCAGGGCGCCGGGGCTCTTCCCGTGTCCGGGGCCGGCTCAGGCGTACCGGTAGATCCGGCTCACGTCCTCCAGCGACTCGGGGGTGACGTCCCACGGCGGCAGCTTCCCGCCCCGGGCGACGATCCGGTCGCGCTGCGGGTCGCCGGGGCCCGGTGGCCTCGCCGGCAGGTAGCGCTGCCCGCGGTGCCGGGCCTGCCAGCGCTCCCACTGGAGGTCGAGGAAGGCGTGGTGGAACCAGAAGACGGGGTCGTTGACGGAGGCGCCGCCGAGCATGGCCCCGCCGACCCAGCGGTGCACCCGGTTGTGGTTGCGCCAGGACGCCTTGCCGCTGCCGGTCCCCCAGCCCTCCAGCAGGTTGCGGAACCCCCGGGTGGCCGTCGAGTCCCACGGCGGGACGTCGTAGGCGGGGTCGGCCAGCGCCCGGTCGAGTTCGGCCCTGGTGGGCAGGTCGATCGGGTCACGGGCCCGGCCCAGGTCCCGGGCGAGGAACTCGCCGTCGGTGATGCCCTCGGTGATGGTCCAGTGCCCCGCCGCATAGGCGAAGGGGCCGGTCATCACCTGCTGGTCGCGGGCCCGGCCGTTGCCGCCGAGCAGGTCCTTCGTCCAGGGCGTGCCGGACGCGGAACGGTCCTTCGTCCAGTCCCAGTACGGCACCGTCACGGACCCGTCGACCCGGCGCAGGGCCTGCTCCAGGTCGAGCAGGAAGCGGCGGTGCCAGGGCAGGAAGGAGGGCGCCATGTGGGCGGCGCGCAGTCCGTCCTCGCCGTCGGGGGTGTAGTAGTCGATGTGCGTCCGCACGAATTCGTCGTACTCGCCCCGCCGTTTGACCTCCAGGAACGCCTTCACGAGCCGCCCCCGCTCGGCGGCCGTCAGCCTGCTGACGTCCTTACGCACGTACGCCATGGTCTCCCCCCATGTGCATGTGTCCCGGCGCCGGGTCGCGCAGCCGCTGCCCGGGACCCATCTCGTCGACGGCCCCGCGGGTCGCCGCCAGCGGGGTCGGGTACGAGCTGTAGTGGTCGACCATGCTGAGCCAGCTGCCGTCGGCCCGCCGCATCAGGTGCAGCGGCCGGCCGTCCACGGTGACCTGCCACTCGCCGCCGTCGACGGCCCGCCCGGCCGCCGGGACGAGGGCGCCCCGGATGCGGCGGCCCCGGTAGGTCTCGTCGAAGGAGGTGCCCGTCGCCCGGCCCGCCGGAGGCGAGGGGCGGGAGGCGGCGACGACCGGGGCGAACGCCAGGGCGACCACGGAGGCGAACAGCCCCCGGGCCAGCTCGCGCCGCGTCGGTCTGCCCGCCCCGGCTCTGCCCGGCCGCCCTGCTCCCGGCTCCGCGCCCACCGCCACACCACCGACTCCGACGACCATGCTCACTCCTCGTACGGTTCACCCGACCACTGTCGGTACGGGTAACCGTCCGAGGGGCCGCGCGGTCACCGCCGCACTGCCGTCCGGGGCGGGCACGGCCGACGGGCCGTGCCGCGAGGAGGGTTACTTGCCGGTGCCGGGGCCGGCGCCCAGATTGCCGCCGACGACCGTCTGCAGGACCGAGGCGAGCACGGCCGACGGGCCGTGCCGCGAGGAGGGTTACTTGCCGGTGCCGGGGCCGGCGCCCAGATTGCCGCCGACGACCGTCTGCAGGACCGGGGCGAGCACGGCCGACGGGCCGTGCCGCGAGGAGGGTTACTTGCCGGTGCCGGGGCCGGCGCCCAGATTGCCGCCGACGACCGTCTGCAGGACCGG
>NZ_JBIVXP010000001.1:1551190-1553669 GCF_044769305.1 Streptomyces sp. NPDC090499
GGGGCGAGCACCCCGACCTCGGGCATCTTCAGGTGCGGCACGCCGTAGTGCTGCGGGTCGGGCGCGCTGAGGGGCGCGTCCAGTGCCAGGCCGGGGGTGAGGGTGCGCAGGTCGGAGGCGGGGAGGTCGACGCCGACGTGGTCGAAGCCGGCGCCGAGGGCGCGCGGCAGCGGCACGCCGAGGCCGACGCCGGGCAGCCGGCCGTTCATCGGCACCTGCGGCAGCGCGCCCTCCGGGATGAGCCGGCCCTCGACGTAGCGGGGCCCCTCGGGGACGCCGGGGATCAGCAGCGGCAGCTCCATGCCGAGCTTGGGCATCTCGATGCCGAGGGACTTCTCGACGCCGTCCAGAGGGACGGGGACGGGGACCCCGCCGGTCGCAACGGCGGGCGTGGCCGCGGCGCCCACGGCGACGGCGACGCCCGCGACGACGACGGCAAGGGTTCCTCGGGTGGTCGGCTTCATGTCAGGTACGGGCCTTTCCGGATACGAGAGGAGCGACGTCCGTACCGGGTAACGAGCCGGGAATCGGCATCAGTTCACAATTCGCCCGGGTGCAGCATTAGTCGGCTGTACGCCATCCGCGGTCATCCACTCTTCCGCTCTTCCGTCATTCGGCTCCTCCTGAATTCGGGAATTCGGGAATTCGGTAATTCCGGAGTTCCGTTGTTCAGCTCGTCCAGAAGTCCCACCATCGGGTCAGGATCAGCATGCCGACGACCCCGGTGTGCAGCACCGGCAGCACCCAGGTGAACTCGCCGAGGCACTCCCGCAGCGGGCGCGGGGCGGGCAGGAACCGGTGGCGTACGGCGAAGGAGGTGACGTACCAGAACAGGAGGATGGTGGCGACCCAGGCCAGGCAGCACCACAGGCACAGCGCGCCGATCCGGTACAGCGACTGGAACTGCAGCCAGGTGACGAATCCGATGCCGAAGGCGCAGCCGACGTCGAAGGTCAGCCAGTACCAGGCGGGGAAGCGGGCGCCGGCCAGCAGGCTCATGCCGACGCAGATCACGACGGCGTAGGCCGCCAGGCCCAGCATCGGGTTGGGGAACCCGAACGCCGAGGCCTGGGCGCTCTTCATCACGCTGCCGCACGACACCACCGGGTTGAGGCTGCACCCGGGCACGAAGCGCGGGTTCTCGATGAGCTTGAACTTGTCGAGGGTGATGACCCAGGAGGCGAGCAGCCCGGCCGCCCCCGCGACCACCGTCAGCAGCGCGAACCCCCGCCCGGCGCCGGCGGTGCCCGCCATCAGCCGCGCAGGCTGCGGGCCGGCAGCACGACGTGCGCGGCGGCCGTCAGGGTCTCCTCGGCCCCGGCGAAGTCCTTCAGCGCCTCGGGGGTGACGGGCTTGCCGGGCTCGCCCTCGGGCCACGGGCGGGTGGTGAACACCAGGTAGGCGTAGCCGCGTTCGCCGACCGCGGCGAGCCACTCCGCGGGCGCGGGGCACTGGGCGTTGAGCGGGGCCAGGCTGAGGACGACCTGGCCGGCCTCGACGAGCAGGGTGACGGGCAGGCTGGGCCGGGCGGTGCCGTCGACGAGGTCGCCGCCGACCGGCAGTCCGTTGTTCGCCAGCAGCGCCTCGATCGCGGCCGCGGTGGCCCCGGGACCGCCCTCGGCATCACCGAGGGAGTAGGCCAGCAGATAGGGCATGTCGCTGCCGTCGGGGGCCTCGCCGCTCCAGGCCAGCACGACGAGCGTGCCGAGGTCGGCGAGGCGGAACGGGCGGGTGTCGCTTGGGGTTGAGGTCACCGCGCGACCCTACCGACGGGCGGTGCGGCGGCCGGGCGCCCGCTCACCCGGTCGGCGGACGTCCGCCGGCCGGGCCACACGAACGAGGGACACCCCTCGGTGTCCCTCGAACGCTCCCGGCCCGGCCCGTCCCTCGCCGGCTCAGCTCTGCAGCGGCAGACCGCCCAGCAGCGGGTTGTGCTGGTTGAGGGCGCCGGCCGCGGTCTTGACCGTGTTGAGCGGGGAGCGCTTGTTCTCGGTGTCGAGCGCGTTCGACTGGTGCCGCAGCGGCATCGCCTGGTTCAGGTCCAGGCCGTCCTTGGTGATCGTGTTCACGGCGCCGTTGAGGCTGGTGGGCGTGAGGTCGGCGGTGTTGTAGGCGAACGCGGGCGCGGCGACGCCGACGAGAGCCACGGAACCGGCGGCGACGGCGACGGCCTTCAGCGACTTCATCATGTTCCTTTCTTCGGCGACTTTCGGCTACGCAAGCCGCCCGGGGGAATTGCGACGTCATGTCCAACGACGTCCCGGCGGACCGGAAACCCCGTTTTCGGAAGACATATGAGATCCCGGTGGCACCGGCCGGACCGCGCAGGGTCCGGGAAACGGCCGGGAGAAAAGCACGGACCGGCCGGGGGGCGGGGGGGGCGGGGGGGGGGGGGCCGGCGCCCCGCCCCCCCCCCCCCGCCCCGGGGGGGCCGGGGGGGGGCGCACCCGCGCGGGGGCCCGCCCCCCGCCCCCACCCG
>NZ_JBIVXP010000001.1:1553679-1578818 GCF_044769305.1 Streptomyces sp. NPDC090499
CCGGCACCCCGGTTTTGGCCTCGCCTTTGCGCCCCGGGGGGCCCCGGCCGCCCCCGCGCGGGGCCGGCCAACGGCCGGGTTAAAAACCAGGCCCGGCCCCCCCCCGGGGGGGGGCGGGGGGGCCCGGCCGGCCGAAGGGAACAGCCGCTTCGTCAGTCGTTGACGCAGGTGTTGCCGAAGCCGGGGTTCAGCAGGCCGATCACGTCGATGGTGTCGCCGCAGACGTTGACCGGCACGTGGATCGGAACCTCGATCACGTTGCCCGACAGCACGCCCGGGGAGTGGGCGGCGGCGCTGTTCGCGCCGCTGTCGGCGGCAGCCGCGCCGGCACCGCCGGCGACGGCCGCGACGGCGGCGGTGGACAGGACCAGGCCCTTCGCGATACGCGACATGGAGAGGTCTCCTTGGGGTCGAAACAAACATACGGGCGGATGCCCAGCGCTGTGTCAACGCGTGGCGCCGCCCCGGGTTGTGCCGCCATAGGGGTGATCTCCGGGGAGCCGCCTTCACGACTCCGACACACTTGCCCGGTTTTGACGGATTAATACGGATAGCGACTAGAGTTGCGAACCTCCTGACTTACCCGTATTGGCATCCCATCGGACTCTCCCCGCCCCCCTCCCCGCACCTCCCCCTCCCCCTGAAAGAACGAAGCCGGTCATGCGCAATCTCCTGGGCCCGCTGCTGTGCCGTGCGTCGGCGAGCGCGCTCGTCCTCGCCTCGGTCTGGGCACCGGGCACCGCCCGTGCGACGGCTCCGCCCGCCCCCGAGGCTCCGCGCATCCCCTTCGCCGAGCGCTACCACGCGCTGCTGCGCGGCGGTTTCGCCCGCGCGGCCAACGCGTCCGTCACCTGCCGCACGACGCCCGACGAGCCGTCCGAGCCGTCCGAGCCGCCCTGCCAGGCCGCCCGGGAGGGCCAAGTCTTCGCGGTGAACGGGGACTTCGACATGTCCTACGTCGACGTGGACGGCGACCCGCTCACCTACGACTCCTCCCGTGCCGAGCTCCGGCTGCCGGCGGGCTCCCGGGTGACGTACGCGCGGCTGTACTGGGGCGGCAACCTGCTGGCCGGCGAGCAGAAGCCGGCCGCGGACGACGGCCGGGTGCTGATCGCCGAACCCGGCGGCGCCTACAAGGAGTTGCTCGCCGACACGGTCGTGGGCCACCGCACGGGCCGCGGCGCCGACGCCTTCCAGGCCTCGGCCGACGTGACCGGGCTGGTCCGCTCCGGCGGCTCCGGACTGTGGACGGTCGGCCAGGTGAACGCGGCCGCGGGACGGTCCGGGGCCGGTGCCTGGGGCGGCTGGACGCTGGTCGTGGCGTACGAGGACCCGGCGCAGCCGCTGCGCACGCTCTCCCTCTGGGACGGCTTCGACTCCCTCGACACACCGGCCGAGGTACGGCTGAACGGGCTACACGCCCCGCGTGGCGCCGACGGCCGGGTGGGTCTGGTGGCCTACAACGGCGACCGGGGCAGCGCCGGCGACTCGCTCACCTACACCACCGCCGGCCACGCACCCGTCCCGCTCCAGGACTCCGCCGACCCGGCCGACGACGTACTCAACTCCACGATCAACGAACCCGGCCCGGTACGCGCCCGGCGTGAGCCCGCGTACGCCAACACGCTCGGCTACGACTCGGATGTGTTCGATCTGGGCACCGGTCTCGCCCACGGCGGTGACCAGCTGACCTTCCGGCTCGTTTCCCAGCGCGACGCGGCGTGGGCGGGCGCGCTCTTCGCCGCCGTGGACGCGCGGTAGTACGCCGCGTCCCCGCCCGCAGTCCCGAGCGCGCCCCCCGTGAGCGAGGAATCCGCGTATGCACCGATCAGCCACCGACCCTCGGCCACGGGTCCTCCACCTGGCGCAGCCCGTCGAGGGCGGAGTGGCCCGGGTCGTCCTGGATCTGACGAAGGCCCAGCTCACGGCCGGTCTGCGGGTCACGGTGGCCTGCCCCGGTGGTGAACTGGCCGAGCGCGCGCGGGACCTGGGCGCCGAGGTGCGCGGCTGGCACGCCGACCGCTCCCCGGGCAGAGGCCTCCCGGACGAGGTACGACGCCTCGGCCGGCTGCTCGACGAGGCAGGGCCCGCGCTGGTGCACGCGCACAGCGCGAAGGCGGGCCTCGCCGGACGGCTCGCCGTGCGCGGGCGTGTCCCGACCCTGTTCCAGCCGCACGCCTGGTCCTTCGAGGCGGTCGGCGGCGCCACCGCCGCGCTGGCGCTGCGGTGGGAGCGGTGGGGCGCGCGCTGGGCGCACCGGGTGGTGTGTGTCAGTGAGGCCGAGCGCACGACCGGCATGCGCGCCGGGATCCGCGCCCGGTACACGGTCGTCCCGAACGGCATCGACACCGAGCACTTCACCCCTGAGGGCCCCGTCGGCTCCGTCAGCCCCGTCGGCCCCGTCGGCCCGGCCGCCCCGGGCGAGCGGCCCGCGAGGTCTCCCCTGGTCGTCTGTGTCGGGCGGCTGTGCCGGCAGAAGGGCCAGGACGTGCTGCTGCGGGCCTGGCCCGAGGTGCTGCGCCGGGTGCCGGACGCGCGGCTGGCCCTGGTCGGCGACGGACCCGACCTGGACGCGCTGCGCCGGCTCGCGCCGGACTCGGTCGAGTTCGTGGGCCCCGTCGCGGACGTCCGCCCCTGGTACCGGGCCGCCGACCTGGTGGTGCTGCCCTCTCGCTGGGAGGGCATGGCGCTCGCCCCGCTGGAGGCGCTGGCCTGCGGGCGTCCGGTGCTGGTGACCGACGTCGACGGCGCCCGCGAGAGCCTGCCGCCCGGCCACGCGGCGCACTGCCTGGTCCCGCCGGGCCGGCCCGGCGCGCTGGCCGGAGCCGTCGCCGCGCTGCTCCTCGACCCGGAGCTGCGCGCCTCGCTGGGCGGCCGGGGGCGCCGGCACGTCCTGTCCACGCACGATGTGCGGCGCACGGCGGAGGCGGTCGCGGAGCTGTACCGCGAACTCCTCGGCGGGCAGCCGCTGGTGTCCTTCGAGCGCAGGGAGTCCATCCACTCGTGACCGCGGAAAGCACCGTCCCCTCCCCCGGCGCAAAGCCCCGGGACCACGGACTCTCGCCCGTCTCCGTGCTGCCGCCGCGCGCCGCCGGCGGCTTCCGGTTCCCGCTGCGGCGGCCGCCCGTGCGGCCCGCCTCCCCGGTGCCGCTGCTCGCCGCCGACCTGGGTGCCGCGCTGCTCGGCGCGGCCGCGCTCGACGAGGCCGTCCGCCGGCCCGCCCTGGTCGCTCTGCTGCTGGCCGGGGCGATACTGCTGCGCCCGCAGACCGTCCGGCGGATGACCGGGATCCTCGACGAACTCCCGGCCGTCTGCGGCCGGATCGCCGTCGTCTGGCTGGGCCTGGCCGCGGCCGTCGCCGCCTGGGACCCGGATCACGCGCTGTCCGTCCGCGTCCTGCTGCTCGGCTTCGCCCTGCACGCGGCGGCGGCCGGCGCGGGCCGTGGTCTGGTGCACTGGCGGCGGCGCCTCGCCCTGCTGCGCCGGCCGCGCGCCGCCCTGGTCGTCGGCCCGGCCGCCACCGCCCAGCGGGTCGCCGCCGCCGTGCTGCGCCACCCGGCCTGCGGAGTGCGCCCGGTGGGCGTCGTCGCCGAACATCCCGAGGGCGCCGAGGGCCTGCCCGTGCTGACCACCGGCGAGGAGGTGGAACGGGCCCTCATCCAGAACGGGGTCCGGGCCGTCCTCACCGTCCACCCCGCCGTCCGCACCGAACAGGGCCCGCTGCTGCGGGCGCTGGCCGAGTCGGGCTGCGTGGTGTGGGAGGTCGACGCGGACTCGCCCGCGTACGAGATGCGCGACCAGCTCGCCGGGTTCTCCTGCCGCCGCCTGGAGATGGGCTCGCGGCGGCGCGGCAGCGTCGGCAAGCGGCTCCTGGACATCGTCGTCTCCGGGGCGGCGCTGGTACTGGCCGGACCGCTGCTGCTGGTCTGCGCGACGGTGCTGCGGCTCACCGACGGGCCGGGGGTCGTCTTCCGGCAGGAGCGGATCGGCAGGAACGGCCGCCCCTTCACCCTGCTGAAGCTGCGCACCCACCGCCCGGTCGACGCGCACGAGGCCGCCACCCGCTGGAGCGTGGCCGGCGAGATCAAGATGAGCCGCTTCTGCCGCTTCCTGCGCCAGACGTCCCTGGACGAGCTGCTGCAGCTGTGGAACGTGCTCTGGGGCGACATGAGCCTGGTCGGCCCGCGCCCCGAACGGCCTTACTTCGTGGGCCAGTTCAGCCAGACCTACCCGGGCTACGCGGCCCGCCACCGGATGCAGACCGGGATCACCGGACTCGCCCAGATCAACGGGCTGCGCGGCGACACCTCCATCGAGGACCGGGCCCGCTTCGACAACGCCTACATCGACAACTGGTCGCTGTGGCAGGACGTCTGCATCCTGCTGCGCACCGCGGCCGCGCTCGTGCGCTCGACGGGGAGCTGAGAATGAGCTTCGCACTGTCGCCGGCCAGGCCGCTGCGGCTGCCGCCGGTGCTGGCCGCGGTCGCCGTGCTCGCGGTCCTCGCGCTGCCGCTCGCCCCGGGCGGCGAGGAGGGCGGTGCGGGGCCCGCCGACGCGGTGTCCGCCCTCGTGGTGCTGTACGCCGCGCTGCGCACCCTGCGGGAGCGTCGGCGCTCGCTGTCCGTCACGGCCGTGGCGGTGCTCGGCATGCCGGTCGTGGGGCTGGCCGTCGCGGCGATGGGTGCGGCCTCGCCGGGCGCCGGGCTGACCGGCCTCGGCCGCTACCTCCAGGTGTTCGTCCTGGTCCCCGCCGCCGTCGTGCTGCTGGTCCGGGACCGGGCCGACTTCCGGCTCCTCGCCTGGTCGTTCGTGGGGCTCGCGCTCTGGCAGGGCGCGGTCGGCGTGCACCAGTACGTCACCGGCACCGGGGCGTCGTACCAGGGCGAGGAGATCCGCGCGGTCGGCACCTTCGGGCCGCAGGACGTGATGGGCATGGCCACCGTCGTGTCGTTCGGTCTCGTCTGCGCGCTCGGGCTGGCGCTCGGGCGTTCCCCGGTACGGCAGCGGGTGGCGGCGGGGGCGTGCACGCTCGCGCTGCTGCTGCCGCTGGCCGTCTCCTTCAGCCGGGGCGCCTGGATCGCCACGGTCCTGACCTGCGGTGTGCAGCTCGCCCTGGCCGGGCTGCGGCGGGCGCTGCAGGTGGCGGCGGTCGCGGTCGCGGCCGGCGTGGTGCTGGTGGGCGGCTTCGGGGTCGGTACGGCCATGCTCCAGGAGCGGCTCAGCAGCATCGGGCAGGTCACGGACGCACCGGACCAGTCGGTGGTCGACCGGTACACGCTGTGGGCGGCGGCGACGGGGATGTGGCGGGAGCACCCGGTCACCGGGGTCGGCCTGAAGAACTTCCCCGCGTACCGGGACGCGCACGCCTCGCTGGCGCTGTCGTCCGGGAGCGACACGGAGGGGGCGGGAGCGGCGTACCGGAAGCAGCCGCTGCTGTCGCCGCACAACATGTACCTGCTCGTCCTCAGCGAGCAGGGGCTGCTCGGGCTGCTGGCCCTGGCGGGCAGCTGGCTGGCGCTGCTGGCGTGCGGGCTGCGCGGGCTGTGGCGGGTGCGCACGGGTGACGGTCTCGACTGTGCGCTGGTGGGGTGCGGGCTGCTGATCTGGCAGCTCGTGGACTTCGCGTACGCCGACATCGGGGGGCCGTCGACGGTTCTCACGGCCGTGGTGTTCGGGGCGGTGGCGTGGTGGGCGTTGATGGGGGCGGAGCGTGCGGGATGACTGTGACGCCGGGGGTGCCGGATGTGGAAGGGCCGGAGGCCGACTGCGGGCCGGTGGGGGTTGAGCGCGCCCACGCGGCGGAGCCGCAGATGTCACAGCCCCGCGCCCCTGACGGGGCGCCTCCCTCACGGAGTTTCCTGGCCAAGGCCGCTCTCGGTACCGCCGTCTTCTCCGTGCTCGGGTCGCTGCTCGGGCTGATCCGGGACCAGTCGCTCGCGCGGCTCTTCGGGGCCGGGCGCGACACCGACGCGTTTCTCGTGGCGTGGACCGTGCCCGAGTTCGCGGCGACGCTGCTCATCGAGGACGGGCTGGCGTTCGCCCTCGTGCCCGCGTTCAGCGTGGCCCTGGCCCGGCGGACGCAGGGGGCGCCCGGCGATCCCGTGCGGGCCCTGGTCGCCGGGACGCTGCCCAAGCTGGCCCTGGCCTTCGCCGGCGTCGGCGCCCTGCTGATCGGCGGGGCCCCGCAGCTCGTCGAGGTGCTCGCGCCGGGACTGCGGGACCCCGGCCTTGCCGTCGGCTGCACCCGGCTCACCGCCACCTGTGTGCTGACCTTCGGGCTGGCCGGGTACTGCAGCGCCGCCCTGCGCGCGCACCGGCGCTTCCTCGCCCCGGCCGCGATCTACGTCGCCTACAACGCCGGGATCATCGCGGCGATGTTCGCGCTCGGCGGCCACTGGGGGGTGCGGTCGGCGGCGTTCGGGGTGGCGGCCGGGGGCGCCCTGATGGTCGTCGTACAGGTGCCGTCGCTGCTGCGGCAGTTGCGGCACCGGCCCAGGGCGCGGGAGGAGGGACCGGCCGGCACCGAGGAGCGGCCGCTGAACGTGGCGCTGATGGCCACCGTGCTGCTGTTCGCGCTGTGCCGGCAGGCGCAGGTGCTGATCGAGCGGTTCCTCGCCTCGCACCTGCACTCCGGGGCCATCTCGCACCTCAACTACGCGCAGAAGGTCGCGCAGATCCCGATGACGATGTCGATGATGCTGTGCACGGTCACCTTCCCGGTGGTGGCCAGGGCGCTGGCCGAGGGCGACACCGAGCGGGCCCGGAGCCGCGTCGAGCGGGACCTGTCGGTGGCCGCGGGCGTGGTGCTGCTCGGCACCGCCGTGGTCGTGGCCTGTGCGCCGCAGCTCATCCAGCTGCTGTTCCAGCGCGGGGCGTTCACCGTCGCGGACACCGCCGCCACGGCCGGGGTGATGCGCGTGTACGCGCTCGGGCTGCTCGGGCAGACCCTGGTCGGGGTGCTGGTCCGCTCCTACTTCTCGGCGGGCCGCGCCACCTGGTACCCGGTGGGCGCGATGGCCGCCGGGATCGTGGTGACCGCCTGGATCGGCGCCCTGACGGTCGGCCCGTACGGCGTCACCGGCATCGCCGCCGCCAACGCCGCCGGCATCACCGCCACCGCCGTGCTCCTGCTGGCCGGGACGGGCCCGCGCAGCGTCCCGATCCGTACCCGGCGGGTGCTCGTCGAGCTGAGCCGGCCGGTGCGGGCGGCGGTCGCCGCGACCGCCGCCGGGCTCTTCGCCGCCGCACAGCCGGCGGACCCGCTCACCGGTCTGGCCGCCGGCGTCACGGCCGTCACCGTCGTCTTCGTCCTGCTCGGCTGGGCCCTGGGCGCCCAGGGCTTCGCACCCGCACTCCGTTCCGTAGCCACCGTCACCCGAAGGCTCGCGCATGCCGTCTTCCATTGAGTCCGCCACGAGGGCCGGACGTCTCACCGGCCCCGTCCCCTGGGTCGCCATGTACCACTCCGTGGGCGACTGTTCCGACGACCCGTACCGCGTCACCGTCTCCCCCGGGCGGCTCGAGAAGCAGCTGGGCTGGCTGCGCCGGAGGGGGCTGCGCGGGGTGTCGGTGGCCGGGCTGCTCGCCGCGCGGGCCCGCGGCGAGGGCCGCCGGCTGGTGGCGCTGACCTTCGACGACGGGTACGCCGACTTCCTCGACCACGCCCTGCCCCTGCTGGACCGCTGGGGCTGCGGTGCCACCCTCTTCGTGCTGCCCGGACGGCTCGGCGGCGACAACGCCTGGGACCCGCTGGGCCCGCGCAAGCCGCTGCTGACCGCCGACGGCGTCCGGCGGGCGGCCGGCAGCGGGGTGGAGATCGGGTCCCACGGGCTCACCCACGCCGACCTGACGAAGGCCGACGCACAGACCCTGCGGGCCGAGACCGCCGACAGCCGGGCGCAGCTGGAGGAGCTGGTCCAGTCCCCCGTCGAGGGGTTCTGCTATCCCTACGGCAGCGTCGACCAGCGGGCCGTCGACGCCGTGCGGGACGCCGGATACGGCTACGGCTGTGCCATCGACCCGGGCCCGCTGGGCGGCCCGCACGCCCTGCCCCGCGTGCACATCGGGCAGAACGACAACGCCGGGCGCCTCTTCCTGAAGTACCGGCTGCACCGGCTGCGCCGCCGTCCCGTCCAGGGGCTGTGAATGAAGGCCCTCCACGTCATCACGGGCCTCGGGACCGGCGGCGCGGAGCAGCAGCTGCGGCTGCTGCTGCGGCACCTGCCGGTCGCCTGCGACGTCGTCACGCTCACCAACCCGGGGCCGGTCGCGGACGGGCTGGCCGCGGACGGGGTGCGGGTGGTCCACCTGGGGATGGCCGGGAACCGGGACCTGGCCGCGCTGCCCCGCCTGGTGCGGCTGATCCGGCGGGGCCGCTACGACCTCGTGCACACCCACCTCTACCGGGCCTGCCTGTACGGCCGGATCGCCGCGCGCCTCGCGGGGGTGCGGGCCGTGGTCGCCACCGAGCACTCGCTCGGCGACTCGCAGCTGGAGGGGCGCGAACTGACCCCGGGTGTGCGGGCGTTGTACCTGGCGGGCGAGCGGCTCGGGCGGTCCACGGTGGCCGTCTCGCCGACCGTCGCCGAGCGGCTGCGCCGGTGGGGGGTGCCGGGGCCGCGGATCGAGGTCGTCCCGAACGGCATCGACCTGGACCGGTTCCGCTTCGACCCGGTCCGGCGCCGGTGCGTCCGCGACCGCCTGGGCATCCCGCAGGACGCCTGGGTCGTCGGCGCCGTCGGGCGGCTCGCGCCCGGCAAGCGGTTCGGCGTCCTGGTCGAGGCCCTCGCCGGCCTCCCCGCCGACTGCAGGCTGCTGCTGGTGGGCGGCGGCCCGGAGGAGGACGCCCTGCGCCGTACCGCGCGGGCGGCCGGGGTCGCCGGCCGGGTGCTGTTCGCCGGCGAGCGGCCCTACGCCTCCGCCGACGTCCGGGACCCCGACCTGCCCGCCCTCACCGCCGCCATGGACGTGCTCGCCTCGCCCTCCGCCGAGGAGGCCTTCGGGCTCGCGGTCGTCGAGGCGCTGGCCGCGGGGCTGCCCGTGCTCTACAGCTCCTGCCCGGCCGTCGAGGACCTGCCGCCCGCCGCCGCCCCGGGTGCCCGCCGCGTCACGGGCGGCGCCGCCGCCTACGCCGGGGCGCTGGCCGCCGTCCGCGCCGCCGGACCCGTCCCGCGCGGCGCGCCGGACGCCGCCCGTCACTACAGCATCACCCGCAGCGCCGCCCAGCTCATGGACGTCTACGCGGCCGCACTCGCCACCACACCTCAGGGAGCCAGTACGCCATGACCGAGAACACCGTCCGAGCGCCCCGCCCGTTCCCGCGCGCCATCCCGCCCTGGTCGCTGCTGGCGGCCGGCGTCCTCGCCGGCGGGCTGCTGGGCGGCGCCTACGGCGTGCTGACGCCGCCCAGCTACACGGCGACCGCCTACGTCATCGCCGTCACCGCCGACAAGTCCGACACCGCGTCCGCGCAGGGCTTCGCACAGGCCTACGGCCGGGTCGCCACCCAGCTCGCGGTGCTCGGGGACGCGCAGATGTGGGCCGGGGTGCCGCTGAAGACGCTGCAGAACAGCGTGCAGACGGAGACCTCGCCGGACGCGCCGATGGTCGCCGTCTCGGCCAGCTCGCCGCACGCCCTGCAGGCCACCGACATGGCGAACGCGGTGGCCCGCTCGCTCATCCAGCACGCCAACGACACCAAGGCCGACACGAACGTCGAACTCCTGCAGTTCTCCCGGGCGCCGAAGCCGACCGCGCCGACCTCCACGTCCTCGAAGGTGACCGCTCTGGTGGGCGCGAGCGCGGGCGGGCTGCTGGGCGGTCTCGCGCTCCTGGTACGGCCCCGGCGCCGGCCTGCGGAGTCCGCGCTGCAGGCCTCGGTGCCCGGTCCTGCCGTCGCCGCCGACGTACACGGACAGCTGTGACCACGACGGCCCCCCCGACGCTCGCCGCGTACACCACCGAACTCGTCACCGACGAGGGCGCCTTCGCCGAGCTGGCCCCGGCCTGGGGCCGCCTCTACCGGCGGTGCGGCACGGCCACCCCGTTCCAGAGCCACGCCTGGCTGCACTCCTGGTGGCGCTCCTACGGAACCCCCGGCCGGCTCCGCCTCGTCCTGGTCCGGTACGGCGGTGAGCTGGTCGGCGCGGCCCCGCTGACGCTGGTGCACCGGCCGCTGCCCACGCTGGTGCCGCTCGGCGGGGCGATCTCGGACTACGCGGACGTGCTGCTCGCCGACGCCGACGACGGCCGGGTGGCGGGCGCCCTCACCCGGGAGCTGGCCGAGGCGGCCCGGACGGCGCTGATCGACTTCCGCGAGGTGCGGCCGGGCGGCGCGGCGGAGCGGGTCTACGACCGCTGGCGCGGCCCGTGCCGGAAGGTGCCGGACTCGGTCTGCCTGGAGCTGCCGGCCGTGTCGATGGACGAGCTGGTGGGCCGGCTGCCCTCGAACAAGGCCCAGCGGGTCCGCGCGAAACTGCGCAAACTGGGCTCGCTCGGGGTGCGCCGGGACGTCGTGCCGCCCGACGGGGTGGACGCGGCGCTGCGCCGCCTCCTCGACCTGCACCGGCTCCAGTGGCAGGGGCGGAAGGTGACCACCGAGCACCTCCAGTCCCGGTTCCAGGAGCATCTGGTGCGCTCGGTGGGGCCGATGGTGCGGTCCGGGGACGCGGTGGTCACCGAGTTCCGGCTCGACGGCGAGGTGGTCGCCGTCGACCTGACCCTGCTGGCGCCGAGTCTCGCCGGCGGTTACCTGTACGGGGCGCATCCCCGGCTGCGGGAGCGCAAGGCGGACGTGGCGGTGATGCTGCTCGACGCCTGCGCCCAGCACACCGGCAGCGGTGAGCGGGGCGCGCTGAGCCTGCTGCGCGGCGACGAGCCGTACAAGCACCACTGGCGGCCCGAGCCTGTCGTCAACCAGCGGCTGCTGCTGGCCCGGCGGCGCACCGCCCCGCTGCTGACGGCGGCGCTGTGCGACGCCGCCGCCCGGCAGCGGATCAGGGAGGTGCGGCAGCGGTGGAAGGAGCGCCGGCAGGAGTAGGGGGCGCCGGCCGTACCCGTCCGTCAGTCGAGGCTGAAGCAGAGCTGCCCGCCGAGCCAGTACTCGATCCAGGCGCCCAGCTCCATCGAGGTGCAGGAGGACGTGGGCGTGGCACTCGGCGTGGCGGTCGGGGTCGGGGACGGTGCCGGACTGGGTGTCGCCGGAGTCGGGGCCGGCGTCGGGGTCGTGCTGTCGGTGCGGCCGAAGAGTGCCTCGCGGTAGACGTGCGCGGAGCGCGGGTTGACCGAGCACTGCCAGACGCCGTGCGGGCAGTAGTCGGTCAGCGTGTTGTACAGCGGCTTGTGCTCGTCCATCCAGGCGAGCATCCGCCGCATGTACTCGGCGTTGTCACCGTTGCGGAAGAGGCCCCATTCCGGATAGGAGATGGGTTTCCCGTGCGCCTTCGCGAAATCGACGTGCTGCTGAAGTCCGTAGGGTTCCCGGACCTGTTGGTCGAAGGAAAGTCCGGACGGCTGGTCGTACGAGTCCATGCCGATGATGTCGACCGTGTCGTCCCCGGGATAGCACTGCGTCCACGGAACGGCGTCGCGGCCCCGGCTCGACGTGAAGTCGAAGCGGAATTTCTGGCCCGGCACCGCGCGCATGGTGGTGACGATCCGTTTCCAGTACGTCTTCCAGGCCTCCGGGTCGGGCCCGCAACGATGGGTGTAGGTAATGCCGTTCATCTCCCAGCCGAGCACGATGACCGTGTCCGGGACCCGCAGGTCCACCAGCCGCTCGGCCAGGGCCCGGAAGTGGTGGTCGAACGCCCCGGCCGCGCCCTGTTGCAGCAGCGAGCGGACCTCGTCGTCGCCGACGCCCTCCTCGTTGCGCTCCTGCATGGGCACGTTGAGGACGAGCGTCCGGTCGGCCTTCTCCCGTCGCCAGTGCGCCCAGACGTCCAGGAAGCCGGGGGCGCCCTCGATGTCGGCCCAGCGGTTGCCGGGCAGATACGTGTGCGCGACCTTCAGTTCGGTGCCGCCGAGCCAGCTGCTCAGCTGGGCCATGCGGGCGACGCCGAGCGGGCCGGAGTCGAGGAACGCCCCGAAGGCGGGGGGCGTCGCCCTGGCCGGTGCGCCGACCGCCGGTGCGTCGGCGGCCGGGGTCGGGGTCGGCAGGGGTGCCGCCGATGCCGGGACGGACGTCGTGGGCGTCGGGACGGCTGTCGCGGGTGCCGGAGCCGGTGGGCCGGTGACCCGCGCCGCCCCCGCACCCGCGGCGAATCCCGGACCGGTCGCCAGGGTCGCCGAGGCGACGGCGACGGCCGCCGCGGCCACGGCCGGCCGATACCACCGGAACCGCGTTCGCTCTCGCCGCTGTGGGGTCATGCTGCTCCTTTCTCCACCGGTACTCGTCCGTTCGCAGCACTCCTGAGGAAGTGCCAATTACTGACACTCAGTCATATCAATATGAATTCCGCCAGTGCGGCTGCGGCTTTCGGGTGCCCCGGACGACCGCACGGGTGAACCGACGCAAAGGAAATGGTCCGTGTCGCTGCTAGACATCCGGGTTCCCGCAGTTCTGTTGCGGATCGACCGGAATCCCTTTCACCACGGCACCCTGGGGGCCGTGCGCTCGCTCGGCAGAGCCGGGGTGGAGGTCCACGTGGTCGCGGACTGCGCGGGCAGCCCGGTCCGCAGGTCCCGCTTCGTGAGGCGGCTGCACCCGCCGCCGGCGCCGGGTGCGTCGCCCGCCGAGATCGTCGCCGTGCTGCGCCGGGTGGCGGCGCGGATCGGCCGCCCGGCGGTGCTGATCCCGATGGACGACGCGAGTGCCATCACGGCGGGCCGGTTCCGCGCGGACCTCGCACCCGCCTACCTGCTCCCGCAGCAGTCCGGCACCCTGCCCGAGCGCGTCGCCGACAAGGCCGAGCTGGCCGGGGTCTGCGCGGCGGCCGGGATCCCGCACCCGACGACGCTGGTCCCGGACAGCACCGAGGAGACCGCCGCCGCGGTCCGGCGGCTCGGGCTGCCGGTGATCGCCAAGTGGAGCCGGCCCTGGCTGCTGCCGGCCGGGTCCGGGCTGCGCAGCACGGCCGTGGTGCGCTCGGCGCGGGAGGCGGTGGAGCTGTACCTGCGCAGCGAGGAGGCGGGCAGCAGGCTGCTGCTCCAGGAGTTCCTGCCGCCGGGCCCGGACCGCGACTGGTTCTTCCACGGGTACGCCGACCGCACCGGGCAGGTGCGCGCGGGCGGCCCCGGCCGCAAGCAGCAGGCCTGGCCGCGCGGCGCCGGACTGACCGCGGTCGGCCTGTGGACGCCCAACCCGCAGGTGCGGGCGCTGGCCGAGCGGCTCACCGGCGAGCTGGGCTTCCGGGGCATCTTCGACCTGGACTTCCGGCGCTGCGGCAGCACCGGCCGCTACCACCTCCTCGACTTCAACCCCCGTCCGGGCGCCCAGTTCCGGCTCTTCGCCGACAGCGCCGGCCTGGACGTCGTACGCGCCCTGCACCTGGACCTGACCCACCGTCCGCTGCCGGACGGGGTGCCGCTGGCCGGGCGGGCGTTCGTGGTGGAGAACTACGCGCCGCTGAGCGCGCTGCGTCCGGCGCCGCGCGGACGGGAGCTGGCCTGGTCCGCGCCGGACGACCGGGGGCCGGGCCTCGCGATGTGGGCGCTGTGGGGCCGGCACGTGGCGGGCCGGATCCTGGACCGGCTGCGCGCCGGGACCGCCGACCGGACGCCGCACCCGTACGCGCCCGTCGTCCGCCAGGCCGGGGAGCCCCTCGTGCCCGCCGCCCAGGCCGCGGAACCCCTCGTGCCGGCCGCCCGGGACGAGGAACCCACCGGTGTGGCCGGTGTGCCCGCCGCGCCCGGCGTCTCCAGCCTCTCCGGTCAGCCCGACCGGTCCGACGACGAGAAAGCGAGCAGCTGCTGATGTACGACCTGCTGGTGGTGGGAGCGGGCCCGTACGGCCTGTCCATCGCATCCCACGCCGCCGCGGCGGGCCTGAACGTGCGGGTCTTCGGCCGCCCGATGGCGTCCTGGCGCGACCACATGCCGCGCGGGATGTTCCTCAAGTCCGAGCCCTGGGCCTCCAACCTGTCGGACCCCGAGGCGCGTTGGCGGCTGGACGTGTACTGCGCGGGCCGCGGGGTGACCGCCCGGCACGGGCAGCCGATCCCACTCGACATGTTCGCCGAGTACGGCCTGTGGTTCGCCCGCAACGCCGCGCCGCCCGTCGACGAACGGATGGTCACCCGGGTCGCGCCGCGCAGCGGTGGCTTCGAGGCGACGACGGCGGACGGCGAGGTGCTGCGCGGCCGTACGGTCGCCCTCGCCGTCGGCGTCCTGCCGTTCGTGGAGATCCCCGCGGCGCTGCGCGGCCTCTCCCCCGACCTGGTCACACACAGCAGCCACCACGCCGACCTGGGCCGCTTCCGGGGCCGGGACGTCACGGTGATCGGCGGCGGCCAGGCGGCCCTGGAGACGGCGGCGCTCCTCTCCGAACTGGGCAGCCGGGTACGGGTGCTGGTGCGCGCGGACGAGCTGTTCTGGAACGAGGTGCCGCCGCCCTGGCAGCGCCCCTGGTGGCAGTCGGTCCGCGCCCCGCACAGCGGGCTCGGCCCCGGCTGGCGGAACTGGTTCTACTCGGAGCGGCCCGGCCTGTACCGGCGGCTCGCGGAGCCCACCCGGACCCGGATCGCGGCGAGCGCCCTCGGCCCGGCCGGTGCCTGGTGGGTGCGGGAGCGGGTGGAGTCCGGGGTGGAGGTGCTGCCGGGCCGCGAGGTCACGGCGGCGCACGCGACGGCGGGCGGGGTGCGCCTGGAGACCGCGGTGCGCGGTGGCGGGTCGGCCACCCTGGAGACCGGACACGTCATCGCGGCGACGGGGTTCAGGGCGACCCGGGGGCGGCTCGCGCTGCTCGCCGACGACCTGCGGACGACCCTGGTGACCGGGGCCGACGGGGCGCCCGAGGTGGGCCGGGACTTCGAGTCGTCGTACCCCGGGCTGTTCCTGGCCGGTCTGGTCACGGCGGCGGGGTTCGGTCCGGCGATGCGCTTCGTGCACGGCGCCGGCTTCACCGCCGGGACGCTGGTGCGCGGGGTGCGGCGGCGGCTGCGCTCGGGGCCGGCCGGCTGGGGCGTCCCGGCCGGGCGGCGGGAGGCCGCTCCGGACACGGTGCGCGGCTGACGGGCGGGGGTGCCGGGCGGGTGCCGGGCCCTGCGGGTGTCCGGCACCGCCCTCCTGGCCGAAGAGCGCAAGAGCCGGCCCCGGAACGCGGATGCGAAGGATCGGCGTTCCGGGGCCGGCCGTGCCACAGCCGGGAGGGCTGGTGCGCCGTGCGACGTCGTCAGCTGTTGGCGCAGACGCCGGCGAACGCCGGGTTCAGCAGCGCGATGACGTCGACGGTGTCGCCGCAGGCGCTGACCGGGACGTGCACCGGGACCTCGATCACGTTGCCGGAGACGACGCCCGGGGAGTTGGCGGCAGCGCCCTCCGCACCGGCGGACGCGAAAGCGGGGACGGCACCGCCCAGCGCCAGGATTGCGCCGGCGACCACAGCAGCGGTCTTCTTCATGAACTTTCCCTTCTCTGCGGTCATGCCCGTATGTCGGCCGAAACCGAGCGAGCACAGCATGAACGGCTCGCACCATGACCGGCAGGTTGTAGAACGAGGAATAGACGGCCGAAGAAACTACGGAACGCGCCCCGTCGATCAATTCACTCGAACGCCCGCACAGAATTGACACGGAGAGCGGAAACGCTTCTCCTTTCGGCGGGAATTACCGGAGCACGACGAAAGCCCGCCCGGGCGGCGCAGACACGCGCACCGCTCGGGCGGGCTTCACAGGACCGGGGTCACTGGTTGGCGACGCCGTTGGCCGCGAGGACCGCGATGTCGTCCAGGACGTGCGACACCGGCTCGTCGCCCTTGGCCTGGGTGGAGTTCTCGGCACACTGCTGGTTCTGCGGCGCGGACAGGACCGGGATGTCCTGGGCCACCCCGACGGCGGCGATCAGACCGAGGATCCCCTGGGCGTTCGCCTTCGCGGGGAGGCCGACGCAGAGCTTGTTGAGCGAGCTCTGGACCAGGGTGGCCTGGGGGCTCAGGTTGCCCTTGGTCACCTGGTTGCCGAACGTCTCGCGGGCCCCGTTGCCACTGGCGGAGGTGGTGCCGTGGTCGTTCCCGGTGGCAAGCGCCTGGGGGGCTGCCGCCGCCGACACGCCTACGACGGACACGGCGACCGCCGCCGCGGCCATTGCCTTCTTCAGCATTTCGCTTTTCCTTTCCCGGCCCTCAGGCCAAGAGGACGTTCCTGCCCGGCATCAACCGCCCGCAACCGGAATGGTTGCGGCACCGTGCGCCACGTCACCCGTTCGGCCCGGCAGCCTCCCCGGATTCCCCGGAAAACCGGGCCTCCCCGCAAACGGGGATTTCTCGGCGTGGGCCGTTGGAGTGAAGCGGAGCAACCAACCGGAGCGCGCGCAGTTGACCAGTGCGCTCCGGTGGACGGGGTGTCCTCAGAAGGGAACTGACAAGTGATCAAGAAGGTTCTGGCCGCCGCCGCAGTCGCAGCCTCCGTCGTCGGCGCCTCCGCTGCCGCCGCCTCGCCGGCCCTGGCCACCGGCAACGACCACGGCACCACCTCCGCCAGCGGCAACGGCGCCCAGCAGGCGTTCGGCAACTCCGCCACGTACGGCAACATGAGCCCCCAGCTGGCGCTCATCCAGGGCTCCTTCAACAAGCCCTGCATCGGTCTCCCGGCGAAGCTGAACCTCCAGGGCCTGGCCGGCCTGGGTGCCGTCGGCGTCCTTCAGGACGTGCCGATCCTGTCCGCGCCGCAGAACCAGCAGTGCGTCGAGAACTCCACCCAGGCCAAGGGCGACGAGCCGCTGTCGCACATCCTGGACGACATCTCCGCGCTGTCCGCGAACGGCACCGGCAACAAGTAGTCCGGAAGTACTCCGGGCGCCGGTTCGAGGGGCGCCGGTCGGTTGATCGGACTGCGCTCCGCCAATCGGGGCATACCACGCAACCCAGGCGAATCCGGGTAAGTTGACGATCACGCAGCTCCTCCCCGGAGCCCGCCTTTCGAAAGGGAACAAACATGAAGAAGCTGTGGGCGACCGCGGCTGTCGCCGTCACCGTCGCCGGTTTCGCGGCCACGGCCGCTCCCCAGGCCCTGGCCACCGGCAACGACAACGGCACCACTTCGGCGAGCGGCAACGACGCCAAGTCGGAGTTCGGCAACTCGGCCACGTTCGGCGACCTGAGCCCGCAGCTCTCGCTGGTCCAGGGTTCGCTGAACAAACCGTGCGTCGGCCTCCCGCTCAAGGCGAACCTCCAGGGCCTCGTCGGTGCGGTCGCCGTCGGCGTCGCCCAGGACGTGCCGATCCTGTCCGCGCCGCAGAACCAGCAGTGCGTGGAGAACTCCACCCAGGCCAAGGGCGACGAGCCGCTGTCGCACATCCTGGACGACATCTCCGCCCTGTCGGCGAACGGCACCGCGAACAAGTAGTCCGCAGACGCCGCGGGCGGCGGGCCACCGGTTCCTCCGGTGGCCCGCCGCCTTTTGCTCACGTGCGGTACAGCGCCTCGATCTCGGCCGCGTACCGGGCCGTCACCGCCTGTCGCCTGACCTTCAGGGACGGCGTGAGCAGGCCGTTCTCCTCGGTGAACTCGCCCTCCACCAGGGTGAAGGCGCGGATCGACTCGGCGCGGGACACGGCCAGGTTGGCGTGGTCGACCGCCTGCTGCACCTCGGCCCGCATCCGGTCGTCGCGCACCAGCTCGGCGAGCGGGGTGCCCGGCGGCAGCTTCCGCACGGCCAGCCAGTGGGCGACCGCCTCGGGGTCCAGCGTGACCAGCGCGGCGACGAACGGCCGGTTGTCGCCGACCACCAGGCACTGCCCGACGGGCGACCGGCTGCGCAGCCGGTCCTCCAGGACGGCCGGGGAGACGTTCTTGCCGCCGGAGGTGACCAGGATGTCCTTCTTGCGGCCGGTGATGGTGAGGTAGCCGTCCGCGTCGAGCGCGCCGAGGTCACCGGTCCCGAACCAGCCGTCGTCCGGCAGCACTTCGGCGGTCGCGGCCGGGTTGTTCCAGTACGACCCGAACACCACCGCGCCCTTGACCAGCACCTCGCCGTCCTCGGCGATCCGCACCGCCGTCCCCGGGATCGGCTGCCCGACCGTGCCGGGGCGCGGGGCGAGCGGCGGCACGATCGTGGCGGCCGCGCTGGTCTCGGTCAGGCCGTAGCCCTCGTAGACGACGATGCCGGCCGCGTGGAAGAACAGGTTGAGGTCGCGGTCGAGGGGTGAGCCGCCGCTGATCGCGTACCGCATCCGGCCGCCGAGCTCCTTGCGGATACGGCGGTAGACCAGCAGGTCGTACAGCGCCCAGGCGGCGTACAGCCCCGGGCCGGGGCCCTTCCCCCTGCCGAGGAACTTCTCCAGGTGGGCCGCGGCGAACCGCACCCCGATCCGCTCGGCGCGGTCGAAGGACGCGGCGCGCCCGATCCGCTCCGCCGTCGCCCGCCCGGTGTCGCGGATCCTCTCGAAGAGGTACGGCACCCCGACCAGGAACGTCGGCCGGAACTCCCGCAGCGCGGGCCGGAGTTCGTCGGGCCGCACGCTCGGGAAGTGGCCCATCTCGATCCGGCCCAGCAGGCAGGCGATCTGGAGCGTACGGCCCAGGATGTGGGCGAGCGGCAGGAACAGCAGGGTGGACGCGGCCTGGCCGGTGACCGCCCGGAAGACGGGGTGCAGCAGCTCGACCGTGTTGGCGGCCTCGGCGTGCAGGTTGGCGTGGGTGAGGACGCAGCCCTTGGGGCGGCCGGTGGTGCCGGAGGTGTAGCAGACCGTGGCCGTGGTGCCGGGGGTGAGGCCGCCGCGGCGCTCGGCCACCTCCTCGTCCGGGACGTTCTGCCCGAGGACGGTCAGGTCGGTGAGTGCGCCGGCGTCCAGTTCCCAGACGCGCGGCAGGCGTGCGTGGGAGGCGGTACCGGTGGTGACGGTGGCGGTGTGCTGCGCGGTCTCGGTGACGACGTGGCGGGCGCCGGAGTCCCGGACGATCCACTCCACCTGCTCCGCGGAGGAGGTGGGGTAGACCGGGACGGTCACACCGCCGGCCGCCCAGACGGCGAAGTCGAGGACCGTCCACTCGTAGCGGGTGCGGGACATGAGCGCGACGCGGTCGCCTGCGGCGAGGCCGGCGGCGATCAGGCCCTTTGCCACGGACGTCACCTGGGCGGCGAAGGCTTCTGCGGTGACCGGGCCGTCACTGCGGCGGATCGCGGTGGCGTGCGGGTCCGCTGCCGCGTTGGCGTAGGGGAGGTCCGCGAGGGAGCCGGTGGTGAGCGGGGCGGCGAGCGGCGGACGGCACGCCTCCCGCACGACCCCGGCCTCGTCCTTGATGACTTCGACCTTGCCCCGGTCGGCCAAGTCACTGCGTTGACGCGCTCGTTTGAGGTCGCTGCGTACGCTCATGGGGCGTCAACCTACTCCCCCGGCCTTCGGCCGGGGGTACCCCCAGCGTCCCTAAAGAGACGCTGCCTCACTGATCGCCGTTGAGAGTTCGGCGACGTCCTTGTCCTCAGTCACCTCTGCCAGAGCGGCTGCCCGGGACTGGAGCTTCGAGAGGCTCGGTGCTCCCGGCATGCCGTACTCCCCGTCCGCCAGCGCGTCCGCGAAGTACGCGGCCACTGCCGTTACCTGGAAGCGTGGGGAGGCCGACCAGACGTCGTCGTGCAGGGCGCCCGTCTCCATCGAGCCCGTGTTCTCGTGCGGGGAACGGGTGTTGGGGTCGAGCCAGCGGACCGTGGCGGTGGCGAGGTGGCCGGTGGTGCCGGGGACGGTACGGACGGCGTAGAGGGCGGTGACCGTGTGGCCGGGGCCGATCTCGCCGCCGTCGACCTGGTCGTTGCGGAAGTCCCGGTCGGCGACCTTGCGGTCCTGGTAGCCGATCAGGCGGAAGTCGGCGACCGTGTGCGGGTCGAAGGCCACCTGGGCCTTGGCGTCGCGGGCCACCAGGTCGATGTTCTGCGGGAGTTGCCGGCAGAAGACGTCGGCGGCGGTCGCGGTGTCCGAGACGTACACGGTGTGGCCGTCGCCCTTGTCGGCCAGGCGTTCCATGAGCGCGTCGCCGTAGTCGCTGCCCACGCCGACGCCGAACAGGGTGATGCCGTACTCGCGGCGGTCGCCGTCGATGCGCCTGAGGATGGCGTTCGGGTCGGTCTCGCCGTCGTTGGCGAGGGCGTCGGAGATGAGGACGACGCGGTTGGTGGCGTTCTTGCGCAGGCCCTCGACGGCGGTGGCGTAGCCGGTCTCGACGCCCTCGCCGAGGTTGGTGGAGGAGAGCGGGGCGAGGCCGTCGACGGCCTCGCGGATCTCGGCGCGGTGGCCGCCGAGGCGGGTCATCGGCAGGACCGTCTGGGCGTGCTCGCTGAAGGTGACGAGCGCGACCGAGTCGTCGTCGCGCAGCCGGCCGGTCATCGTGTCCAGGGACTTCCTGGCGAGGTCGAGGCGGCCCGGTTCGCCCATCGAGCCGGAGACGTCGATGACGAAGGTGAGGGCGGCCGGGGGGCGTTCGTCGGAGTCGCCGGAGGCGGGGAGGGTGGCTAGGCCGACGCGGACCAGGGACCAGTTCGGCTCGCTGGTGCGGGCGCCGTCGACGGTGACCGTGAAGCCGTTGTGCTCGGGGGTGCGGTAGTCCTGGCGGAAGCTGTTGACGAATTCCTCGGGCCGGATGGTCGAAGGCTCGGGGCGGCCGCCGCCGGCGAGGGTGCGGCGGGCGTAGCCGTAGGAGGCGGTGTCGACGTCGAGGGCGAAGGTGGAGAGGTGGTCGGAGGGTGCGGCCGTCTCGTCGCCCGTGGCCCGGGAGGGGTCCGGGGCGTCGGTGGCGATCGTGTGACTCGGGCCGTTCGCGTGGTTCTCGGCCGCGCTGCAGGCGGTCAGCAGCAGGGCGCTCGCGGCGGTGACGGCGAGGAGTGCTGCGCCTGTCCGTCGTCGGGTCCGGTATCGGTTCATCGCTGTGCCCCCTGTGCCGGTCGGAGTCGGCTTCCTGACTCGTCTTCCTGACTTGTCGTCGACTGTGACGGCGCGGGGGGCCGGAACGTGCGTCCCGTTGCGTTGCGGATGGATCTCGAAGCGGCCACGGACCAGGGGTTTCGAGGCCGGAGGGAGATCGTCCGGTGATCTAGGAGACGATGTCCTTGCGGGCGAAACCCCGGAAGGCCAGGGCGAACAGCACCATGGCGTACGTTATCGAGACCGCCGTGCCCTGGATCATGCCGGACCACTCCAGGTGGGGTTGTACGGCGTCCGCCCAGGCGTACTGCCAGTGGGCGGGCAGGAAGTCGCGCCAGTCGCCGAGGGCCGTCACCTGGTCGAGGACGTTGCCGACGATGGTCAGGCCGACCGCGCCGCCGACCGCGCCGAGGGGGGCGTCGGTCTTCGTGGAGAGCCAGAACGCGAGGCCCGCGGTGACCAGTTGGGACAGGAAGATGTACATGATCACGACCGCGAGGCGCTGGGTGGCGGTGGTGGTGTCGAGGGCGCCGCCGGTGGGGATCTGGAGCGGCCCCCAGCCGTAGGCGACCGTGCCGACGGCCAGCGCGACCAGCGGCAGCAGGATCATCGCGGCCAGGCTGAGGCCGAGCGCCACGACCAGCTTGGACCAGAGCAGCCGGGCCCTTGGCACGGGTGCGGCGAGCAGGTAGCGCAGGGAGGACCAGCCGGCCTCCGAGGCGACCGTGTCCCCGCAGAACAGGGCGACCGGGATGACCAGCAGGAAGCCCGCCGACACGAACAGGTTGACCGCGGCGAAGTTGGCGCCGGACGCGGTGGCCGTGTCCAGGAGGGTGACCTGGCCGTTCTGGGCGCCCGGCCGGCCGCCGATCGCGAACGCGATCAGCAGCACGACGGGCAGTGCGGCGAGGATGCCGCCCATCACCAGGGTGCGGCGCCGCTTGAACTGGCGGGCCAGTTCGACGCGGAGCGGCAGGGTGCGGCCCGCCCGGTAGCCGGAGGCGACTGCGGCCTTCTCGGTGAGCGTGCTCACGCGGAACCTCCGATCAGGGTCAGGAAGGCGTCTTCCAGACGGCGGTGCGGACCGACCGACGCCACCGCGACGTCGAGCCGGACGAGTTCGGCGACCAGGCGCGGGGCGCTGCCGCCGGGCTCCATGCGGACGAGCAGGCCGTCGGCCGTGCCGGTCACGGAGGCCACGCCGGGCAGCGCGGCCACCTTCTCCACGACCGGCTCCTCCACGGGGGTGCCGGTGCCGACGAGGATGGTGTCGCCGGTGCCGACGATGTCGGCGACCGGTCCGGCCTGGACGAGCCGGCCGCGGTCCATCACCACGAGGTGGGTGCAGGACTGCTCGACCTCGGCGAGGAGATGGCTGGAGACGATCACCGTGCGGCCGGCGGCCGCGTAGCGGATCATCACCTCGCGCATCTCGCGGATCTGCGGCGGGTCGAGGCCGTTGGTGGGTTCGTCGAGGATAAGCAGGTCGGGCAGGCCGAGCATGGCCTGGGCGATGGCGAGGCGCTGGCGCATGCCCTGCGAGTACGTGCGGACCGCGCGGGCCAGCGCGTCGCCGAGGCCGGCGATCTCCAGGGCCTCGTCGATGTGGGAGTCCTCCGGCGGACGTCCGGTGGCCTGCCAGTACAGCTCCAGGTTCTCCCGGCCGGACAGGTGCGGCAGGAAGCCGGCGCCCTCCACGAAGGCGCCGACCCGGGAGAGGACGGGGGCGCCGGGGCGGATCGCGTGGCCGAAGACCCGGACCTCGCCGCCGTCCGGCTTGATCAGCCCCATCAGCATGCGCAGGGTGGTGGTCTTGCCCGCGCCGTTGGGACCGAGGAGGCCCAGCACCTGGCCCTTCTCGACCCGGAAGGACAGCTCCTTGACCGCGTACCGTTCGGCCGAACCCGCGTAGCGCTTGCTCAGGTCCGTTATCTGGAGCGGGACTTCGGCGAGCGCCGGGTCGGGGGCCGGGCCCGCGGTGCGGCGGCGGCCGGTGAGCAGCAGGGCCAGGGCGGCCAGCGCGCCGGCCGGCGGCAGCCACCACACCCAGGCGGGCAGCGGTGCGGCGGCCGTGTCGACCTGGGGTGCCGTCGGCACGCTCAGGGGGCTCTTGAGGGAGACGGTGTAGGTGGCCGGGGCGGTCGGGGAGGCGTAGCCGAGGTCGGTGGAGGCGAGGACCAGGCGCAGCCGGTGGCCCTTCTGCACCTCGTGGTCGATGGCGGGCAGGGTGATGGTGACGTCCTTGCCGGCCCTGGCGCCCTCGACGCGGACCGGGGCGACCAGCTGGGAGGGCAGCACCTGCTGGGTGCCGTCGGGGCCGACGTCGTACACCTTGCCGAAGAGCACGGCGTCGTCGCTGGTTGAGGTGAGGTGGACGGTGGCCGTGGGGGTGCCGGTGATCTGCACGTTGTCGGCCGTCGGTGCCGAGTCGAAGCGGGCGTACTGGCCGGGGAAGTCGAGGGAGACGCCGACGCCGAGGGAGGAGAGCTGGGCGAGGCCGCCACCGCCGAGGCCGGGCAGCGCGGAGACGCCGGGCGGGCTGGCGCCGGCCGGGTTGGCGATGCGCTGGACGCCGCCCTTCAGGGCGATGTCCTTGCGGTCGTTCTCCAGGCCGGGGTAGCTGTCGGCGGTCGCGCCGCGCAGCAGGGCGGCGCCGTCGGTGGAGTCGACGCCGCCGGTGCGGGTGATCCGGAAGGCGGGTCCGGTGCCGGTGGCCTTGTCGCCCTTCAGGTACCGGTCGAACCACGACGTCACCCGGCCTTCGACCCGGCTGGTCTCCAGGTCGCCGCCGTCGTGGCCGCCGGCGATCCAGTCGACGTCGACGGGGGCGCCGTTTGCCTTGATGGCCTTCGCCGCGGCGTCGGACTGGGAGAGCGTGAAGAGGGAGTCGGTCTGCCCCTGGAAGAGGAGCGTCGGCACCTTGATGCGGCTGCCGACCGCCGAAGGCGACCGTTCTTCGAGCAGCTTCACGGCCGCGGCGTCCGGCTTGCCGGACTCGGCGACCCGGTTGTACATCGCACACAGGTCGGGCTGGAAGTTGGCGCAGCCGCCGCCGCTGTTGAAGAAGATCCCGGCCCAGAGCTTCTTGAAGACCCCGTTCGGGAACAGGGCGTCCGCGAGGTTCCAGTACGTGATGGACGGGGCGATCGCGTCCACGCGGTCGTCGTATCCGGCGGCGAGGAGGGAGATCGCGCCGCCGTAGGACCCGCCCGCCATCCCGACGCGCGGGTCACCGGCCTTGTCGAGCTGGACCTGGGGCTGCCCGGCCAGCCAGTCGATGAGCCTGGAGACGTCTGCGACCTCGCCCTTCGGGTCGTTGAGGCCGATCTTCCCGGTGGACCTGCCGAAGCCGCGGGCGGACCAGGTGAGGACCGCGTAGCCGTCGCGGGCGAGGTCCTCGGCCTCGGTGCGCATGTCGTCCTTGCTGCCGCCGAAGCCGTGGGCGAGGAGGACCGCGGGGCGCCGGCCGGTGCCGGACGTGGTGAAGAACGAGGTGTCCAGACGCACCCCGTCCACGGCCATGACCTGGTCGGTCCGGTGTACCGGGGGCGGGTCGTCGGAGGCGACGGCCGTCCACGTACCGGCGCCGGCCAGCACGACGACGACGGCCGCGGCGGCCAGCAGCCGTCGCGGCCGCCCGAGCAGCGCTCGTAGGCCGGGGGGTCGAAGATCCATGCTTCAACGGTACGGGCCCGCACCGACATCCGATGCCGACGGTGGGCTGAACAGCGGGCCATCCCCGAGGAGTAGGGGCACGTTGCCACGTACTTCGAGCGCGGTACACCGGGACGCTTCCGACAGTCCCGAACCGGCGCCGATTGTCCCCCGCGGGCCGGTGGGGGCCGGTCGCGCAGTTCCCCGCGCCCCCTAGGTCGGGCATCCGCCCCGGCGCTCACAACACACCACCGCTCCACCGAACACCGCCACGCCATCCGGTCCACCGCCCCGCCCGGTCCCCGGCACCCCACCCGATCCCGCCGCAACGGCGATCAGCCACAGCCGCGGAAATCGGCGGTGCCCAACCGGCCGGTGGGTCCCCGCGGGCCGGTGGGGGCCGGTCGCGCAGTTCCCCGCGCCCCCTAGGTCGGGCATCCGCCCCGGCGCTCACAACACACCACTGCTCCACCGAAC
>NZ_JBIVXP010000001.1:1578916-1737039 GCF_044769305.1 Streptomyces sp. NPDC090499
CCGGCCGGTGGGTCCCCGCGGGCCGGTGGGGGCCGGTCGCGCAGTTCCCCGCGCCCCCTAGGTCGGGCATCCGCCCCGGCGCTCACAACACACCACTGCTCCACCGAACACCACCGCACCACCCCATCCCGCCGCAACGGCGATCAACCGCAGCCGCGGAAATCGGCGGTGCCCAACCGGGCGATGGGTCTCTGCGGACTGGTGGGGTCAGGGCTGGGTGTCGTCCGGGATGGAGACGACCCAGTGGGTTTCCTTGCGGGGGCGGAGGTAGAGGGCCCAGTAGAGGGTGGCGGCGGCGGTGATGCCGCCGGTCCAGAGGAGGTAGGTCGTTTCCTGCTGGGTGAGGATGTAGGCGAGGACGACGATGAGGAGGAGGGGCATGGCGGGCCAGAGGGGCATGCGCCAGGCGGGGGTGTGCTTGTGGTGGCCGCGGCGGGAGAGGAGGGCGGCGACGGCGACGAGGAGGTACATGCCGGTCACCGAGACGCCTGTGACGCCGTAGAGGGTGTCGAGGTTGACGAAGCAGAGCACGGCGCCGGGGACGCCGACGGCGAGGGTGGCGACCCAGGGGGAGCCGAAGCGGCCGAGGCGGGAGAGGGCGCTGTTGACCGGGGCCGGCCAGGCCTTGTCGCGGGCCGAGGCGAACAGGACGCGGGAGTTCTGGATGACCATGACGATGCCCGCGTTGATGATCGCGAGGGCCACGCAGAGGCTGACGAAGGTGCCGACCGCGGAGTTGGACCAGGCGGTGACCATGGAGCTGATGTCGCCGCCGGTGAGGGCCTTGAGGTCGGTCGCGCCCATGGTGATCGCGGCGACCGGGACGAGGATGACCACCGTGGAGATCGCGAGGGTGGCGAGGACCGTGCGGGCGACGTTGCGGCGCGGGTTCTCCAGTTCCTCGGAGAGGTAGACCGCCGTCGAGAAGCCCTGGGTGACGAAGAGGGCGATGGCGAGGCCGGAGACGACGAGCATCGCGGTGACGGTGGTGGTGTGGCCGCCGGTGTCCGCGACCTGCATGGAGGTGAGGCTGCCGACGCCCCGGTGGCTGTGGGAGAAGCCGAGGACCGCGACCACGCCTGCCGCGATGACCTCCAGGACCAGGAAGATGCCGGTGATCCAGGCGTTCGCGCGCAGGTCCAGGAGGCCCGCGAGGGTGGCGAGGAGCATCACGCCGGCGCCGGTCATGGCCGGGTCCAGGTGGACGATCGGGGCGAGGTAGTCGGCCGTGCCCATCGCGATCACCGGCGGCACGATCATCACCACGAGGAGGGAGAGGACGAAGACCAGCCAGCCCGCGAGGCGGCCCGCCATCGTCGAGACCATCGCGTACTCGCCGCCCGCGCTGGGGATGAGGGTGCCCAGCTCGGAGTAGCAGAACGCCACGGCGATACAGAGGAGGGAGCCGATGGCGATCGTGAGGGCGGTGGCGGTCCCGAGGGTGCCGAACAGGTCGGGGACGACCACGAAGAGCGTGGAGGCCGGGGTGACGCAGGAGAGGGTGAGGAGGGTGCCGCCGACCACGCCGATGGAGCGCTTGAGCGTCTTGGGGCTGTCGGACGCCGCTACGACGGCGTTCTCGACAGGGCGGAGCGTGTCGGTCATGCGGCGGTTCCGATCGACTCTGGCGGATGCCTCCGGCGGCTTGGCTGTGCTGCATGGAACCCCGACGAAAACCATTGCGTCAATGGCTGTTTACCTTCGGATTCCGCACTCGTAAAGCGACAGGGGTCACATCGCTTTCGTAGGGTCGAACGGCCTGGTAAGGCAATCATCAAGACTCTGGTTCGCATGACCTTGGTTTCGAAGGTCATGAACGCAAAGAACTTAAGTCACCCGTTTCATCCCGCAGAAACGAGAACCGCAGCATCGCTGACAAAAAAAATCGGGGCCGTCCGGTATCCGGATGGCCCCGACGGGGTCGGGCGGTGGTGCTCAGTGGTTGCGCGGGAAACCCAGGTCGACGCCGGACGGGGCCTCGGACGGGTCCGGCCAGCGGGTGGTGACGACCTTGCCGCGGGTGTAGAAGTGCGTGCCGTCGTTGCCGTAGATGTGGTGGTCGCCGAAGAGCGAGTCCTTCCAGCCACCGAAGGAGTGGTAGCCGACGGGGACCGGGATCGGCACGTTCACGCCGACCATGCCGGCCTCGATCTCCAGCTGGAAGCGGCGGGCGGCGCCGCCGTCCCGGGTGAAGATCGCGGTGCCGTTGCCGAACGGGGAGGAGTTGATCAGCGCCACGCCCTCGTCGTACGTCTCCACGCGCAGGACGCACAGGACCGGGCCGAAGATCTCGTCCTGGTAGGCCTTGGCGGTGGTGGGCACCTTGTCGAGCAGCGAGATGCCGATCCAGTGGCCGTCCTCGAAGCCCTCGACCGTGTAGCCGGTGCCGTCCAGGACGACCTCGGCGCCCTCGGCGGCGGCGCCGGAGACGTAGGAGGCCACCTTGTCGCGGTGGACGGCGGTGATCAGCGGGCCCATCTCGGAGGTGGGGTCGTTGCCGGGGCCGATCTTGATCTTCTCGGCGCGCTCGCGGATCTTCTCCACCAGCTCGTCGCCGATCGCGCCCACGGCGACCACGGCCGAGATGGCCATGCAGCGCTCGCCGGCCGAGCCGTAGGCGGCCGAGACGGCCGCGTCCGCCGCCGCGTCCAGGTCCGCGTCGGGGAGGACCAGCATGTGGTTCTTGGCGCCGCCGAGCGCCTGGACGCGCTTGTGGTTGGCGGAGGCGGTGGTGTGGATGTAGCGGGCGATCGGCGTCGAGCCGACGAAGGAGACCGCCTTGACGTCCGGGTGCTCCAGGAGCCGGTCGACGGCCACCTTGTCACCGTGGACCACGTTGAAGACGCCGTCGGGCAGGCCGGCCTCGGCCAGCAGCTCGGCGAGCTTGATCGAGGCCGACGGGTCCTTCTCGGACGGCTTCAGGATGAAGGTGTTGCCGGTCGCGATGGCGATCGGGAACATCCACATCGGGACCATCGCCGGGAAGTTGAACGGCGTGATGCCCGCGACCACGCCGAGCGGCTGGCGGATCGAGGAGACGTCGACGCGGCTGGCGACCTGCGTGGACAGCTCGCCCTTCAGCTGCACGTTGATGCCGCACGCCAGGTCCACGATCTCCAGACCGCGGGCGACCTCGCCGAGGGCGTCGCTGTGCACCTTGCCGTGCTCGGCCGTGATCAGCTCGGCGATCGCGTCCCGGTTGGCGTCGAGCAGGGCGCGGAAGCGGAACAGGATCTCCGTGCGCTTGGCCAGCGAGGACTGGCCCCAGGTCACGAAGGCGTCCTTGGCGGCGGCGACCGCGGCGTCGACCTCGTCGACCGACGCGAACGCGACCTTCGTGGTGACCGCGCCGGTGGCCGGGTCGGTGACCGGCCCGTAGTTGCCCGACGTGCCGTCGACGGACTTGCCGCCGATCCAGTGGTTGACGATCTTCGTCATGACCGGTTACTCCTTCACAGATGGCGGCGTCGGGTGGAGACGTGCCGTTCGTAGAGCTCACGTGCCTTGACCGCGGAGGATCGGGTCGCGGTCTCGGCCACAGGTACATCCCACCAGGCCTGCGCGGGAGGCGGGCCCGACACTGTGTCGGCCGTTTCGGTCTCCACGTAGACACATGTGGGAGTGTCGGCGGCCCGCGCCTCGGCGAGTGCCGTGCGCAGGTCCCGGACAGTCTTGGCGCGCAGGACGCGCATGCCGAGGCTGGCCGCGTTGGCGGCCAGGTCGACGGGGAGCGGGGCGCCCGTGAAGGTGCCGTCGTCCGAGGTGAAGCGGTACGCGGTGCCGAACCGCTCGCCGCCCACCGACTCGGAGAGCCCGCCGATGGAGGCGTAGCCGTGGTTCTGCACCAGCAGCACCTTGATGGCTATCCCCTCCTGGACGGCGGTGACGATCTCGGTCGGCATCATCAGATACGTGCCGTCGCCGACCAGCGCCCACACGTTCCGCTCCGGCGCCGCGAGTTTCACCCCGATGGCGGCCGGTATCTCGTAGCCCATGCACGAGTAGCCGTACTCCAGGTGGTACTGGTCCCGCGACCGGGCCCGCCACATCCGGTGCAGGTCGCCGGGGAGCGAGCCGGCCGCGTTGACCAGTACGTCGGTGTCGTCGACGAGCGCGTCCAGGGCGCCGAGGACCTGCGGCTGGGTCGGCCGGATGTCCGGCTCGTCGGCCTCGTAGCAGGCGTCGACGCGCTGCTCCCAGCGCTCCTTGTCCTCGGTGTACTCGGTGACGTACGAGTCGGCGGTGCGGTGGCCGTCGAGGGCCTGCCGCAGCTCGGTGAGAGCGCTGCGGGCGTCGGCGACCAGAGGCAGGCCGGCCAGCTTGTGACCGTCGTACGCGGCGATGTTGAGGTTGAGGAAGCGGACGTCCGGGTTCTCGAAGAGGGTGCCGGAGGCCGTGGTGAAGTCGGTGTAGCGGGTGCCGACGCCGATCACCAGGTCGGCGGTGCGGGCGAGTTCGTCGGCGGTGGCGGTGCCGGTGTGGCCGACGCCGCCGACGTCCTGCGGGTGGTCCCAGCGCAGCGAGCCCTTGCCGGCCTGGGTCGAGGCGACCGGGATGCGGGTGGCTTCGGCGAACTCGGCGAGCACGGCCTCGGCGCGGCTGTGGTGGACCCCGCCGCCGGCGATGACCAGAGGCCGGCGCGCGTTCCTGACCGCGGTCACGGCCGCGGCGAGTTCGGCGGGGTCGGCGCCCGGCCGCCGTACGGTCCACACCCGTTCGGCGAAGAACTCCTCCGGCCAGTCGTACGCCTCCGCCTGCACGTCCTGCGGGAGGGCGAGGGTGACGGCGCCGGTCTCGACGGGGTCGGTGAGGACCCGCAGGGCGGCGAGGGCGGAGGGGATCAGCTGTTCGGGGCGGTTGATCCGGTCGAAGAACTTCGAGACGGGGCGGAGGGTGTCGTTGACGGACACGTCGGCCGCGTGCGGGACTTCGAGCTGCTGGAGGACCGGGTCGGCGGGGCGGGTGGCGAAGACGTCGCCGGGCAGGAGCAGGACCGGGAGGTGGTTGACGGTGGCGAGGGCGGCGCCGGTGACCAGGTTGGTGGCGCCCGGACCGATGGACGTCGTCACGGCGTGCGTGGCGAGGCGGTTCGATTGACGCGCGTAGCCGACCGCCGCGTGCACCATGGCCTGTTCGTTGCGGCCCTGGTGGTACGGCATCTCGTCCCGGTGCTCCAGGAGTGCCTGGCCGAGGCCGGCCACGTTGCCGTGGCCGAAGATGCCCCAGGTGGCGCCGATCAGGCGGCGGCGCTCGCCGTCCCGCTCGGTGAACTGGACGGCGAGGAAGCGGACAAGCGCTTGCGCGACGGTCAACCGAATCGTCATCGGTAACCCTCCGTATGGTCCGGGTGGAAGCAGATCCGCCACTCCCGCGTCGCACCGGGCCCCGCCATGACGTTCAGGTAGTACATGTCGTGACCGGGCTGCGCGATCGACGGGCCGTGCCATCCGTCGGGAACGAGCACGGCGTCGCCGGAGCGGACCTCGGCGAGGACGTCCGTACCGCCCTCACGGGAGGGGAATACGCGCTGATACCCGATACCGTTCGGTCCGTCGATCTCGAAGTAGTAGATCTCCTCCAGCTCCGACTCCTCGCCCGGCCGGTGCTCGTCGTGCTTGTGCGGCGGGTACGAGGACCAGTTGCCGCCGGGCGTGATCACCTCGACGGCGATGAGCTTGTCGCAGTCGAAGGCGGACGCGGAGGCGAAGTTGCGCACCCGGCGGGCGCTGGTGCCGCTGCCGCGGTCTTCGACGGGGACCTCCGGCGCGGGGCCGTAGCGGGCGGGGAGTCGTCGCTCGCACTTCGCTCCTGCCAGGGCGAAGCGGCCTCCCGCGCCGGAGGCGATCTGGACCTGGGCGTCCCGGGGCACGTACGCGAAGTCGGAGACTCCGCTGAACACGCTCTCCCGGCCCAGGATCTGGAACTCGTTTCCCTCTGTTTGCACCGTACAACCGCCCTGTAGCGGAAGCACGATCCACTCGCTGTCCCCGGTGGTGAACAAATGCGTTCCGCCCGGGGGCAGTTCGACGATCCTCAGGCTGCTGTGCGCCCAACCGGCCCGCTTGGGGTCGATGTCGAGCGCGTACTGGGCGTTCGCGGTCGAACCCTTGGTGAGGTGCAGCTCGTTGGTCGTCATCTTCTCGCCCTCACAGGAGTCCGACAGCGGTGTCCACGGCGGCGGCCACGTCGCCGTCCGCCGGGTACAACAGCGAGCGGCCGACCACCAGGCCGCGCACGGTGGGGAGTTGCAGGGCGCTGCGCCACTTCTCGTACGCACCGTCCTGGTCATCGCCCACTTCGCCGCCGAGCAGCACGGCGGGGAGCGTGGACGTCTCCATGACCTGGGCCATGTCGTCGGGGTTGTCGGTGACCGGCACCTTCAGCCAGGTGTAGGCCGAACTCCCGCCGAGGCCCGAGGCGATGGCGATGGACTTGGTGACCGCCTCCGGAGAGAGGTCGTTCTTGACCTTGCCCTCGGGGGTGCGCCTGCTGATGAACGGCTCGACGAAGACCGGCAGCCGGCGCGCGGCCATGTCGTCGATGGCGCGGGCGGTGGACTCCAGGGTGGTGAGGGAGCCCGGGTCGTCGTAGTCGATGCGCAGCAGCAGCTTGCCGGCGTCGAACCCGAGGCGCTGTATGTCCTCGCCGCGGTGGCCGGTGAAGCGGTCGTCGAGCTCGAAGGAGGCGCCCTGCAGTCCGCCGCGGTTCATCGAGCCCATGACGACCTTGCCGTCGAGCGCGCCGAGCAGGAGCAGGTCGTCCAGGATGTCGGCGGTGGCGAGGACGCCGTCGACGCCGGGCCGGGACAGCGCAAGGCAGAGCCGTTCGAGCAGCTCGGCCCGGTTGGCCATGGCGAGCTTGTCGCCGCCCACGCCGAGGGCGCCGCGGGCCGGGTGGTCGGCGGCGACGATCATCAGCTTGCCGTCCTCGTTGAGGAGCGGACGGCGGACGCGGCGGGTGGCCGCCTCGGCGATGGCCTCGGGGTGGTGGGTGCGGGTGTGGACGAGGGCGGAGATGTCCACCTTCACCTGCCGGCCGGGGGCGCCGGCGCCGCCCTCGTGGTGCGCGCCCGCGACGCGGCCGGCCCTCACAGCACCGCTCCGGCGGCGAGCGCGGCGTCGATCTCGTCGCCGGTCGGCATCGCGGAGGAGCACTCCAGGCGGGAGGCGACGATCGCGCCGGCCGCGTTGGCGTGGCGCATGGTCTTCTCCAGGTCCCAGCCTTCGAGGAGGCCGTGGCAGAGGGAGCCGCCGAAGGCGTCGCCGGCGCCGAGGCCGTTCAGCACGTTGACGGGCAGTGGCGGGACCTCGGCGGAGTCGCCGTCGCGGCTGACCGCGAGGACGCCCTTGGGGCCCTGCTTGACGACGGCGATCTCGACACCGGCGTCCAGGAGGGCCTGGGCGGCGGCCTGCGGCTCGCGCACGCCGGTCGCGACCTCCACCTCGTCGAGGTTGCCGACGGCGACGGTGGTGTGCTTGAGCGCCTCGGCGTAGAACGGGCGGGCCGCATCCGGGTCCTGCCAGAACATGGGCCGCCAGTCGAGGTCGAAGACGGTCGTGCCGGCCTTGGCGCGGTGGGCGAGGGCCGCGAGGGTCGCGGTGCGGCTGGGCTCCTCGCTCAGGCCGGTGCCGGTGATCCAGAAGATGCGGGCGGACCGGACGGCGTCGAGGTCGAGGTCGTGGGCGTCGATCTCCAGGTCCGGGGCCTTGGGCTGCCGGTAGAAGTACAGCGGGAAGTCGTCCGGCGGGAAGATCTCGCAGAACGTGACCGGGGTGTTCAGGCCGGGGACCGCGGTGACCCAGCGGTCGTCCACGCCGAAGCCCCGGAGTGCCTCGTGCAGGTAGGCGCCGAAGGCGTCCTCGCCGGTGCGGGTGATGACGGCGGTGCTGCGGCCGAGGCGGGCGGCCGCCACGGCCACGTTCGTCGCCGACCCGCCGAGGAACTTGCCGAAGGACGACACCTGGGCGAGCGGGACTCCGGTCTGGAGCGGATAGAGATCCACCCCGATCCGCCCCATGGTGATCAGGTCGTACGCCATCGGCTTCCCTTCGTCATGCTCTCCCGTGGTTTGTAGTCCGGGAGGGGAGGTCGTGTCAATGGTTTGTCCGGACATTCTGACGACAGTATGGGGCGAGGGCACCTACGAGGGTGGGGGTGCGGCGGGTGCGCGGGCGCGGGCCGGGGGGTGGCTGGTCGCGCCCACGCGGCGGAGCCGCACATCGATACAGCCCCGCACCCCTTCGGGGCACTGTCGCTCACGCAGATGTCAACGCGCCCCGCCGATGAGCCGGTATGCGCCTGTGCCCCGGCTGTGTCACAAACTCCCCCCTTGTGTCACACATGTCACGCATACGCGGGCTCTCGGTCACACCAGGTCCACAGGCGCTTGCGCACAGTCACTCTCCGTCGTTCACCGGGCACAGGCTTTGTGATCGCCAGCGCAGCGCCCGGCTCCCCCGACGACCGCCTCCGGTCGCCCCCGCGGTGCGCGCAGGGAGGTGCATCCCATGACCGACCGACGGCTCTGGTCCTACAAGGAGATCGCGGCGCACATCCGGGTGCAGCCGGACACCGTCCGCTCCTACCGCAAGCACGGGCTGCTCCCGCCGCCCGACCATGTCGAGGGCGGCAAGCCCTACTGGTACGCCGACACGGTCCGCGCCTGGGTCGCCTCCCGGCCGGGCAACCGGGGGCGCAGAGACCTCTGAGACGGGGCGCGGCCTGCTCAGGCCCAGGGCTCGACGACCGTCACCCCGGCCGCCGGTGCCGCGTCCATCGCCGCCAGGGCGGCCGGGGCCGCGTCCAGGGTGATCGTCGAGGTGACCAGGAGGTCGGGGCGGAGGGTGCCGGCGCGGACCAGTTCGAGCATGGCGGGGTAGGTGTGGGCCGCCATGCCGTGGCTGCCGAGGAGCTCCAGCTCCAGGGCGATCGCGCGGGCCAGCGGCACGGGGGTGTTGCCGTCCGGGGACGGCAGCAGGCCCACCTGGACGTGACGGCCGCGCCGGCGCAGGGAGTTGACCGAGGCGGCCGAGGTGGCGGGTGAGCCGAGGGCGTCCAGGGAGAGATGGGCGCCGCCGGAGGTCAGGTCGCGGACCGCCGCCGCGGGGTCGGCGGTCTCCGACGCGTTCACGCCGTGGGCCGCGCCGAACTTCCTTGCCAGGTCCAGGGCTTGGGGCGACACGTCCACCGCCGCCACCCGTGCGCCCGCCGCCGCCGCGATCATCACCGCCGACAGGCCCACGCCCCCGCAGCCGTACACCGCCACCCACTCCCCCGCCGCGACCCGGCCCTGCTGGACCACCGCGCGGAAGGCGGTGGCGAAGCGGCAGCCCAGGGAGGCGGCGGTGGCGTACGCCATGTCGTCCGGGACCGCCACCAGGTTCACGTCGGCGTGGTCCAGCGCCACGTACTGGGCGAAGGAGCCCCAGTGCGTGAAGCCGGGCTGGGTCTGGCGTTCGCAGACCTGCTGGTCGCCGGCCGCGCAGGACGGGCAGCTGCCGCAGGCGCAGACGAAGGGGACGGTGACCCGGTCGCCGGGGCGCCAGGCGGTCACCGCGGCACCGGCCTCCTCGACGACCCCGGCCAGTTCGTGGCCGGGGACGTGCGGGAGGGTGATGTCCGGGTCGTGGCCCTGCCAGCCGTGCCAGTCGCTCCGGCACAGGCCGGTGGCCTCCACGCGGACCACCACTCCGTGGGGGGCCGGGCGGGGGTCGGGGACGTCCCGTACCTCGGCGGGGGTGGCGTAGTGGTCGAAGACGACTGCTCGCATCGCGCGGGCTCCTTTCGGGGGCTGTGCGCAGGCTAAGCGCCGCGGGGATCCTGTTGCAGCGCCAGTTCCGGCTCGTCGTGGCCGGTCGCGCCGTTCCCCGCGCCCCTTTGGGGCGCTTCAGCTCGGCGTGGTCACCTTGTGCCGCTCCTCGTCTGCCGGTTGGGGCGCCTCCGGCGCCTGGTGCTCGCCCTCGCTCAACCCGAACCGGTCGTGGAAGCGGCGCAGGGGGGCCGGTGCCCACCAAGTGGCCCTGCCCGTCAGGCGCATGATGGCCGGGACCAGGAGGCTGCGGACGACCATCGCGTCCATCAGGACCGCCAGGGCGATGCCGAGGCCGAGCATCTTGGTGTTGGTGACCCGGGAGGTGCCGATCGCCACCATCACGACCGCCAGGATGATCGCCGCCGCGGTGATCAGGCCTCCGGTGCGCTGCAGGCCGAGCCGGACCGCCCGCTCGTGGTCGCCGGTCCTGTCGTACTCCTCCTTGATGCGGGAGAGGAGGAACACGCCGTAGTCCATCGAGAGGCCGAAGGCCACGCAGAACATCAGGACCGGGAGCGTGGTCTCGATCGAGCCGGAGCTGGTGAAGCCCAGCAGGTCCGAGAGGTGGCCGTCCTGGAAGACCCAGACCACCGCGCCGAACATCGCCGTCAGGCTGAGCGCGTTGAGCAGGACCGCCTGTACGGGGATGAGGACGCTGCCGGTGAGGAGGAAGACCAGCAGCAGGGTGACGACGGCTATGATCGCCGCCGCCCAGGGCAGGCGCTCCCCGATGGCGTGCTTGGAGTCGACCAGGACCGCGGCCGTGCCCGTCACCTTCGTGTCGAAGGGGGTGTTCAGCGCGCGCAGTTCGCCCACCAGGCGCTGTGCGCCGTCGTCCACCGACTCGCCCTTCGGCTGCACCGTGAAGTACGCCGCGTCGCCCTTGACCAGGGGTCCGGCCACCCCGGCCGCCTCCGGCAGGGCCGCCACCCGCTCCTTGTAGGCCGTGTACTGCGCCCGGGTCGCCTTGCCCTCGGCCAGGACTTCGAGGTCGCCGCCGGGGTTGCCCGGGAAGCCGTCCCGGATGTGCTGCTGGACGACGTGGGACTCGGCGCCGGACGGGAGCTGGCGGTCGTCGGCGGTGCCGAACTTCACGCCCAGGAACGGCAGTCCGAGGACGATCAGGAAGGCCGTGGTGGCGACGGCGAAGAGCGGGGCGCGGCGCATCACCAGGGCCGCGGCGCGGGCCCAGGCCGTGCCCTCGGCGCCGGAGGGCCGGGCTTCCCGGCCCCTGCGGAACAGCCGGCGCAGGTCCAGCGCGTTGACCCGGTCGCCCAGCAGGATCAGTGCCGCCGGGAGCAGGATCAGGGCGGCGGCCGCGGCCAGCAGGACCACCGCTATGCCGGCGTAGGCGAACGAACGGAGGAAGTACTGGGGGAAGACGAGCATCGCCGCCAGGGAGACGGCCACCGTCAGGGCCGAGAACAGCACCGTGCGGCCCGCGGTGCGCAGGGTGGTGCCGATCGCCGTCAGCGGATCGGCGCCCGTGGCCAGTTCCTCGCGGAAGCGGCGGACGATGAAGAGCGCGTAGTCGATGGCGAGGCCGAGGCCGAGGGCCGTGGTCAGGTTCATCGCGAAGACCGAGACGTCCGTGAAGGACGTGATGCCGCGCAGGACCGCGTTCGTGCCGAGGATGGCGACGATGCCGATACCCAGCGGGAGCAGGGCCGCGATCGCGCTGCCGAACACCATCACCAGCAGGACCAGGGTGATGGGCAGGGCGATCAGCTCGGCGCGGGCCAGGTCCTCCTTGATGATCGTCTGCATGTCGCTGCGGACCGCCACCATGCCGCCGACCTTGACGGTCACCGGCCCGTGCGCGCCCCGGTAGTGCGGGGCGATGCGGTCCAGGGTGTCGGCCGCCGCCTTCTCGTCACCGGTGATGCGGGCCGCGATCAGGGCCTCGTGGCCGTCCTCGGCGCGCAGGGACGGCGACTTGGTCTGCCAGTACGAGCCGACGCCTATGACGCCCTTCTCGGCGGACAGCCGGCCGGCGAGAGCCTTCGCCTCGGCCGCCACCGCGGGGCTGTCCACCGAGCCGCCCCGCGCGTCCACCAGGAGGAGCAGGTTGGGCTGGGAGTCCGGGAACTCGCGCTCCAGCGCCTTCGTCGCGTACGTCGACTCGGCGGCCGGGTCCTCCCAGCCGCCGCTGCCCAGCCGGTCGGCGACCCCGCTGCCGGCCAGCACGGCGAGCGCGGTGATCACTAGGGCGAGCAGCAGCGAGAGCCGTGGGCGGGCGGTCACGAACCGGGTCCAGCCCCGCGGGCGGGCCCCGCCCCCGGCCGCCGAGGGCTTGTTGACTTCGGTCATCCTGCGGTGTCCCCTTCACCGTGACCACTGCCTGCCGGTACACATCCGCTTCGTGCACAGGGCAGCATGGGTCGGTCATTGCCTTTTAGACTGGCAAACACGAGTCGTCGCTCGCGTTCCACAAGAATGCGAGCGACCGCTCGTGTTTGTCAATCGCGTGCGAAGAGCTGGGGATAACGCGTGCCCGACAAGCCCGACATGCCAGAGCAGCCCGACGGCTCCCACGGCCCCGCCGGCACGGCCACGGCCAAGGAGCAGCCGCGCCGGCGGCAGGCCCGCGGCGAGCGGCGCGTCCAGCAGCTGCTCGAAGCCGCCGCCTCGGTCTTCTGCACCTCGGGCTACACGGCCGCCAGCACCAACGCCATCGCCCGCGAGGCCGGCGTCTCCCCCGGCACGCTCTACCAGTTCTTCCCGAACAAGGAAGCGATCGCGATCGAGCTCGGCGACCGGCTCGTGCACGACCTGCGGAACACCTACGGCGAGGCGCTCGCACCGATCGACCCCGGCACCTCGCTGGCGGACGCGGTCGGCGCCGTCGTGGACCGCCTCACCGCCTTCAACACCGAGCACCCGGTGTTCTTCGCGCTGATGCACGGCCCCGACGTACCCGGCGGGATCACCGAGGCGCACGACGCCCTGCACACCAACCTGATCGGCCGCGTCGAGGGCCTGCTCGCCTCGCTCCTCCCGCCGGACGCCGACCAGGCCCACATCACGCGCACGGCACACGTCAGCCTCGGCATCTACAAGGCGGGGCTCGAACTGGTGCTCAGCCACGAGGGCGCCGAGCGCCAGGCGTACATCCAGGAGATCAAGAACGTGCTCGCCCGCTACCTGGAACCCCTGGTCGGCGACCGCCTCGGCCGCCCCGCCGGCTGACCGGCCGCCGCGCCACCGGCGACCGCCGCACCCACCACCGCGCCGACCACCACTGCACCCACCACCCCCTCGAACCTCCCAGACTGCGGCATACGGCACATCTGCCTAAAGTGCGGGTAAATCACACCGGTCTCGCGCCGGTCTCGCACCGATCCCGAGCCGACGGGCGCCGCCCGCACCCGCAGGAGCACAAGGGGGACCCGCCGTGACCCACTCTCCGCCGCCCGGCCGCCCGCAGGCCCGGATCCCCGGTCCGCAGCAGCCGCCACCGCCGTACCCCCGGATCCGCGCCGGCCTGTGGAGGCGCTGCCTCGGCGGCGGGCTCGCCCTGTGGGCGCTGACCGCGGTGGTCACGTACACGACGAGGAACACCACCCTGCTGCCGACACTGATCCTGCTCGGCAGCTTTCTCGTCCCGGTCGTCTTCGTGCTGTGGGCGTACGAGCGGCACGGCCGCGACCTCGGGGTCAGCGCGATCCTCGGCAGCTTCCTGACCGGCGGCACGCTCGGGGTACTGGGCGCCTCGGTCATGGAGTCCTACCTGGTCCGCCCCTCCTGGGAGATGTTCGTCTGCGTCGGCCTGGTCGAGGAGGCGGTGAAGCTCGCCGCGCTGGTGTTCGTGCTGCGCCGGCTGCCGGGGATCCGGGGCATGCGCGCCGGGCTGGTGCTCGGCGCCGCCGTCGGCTTCGGCTTCGCGGCCCTGGAGAGCGCCGGCTACGCGTTCGACGCGGCCGTCTCCACCGAGGGCGTCGACCTGCGCGCGCTGATCGAGACGGAGATCCTGCGCGGGGTGGCGGCCCCCTTCGGGCACGGCCTGTGGACGGCGATCGCCGGCGGCGTCCTGCTCTCCTTCCGCCGCCCGAACGGCCGCTTCCGCATCACCGCCCCGGTCGTCACCGCCTGCTGCGGGGTCGCCCTGCTGCACGCCCTGTGGGACTCCACCCACGGCATCGCGCTCTGGCTGGTGGCGCACCTGGCGGGTACCGGACTGGACCGGCAGCTGTTCGCCGAGGGGTACATCCCGCGCCCCAGCGCGGCGGAGGAGCACCTCTTCGCGGTGTTCTCGGTGGGCCTGCTGGTACTCGTCTCGCTGCTCGGCGTCGCCTGGGTGCTCTCGCTGGCGCGCCGCGATCCCTCTTGGAGAAATACCCCCTAGGGGTATAGTCTGACGACAGTGGGGTTCTCTCGTGGGCCCCATCGGCCCCACACGCCACGACGAGGAGAACGACATGACCGCCCAGACCGACACCCAGGGCTCCGTGACCGCCGTCTACAAGGTGACGGGCATGAGCTGTGGGCACTGCGAGGGTTCCGTCTCCGCAGAGATCTCCGGACTGCCCGGCGTCAGCTCGGTGACGGCCGTCGCGGCCAGCGGCGAGGTCACGGTCGTCTCCACCGCCCCGCTCGACGAGGAGGCGGTCCGCGCCGCCGTCGACGAGGCGGGCTTCGAGCTCGCCGGCCGCGCCTGAGGGTCCGGCCGCACGCGCCGACCCGCACCACGAGCAGTACCTACGACGGAAACGTATCTCTCCGCCGGGCCGTGCCGACCAGCTGATACTGGCTCCGTACGGTCCGGTCCGTTGTCTGGAGTCCGGACATGACGACCAGCACCACCACCAGCACCACCACCGCACCGACACCGATAGCCCTGCCGCGCCCGGCCGGCGGCGAGTCCGAGGTCGAGCTGCTCATCGGCGGCATGACCTGCGCCTCCTGCGCCGCCCGGGTCGAGAAGAAGCTCAACCGCATGGACGGCGTCACCGCCACCGTGAACTACGCGACCGAGAAGGCGAAGGTCACATACCCCCAGGGGGTTCAGGTCGCCGACCTGATCGCCACGGTCGTGAGGACGGGTTACACCGCCGAGGAGCCCGCGCCCCCGGAGCCGGAGCCGGACCAGGAGGCCGGGGCGGAGCGGGATCCCGAACTCGCCGCCCTGCGCCACCGCCTCCTGGTCTCCGCCCTGCTCGCGGCCCCGGTCGTGCTGCTCGCGATGGTCCCGGCACTGCAGTTCGACAACTGGCAGTGGCTGTCGCTGACGCTCGCCGCCCCGGTGGTCGTCTGGGGCGGCTCGCAGTTCCACCGGGCCGCCTGGACCAACGCCCGGCACGGCGCCGCCACCATGGACACCCTGGTCTCGGTCGGCACGCTGGCCGCGTTCGGCTGGTCGCTGTGGGCGCTGTTCCTCGGCGACGCGGGCATGCCGGGCATGCACGACGAGTTCCGGTTCACCGTCTCCCGGATGGACAGCGCGTCCACGATCTACCTGGAGGTGGCCTCCGGGGTCGTCGCGCTGATCCTGCTCGGCCGCTATCTGGAGGCACGCTCCAAGCGGCGCGCGGGGGCGGCCCTGCGGGCGCTGATGGAACTGGGCGCCAGGGACGTGGCGGTACTGCGGGACGGGCGCGAGGTGCGGGTCCCGGTGGCGTCGCTCGCGGTCGGCGACCGGTTCGTCGTACGGCCCGGGGAGAAGGTGGCCACCGACGGGACCGTGGTCGAGGGGGCGTCCGCGGTGGACGCGTCGATGCTGACCGGCGAGTCCGTGCCGGTGGACGTGACCGTCGGCGACGCCGTCACGGGCGCGACCGTCAACGCCGGCGGGCGGCTGGTCGTCGCGGCGACCCGGGTCGGCGCCGACACCCAGCTCGCGCGGATGGCCCGGCTGGTGGAGGACGCGCAGAACGGCAAGGCCGAGGTGCAGCGGCTCGCGGACCGGATCTCCGCCGTCTTCGTCCCGGTCGTCATCCTGATCGCGCTCGGCACCTTCGGGGTCTGGCTGGGCGTCACCGGGGACACGGCCGCCGCGTTCACGGCCGCCGTCGCCGTCCTGATCATCGCCTGCCCGTGCGCCCTGGGCCTGGCCACGCCGACCGCGCTGATGGTCGGCACCGGGCGGGGCGCGCAGCTCGGCATCCTCATCAAGGGCCCGGAGGTGCTGGAGTCCACGCGCCGGGTGGACACCGTCGTCCTCGACAAGACCGGGACGGTGACCACCGGGCGGATGAGCCTCCAGGAGGTGTACGTCACCGAGGGCGCCGGGGAGGACGCGGACGAGGTGCTGCGGCTCGCAGGCGCCCTCGAACACGCCTCCGAGCATCCGGTGGCAAGGGCGATCGCCACGGGCGCGGCGGAGAAGGTCGGGGCGCTGCCCGCGGTCGAGCACTTCGAGAACGTCCCCGGGCGGGGTGCACGCGGGCGCGTGGAGGGCCGCGAGGTGGCCGTGGGGCGCCTCTTCGACGCCGTACCGGAGGACTTGGCCCTGGCCCGCTCCCGGGCCGAGCAGGAGGGCCGTACCGCCGTCCTGGCCGGCTGGGACGGGAAGGCACGGGGTGTCCTCGCCGTCGCCGACGCGGTCAAGGAGACCAGCGTCGAGGCGGTCCGGGAGCTGCGTGCGCTCGGGCTGACGCCGGTGCTGCTGACCGGGGACAACCGGACGGTGGCCGAATCGGTCGCGAGGGCGGTCGGGATCACCGAGGTCGTCGCCGAGGTGCTGCCCGAGGACAAGGTGGACGTCGTACGGCGGCTGCAGCGCGAGGGGCGGACGGTCGCCATGGTCGGCGACGGCGTCAACGACGCGGCGGCGCTGGCCACCGCGGATCTGGGGCTGGCCATGGGCACCGGGACGGACGCGGCAATCGAGGCCGGCGACCTGACCCTGGTGCGCGGGGACCTGCGGGTGGCAGCGGACGCGATCCGGCTGTCCCGGCGGACCCTCGCCACCATCAAGGGCAACCTCGTGTGGGCCTTCGGCTACAACGTGGCCGCGCTCCCACTGGCCGCCGCCGGCCTCCTCAACCCGATGATCGCGGGGGCCGCGATGGCCTTCTCGTCGGTCTTCGTGGTGACCAACAGTCTGCGGCTGCGCACCTTCCGCTGAAAGTTACCGGCGGTTCGGCCCAGTGGATGTATGAGTCCCCCTAGAGTCCAACGCGCACCTCACATAAGCTCTTCACAAGGCTCGCGCATCATCCTTACGCTTGAGCTCCGGTCACCGTATCGGGGCTCTTGCGCATCTATCGGACAGATGCAAGAGACGCAGATCACAGTGATGTGAACGTAACCATCGAAGGGGTTCGAAGGTCTAAGTTGGCGGTGTCAGAGATGCGTCTTGGGGGGCGCTGACCTGGCATCTGGGGATGTCTTGGGGGACTTCCTCAGAGATGCGTTGCCGGGGCACGTACGACGGGAAGCTTTGAGCGGCCCTCCCGTGCCGTACGGGTCCCGGCAGATCGCACCGCATCACTGGATCAAGTACGGCGAGTTCTGCTCGTTGTGCTCAAAGCAGCGATTCAGGCGCTGCCGTACCGAGCGCCCGGCCGGATCCCGTGGGGGGAATCCGTACCGGGACACGGGAAGGCGCCCTGGTCGCCGGCCCGTGGGGGGACCGGCGCTCCAGGGCGCCTTCTGTTATGCCGGTACGGCCGCTAGCGCGTTCAGCGCTCTTCGACCGGCACGAAGTCGCGCTCGACGACGCCCGTGTAGATCTGGCGCGGGCGGCCGATGCGGGAGCCGGGCTCCTTGATCATTTCCTGCCACTGGGCGATCCAGCCGGGCAGCCGGCCGAGCGCGAACAGGACCGTGAACATCTCGGTCGGGAAGCCCATGGCGCGGTAGATCAGGCCGGTGTAGAAGTCGACGTTCGGGTAGAGGTTGCGCGAGACGAAGTAGTCGTCGGAGAGCGCGTGCTCCTCCAGCTTCAGCGCGATGTCCAGCAGCTCGTCGGACTTGCCGAGAGCCGAGAGGACGTCGTGCGCCGCGGCCTTGATGATCTTCGCGCGCGGGTCGAAGGACTTGTACACCCGGTGGCCGAAGCCCATCAGGCGGACGCCGTCCTCCTTGTTCTTCACCTTGCGGATGAAGGAGTCGACGTCGCCGCCGTTGGCCTGGATGCCCTCCAGCATCTCCAGGACCGACTGGTTGGCGCCGCCGTGCAGGGGACCCCACAGCGCGGAGATGCCGGCGGAGATCGACGCGAACATGTTCGCCTGCGACGAGCCGACCAGGCGGACCGTCGACGTCGAGCAGTTCTGCTCGTGGTCCGCGTGCAGGATCAGCAGCTTGTCGAGCGCCGAGACGACGACCGGGTCCAGCTCGTAGTCCTGCGCCGGGACCGAGAACGTCATGCGCAGGAAGTTCTCCACGTAGGAGAGGTCGTTGCGCGGGTAGACGAACGGGTGGCCGACCGACTTCTTGTACGCGTACGCGGCGATCGTCGGAAGCTTGGCGAGCAGCCGGATGGTGGAGAGGTCGCGCTGCTGCGCGTCGAACGGGTTGTGGCTGTCCTGGTAGAAGGTGGACAGCGCGGAGACCACCGACGACAGCATGGCCATCGGGTGGGCGTCACGCGGGAAGCCCCGGTAGAAGTTCTTGACGTCCTCGTGCAGCAGCGTGTGCCGCGTGATCTCGTTCTTGAACGTGGTGAGCTCGTCCACGGTCGGCAGCTCACCGTTGATCAGCAGGTAGGCCACCTCCAGGAAGGTGGAGCGCTCCGCCAGCTGCTCGATCGGGTAACCGCGGTAGCGGAGGATGCCCGCCTCGCCGTCGAGGTAGGTGATGGCGGATTTATAGGCAGCGGTGTTGCCGTAGCCGCTGTCCAGGGTCACGAGGCCGGTCTGGGCCCGGAGCTTCCCGATGTCGAAGCCCTTGTCGCCGACGGTGCTGTCGACCACCGGGTAGGTGTACTCGCCGTCGCCGTACCGCAGTACTACAGAGTTGTCGCTCACGTCTTCCCTCACCGACGTAGTGCCTCATCTTCGAGGTGCCCTGACTGTCTCTACCATCCCCCATTTGGCTCAGGAGAGTGCACTCGGGGTCGACCGTTGGGCCTATCGGCGGCACTGAGTGCCGCCAACCTGCTCATCCTGCCCCCTTGTCTCGCCATCTGGAAGAGCTCTGTGACCTTCACGACTCATTTGATCGATCATTTTTCCGGAGATCGCTCCGGCCGAGCCGGAAGTCCAGTGCCGTACACCGTCTGCCTGCCGACACCGTGCGCACCGCCTGGCCGATCGCCTTGCGCGAACCGACGAGGACGACCAGCTTCCTGGCCCGGGTGACCGCCGTGTAGAGCAGGTTCCGTTGGAGCATCATCCAGGCTCCGGTGGTGACCGGGATCACCACCGCGGGATATTCACTCCCCTGTGAACGGTGGATGGTCACCGCGTAGGCGTGCGCCAGTTCGTCCAGTTCGTCGAACTCGTACGGCACCTCCTCGTCCTCGTCGGTCAGCACCGTGAGGCGCTGGTCGACCGGGTCGAGCGAGGTGACCACGCCCACGGTGCCGTTGAAGACGCCGTTCTCGCCCTTCTCGTAGTTGTTGCGGATCTGGGTGACCTTGTCGCCGACCCGGAACACCCGCCCGCCGAACCGCTTTTCGGGCAGCTCGGGCCGGGCCGGGGTGATGACCTGCTGGAGCAGGCCGTTGAGCACGCCGGCCCCGGCCGGTCCGCGGTGCATGGGGGCGAGCACCTGTACGTCCCGTCGCGGATCGAGCCCGAACCTGGCCGGAATGCGCCGGGCGGCGACGTCCACGGCGAGCTTGCCCGCCTCCTCCGTCTCGTCCTCCACGAAGAGGAAGAAGTCCGTCATGCCGTCGGTGACGGGGTGCTGCCCCGCGTTGATCCGGTGGGCGTTGGTCACCACCCCCGACTGCTGGGCCTGCCGGAAGACCTGGGTGAGCCGGACGGCGGGGATCGGGCTGCCGTCGGCGAGCAGGTCCCGCAGCACCTCCCCCGCCCCGACGCTGGGCAACTGGTCGACATCCCCCACGAAGAGGAGGTGCGCACCGGGCGGCACGGCCTTGACCAGCTTGTTGGCGAGGAGCAGATCGAGCATCGACGCCTCGTCCACCACCACCAGGTCGGCGTCGAGCGGCCGGTCCCGGTCGTAGGCCGCGTCCCCGCCGGGCTTCAGCTCAAGGAGCCGGTGCACGGTCGACGCCTCGGCGCCGGTCAGCTCGGCCAGCCGCTTGGCGGCCCGCCCGGTCGGCGCGGCGAGCACCACCTTCGCCTTCTTCGCCCGCGCCAGCTCCACGATCGACCTGACGGTGAACGACTTGCCGCAGCCGGGCCCGCCGGTCAGCACCGCGACCTTCTCGGTCAGCGCCAGCCGGACGGCGGCCTCCTGCTCGGGGGCGAGTTCGACGCCGGTACGGCCCTTCAGCCAGCCGAGCGCCTTGTCCCAGACGACGTCCCGGAACGACGGCATCCGGTCCTCGTCGGTGCGCAGCAGGCGCAGCAGCTGGGAGGCGAGGGCGACTTCGGCCCGGTGGAAGGGGACGAGGTAGACGGCGGTGACGGGTTCGGCGTCCGGGTCCGGACCGGGGAGCTTCTCCCGTACGACGCCCGGGTCCGCCCCGTCCTCGGGCGGCGCCGCCAGCTCGGCGAGGCACTCGATGACCAGGCCGGTGTCGACCTGGAGGAGTTTCACGGCGTCCGCGATGAGCCGCTCCTCGGGGAGGTAGCAGTGCCCCTGGTCGGCGGACTGGGACAGGGCGTACTGCAGCCCCGCCTTCACCCGCTCCGGGCTGTCGTGCGGAATCCCCACCGACTGGGCGATCTTGTCGGCGGTCAGGAACCCGATGCCCCACACGTCGGCCGCAAGCCGGTACGGCTGGTTCTTCACGACGGAGATCGACGCGTCCCCGTACTTCTTGTAGATCCGCACGGCGATCGACGTCGACACCTCGACGGTCTGGAGGAAGAGCATCACCTCCTTGATCGCCTTCTGCTCCTCCCAGGCGTCGGCGATCTTCTTCGTCCGCTTCGGGCCGAGCCCCGGCACCTCGACGAGCCGCTTCGGCTCCTCCTCGATGATCCGGAGGGTGTCCACCCCGAAGTGCTGGGTGATCCGGTCGGCGAACACCGGCCCGATGCCCTTGACCAGCCCCGAGCCGAGATAACGCCGTATCCCCTGCACGGTGGCGGGCAGCACGGTCGTGTAGTTCTCGACGGTGAACTGCTTCCCGTACTGCGGATGCGACCCCCACCGCCCCTCCATCCGCAGCGACTCCCCCACCTGGGCGCCGAGCAGCGCACCGACGACGGTGAGGAGATCACCGGCACCTCTGCCGGTGTCGACGCGGGCGACGGTGTACCCGTTCTCCTCATTGGCGTACGTGATGCGTTCGAGCACGCCTTCGACGGTGGCGAGTCGTCGTTCGCCTGTGGGGGTCCCCGCCTGCTGAGCCATGATCCGACGGTACCGGTGCGGTCTGACAGCGATCATGGCCTTGGTCACGGATCCGCTACCGACAAGGACGCCCCATGCCCGTACCCGCCGACCCGACGGTCCTCCACCCGATGCCCGAACACCCCCGGGTGGTCCTGCTCAAACCGCTGGTGACATCCCCGCTGATCGAGGTCGGGGAGTACTCCTACTACGACGACCCCGACCACGCGACCGCCTTCGAGACCCGCAACGTGCTGTACCACTACGGGCCGGAGAAACTCGTCATCGGCAAGTTCTGCGCGCTCGGCACGGGCGTGCGGTTCATCATGAACGGCGCCAACCACCGTATGGACGGCCCGTCGACGTTCCCCTTCCCGATCATGGGTGGGCCGTGGGCCGAGCACTTCGACCTGGTCACCGGGCTGCCGGGCCGGGGGGACACCGTGGTCGGGCACGACGTGTGGTTCGGCCACGGGGCCATGGTGATGCCGGGCGTACGGATCGGAACCGGCGCGATCATCGCCTCCGGCGCCGTGGTGGTGGACGACGTCCCCGACTACGGCATCGCCGGCGGCAACCCGGCCCGCCTGATCCGCACCCGCTACGACGAGCAGGACGTCGCCCGACTGCTGGCGGTGTCCTGGTGGGACTGGCCCGCGGAACACATCACCGAGCACGTCCGGACGATCATGTCGGGCAGCATCGCCGAACTGGAGGCGGCCGCGCCGAGAGCGCGGTGACCGGCGGCGAGGGCCTGCTGACGGGGCGCCAAAAGTCGTACACCTGTACGGCAATCAGACCCTATGATCACTCAGCCTCGGCGTCCGCCGCCGCACACACCTCCGAGACAGGTCGAAGACGATGACGAGCGTCACCCGCACAGCTCCCCGACGGCTTGCCCGCGCCACGCAGACCGCGGTCGCTGCGGCGGCCGTGGCGGACGTGTTCCGCACGGTGGCGCTCCGGGACCACTATCTGCACCCCACGGACGAGTCCCTGCGGAGGTCAGGCCTCATCTCCATGGTCTTCGTCTATCTGATGACCCTCGCGACCGTGCTGTTCCTCGTATGGCTCGCCCGGTCCCGGCGCAACGCCCAGGAGTTGTCCCCCGAGGCGACGGTTCCGGGTCCGGGCTGGACGATCGGCGCGTGGTTCATACCGGTGGTCAACCTCTTCGTCCCGCGCCGTTCCGTCCTCGACATCGGGCGCGCCGGCTCCGCGTCTTGGGAGAACCGAGACACGGCGCTGGTGAATCTGTGGTGGGCCGCCTGGGTCGGGCACGCGCTGGTGCTCACGGCAGCGAACCTGGCGGCCCCCGGCTCGCTGGCCCTCCTCGTGGTGACCGAGGCGCTCTTCCTCGCGGCAGCCGTGCTGGTGGGGCTGGTCATCGAGCGGATCACGGCACTTCAGGGCGCCGCGCTCCGTGTCACGGTTCCTGTCGCCAGCCCGCAGCCTTGATCCCCTCGACGAAGGCGGCGAAGGCTTCCACCGGGAAAGCGAGGGTGCGAGCGGCCGGGGCCTTGGAGTCGCGGACGGCTGTGCGGGTGGGGGTGGTGGCTATCTCGACGCAGTTGTTGCCGTCGCCCTCGCCGGAGTGGGACGACTTCCGCCAGCCGGTGTTTTTGAGGTCGCCGATGAAGGCGGTGAAGACTTCGGCAGGGAAGGTGAGGGTGGCACGGGCGGGGGCTTTGGAGTCGCGGACGGCTGTACAGGTGGGGGTGACGGCTATCTCCACGCACTCGTTGCCGTCGTCCGGGCCCGAGTAGGACGACTTCCGCCAGTTGTCCGTGGGGTGCCTCACAGCTCTTTCGCCAGCCGGTTGATGAAGTCACGCGATTGTTCGGGAGCGAGCGATACGGCTTCCACCTTACGGAAGCGCGTTCGAAAGGCGACGAGTTGTGACTCGGAATCGATAAACGCCGACCCGTGCGGTACGTCACGCACAATCGTGTCCAGCTTCGGCAAGGCACCGCCCACGTACACCCTCACCATCCCCAACGACCTGCGCGCGGTCACCGTCAGCCGGCACACCCTCAGACTCGTGCTCACGGCGCACGAACTCGGCGACTTTCTGGACGTCGCCGAACTGCTCGCGACCGAGCTGGTCTCCAACGCCGTACGGCATACGAAGGGGCCCGCCGCGCTACGGGTCCGCTGGTCGCCTCCCGGGACGCTCCGGATCGGTGCCTGGGACGCGGATCCGGAACCGCCGGAGCCGCCCGTGCCGTTGGAGCGGCTCGGGGAGGTGGAGGACGGGCGGGGGCTGGCGCTGGTGCGGGCCTGTTCGGATCTGTGGGGGTGGCAGCCGCTGCCGAGGTTCGGGAACCGGGGGAAGTACGTGTGGTGCGAGCTGGCCGCGGCCTAGCCCGGATAACGCGTTGTGGGGCCGGAGGCGCCGCCATAAGGTCACCGGCATGTCTGTGCGTCTCCGTATGCGTCAAGCCCTGCCCGAAGCGATGCGTGCCCGTGACAAGGTCACGGTGAGCGCCCTGCGCTCGACACTCGCCGCCCTGGACAACGCGGAGGCGGTGCCCGTGGCCGAGACGGAGCTGCGCGGCCTGGCCCTTGAGGCGTCACCGGTCGGGGCCGGTGCCACCGAGGCGGCGCGGCGGGAGCTGAGCGAGCGCGACGTGGTGGATGTCGTGCGCGCCGAGGCCGCCGAACGCCTGGAGGCCGCGGCGCTGTTGACCGCGCCCGCGCACGCCGACCGGGCCGCGCGGCTGCGCGCGGAGGCCGCCGTACTGCTGCGCTTCGCCGACGGGACCGCAGGGGACCACTGAGCGCTCGCGGCGGGACCGACGACGCTTCGCTGACATGGGCCCGCGAGAGCACGGCGCTGTATCGGCCGCCAACGGATCGGAGACCCACCGGATATGACGAGTCACCTGTTCGCCGTCTGCTTCAACGCCACCCGGCCGTCGGACCTGGCGCGGTTCTGGTCCGGGGTCCTGGGCTGGGAGTCCGTCGACGGTCCGGACGACGGCTCGGCGATCCGGCCCCCCGACGCCGCCGGGTTCCGCATCCGTTTCCTGCCGAGTCAGGAGCCGAAGACCGGTCAGAACCGGGCGCACTTCGACCTGACGAGCGCCTCGCCGGAGGAACAGCAGCGGACGGTGGCAAGGGTGCTGGAGCTGGGCGGGAGACACATCGACGTGGGTCAGCTCCCGGAAGAGGAACACGTCGTGCTCGCCGATCCGGACGGCAACGAGTTCTGCGTCATCGAGGCGGGCAACAAGTTCCTCGCCGGCACCGGCTTCATCGGGGCGCTGGCCTGCGACGGCAGTCAGGAGGTCGGTTACTTCTGGAGCGAGGCGCTGCGGTGGCCGCTGGTCTGGGACCAGGACCAGGAGACCGCGATCCAGTCACCCGACGGCGGTACGAAGATCACGTGGGGTGGTCCGCCGGTAGCGCCGAAGACGGGGAGGAACAGGCTGTTCCTCGATCTGGAGCTGCCCGCCCACGAGGACTGGGAGACGGAGGTCGGCCGTCTGATCTCGCTCGGCGCGACGCGCGCGGACGGCGGCGGCGGCGGCGAGGGTGACGACGGCAACCGGGTGCCGATGCTCGACCCCGACGGCAACGAATTCGTCGTACACAGGCACCGGTGAGCGACCGGGGCGGCGCGGGTCCGCCGGAGTTCGTGGTCACCGCGCTCACCTCCCCGGGCGCCTCGGTGCCGGCGGCGGCCCAGGGCCCGGCGGGGGCCGTCGGCCGACCCGCGCCGGTGAGCCGACCGTAAAACTCCGGCCGTTCCGGTGGCGAGAACCGGCCAGGACCGTGAAGGTGGGCGGCGGGGAAATTTTTCGCGCGCAGGGAGAACCCGAGATGCCCGAAGTCACTACTCCGTACCCGACCGGAACCCCTTGCTGGGTCGATCTGATGGCGCAGGACCAGCAGGCCGCGCTGGACTTCTACCGTGACCTGTTCGGCTGGCAGGGCGAGGTCGGCGGGGCCGACTTCGGCGGCTACGCGGTCTGCACGCTGAACGGCAAGCCGGTGGCCGGCATCGGCTCCGCCATGGCACCCGAGGGACAGCCGGAACCGCCGACCGTCTGGACCACCTACCTGGCCAGCACCGACGCACAGGCCACCCAGGACACGATCGTCTCGGCGGGCGGCACGCTGATCGCCCCGGTGATGGACGTCGGCGACATCGGCCGGATGCTGATCGCGGCCGATCCGCAGGGCGCGGTGTTCGGGGTGTGGCAGCCGGGCGACTTCCACGGCGCGGGGATCGTCAACGAGCCGGGCGCGCTGATCTGGAACGAGCTGAACACCAGCGACGTACCCGCCGCCACCGGCTTCTACGGCGAGTCCTTCGGGATCGAGATCCAGCCGATGGAGGGCGCCGACGGGACCTACTGGTCGCTGAACGTCGGCGGCCGTGGCGTCGGCGGCGCCGCCCAGCTCGGCGACGACCGTCCCGGCGTCCCGCCGCACTGGCTCACCTACTTCGCGGTCGACGACGTCGACTCCACCGTGGACGCCCTGGTCAAGCGCAACGGCACCGTGTTCGCACCGCCGTTCGAGATGATGGCCGGCCGCATGTCCGTGGTCGCCGACCCGCAGGGCGCGACCTTCGCGGTGTTCAAGCCCAAGGAGATGTGAGCCGCCGGCGGCGGAGCAGAGCCTTCCAGGCCGGCGGGACGCCGTCAGGTGTCCTGGACCGGGAACGCGTCGTCGACGGCGCGGCGCAGTGTTTCGCGGACGGCCTTGGCGTTGTCGAGTTCCGCGGCCTGGAAGGCGCCGTCGTGGAGCAGGACGAGGACGCGTGCGGCGTGGTCGGGGTCGGGATGGCCCATGTCCGCGGAGAGGTCGCGCAGCACGCCGAAGAGCCAGGTCCGCTGGTCGTCGATGACCGCGCGGACCGGGTGGGTGCGGTCGGGGTACTCGGCGGCCGCGTTGAGGAACTGACAGCCGCGGAAGCCGTCTTCGAGAGTGGCGTCGCCGAGCACGGCCATGACCGCACGTAGCGCCTCGCGCGGCGCCTTGCCCTGCCGTGCCCGGCCGACGGCGTCGCGGATCTGTTCGGCGGTGGCTGTGAGGTAGGCGGAGACGAGGTCGTCCTTGCTGGGGTAGTGCCGGTAGAAGGTGGCGCGCGTGACCTTGGCCTCGGTGACCAGACGGTCGATCCCCACGGCCTGGATGCCCTCCGCGTAGAAGAGGCGGGACGCGGTGCGCAGCAGCCTGTCCTTGGGGTGGAGCGGTGAGGCGGTCGTCATGCGGCCATTGTAAAGAAAGACCAGTCGTTCTCGGTGCCCCCCCGGGCGCGTTGCGGCCTCCAAGTAGAACGACTAGTCTTTCTGCCAGAAAGACCGATCGTTCTCCCTGAGAGGTACCGAGCCATGAGCACCACCCCCACCACCCCCACCGTCGTTCTCGTCCACGGCGCCTTCGGCGACTCCGGCATGTGGAAGGGGGTCATCGCCAGGCTCCAGGAGCAGGGCTACACCACGGTCGCCGCCGCGAACCCGCTGCGCGGGCTGGAGTCCGACGCGCAGTACGTCGCCACCGTCACCGCCGCCGTGGACGGCCCGGTCGTCCTGGTCGGCCACTCCTATGCCGGGGCGGTCATCACCCGCGCAGCCCGCGACGCGTCGAACGTCGAGGCCCTGGTCTACGTCGCGGCGTTCCAGCCCGCCGAGGGCGAGAGCGCCCTGGAGAACGCCTCCCGCTTCCCCGGCGCCAAGATGGGCCCGGACACCACCGTCGCCACCGAGTACGAGGGCGAGCCGGAGCTGCGGATCCTCCCCGAGCACTACCGGGACGTCATCGCCGGCGACCTGCCCACCGGGACCACCGGCATCCTGGCGGTCACCCAGCGCCCGGTGCGCGTGCAGGCCCTGACGGCCGAACTGGCCGGCACCCCTGCCTGGCGCACCCTGCCCTCGTGGGCCGTGGTCGCCACCCGGGACAACGCCATCCCCGTCCGGGCCCAGGAGTTCATGGCCGAGCGCGCCGGGTCCCACGTCGTACGCCTGGAAGCCTCCCACGCGGTGTCCATCTCGCAGCCCGACGCGGTGGCGGACCTGATCGTCGAAGCCGCCAAGGCCACTCGCTGACCTGCAGCAGCGGTCACCGGGGGACTTGGCGCCCGCGCCCGCGAACTCCGGGTCCGCCCGGTGGAGCCCACCGGAGGGTGCGGGCGCGTCTCCTCGTCCGGCCCCTCAGTCCGCGCACCCGGTCCCCTTCCCGGGCGCGCAGTGGTAGGACGGGGCTGCAACGAGGCGAACGGGAAGGGGAGTTGGGCATGGCGGCACAGAACATCGACGATGTCGTGGACGGGCTTGCCGGGATCGTGCGGGAGGCCGAGCGCACGGGTGACCGGATCGGGTACTTCGCGGCGCTGTACCGGCAGGTGACCGTCGAGATCCGCGCCGCGATACACGCCGGGCAGTTCGAAGACGGCCCCCGCATGGACCGTTTCGACACGCTCTTCGGCAACCGTTACTTCGACGCGCATGACGCCTGGCTCCGGGACCGGAGCGGGCCGCGCTGCTGGCGCGAGACGTTCGGGCTGCTGGACGACGCCGACACGGTCATCGTCCAGCACCTGGTACTCGGCGTGAACGCGCACATCAACCTCGACCTGGCCGTCGCCGCCGCGCGGACCGCCCAGGGCGGCGACATCCAGGCCCTGCACCACGACTTCCTGCTGATCAACGACATCCTCGCGCGAGTGGTGCTGGCGGTGCAGGACTCCGTCGACGCCGTGTCGCCCCTCCTGTCGCTGCTGGACAAGGTCGGGGGCCGCACCGACGAGCGGATCCTCGACTTCAGCATCCGCGAGTCCCGCGCGGAGGCCTGGTACAACGCCGTCCTGCTGGCCGGGCAGAACGAGGCCGAACAAGCGGTCACCATCGAACGGCTCGACACCCGGGCCACCGTCCTCGCCCGGCTGATCGCACGACCGGGCGGCGTCGTCCGGCCGGCCCTGGAGCTGATCCGGCACACCGAGAGCGACGACGTGCCGGCCGTGATCACCCACCTGGACGGCGCCGTGCAGGGAGCCGCCGCCCGGTGATCAGCCCTCGCCGTCGGCGGCCCCGGGCCGCCGACGGCGCACGAGGCCCCGGGCACAGGCCGACAGGAACACCAGGTAGACGACGGCGACACCGAGCGCCCAGGCCGCGGAGAGCCCGCCGCCCATGATCACGGCCACCTCCAGCGCGGCGACGAACAACAGCAGCGAACCGTCGCGTATCTCCGTCCGGGTCATGCCCGGAATTCCACAGGTCAGGCCGTCCATGAGCCAGTCCCGTCCGGCTGTCTCTTCGGTCACGATTGGATGTCGGCCATCTCCGGGCCCTTGCACCATCGCCATGTAATCGATTCCAATCCTCGGTACACGAAGTCGTGTAATCGATTCCACGAGGAGGTGGAGCGGCGATGGCGAGCATCAAGGACGTCGCCGCCGAGGCGGGCGTTTCCGTCGCCACGGTGTCCCGGGTCCTGAACGACCATCCGTCGGTCAGCGCCGACGCCCGTACCCGCGTACTGGCCGCCGTCGCGGCGCTGGGCTACCGCCCGAACGCCGTCGCCCGCTCCCTGCGCACCGACCAGACCCGCACCCTCGGCCTGGTCATCAGCGACGTGATGAACCCCTACTTCACCGAGCTGGCCCGCTCGGTCGAGGAGGCGGCCCGCGCCCTCGGCTACAGCGTCATCATCGGCAACGCCGACGAGCGGCCGGAACTCCAGGACCACCACGTACGGACGCTGCTCGACCGCCGGATCGACGGACTGCTCGTCTCCCCCACCGACGGCGGCTCGCCGCTGATGCTGGAGGCGGCGCGGGCCGGGACGCCCATGGTCTTCGTCGACCGGTGGATCCCGGGCGTCGACGTGCCGGTGGTGCGGGCGGACGGGCGGGCCGCGATCCGCGATCTCGTCGCCCACCTGTGCGGGCTCGGTCACCGGCGGGTCGCGATCATCGCCGGACCGGCGGCCACCACCACCGGCAGCGAGCGCGTCCAGGCCTTCCGCGAGGCCCTCGCCGAGTACGGCGTGCCCCTCCCCGACGCCTACATCGGCCAGGGCGACTTCCAGGCGGAGAGCGGGCGCCGGGTCACCGAGGGGTTCCTCGACCTGCCCGAGCCGCCCGAGGTCGTGTTCGCCACCGACAACCTGATGGCGCTGGGGGCGCTGGACGCGGTGCGGGCGCGGGGGCTGCGGGTGCCATGTGACATAGCACTGGCCGCCTTCGACGACATCCCGTGGTTCGTGCACACCGACCCCCCGGTCACCGCCATCGCCCAGCCCACCCGCGAACTCGGCCGCGCCGCCGTACGCGCGCTGGTCGACCGCATCGAGGGACGGCCCCCGCAGTCCGTCACCCTCCCCGCCCGGCTCGTCGTCCGCCGCTCGTGCGGCGAGGAGTCCGGCAGGAACCCGGGCGCCGCCCGCGACGTCGCCGCCCCCGGCGAGAACCGCGGCGACAACCCCGGCGAGATCCCCGCCCCCCACCCCCCGCAGTCCCCCACCCCTGTGCAAAGGAGCACGTCGTGAGCAACCCGGACGAGTTGCTGCGTATCGAGGGCATACGGAAGTCCTTCCCCGGCGTGGTCGCGCTCGACGGCGTCGACTTCGACCTGCGCCGGGGCGAGGTGCACGTACTCCTCGGTGAGAACGGCGCGGGCAAGAGCACCCTCATCAAGATGCTCTCCGGCGCCTACACCCCCGACGCGGGCCGGATCCTGGCCGGTGGCGAGGAGGTGCGCATCCATGGTGCGCAGGACTCCGAGCGGCTCGGGATCGCCACCATCTACCAGGAGTTCAACCTCGTACCCGACCTCACGGTCGCCGAGAACATCTTCCTGGGGCGGCAGCCGCGCCGCTTCGGGATGATCGACCGGAAGCGGATGGAGGCCGACGCCGAGGTCCTGCTGACGCGGGTCGGCGTGACCGTGTCGCCACGCGCGCGGGTCCGTGAACTCGGTATCGCCCGCCTCCAGATGGTCGAGATCGCCAAGGCGCTCAGCCTGGACGCGCGCGTGCTGATCATGGACGAGCCGACCGCCGTCCTCACCTCGGAGGAGGTGGAGAAGCTCTTCGCGATCGTCCGGCAGCTGCGGGACGACGGCGTCGGGATCGTCTTCATCACGCACCATCTGGAGGAGATCGCCGCTCTCGGGGACCGGGTCACCGTCATCCGGGACGGGAAGAGCGTGGGCCAGGTGCCCGCCGCCACCCCGCAGGAGGAGCTGGTACGCCTCATGGTCGGGCGGTCCATCGAGCAGCAGTACCCGCGCGAACGCACCGAGACCGGGGCCGCGCTGCTCTCCGTCCAGGGGCTGACCCGGGACGGCGTCTTCCACGACGTGAGCTTCGAGGTGCACGCCGGGGAGGTCGTCGGGATCGCGGGCCTGGTGGGTGCGGGCCGTACGGAGGTCGTACGGGCCGTGTTCGGGGCCGATCCGTACGACGAGGGGGCCGTGCGGGTCGCCGGTACGGCGCTCAGGCGGTACGACGTCAACGCGGCCATGGCGGCCGGGATCGGGCTGGTCCCCGAGGACCGCAAGGGGCAGGGGCTGGTCCTGGGCGCCTCCGTCGAGGAGAACCTCGGGCTGGTGACGATGCGGAAGGCCACCCGGGCCGGGATCGTCGACCTCAGGGGCCAGCATGTGGCCGCCGAGCGGATCGCCGGGCAGCTGGGCGTGCGGATGGCCGGGCTCGGCCAGCAGGTGCGGACGCTCTCCGGCGGCAACCAGCAGAAGGTCGTCATCGGCAAGTGGCTGCTCGCCGACACCAAGGTGCTGATCCTCGACGAGCCGACGCGCGGCATCGACGTCGGCGCCAAGGTCGAGATCTACCAGCTGATCAACGAACTCACGGCAGCCGGGGCCGCCGTACTGATGATCTCCAGCGACCTGCCGGAGGTCCTCGGGATGAGCGACCGGGTGCTGGTGATGGCCCAGGGGCGGATCGCGGGCGAACTGACCGCGGACGAGGCCACCCAGGACTCCGTGATGGCACTCGCCGTCAGCACCCCCACCACCACAACCGACAAGGAGGCCGGACGTGGCCACTGACACGCTCAAGAGCGGGAGCGCGGGCGCCGGTGGCGTCTCCGGCGTGCGCCGGCTGCTCCTCGACAACGGCGCCCTCACCGCGCTGATCGTTCTCGTCATCGCCATGTCGGCGCTGTCCGGGGACTTCCTCACCACCGACAACCTGCTCAACGTCGGCGTCCAGGCGGCCGTGACCGCCGTCCTCGCCTTCGGCGCGACCTTCGTGATCGTCGCGGCGGGCATCGACCTGTCGGTCGGCTCGGTGGCGGCCCTGTCGGCCACCGTGCTGGCGTGGAGCGCCACCTCGCACGGGGTGCCGGTGTTCCTGGCCGTCGTCCTCGCCGTCGCCACCGGCATCGCGGCGGGTCTCGTCAACGGCTTCCTCATCGCCTACGGCAAGCTGCCGCCGTTCATCGCGACGCTCGCGATGCTGTCGGTGGCCCGCGGCCTGGCGCTGGTGATCTCGGCGGGCTCCCCCATCGCCTTCCCGGACTCGGTCTCGCACCTCGGTGACACCCTCGGCGGCTGGCTGCCGGTACCGGTGCTGGTCATGGTCCTCATGGGGCTGATCGCGGCCTTCGTGCTCGGCCGGACCTACATCGGGCGCTCGATGTACGCGATCGGCGGCAACGAGGAGGCCGCCCGGCTCTCCGGGCTGCGGGTGAACAAGCAGAAGCTCGCCATCTACGCGCTGTCCGGGCTGTTCGCGGCCGTCGCCGGCATCGTGCTGGCCGCCCGGCTGTCCTCCGCGCAGCCGCAGGCCGCCAACGGCTACGAGCTGGACGCCATCGCGGCCGTCGTGATCGGCGGCGCCTCGCTGGCCGGCGGCACCGGCAAGGCGTCCGGCACGCTGATCGGCGCGCTGATCCTCGCGGTGCTGCGCAACGGCCTCAACCTGCTCAACGTGTCCGCGTTCTGGCAGCAGGTCGTCATCGGCGTCGTCATCGCGCTGGCCGTCCTCCTGGACACCCTGCGCCGCAAGGCCGGGGCCACCCCGCTCGCCGCCGGCACCGGGGGCAACAAGGGCAGGCAGGCCGGGACGTACGCGCTGGCCGCGGTCGTCACGGTGGCCCTGGTGGCCGCGACCTCGCTGCTGCACACGGGTTCGTCGTCGGGCAGCACGAAGATCGGCCTGTCCCTGTCCACCCTCAACAACCCCTTCTTCGTGCAGATCCGGGCCGGTGCCCAGGCCGAGGCCAAGAAGCAGGGCGTGGACCTGACCGTCACCGACGCCCAGAACGACGCCTCGCAGCAGGCCAACCAGCTGCAGAACTTCACCAGTTCCGGGCTCGGCGCGATCATCGTCAACCCGGTCGACTCGGACGCGGCGAGCAACTCCGTGAAGGCCGCCGACAAGGCGGACATCCCGGTGATCGCCGTCGACCGCGGTGTGAACAACGCGAAGACGGCGACGCTGGTCGCCTCCGACAACGTCGCCGGCGGCGAGCTGGCCGCGAAGACGATCGCGGAGAAGCTGGGCGGCCAGGGCAGGATCGTGATCCTGCAGGGCCAGGCCGGCACCTCCGCGGCCCGGGAGCGGGCGCAGGGCTTCGCCAACGGCCTGAAGGCCTACCCCGGCATCCAGGTGGTGGCCCAGCAGCCGGCCGACTTCGACCGCACCAAGGGCCTCGACGTGATGTCGAACCTGCTCCAGGCCCACCCGGACGTCCAGGGTGTCATCGCGGCCAACGACGAGATGGCCCTCGGCGCGATCAAGGCACTGGGTTCCAAGGCCGGTTCGTCGGTCTCGGTGATCGGCTTCGACGGCACGCCCGACGGCCTGGCCGCGGTCAAGAACGGCACGCTCTACGCGTCGGTGGCCCAGCAGCCCAGCCAGCTCGGGAAGATCGCCGTGGACAACGCCCTCAAGGCCGTCAAGGACCAGAAGATCCCCGCGGCGATCAAGGTGCCGGTGAAGGTGGTCACGAAGGACAACGTGGCCGGTTTCACGGGCTGAGACACCAGGGAGGCGGCCGGGCGCTTGAATGAAGCCCCGGCCGCCTCCACCCAGTTCGCTTAGGGAGTCAACTGATGTACGACTACGACCTCCTGGTCGTGGGTTCGGCCAACGCCGACCTGGTGATCGATGTCGAGCGGCGGCCGGGCGCGGGTGAGACCGTGCTCGGCGGCGACCTCGCCACGCATCCCGGCGGCAAGGGCGCCAACCAGGCGGTCGCGGCCGCCCGGCTCGGAGCCCGGACCGCCCTGCTGGCCCGGGTCGGCGACGACGCGCACGGAAGGCTGCTGCTCGACTCGCAGCGGGCGGCGGGTGCGGACACGGTGGGCGTGCTGGTGGGCGGGGCGCCGACGGGGGTCGCCCTGATCACCGTGGATCCTTCCGGCGACAACAGCATCGTGGTCTCGCCGGGCGCGAACGCCCGTCTGACGCCTGCGGACGTGCAGGCCGCGGTCTGCCTCTTCCACGCCTCCCGGGTGGTGTCCACGCAGCTGGAGATCCCGCTGGAGACGGTGCTGGAGGTCGTACGGAACCTGGCCCCCGGCAGCCGCTTCGTCCTCAACCCCTCCCCGCCGCGGCCCCTCCCCGGCGAGGTCCTGGCGGCCTGCGACCCGCTGATCGTGAACGAGCACGAGGCGCGGGTGATCCTCGGCGAGGCGTGCGTGAGCGAGGAACCGGCCGACTGGGCGCGGCTCCTGCTCGCCAAGGGCCCGAAGTCGGTGGTGGTGACGCTGGGCGCGGAGGGTGCGCTGGTCGCCGACGGCGACGGGGTCTCGCACGTCCCCTCCGTGAAGGTGGACGCGGTGGACACGACCGGCGCCGGGGACGCGTTCACGGCGGCCCTCGCGGTACGGCTCGGGGCGGGCGCCCCGCTCCCGGAGGCGGCGGCGTACGCGGCCCGGGTCGGCGCGGCGGCGGTGACGAGACGGGGTGCGCAGGAGTCGTACCCGACGGCGGCGGAGGTCGACGCGCTGTGAAGCGGGCGGGGATACTCAACCGTCATCTCGCGGGCGCGCTGGCCGAGTTGGGACACGGGCACGAGGTGCTGGTGTGCGACGCCGGGATGCCGATCCCGAAGGGGCCGCGGGTCGTGGACCTCGCGTTCCGGGCCGGGGTGCCGTCCTTCGCGGAGGTGCTGGAGGGGCTGCTGGCGGAGCTGGTCGTGGAGGGTGCGACGGCGGCGACGGAGATACGCGGGGCCAACCCGGCCGCCGCCCGGCTGCTGGACGACCGCTTCCCCGGCCTGGCCCTGGTCCCGCACGAGCGGCTGAAGGAGCTGTCGGCTCAGGCGCGGCTGGTGGTCAGGACCGGGGAGGCCCGGCCGTACGCGAACGTGCTGCTGCGGTGCGGGGTTTTCTTCTAGGCGGGTCCGGCAGCGCGCCCCGAAGTGCCGCGATCCCGGTCAGGGCTCGGGGAACACCAGGGGCACGCCGTACTGCTTCTCCGCCGCCTGCAGGGCCGGGAGGAGTTTCCGGCGCAGGGTGCGGACCTCGGCGGCGTGGTCCGCGAGGAAGCCGGTGCGCAGGCTCAGCCGGGCCGGGTCGCGGACGGCCTCGACGGGGCGCATGCAGTCCGCGTAGACGCGGCCCATGGCGCGCTCGGTGGCGGGCAGGTCGGCGGGCGCGGCGGCCTGCTGGCGGGCGTCGGCCGCCCCCATGAAGGCCCTCTCGTCCTTGGCCGGAACCCCGTGCCCGGCCAGGCAGCCGGGCAGGCCGCGCCGGGCCCGGACCGTGGCGGGGGCGCTGTCCACGGCGCCGAGTTCGCCGAACCACCGCTGTTCGAGGGGCAGGTAGAGGTCGCTCAGCGCGGCCGCGGCCTTCGTGCCCCGGGCCCGGCAGCGGCGCACCTGTGCCGCGCTGCCGGCGCGGGCGGTGGTGGGGGCGCCGACGCCGGCCGCCGCGGGTACCTCCGCGCTGGTGCTCAGGCCGTGCCGGGCGACGAAGTCCAGGTCGGGCAGGGCGAAGAAGCGGATGAACGCGAGGGGTGGCTCGGTGGGCAGGGTGAACCCGCCCGTGCGGGCGCAGTCGGCGGCGGCGACCCGGGTCACCTGCTGCCCGAACACGTACAGGCCCTGGGTCCACCGGGTCTCGGCCCCCGTCGCCGGCAGGACCATGCGCACCGGGTCGGCCGGCAGGGTGCGGCCGAGGCGGGCCGGGGTCACGTTCGCGGCCACGGCCGACGGGCCGGAGTGCGGGACGGCATCCGTGGAGCACGCGGTGCCGAGCAGGGCGACGGCCGCCGCGAGCGCCGCGCGCACCAGGACCGGGCGCCGGAACATCCGCACCACTCCCTTCCCTTGCCTGTCCTGCCTGTCCTGCCTGTCCTGCGTGTCCTGCCTGTCCTTGCGTGTCCCGCACGTGGCGGACAGGGCCTCCGGACCCACCGGGGGCGGAGGCCCTGGAACCGGGTCAGTGAACGACGTGGACGGTGTCGCCGCCGTTCGCCGCACTCGCCACGGTGAACGTGGTGTTGTCGGAGACGTCGGTGCACAGCAGCTCGCTGTCGACGGCGTAGGAGCCGTCGTAGAGCCAGATGTAGCCCGCGTCGCACGTCTTCCAGGTGGCGGTGGAGCTGTGGTAGAGGCGGCCGGCGTAACCGTCGTAGCCGTAGACCGTCGTGTCGTTGACGTAGGTCAGGTTGAGGTCGCTGCAGCTGCTGCTGGCCGACTTCTTGACGTGGGTGCCGCCGGTGCCTTCGTACGCCGAGGTGGTGAGCGTGGACGTCACGCAGGCGTCCGGGGCGGCGGACGCGGCGGGCGCGAACACCAGACAGCCGGCGGCGGCGACGAGCGCGAACGCGCCGGCGGTGATGGCCTTCCTCATGGTTTCCCCCATCTGGTTCGGATGTGAGGTGGATCGGGCACCGGAAACGCTCGCAGAGCACGTGTCCCGCGGACCACACCCTTCGACAGGGGTCTAAAGTCCCGCACCGGTCGGCGGAGTTCACCGCTCCAGCGGTACGGGGGCACACTCATGTGGCCCGTGGGGAGAGAGGGGACTGTGCGGGGTCGGCGGGCTGCCGGGAGGCGTGCGCCGCGCGCGAGGCCGACCCGAGCAGCGCGGCCCCGAGCGGTGTCAGGGTGTGCAGCACGGTGTTGTGGCGGCGCCGGCTGACGACCAGGCCGGCGTCGCGCAGCACGGTGGTGTGGTGGGTGGCCGTGGGCATCGAGACGCCCAGCAGGCGGGCCAGTTCGGAGGTGGTCGCGCCGAGCGCGAGGAACCGCAGGGCGGCGGCGCGGGTACGGCCGAGCAGTGCGGCGAGCCTGGCGTCGGGCGGGAGTTCGGGGACGGCCTGGCGGACCCCGTGCACGGGGTAGATCAGGACGGGCCGCAGGGTGTCGTCCGCCATCGAGACCGGTGACTGCCAGCAGAAGTACGAGGGGACCAGGCGCAGTCCGCGGCCGGCGAGATGCAGGTCCCGGTCCTCGACGTAGTCGACCTGCAGTACCGGCGGACACCAGCGGACGGCGGGTGACAGGCCGCGGAGCAGTCCGTCGGCCCCGGTGTCGAGGGCGTCGCGCGCCAGCAGGGCGCGCTCCCCGGCGACGGCGGCGGCGATGCGGCTCTCGTGGGGTGCGATCACCGCTTCGTGGTAGGCGCGCAGAAGTTTGGCCAGTTCTTCCCTGGTCTGGCGTTCCACCAGCCGGGGCGCCCAGTCGGGGGCGCCGCTGAACCGGTCCAGCATCCGGATCTCGTGGGCGACCCGCTCGGCCGGCGTGTCGACGACGGTCGCGAGCCCGCGGTCCAGGCCGTCGGCGGCCTCGTGCGGGGTGAGGAAGTCGGGCAGGTAGCGGGCCCGGGGCAGGATCGGGACCAGGAGCCGGCTCACGGCCGCGCCGAGCGGGGTGTTGGCGAGGGTGGTCCTGGTCTCGCGGTACCAGTCGGCGTACGCCCAGCGGCCCCGCGAGGTCTGTAACCGGTGCAGGCTGCAGGCGATCTCCCAGAGCGGGTCCGGTTCGCTCGCCACCCGGACCCGGGTCAGATCCTGCGGCGTGAAGTGGATGCGCAGCACGGGAACCGCCCCCCGAGTCGAACAATCGTCCGGTCAGGAGCAGCCTGGGGCACACGGCACCCGGGAACAACTCGGGAATCGGCCGCAACGGCGCCGGGGCCCGCCCGGTGCCCGCCGGGACATGTTTCGAGGGGGCCCGGTCTGTCGACCGAACCCCCTCGGCTTTTCCCCTCCGTGCCAGAACCCCCGCGATCCCCCCGGATCCCCCTCCGAAAGCCCTGACGCCAAGTAGACCGGCGGGGTGGGGGGAGGGTTGTACGCGGTTCCAAGATTTTTCCGCCCGGGGCCCGGCGGCCGGGGCCCTGGGTGCCCGAGGCTGCCGTGAGCGCGTCAATTAACGACAATCTAAGACGACCGCAAAGACAGGTGACCCATAGCTTCCATAGGATTCGGCGAGCGCGCAGGCGCCCCGACGACACCTGCCCCACCCCGGATCGGACGGGGTGGGGCAGGATCTCAGGGCAGCCGGTCAGGGGAAACCGACGTATTCAGCTCCGTCGCGCTGCGGCCGGATTCAGCGGACCGTGACGGACACGTTCTTGGAGACGGCGCTGCCGTCCTTGACGCGCAGGACCTCGACGCCCTTCTTGTCGAACTTGTCGGTGAGCTTGTAGGACGCCTTGGCGACCTTCGCGGTCGCGGGCAGCGACACCCACTTCTTGCCGTCCTTGACCTGGAGGGTCACCTTGCTGCCCTCCTTGATGCCGTCGACCTTGCCGGTGAAGGTGACGACATCGCCCAGACGGACGGTGGTGGCGCTCGCCTTGACGGTGATCGAGGGAGCCGGGGCCGGAGCGGCAACGGCGGCGGTGGCACCGGCGGCGACGAGGGCGGCGGAGGCCACGGCGACGGTGGCGATACGCATGTTCACAGAGAACTCCTTGGTTATCGACTACCTTTTCCAACCGCAATCCAGGGCCATTTGCTCGCCCATGCGGCTGACTCGAATCCTATAGACACGAGCAGGCAGGACGCGGTTCCAGCAGAATGGAAAAAACCTGAACTGACAGGTGAAACACAGCAAATCGAAAAGGGCAGTCGACCGTGAACAGGGAATATAAAAAAGACCTGTGTGAAGAAGTCCTCACACAGGCGCCGTCAGCCCTCCAGCCGGACCGGCATCAGGAGCGAGAAGGCACCCTCGTCGTCGGGACGGCGGATCGCGATCGGCGCGGTGGGCACGCCGATCTCCAGCACCAGCCGGTCACGGGCCCCGACGGCGAGCGCGGCCAGCAGGAACTCCCGGTTGACGGCGACAAGGTTCGGGTCCTCACCCACATGGGCTCCGTCGGCGTCGGCGCAGAGGGCCACCGCGCCGTCGTCCGCCACCCTGAGCACGCTGAGGTCGGGCGCCCCGGCCTCCCCGGAGCGGACGGGGCCGGTCTCCAGTGCGTGCCGGAAGGCCGCCACCTCGACGACGGCGCGGCGTCCGCCGGACCGGGGCAGGAGCCGCCGGTAGTCGGGGAAGTCGTGGCCGAGGCACCGGCCGGCCGCCTGCCGGTCCCCGACCTCCAGCGTCACGCGGTCACCGTCGAGCGAGAGCCGCACCGGCCCCTCACCGTCCGACAGCGCTCGCATCGCGTCGGCGAGCGGGCCGGGCACGACGGCCTGCACCCGGCCCCCGTCATGCCCGGCGACGCCGGCCCGTGCGCACGCCATTCGGTACCGGTCGGTGGCCACGACACGCAGGCTCTCGCCCTCGATGTCGAACAGCACACCGCCGAGCATCGGCAGTTCGGGATCGGTGCTCGCCGCGAAACGGACCGCGTCCAGCGCGGCTGCCAGTTCCGGCGCGGCCACGGACAGCCGGACGACGGGGATACGGAGCGGGGTCATGACGTTCTCCCGGTGATCGAGTAGTGCGCGGAGTGCGGAGAACTCACCGCGGGCGTCGGACAGCCCCTGTTCCAGACGGCGCAGGTGCGCCTTGAAGAGCTCCCGGACCAGATCGGTGTCCGCGCCGGACCAGCCGGCCAGCACCAGCCGGACGTCCGCCAGCGGCATCCCGGCCCGGCGCAGGCGGGCCAGCAGCCGGGCCTCCTCCAACTGCGCGGGCTCGTACCAGCGATAACCGCTCACCGGATCCACCCAGGCCGGGACCAGCACACCGGCCCGGTCGTAGAACCGCAGGGCACTCACGCCCAGGCCGCTGTCACGGGCCAGCTCCCCGATGCTGCGCATGTCGTTCTCCACACCCCGCACTCTGGGCCCTGTACAAGGTCGAGGGTCAACCACGCGGCAACCGCGCACCCCTGCTCTCGGCGACACGCTTCACGTCCCGCAGCGATTCGCTCAGCCGCCGGGCCAGGTAACGGAGTTCTTCGGCGGTCAGCCGCTGCTCGGCGAGGAGTTCGGCCGCATGGTCGAGCAGGTCGTCCGCCATAGCGAGGTGCACGCCCTCGATCCGGTCGGCGAGCCGGGAGACGTATCCCGTCGCGTCGCCCATGAGATACCCCGGCTTGCCGTCCGCACCGGTCCACGGAAGCAGACGCCCGTTCACGCGCAGGTCTCCACGTGGTCGGGACAGGGGCGGACGAGCGGGCTGCCCTCACCGCGCAAGGGCGTTTCACGGCCGACGTAGGGGCACGAGTACGGGTACGTGTACGCGAGCGGTACGACCGTCCTGCGGCGCCGTCGCCCGCGAGCGGGCAGGAGGAGCCGGAGCAACGGCTCGACCAGCCGGGCCAGAAGATGCGTCATGCCGACCTGCTTTCTCACCTGCGGTGACTTCACTGTGTGGTGATTCCCTCACAGAGTGACGTCGGGAGTGGCTACGCTTCTAGGGGCGGGGACTTGACAGCGCCTTTGTCAGGAACGGGAGTTGGCCGCATGAGCGAGCGTCAGAAGCCTCGGACGCAACGGGAGAAGTACGGGGAGGAGCTCAGGCTGCGGCGGACGACTGCCGGTCTCACCCAGGAGGAACTGGGTGAGCTGGTCGTGTGCTCGCCCACGCTGATCAGCCACTTCGAGGCGGGAAGACGGCTGCCGAAGCCGGATGACGCGCGCCGGATCGACCGGGCCCTGAAGACGGACGGGTTCTTCGAACGGTGGCTGCAGGACCTGGAGTCGAAGTACGTCGACCACTTCGCGGCAGTGGCCGAACTGGAGCAGCAGGCCACGCTGATCCAGCAGTTCGCGCTCTCGCTGGTGCCAGGCGTGTTGCAGACCGACGGCTACGCGCGTGCCGTCTTCCGCTCCTACCGGCCCAACTACACCGCCGAGGAACTTGACGAGCTCGTTGTCATCCGAACAAAACGCCGCCGCCTCCTCGACGGTCGGTCTCAGCCTGTCCTCTGGACGTTGCTCGACGAATCCGTGCTGCGCCGCCGCGTTGGTGGCCCGCAGGTCATGGCCGAGCAACTGCACAAGATCGCGGACCTCGCCGAGGCTGGGCGACTGCGACTGCACGTACTGCCGTACGGCGTCGGGGCACACGCGCTCCAGCAGAGCTACCTCATTGATGAGCTTTGCGGACGCGGCTCCAGTGGCCTATGTCGAGGCCTTTCTCACCGGCCATCTGATGGACGACCCAGCGCTGGTGACCGCCAGTCAGGCCGCCTACGCTCTTGCACTGAGCGACGCCTTGTCGCAGCAGGAGTCACTTGCCGTCGTCAGAGCGGCAGCGGAGGAACACGCACATGGTCAGCAGTGAGCACATGGTCTCCGACTCGTCCACGCTCACCGGGTGGTACAAGTCCAGCCACAGCGGAGGCGACCAGGGCGACTGCCTCGAAGTAGCCCGCGACCACGCCACCGTCCCCGTCCGCGACAGCAAGGCCGGTTCCACCGGCCCCGCGCTGGTCTTCTCGGCGGACGGCTGGGCCGCCTTCGTAGGGGCCGTGCGGGACGGGCGTTTCAGTAGCTGACGCCCAGGAAGTATGGCCGGACCGGTGGGAAACGATCCCACGGTCGGGCGGCGCTCAGCGGTTCAGGTCCCTGCCCATTACCTTCCTCGTAGAGCCCGGTTCGGGTTCGTGGCCTACGAGTGGGCCGACGGCAAGCGTTGGTACTACTACCCCACGCGGATCACGCTGAGCAGCGTCGGACCGGGCACGACCCCAGTGGCCGCGTCCTTCTCCGTCGCGCTGGACGCCCAGGTCGTCTCGGATGTCAAGATCGTCGGCGCGCGGCTCAACGACAGGGCGCACGACGCGGGAGTGCGGCTCCTCTCGGACACCCGGACTGCGTCCCTGTTCGAGACCCGCTGGGTCACGAGGGTGAAGCTCAAGGCCGGCGACCGGCTCGACCTGGAACTGAAGGTGAAGGCCCGCAAGCCGACGGGCGACCTGCCGACCGTCAAACACCCGACGGTAAACTTGATCGACATGGGCAACCACGTCGCCCAGCGGCTGACCGGCCGCACCACCATGTCGCGGAGCGATTCCATATGGGCGTAGTCCCCGACTATGTGTTCATCCTGCCGGCGGTGATCCTCGTGGGATGGATCGCGTCCTGGTGGGCAACCCGGCGCATCCGGTGGGTCGGGTTGTCCAGTGCGGCCGTGGTCTCCGTGCTCTGCCTCGTCATCGGCTGGAACGCGATGGGGCCACGGACGGACCCGCGGACCCCCGGCTGCTCACCGGCCTTCGAGTGCACGGACCTGCGCTCGGTCTACGTCATCGCGGCCGGCCTGCTCGGCGTCCTGTGCTGCCTGGCGTTGGTGGTCCTGACGCTCGTGGGCGAGCTCATCCTCCACGTCAGCCGGAGGGCCTCGGCCTGACCAGGGCTGTCCAGCGGAGACGGACCGAGGCAGGACGCGCGGCCGGAGAACGGGTTTCGCTTCTCCGGCCGCCCCGCCGGACTACGCCGTGTGGGTCAGGAAGCGGTCCGCCGTCTCCGCCAGCACCTCCCGCCCGTCCCGCGCCCACAGTCCGTCGTTGAAGAGTTCGACCTCGATGGGGCCGGTGTAGCCGGCCGCCTCCACGTAGCCCTGCCACTCGCGCATGTCGATCGCGCCGTCGCCGATCTGGCCGCGGCCGTTGAGGACGCCCTCGGGCAGCGGGGTGGTCCAGTCGGCGAGCTGGAAGGTGTGGATGCGGCCGCCCGCGCCGGCCCGGGCGATCTGGGCGGGCGCCCGGTCGTCCCACCAGATGTGGTACGTGTCGACGGTGACGCCGACCTGGTGGGCCGGGAAGCGTTCCGCGAGGTCCAGGGCCTGGGCGAGGGTGGAGACCACGCAGCGGTCCGAGGCGAACATGGGGTGCAGGGGCTCGATGGCGAGGCGGACGCCGTGCTGTTCGGCGTAGGGGCCGAGTTCGCCGAGGGCGTCGGCGATGCGCTCACGGGCGCCGTGCAGGTCCTTGGACCCGGCAGGCAGGCCGCCGGAGACCAGGACCAGCACCTCGGTGCCGAGGGTCGCGGCCTCCTCGACCGCCCGGCGGTTGTCGGCGAGCGCGGCGGCCCGCTCCGCCGGGTCGATCGCCGTGAGGAAGCCGCCCCGGCACAGGGTGGTGACCGTCAGGCCGGCCTCGCGGACCAGCTTGGCGGTCGCGTCGAGGCCGTACGCCTGCACCGGCTCGCGCCACAGGCCGACGCCCGGTACGCCCAGCTCCCGGCAGGCGTCGGCCAGTTCGGGCAGCGAGAGCTGCTTGACGGTCATCTGGTTGATCGAGAAGCGGTCCAGGGACGTCATCGCGCGGCTCCGTACAGGGCGAGGAGGGTCTTCATCCGTTCCTCGGCCAGCTTCGGGTCCGGGAACAGGCCCAGGCCGTCGGCGAGTTCGTAGGCGCGCGCGAAGTGCGGCAGGGAGCGCGCCGACTGGAAGCCGCCGACCATCGTGAAGTGGGTCTGGTGGCCGGCCAGCCAGGCCAGGAAGACCACGCCCGTCTTGTAGAAGCGGGTGGGGGTCTGGAAGAGGTGGCGGGAGAGTTCGACGGAGGGGTCGAGGAGGGCACGGAAGCCCGCCGTGTCGCCCGTGTCCAGGATCCGGACCGCCTCGGCCGCCAGCGGCCCCAGCGGGTCGAAGATGCCGAGCAGGGCGTGGCTGAAGCCCTCCTCGTCGCCCGCGATCAGCTCGGGGTAGTTGAAGTCGTCGCCGGTGTAGCAGCGGACGCCCTGCGGCAGGCGGCGGCGCAGGTCGATCTCGCGCTGCGCGTCGAGCAGGGAGACCTTGATGCCGTCGACCTTGTCGGGGTGGGCGGCGATGACCTCCAGGAAGGTGTCGGTGGCCGTGTCGAGGTCGACCGAGCCCCAGTAGCCAGCCAGCGCGGGGTCGAACATCGGGCCGAGCCAGTGCAGGACCACCGGCTCGGCGGCCTGGCGCAGCAGGTGGCCGTAGACGTCGAGGTAGTCCTCGGGGCCGGTGGCGGCCGCCGCGAGCGCCCGGGAGGCCATCAGGACGGCCTGGGCGCCGGACTCCTCGACGAGCGCGAGCTGCTCCTCGTACGCGGCCCTGATCTCGGCGAGGGAGCCGCCCGTGATCTGGTCCGTCCCCACCCCGCAGGCGATCCGGCCGCCTACGGCACGGGCCTCGGCGGCGCTGCGGCGGATCAGCTCGGCCGCGCCCGCCCAGTCCAGGCCCATGCCGCGCTGGGCGGTGTCCATCGCCTCGGCGACGCCCAGGCCGTGCGCCCACAGGTGGCGGCGGAAGGCGAGGGTGGCGTCCCAGTCGACGGCGGCGGGCGCGTCGGGGTTGGTGTCGGCGAACGGGTCGGCGACGACGTGCGCCGCCGAGAAGACCGTACGGGAGGTGAAGGGGGTGCCCGGGGCGGGCGCGAGCGGCTCGGTGCGCGGCTCGTAGGCCCGCAACGAGCCGTCCGGGGAGGGCAGATGAATGGTCACAGCTCGATCTCCGGTACGTCGATGCGGCGGCCCTCCGCCGACGACTTCAGGCCCAGCTCGGCGAGCTGCACGCCGCGGGCGCCGGCCAGCAGGTCCCAGTGGTAGGGGGCGTCGGCGTACACGTGCTTGAGGAAGAGCTCCCACTGGGCCTTGAAGCCGTTGTCGAACTCGGTGTTGTCGGGGATCTCCTGCCACTGCTCGCGGAAGGCGTAGGTGGCCGGGATGTCCGGGTTCCAGACCGGCTTGGGGGTCGCGCTGCGGTGCTGGGCACGGCAGTTGCGCAGGCCGGCGACCGCTGAGCCTTCGGTGCCGTCCACCTGGAACTCGACCAGTTCGTCGCGGTTGACGCGGACCGCCCAGGAGGAGTTGATCTGGGCGACGGCGCCGCCGTCGAGCTCGAAGATGCCGTACGCGGCGTCGTCGGCCGTCGCGTCGTAGGGCTTGCCGCTCTCGTCCCAGCGCTGCGGGATGTGGGTGGCGGTGAGGGCCTGGACGGACTTCACGCGGCCGAACAGCTCGTGCAGGACGTACTCCCAGTGCGGGAACATGTCGACGACGATGCCGCCGCCGTCCTCCGCGCGGTAGTTCCAGGACGGGCGCTGCGCCTCCTGCCAGTCGCCCTCGAAGACCCAGTAGCCGAACTCGCCGCGGACCGAGAGGATCCGGCCGAAGAAGCCGCCGTCGATGAGCCGCTTCAGCTTCAGCAGGCCGGGCAGGAAGATCTTGTCCTGGACGACGCCGGACTTGACGCCCTTGGCGTGCGCGAGCCGGGCCAGCTCCAGGGCGCCCTCCAGGCCGGTGGCCGTCGGCTTCTCGGTGTAGATGTGCTTTCCGGCGGCGATGGCCTGCTGGAGGGCCTCCTCGCGGGCGGAGGTGACCTGGGAGTCGAAGTAGATGTCGATGGTGGGGTCGGCGAGCACGGCCGCCAGGTCCGTGGAGATGTGCTCGTCCGACAGGCCGTGGCGGTCGGCGATCTCGCGGAGCGCGTACTCGCGGCGGCCGACGAGGACCGGTTCCGGCCACAGCACCGTGCCGTCGCCGAGGTCGAGTCCGCCCTGCTCGCGCAGGGCGAGGATCGAGCGGACGAGGTGCTGGCGGTAGCCCATGCGCCCGGTGACGCCGTTCATGGCGATACGCACCGTCTTGCGGTTCACGTGTTTCCCTTCGTCCGCGTGCGTCTCAGCAACGCAGCAAGCGCTTTCTACATGGTCTGAAGTTAGCCTTTGACCCCTGGTCTGTACAAGACCGTGATGGGGTCGAGTTGTTCGAGGGGGCGAACGACAGGAGTGAATGGCCTTATGGTCTGCACGGCAAGGGGGCTTCCTATGAGCAAGCTGTTGATCGGACTGCCGATCAGGCTGCGTACGACGACGTACGACGAGATGCGTGACCGGAGGACGACGAGATGACGGTGACCCTGGCGGACGTGGCGGCCCGCGCCCAGGTCTCGCCCGCGACGGTGTCGCGCGTACTGAACGGCAACTACCCCGTGGCGGCGTCCACGCGGGAACGGGTGCTGCGGGCGGTGGACGAGCTGGACTACGTCCTCAACGGGCCGGCGAGCGCGCTCGCGGCGGCCACCTCCGACCTGGTCGGCATCCTCGTCAACGACATCGCCGACCCGTTCTTCGGGATCATGGCGAGCGCGATCCAGGGCGAGATCGGCGGTCCGGGCGGGCGTGCGGGCGGCGAACGACTGGCGGTGACCTGCAACACCGGGGGGTCGCCGGAGCGGGAGCTGACGTACCTGACCCTGCTGCAGCGGCAGCGGGCGGCCGCGGTGATCCTGACCGGCGGGGCCATGGAGAACGCGCCGCACGCGGCGGCGGTGGCGGCGAAGCTGCGCAAGCTGGCGGACGCGGGGACCCGGGTGGTGCTGTGCGGGCGGCCGCCGGCACCGGACACCGACGCGGTGGCGCTGACCTTCGACAACCGCGGCGGCGGCAAGCAGCTGACCGAGCACCTCATCGGGCTCGGCCACCGGCGCCTCGGCTACATCGCGGGTCCCGAGGAGCGGACGACCACCCGGCACCGCCTGGAGGGCCACCGGGCCGCGCTGGCCGAGGCCGGCATCGAGGAGGACCCGCGCTGGACCGTGCACGGGCGGTACGACCGGCGGGCGGGGTACGAGGCGACGCTGGAGCTGCTGCGCCGGGACCCGACGCTCACCGCGGTGGTGGCGGCGAACGACTCGGTCGCGCTGGGCGCGTGCGCGGCGCTGCGGGAGTCGGGGCTGCGGATCCCGGCGGACGTGTCGGTGGCCGGCTTCGACGACCTGCCGTTCAGCATCGACGCGGTGCCGTCGCTGACGACGGTCCGGCTGCCGCTCGCGGAGGCGGGGGCGCGGGCCGGCCGCATCGCGATGGGCCGTGAGGAGCCGCCGCCGGGCGGGATCGCGACGGTGCGGGGCGAGCTGATGGTGCGGGGGTCGTCGGGGGTGCCGCGCACCTGACCGCCCACCGGCGACGAGAACCCCGACAGCGGGGGCGCGGCTCAGGTGCCCCCGACCTCCCCTCGTCCCGACGGTCGCGGTCCGGCTGCGGGCCTTCGGGGGCTGCTCGCGCAGTTCCCCGCGCCCCTGAGGGGCGCGGGGAACTGTTTCGACGCACGGATCCGGGTGCCCGAGGGTCGGGCACCCGGATCCGTCCTTTGCTGTCAGGGAGTGTCACTCACCGGCCGCCGCCGCCACCGCCGTGACCGCCGCCACCGCCACCGCCGTGGCCGCCGCCACCGCCGCCGTGACCGCCGCCACCGTAGCCGCCGCCACCGTGACCGCCGCCGCCGTAGCCGCCGCCGCCATAGCCACCGCCGCCATAGCCGCCGTGACCGCCGTAGCCGCCGTAGCCGTCGTCACCCCAGCCGCCCCAGCCGTAGCCGCCGCCACCGTGACCGCCGTAGCCGCCGCCGCCATAGCCGCCGCCACCGTGACCGCCGCCGTAGCCGCCGCCACCATGACCGCCGCCACCATGGCCGCCGCCACCGCCGCCGTGGCCTCCGCCACCGCCGCCGTGGCCTCCGCCGCCACCGCCGTTGTCCTGGAAGGAAACAACATGGTCAGGCGCCGACGAGTGGGTTGCCGCGCTGGCGACTCCGGCACCGGCGGCCAGCGCCAGGATCGGTGCCGAGATCGCAGCGATGGCGACCCTCTTCATACGTGTGGTGTGCGCGCGCATGATCGCCCCTCTCCGAGGGTGTGGTTGTGTTACGACGGCCGCTTTCGCGCCGCCTTGCGTGCACTCCAGAGCCTGCGCGCAGCTCCGAGCACGTCCGCCGCCCTCCGTGCTGGTCGTTCCACACCGGCCGGGCCTTTCGGCGGACCACGTCATATCCGACGTTGAAACGGACATTAGTGACGTTCGTGTATAAACCTACGACTCGGGCGCGACGAAGTCAAAAGCAGGAACGGGACCAGCCGAAGAAGAACAAGTGCGGCCCGGCAGACCGCCGTTCGGGCCGACGCCTTCCGGCCGGGCGGGGTGGCGGGCTAGCCTCTGAGGCACGGTATCTCTGACTCAGTCAACCATCGGGGTCCAGCCATGACCGTCCAGGACATCCGTGCCTTCAACCGCTTCTACACCAACCTCATCGGCGCCCTCGACTACGGCCGCCACCTCTACGCCCCGTACACCCTCACCGAGGCCCGGGTGCTGTACGAGCTCGCGCACGCCGCCGACACCGACGCGGCCGACCTGCGCGCCGATCTCGCGCTGGACGCCGGGTACTTGAGCCGGATCCTCAACAAGTTCGAGGAGGCCGGGCTGGTCGAGCGGGCACCCTCGGAGAAGGACCCGCGGCGGCGGCGCGTCTCCCTCACGGCGGGCGGCCGGGACGCCGCCGGGCTGCTGGACGAGCGGGCCCGGGAATCGGTCGGCTCGCTGCTGGGCGCCGTCGACCCGGGCGAGCGGGCCCGCCTAGCCGAGGCGATGCGCACCATCCGCACGATCCTCGGCGACGGGCACGCCCCGGAGGGCTCCGGCGAGGTCGTGCTGCGCGAGCCGCACCCCGGCGACCTGGGCTGGATCGTGCAGCGCAACGCCGCCCTGTACGCGGCCGAGTACGGCTTCAACGCCGACTACGAGGGTCTCGTCGCCCGGATCGTCGCCGACTACGCCGAGGACCACGACCCGCACCTGGAGCGGACCTGGATCGCCGAACGGGCCGGGCGGCCGACGGGCTGCGTGATGTGCGTACGGGACGACGCCCCGGGCACCGCGCGGCTGCGGCTGCTGCTCGTGGAGCCGGAGGCCCGCGGGCTCGGCATCGGCGACCGGCTGGTCACCGCCGTGACCGACTTCGCGCGCGGGGTCGGCTACCGGGAGCTGGTCCTGTGGACCAACGACGTGCTGTCCGCCGCCCGTCGCCTCTACCAGCGGCACGGTTTCGTCCTCACCGCCGAGAAACCGCACCGCTCCTTCGGCACGGACCTGGTCGGCCAGGACTGGCGGCTGGACCTGCACGGAACCGGTGAGTGAGAAGTAGGTTGGTGAGCATGAAGTTCGCCTTCTCCACCCTCGGGGTTCCCGGCCTGCCGGTGCCCGACGTGCTGGCGCTCGCCACGGCCAACGGCTACCACGGCGTGGAGCTGCGCGCCCATCCGGAGGAGCCCGTCCATCCCGGGCTCGGCCCGGCCGCACGGTCCGACGTGGCCGCCGAGTTCAAGGCGGTCGGGGTGGAGGTCCTGGGCGTCGCCGGGTACGCGCGCCTCGCGGCGCCGGGCGACGACGCCCCGGTGCTCGACGAGACGCGCCAACTCCTCCAGCTCGCCCACGACCTGGGCGCCTCCCACGTCCGCGTCTTCCCGGGCGCCGACCCGGACCTGCCGGCCGCCGAGTCCGACGCGATCGCCGCCCGGCGGCTCGGCACGGTCGCCGAGGACGCCGCCGCGCTCGGCGTCCGGGTCCTCCTGGAGACCCACGACTCGCACCGCACCGGCGCCGCCGCGATCCGCGTCCTCGGCCCGGTCGGGCACCGCATGGTCGGCTCGCTCTGGGACGTCATGCACACCTGGCTGGGCGGCGAGCAGCCCGCCGAGACCTACGCGGCGCTCGCCCCGCACCTCGGCTACGTCCAGGTCAAGGACATCGCCTCGGCCGACGACACCACCCCGCTGCCGCTCGGCGCCGGGGTCCTCCCCCTGTCCGAGTGCGTGGAGGTGCTCTCCCGGCACGGCTGGGACGGCTGGCTGTGCTGGGAGTACGAGAAGCGCTGGTACGAGGCGGCGGCCCCGCTGCCCGGACTGCTGGCGGCGGGGCGGGAGCACCTGGCCCGGCTGCTCAACGAGTCGGCCTGACCCCGGCAGTCAGGCGCCGGCGACCGGGAACCCCGGATCACACCCCGGCGGCCGGGAGCCCCCACCCGGCGGCCAGCTCCCCGAACGCCTCGTGGAAGCCGGGGAACGTCTTCTTCACGCACCCCGGGTCGTCGAAGGAGATCCCGGGCGTGCGCAGCCCGGTCACCGCGAAGGACATCACGACACGGTGGTCGCCGTAGGTCTTGATCTCGGCCGGGGCCGGTGTGCCGGGCCGGATCTCGATCCAGTCCTCGCCGGTGGCGGCCTCGATCCCCAGCCGGCGCAGGTTCTCCGCACAGGCGTCGAGCCGGTCGCACTCCTTCAGCCGGGTGTTGGCCACGTCCTCGATCCGGACGGGACCGCTCGCGAAGGGGGCGATCGCCGCGAGGGTGGGCATGGTGTCGGAGATGTCCCGCATGGCGACGGTGATGCCGCGCAGCTCGCCGGTGCCCCGGACGGTCGTCCGGTCGTCGGCGGTCTCCACGTCCGCGCCCATCCGCCGCAGGACGTCCACGAACCCCAGGTCGCCCTGGAGCGCGCCGCGCCCCAGCCCCGGGACGGTGACCTCACGGCCCGTCACGGCCGCCGCCGCGAAGAAGTAGCTGGCGGTGGAGGCGTCGGGCTCGACCGCGTAGGTGGTGGCCCGGTAGCCGCCCGGCGGGACGACGAAGACCTCGCCCTCCCGCGCCACCTCCACCCCGAACGACCGCATCATCGCGATCGTGATCTCCACGTACGGCGCGGAGACCAGGTCCGTCACCCGGATCCGCAGGCCCTTGCGGGTGAGCGGGCCGAGCATCAGCAGGGCGGTGAGGTACTGCGAGGACTGCCCGGCGTCGAGGGTCACCTCGCCGCCGTCGACCCCGGCCGCCTCGATGCGCAGCGGGTGGTGGCCCTCGGCCGCCTCGTGGCGCAGGTCGACGCCGAGGTCGCGCAGGGCGCGGCTGAGCGGGGCGAGGGGGCGGCGGCGCATCTGCTCGGAGGCGTCGAAGCGGTAGCTGCCGTGGCCGGCCGCGGCGAGGGTGGGCAGGAAGCGGGCGGTGGTGGCACCGTCCCGGCAGTAGACCTCGGCCTCGGGGACGGCGGGGCCCTGCGGGCGGCCGTCCACCTGCCAGGTGTCGGGGGTGCGGCCGACGCGGTAGCCGAGCCGGGCCAGGCCCTCGGCGAAGCCCTCGGTGTCGTCGGAGCGGAGGGGGCGGACGAGGGTGGTGACTCCGTCGGCGGCGGCCGCTAGGAAGAGGGCGCGGGCGGTGACGGACTTGGAACCGGGGATGTCGACGAGGGGCATGCTGCCATGATCGCCGCTCGGGGGTTTCGAGTGCGGGGGGTTTCCACAAGGTGGTACAGGTCGTTCGGCGGGTGCGGGCCGGCGGGTGCTTGTCGCGCGGTTCCGCCCCCGGCCCCGGCCGGGGGTACCCGCGGCGCCCCGGAAGGGGCGCTTCACCTGCGTATCTGCAACACCTCTGGCCCCGACTTCGGGAACTCGGGAACCCGGGCCCCGCCCCGTCCGTCGAACCCGCAGGCTGTCGGAAGAGTCTCCGTGGTGCGGTGTCGGCCCTCGCTGCTGGCTGCGAGGGCCGGCCCACCCTCTCCGCCGCACCACGGCCGCCGGCCCGCCGCCATCGACGTGCCCCCCTCCAATGCGCCGATGGCGGCCCCTCTCCGGTTACCGTGCTTTCCCTTGACGGAAAGAAACTTCCCGCATATTGGTGACCCCACGGAAGTTTCCTTCAGCCGGTTGATCCACCGGAAGGAGCGCACGTGCCCTCCAGACGCACCGTCCTCACCGCGACCGCGGGCGTCACCGCGGGACTGGCCGTCGGCACCGGCGCGAACGCCCTCGGCTCCGACGACAACACCCTCGGCTCCGACGACAAGAGGCTCCGCGCGATCGTCTCCCGGATGACGGTCGAGGAGAAGGTCGGGCAGCTGTTCGTGATGCGGGTCTACGGGCATTCGGCCACCGACCCGGACCAGGCCGACATCGACGCCAACCTCAAGGAGATCGGCGTCCGCACCGCCGCCGAGCTGATCGCGAAGTACCGGGTCGGCGGGATCATCTACTTCTCCTGGACACACAACACCCGCGACCCGCGGCAGATCGCCGAACTGTCCAACGGGATCCAGCGGGCCTCGCTGACCCGGCCGCGCGGCCTGCCCGTGCTGATCGCCACCGACCAGGAGCACGGCGCCGTCTGCCGGATCGGCAAACCCGCCACCCTCTTCCCGGGCGCCATGGCCATGGGGGCCGGCGGCTCCCTGGCCGACGCCCGCACCCTCGGCCGGATCTCCGGCGCGGAGCTGCGGGCGATGGGCGTCCGGCAGGACTACTCCCCCGACGCCGACGTGAACGTGAACCCGGCCAACCCGATCATCGGCGTGCGGTCCTTCGGGGCCGGTCCGGACGCGGCCGGGGCGCTGGCCGCCGCCGAGGCGCAGGGGTACCAGGAGGCGGGGGTGGCGGCCACCGCCAAGCACTTCCCGGGGCACGGCGACACCGCCGTGGACAGCCACACCGGCTTCCCGGTGATCACGCACAGCCGGGAGCTGTGGGAGAAGCTGGACGCGGTCCCCTTCCGGGCGGCGATCGGGGCCGGCATCGACTCGATCATGACCGCGCACATCCAGTTCCCGGCCCTGGACGGCTCCGGCGACCCGGCCACCCTCTCGCACCCGGTCCTCACCGGCATCCTGCGCGGCGAACTCGGCTACGACGGCGTCGTGGTGACCGACTCCCTGGGCATGGAGGGGGTCCGGACGAAGTACGGCGACGACCGGGTACCCGTGCTCGCCCTGAAGGCCGGTGCCGACCAGCTCCTCAACCCGCCCACTCTGGACGTCGCCTGGCACGCCGTCCTGAAGGCCGTACAGGACGGCGAGCTGACCGGGGCCCGGCTGGACGAGTCGGTCCTGCGGATCCTCAGGCTGAAGTCCCGGCTGGGGCTGCTCGACCGGCCCTACGTCGACACGAAGGACGTCGGCCGGGTGGTCGGCACGGCGCAGCACCTCGCCGCCGCCGACCTCATCGCCGAGCGCACCACCACCCTGCTGGTCAACGAGGGCGGGCTGCTGCCCCTCTCGCGCCGCACGCACGGCAAGGTGCTGGTCGTCGGCGCCGACCCGGACTCGCCGTCCGGCACCACGGGCCCGCCGACCGGCGTGCTCGCCGCCGCCCTCACCGCACTGGGCTTCACGGCGACCGCGTTGCCCACGGGTACGGCGCCCTCCCCCGCGACCGTGGACCAGGCCGTCGCGGCGGCCCGGTCGGCGGACGCGGTGGTCGTCGGGACGTACAACGTGACGGCGGGCAGCGGACAGCAGCAGCTGGTGGAACGGCTGGTCGCGACCGGCGTCCCCGTGGTGGCGGTGGCGGTGCGCAATCCGTACGACGTCGCCCGGCTCCCCACCGTCAAGGCCTGCTTGGCGACCTACTCCTGGACCGACGTCGAACTGCGGGCCGCCGCGCGGGTGATCGCGGGCGAGGTGGCACCGCGCGGCAGCCTGCCGGTGCCGGTGCAGCGGGCGGACGATCCGGCCCGGGTGCTGTATCCGATCGGCCACGGGCTGACGTACTAGACGTACGCCACGGAACCGGGCGTAACACCCCCAACGGGCGGAAAGCCTCCCGTACAGCTGACGCGGACCGTGATCGCGGGCCACGCTGGCAGGGGGGTCGGTATGCGGAACAGGCGCTTTGCGGGGGTTCTGGTGGCGGTGGCCGTCGTGCTGCTGCCGGCCGGCTGCCGGACGTCGTCGTCCGGGGCGCCGGCGGGCAGCGCCCGGTCGACGGCGAGCCCGGCGCCGGCCGGGTACGGCGCGCAGTTCCTCGCGGTCGGCGAGTGCAGTTCGTTCGGGACCGCCAGCTTCACCGAGGTGCCCTGCGCCGGTGAACGCGCGGCGGCCCGGGTGGTCGCCCGGTACGACGGCACCGTGGCCGACGGGCCGCTGTGCCCGGCCACCACCGACTTCGTGCTCCACATAGGCGCCCAGCACACGGGCGGCGGCGAGGACGGCGACGGAACGATCCCGCAGGGCTACGCCTGCATGCGCAACCTGGAGCCGCCGCACCCCGGTGACCCGGGCGGGGGCGGCGGGCCGCGCACCGTCGTCGGCGACTGCGTCTACGGGTCGGGCCACGGCCAGGTCCGCGAGACCGCCTGCGACGGCTCGGGGAAGCGGCAGCCGCAGTACCGGGTGGTCCGGGCGGTCACCTCGCGCGACGCCTGCCCGGCGTCGACCGCCCTGTACGTCCAGCTGGGCGGGGAGCGTCCGGTGGGCTGCGCCCGGCGGGTGTGAACGCTCGACGCAGCCGGCCGTCAGCCGGCCTGGCGTGACGCCGCTCCCGCTTGTCCTTCCACACCTTGCCGGCCCGTCACCACGACTCGGCCTGCCGGAACAGCGCGACCGCCGTCACGAGGAACCAGAGGCAGAACACCAGACACGCGCCCCACAGCCCCCACAGGACCCACCGGACCTCTCGTCGTACGCGCACAGGCGGTTCCGTCCCCTCTCAGCAGAGGATCCAGCCCGAGCTCACCGAGCTCCGCCCCACCGTGCCGCGCACCCATACGCAGCGGTGTCCCGCATGGACCGTGACCGGGCCCGCGCGGTGGCTGTACTCGCCCTTGTCGACGACCGGGCGGTTGCCGCGGGCCTGGACGCTGACGGACATCAGCCGCCTGCCGCCGGACTCCTTGGGGAGGGTGATCGCGCAGACGTAGCCGCCCTGCCGGTAGACGTGCACGGTGCCGCCGGCGAAGGACAGGGTCCGCACCTCGCGTCCGGCGCAGTTGGCGGCCGTCACCGCCTGGGCCTCGGCCGGTGCCACGAGCGCGAACACCCCGGAGGCGGCCAGCACGGCCACACCGAGCGCGAGCCGCCGGCGTATCGCACCACTGTCCACAGTCGTCCCCTCCCGTACCGCAGCTGCACCCCACCATGACCGTACTGATGTACGGACGCCCGACGTATGTCGGATGGTTGCACGGCGGTCCGAGAGCCGGGGTCAGCGGGTCGCGCCCACCGGCTCCCCCGGTTCCTCCTCCTCGGGCCGGCCGATGAAGGTGCGCCACAGTTCGGCGTACCGGCCGTCGCGGGCCAGCAGTTCGTCGTGGGTGCCGTCCTCGGCGACCCGGCCGTGGTCCATGACCACCACCCGGTCGGCACGGGCCGCGGTGGTCAGCCGGTGGGCGACCACGAGGGTCGTACGACGGCCCGTCAGCCGGTCGGTGGCCAGGTTGACCTGGGCCTCGGTCGCCAGGTCGAGGGCGGCCGTCGCCTCGTCGAGGAGCAGCACGTCGGGGTCGACGAGTTCCGCGCGGGCGAGGGCGATGAGCTGGCGCTGGCCCGCGGAGAGGTTGCGGCCGCGCTCGGCCACCTCGTGGAGGTAGCCGCCGTCGAGGGTGGCGATCATCTCGTGGGCGCCGACCGCGCGGGCCGCCGCCTCCACCCGGGCGTCGGTCGCGTCCGGGCGTCCGTAGGCGATGGCGTCCCGGACGGTCCCGGGGAAGAGGTACGCCTCCTGCGGGACGACCCCGAGCCGGTGCCGGTACGAGGTGAGGTCCAGGTCGCGCAGGTCCGCGCCGTCGACCGTCACCCGGCCGCCCGTCGGGTCGTAGAACCGCGCGACCAGCTTGACCAGGGTCGACTTGCCCGCGCCGGTCTCGCCGACGAAGGCGACGGTCTGCCCGGCGGGGATGGTCAGGTCGATGCCGCCCAGGGCCGCGTCACCCCCGTCGGCGGCACCGTACGCGAAGTGCACGTTCTCGAAGGCGATGTCGCCGTGGAGCGAGGTCACGTCGAGGGGCTTCGCCGCCGACTCCGTCGAGGTCGGCTCGCGCAGGAGTTCCTGGATGCGGCCGAGGGAGACGGTCGCCTGCTGGTAGCCGTCGAAGACCTGGGAGAGCTGCTGGACGGGTGCGAAGAACAGGTCGATGTAGAGCAGGTAGGCGACCAGCGCGCCGGTGGTGAGGGTGGCCGCCTCCACCCGGTGGGCGCCCGCCATCAGCACGCTCGCCGCGGCCACCGACGACAGCAGCTGGACGAACGGGAAGTAGACCGATATCAGCAACTGACCGCGGATACGGGCCTTGCAGTAGCTCTCGCTGCGTTCGGCGAAGCGGCGGCCGCTGTCCCCCTCGCGCCGGAAGGCCTGCACGATCCGCAGCCCGGACACCGACTCCTGGAGGTCGGCGTTGACCACCGACACCCGCTCCCGGGCGAGTTCGTACGCCTTCACGCTCGCCCGGCGGAAGAAGAAGGTCGCCACGATCAGCGGGGGCAGGGTGACGAAGACGACCAGCGCGAGCTGCACGTCGATCACCAGCAGGGCGACCATGATGCCGAAGAAGGTGACGACCGAGACGAACGCGGTGACCAGGCCCGTCTGGAGGAAGGTGGAGAGGGCGTCGACGTCGGTCGTCATCCGCGTCATGATCCGGCCGGTCAGCTCGCGCTCGTAGTAGTCGAGTCCGAGCCGCTGGAGCTGCGCGAAGATCTTCAGGCGGAGCGAGTAGAGGACCCGCTCGCCGGTACGGCCGGTCATCCGGGTCTCGCCGATCTGGGCCGCCCACTGGGCGAACACCGCGAACAGGCCGAGCAGTGCGGCCGCCCAGACCGCGCCGAGCGCCAGCTTGCTGACGCCCTGGTCGATGCCGTGCCGGATCAGCACCGGGAGCAGCAGGCCCACGCCGGCGTCCACGGCGACCAGCGCGAGGCTGACGAGCAGGGGCGCGCCGAAGCCGCGGAGCAGGCGGCGCAGGCCGTAGGAGTCCTCGGGGCGGACGGCGCCCGCCTCGTCGATGTCGGGGACGTCGGTCGCCGGGGGCAGCGCCTCGACCTGGGCGAGGAGTTCAGGGGTGGCGGGGGTGCCGGCGAGGGCGAGGTCGCGGGGCGTGCGGTCGCCGGTCCACAGCCGCGGGGTCACGCCGCGTTCGGCGTCGAACTCGGCGTCCAGCTCGTCCCGCACGGAGGTGTCCTCGCGCGGTTCCAGGGGCAGCGCGTGCCCCGGGGAGACCCCACCCAGCTCGTCGGGGTCGGTCAGGAGCCGGCGGTAGAGGGCGGACCGCTGCTGGAGCTCCTCGTCGGTGCCGATGTCGGCGAGCCGGCCGCCGTCGAGGACGGCGATGCGGTCGGCGAGGTTGAGGGTGGAGCGGCGGTGCGCGATGAGGAGGGTGGTGCGGCCCTGCATCACGTGGGCGAGTGCCTCGTGGATCTCGTGCTCCACGCGGGCGTCGACGGCCGAGGTGGCGTCGTCGAGGACGAGCAGGCGGGGGTCGGTGAGCAGGGCACGGGCGAGGGCGATGCGCTGGCGCTGGCCGCCGGAGAGGGTGAGGCCCTGCTCGCCGACCTTGGTGTCGTAGCCGTCGGGCAGCTCGGCGATGAACCGGTCGGCCTGGGCGGCGCGGGAGGCGGCGAGGATCTCGTCCTCGGTCGCGTCGGGACGGCCGTACGCGATGTTGCTGCGGACCGTGTCGGAGAAGAGGAACGAGTCCTCGGGGACCAGGCCGATCGCGGCCCTGAGCGAGTCGTGGGTCAGCTCGCGCACGTCGTGGCCGCCGACCAGGACGGCGCCGTGGGTGACGTCGTAGAAGCGCGGCAGGAGCAGGGAGACCGTGGACTTGCCGGAGCCGGAGGAGCCGACGACGGCGAGGGTCTCGCCCGGCCGTATCTCGAAGCTGAGCCCCTGGAGGACGGGGCGCTCGTGGTCGTACCCGAATGCGACGTCGTCGAACTCGACGGTCGCGGGTGCGTCGGCCGGGAGGGTCTTGGTGCCCTCCTTCAGTGTCGGCTCGGTGTCGATCAGTTCGAGCACCCGCTCGGTGCCGGCGCGGGCCTGCTGGCCGACGGTGAGGACCACGGCGAGCATCCGGACCGGGCCGACGAGCTGGGCGAGGTAGGAGGAGAAGGCGACGAAGGTGCCGAGGGTGATGTGACCGCGGACGGCGAGCCAGCCGCCGAGCGCCAGCATGGCGACCTGGCCGAGCGCCGGGACGGCCTGGAGGGCCGGGGTGAACCTGCTGTTCAGCCGTATCGTGCGCAGCCGCCCGGCGAAGAGCCTGCGCCCGACCTCCTTCAGCTTCCCGGTCTCCTGCTCCTCCTGCCCGAACCCCTTCACCACGCGCACGCCGCTCACCGCGCCGTCGACCACCCCGGCCACGGCGGCGGCCTGGGCCTGGGCGTACCAGGTGGCGGGGTGCAGCTTGCTGCGGCTGCGCTTGGCTATCCAGTACAGGGCCGGGGCGACGGCGAGCGCGACCAGGGTCAGCGGCGGCGACAGCCAGGCCATGATCGCGAGGGAGATCAGGAAGAGGAGGACGTTGCCGATCGTCATCGGCAGCATGAAAAGGAGCCCCTGGATGAGCTGGAGGTCGCTGGTGGCACGCCCCACCACCTGGCCCGTGGACAGCTCGTCCTGCCGCCTTCCGTCGAGCCGGGTGAGCGTGTCGTACATCTCCGTCCGCAGGTCGTGCTGGACGTCGAGGGCGAGCCGGCCGCCGTAGTAGCGGCGCACGAAGGTGGCCGCGTAGACGAGGACGGCGGCGCCGATCAGCGCACCGGCCCACGGCCCCATGGACCGGCTGTGATCACCGATCACGTCGTCGATGATCACCTTGGTGATCAGGGGTACGACGGCCAGCACCGCCATTCCGGCCAGCGATGACCCGAGCGCGAGCACGACGTCGCGGGGATGCCGCCAGGCGTACCCCGCCAGCCTGCGCGCCCAGCCGCCCTGCCGCCGTTCCCCCTGTTGCGCTGCCACGCGGGTGCCCTCCGTTCGCCCTGTTCTTCCGCAACGCCACAACACGGAACGAAGCGGATTTCATCCCTCCGCAACAAAACCGGGGGGGGCGGGGCGGAGGAGGGCTCGGCGCGGGCGCCTACGCGTGGGCGCTGATCACACCGCCGGCGCTGAGCACGATGTAGACGCCGTTGGCGTCGAGCCCGGCGTCCTGCTGGTCCGCGTCCAGCGTGCCGTCCACCGAGCCGTCGTTGCCGATGATCTGCGCGCGGTAGCGGAGCTCGCCCGCCTTCGTGACCTTGGCCGTCCAGCCGCCCGCCAGCTTGAAGGTGCCGGGTCCGGTGTGCCCGCCGCCCATCCAGGAGTGGACCTCGCCACCCAGCGTAAGCACGATGAACATGTCGTTGGCGTCGAGTCCGGCGTCCGTCCCGCCGGTCTCCATGGTGGCCAGGACCGCGCCACGGCTGACGATCTTCGCCCGGTAGTGCTCGGCACCCAGCCGGTAGATCTCGGCCTTGCTGCCGTCCGCCAGGGTCCGGGTGCGGACCGGGGCCGCCGCCTTGGCCGTGGCGGCCGGTGCGGTGGTGCGGGACGGGGCCAGCGTCCGGGTCCGCACGTCGGCCGGGCTCTTGCCGGTGCCGGTGCTGGTGCTGGTGCCGGTGCCGGTCGCTCCGGAGCGGCCTGCGGCGGTGGCGTGGGGGGCGGAGGCGGAGGCCTTCTGCTCCGGGCCCGCGGCGCCGTCCTTGCTCCCCCCGCTCTGGCAGGCGGTCAGCGAGAACGCCGCGGCGGCGGCGACGGCCACCAGGGCGGCGGAGCGGACGGTACGGCGGGCACGGCGCGTGGTCTTCATCGAAATCCCCCAGGAGTCATCAGGACGCTCTGTCCTACGCCCGGTGAGATGGCGGCCGGGCGGGGGGTTGTTCATCGGGTTCCGTCCGCATTCGGTAACAGGGAACGGCTCTCCCCGTTCGCGGAATCCCGGCGAAGGCACCAGGATGCGTGCTCAGGGGATCGTGGTGGTGCCGGCCACCGCAGGAGGTCCGCATGGCGAGGTTGCTGTCCGTCAACGTGGGAATGCCCAGGGACGTCGCCTGGCAGGGCAGGACCGTCCGCACCGGAGCCTGGAAGTCGCCGGTGCCCGGCCGCCGCATGGTGCACCGGCTGAACGTCGAGGGGGACGGCCAGGGCGACCTGGCCGGGCACGGCGGTGAGATCCGGGCCGTCCTCGTCTACCAGCTGGAGTCGTACCGGTACTGGCGCAGGCAGCTCGGCCGCGACGACCTCGCGTTCGGGATGTTCGGGGAGAACTTCACCGTCGACGGCCTGCCCGACGACGAGGTGTGCATCGGCGACCGGTACCGCATCGGCGAGGCCGAGTTCGAGGTGACCCAACCCCGCGTCACCTGCTACCGCGTCGGCATGCGCCTGGGCGAACCCGCCATGGCCTCGCTCCTGGTCGCCCACCGCCGTCCGGGCTTCTACCTGCGGGTGATCACCGAGGGCCGGGTCCGGGCCGGTGACGGGATCACCCGTACCCGCCGGGGCCCGGAGGAACTCAGCGTGGCCGACACCGACGCGCTGCTCTACCTGCCCGGCCGCGACCCCGCGAAGCTGCGCGCCGCCCTGCGCATCCCCGCCCTCAGTCCGGGATGGCAGCAGTCCTTCCGTGAACTCGCCGCCGCCGGGCAGGCCGGTCGGCCGGACGCTCCCGAGCCGGGGCCGCCGGGCTTCAGACCCATGCGGGTGGCCCGCATCGTCCCCGAGACCCCCGACGTCTCCTCGGTCCACCTCGCCACCGCCGACGGCACCCCGCCGCCCGCGGCCCGTCCCGGCCAGTACCTCTCCCTGCGCCTCGCCGTCGACGGCACCGCCCGCACCGTACGCAGCTACTCCCTGTCCTGCGCGCCCACCGCCGACGCCTACCGCATCAGCGTCAAGCACGAGCCGCACGGGAAGGTCAGCGGCTACATCCACGCCCGGCTGCGCACCGGGGACCTCGTGGACGTCGCCGGTCCGCGCGGCACGTTCGTGCTCGACGAGGGCACCGGTCCGGTCGTCCTCCTCTCGGCGGGCATCGGTGTCACACCCGTGCTCGCCATGCTGCACCGGCTGGCAGCCGTACGGGACCCACGCCCCGTCTGGTGGATCCACACCGCCCGCGACCGCGCCCACCACGCCTTCGCGGACGAGGCCCACGCCCTGCTGGCGCGTCTCCCGCACGCCCGCGAGCACATCCACTACACCTCGGGGACACCGCCGGCCGGCGACGACCGCGTCACCCGGGGCCGCCCGACCGCCGCCTCGCTCACCGCGCTGGGCGTCCCCGCCGACGCCGACGCCTACCTCTGCGGACCGACCGCGTTCATGGACGACCTCTCCGGTCACCTGCGCGAGCTCGGCCTGCGCCCCGAGCGGATCCGCACGGAACGGTTCGGCGCGCTCGGCGCCGTCAACCCCGGTGTCACCCCCACCGTCCCGGCACGCCCGCACCGGCCACCCGGCCCGCCGGGCACCGGCCCCCTGGTCACCTTCACCCGCAGCGGCATCACCACCCCCTGGTCACCCGCCCACGCCTCGCTCCTCGAACTCGCCGAGGCCTGCGACGTCCCCACCCGCTGGTCCTGCCGCACCGGCGTCTGCCACACCTGCGTGACCCCCGTGGTGACCGGCGACGTCACCTACACCACCCCGCCCCTCGAACTCCCCGAGCCCGGCACGGCGTTGATCTGCTGCTCGACACCGGCCACGGAGGTCGTCCTCGATCTCTGAGTCCAGCACCGGCAATCCGGCCGACCGGCCACGTCCGGGTGCCCGACGGTGACCGCCCGGAGGGCGGCCCAGGTGACGGTTGCCTAAAGCCCTGACCGTTCGTACAACCATTCGTGCGAATCCGTGTGTCAACGGGGGTATGACTCACAGACGAAGGAGAGGGCTGGTCGCCACCGCGCTCGGCACCGGGTTTCTGATAGCCGGTGTGGCCGCCGCCGCGCCCGCCTCGGCCGCCGCGCCCGCCGTCAGCTGCACGTCGACCAAGGCGGCGCTCGCCACGAAGCTGAAGAAGGACATCACCACGGCCATCGCGAACCGCAAGGGGACGATCGCCATCGGCCTGTACGACCGTTCGACGAAGACGACCTGCACCCTGCGCTCCACCACGCACTACGACTCGGCCAGCACGGTCAAGGTGACCGTCCTCGCCACGCTGCTGTGGGACGCGAAGAAGCACAACCGGTATCTGACCACCACCGAGCAGACGCTCGCCAAGGCCATGATCACCAAGTCGGACAACGACGCGACCACCAAGCTGTGGAAGCAGCTCGGCCTGACGAAGATCAAGGGCTTCCTGAGCGCCGCCGGGATGACGCAGACCACCCCGGGTGCCAACGGCTACTGGGGCCTGACCCAGATCGACGTCCACGACGAGCAGCGGCTGCTCGCGCTCGTCACCGCCAAGAACACCGTGCTCAGCGACAATTCGCGGGCCTACATCCTGAAGCTGATGGGGCAGGTCATCTCGTCCCAGCGGTGGGGCACTCCGTACGGCGCCCCGTCCGGTGTCGCCGTGCACGTCAAGAACGGCTGGCTGCAGCGCGCCACGCACGGCTGGCGGGTGCACAGCCTCGGCACGTTCACCGGCGGCGGCCACGACTACCAGATGACCGTGCTGACCCAGGACAACAGCACCATGAGCTACGGCATCAACACCATCCAGGCCGTCGCGAAGGTCGTCCACAAGGACCTCGCGGCCTCCTGAGGCGCGGCGGCGGTTCGCGTACCGAAGTGCGGTCCCGGCGGCCGGAAACCGACCCTTTCCTTCACGGGGCGGTCTCCACCCCGTCACCGGTTCCCCCTACGGTGACCGCCATGCGCCTGCGAACCGTACTCGCCACCGTCACCGCCGGCCTGGCGGCGGCCACCTGTCTGTCCGCCGCCGGGTCCGCCAACGCCGTCGCGCCCGCCACCGGCGCGGCCAACACCGCCTCCGCCCACGCGTGTTCGTCCTCGGTCTCCCTCGACGGCTTCTCCGACGCCCTCGACAAGACGACCTTCGGCGGGTACTTCGTCGGCAACCTCTCCGCGCTCGCCGTGGACAAGGACGGCTCCCTGGCCGCCCTCGCCGACCGGTCCTACCTCTTCGACCTGGACGCGAAGACCCTCGCGCCGAAGAAGGTCGTCGGGCTCGCCGACGAGAACGGCGCGGCGCTCGACTCCGAGGGCCTGGTCGTGGACCGGGACGGCACCCGCCTGATCACCTCCGAGACCGAGCCGTCCATCCGCCGCTACTCGGCGGACGGCAAGATCCTGGACCGCCTGCCCGTACCGTCCTCGCTGCTCGTCTCGCCGGCCGGGCGGGCCACCTCCAACCAGACCTTCGAGGGCCTGACCCTCCTCAACGGCGGCCGCACCCTGCTGGCGTCGATGGAGTACGCGATCTCCGGCGACACCGCCGGGATCGTCCGCTTCCAGACCTGGACGCGCACCAAGGGCGACCACTTCAGGCTGTCCGCCCAGTACGCCTACCACACCGACGACCCGATCCTCGGCGTCCCCGAGGTGCAGGCGCTCCCCGACGGCCGGCTCCTGGTCCTGGAGCGCGGCTTCACCGCTGGCGTCGGCAACACCGTCCGCCTCTTCCTCGCCGACCCGCGGCACGCCACGGACACCAGCGGCATCGAGAACCTCACCGGGCAGGCCGGCGTCCGCCTGGTCAGGAAGACCCTGCTGACGGACATCGCGAGCTGCCCGGCCCTCGGCGCCACGGCCAAGCAGCCGCAGCCCAACCCGCTCCTCGACAACATCGAGGGCATGGTCGTCACCGGCCGCGCCAAGGGCGCGTACAAGGTCCTCCTGGTCAGCGACGACAACCAGAACGCGGCCCAGACGACACGGTTCTACCGGCTGTCGGTCCGGGTGCACTGACCCCTGGTGGAGGGCGGCCGCACCGGCCGCCCTCTTACCGACATCTCATCCACCCACAGCCTGCGCCCAGGATCGGCACAGCCCGCGCCCATCGGCCGTCTGCATGGTGGGATGGTGACATCTGCCACCGATCCCGTCCCCCACACGCCCGTGTCCCCCGACTGGGGCCCGCCCACGGCGTCCCCCACGCCCGCCCCCGCGGCTCCCCAGCCGGACAAGGCGCCACGCTGGTCGCTCCCCGCGTTGATCGCGATCCTGGTCCTGGCGGCGGTGCTCTACTCCTGGAACCTCTCCGGTTCCGACATGAACACCTTCTACAGCGGTGCCATCTGGGCCGGTACGAAGAGCTGGAAGGCCTGGTTCTTCGGTTCGCTGGACCCCGGCAACTTCCTGACCGTCGACAAACCGCCGTTCGCGCTCATGGTCATGGGCCTGTCCTGCCGGATCTTCGGCTTCGGCACCTGGCAGATGATGGCGCCCGAGGTCGTGGTCGCGCTCGCCACGATCTGGATCCTGCACTCCACCGTGAAGCGGGTGTGGGGGCACGGGGCGGCGACCGTCGCCGCGCTGGTGCTGGCGCTGACCCCGATCACCGTCGCCATCAACCGCGACAACAACCCGGACACCATCCTCGTCTTCCTCATGGTGTCGGGCGCGGCGCTCGCGTTCCGCGCCACCCGTGACGAGAGGCTCCTCCCGCTGCTCGGCTCGGCGGCGTGCTTCGGCCTCGCCTTCAACACCAAGCTGCTCGCGGGCTGGATCGCGCTCCCGGCCGTCTTCGCGCTCTACCTCTACGCGTCGAAGGCCACCTGGGCGAAGCGCGCCGTCAACCTGGCCCTTGCAGCGGTCGTGCTGGCCGTCTCCAGCTTCTGGTGGGCGGTCGCCGTCTCCCTGGTCCCGGCCTCCGACCGGCCGTACATCGGCGGCTCCACGGACGGTTCCGCCTGGGACCTGATCATGGGGTACGACGGTCTCGGCCGCGTCTTCGGCGGCGAGGGCAACGGCGGGGGCGGAGGCGGCGGAGGCGGCGGCTTCTCCGGCTCCGCGGGCCTCGGCCGGATGTTCAACGACATCCTCGGCGGCCAGATCTCCTGGCTGCTCCCCTTCGCGGGCATCGCACTCGTCGGCGGCCTGGTGCTGTGCGGCCGCGCCCCGCGCACCGACCTGAGGCGGATGGCGCTGGTCCTGTGGGGCGGCTGGACCCTGCTGCACTACGTGATCTTCGCGACCGCGCAGGGCACCATGCACCCGTACTACACGACCGCGCTCGCCCCCGGCATCGCGGTGCTGTGCGGCGGCGGTGGCGTGATGCTGCTGCAGGCGTTCCGCACCGACAAGCGGTGGGTCTGGGTCCTCCCGGCCGCCTTCGGCGTCACCGGCATCTGGGCGATCGTGCTGCTGCGCCGCGCCTCCGGCTGGAACACCTGGCTGTGGCCGGCGATCGGCGTGCTGACCGTGGCCGGCATCGTGGGCATGATCCTCTTCCGGTCCGGGAACAAGGCCCGGCTGCTGGCGGCCTCCCTGGCGGCGGCCGTGATCGCGGCACTCGCGGGTCCGACGGCGTACGCGGCGACCCTGCCGTTCGGCAGCGGCAGCGGCGGCGGCATGCGCGGCGGCACGAACCCGACCGCGGGCCCCTCGACGGGCAGCGGCTTCGGCGGCGGGCCGGGCGGTGGCGGCGGCAACCGGGGCGGCTTCCCGGGCGGCGGCGAGATGCCGGGCGGCACCCAGCAGGGCGGCCAGGGCGGGCAGAACGCCGAGGCCGGCGGCGGCTTCCCGGGCGGCGCGAACGGCGAGGCGCCGGGCGGCGGTTCGGGCGGCGGCTTCCCCGGTGGCGGCAACGGTCAGACGACGCCCGGCGGCGGCACCGGCGAACTGCCGAGCGGCGGCTTCGGCGGCGGCGAGGCGCCCGGCGGCACGGGTACCGGTACCGGCGACGGTGAGCGCGGCGGGCTCGGCACCGGCCGTGCGGGCGGCGGCGGCTTCGGCGGGGGCGGCATGGGCGGCAGCGTGAGCAGCGACCTGATCGCCTACCTCAAGAAGCACATGGACGGCGCCACCTGGCTGCTGGCCGTCTCCAACTCGCAGTCCGCGTCGCAGATCGAGCTGAGCTCGAACGAGCCCGTCATCTCGATGTGGGGCTTCACCGGATCCGACAACGCGATGACCGTCGCCAAGCTGAAGGAACTGGTGAAGGCGGGCAAGCTGCACTACATCCAGGTCGGCAGCGGCGGCATGGGCATGGGCGGCAACAACACCCTCAGCTCGCAGGTGACCGCCTGGGTGGAGAAGAACGGCACGGCGGTGAAGGAGAGCGAGTACAGCAAGAGCACGACGAGCAGCTCCGGTTCGAGCTCCGGCTCCTCGTCCTCCTCGTCCTCTTCCTCGTCCTCCACCTCGCAGAGCACCACCTCCACGCTCTACCGGCTGGACCCGTCGGACGTCAGCTGACGCACCGGCAGTACCGAGGCCCCCGACCGCATGGTCGGGGGCCTCTTTTTACGTCCCGTTCACCTACACGTCCTCATGTTCATGTCACCCTCCTCTTGCCGCCTCGTCAACCCGCGTAGATGGGAAACTCTTTATGCTGGCGACACACATCCGGCGCTGGAAGTCGGTGGCCCTGACGACCGCCGCCGTCCTGGTGGGCCTCACCGCCCCCGCGCTCACGGCGACCCCGGCCGCCGCCACGACCACCGCGTACGACTCGACGTACTACAAGAACGCGATCGGCAAGACGGGGACGAGCCTCAAGTCGTCCCTGCACACGATCATCAGCGCGAACGTCACCAAGCTGTCGTACTCGGCCCTGTGGGACGCCCTGAAGAAGACCGACCAGGACCCGAACAACAGCAGCAACGTGATCCTGCTGTACTCGGGCATCTCGCGCAGCAAGTCCCTCAACGGCGGGGACAGCGGCGACTGGAACCGCGAGCACGTGTGGGCGATCTCGCACGGCGACCTCACCACGTCCACCGGCCCCGGCACGGATCTGCACCACATCCGCCCCGAGGACGTGGCGGTCAACGGCAAGCGCGGCAACCTCGACTTCGACGAGGGCGGCTCGACCTTCACCAACAGCGGCGGCAGCAAGGTCGACTCGGACTCCTTCGAGCCGCGCGACGCGGTCAAGGGCGACGTGGCCCGCATGATCCTCTACATGGCCGTCCGCTACGAGGGCGACGACGGGTTCGCGAACCTGGAGCCCGACGACAAGGTCGGCAACGGCTCGAACCCGTACATCGGCAAGCTGTCCGTCCTCAAGCAGTGGAACGACGAGGACCCGCCGGACTCCTTCGAGGAGAACCGCAACGACGTCATCTACAGCACCTACCAGCACAACCGGAACCCGTTCATCGACCACCCGGAGTGGGTCGACGCGATCTGGTAGGCGCCGTCGGGGCCAGTCCTACTACTTCCCCCACAGAGGTGAAGTCGATCTTGAACTCGGGCGTGTCCCGGTGATCGCGCCCGAGCATGGGGAGGCCCCCGGCAGTCACGCCGGGGGCCTCCCAACTCCCTTTTCCGGAGAGTCCCGTGAAGCTGCGCACCTGGTCCCTCGCCGCCGCCCTCGCCCTGACCGCACTCGTCGTCCCCGCCCAGAGCGCCTCCGCGCACGCGGCCGCCGCCCCGTCCTGTCCCGACGGCTCGGTCTGCTTCTGGAGCGGCGAGGGCTTCGGCGGCGACTACTGGGAGTGGACGGCCCGCAGCGGCTACCGCGACATGCCGCCGGGCCTCCACGACAACGTCGGCTCCTTCGTCGCCTCCACCCGCGCCTGCTTCGTCAACTGGTCCCCGACCGAGAAGCGCGACGTCTTCAACGGCGACTGGCGCTCCCAGTACCGCGGCGACTTCGGGGGGCGGATCGACGGGGTGGGGGCGGGGGCCTGCTAGTCCTCTAGTCCGGCAGGTGCGTCGGCGCGAACATCCGCAGCAGGGCCGGGAGTACGACCACCGACGGGCCGGGAGCGGCGAGGGCCTTCGCCAGGTCCGTCTCCAGGGTCTCCGGGGTCGTGCGGATTCCCGGGACGCCGAAGGACTCGGCGAGGGCCACGTAGTCGGGGCGGGTCAGTTCCGTGGCCGTGGGCTCGCCGAAGGCGCCGGTCATGTACTCGCGGAGGATGCCGTAGCCGCCGTCGTCGACGATGAGCCAGGTGACCGGGAGGCCGTGCTGCCTCGCGGTCGCCAGTTCGGCGATGGAGTAGAGGGCACCGCCGTCGCCGGAGACCGCCAGGACCGGACGGCTCGGGTCGGCGGCGGCCGCGCCGAGGGCCGCCGGGAAGCCGTAGCCGAGGCCGCCGGCGCCCTGGGCGGAGTGCATGAGGTTCGGGGCCTGCGCGTCGAAGGCCGACCAGGCCCAGTACGCCAGGATCGTCATGTCCCAGAAGGACGGGGAGCCGGCGGGGAGGGCCCGGCGGACCGATGCCAGCACGTCCTGTTCCAGGGTGAGTTCCTGGGCGGCGATGCGGTCGGAGACCCGGGACAGCAGTGCGCGTACCCGGTCGGCCGCCGTGTCGTCCGCGCGCGGAACCACCGTCTCCAGCAGGGCCTGGAGCGCGAGCCGGGCGTCGGCGTGGATGCCGAGGGCCGGGTGGTTGGACTCCAGTTTGCCGAGGTCCGCCTCGATCTGGACCACCCGGCCGCGCGGCTTGAACGTGTGGTAGTTGGAGGAGAGTTCGCCGAGGCCCGAGCCGACGACCAGCAGGACGTCGGCGTCCTCCAGGAAGTCCGTGGTGTGGCGGTCCTCCAGCCAGGACTGGAGGGACAGGGGGTGGTGCCAGGGGAAGGCGCCCTTGCCGCCGAAGGTGGTCACCACGGGCGCGTTCAGCGCCTCGGCCAGCTGCCGCAGCTTGCCGGACGCGTCCGCCCGTACCACCCCGCCGCCCGCGATGATCGCCGGGCGGGCCGCGCGCGAGAGCAGGTCGGCCGCCACCGCGGTCAGTTCGGGGCGCGGGGGGAGTTCGTCGGGGGTCGCGTCCACCGCCGTCACCACGGGCAGCGCGGTCTCCGCGAGGAGCACGTCCTGCGGGATCTCCACCCACACCGGGCCGTGCGGGGCGGTCAGCGCCGACTGCCAGGCGGCCGCGAGCGCGGACGGGATCTGCGACTGGGTGCGGACGGTGTGGACCGACTTCACCACGCCCCGGAAGGAGGCCGCCTGGTCCGGGAGTTCGTGCAGGTAGCCGTGGCGGCCGCCGCCCAGGCCCGCGGTGGGGATCTGGCTGCTGATCGCGAGGACGGGCGCCGAGGCGGAGGCCGCCTCGTGCAGTGCGGCCAGCGAGGTGAGCGCGCCGGGGCCGGTGGAGAGGAGCAGCGGGGCCGCCTCGCCGGTGATCCTGCCGTACGCGTCGGCCGCGAAGCCCGCGTTGTTCTCCACCCGCAGGCCGACGTAGCGCAGCGCGGAGCGGCGCAGGGCGTCGAACATGCCGAGGGCGTGCTGGCCGGGCAGCCCGAAGACGGTGGTCGCGCCGAGCCCGGCCAGGGTCTCCACGACCAGGTCTCCGCCGTTGCGGCCGGCGGGCGGGTTCAGGGCTGCGGCCGTCTGCGCCTCGGTCGGGCGGAGCACCAGGTCGTGGTCGTGCGTCACTTCGAACGCGCCTCGGCAATCTGTCGGGTCATGATCGTGGTCAGTTCGTACGCCGTGTGCGAGGCCGCCACCGAGGTGATCTCGGCGTGGTCGTACGCGGGGGCCACCTCGACGACGTCCGCCGAGACGAGGTGGCAGGAGGAGAGTCCGCGCAGGATCTCCAGCAGCTCCCTGGACGTCATACCACCCGCCTCGGGCGTGCCGGTGCCCGGGGCGTGTGCGGGGTCCAGACAGTCGATGTCGATCGAGATGTAGAGCGGCCGGTCGCCGATGCGCTGCCGGAGCTGGTCGGCCACCTCGTCGGCGCCCCGGCGGTAGACGTCCGCCGAGGTCACGATGCCGAAGCCCATCTTCTCGTCGTCGGTGAGGTCCTGCTTGCCGTAGAGCGGGCCGCGGGTGCCGACGTGCGAGAGGGCCGAGGTGTCCAGGATGCCCTCCTCGACCGCCCGCCGGAACGGGGTGCCGTGGGTGTACTCGGCGCCGAAGTAGGTGTCCCAGGTGTCGAGGTGGGCGTCGAAGTGGAGGAGCGCGACCGGACCGTGCCTCCTGGCGACGCTGCGCAGCAGCGGGAGCGCGATGGTGTGGTCGCCGCCCAGGGTCATCAGGCGGGCGCCGGTCCCGAGGAGGTCGTCGGCGGCGGCCTCGATCGTCTCGACGGCCTCGTTGATGTCGAAGGGGTTGACGGCTATGTCACCGCCGTCCGCGACCTGGGCGAGGGCGAAGGGGGAGGCGTCCTGCGCGGGGTTGTAGGGGCGCAGCAGCCGGGACGCCTCGCGGATGGCGTTGCCGCCGAAGCGGGCGCCGGGCCGGTACGAGACGCCCGAGTCGAACGGCACGCCCACCACGGCGACGTCGGTGCGGCCGACCTCGTCGAGGCGGGGCAGCCGGGCGAAGGTCGCGGGACCGGCGTACCGCGGGATGCGGGAGGAGTCGACGGGGCCGCGGGGCGTCTCGTTGCTGCTCATGGGCTGCTGCCTTCTTTCCTGCGCTTCGTCGCGTACGTACCGCTATGCACTGCTTCCGGCTACGACTCTACTGGTGGGCCGGGACCGGTTCGGACACGAGTTCGGGAGTCCCCCGGCCCGCGAGCCGCTCCCGCCAGTTCGCCAGCACGGCCGCGTCGGTCGGCCTGGTCGCCAGGGAGACGGCGACGTACGCGACGAGGGAGGAGAGCAGCCCGTAGTAGACGGGTTCGTTGGCGAGGATGCCGTAGCCCGCCATCAGGCCGATCACCGCGAGGCCGCCGACGGTCACGGCGGCGAGGGCGCCCTGGACCGTGCCGCGCTTCCAGAGCAGTCCGCCGAGGATCGGGACGAGCAGGCCGCCGACGAGCAGGTTGTAGGCGACGGTCAGCGCCTCCACCACGTCGTTGAGGGCGATGGCCGTGCCGATCACCCCGACCCCCATGACCAGGATGAAGACCCGGTTGCCCCGCACCTCGTCATGGCCGGCGTTCCGCCCCCGCCCCCGCAGCCGGGACCAGATGTCGTTGTTGGCGACGGTGGCGCAGGCGATCAGCGCGCCGGAGGAGGTCGACATCACGGCGGCGAGCGCGGCGGCCAGCACCAGCCCCCGGACGCCGACGGGGAGTTCGTCCTTGACGATGGTCGCGAAGGCGTCGTCCGGGCTGCCCAGCTTCGGGTACAGCACCTTGGCCGCCGTCCCGATCACGGCCCCGGCGAGGGCATAGACCAGGCAGTACGTGCCGGCCACCGTGCCGCCCCACTTCGCCGTCCGGTCGCCGCGCGCCGTGAAGACCCGCTGCCAGATGTCCTGCCCGATGAGCATGCCGAAGGTATAGATCAGCACGTAGGTGAAGATCGTCTCGCCGCCGATGCCCAGCGGGTCGAAGTACGCCGTGGGCAGCTTCGCCTTCATCTCGCCGAAGCCGCCCGCCTTCACGACCGCGATGGGCAGCAGGAGCAGCAGCACGCCGATCGTCTTCACCACGAACTGGACCATGTCCGTCAGGGTGATCGACCACATGCCGCCGAGCGTCGAGTAGGCGACCACGATCGAGCCGCCGATGACGATCGCGACGGTCCGGTTCATGTCGAAGAGGACGTCGAAGATCGTGGCGTACGCGATGGTCGAGGTGACGGCGAGCATGAGCGTGTACGCCCACATGACGACGCCGGAGATGACCCCGGCCCGGCCGCCGTAGCGCAGGTCGAGCATCTCGGAGACCGTGTACACCTTGAGGCGGGCGATCCGCGCCGAGAAGAAGACAGACAGGGCGAGCAGGCCCAGGCCGATGGTGAAGACCATCCAGGCACCGGAGAGCCCGTACTGGTACCCCAGTCCCACGCCGCCGATGGTGGACGCGCCGCCGAGGACGATCGCGGCCATGGTGCCGGAGTACATGACGGGCCCGAGCCGGCGCCCGGCGACGAGGAAGTCGCTCTTCGACCTGGCCCGGCGCATGCCCCACCAGCCCATGGCCAGCATGCCGGCGAGGTAGAGGACGATCACGGTGTAGTCGACGGCCACAGGGCCCTCCTTCGCTGGGGTTCTCGCCGGGGGGTGACGTGCCTCGACACTAGGTGGCCGGAAAGCGGCTGCGAAGTGTACGTTTCATCCATTCGAGCCGTACGGGACGGAGGAAACGCACACCATGCCGGACCCCGCGCTTCCGCCCACGCCACCCGTGCCCCTCGCCGCCCTCCTGGCCCGCGAGGACCTCGCCCTGCGCCGGATCGCCGGGCCGTCCGACCCCTCCCTCGTCATCCACGCGGCGCACACCTCGGAGATGGCCGACCCGTACCCGTACCTGCTGGGCGGCGAGCTGCTGCTGACGGCCGGGGTGCACATCCCGGACGCGGCGGGCTCGGGCACCTACTTCGACGACTACGTCTCCCGGATCGTCGCGGCGGGCGGCGCCGCCCTCGGCTTCGGGCTGGCCCCCGTGCACGACACGGTCCCGCGCGCCCTGATCGAGGCCTGCGACACCTACGGCCTCCCGCTCCTGGAGGTCCCGCCGCAGACCCCCTTCACCGCCGTCGCCCGCGCGGTCTGGCAGCTGCTGGCGCAGGCCCGGCTGGCCGAACTGCGCCGCGTCACGGAGGCCCAGCAGAGCCTGGCCGCCGCCGCGGCCCGCCCCGACCCGGTCCCGTCGGTCCTGCGGCAGCTGGCCCAGCGGCTCGGCGGCTGGACGGCCCTGTACGGCCCGGAGGGCCCCGAGCTCGCGTCCGCGGGCCGGCGGCCGGAGGCGCCGGTGACCGCCTCCCTGGCCGAGCTCGCGGAGGTCGTACGACCGTCCGGCCCCGGCACCCCCACCTCCGCCACCCACGCCACCGCCGGCACCCACCTCGCCGCCTACACCCTCGGCGCCGGCTTCGTCCTCGGCGTCGCCACCCCGTCCCGCGAACCGGGCGACCACACCATCGCCTCGGTCGCCACGGTCCTGCTCACCCTCCTCACCGGCGAACAGCAGAGCGGCTCGGGCGCGGCCCGCACCTCGGCACTCGTACGGCTCCTGCTGGGCGGCACGGCACAGGAGGTGGCCCCGCTCCTGGGCAGAGGGGACCACTGGTACGTCGTACACGCCTCGCCGAACGACCGACGCGACCCCGTCCCCTCAGGGGCGCGGGACCCCGTCGATCTGCGGCTCCGCCGCGGGGCGCGACCAGCCCCCACCCACCCGCACCCGCCCGACCTCCTCGCCGCCACCGCACTGGGCGCCGCACTGGGCTCGACCCTCATCGACCCCGGAGGGGACATCGTCCGAATCCTGACCCCCGCCGACCGGGCTCCCGCTCCCCAGCCCGGCTGGACCCTCGGCGTCAGCGCCCCCGTACCCGCACAGCAGCTCCCGGCCGCCGCCGCGCAAGCGGCCCGCGCCCTCGCCCGCGCCCGCGCGACCCGCGCCCCCCTGTCGAGGCACGGCACCCACCCCGGCCTGGCCGAACTGGTCCCGAAGGAAGAGGCACAGGCTCACGCCCGCGCCCTCCTCGCCCCGCTCGCCGAACACCCCGCCCTCACCGAGACGCTGCGCACCTGGCTCTCCCTGCACGGCAGTTGGGACCGCACCGCGGTCGCCCTCGCCGTCCACCGCAACACCGTGCGGCAGCGCGTCGCCCGGTGCGCGGCACTGCTCGGTGCCGAACTCGACGAGCCGGACGTACGGATGGAGCTCTGGTTCGCCCTCCGCCAGGAGTGAGTGACGCGCGTCCCAGCGGGCGATACGCAGGGCGGACGCGCGACGCCCTGCCTCACAATGGAGCCATGCCGATACCCGGGACGCCCAGCCGCGCCGAGCTCGTAGAGCACCTTGTGAAGACCCGTATCGCGGGCGATGTCGCCACCCCCCGTGAGAACAACCTGCTCCACTACCGCAAGCTGGCCAACGGCGAGCGCAACTGGTGGCTGGGACTGGAACTCGGCGACCGCTGGACCGACGAGCAGGACGTGCTGGCCGTGATGGCCGAGCGGGTCGGGGTGAACGACGACCCCGAGTACCGGTACGGCCAGGACACCATCGACCCCGAGCTGACCGTGGACGGCCTGAACCGGCTGGCGGCGCGGCTGCGCAAGGCGGCCGAGGGGCGGCAGCGGGTGCTGTTCGCGACCGGCCACCCGGGCGGTCTGCTGGACGTGCACCGGGCGACCGCGGCCGCGCTGCGCGGAGCCGGCTGCGAGATCGTGGTCATCCCGGACGGGCTGCAGACGGACGAGGGGTACGTCATGCAGTTCGCCGACGTGGCCGTCCTCGAACACGGGGCGACGCTGTGGCACACCCACTCCGGGGAGCCGATGAAGGCGATCCTGGGCGGTCTGGAGCGCGAGGGGCGGCCGCAGCCCGACCTGGTCGTCGCCGACCACGGCTGGGCCGGCTACGCGGCGCAGGTCGGCCTGGACTCGGTCGGGTACGCGGACTGCAACGACCCGGCGCTCTTCCTCGCCGAGTCGGAGGGCACCCTCCAGGTGGCCGTACCGCTCGACGACCATGTGCTCAGCCCGCGGTACTACGACCCGATGACCGCGTATCTGCTGGCCGAGGCGGGGCTGGCCTGACCGACCGATGTGCGGCCCCCGGCAGTGGGAGCCGCACATCGTGGCCTGGCCCTAGACCCTGAATGGGACCCTGAATCCCTGGTCTGCTGTGGCTGGTCGGTCAGAACCCGAGTCCGCCGAACCCGAGCCCGCCGAACCCGCTGACGCCACCGAAGCCGCCGTAGCCGACGCCGACGACGGGGACGACCGCGACGGGGACGACCGCGACAGTGGTGGGGTAGTACCCGTACCCGTAGCCGCCGTATCCGTAGCGGCAGTTGTTGAAGCCGCCGCCCCGGAAGCTGTTGCAGCCGTAGCTGCCACCGGCGACGACGTTCTGGTGAGTGGAGGCGGGGGCCGCCGAGGCGGTACCCGCGGCGCCGATCGCGGCACCACCGGCCAGCAACAGGCCGGCGGCGGACATCGCAGCGAGACGCCTCGCGCGCTGTACTCGCATGGGAAATACCTTTCTGCCGGACTTACGTCCGCTACGCGGCACGTCCGCTATGCGGCACATGCATTGTGCGGCATTTCACTCATAGAGCTTAATTCGGGATAAAGACGACGGCACCTCGGGCGGTCACAGGCCGTCATCGGCCCAGCTCACCGACCCGGAACCGGACCCGGGGCCGAGCTCGGGGCCGGCTCCACGGCCGGCCCCGGAGTGGGGTCCAGATACACCCGGCCGATCGCGGGGAACGCGGCCCGCAGCCGCTGCTCGGCCCGCTCGCAGGCCCACTCGATCTCGGCCGCCGTCGACACGTCCCGGAAGTCCACCTTGGCGGCGACCAGCGCCTCGTCCGGGCCCTGCACCAGCGTGGTCAGCTCCAGTACGGCGACGATGTGCTCGGACTCCAGCAGCTCCGCCCGGATCCGCTCCCGCACGGGCTTCGGCAGCGGCCGCCCGATGAGGAGCTCGGCGTTGGAGCGGCCCAGCACCCAGGCGACGTACAGCAGGAGCAGGCCGATGAGGAGGGAGGCGAGGCCGTCCCAGACGCCGGAGCCGGTGAGCTGGCCGCCGAGCAGGCCGCCGGCCGCGAGCACCAGCCCGACGAGCGCGGCCGAGTCCTCCATCACCACGGCCTTCACCGCGGTGTCGGGGGTGTGCCGGAGGTACAGCTTGAACGGCGCCTTGAAACGGGCCGCCTCCCCGCGCGCCTGCCGCAGCCCGGTCCGCAGCGAGAGGCCCTCCAGCACGAAGGCGATGGCGAGCACGATGTACGACACCAGCGGGTCGCCCGGCTTCTCGCCCACGGCCAGGGTGTGGATGCCGTCGTAGAGGGAGAAGACCGCGCCGCCGACGAAGGTGGCGACGGCCGCGAGCATGGCCCAGATGTACCGCTCGGGGCCGTAGCCCAGCGGGTGCTCCTCGTCGGCCGGCTTCCCGCTGCGCTTGAGGGCGGTGAGCAGCAGCAGCTCGGTGACGGTGTCGGCGACCGAGTGCGCCGCCTCGGAGAGCATCGCGCTGGAGCCGCTGATGACACCGGCGACCGCCTTGGCGAGCGCGATCCCGAGATTGGCGACGGCGGCGACGACCACCGTGAAGGTGCTCTCGCCGCCGCCGTTCTTCGCCTCCGCTTCCGTCACGCCCGTCAGTCTGCCCTGGGAACGCGGACCACACCCTCCTGGATGACGGAAATGGCGAGTGAACCGTCCTGGGTGTAGATGCGGGCCTGGCCGAGTCCGCGGCCGCCGTGCGCGGACGGCGACTCCTGGTCGTAGAGCAGCCACTCGTCGGCGCGGAACGGCCGGTGGAACCACATGGCGTGGTCGAGCGAGGCGCCCACCACGTCCCCGACCGCCCAGCCGCCGCGGCCGTGTGCGAGCAGGACGGAGTCGAGCAGGGTCATGTCGGAGACGTACGTCGCGAGGACGACGTGCAGCAGGGGGTCGTCGGCGAGCTTGCCGTTGGTGCGGAACCACACCTGGCTGTGCGGCTCGCGCGGCTCGCCGTACTTGCCGAACGGCGGCTCCTCGACGTAGCGCAGGTCGATCGCCTCGCGGGCCTCGATGAACTTCTCCACGACCGCCGGGTCGAGGTGGTCGTAGTCGCGGAAGCGGTCCGCCGAGGTGGGCAGGGTCGCCGGGTCGGGCGCGGCGGGCATCGGGGCCTGGTGCTCCAGGCCGTCCTCGTCCAGCTGGAAGGAGGCCGACAGGGCGAAGATCGGCCGGCCGTGCTGGACGGCGACCGCGCGCCGGGTGGTGAACGAGCGGCCGTCGCGGATGCGCTCGACGGTGTAGACGATGGGCGCGCCCGGGTCGCCGGGGCGCAGGAAGTACGCGTGCAGGGAGTGGGCGTGCCGGTCCGCCGGGACGGTACGCCCGGCGGCGACCAGCGCCTGGGCCGCGACCTGTCCGCCGAAGACGCGCGGGACGACGGCGGACCGGGACTGGCCGCGGAAGATGTTCTCCTCGATCTGCTCCAGGTCGAGCAGGTCGAGGAGATCACTTAGTGCCTGGTTCATGGCACCTTTTCTACTGGCCGGTAATTGCGGGGACCTTACAGGCCCATGTCCTTCGCGATGATCGTCTTCATGATCTCGCTGGTGCCGCCGTAGATGCGGTTGACGCGGTTGTCCGCGTACAGGCGGGCGATCGGGTACTCGTTCATGAAGCCGTAGCCGCCGTGCAGCTGGAGGCAGCGGTCGATCACGCGGTGCGCGACCTCGGTGGTGAACAGCTTGGCGCTGGCGGCCTCGGCCGGGGTCAGCTCACCGGCGTCGAGAGCCTCCGTGGCGCGGTCGACGACGGCCTCGGCCGCGTCCACCTCGGCCTGGCAGGCGGCCAGCTCGAACTTGGTGTTCTGGAAGGCGGCGACGGGCTGGCCGAAGACGACGCGCTCCTGCACGTACTGCTTGGCGAACCGGACGGCGGCCTTGGCCTGCGCGTAGGCGCCGAAGGCGATGCCCCAGCGCTCGGAGGCGAGGTTGTGGCCGAGGTAGTAGAAGCCCTTGTTCTCCTCGCCGAGGAGGTCCTCGACGGGGACCTTGACGTCGACGAACGCCAGCTCGGCGGTGTCCGAGGTCTTGAGCCCCAGCTTGTCGAGCTTGCGCCCGACCGAGTAGCCCTCCGCCTTCGTGTCCACCACGAAGAGCGAGATCCCGTGCCGGCGGTCTTCCTTCGTCGGCGCGGAGGTCCGGGCGCACACGATCATCCGGTCGGCGTGCACGCCGCCCGTGATGAAGGTCTTGGCGCCGTTGAGGACGTAGTGCGTGCCGTCCTCGCTGAGCTTGGCGGTGGTCTTCATGCCCGCGAGGTCGGAGCCGGTGCCCGGCTCGGTCATCGCGATCGCCCACATCTCCTCGCCGGAGACGAACTTCGGCAGGTACCGCTTCTTCTGCTCGTCCGTCGCCAGCAGCTTTATGTACGGCAGGCCGAGCAGCACGTGCACGCCGGAGCCGCCGAAGGCGACGCCCGCACGGGCGGTCTCCTCGTACAGGACGGCCTCGAACTTGTAGGAGTCGATGCCGGCGCCGCCGTACTCCTCGTCGACACGGATGCCGAAGACGCCGAGCTCGGCCAGCTTGTAGTAGAAGTCACGGGGGGCCTGGCCAGCGGCGAACCACTCGTCGTACACCGGTACGACCTCGGCCTCGATGAAGGCGCGGATGGTCTCCCGGAACGCCTCGTGATCCTCGTCGAACAACGTACGGCGCACGGCCGCCACCTCCACGGACTTCGGCATGTCTAAGCGCTTGCTCAGACCCCAAGGTACCGGCGGGTAGGCCGACGGGTCCAGGGCGAAGGGGGGAGCGACGGGGGTAACGCTCGTCACGCCCCCACCCCCGAAGCGATCCGGCGCACCGCACCCCTTACCCCGCCCCACCCCTCAACCGGCCACACTTCCCGACCCACCGCCCCCGCGACCCACCGCATGCCTCGCCCTGTCATACCTCTCACCGGCCACCCCCCGTGACCCGCCACACCCCACGACCCGCCACACCCCTCAACCGGCCGCACCTCTCGACCCACCGCCCCCGCGACCCACCGCATGCCTCGCCCTGTCATACCTCTCACCGGCCACCCCCCGTGACCCGCCACACCCCGCGACCCGCCACACCTCTCAACCGGCCGCACCTCTCGACCCCGCCACCGCCGCGACCCACCACACCCCTCAACCAGCCGCACCTCTCGACCCCGCCACCCCCGCGACCCACCACACCCCTCAACCAGCCGCACCTCTCGACCCCGCCACCCCCGCGACCCACCGCATGCCTCACCCCGCCACACCTCTCGACCCACCGCATGCCTCACCCCGCCGCCCGCCAAATAACCCGCCGCACCCCTCAACCCTCCGCCCACCAAAAAACCCGCTGTCGCGACCTCCGGGGATCGCCCGCCAGGAATCCCGCCGCGACGGCGATCGGCCACGACGGCGTAGCCCGGCGGCGCCGAACCGGACCTAAGCAGGTTCGGCGCCGCCGAGGGGCGTCGTCGTGGCCGATCGCCGTCGTGGCGGATTCAGGGGGTGCCTTTGGCGCGGCGGCGGCGGAGTGCGTGCGGAAAGGCGCCCTCAGTCCCCCGCCGCCGCGCCGAAGGCGCCCCTCGCCATCCGGTGCAGCAGGACCGCCGTCGCCCCGCGGCCCGGCAGGGAACCCGGTCGGCCCAGATGCGGGGTGGAGTTCAGGAGGCCGAAGACGGAGTGGACCGCGGAGCGGGCGGCCGGCTCCGGGAGTGCCGGGTAGACGCCGCGGACCACCTCCACCCACAGTTCGACGTACTGCCGCTGCAGCTGCCGCACCAGCTTGCGGTCGCTGTCGCGCAAGCGGTCCAGCTCCCGGTCGTGCAGGGTGATCAGTGGACGGTCGTCGAGGGCGAAGTCGATGTGGCCCTCGATGAGGGAGTCCAGGACCGCCGCGGGCCCGGTGTCCCCGTCGGCCTCCGCCAGGCGCCGCTTGGCCCCCGTCAGCAACTGCCCGCTGATCCCCACCAGCAGCTCCGCGAGCATCGCGTCCTTGCCCGCGAAGTGCCGGTAGAGACCGGGCCCGCTGATGCCGACCGCGGCCCCTATCTCGTCCACGCCGACACCGTGGAAGCCGCGCTCGGCGAAGAGCCGGGCGGCCTCCTTGAGGATCTGCTCGCGGCGCGTCGGGGCGTCGGTTCTCGTGACCATGAGGGCAATTCTAGACAGGGAGGTTAGCGGTCGTTAACCTGAAGGCAATGCGTTAACGCTCATTAACAAGGTGAGGGGATCGCGGCATGGACCAGGCACCGGAGCTGACGAGCGCGGCAGACCCCGCGTCGGAGGCCTTTCGGGCCAACGAGGAGGCGCATCGCGTCCTCGTCGAGGAGCTGCGCGGCAAGCTCGCCGCGGCGGCGCTGGGCGGCGGTGAGAAGGCACGGGCCCGGCACACCGCGCGCGGCAAGCTGCTGCCCAGGGACCGGGTGGACACCCTGCTCGATCCGGGGTCCCCGTTCCTGGAGCTGGCCCCCCTGGCCGCCGACGGGATGTACGACGGGGCGGCCCCGGCGGCCGGCGTGATCGCCGGGATCGGCCGGGTCAGCGGCCGCGAGTGCGTGATCGTCGCCAACGACGCCACGGTCAAGGGCGGCACGTACTACCCGATGACCGTGAAGAAGCACCTGCGGGCGCAGGAGGTGGCCCTCGACAACCGGCTGCCCTGCGTGTACCTCGTCGACTCCGGCGGTGCCTTCCTCCCCATGCAGGACGAGGTCTTCCCGGACCGCGACCACTTCGGCCGGATCTTCTACAACCAGGCCCGGATGTCGGGCGCGGGCATCCCCCAGATCGCGGCCGTGCTCGGTTCGTGCACGGCGGGCGGCGCCTACGTCCCGGCCATGAGCGACGAGGCGGTCATCGTCCGCAACCAGGGGACGATCTTCCTCGGCGGCCCCCCGCTGGTGAAGGCGGCCACGGGCGAGGTCGTCACGGCCGAGGAGCTGGGCGGCGGCGAGGTGCACTCCCGCGTCTCCGGCGTCACCGACCACCTCGCCGAGGACGACGCGCACGCGCTCAGGATCGTCCGGAACATCGCCGCCACCCTCCCGGCCCGGCGCGCGCTGCCCTGGGAGGTCACCCCGGCCGTCGAGCCGAAGGTCGACCCCTACGGCCTCTACGGCGCCGTCCCCGTCGACTCCCGCACCCCCTACGACGTCCGCGAGATCATCGCCCGGGTCGTCGACGGCTCCCGGTTCGCCGAGTTCAAGGCCGAGTTCGGGCAGACCCTCGTCACCGGCTTCGCCCGCATCCACGGCCACCCGGTCGGCATCGTCGCCAACAACGGCATCCTCTTCTCCGAGTCCGCCCAGAAGGGCGCCCACTTCATCGAGCTGTGCGACCAGCGCGGCATCCCGCTCGTCTTCCTGCAGAACATCTCCGGCTTCATGGTCGGCAAGGACTACGAGGCCGGCGGCATCGCCAAGCACGGCGCGAAGATGGTCACGGCGGTGGCGTGCACGCGCGTACCGAAGCTGACGGTGGTGGTCGGCGGTTCGTACGGCGCCGGGAACTACTCGATGTGCGGCCGGGCCTACTCCCCCCGCTTCCTGTGGATGTGGCCCAACGCCAAGATCTCCGTCATGGGCGGCGAGCAGGCCGCGTCCGTGCTGGCGACCGTCAAGCGGGACCAGCTGGAGGCCCGGGGAGAGTCCTGGGCCGCCGAGGACGAGGAGGCCTTCAAGGCGCCCGTCCGCGCCCAGTACGAGCGCCAGGGCAACGCCTACTACGCGACCGCGCGCCTCTGGGACGACGGGGTCATCGACCCCCTCGACACCCGGCAGGTGCTGGGACTGGCCCTGACGGCCTGTGGCAACGCGCCGCTGGGTGAACCCCGGTTCGGCGTCTTCCGGATGTGAGGAGGGGACTCGTGTTCGACACCGTACTCGTGGCCAACCGGGGCGAGATCGCCGTCCGGGTCATCCGTACGCTCCGCTCGCTGGGCGTCCGCTCGGTGGCCGTGTACTCCGACGCCGACGCGGACGCCCGGCACGTCCGAGAGGCCGACACCGCGGTCCGGATCGGTCCGGCGCCGGCGGGCGAGAGCTATCTGTCCGTGCCGCGGCTGCTGGCGGCAGCCGCGGTCAGCGGTGCCCGGGCGGTCCACCCGGGCTACGGCTTCCTCGCCGAGAACGCGGCCTTCGCGCGGGCCTGCGAGGAGGCCGGGCTGGTCTTCATCGGCCCGCCCGCGGACGCGATCGCGCTGATGGGCGACAAGATCCGCGCCAAGGAGACGGTGGCCGCGGCCGGGGTGCCGGTGGTACCCGGCGGCCGCGACCCCGAACTGGCCGATGCGGCCCGCGACCTGGGCGCCCCGGTGCTCCTCAAGCCCTCCGCCGGCGGTGGCGGCAAGGGCATGCGGCTGGTGCGGGACCTGACCCTCCTGGACGACGAGATCGCCGCCGCCCGCCGCGAGGCCCGCGCCTCCTTCGGCGACGACACCCTCCTCGTCGAGCGGTGGATCGACCGCCCCCGGCACATCGAGATCCAGGTCCTGGCCGACGGCCACGGCAACGTCGTCCACCTCGGCGAGCGCGAGTGCTCGCTCCAGCGCCGCCACCAGAAGGTGATCGAGGAGGCGCCCAGCGTGCTCCTCGACGAGGCGACGCGGGCGGCGATGGGCGAGGCCGCGGTGCAGGCGGCGCGCTCGTGCGGGTACCGGGGCGCGGGCACGGTGGAGTTCATCGTGCCGGGCGGCGACCCTTCGTCGTACTACTTCATGGAGATGAACACCCGCCTCCAGGTGGAGCATCCCGTCACCGAACTCGTCACCGGGCTCGACCTGGTGGAGTGGCAGCTGCGCGTGGCGGCCGGGGAGCGGCTCGGGTTCGCGCAGGAGGACGTCCGGCTGACCGGGCACGCGGTCGAGGCCCGCATCTGCGCCGAGGACCCGGCGCGCGGCTTCCTGCCCACCGGCGGCACGGTGCTGCTGCTGAACGAGCCCTGCGGGGACGGCGTCCGTACCGACTCCGGGCTCAGCGAGGGCTCCGAGGTCGGCAGCCTGTACGACCCGATGCTGTCCAAGGTGATCGCGTACGGCCCGGACCGGGAGACCGCGCTCCGGAAGCTGCGCGGGGCGCTCGCGGAGACGGTCACCCTCGGCGTGCAGACCAACGCCGGGTTCCTGCGCCGGCTCCTGGCCCATCCGGCCGTGGTGGCGGGCGAGTTGGACACCGGACTGGTCGAGCGGGTGGTGGACGGCCTGGTCGCCACCGACGTACCCGACGAGGTGTACGAGGCGGCGGCGGCCGTCCGGCTGGAGGCGCTGCGGCCGGTCGCGGCGGACGGGCGCTGGACGGACCCCTTCTCGGTGCCCAGCGGCTGGCGCCTCGGCGGTACTCCCAGGTCCGTCGGCTTCCACCTGCGGGTGCAGGACCCGGTGGAGTACACCCCGAGCGGCAGGCACACCGTCAGTGCCGACCGCGTGACGGTGACCGTGGACGGCGTCCGGCACACCTTCCACCGCGCCGCCGACTGGCTCGGCCGCGACGGTGACGCCTGGCAGGTCCGCGACCACGACCCGGTCGCCGCCTCGCTGAACCGCACCGCGCACCCCGGCGCCGACTCGCTCACCGCGCCCATGCCCGGCACGGTGACCGTCGTGAAGGTCGCCGTCGGCGACGAGGTCACCGCAGGGCAGAGCCTGCTGGTGGTGGAGGCGATGAAGATGGAGCACGTCATCTCCGCCCCGCACGCCGGCACGGTCGCCGAACTCGACGTGAAGCCCGGCGCCACGGTCGCCATGGACCAGGTGCTGGCCGTGATCGCCCCGCACGAGGAGGAGACGGCATGACCACCCCGGAGAGCGCCCTCCCCATGGTCGTACCGGCCACCGATCTGCCCGCCCGGGTGCGGATCCACGAGGTCGGCGCCCGCGACGGCCTGCAGAACGAGAAGACGGCCGTACCGACGTCGGTGAAGGCCGAGTTCGTCCACCGGCTGGCCGACGCGGGCCTCACGACGATCGAGGCGACCAGCTTCGTGCACCCGAAGTGGGTGCCCCAACTGGCGGACGCGGAGGACCTGTTCCCGCAGCTCGCCGATCTCCCGGGGGTCGCCCTGCCCGTGCTCGTCCCCAACCGGCGCGGCCTGGACCGGGCCCTGGCCCTCGGCGCCCGCCGGGTCGCCGTCTTCGCCAGCGCCACCGAGTCCTTCGCCAAGGCCAACCTCAACCGCTCGCTCGACGAGTCGCTGGCCGTCTTCGACCCGGTCGTCCGGCAGGCGAAGGACGCCGGCGTGCACGTCCGCGGCTACGTGTCGATGTGCTTCGGCGACCCCTGGGAGGGCGCCGTGCCGTTCCACCAGGTGGTCCGGGTCTGCAAGGCGCTGCGCGACATGGGCTGCGACGAGCTGAGCCTGGGCGACACGATCGGCGTCGCGACCCCCGGCCACGTACTGGAGTTGTTGTCCCTCCTCAACGAGGAAGGCGTGCCGACGAACGTCATCGGCGTGCACTTCCACGACACCTACGGCCAGGCGCTCGCCAACACCTACGCGGCCCTGGAACACGGCGTGACGACGATCGACGCGTCCGCCGGCGGGCTCGGCGGCTGCCCGTACGCCAAGTCCGCCACCGGCAACCTCGCCACCGAGGACCTGGTCTGGATGCTCCGGGGCCTCGGTATCGAGACCGGAGTAGATCTCGGCAAGCTCACCGCCACCAGCGTGTGGATGGCCGAACAACTGGGCCGACCCAGCCCGTCCCGTACCGTCCGCGCCCTCTCCCACCAGGAGTGACGACCATGGACCACCGCCTCTCCCCCGAACTGGAAGAACTCCGCCGTACCGTGGAGGAGTTCGCGCACGACGTCGTGGCGCCGAAGATCGGCGACTTCTACGAGCGGCACGAGTTCCCCTACGAGATCGTCCGCGAGATGGGCCGCATGGGCCTGTTCGGCCTGCCGTTCCCCGAGGAGTACGGCGGCATGGGCGGCGACTACCTGGCCCTCGGCATCGCCCTGGAGGAGCTGGCCCGCGTCGACTCCTCGGTGGCGATCACCCTGGAGGCCGGGGTCTCCCTGGGCGCCATGCCTATCCACCTCTTCGGGACCGACGAGCAGAAGCGCGAGTGGCTGCCGAGGCTCTGCGCCGGGGAGCTCCTGGGCGCGTTCGGCCTCACCGAGCCCGACGGCGGCAGCGACGCGGGCGCCACCCGCACCACGGCCCGCCTCGACCCGGCCACCGGCGAGTGGGTGATCAACGGCAGCAAGTGCTTCATCACCAACTCGGGCACGGACATCACGGGGCTGGTGACGGTCACCGCGGTCACCGGCCGCAAGCCCGACGGCAAGCCGCTGATCTCCTCGATCATCGTCCCGTCCGGCACCCCCGGCTTCACGGTCGCCGCCCCCTACTCCAAGGTCGGCTGGAACGCCTCCGACACCCGCGAGCTGTCCTTCGCGGACGTCCGGGTCCCGGCGGCGAACCTGCTCGGCGAGGAGGGCCGCGGCTACGCCCAGTTCCTCCGCATCCTCGACGAGGGCCGCATCGCCATCGCGGCCCTCGCCACCGGCCTGGCCCAGGGCTGCGTGGACGAGTCGGTGAAGTACGCGAAGGAGCGGCACGCCTTCGGCAGGCCCATCGGCGCCAACCAAGCCATCCAGTTCAAGATCGCCGACATGGAGATGAAGGCCCACACGGCCCGTCTGGCCTGGCGCGACGCGGCGAGCCGCCTGGTCGCGGGCGAACCCTTCAAGAAGGAGGCCGCCCTCGCCAAGCTCTACTCCTCCACCGTCGCCGTGGACAACGCCCGCGACGCCACCCAGGTGCACGGCGGCTACGGCTTCATGAACGAGTACCCGGTGGCCCGCATGTGGCGCGACTCCAAGATCCTGGAGATCGGGGAGGGGACGAGCGAGGTGCAGCGGATGCTGATCGCGCGGGAGTTGGGGCTGGTGAGCTGAGGCCGGCCGGCGGCGGGTGTGCTCCGGCAGGCCTCGGTGCCCGGAGCACGCCCGCGGCGTATCCGCGTCGCCCGTCAGTCCGCGGTGGCGGTGGCGGTGCCGGTGACCTGGTGCGGCCGGTTGCGTATCAGCAGGGCCGAGGCCACGGCCGCGCACAGGAACACGGCGGCGACGACGGCCGTGCCGATGTGGACGCCGGAGGTGAAGGCGTCGCCGACCGCGGCGGTCACGTTCGGCGGGGTCGTCCCGTGGCCGCCGGTGCCCGTGGCGACGGCGTGCTCGACGGCGGGCCAGGCCGCCCGGGGGACGTGATGGGCGTCGAGCCGGTCGGGCAGCCGGGACTGGAGCCGGCTCGCGAGCAGGGCGCCGAGGAGGGCGGAGCCGGTGACGGAGCCGATCTGGCGGAAGGCGTTGACGGCTCCGGAGGCCATACCGGCGTGTTCGTGGGAGACGCTGACCAGGGCGGCGGCGGTGCTCGGCGCGGCCACCATCCCGGACGCGGCACCGAAGAGCACGTACAGCCACCACACCCGGCCGTAGGAGGTGGCCGGATCCAGCGTGGTGGTGAACCCGGCCGCGGCGGCGGCCCCGAGCAGGAGGCCCACGGTGAGCGGGAGCTTGAAGCCGGTACGGCGGATCAACAGCGGGCGGCAGCGCCGCGACGCACCGAGCTGACTTACGATTGCAGAAGTCAGCGGCGACGCTATAGGCTGGCTTCACCTGAGGCAAGTCAGGTGGAGTGGAGAGATGCGGAGGACGGAGAGATGACGGACCTGCTGCAGGAGCGCGACGCCTGGTCCATGGCCAACTGCTCCGTCGCCCGCACCCTGGAGATCGCCGGCACCAGGACCGCGCTGCTGATCATGCGCGAGGCGTTCCTGGGCACCCGCCGGTTCGACGACTTCGCCAGGCGCGTGGGCATCGGCGAACCCGCCGCCTCGGCGCGCCTGAAGGAGCTGACCGCCGCCGGGCTCCTGGAACGCGTGCCCTACCAGGAACCCGGCCAGCGGACCCGCCACGCCTACCAGCTGACCGAGAAGGGCCGGGACTTCCTGCCCGTCCTCACGGCGTTGCGGCAGTGGGGCGACACCTGGGCCACGGACGAACAGGGGCCGCCGCTGGTCGTACGCCACAAGGACTGCGGTGCCCCGGTGCACGCGGTGCTGCGCTGCGACGACGGCCACGACGTACGGCTCAGGGAATCGTTCGTCGACGCGGGCCCGGGTCTCATCCGAGTCGGCCCGGACCGCCCCGAACCCGAACCCGAACCCGAACCCGGCCCCGACGGCGACTGAGACCCCCGGCGGGACGACCACGGCGCCCGCGCCCACCCACTACGAGGAGTTGCCTTGACGCTCGACTTCGACCCCGGGCAGGAGCCCAGGTCACGTACGTTCGCCTGGGAGGACCCCGCGATATCCGCGGGCGCCGTCCCGCACCACAGCGGCCTCGACTTCCTGCGCGAGATCCTGGCCGGGCGGCTGCCCGCCCCGCCGATCGCCGCCACCCTGGGCTTCACCCTGGAGGAGGCCGAATTCGGCCGGGCGGTCTTCGTGCTGGTACCGGGCGAGGAGCACTACAACCCGATCGGCAGCGTCCACGGCGGCGTCTACGCCACGCTCCTCGACTCGGCGGCCGGCTGCGCGGTGCAGTCCGTGCTGCCCCAGGGCACCGGGTACACCTCGATCGACCTCACCCTGAAGTTCCTGCGCCCGATCACCGTCGACACCGGCAAGGTCCGCGCCATCGGCACCGTCCTCAACAGCGGCCGCCGCACCGCCCTCGCCCAGGCCGAACTCCGCGACTCCGAGGACCGGTTGCTGGCCCATGCGACCAGCAGCTGCATGCTCTTCCCGGTCGGGGGCCGCCAGGGCACGTGAGCTCGGAGAACGGTGCTGGGCAGCACAGGGTTCTGACTCCGCCCCGCCTCACCGCGGGGTCATGACCATTCTCCGCGTCCTGGCCCGCAACCTTCCCTTCGCCTGCTTGGCGACCGTCCATGGCCGGTCGCACGGTTGGACACGCACCGGCCGTGGGGCGGTGTCGTAGGGCACGGCTGATTTGCCCGCATGACTCACAGGGATCCGCTCGTGCCGGCCGAAGCGGAGCAAGACCCTGCGCGGCGGGATTTCCTGGAGTCATTCCCCTTCGCCATCGGAATGGTCGAGGACAACGAGAGCCTGCCGAGCGACCTCGAAGGGCCGAGGGATCCCGTCCGACAAGCCGCATCGGGGACCCGTGCCGACTAACGGCTGAGGAAGTGACCCCGAGAGCAGCCACGCCGGTGCCGCCGAGGACCTGGAAGAGCCCGATCACCCTGAGGAGCTGCGGCCCCGCCGGAGGGCCGCCGTGGATACGGGCCGGCTTGTTCCGCTGCGTACTCATCGCCTTCGTAAAGAGGCGGGATGCCGCCTTTCTTGTAGTCGGTGGCGATGACAGTCCCTCCGCACAGCAGGCCGACTCCCACCAGGACGAGGAAGACGGCACCAGCCGTTCCGGGAGGAGTACCTGCCGAAGCGGGGCCGGCAAGATCGACGGTGTGCGTCACGCGGATGATCCTCAGGCTGCGCGGCGGACCGGTCAATGCCTGGAGCGGGGCTGGGAGCGCCGTCAACGCGATCTTTACTCACGGCTTGCGGCCATCGGCTTGGAAAGCTTGGGCTCTCGGTGGACGGCTACTTGGCAGAACTGAGGCGGAGCGGGCGCAGGGCCTGACTGACTGGCGGCCTGGTCCCCGCCGTTCCAGTCACCGCTGGCGGGCAGATTGCGGCCGGTGTTGCCGTACCAACCGTCCGCGTCGTCTATCCAGGCTGCCAGCGCCTCCAGGAAACTCGCGAGGTCCGCGTTCTCCCATGAGTGGCCCTCCTCGGTGTGGCTGCGGTGGAGGGCACGTGGCTCGGACGAAAGCAGCCAGGTCCTCTCTGCTGTCGACGTGATCAGGAGAGGTGTTCACGAGAGGCACCCTGCTTGGCACGCCCGTGGTAGGGCCGAGCCTGGTGAGCACGGCTTTGGGAGTTCGATCGAGCACTTCTCATGCTGCCCTCGCGCGCCTACCACTATGGCGTGCATGATCGCTCAAGGCCGCCTGCGTCCACCGTCGTTGATGTCAGACGGTGATGTCAGGTTGGATGGCCCGATGGAGCGTATTGAGGCCGAACTGTTCACAGACGGTGGCAACGACGCCGTGGTGCGCATGCCCGGCAGACGGTTCCCCGGGGTCTTGGTACAGGGTGACTCCCTTCGCATCCTCCGCAGCGACGTGTCCGAGGTGGTGGAAGCATGCGAACGAGGCGACCTGGATGAAGCGCGGGAGTCCGCCGGCCTGCTTCTTGCGAGCCTGGATGCTCTGCTGACGCGGTACGAGGCTGCGTTGGCCGAGCACGATATTCCGCGGCCGTACTGAGCCGCCGGGCCGTCAGCTTGGGAAGCTGCGGGCATTTGCGCTCGCTCGCGCGCTGACCTGGGCGAACGGCCGCGGTGCGGTCCCGTCGGGTCTGGACGCTTTCACCGTGGTCCCCGCTGTTCCCCCCTCGATCTGGTGCGCCTGTGGTGCGGGAGCGGTGCTGTGTCAAGAAGCCAATCGTCAGTGGGCAGCGTCAGCGAGCGGCGTTACCAATTCCGCCACTTGTCCGTGATCTGGTAGCGGCCGAGTCCATGTCGGGCGGTCAGTGCGACGATGTCGACGCCGTGCTCGGTGAGCGATTGGTCGATGAACTCGCACAGTTGCTCGCGCTCGTCGGTTTCATAGGCGCTCTCGTTGTGGGCTTCGTTCACGGCGTTCAGGTCCAGGACGACGCGCTCCACGACGCCGAAGATCTGCGCGTCGTCTGCCTCCCCCAGCCCAGGAAGCTCGCTCTCGAAGGTGTCGAGGACAGCATCGGTCGACGTGAGCAGTTCTTCGGGGAACAGTCCCGCCATATACGCGCACTCAGGGTCCAGGGTGCCGGCGGCAAGCTCCTCGGATTCCTTGACTACGCAGTAGCGCCAGTTCGCCGTAGGTCTCTCAGCCATGGAGCGGACCGTACAGCGCCAGTCTGACAGTGGGGCAGAACACCGGGCGGCCCGTACGCCGGCGTCAGCACCGGTACACGCTTTCCAACTGTGGTGGTGGGGTCTTGAACGTCGGTGAACGGTGCTGAACGAGACGGAAAGTGAGACGGGCGCCGGGGTCGTTGTCAGTGGTCTCGCCTAGTCTCCGGCCATGAGCATGATCGGTGAGTACCTGCGGGTCACGGCTGCTGAGCTGGACCGAGCGATCCAAGATCCCGACTGGGCGTTGGACTTCGTGGAGGAGGTCCAGGACGCCGAGGAGGAGTCTGAGACTGCGCCGGCCGAAGCGCGTCACTTCAGCACCTACAAGACGTGGGACATGCTCCGCTTCCTGCTGGCGCGCGCCGAGTTCCCCGTGAACGTGATCCACGGTGAGGAGCCGTTCGCCGAGGACGAGGACTGGGGGTACGGGCCTCCGAGGTACCTGCGGCCTGAGCGGGTCCGGCTCGCGGCAGAAGCCTTGCGGGCTACCACCTATGCCCAGCTGATCAGTGGTGTGGACCCCGCTGAACTGACCAGCGCCGAGGTGTATCCCCTCGGATGGAGTGAGCCCGGCTCACTGGAGTGGGGACGTCCCTGGTACGACGACCTCACGCAGTTCTTCGAGGCTGCCGCCAGGGCGGACAGCGCAATACTCGTCTGGCTGGACTGACGCGCCACGACAGGGGTGAGACCTCGTGCGGCCCTCACCTGCGCTGACGGTCCGAAGACGTTCGTGCTCATCCGCCGTTGTTCGTCGGTATTGTCACGCAGTAAGACACTCAAGGGTTCCGGGGCCGCGCTACAGTGCGCGCCGTGGACATACCTGGCTGGTCCGTCTGGATCGCTCTCGGCCTGACCGTCTTGCAGGCCCTCGGCCTCGGTCCCGTCATTCGCCGACTGCGCGGAACAGACTCGGCGGTGCGTTCCAAGGCGCGCCTTGACCTGATGGACGTCATCGGCTCCCTGCTGCTCTTTGGCGGCCTGCTGCTGAGTCTCGCAGTGACGGATTCCTGGTTCTGGCTCGCCCTCGCCGGCCTCGCGCTCCTGACCGCCGTCTACGCCACAAAGGGCCTCCACCGGCTCCGCGCTCGCCGCCGTCCTACAACCTGATCCAAACGACAGGCTCCAACCGCTCGGTGCGTTACTTCCTCTTGCCCCGGGTCTTGCCGGGGATCTGGGTGACCTCCGCCTTCGCTGCTCAGGAGCGATGAGCTCGTGCGCCCGGTGGTCGTCGTTGGTCGTCATCGGCTGCTGTCGATCGGCTTCGGACGGCTGGGGGACAGCCCGGCCTGGGACGAGCGTGACGGTCGAACAGCCCGGAGCGTCACCGACTTCGGTTGGCACGTCATGGGCGTTGGCGCCGGCGACGATGCACCCGCCGATTGGGCCTACTCCATCGGGCTGTGGCACACACTGCGCAGTCCGGAGGTCTGCGTCTTCGGCCTGCGGACGGACGTCGGGATGCCGGTGGTGAATGCGGCCGGAGACGGGATCCGAAACGGCCTCCCCCTGGAGCCGGACCAGCGCAGAGACGACGTCCTGGACGGCTACAACGTTGCTGTACGGCCCGTTCACCCCAGCTGGTACCAGGATTTCTTCGGCGCCGGCATCGACTTCTACCAAACCCCTCCACTGCCCGTCACTCAGCTGTTCTGGCCCGACAAGGCCGGACGCTTCCCCTGGGAAGACGGAGCGGACGACTACTGCCGCACGAGTCAACCGCTGCTCTGGATCCCGAAGTCCGACACCACCCTCGGCGCCCCGTGCACCGAGGACACCACGTTCTGATCCGTAGCTCTACAGAGATCGGTCATTGAAGTTCATATGGGCCTCGAGGAAGGCCCTGGGGAATGGTGTGGGGCGATGACGGTGCCCGGTTTGCTGTACTTCGTCGCTGTACAGCAGGATCGGACGATGTCCCGGTCACTAGGTGTTGCGGGTCATGACGTTCATGGCGCCGCTGAGTGCACGGCCCAGCCCGTCGGTTGCTCCAGCGATGACGATGGTGCGATCGGACATGCGCTACTCCTCGCCGGTATGTTCGTTCAGCAGTCGTCGGATGACGGTGATGTCGTCTTGGCCGAGCAGGCGTTCGGTAGCGAGGACCCGGTACCAGATCAGGCCGAACACCAGGTCGGCGACGAAGGCTGCCGTGAGGTGAGCGGGCTTGTCACCGCGGGCCGCGGCCCGCTCGACGACGGTTTCGAGCGCGGTCCTGCGTTTGATCAGGAAGCCGTCCTGGAAGCGGCGTCTGAAGTCTGCGTCGCGCTGCGCCTCGGCCATCAAGGAGCGCAGGACGGCGACTGCTCCCGGGAAGGCCATCAGGGCGGCGGAGTCACGCAGGAACGTGTCCAGCTCCGCGTCGAATGAACCCTGGTCCGCGGTTGAGACCTTCAGATCTGCCTTGAGCGCCAGGGCTTCGAGCAGGACATCCGCCTTTGTGGGCCACCAGCGGTACACGGTCTGCTTGCCTGCCCCGGCGCGGGCGGCAATGCCCTCGATGGTGAGGTCTGGGAAGCCGACCTCGGTCGTGAGTTCGTAGGCCGCGGTGAGGATCGCGAGCCTCGTCTGCTCGCTTCGCCTGCGGCCGCGGGCGGGTGTCGTAGCGCCGGTCATGCGTGCCAGCCTAAACCATTATCGAGACGCCACGTCTAGAAATGATGCTACGCTCATGCGAGACGTAACGTCTCGAAATAAGGAGCGAGCATGACCACTGCACTCGTGATCGGCGGCACGTCAGGGGTCGGCCTGGCGGTCGCCCGACAACTCGCCGGCCGAGGACACGCGGTCCACATCGCCGGACGAAACACGGAGCGGCTCAACCGGGCAACCGCGGCCATCGACGGAGACGTCCAAGGGCACGTTCTCGACGCCGCCGACGCGGAGGCGGCCGCCGCGCTGGCGGCGAAGATCGCCCCGATCCGCCACCTCGTCATCACCCTCGCCGGCAAGGGCGGCGCCGGCCCGCTCGGCGACTTGCCGCTCGATGGCCTGCGGCAGGCGTTCGAGGAGAAGTACTGGCCCACCGTCACCGCACTCCAGGCCTCACTCGCTCACCTCGGCGAGGACGCCTCGATCACCCTTGTCGGAGCCGTCACGGCGAGGGCTGCCCTGCCCGGCACAGCCGGGATCGGCTCGCTCAACGCTGCCGTCGAAGGGCTCGTCCAACCGCTCGCCGCCGAACTGGCTCCGATCCGGGTCAACGCCGTCTCGCCGGGGTATGTCGACACGCCCTGGTGGGACGGACTCGCCGCCGAGGACCGATCCGCGTTCTTCAACCAGGCCGCCGACGCCCTGCCCACCAAGCGGATAGCCACCGCCCAGGATGTCGCCGAAGCCATCGTGCTGCTGGCCACCAACCCCAACATCACCGGAACCATCATCGAAACAGACGGCGGCGCACGCCTCACCGCCTGACACTTCTTCACCATTACCCAACCGCCGCACCTTCGTGACACGGAACGGCTTCGACGATCAAGTGATGGCCTGCATGCAGAACGGGGTAGCGAACCGCTGTTCGCGACCCCGTTCTGCACTGCCTCAAGGAGCCTTCTCGTGACGCACGCCAACGCACCTTGATCCATCGGAGGACGCCGTCGACTCGTCGAGCGACGCAAGACGCGGCCGATCGCCCACGTCACAGCGGAGACTGGGATATCCCGCGCCTGCGCGTCGAAGTGGGTCAACCGCTACCGCCGCCACGGTGAGATGGGCTGCACGATCTCCCTTCCACCCCGCGGCGCCAGCCGGACCGCGGCAGACGCCGCTCTCGTGGCCCGGATCGAAGACCTCCGGCGCAGCCAGAAATGGCCGGCGCCCCAGATCGCATTCGAGCTCCAGACGGAGGGCGTCAAGATCAGCCGCCGCATAATGTCACAGCACCTGCTCGCGCTCGGGCTGAATCACCGCAAGTTCATCGCCCCGAACGGCCAATCGAACCGAGCGCCGCGGAAGATCACCGCGCGCCGCCCCGGGCACATGGTCCACGTCGGTGTGAAGAAGGTCGGCCGGATCCCTCTCGCTGTTGGGCCCGCCGCGGCGGTGCTGTGATGATGGGCGAGTGAAAGAAGAGTCGCCCGCACCGACGCCCGTCATCCTTGGCATTGACGACCTCCGGCCGCTGCCCTGGGTCCCGCAGATCGCGCGCACCAGCGGCGAAGGTGTCAAGCTCCTGCAAGAGCACCGCGACACCTTCATCGACGAACTCTGGCTCGACCACGACCTCGGCGGCGACGACAGCATCTTGCCCGTGCTGACCCTCATGGAAGAAGCCGCCTTCAATGGACGGCCCTTCCGAATCGGAACGGTCTTCGTGCACAGCGCCAACCCCATTGGCGCCGAGACCGTCGTCCGGTCGCTCACACGCTGGAACTACCAGGTCCGGCGGGCGACGGCCTAGGAATCTGGTTTTGAGGTCTGGCCTCATCCGTATCAGGTCGATCATGACGCCTTCCGCACCCTGCCCTTCGCTGGGAAAGCGGCTCGACGCCGGTGACCGGAGTACGCCGGAATCCGACCGTGTTCGCGGCTGCTGGTGTCAGCCGCTGGTGTCAGACATCCGTGGCTTGCTTGACGGTCGTCCTGGCCAGGGCGTAGAGGTGCTGCTCAATTTCCGTCGCCAGCATGACGGGCCTTGGTGAACACTCCAGTCGATATCTGAAGCGCCGCGCCAAGCACGACGATCCCCAGGGCAACGGTGGAAACAACCATCCCCGCTCCGGAAGGGAAGCCGAGGAGTTTGGCTCCGCCGTCCAGGACGAAGCCGCCACCCATCGCTATCCGACCCCAACCAGCCCTGGGCGACCGCGCAGACGCTGCGATTGCCCGGCTACCGGTCAAGGTCAACACGCCCAGGACTACGACGAAGCAGCCGGAGCCCAACATGATCCACGCAGACATGGCACCCCCGAAGGAACGCTACTACACAAGGTCAAGCCGCACCCGCTTCCCTCCTCAACCACCACTCACCCCAGCTCTCATCGCGTCTGCCCGGCTCCGCCTGGGCCGATGGCAGACGGGACGGCAGCACCCCACACACGCCACTGCCCGCCGGCATCCGCGAACGGCGCGCCCGGCGGAGCGGAGCGCAGCCAGTTTGACCCCGTAGAGAAAGTTGCAACTCGCGGAGAGGAGGCCCGGACGAACAGGCCCCGGTGGAAGTCGCCGATGAGGGTGCGCATGCGGCCGGGCAGGGGGGCGCCGTCCGTGATCGTGAAGACGTCGGCGGCGGTGGCCGTGGCCTGCTCGGCGTCGCCCTGGTGGAGTTGGGCGAGGGCGAGTTGGGCGGTTGCGAGTGCGCTGTTGCGCCGGAAGGGACCCGGGATTGTGGCCAGTGCACGGTGCGCCATGGCCTCGGCGTGAGCGGGGCGTCCGCTGTTGAACTGCACGCTGGCGGCGAGGTGGTCGAGTTCGGCCTGGCCGTAGAAGGCCGTCCAGCGCGGACGTTCGCGCTCCGCCGCCTTGGTGCAGGTGCTCTGGGCGGAGCCGAGGGATCGCAGGCCCTCCCGCCCGTCACCGAGAGCCGCGTAGGCGAGGGCGACGCGGCCGCCCCGGCGAGTCGAAGAACGGGTCCCGGCGGGCTGCACAAGAAGCTTGCGCGGCTTGCGCGGCCGCGAGTGCTTCGGGCCAGTTGTGACGCTGGTGGGCGAGCATGGAGAGGTTGACCCACACGCGCATCTCGGTGGGGCCGTCCTGGGAGAGGCCGGCGTAGGTCGCGGATTCGTGCAGGTACTTCTGGGCCTGGTCGAGGTTGCGGGCGTCGATGCAGGACCAGGCCGCGATGGTGGTGTACTCGGCGGCCGGCGCGTACAAGGCCTGCTGCAGACACTCACGCAGGCAAGCGGACCCGAGGACGGGCTACTGCGCCATGGCCTACCTCAGCGGGAAAGAGGCCTGCCGCTCCCATTGCCGTCCGTTGTGGACCAGCAGGTCGACCGTCGACACGCGCGTCACGAGGGGGAGGCTGGTCAGCAGGGCCGCCTCGGCCCTCGCCATGACGGACTCGTCCTGGCCTTGGGCGACGGTGAGGTGCGGAACGATGTCGTCGAATGCGCCGCCGAACGGCGGGTTCTCCGGCCACCGTTCGACGATCGCCTCCGTGAGGCGCCTGAAGCGGGTGGCCGGTTCGGGGGCGGGGGCCAGATACAGCACTCCCGGGAACCGGCCGCAGTGGTCGAAGCGGGCCTCGAACGGCCGGTGGTGAGAGAGCAGGTCGCCCAGCGCGGCGCGGACACCGCCGTCGACCAGCCTCGCGTCGAGGAACGGGAAGAGTACGGTGACATGGGCCGGGACACCGGCACGGGCCGAGGGGTCGAGGCGGTCACGCCACGCCCCCACCGCGGGCTCCGCCTCCGGGACCCTCACGATCAGCCCGGACTGGCCCGCCCGAAAGGCATCCGGCTGCACGTCGTCCATCGCCCCTGTCTATCAGCAGTTCCCGGCCCCGGGCAGCGGCATGGCCCAAGGAGACCTGTCTGTCCGGGAGTTGACTACGGGCGGGCCGGCCTCGGGCGGAGCACCAGGGGCCGAACCTGGACACGATCTGAGGTTAGGCTAACCTAAGCTTCATCCCGTCCGGCGGTGTTTCCGCACGTCCGAAAGCAGCCACACCTATGTCCAACGTCAGAGCAGCCCACCTCACCCGCCGTGGCATCCTCGCCGCGGGCGGCGCCCTCGGTCTCGGCGCCGCGCTCGCGGCCTGCGGTGACGACGACGCGAAAAGCGGCTCCTCCGACAAGGAGACCACGGCCGCCAAGTCCGGCCCCTGGACGTTCAAGGACGACCGGGGCACGACCGTGAAGCTGGACAAGGTCCCGGCGAACATCGTCGCGTTCGTCGGCGTCGCCGCCGCGCTGTACGACTACGGCGTCAGCGTCAAGGGCGTCTTCGGCCCGACGAAGACCAAGGCCGGCAAGGCCGACGTCCAGGCCGGCGACATGGACATCAGCAAGCTGACCGTCCTCGGCAACGAGTGGGGCCAGTTCAACATCGAGAAGTACGCGGCACTCGCCCCCGACGTTCTCATCACCACCATGTTCGACGGCGCCGGCACCCTCTGGTACGTCCCGGAGGAGTCCAAGGACAAGATCGCCAAGCTGGCCCCGAGCGTCGGCATCTCGGCCTACGACCGCCAGCTGACCGTCCCGCTCCAGCGGGTCTGGGCTCTTGCGGAGTCGCTCGGCGCGGACATGACGGCGAGCAGGGCGACCGACGCGAAGAAGCGGTTCGAGGAGGCCTCGGCCCGGCTGCGCGCCGCGGCCAAGGCGCACCCCGACATCAAGGTGCTGGCCGGTTCCGCCGCCCAGAGCATCTTCTACGTGTCCGGCTCCAACCTCTCCGTGGACCTGGAGTACTTCAAGGCCCTCGGCGTGAACTTCGTCGAGCCTTCGGCGTCCGTGCTGAAGGCGAGCGGTGGCTGGTACGAGTCGCTGAGCTGGGAGAACGTCGACAAGTACCAGGCCGACATCATCATGATGGACGACCGTACGGCGACCATCCAGCCCGCCGACATCACCCAGGCCACCTGGAAGAAGCTCCCCGCGGTCAAGGCCGGCCAGGTCATCCCCCGCTCCCCCGAGCCGATCTTCTCGTACGACAAGTGCGTCGCGATGGTGGAGCACCTCGCCAAGGCGATCGAGACGGCGAAGAAGGTCAGCTGACCCGCCCCGACAGTTCGTACAACTTCCTGACTCTCAGGAGCTCATATGACGACGGCCGTAGCCGCCCCGTTCCGTTTCTTCTCCCTCCAGGTCGCACGGACGAGGCGGCTCGGTCCGTCTCTGGTCCGGGTCACCTTCGCCGGTGCCGATCTGGCCCACTTCCACTCCCACGGACGCGACCAGTCGCTCTCCCTGTTCCTCCCGGCCGAGGGGCGCACCGAGCCCGCCGTGCCGATCGAACTGGGTGACAACTGGTGGCAAGGGTGGCGCGAACTCCCGGACGACGTACGGGCCGTGATGCGCTCGTACACGCTGCGGGGACTGCGCCGCGACCCCGACGAGATCGACATCGACTTCGTGCTGCACGGGATCGAGCCGGGGGCGGCCACCCCCGCCGGACCCGCGTCCCGATGGGCGGCACGGGCGGGCGCCGGGGACCGGGTGGTGCTGCTCGGCCCGGCGGTCGCCGACAACCGGGCGATCCGGTTCCGGCCGCCCGAGGACACCGACCTGGTGCTGGTGTGGGGCGACGAGACCGCCGTACCCGCCGCGACCGCCGTCCTCGAATCGCTGCCCGCCGGCACTCGCGTGCGCGCCTGGCTGGAGGTGCCGTGCGCCGGGGACGTCCAGGACGTGGCGACGGAGGCGGACGCGGAGATCACCTGGCTGGTGGGCGGCCGCGACGCCCTGGCGGAGGTCCGGGCGGCGCAACTCCCCTCCCACGCCCGCCCGTACGCCTGGATCGCCGGGGAGTCGGGGCGGGTGAAGGAGCTGCGCCGGCACCTCGTCGGCGAGCGCGGGATCGACCGGCGCCGGGTCACCTTCGTCGGGTACTGGCGGCGGGGCCTGACGGAGGAACAACTCCGGACGGCCGGCGAGTAGTCCGAGGCGGGTGGGTGGTCACGGCCGCCGGCGTGACCGCTGTCACGGGAGGGGCAGCGTTTCACTCGCGTTAGTTAGGTTAGCCTTACCTAAGTGGAGCCGATCGCTCCCCTCCCCCGCACGGATCGTCCCGGAGGACCCCCTCATGCGCTCGCACCTGCTCAATGACCTCACCGCGGAGCAGTACCGCCGCTCCGTGACCGAAGGAGTAGAGCGGGTGGCGGCCAGACTCGCCACCACCGAACGTCCGTTCACGGGTGTCACCGTCGACGCCCTCTCCCCCCGCATCGACGGCATCGACCTCGACCGGCCGCTGCACGACACCACCGCGGTCCTGGACGAGCTGGAGGACGTCTACCTCCGCGACGCCGTCTACTTCCACCACCCCCGCTACCTCGCCCACCTCAACTGCCCGGTGGTCATCCCGGCGGTGCTCGGCGAGGCGGTGCTCTCCGCCGTCAACTCCTCCCTGGACACCTGGGACCAGTCGGCCGGCGGCACCCTCATCGAGCGGAAACTGATCGACTGGACGACCGCCCGCATCGGCTTCGGTGCCGCGGCCGACGGCGTGTTCACCTCGGGCGGCACCCAGTCCAACCTCCAGGCGCTGCTCCTCGCACGCGAGGAGGCCAAGGCCGAATCCCTCGCCGACCTGCGGATCTTCGCCTCCGAGGTCAGCCACTTCAGCGTGCGGAAGTCGGCGAAACTGCTCGGCCTCGGCCCGGACGCGGTGGTCTCCGTCCCCGTCGGCGCCGACAAGCGGATGCAGACCGTCGCCCTCGCCCGCGAGCTGGAACGGTGCAAGGACGACGGCCTCGTGCCCATGGCGGTCGTCGCCACCGCCGGCACCACCGACTTCGGCTCCATCGACCCGCTCCCCGAGATCGCCGAGCTGTGCGAGCAGTACGGCGTGTGGATGCACGTCGACGCGGCCTACGGCTGCGGGCTGCTCGCCTCCCTGCAGCACCGGGACCGGCTCGCCGGCATCGAGCGCGCCGACTCTGTCACCGTGGACTACCACAAGTCCTTCTTCCAGCCGGTGAGTTCGTCCGCGGTACTGGTCCGGGACGGGTCGACCCTGTGCCATGTCACATACCACGCGGACTACCTCAACCCCCGCCGCATGGTCACCGAACGCATCCCCAACCAGGTCGACAAGTCCCTCCAGACCACCCGCCGCTTCGACGCCCTGAAGCTGTGGATGACCCTGCGCACCATGGGCGCCGACGGCATCGGCGAGCTCTTCGACGAGGTCTGCGCGCTGGCACAGGAGGGCTGGAAGCTGCTCGTGGCCGACCCGCGCTACGACGTCGTCGTCGAGCCGACCCTCTCCACCCTCGTCTTCCGCTACATCCCGGCGGCCGTCACCGACCCGGCCGAGATCGACCGCGCCAACCTGTACGCCCGCAAGGCCCTGTTCGCCTCCGGCGACGCGGTGGTCGCGGGCACCAAGGTCGGCAGCCGTCACTACCTGAAGTTCACCCTGCTCAACCCCGAGACCACGACGGCCGACATCGCCGCCGTCCTCGACCTGATCGCCGGCCACGCCGAGCAGTACCTGGGAGAGTCCCTTGACCGCGCGTCCTGAACACCCGACCGAGACCTATGACTTCGTGGGGATCGGGCTCGGGCCCTTCAACCTCGGCCTCGCCTGCCTCACCGAGCCGATCGCCGGACTCGACGGCGTCTTCCTCGACTCGAAGCCCGACTTCGAGTGGCACGCCGGCATGTTCCTGGACGGCGCCCACCTCCAGACCCCGTTCATGTCGGACCTGGTCACCCTCGCCGACCCCACCTCGCCGTACTCCTTCCTCAACTACCTGAAGGAGAAGGGCCGGCTGTACCCGTTCTACATCCGCGAGAACTTCTATCCGCTGCGGGTCGAGTACGACGACTACTGCCGCTGGGCGGCGAACAGACTGACCAACGTCCGCTTCAACACCACGGTGACGCAGGTCCGCCACGAGGCGGAGCACTACCTGGTCACGACGGCGGCCGGCGAGACGTACCGCGCCCGGCACCTGGTCCTCGGCACCGGCACCCCGCCGCACATCCCCAAGGCCTGCCGGGACCTGGGCGGCGACTTCATCCACAACTCGCGCTACCTGCGGCACAAGCAGGAACTCCAGTCCAAGGAGTCGATCACGCTGGTCGGCAGCGGCCAGTCCGCGGCCGAGATCTACTACGACCTGCTCAGCGAGATCGACGTCCACGGCTACCGCCTGAACTGGGTGACCCGCTCCCCCCGCTTCTTCCCGCTCGAATACACCAAGCTGACGCTGGAGATGACCAGCCCGGAGTACGTCGACTACTTCCACGCCCTGCCCGAGGCGACCCGCTACCGGCTCACCGCCGAGCAGAAGGGCCTCTTCAAGGGCATCGACGGCGACCTGATCAACGAGATCTTCGACCTGCTCTACCAGAAGAACCTCGGCGGCCCGGTGCCGACCAGGCTGCTGACCAACTCCGCCCTGACCGCGGCCGCTTACGACAACGGCACCTACACCCTCTCCCTCCGCCAGGAGGAGCAGGGCAAGGAGTACGAGATCGAGACCCAGGGCCTGGTCCTGGCCACCGGCTACCGGTACACGGAGCCGGAGTTCCTGAAGCCCGTCCGCGACCGGCTGCGCTACGACGCGCACGGCAACTTCGACGTGGCCCGCAACTACGCGATCGACGTCACCGGCCGGGGCGTCTTCCTGCAGAACGCCGGCGTCCACACCCACAGCATCACCAGCCCCGACCTGGGCATGGGCCCCTACCGGAACGCGTACATCATCCGCGAGCTGCTCGGCTCCGAGTACTACCCGGTGGAGAAGACGATCGCCTTCCAGGAGTTCGCCGTATGAGCACGATGACGATGACCTTCACCTTCCGGGCCCTCGACCCCCTCCAGGACGCGGAGCTGGTGCACCGCTGGGTCACCCACCCCAAGGCGGCCTACTGGATGATGCAGGACGCGAAACCGGAGGACGTCGAGCGGGCGTACATGGAGATCGCGGCCGACGAGCACCACCACGCGCTGCTCGGCCTCGGCGAGGACGGGGAGCCCGCCTTCCTCATGGAGTACTACGACCCGGTGCACCGGGAGCTGGCCGGGCTGTACGAGCCCGAACCGGGCGACGTCGGGATGCACTTCCTCACCCCCGCCACGGACACCCCCGTGCACGGCTTCACCAGGGCCGTCATCACGGCCGTGGTGGCCCGTCTCCTCGAGGACCCGGCGACCCGCCGGATCGTCGTCGAGCCGGACGTCGGCAACAGGGCCGTGCAGGCGCTGAACGAGGCCGTCGGGTTCGTGCCCGTACGGGAGATCCAGAAGCCGGAGAAAAGAGCGTTGCTGAGCTTCTGCACCCGGGAGCGGTTCGAGACGGCGGTGGCCGCCGTATGACCCTCGCCGACGCCGTGGCCCACCTCTCCCCCGAACGCTGGGAGAAGGCCAACCGGCTCCTCATACGCAAGGCCCTCGCGGAGTTCGCCCACGAGCGCCTCATCACCCCGGAACGGGACGGGGAGCCGCCGGAGTCGTACGTCGTCCGCAGCGACGACGGGCTCACCCGCTACCGCTTCACCGCCGTGCGCCGCGCCCTGGACCACTGGCAGGTGGATCCGGAGTCCATCACCCGTACCCGGGACGGCGCCGGACTCCCGCTCGCCGCCCTGGACTTCTTCATCGAGCTGCAGAAGTCCCTGGGGCTGAGCGACGAGGTCCTGCCGGTCTACCTGGAGGAGATCTCCTCCACCCTCTCCGGTACCTGCTACAAACTCACCAAGCCGCAGGTCCCGGTCGCCGAGCTCGTCCGGGCCGGGTTCCAGGACATCGAGACCGGGATGACCGAGGGCCACCCCTGCTTCGTGGCCAACAACGGGCGGCTCGGCTTCGGCGTCCACGAGTACCTGGCGTACGCCCCCGAGACCGCGAGCCCGGTCCGGCTGGTGTGGCTGGCGGCCCACCGGTCGCGGGCCGCGTTCACGGCGGGGGTGGGGATCGAGTACGAGTCGTTCGTCCGGGACGAGCTGGGCGAGGCGGCCGTCGAGCGCTTCGACGGCGTGCTGCGCGACCGGGGCCTGGACCCTGCCGACTACCTGCTCATCCCGGTGCACCCCTGGCAGTGGTGGAACAAGCTCACCGTCACCTTCGCCGCCGAGGTCGCCCGCGGGTACCTGGTCTGCCTGGGCGAGGGCGACGACGGGTACCTGGCCCAGCAGTCCATCCGGACCTTCTTCAACCGCTCGCAGCCGGAGAAGCACTACGTCAAGACCGCTCTCTCGGTCCTCAACATGGGCTTCATGCGGGGTCTCTCGGCCGCCTACATGGAGGCCACCCCGGCCATCAACGACTGGCTGGCCCAGCTCGTCGACAACGACCCGGTGCTCAGGTCCACCGGCCTGTCGATCATCCGCGAGCGGGCGGCCGTCGGCTACCGGCACCTGGAGTACGAGCAGGCGACCGACCGGTACTCGCCGTACCGGAAGATGCTGGCCGCGCTGTGGCGGGAGAGCCCGGTGCCGTCCCTGCGGGAGGGCGAGTCGCTCGCGACCATGGCCTCCCTGCTGCACGTCGACCACGAGGGCGCCTCCTTCGCGGCCGCGCTGATCGAGCGGAGCGGGCTACCGGCCCGGGAGTGGCTGCGGGCCTACCTCCGGGCCTACTTCACGCCGCTCCTGCACAGCTTCTACGCCTACGACCTGGTGTTCATGCCGCACGGCGAGAACGTCATCCTGGTCCTGGCGGACGGGGTCGTACGGCGGGCGGTCTACAAGGACATCGCCGAGGAGATCGCGGTCATGGACCCGGACGCGGTGCTGCCGCCGGCGGTGGAGCGGCTGCGGGTGGAGGTCCCGGAGGAGAAGAAGCTCCTCTCGATCTTCACGGACGTCTTCGACTGCTTCTTCCGCTTCCTCGCCGCGAACCTCGCGGCCGAGGGGGTCCTGGCCGAGGACGACTTCTGGCGGACGGTCGCCGAGGTCACCCGCGAGTACCAGGCGTCGGCGCCCGAACTCGCCGACAGGTTCGCCCGGTACGACATGTTCGCGCCCGAGTTCGCGCTGTCCTGCCTCAACCGGCTCCAGCTGCGCGACAACCGGCAGATGGTGGACCTGGCGGACCCGTCGGGCGCCCTCCAGCTGGTCGGAACCCTGGAAAATCCCGTCGCGGGGTTCTGATCCGGGACGGCGGGCTCCCCCGAGTACGGTCCTCGGGGGAGCCCGCCGGTCATGTCACCCCAGGGATGCGGGCCAGGGCACCTGCGGAGACCGGTAGTAGGGGATGCCGAGGGCGTCCCATCGCGGGGCCTGGGCGGCGAGCCGCACCTTGTAGGCCTCCCAGGAGTGGGTGGCGGCCGGCGACCAGCCCAGCTCCGCCACGCCCGGCAGCCTCGGGAAGGCCATGTAGTCGATGTCGGCGTCCGTGACGATCGTCTCGGTCCACAGCGGGGCCTCGACGCCCCTGACGGCCGAGGCGGGGGCGCCGGCCAGGTAGGTGCCCGGGTCCCAGTCGTACGACCGCCTCACCTCCACCAGTCCGGCCCAGTCCTGGCCCAGCGGGGTGTCCTCGGTGTACTTCATGTCGAGGTACACCCGGTCGGCGGGCGAGAGGATCAGCCCGGTGCCGTGCTGGGCGGCCCTGACGACCTGGGCCTTCTCGTCGGCACTGGTGTCGTCCAGGCCCCAGTACTGCGCCAGGGCCCCCGGCGCCGGGTGGGCGCCGGTCAGCTGGTGCCAGCCGATCACCGTCTTGCCGTACTTCGCGACGACCGGCTGCACCCGGTCCATGAACGCGACGTAGTCCTCGTGGCCGGTGGAGTGCGCCTCGTCGCCGCCGATGTGGAGGTAGCGGCCGGGGGTGAGGGCGGCCAGTTCGCGGATGACGTCGTCCACGAAGTCGTACGTCGCCTCCTTGCCGACGCAGAGCGAGCTGAAGCCGACCTCCGTGCCCGTGTACAGCGGCGGTGCCGTGCCGTCGCAGTTGAGGCCGGCGTAGGAGGCGAGGGCGGCGTTGGTGTGGCCGGGCATGTCGATCTCGGGGACGACTTCGAGGTAGCGGGAGGCGGCGTACCGGACGATCTCCCGGTACTCGGCCTTGGTGTAGAAACCGCCCTTGCCACCGCCGACCTGGGTCGAGCCGCCGTAGCTCGCCAGGCGCGGCCAGGCGTCGATCGCAAGGCGCCAGCCCTGGTCGTCGCTGAGGTGCAGATGCAGCTCGTTGATCTTGTAGAGGGCCAGCTGGTCGATGTAGCGCTCGACCTGGGCCACGGTGAAGAAGTGCCGGGAGACGTCGAGCATCGCGCCCCGGTAGGCGTAGCGGGGGCGGTCGGTGACGGTGCCGCCCGCGACCAGCCACGGGCCGGGCTGCACGGTGTCCTTCTCGACGGCCGCCGGGAGGAGCTGGCGCAGGGTCTGGACGCCGTGGAAGAGACCGGCGGGCTCGGCGGCGGTGACGGTGACGCCGTCGCGGCCGCTGTCGAGCCGGTAGCCCTCGGCGCCGAACGGACCGTGGGACAGGACGAGCCGGATGCCCGCCGCGCCGTGGGCGGTCACGGGCAGCCGGTAGCCGGTCGACGGGCGCAGCAGGTCCGCGAGGTACTCGGCGACCCGGTGGGCCGGCCCGGAGCCGTCGACGCGGATCGCGGTGGTGCGGGTGATGCGGTACGGCGTGCCGCCGGGGACGACCGAGGCGGGCGCCGGGACGACCCGGCCGAGCGGGGTCGGCACCGTCGCGGAGGACGCCGGGGCGGCGCCGGCCGTGACGGCACCGGCCGCCGCGACCAGCAGCAGGGACCCGAGGACGCGGCCCGTACGGGGGGTTCGGGGAGTCGTTCTGCGGTGCGTTCGCACATGCGCTCCCTTCAGCGGGGGTCGAGACCGACCAGGATTGGTCGAGACCACTCTCCCGCACTTCCGGTGGAACAATCCCCGGGTGGCGGAAATCATCCAGAAGGACGGCACTTGGGTCTTCGACGGCGCCGTGCTGCGGCTGACTCCCGGGCGGGACAAGAACGTCGGGGTGCTGCGCCGGGCCCTGGGTGAACTGGCCGTCCCGCTGGGCGCGCTGGCGGGGATCTCCTTCGAGCAGGGCCGCAGGCAGGGGCGGCTGAGGCTGCGGCTGCGGGACGGCGCCGACCCGCTGCTGCACGCCACCGGGGGCCGCCTCGCCGAGCCCCACGACCCCTATCGGCTGACCGTCGAGCCGGACCGGTACGGAGTCGCCGAGTACCTCACGGACGAGGTGCGGGAGGCGCTGCTCCTGGAGCGGGTGCCGGGGACGCCGGTGGGCGAGTACCTGCTGCCGGGGCCGCCGCTGCCGCTGTCGGTCTCCGCCGGGGACGGCACGGCGTCGTTCGACGGGGAGCGGGTGCGCCTGGAGTGGAACTGGAAGACGGAGGACGCCAAGGCCGCCGCGGGTCCGCGCACGCTGGCCCTGGCGGACATCCTCGGCGTGGAGTGGCAGCCGTCCGCCGGTCTCGAGAACGGCCATCTGCGGTTCCGGGTGACCGGCGCGCCGGTCCGGGAGCGGGCCAAGTACGACCCGAACGCGGTGGAGCTGTGGGGGTTCCGGCGCGATCCGCTGATGGCGCTGGTCGCGGCGGCGGTGCAGGCCCGGCTGCCGCATCCGTCGGCGGCCGCCGCGGCGGAGGCGTCCCGGGAGCCGGACGCGCCGGCCGGGGACGACCACGACGCGCTGCTGCGCCGGCTGCGCGAACTGGGTGAGCTGCACCGCGTGGGGATGCTCACCGACGAGGAGTTCACGCGGGCCAAACAGGCGGTCCTCAAACGCTTGTGAGGACCGCCTGCGGGTGCCCTGCGCCCTGCCTTCCGGCGCACGGCCTCACTGCTTGCGCTCGCCGGGCCCTACTTGGCCTTGCGCGCCACGGTGAAGTGGTCGATGCGGTCGCCGGTCTCGGCGATGCCCGACACCTTCAGCTTGGCGTACTGGCCGCGCGGGGCGGGCTCGACGTCGACGCGCAGGAAGGAGTAGTTGAGGTAGCGCACCCGGGACCAGGTGACGGTCTCGTTGACCTTGCCGTCCTTGGTGTTGATGAAGGAGGCGACGGAGTCGACCTCGTTCAGGTGGCCCTCGTAGGAGTCCGGGGCGGTGAACGCGTAGAGGCTGCGGCCGGCCGCGCCCGCGGTGACGTAGACGACACCCTCGGTCTCGGAGTAGGCCGTCTCGCCGATCGGGAGCTTCTTGACGACGGTGTTGCCCTTGATGACGTCGGTGCGCTCGTACTGGTGGTTGTGGCCGTTGATGACCAGGTCCACCGTGTACTTCTCGAACAGCGGCACCCACTCCTGTCGCACGCCCCCCTCCGAGGCGTGCGCCGTGGAGGTGCAGTAGGCGCAGTGGTGGAAGAACACGACGATGAAGTCGATGTCCTTGGAGGCGCGGAACTTCTTCAGCTGCGCCTCGAACCACGTGGTCTGCGTGCCGCCCGAGATGCCCAGGTTCGCCGGGATCTCGAAGGAGACGTCGTTCGGGTCGAGCGAGATGATCGCCGTGTTGCCGTGGACGAAGGAGTAGACGCCCGGCAGGTGGTTCTTGTCCGGCCCGTTGTCGGGCAGGGTGAAGCGGGCCTCCTCGCCGCCGTAGCCGTTCGGCGAGTACCAGGCCTCCATGTCGTGGTTGCCGTACGACACCATCCACGGCACGGACTTGGCGACCGACTCGGTCTGGGCCAGGAACTGGTCCCAGGTGCGCGAGTCGAAGCCGGTGTCGGTGGACTTGCCCTGGCCGGCCGGGTCACCGTAGGCGATGTCACCGGCGTGCAGGTGGAAGCTGGGGTTCTGGCCGAGGATCAGGCTGTCGTTGGCCAGGGCGTGGTAGCTGACACCCTGGTCGCCGAAGGCCGTGAAGGTGAACGGCTGCTTGTTGCGGGGCGCGGTGGTGAAGGTGCCTATGGTGCTGGCGAACTGCGGCGAGGCCGGGTCGAAGCCCTCGTGGCCGACGCCGTAGAAGTACTGCCGGCCCGGCTTGAGGTTGGCCAGCTTGGCGTGCACGTAGTACTGGGTGTGGTCGCCGCTGGCGCCGATGCCGGCCGGGGTGTAGAGGGTGCGGATCTCGGCTTCGATCTTGACCGAGAGGTGCGAGGCGTGGGTGCCGATGCGGACGAACGGCTTCTTGACCGCGACCGGGACCTGCCAGGAGATCGTCATCTCCGTGCTGGCGTCGTTGCCGAAGGCCAGGTGACGGCCGAACGGCGCCACGTAGGCGCCGTCGACGTACTGGGTGGCGGGGGCGGAGGACTGGGTGGGGACGGCGGCCTGGGCGGTGCCGCCCAGGACGAACGAGCCGCCCGTGACGGCGCCGAGGGTCACGGCACCGCCTCTGATCATGGAGCGCCGGGAGAACTTGGCGCGGAGGTACTCGTGCTGCTCGGCCATGCTCATGCGGTCGGCGAGCTCATCGGGTACGCCCATACGAGGAATGTCCATGGCGTCTGAAAATCGTCTCCACAAGCAACGTGGCGCAAGACACAGGATGGACAGGCTACGAACAGCACCCCATAAGAGATTCAACAGTCCGTTGCCCGGAATCGGGCAGGATTCTTGCGAATCCGGCGCCGGTACCCGAGGATCTACCGGGTGCACGACGAACTCGTTGATCATCTGATGCGGTCCTCTCCCCTGAGCCGGGGCGAGGCGCTGCGGGTGATCCAGGACGTGCTCGCCTACTTCGACGAGACGACCGCGGACTACGTCCGTCGCCGCCACCGCGAGCTCCAGACGGAAGGCCTGGTCAACGCGGAGATCTTCGACCGGATCGCGGCGGACCTGAAGTACCGGGCGGTCGCCCCGCCGGAGCTCACCCTCCGGCAGCTTCGTCGCATGGTCTACGGATGACTACGGCTTAGGGATACGGAACACCCATATATGTGCGGAATTGTCGGATACATCGGTAGGCGCGACGTCGCCCCCCTCCTCCTCGAAGGTCTCCAGCGGCTGGAATACCGCGGGTACGACTCGGCGGGCATCGTCGTCTCCGCCCCGAAGACGACCGGTCTGAAGATGGTGAAGGCCAAGGGCCGGGTCCGCGACCTGGAGGCCAAGGTACCCGCGCGCTTCAAGGGCACCACCGGCATCGCCCACACCCGCTGGGCCACCCACGGCGCCCCCTCCGACGTGAACGCCCACCCGCACATGTCGGCGGACCAGAAGGTCGCCGTCGTCCACAACGGGATCATCGACAACGCCTCGGAGCTCCGCCGCAAGCTGGAGGCGGACGGTGTGGTGTTCCTCTCGGAGACCGACACCGAGGTCCTCACCCACCTGATCGCCCGCTCCCCGGCGGAGACCCTGGAGGAGAAGGTCCGCCAGGCGCTGCGCGTGATCGAGGGCACCTACGGCATCGCGGTCATGCACGCCGACTTCCCCGAGCGGATCGTCGTCGCCCGCAACGGCTCCCCGGTGGTCCTCGGCATCGGCGACAAGGAGATGTTCGTCGCCTCCGACATCGCGGCCCTGGTCACCCACACCCGCCAGATAGTGACCCTCGACGACGGCGAGATGGCCACCCTCAAGGCCGACGACTTCCGCACCTACACCACCGAGGGCACCCGGACGACGGCCGAGCCGACCACCGTGGAGTGGGAGGCCGAGTCGTACGACATGGGCGGCCACGACACCTACATGCACAAGGAGATCTTCGAGCAGCCCGACGCGGTCGACCGCGTGCTGCGCGGCCGGATCGACGACCGCTTCTCCACCGTGCACCTGGGCGGCCTCAACCTGGACGCCCGCGACGCGCGTGCCGTGCGCCGGGTGAAGATCCTCGGCTGCGGCACCTCGTACCACGCGGGCATGATCGGCGCCCAGCTGATCGAGGAGCTGGCCCGCATCCCGGCCGACGCCGAGCCCGCCTCCGAGTTCCGCTACCGCAACCCGGTCGTCGACCCCGACACCCTGTACATCGCGGTCTCCCAGTCCGGTGAGACGTACGACGTGCTCGCCGCCGTCCAGGAGCTGAAGCGCAAGGGCGCGCGGGTGCTGGGCGTGGTGAACGTGGTGGGCTCGGCGATCGCCCGGGAGGCGGACGGCGGCACGTACGTGCACGCGGGCCCGGAGGTCTGCGTGGTCTCGACGAAGTGCTTCACGAACACGACGGTCGCGTTCGCTCTGCTGGCGTTGCACCTGGGCCGCATCCGCGACCTCTCGGTCCGCGACGGCAAGCGGATCATCGACGGCCTGCGCAAGCTGCCGGCCCAGATCTCGGAGATCCTCGCCCAGGAGGCGGAGATCGAGAAGATGGCCCAGGAGTACGCCGAGGCCCGCTCGATGCTCTTCATCGGCCGCGTCCGGGGCTACCCGGTGGCCCGGGAGGCCTCCCTGAAGCTCAAGGAGGTCTCCTACATCCACGCGGAGGCGTACCCGGCGTCGGAGCTGAAGCACGGCCCGCTGGCGCTGATCGAGCCGGCCCTCCCCACGGTGGCGATCGTCCCCGACGACGACCTCCTGGAGAAGAACCGCGCGGCCCTGGAGGAGATCAAGGCCCGCAGCGGCAGGATCCTCGCGGTGGCCCACCAGCACCAGGAGAAGGCGGACCGCACGATCGTCGTCCCGAAGAACGAGGACGAGCTGGATCCCATCCTGATGGGCATCCCCCTCCAACTCCTCGCCTACCACACGGCGAAGGCCCTGGGCCGCGACATCGACAAGCCCAGGAACCTCGCCAAGTCGGTGACGGTGGAGTAACGCGGTTTTGCGAGTACCGGCCGGTGGGGGCTGGTCGCGCAGTTCCCCGCGCCCCTTACGGGGCGCTGAGTCGTCGCGAGGATCAACGCGCCCCTAGGGGCGCGGGGAACTGCGCGAGCGACCCCCACCGGCCGGCAGGGGCCGGACAACCGAACGGACCCCCACGTGTGCCACAGAGCCACGGGGGGTCCGTTCTTCATGTCGCCGGGGACGCCCAACTCCCCGGCGTCGGCTGCCTTGTCAGCCGTGGGCCGTCACCCCCCGGCCGGCAGCCCGTCCCGGCAGCACCGTCGGCCAGTGCGCGAGCGCGGCCGTCGCGGCGTACCAGGCCACCGCCCCCGCCGCCACCGCAACCCAGCCGCCGACCTTGGTCAGTGACGAGCTGTCGGCGAACTGCGCGACGGCGAGCACCAGCATCGCCAGGAACAGCAGTCCGTGCATGCCCTGTCCGAGCTGGTCGCCGCCCGCGAGGGTCAACGACAGGGCCACGAGGGCGAAGAGGAGCAGGAAGAGCCCGGCGCCGTTGGCCGAGGTGTGGCCGCCGGACGAGACGGCCCAGGTGAACCAGAGGGCGCCGAGGGCCACATAGCCCGTGCCGTTCGCGGCGTCACGGTCACGGAAGGCCAGCAGGCCGACCAGGAAGAGGGCGACTCCGCCCACGTAGTGGGCGATTGACACGGCGTCGGAGGTGGTGACGTCGTCGATGACACCGGTGGTACCGAGTCCGAACGCCAACAGGGTGATACCCAGGGCGAGTCGACCGGCCACGGTGGTGGTTCCGCTTCCCGCAGAGACGTCGTTGTCCACGGCGGGCTCCCTTCATGCTTTGTGCAGTTGTGCGCGGTGACCGATATATGCCCTTCACAAGGGCACAAACACCTCTGCACGCCAGGAATTTCAGGCGCTGCACGAAGAGAGCCGGACCGTTCCCACGGCACATCTCACCTGGGAGAACGTGGAGTTACGGAATGACAACGACAGGCCGCTTGGCCCGCTTGGCGAGCCGCCCGGCGACGGAGCCGAAGATCCGCCCGACGATCCCGTGGGTCGACCCCACGACGATCGCGTCGGCCTCGTACTCCCGCCCCACCTCTTCGAGTTCGTGGCAGATGTCACCGCCGCGCTCGACGAGGATCCAGGGCACTTCGGCCAGGTAGTCGGCGCAGGCGAGTTCCAGACCGAGCACCTCGGTGCGGTGGTCGGGAACGTCGACGAAGACCGGTGGCTCGCAGCCGGCCCACACGGTGGTCGGCAGTCTGTTGGCGACGTGGACGATGATCAGCCCTGCGCGGGAGCGGTGTGCCATCCCGACCGCATAGGCGAGGGCGCGCTCACTGGAGGTGGAGCCGTCGAAGCCGACGACCACCCCGTGCTTGAAGGCGGGATCGCAGGAAGGGCGTGGCTCTTCCGCCGCCAGCGCATCGGCCGCCGTGGGGTCGGCGACCGGCCGCTTGCGGTCCGCTGGATCGAAGAATTCGTGACCGGCCATGGCTGTCTCGGCGTAGTGATCCTTGTGTGGGAGGGACGACAGTGTGCGGCGAGCTTGTGTCCGGGAAACATCTTCCCAACCCCATACCCCCAAGGGTACGGCGGCACGCCTCCTCAGCCCAGATCCCGCGCACTCTCCGTAGGGGACCGTCCCCGGAGTCGGTTAGGGGTTCCAGGGAGCATGCACGAGCAGCGCCCGTAACGCAATGGTTGCTGCCCCGTACAGGCGGTTTGCACAGGATTCGGACAGCACGGGAGCCCACGCACGGTGACCGACCGCTCGAACGCGCGTTGATCCCGGTACGAGTGCGTCACGAGGGAGTACCACCATGTCCGGACCGCGCCGCACCACCCCCGCCCCGCACCGCGCCCCCACCTCGCGCCGCGCCCCGGCCCCACGCCGCGCCCCGGCCCCACGCCGCGCCCCGGATCCGCACCGGGGTCCCGATCCGCACCGCGGCCCCGACCCGCACCGCGCCCCGGACAGCGCCGGCGACGTGGTCCGCTGGGCCGCGTTCTCCTGCGTGCTCGTCCCCGTGGTGCTCCTCTGGTACGGCACCTCGGCGGCCGGCGCGGCCGGCACCGCCCTCGGCCTCGCCGCCGTCACCGCCGCGTGCCGCTTCCTGCTGCGCCGTTCGGAACTCTGCGCGAGGCTCGGCGGGGAGCGCCGGACGGCGACCCGGGGAGGCGGACGTCACACCCGGGGCACTACACCGGTCGACTGACCGGTTTCCGTGCACACCAACGCTTCTTTTCAGCCAACTTGGCGGACCTGCGCAAGGGGGGCACCAACCACCCCCCAACCCCCGTTCCACCTGCACGGAAAGGGTCCGCAGGCCCCTCCGCACCCTACGCGGTTTGGCCACCGCGACGAGGCGCACTTCCCTGCACGGCCCGTGAGTGCAACCCTTCGTGATCGAATGCTTCACGCCAAGTTGTCATGTCGACAATCGACGGCGTGTCGAACTGGTCAACGCAAGACCGCGGAAACCAGTAGATTCGATCTTGACGTCTTACGGCGGGGGACTCGTGCAGGACCGAGGGGAAACGTGCAGGAGCGACACAACCGAGGAGCCGCGACCACCGAGGGGGGCTTAGCAGGATGAGCCACGACTCCACTGCCGCGCCGGAAGCCGCGGCCCGGAAACTGTCCGGGCGACGCCGCAAGGAGATCGTCGCGGTGCTGCTGTTCAGCGGCGGCCCCATCTTCGAGAGTTCCATACCGCTGTCGGTGTTCGGGATAGACCGCCAGGACGCCGGCGTACCGCGCTACCGACTGCTGGTGTGCGGTGGCGAGGAAGGCCCGCTGCGGACCACAGGGGGCCTGGAACTCACCGCGCCGCATGGCCTGGAAGCGATCTCACGCGCCGGCACGGTCGTCGTACCGGCCTGGCGCTCGATCACCGCGCCGCCGCCCGAAGAGGCGCTGGACGCGCTGCGCCGTGCCCATGAGGAAGGGGCCCGCATCGTCGGGCTGTGCACGGGTGCGTTCGTGCTGGCCGCCGCTGGGCTGCTGGACGGCCGCCCGGCCACCACCCACTGGATGTACGCGCCGACGCTGGCCAAGCGCTATCCGTCGGTGCACGTCGACCCGCGAGAGCTCTTCGTGGACGACGGCGACGTCCTCACCTCCGCCGGTACGGCGGCCGGAATCGATCTCTGTCTCCACATCGTGCGGACGGACCACGGCAACGAGGCGGCCGGCGCGCTCGCCCGCCGTCTGGTGGTCCCGCCGCGCCGCTCGGGCGGTCAGGAGCGCTACCTCGATCGATCTTTACCAGAGGAGATCGGCGCCGACCCGCTCGCCGAGGTCGTCGCCTGGGCGCTGGAGCACCTCCACGAGCAGTTCGACGTGGAGACGCTGGCGGCTCGCGCGTACATGAGCCGCCGCACCTTCGACCGCCGCTTCCGTTCCCTGACGGGCTCGGCGCCGCTCCAGTGGCTGATCACGCAACGGGTCCTCCAGGCGCAGCGCCTCCTGGAGACGTCGGACTACTCGGTGGACGAGGTGGCGGGCCGCTGCGGCTTCCGCTCCCCCGTCGCCCTGCGTGGCCACTTCCGCCGCCAGCTGGGTTCGTCCCCGGCGGCGTACCGGGCCGCGTACCGGGCACGCCGCCCGCAGTCCGACCGCCCCGAAGCCCCGGAACCGGCCCCTCTGCCGCCCACGGGCCCGCTCCCGGTCCAGTATCCCGAGGGCGTACTGCCGATGCAGACCCGCAGGACGGCAGCGGTAGGCCTCTCCCCCAGCCTCCCCGGTCCCCGCACCGGCAGCTGACCCTCCGGTCCGCCCGCCCGAACCCTCGGGTGGGCGGACCTCACCCCTCGCCCACCGGCGGGGCCGCAGGCATGCCGCGAGGCCGCCCCTGGCGTGCCGCCCCTGCGACGACGACGGCGTGCAGCCCTCTCTTCGGCCCGTCCGGTGCCTGCGGCTGCCGCAGCCCCCGAGGGCGACGTCGATCAGCTCCCTCCAGCCCGTCCGGCGCGTGAGGGCGAGGCCGTAGGCCGATGCCGCGGGGGTGCAGGGGCGGCAGCCCGCGGAGACGTCGGCGCTGCACCGGGGGCACCCAAACGCCGACGTCAGCTTTAGGGTGGTCGCATGAACGATCGCATGGTGTGGATCGACTGCGAGATGACCGGCCTCTCGCTGTCCGACGACGCGCTCATCGAGGTGGCCGCACTGGTCACCGACTCCGAGCTGAACGTGCTCGGCGAGGGCGTGGACATCGTCATCCGTCCGCCGGCCAAGGCACTGGAGACGATGCCGGAGGTGGTGCGGCAGATGCACACCACGTCCGGCCTGCTCGACGAGCTGGCCGGCGGCACGACGCTCGCCGAGGCCGAGGAGCAGGTCCTGGCCTACGTACGGGAACACGTGAAGGAACCCGGCAAGGCCCCGCTGTGCGGAAACTCCGTCGGCACCGACCGCGGCTTCCTGGCCCGGGACATGGCGGCCCTGGAGGGATACCTCCACTACCGGATCGTCGACGTGTCCAGCGTCAAGGAGCTGGCCCGGCGCTGGTACCCGCGGGCCTACTTCAACAGCCCGGAGAAGAACGGCAACCACCGCGCCCTCGCCGACATCCGCGAGTCCATCGCCGAACTGCGCTACTACCGCGAGGCCGTCTTCGTACCGCAGCCCGGCCCGGACTCGGACACCGCGCGCACGATCGCGGCCAAGCACGTCCTGCCTGCGGAGTAGGCCCCCCGGGAGGCCCCGGAAGCGGCTCCCGGAAAGCCGTGCGCGAGCACCCCTTCGGACCCTGTACACTTTTTCTCGGCCGGTCGGAGAAACCACAGAATCCGCCGCCGGTCGTGGTGGGTGTAGCTCAGCTGGTAGAGCACCTGGTTGTGGTCCAGGATGCCGCGGGTTCGAGTCCCGTCACTCACCCTTGAAGAAAGGCCCCTGGCCTGCAGAAACGCAGGTCAGGGGCCTTTTGTTACCCAACTTGGCCAAACGCGGCCGGATTTTCGATCTGCCGCCCGGTCCCATGGCGACCATCGGGACCGGACCTGCAAGGACGACGGCATGGCGCGTTTCCAGATCCGCTGGCTCCAGGGCGGGCGCGTCGGTCCACGCTGCTCCGTGGAGTCTCACCGGCATCGACAAGCAGACCCGTGACGACCACCTCGGCGAGGTGGACCGCCGCCAGGATCCGGGGACCGGGCGGTGGATCCGCCGGCCTACCGCTCCGCCTCTCGTGCCGGGTCCTCCCAGAACGGGTCCACGGGGACGTTCCAGCCTCGCGCCATCGACAGGATCTCCGCCCGGGTCTTCGGCCAGGCGAACCGGAGAACGCGGTCGAGTACCTCCCTGCTCTCCAGGAAAAATTCCAGGAAGGTGAAGTACGCCGTGTCCACCAGCCGACCCGAGGGGTCGTTCTCCAGCCCCTCGATGAACTCGAAACAACGCTTCAGGAAGTCCTCTTGCTGGCGTTAACGGTTTGAGCTGGCCCCACTTTTCCGGCCCGAGTTGGCCCCACCAGAACATCGAACGAGAGCTGCTTCCGGTCTGAGTTGGCCCCGGGTTCCGGCTTGAGTTGGCCCCGGTCTACTGACTGACGGTGAAGATGACCGCTCGGCCGTTCTGCGCCGCAGTGAGGTAGAAACTCCTCAGTCCGGGCAGGAACGCCTGGGTGTAGGCGATGTCGTCGGCGTCGCCGGTGCCCTGGTAGGCGTCGAACTTGAGCGTGGCGAAGCGATCGCTCAGCCACTGCCCGTCCAGTGGCTCCAGGGCTTTCGCGACCTCGCGGACCTGATCCGCAGTGACGTAGCAGACGATGTAGTTGTCTCCTTCGTGCAACGGCACTCCGCCGAGGATGACGTGCGACAACGGGTAGTCGCCGTTATCGAAGGCGAGGTCGCCGTCAGTGAAGCACCGGTGGAGGGCGTCCCAGGACTTGTCGAGTTCGAACAGGTGGTCCATGTCCCACTGGTCCTCGACCTCTGCGACGAGTTCGATGACCTCGTCGTCGTCCTGGCAGGCCAGGAAGCGTTCGGCGTCCTGGGCCTCCAGAGCGAAGAGCACCGCGCGAGCCGCCATCGTGTCCTCCCACCGCCGCGAAGATTCGTTCCGCGTGATCCAACCACACGGCTGGCGGTCGGGTGCGATGGGCTGCTTCTATCGCTTGGCCTGCTGTTTGGCTTTGGTCTGGGCGAGTCGGTAGGACTCGGTGCCTGTCTCGATGATGGTGCCGTTGAAGGTGAGGCGGTCGACGATGGCCGCGCAGAGGCGGGGGTCGGTGAAGGTCTTGGTCCAGCCTCCGAACGATTCGTTCGAGGCGATCGCAACACTGTTCTTTTCCTCGCGCTCGGTCAGAACCTGGAACAGCATCTCGGCGCCGCGGCGGTCCAGTTCGAGGTAGCCAAGCTCGTCGATGCAAAGGAGATCGACGCGGCCGTAGCGGGCGATGGTCTTGGTCAGCTGCTTGTCGTCGGCTGCTTCGACGAGTTCGTTGACCAGGCGGGCGGCGAGCGCGTAGCGGACCCGGAAGCCGGCCATCGCGGCGGCGGAGCCGAGCCCGATCAGCAGGTGGGTCTTGCCGGTGCCGGAGTCGCCGATGAGGCAGAGCGGCTCGCCCTTCTTGACCCATTCGCAGGTGGCGAGGTTGTTGACCAGGGCCGGGGTGACGTTGGGGTTCGCGGTGTAGTCGAAGTCGGACAGCCACTTCGAGCGCGGGAAACCGGCCGCGCGGATGCGGCGTTCGGACCGGCGTCGGTCGCGGTCCTCGCACTCGGCCATCAGCAGTTCGGCAAGGAAGCCGCGGTAGGACAGGTGCTCGCGTTCGGCTCGGTTGACGGTGTCGGCGAACTGGGCCCGCATGGTCGGCAGCCGCAGGACCCGGCAGGCGGTATCGATCGCGGCATCGGAGGCGGGCTCGGTCAGGGTGTGGTGCGGGCCGGTCATGGCTGTTCCTTTCCTGGTCGGTGCAGCAGCTGGTCCCAGCGTTCGAGGGCGGGCAGGGGTCGCTGGTCGACGGGCAGCCGGCTGGCCCGGCGCTCGGTCAAACTGGGCAGCGGCAGCTCGGGCGGTGTGACCAGCTCCGCCGGCATGGCGCTCGCGGTCACCGTCGGGGACCGGCCTTCGGTCTCGGCGGCCTTGCGGGCCTCCAGCGCGACCACGTCCGCAGTGCAGGCTCCGACCGCCAGGGCGGCACGGATCCCGGCGACGACGTCGCGGTGCTGCAGGTGCCGGTGCAGCAACAAGACGTGGACCAGGGCTTTCGTGCCGTCCGTCTCGCCGAGAGTGTGCTTGGCGGCGGCCCAGAACGCCTCGTGGGCGGGGGTGAAGGTGCCCTCGCGGCAGGCCTGGTCCAGGGCCTCGGAGCCGGCCAGGGCACCGGGCTTGGCCAGCAGGACCTCCAGGAAGTGGTCCAGCACGACCCGTTCGGCGCCTTTGGCGGTCAGCCGCGGGTGGCGGGCGATCTCCGTGCGGCCGTGGAAGACCACGACCTCGTCGGACCGCAGCAGCGCGTGGACGGTGCGGCCGATGAACCGGGCCGGGACCGAGTAGCGGCAGACCCGGACCGCGACCATGCCGTAGCGGTCGACGCGCGGACTGAAGGCGAGGCCGGTCTCGAACCCTTCCCCGGGCAGCGGCAACAGCAGAGGGGCCTCGTGGGCGAAGTCCTGGCCGATAGTGCGGATCCGCAACCCGATCCGGCGGCTCTCCTCGGCCTGCTCGAAACGGGCGAAGGCCTCGTTGAGCTCATCGAGGCTGTCGACGCGGGGCACGGGGGTGAGGTAGTTGCGGCGCCAGTAGCCGACCTGCCCCTCCACTCCGCCCTTCTCGTGCGCCCCGCGAAGGCCCGGCTCGCAGTAGAAAGGGGTGATCGAGAAGTGCTTGCGGAAGTCGGCCCAGCGAGGATGCTCTTCGCGCGAGCGGCTCTTGCGGATCACCCGCGAGACCGCCGGAGACAGGTTGTCGTAGCGGATCTGGCCAGCGAGGATACCGCCCAGCGTGCGAAACGCGTGGACGTGGCCGTCGAGGAAGGCCTCCTGCCCGCAGGACGCGGTGATCCGGTGGACCGCCTTGCCCGAGTAGGCAAGCCGGAACGCGAACACGAAGCACTTGGTGCGCTCGCCGGCCAGATCGATCCAGGCCTCGCCGAAGTCGACCTCCGCGTCCACGCCGGGCTGGTTGTGCCGAATCACGAACCCGGCCGCCGGCGTCGCCCCCGCGGCCTCGGCGATCTCCTGGCGGCGCTGGCTCACGTAATCCCAGACCGTCGAGTAAGCGATCTCGGCGCCGGCCTCGTGCTGAAGCCGGGTCAGGATCCGCTTCACGGTGTGCCGCTGCTTGGGCGGAGCGTCCAGATCGTCCAGCAGCCACTGGTCAATCGTCTTCTTGAACGGCTCCAACCTCGGCGAATGCCGCCTCGGAGTGCGGCGCGGCGCGGGGACCGCCGAGCACAAGGCCTCGCGCACCAGACGGCGGTGAACCCGGTACTTGCGCGCCAGCGCGCGGACCGACAACCCCTCGCGCCACGAGTCCCGGCGGATCAGTAGGAACAGCTCTTCCTTCGAGGACGCCATCCGGCATCGCCCCCTCACGGCGACCTACCGCGAGCATCCCAGCGCTCTCCGCAGGGTGGGGCCAACTCAAGCCGGAACAACCCCCGAACGCTCCCACGCGCCCCGCCGGTGGGGCCAACTCGGGCCGGAAAAGTGGGGCCAGTTCAAACCGTTAACGCCATCTTGCTCCGCGTCGTTTTCCGGAGATTCCATCACCGGCTGAAACAGTGGGTGCGCAAGGACTTCGGACAGGAGTGTCCCCGGATGAATGGCGACCTCCTCCCAATGGGTCACCTGCGACGCACTCAGACCTTCGCGCTCCGCCGCCATTTCGATGTAGGGCTCGACCTCCGGGAGCAGCCGCCTGAGCCGCACCACCAGATCATCGGACGAGATTCCCTACCATATTCATACCTTTTCATAGTGTGCCGCTCACCACATAACACTCCCCGAAGAACAGGCATCCTGCGCCCTGGCCGTCGGGGACCACGTCCAGCGGGTCCGTCAGTGACTCCGTGAGCTGCTTCGTCGCTTCCTCGAACCCGTAGTTGTAAGCGTCCACCGGGAACTGCGCGGCGCTGACGGCGCCGCCCACCACACCGAACGCCTTGGCGAAGCCACGGCCCTTGATCTTCTCACCCGTGGGCACGGCCCGCTGGGGCGCCTTCGGGTGGAGGTTCTCGGGGACGGCGAACTTCTGCCCGGTGACCTCACTCATCGATTCCGACGAGATAACTGTCTTGATGAGTTTGGACACCGTCTTGTCGAACCCCGATGTCTTCACGTTCTTCGTCACCTGCCCGGCCACGTCGTCCGAGTTGAGCGCGGTCCAGAGATCCTTCGACTCATTGATCGCCACCTTGCGATCGGAGTCGGAGAGAATCCCCTTTCCGTTGCTCTCCTTGGCCTTGCGGTCGTCCTCCAGCAAGCACGCAGGCCACCGAGTTTCGCGACGGCCTTCTCGATGTGCCATTTCGTGCCGTCGCCGCCGAAGGCCTTCCCCTTGTTCATCTCCTCGATCAGGGCCGTGGCCGTCTTGCCGTCGCCCTGGACGTCCGAGTCCGCGACCTGCGGCCTGATGTAGAGCTCCTAGATGATCTTCTCCAGGCGCTCGTTCTGCACCGTCGGCATATGGGCGCGCTTCCGGTCCATCCCCGGGTTCGGGTTCTTCTTGGGCTTGGACGGCTTGCTGGGGACGATCCGCCCGCCCACGCACTTGCCGGGGTTCTACCGGCAGTACTCCATCATGTCGGGGTCGTAGTTGCCGGTCGGGTCGCTGCGCCGCAACGGGTTGTTGTGTCCGTAGGCGTAGCCGTTCAGCTGCTGCGGGTCCGCCGGGACGACGACCGCGTCGGCGCTGAGGAAGCGGCCCGTCTCCGGGTCGTACTCCCGGGCTCCGAGATGGGTGAGGCCGGTCGGGTCCTGCGTACCGCCCACGAAGCCCTTGGTGCCCGGCCAGCTCCCGGCCGACGGCACCGTGGCGCGCACTCCGCCGAAGGGCAGGGTGCGGCGCTGCACCAGGGCCTGGGTCGCGGCCTCGACGGCGAGTTCGCCGGTGCCGTGATGGTCGGCGACGACGAAGGAGAGCGTGCCGTCGCCCTGAGGCGTCGAGTCACCTCTGGGCTTCCACTTCGGCAATCCGTGCTCGTACCCGCTGGTCGTCGGCGATGGCCTTCGGCAACCGTGTCCTGGAGTTCGGCTTCGCCGACACGACCTGCTCGGCCGTGAGATGGAACGTTCCTTGCAGATCCGTGCCGCGGATATCGGTGCCCCGCAGGTCGGTCGCTTCGAATCCGGCCTGGTAGAGGTGTGCGCCCTGGAGATCGGCATCCCGCAGATCGGCTCCCTTCAGATGCACGCCCTCCATCCGCGCGCCGCGCAGACGCGCCCCGCGCAGGTCCGCATGCCACAGATAGGCCTTCCGTAGCCAACTGCGGCCCAGGTCAGCAGCCCTGAGGTCCGCGTAGTTGAGATTTGCGTGGTCCAAGTGGGCTCCATAGAGGTACGCGTCGCGGATGGCGGAGTCATGGAGATCGACGGTGACGGCGTCGTGACGGCGAACGCTCTGGGTGCGCAGCACCTCCAGACTCGCGGAGACATCGGCAGCCAGAGTGGTCGGGATGTCGAGCTTTACGGCGGACGTGATGCGGGATCCCTGGTCGGGGGCGTGCTCGCGCACGAAGGCACAGAGGATCCGGACGATGGCCGGCCGGTCGGGGGGCGAGTCCTTCATGATGCGCTGGAGAGCGAAGATCCCGCCGATGCGCTGGTCGACGGAGCGCGCTCCGAGGTTGGTCACCGCGGCGTTGTAACGATCGGTGATATGCCCGTCCCTGGCGATCTCGAGTTGTGTCTTTGCCTGGTTCACCGAGGCATAGGTGAAGACGAGCGCAAAGAGTGCGGCGACGCCCGGCAACAGCGTCGCGACCATCGTGGCCGTCTGAACGCGGAGCAGGCGTCTTTCCATGGGCGTGATGGTGTCCGGACCTGATCGGCTCCTTTGATCCGGGCCGCCTCCCGGCGGCTCCCCTGTCGGGTCCGGTGGCGCTTCGCCCGACTTCTCGTCCCCACGTGCGGGCACTCTGTCACGATTCCATCCGAACCAGCTCACCATGTCACATATTCCAACGCACCGGACCGAGGCCGAGCTATCCGTCGATCCGGTGAGGCTTGAGCACACTGTCCCGAGTCAGGTGGAGTCACCCTGCTACGGGCTCTGGACCGTCCCGTCCGCCGAGATGTGGGCGGCGTGCGAGCCGAAGGACTCCTCGGACACGCTGGAGACAAGGTCGATTGCCTCGCCGCAGGTGCTGCCCGAAGGCGATCGCGGACAGGCCGATTTCTACTCACGCCCCGCCCGCGTCACGCTCTCCGTTCCCGGACTGTTCCCACGCGAACAGAGAGCGGAATTGATCTGCATCCATCGTCATTGAGCGCCATCGAACGCCACGCTTTTGTCCCGATATTCCACATCGCCGCAGGTCACAGCCGCGGAAGCGCGGATCGGGGGCCTTTTCGCATCTGGTCCGGGCGAACGCGTCGTTGCCGAATCCGTGCCTCAATTCCCGCCCGCATGCTGCAGGTTGCGGGCTTCTTCGCCCTGTCGCGCCGGGCCGGCCGCGTGCCTGCGCCCCGATGCCCGCGCCGGTCCACGGCAGCCGCCGGAGGGTGCGTCCCGCTGGGGTCGTGCCCCGGTGCGAACGCTGCTCCGGCGGTGCTGTCCTGGACACCTCCGGTGGCGCAGCGGACCGGACGGGTCACCGACGGTCACCGGCAGTCGCGGCCGCTCGGGCCCCGTCCTTGTCTCCTGTGCACCGATGTCTTCTGTGTCACCGAACCGTGCCGTCGAACTTCGCCGTCGAACTCTGTCACCGAACCGGAAGGCGACCACACTCACATGTCTCCCGAACTCCAGGCTCCGGCCGGCCGCCGCGGATTCCTCAAGGGTGCCGCCGGCGCGCTTGCCGTGCCGGCGGCCGCCCTCGTCGGCGTGGGCGCGTCGGCCGAGCCCGCCCGTGCCGACGCGGGCGGGCTGCCCGACTTCGCGCCGGTACCGGCCGCCGCGGCCGGGCCCAAGGTGAACGAGGCCGGCTACTACGTGGGCCGGATCGCCGGAAACCTCTACTGGGTCACGGACTCCTACTACCAGGCCATGTTCCTGACGACCCCGCGGGGCGTCGTCCTCGTCGACGCGCCGCCGACCATCGGGCACAACCTGCTCCGCGCCATCGACGACATCACCCGGGCCAACGGCCGGCCGGGCAGGGTCACACACCTCGTCTACTCGCACTCGCACGCCGACCACATCGGCGCCGCCGGTCTGTTCGGAACCGATGTCGTCCGGATCGCACACGCCGCGACGGCCGGCCTGCTGGCCCGCGCGGCGGACCCCAACCGGCCGCTGCCGACGGTCACGTTCCACGACACGTACCGGCTCAAGGTCGGCGGAGAGACCCTGCGGCTGGCGTACCACGGCCCCAACCACTCCCCCGACAACATCTTCGTCCACGCGCCCGAATACGACACCCTGATGCTGGTCGACGTCCTGTACCCGGGCTGGGTGCCGTTCAGGAACCTCGCGGTCTCCCAGGACATCCCCGACTGGATCAAGGCCCAGAGCATCGCGATGGACTACCCGTGGGAGACGTTCGTCGGCGGCCATCTCGGGCGGCTCGGGGTCCGCGCGGACGGCGCCCTGCAGATCCGGTACATGGACGATCTGGAGGCCAGCACCCGTTCGGCGATCGCCTCCGTCGACCCGGCCCCGTTCTTCGCCAAGTACGGCGCGCAGGGAAACTCGTGGGCGATCTTCAAGACGTTCCTCGACGCGGTCGCGGACGCCGCCGCCGCTCCCGTGGCCGCGAAGTACACCGGGGTCCTTGCCGCCGCCGACGTCTTCACGCGGGACAACGCCTGGACGCTGCTGGAGTCCCTGCGGATCGACGCCGGTGTCCTCGGGCCGTTCGGCGTGCACCCCTGAACGACTGGGGTGGATCCCCGGTGCGAGAGCACCCAGGGTCCTGGTCTCGTGTGCACATGCCGGGTCAGGACACCCACACAAGAGAGGCCCAGCCATGACCGTCCCCCTTCCCCTTCCCGTGGTCTTCATCCACGGACTCTGGCTGCACAGCACCTCCTGGCAGCCGTGGATCGACCTGTTCCGCGAGGAGGGCTACGACCCGTCCGCGCCCGGGTGGCCGGGCGACCCCGGCACCGTCGAGGAGGCGCGCCGGAATCCCGGGAGCATCGCCGACCACGGCATCGACGACGTCGTCGCGCACTACGCGGCCCTGATCGAGGCCCTGCCCGTGCGGCCGATCCTGATCGGCCACTCGTTCGGCGGGATGATCGCGCAGAAGCTGCTCGGCCAGGACCGCGCCGCCGCGGCGGTCGCGATCGACGCCGCGCAGATCAAGGGCGTACTGCCCCTGCCGCTGTCCGCGCTGAAGGCGACGCTCCCGGTCTTCAGGAACCCGGCCAACAGGCACCGGTCGGTCTCCCTGAGCGCGGAGCAGTTCCGGTTCGCCTTCGGCAACGCCGTCGCGGAGGAGGAGTCGGCGGCCCTGTACGAGCGCTGGACCATCCCCGCGCCGGGCAAGCCGCTGTACGAGGCCGCCGCCGCCAACTTCAACCCCCATTCGCCGGCGAAGGTCGACACGGACAACAGCGGGCGCGGCCCGCTGCTGCTCGTCTCCGGCGGCAAGGACCACACGGTGCCCGAGGTCGTCACCCGGGCCACCCTCAAGCAGTACCGGCACTCCGAGGCGGTCACCGACATCATCAGCTTCCCCGACCGCGGGCACTCGCTGACGATCGACGGCGGCTGGCGCGAGGTCGCGGACACCGTGCTCACCTGGCTGCGGCAGCAGGAGCTGGGGGCCGGGCGGTGAACTCCGGTCCCCGGGCCGCCGCAACGTCCGGTGCCGACGCGGGCCTGGCCGGGGAGACCGTCGTGGTCACCGGGGCCGGGCGCGGCATCGGGCTGGCCGTCGTCGAGGGCTTCCTCGCGGCCGGCTCCCGTGTCGTCGCGGGTTCCAGGGAACGCACCGAGGCCCTCGACGAGCACGTGAAGCGCGGGGCCGAGCTCACCGTGGTGGAGGTCGACCTCGCGACGGCCGACGGTCCGCCCGCGCTGGTCGCCGAGGCGGTGGCGGTCCATGGCGGTGTCGACGTCCTGGTGAACAACGTCGGGGCGGTGCGGCCGCGGGTGGACGGCTTCCTGGGCGTGACGGACGAGGACTGGGAGTGGACGTTCACGGTCAACCTCATGGCCGCCGTCCGGGCCACCCGGGCCGCCCTGCCGTACCTGCTCGCCACCGGCGCGGGACGGATCGTCACCGTCTCCTCGGTCAACGCCCGGCTGCCGGACCCGCTGGTCATCGACTACGGGGCGGCGAAGGCGGCGCTGACCAACTTCTGCAAGGCGCTGTCCAAGGAGGTGGGACCCCGCGGTGTGCGGGTGAACACCATCGGTCCCGGACCGGTGGAGACGGCACTGTGGCAGGGCGCCGGCGGCGTCGCCGACACGGTCGGCCGGTCCCGGGGCGTCGACCCCGGGGAGGTGGCCCGGGGCGCGGCCGGCCAGTCGGTGACCGGCCGCTTCACCCGGCCGTCGGAGGTCGCCGACCTCGTGGTCTACCTCGCCGGTCCCCGGGCGGCGAACATCACCGGCGCCGACTTCGTCATCGACGGCGGCCTCGTCGAATCCCTCTGACGCGCCGTCACGGCACGCGTCCGTCCCACCGCCCCGTCCCCACCGCCCCGGCGCCCCGACCGCGCGCCGGCCCGCCGAACCCACGAAGGGCAACCGACATGCCGTACATGACCGTCGGCCAGGAGAACTCCGCCGACATCGAGCTGTACTACGAGGACCACGGGAGCGGGCGGCCCGTCGTGCTGATCCACGGCTATCCGCTGGACGGCCACTCGTGGGAGAGGCAGCTCCCGGCCCTGCTCGACGCGGGGTACCGGGTCATCACCTACGACCGGCGCGGTTTCGGCCGGTCGTCACAGCCGACCACGGGCTACGACTACGACAGTTTCGCCGCCGATCTGCACGCGGTGCTGACCGGGCTGGAGCTCACCGACGCGGTACTCGTCGGGTTCTCCATGGGCACCGGGGAGGTCGGCCGCTACCTGGGGACGTACGGCTCGCAGCGCGTCGCCAAGGCCGCCTTCCTGGCTTCCCTCGAACCGTTCCTGCTGAAGACCGACGACAACCCGGACGGCGTCGACCAGTCCGTCTTCGACGGCATCCTGGAGGCGGTCACCAAGGACCGCTACGCCTACTTCACCGCCTTCTACGAGGCGTTCTACAACCTCGACGAGACGCTCGGCAGCCGGATCAGCGAAGAGGCGGTGCGGGCGAGCTGGAACGTGGCGGCGGGCGCCTCGGCGTACGCGTCGGTGGCGTGCGTGCCCACCTGGATCACCGACTTCCGCGCCGACGTCGCCAAGATCGACGTACCGGCGCTGATCCTGCACGGCACCGCCGACCGGATCCTGCCGGTCGACGCCACCGGGCGGCCGTTCCACGCGCTGCTGCCCTCGGCCGAGTACGTCGAGATCGAGGGCGCCCCGCACGGCCTGCTGTGGACGCACGCCGAAGAGGTCAACGCCGCGCTGCTGGCCTTCCTGGCCAAGTAGCCGCCCGGCTCGGCCGCGCACCGGGAGCCTGCTCCGCGCGCTCACCGGCCGGCGCGTCCTCGGACCGGGGTCACCCCCCGGTGCGAGCGGTACGTCGGCCGGTGTGGAATACGCCCCGTCGGCGCGGTCGGTGCCGACGGGAAACGGACCCGAGGAGTCGGCGATGACGAGATCCGGAGCGCAGGGGATGACGGATCACGCCGGCGTGCCGCTGGTCCACGGCCGGCCCCGGGTCAACGGGGTCGACCTGCACTGTGCGACGGGCGGCAGCGGCGATCCGGTCGTCCTGATCCACGGGGTGCCGAAGACCATGTTCTTCTGGCGCCACGTCATCCCGCTGCTCACGCCGCACCACACGGTCGTCGCGGTGGACCTGCGGGGGTTCGGCGGCTCCGGACGTCCGGTGTCCGGGTACGACACGCGGACCCTGGCCGCCGACGTCGCCGCGCTCATGGCGGCGCTGGGACACGACCGGTACCGGGTGGTGGGCGAGGACTGGGGTGCGGCCGTCGCCTACGCCGTGGCGGCCTTCCACCGCCCGAAGGTCGTCCAACTCGTCTTCCAGGAGACCAGACTGCCCGGCCTGCCGGTTCCCGCCCTCGGGGCGCTCGCCGCCGAGGATCCCCGCACCGGCTGGCACCGCTCGCTGTTCGGCCTCCCGCACTACCCCGAGCTGCTGCTGGCCGGCCGTGAGCGTGCGTTCTGGACGTACTTCATGCGGCGGATCATGTGGGACCCGAGTGCGTACACGGACGCCGACGAGGACGAGTACACCCGGGGGCTCGAAGAACCGGGCGGCAACCACGCGGTGTTCGAGCTGTACCGGGCGACCGAGACCGACGCCGACCAGAACCGGCCGCAGTTCGCCGTCCCGCTGGAGTGCCCGGTGCTGGCCGTCGGGGGCCGCGCCTACCTGGCCGCGGAGCCCGGGGAGCAGATGGCCCGGGTCGCGCTGAACGTCACCTCTGTGGTGATCGAGCGGGCGGGGCACAACATCCCGTTGGAGGCACCCGCCGAACTCGCCCGCCAGTACCTCGACTTCTTCGCGGCCGCGCAGGAGGTCAGTCCTGGCTCGCCGGGTCCGGTTCGCCGACCGCGCGGGGGATCCGCCTCCGGGAGGTGATGCCGAGCTTGCGGAACACCTTGTTCAGGTGGAACTCGACGGTCGAGGCGGTGACGAACAGCCGTGTCGCGATCTCCCCGTTGGTCAGTCCCGCGGCGGCCAGGGCGGCCACCTGCCGCTCCCGTGGTGTGAGATCGAACCTGGTCTCCTCGGTCCGCCTGCGGGCGGTCTCGCCGGTGGCCAGCAGCTCCGTCCGGGCCCGCTCGGCGTAGGGCGCCGCGCCGAAGGCCTCGAAGCTCTCGTACGCGGCGCGCAACTGCTTCCTGGCATCGGAGCGCCGCTTGCGGCGGCGCAGCCACTCGCCGAACAGCAGCCGGGCGCGGGCCCGTTCCAGGGCCAGCGGACCCTGCCCCAGCAGTTCGACCGACTCCTGGTAGAGCTTCTCGGCATCGTCGCCCCGGGCCGTCAGCGCCCGGCCGAGGGCCAGGGTGCCCAGGGCCCACGGTGTACCGGCGAGCGGCGCCCGTTCCGCCAGCCGGCGCAGGGCCCGCGCCGCGCCGTCCGGGTCGCCGGTGCGGACACCGGCCTCGACGAGCAGCGGCAGGACCAGATTGCCGCAGGTCGCAGGGTCCTCCTCGAAGACCGCCCACGCGTGCTGCATCGCCTGCCGGTAGTGGCCCTGCCCCAGCTCGAACAGGGTCAGCGCGTGCTGCGCCATCAGCTGGAGCACACCGTGGCCCAGGCTCCTCATCCCCGCGGCCCGCCGCACCGCCGCCCGCAGTTCGGCCTCCCGGCCGGTCAGTGCGAACAGGTGGAGCCGGTTGATGTCCCCGCCGCCGGGGAACCCGGTGGCAGCCGCGATGTCGTCGAACTCGGCGTAGCGGGTCTCCGCCTGCGTGAACCGTCCGTCCAGGAGGTCGTAGCGTGCCTCGACGAGCAGGGTGATGCCCAGTGCGTACAACGCGCCGGCGGCTCTGTCCGCCGCCGCCAGGCGCTCGGCGAGTTCCCGCCCGGCCTGGGCGTCCCACAGATCGTCGCAGGCCATCAGCAGCATCACCGCGAAGGGACTGTGCGCCTGCTCGGTCCCGCGGCCGCGCCGCAGTCCGTCCAGAGCGGCACGCAGCACGGGCGCGCCGTGCTCGTACCCCTCGGCCACGCGCCGCGCCAGGCCCTCCATGAGCAGGTCCCGGCCGCGCACCACGGGGTCCGGGTCGTGGCGTGCGGCGACGACCGCGGCCCCGACCTCGGCCAGCGACGTGCCCCGTACGGTGTCGTGGGCGACCAGCGCGGCGTGCAGTGCCTCGCTGAGCAACTCCGAGGTCAGCCGCGGGTCCCGCGCTCCGAGCCGGGTCACGGCGTCGAGCAGCATCGCCGGGACGTCGGCGACGGCGAGCTGGAACATCTGCGCGGTCGCCCGCATCCGCAGCTCGCGGGTGCGCATCACGGGGTCCCGGATGTCGGCGCCCGCCCGTTCCAGCGCGGCCCCTGCCGCCGGTGCGTCGCCGGACGTCAGATGGGCCTGTGCCGCGTCCAGCAGCCGCTCGGCCCGTTGGTCGGGGTCGCCGGTGAAATCGGCGGCGCGTGACAGGAACAGGGCCTGCTGGGAGTGGCCGCCGCGGGAGCGGGCCCGCTCGGAGGCGGCCTCCAGGTCGTCGGCGACGTCGTCGGCCACGCCCTCGGCGGCCTCGGCCCGGTGCCAGGCGCGGCGGTCGGCGTCCGCCACCGGGTCGCAGGCGGCGGCCAGTGCCGCGTGTGCGCGGCGGCGCTCGCCGGGTTCGGCGGCGGCGTAGACCGCCGAGCGGATCAGGGGATGCCGGAAGTCCGGCGGCGTGTCCGGGGCGAGGATTCCCGCGCGGACCGCCGGCTCGGCGGCGCGGGCCGACAGGCCCAGCCGCCGGGCGGCCCGGCACACGGTTCCGGTGCCGTCCGAGGGGGCCGCCGCGAGCAGCAGCAGGAGGGCTCCGGTCGCCGGCGGCATGGCGCGGACCAGGCGCCGGAAGTGCCCCTCCAGCAGCCTGCCCACCGGCAGCGGATCGGGCAACGGGGCGACACCGGAGAGCTGTTCGGCGGCGAGGGTGTCGGCCAGCTCCAGCAGCGCGAGCGGGTTGCCGCCGGTACCGGCGACGATCCGGTCGGCCACCGCCGGGTCCACCCGCCGGGTGCCGGCCGAGAGCAGCACCCTGGCCTCCGGCTCCGGCAGGCCGGTCACGGGGTGCACGCTGAGCGCGTCGAACAGGGCGTTGTCCCCGAGCCCGTCGCGGACGGCGATGATCAGGCCCAGGGAGTCGGCGTGCAGCCGGCGGGCGGTGAACGCGAGCGCCTCGGCCGACTCCCGGTCCAGCCATTGCGCATCGTCGAGCAGCATCAGCAGCGGCTGCTCGGCGGCGGCCTCGGACAGCAGTGTCAGCGTGGCCAGCCCGACCAGACAGCGGTCCGCGGGCGGCCCTGAGACGAGGCCGAGGGCCGCCTCCAGCGCAGCCCGCTGCGGTCCGGGCAGCCGGCCCGTCCGGTCCAGGAACGGCCGCAGCAGCCGGTACAGCGCGCCGAAGCCGAGACCCTTCTCGGGCTCGACCGCGGTCAGCCGGACCACACGGAGTTCCGCGGCCCGGTCCGCGGCGTACCCGAGCAGCCGGGTCTTGCCGATCCCGGGTTCGCCGGTCAGGACCAGAGCTCCGCCGAGGCCGTCGCGCACGGTGTCGAGCAGTCGTCCGATGGCTTCGCGTTCGGGGTGGCGGCCCACCATCGGCGTCTCGGACGCCGGCTGGGCCCCGTTCCGCCCCATGGCACCGCTCCCCTCTTGTCGATGTCCTGACATGGAGAACGCTAGGAACGCCGTGCGGCCGGAAGCGAGCGTCATGTGACGGTGGTCAGCGCAGTGCGCCGACCACCGTCCGCAGTTCGGCGCGCGAGGCCACGCCCAGCTTGGGGAAGATCCGGTGCAGGTGCGAGCTGACGGTGCGGTGCGAGAGGTAGAGCCGCTGGCCTATCTCACGGTTGGTCAGCCCGTCCGCGGCGAGCCGGACGATCTGCAGTTCGTGGGCGGTCAGCCGGTCCCGGGCGTCGGGGTCCCGGCGGCGGCTGGTCTCGCCGGCCGCGCGCAGTTCCTGGCGGGCCCGCTCCCCCCAGGGGATCGCGCCGAGCGCGTCGAACATGTCGCGGGCGGCACGGAGGTGGTCGCGGGACTCGACCCTGCGCCGCCGGCGCCGCAGCCATTCGCCGTAGGCCAGGTGGGTGCGGGCCCTGATCAGCGGCCACGCGCCGAGGTCGGCGGCCAGCGCGGCCGCGAAGAGCGGGTCGGCGTCCTCGTCGGCGGCCAGCAGTGCCCGGACCAGACGCAGTTCGGCGTGCAGGACCGGGGCGGGGGTCACCGTGGCGACCTCCTCCAGCTCGGTCACGACCGGGAGCACGTCCGCCAGCCGCCCGCAGTGCGCCGCCGCGTCGACGAGGTCGCCCACGGCCGTCAGCCGCAGGGCGATCTGGAACGCGGGGTCCGCCGGATCGTGCAGCCTGCGGAAGTGGCCGAAGGCCTCCTCGAACCGGCCCGCGCCCAGCGCGGCCAGCCCGCGTGCCGTGGACGCGGTGGCCAGCACCGGACGTGCCCCGGCCGGCAGTCCGATCCCCTCCGCCTCCTCGGCCAGCGCGAGGGCGGTGTCGGCCTCACCGCGCAGCGCGGCCAGCTTGGCCGCGGTGGCCGTCATCAGCGCGTACATCATCGTCTGGCTGGTCTCGTGCGCCAGCCTCCGTGACTCCGCGGTCGCGGCGATCGCCGCGCCGAGGTCGCCGACCACGAGGGCGCTCCACGCGTCCGCGCCGACCGTCCGGGCCAGCAGTCCCAGGCGTCCCTGGGCACGCAGCGGTGCGCCGCCGGCCGCCGAGAACGCCCGCGTCAGGTGGAAGCCGCCGACCAGCAGCGAGGCCGTGCTGAGCATGCGGTAGGCGCGGCCGTCGTCACCCTCCTGCGGGACGGCGCGCCGGGCACGGTCCAGGACGTAGGCACCGCGTTCGACCGGCGCGGCGTAGGCGCAGATGGCCAGCCGCCACGGATCGAGTTCGTCCAGCTCCATCCGCTCGACGGTCTGCAGCACCGTGCGGCGGGCCGCCGGGCCCGGATCGGTCCAGAAGCACAGCTGCGCGGCGCTCCACAGGATCCGCAGCGCCAGCGCACGGTCCTCCGCCGCCATCTCCTCGGCGAGTGCCGTCAGCGAGTTGGCGCCGGACGAGTGGCTGAGCAGTCCCTCGTCGAAGCTGCCGCGAAGCCAGACGACCGTGGCGTGCTGGCGCCGGGACAGCGGCCCGGTGAGCGCCTGGTCCAGCAGCCGGGTCACGGTCTCGGGCCGGCCGAGCTCGACGGCGAAGTCGGCGGCCCGCAGCAGCCGTTCCGCTCGGCGGTCGGTGTCCTCGCTGAGCGCGGCGGCCTGTTCGAGGGCCGTGACGGCGGCCGCGATGCCGCCGCGGCGGGCGGCCCGGTGCGCGGCGTCCTCCAACGCGGCGGCGACCGCCTCCTCCGGGGCGTGCGCCGCCGCGGCCCGGTGCCGTAGCTGCCGGTCCGGGTGTTCGCCGAGCACAGCGGCGAGGGCGGCGTGCGCGGCGTGCCGGACGCCGACGGGCATGGTCTGGTGGATCGCCGACCGCATCAGCGGGTGCCCGAACCGCACTTCGGTACCGACGACCTGGACGAGCCGGGCGCGCACGGCCGGCTCGAGTTCCGCGGGCCCCGCCGTGACGCCGGTGAGCCGGCGGGTCGCCCGGCAGATCTCGGTGAGCGACGGGCTGTCGTCGAGAGCCGCGATCCGCAACAGACTGCGGGTGATGTCGGGCAGGGTCTCCAGGCGGTCGGTGAAGGCCTGTTCGAGCCGCTCGGTGAGCGGCAGCTGGGGCAGGTGCGGATCGGCCGACGCGCCGAGGGTGCGGGAGAGCTCGGTCAGGGCCAGGGGATTCCCGCCGGCCTCGGCCAGCAGCCGGCGGTGCGCGGTCGGCCGCAGCTCCGGGGCGCGTACCGCGAGGAGTTCCGCGGCCTGGCCGTCCGTGAGCGGGCCCAGGGTCACGGAGGTGAGTTCGTCGGAGTTCAGACGCGAACGGTAGCCGTCACGTGCGGCTCCCACCACGACCACCGGCTCGGTGCCGACCCTGCGCGCGACGAAGGCCAGGACGCTGGCGGTGGCATCGTCGAGCCACTGGACGTCGTCGACCAGGACCAGCACCGGCGCGGCCGCGGCCGCGTCGGCCAGCAGGTTGAGGACGGCCAGACCGACCAGGAAGACGTCGGGGACAGCTGCCCCGGCGTGCCCGAGAGCGGTGTCCAGCGCCTGCCGGTGCGGCGCGGCCAGTTCGGCGGCACCCGCGGCCAGCGGGCGCAGGACGAGCTGCAGACCGGCGTAGGGGATGTCGCTCTCGGCCTCGGCACCGCTGGTGCGCAGGACCCGGTAGCCGAGCCCCTCGGCGAGGGCGGCGGCCTCGGCGAGCAACGCCGTCTTCCCGATGCCGGGGGCCCCGCGGACCAGCACCGCGCTCCCGTGGCCCCGCGGTTCGGCGAGCAGCCGGCGCAGCAGATCCAGCTGGTCGTCCCGGCCGATGAGCTCCACGTTCCCCCCACCGACCGGGTCCCCGGACCCGGTCTTCTGGAAGGTCAGGTTACTGCGCCCCTGAGCCGGACCCCAATACTGGATTGACTATTCCACAAAGTGGGCTACTCTTGCGCCATGGCACGCACCAGGGAATTCGACATGGACCGGGCGACAGACCGCGCGATGGACCTGTTCTGGCGCCGCGGCTACGCCGAGACCTCCCTGCAGGACCTGCTGCAGGAGCTGGCCATCGGCAGCGGCAGCTTCTACGCGGCCTTCGGCTCGAAGGAGCAGCTCTACGTCCGCGCCCTGGAGCGCTACACCTCGCTCCAGGGCGGCGACCTGGCGAAGGCCCTCGACGGGCCGACCGGCATCCGGCCCGCGATCCGCAAGGTGCTCAGCTCCATGATCGAGACGGACCTGGCCGACCCCACGCGCGGCTGCCTCGTGGTCAGCGCCTCGACGCAGTGCGCCGAGCAGCCCGCGACGGCGGACCGGGTCACCGCCGCCATCCGGCAGGTCGAGTCCCTCCTCGCCGGCGCCCTGGAGCAGGCGCAGGCGCGGGGCGAGATCGCGCCGGACAAGGATCCGAGGAAGCTGGCCCGGTTCCTCACCACGTTCATCCAGGGGATCCGCGTCGTCGGCCTGGCGCGCACCGGCCGGGAGTTCACGGAGGACGCCCTGGACACCGCAATGCGCGCACTGGACTGACCGCCGCAGGCCGGCTCCGCCTTCGCGGCGCCCGCACGGCCGCCACTCGTACCGTAATTATGTATTGACCAATCCAGAAACCGATCCGGAAAGAGACTGTCATGGAACTGCACCTCAAGGACAAGGTCGCCGTCGTCACCGGGGCCGGCAAGGGCATCGGTCTGGCCCTCGTCGAGAAGCTGGCGGGCGAGGGCGTCAAGGTCGTGGCCGGCAGCCGCTCCGCCACTCCCGAGCTGGACGCCCTGGCGGCCCGCCACGACATCACGTTCGTGCCGGTCGACCTGTCCACCGCAGCGGGCGCCGAGTCCCTGGTCCGGCAGGCCGTGGAACGGCACCGGCGCCTGGACATCCTGGTCAACAACGTCGGCGCCGCCGAACCGCGCGAGTCGTTCCTCAAGGTCGACGACGCCGACTGGCAGCGGATCTTCGACCTGACCTTCTTCAGCGCCGTCCGCACCAGCCGCGCCGCCCTCCCCCACCTGATCGCGGCGGGCGACGCGGCCATCGTCAACATCAGCTCGATCAACGCCCGGCTGCCCTTCCCGATGGTGGTCGACTACTCGGCGGCCAAGGCCGCACTGACCAACCTCAACAAGTCCCTGTCCGAGGAGTTCGCGCCCCAGGGCGTACGCGTCAACGCCATCGCTCCGGGCCCGGTCCGCACGCCGTTCTGGACCGCGCCGGGCGGCTTCGCCGACGCCACCGCCGCGGCCGCCGGGTCCACCGCGCAGGAGGCGCTGGACGTCATCGTGCCGCAGAGCATGGGCATCACGTCCGGACGCATCAGCGAGGCACACGAAGTCGCCGACCTCGCCCTGTTCCTCGCCTCCCCGCTGGCCGCCAACATCACCGGCACGGAGACCCTCGTCGACGGCGGCCAGACCAAGACACTCTGAGGCCCGCGCACAGCAGAGCCGTTCACCGTCAGAAGACCAACCCGAGCGGATCCGGGTACACGGTCGCGGACGCCACCCAGTGGCTCCTCGCCGCCGGCTTCGCACCCACCGCCCCGCGGCCGACCCACGAGCCGCACCACCGGCCAAGCGCCCAGGACGACGCCCGCACCACCGCCGGAGCCCCTAGGACGACGCCCGCACCACCAGCTCCGCCGGCAGGACCGCGTGCCGCCGCTCCAGCTCCCGGGAGACGGCCGGGCGGCGGTCGGCGATCTCGGCGAGGAGGAGATCGATCATCGCGCGGCCCATCTCCACTATGGGCTGGCGGACGCTGGTGAGCGGCGGCTCCATGTGGCGGGCGATCGCCGAGTCGTCGTACCCGACCAGCGCCACGTCGTCGGGGATGCGGCGGCCCGCCTCGCGCAGCACCTGGCGGGCGCCCGCCGCCGTCACGTCCGAGCCGGCGAAGACGGCGTCGAGGGCGGGGTGCCGGTCCAGCAGCACGGACATCGCGCGCCGGCCGCCCTCCTCGGTGAAGTCGCCAGGCTCGATGAGGAGTTCGTCGACCTCGTGACCGGCGTCGCGCAGGGCGTCGCGGTAGCCGTCGACGCGGCGCTGGGCGCCGTAGACGTCCAGGCGGCCGGTGATGTGCGCGATGCTGCGGCGGCCGGAGGCGAGCAGGTGCTCGACCGCGGCGCGGCCGCCGCCGTAGTTGTCGGAGTCGACGGAGGCCAGCGTCTCGGCGGCGGAGCGCGGGCCGCTGATCACGGCCGGGATCTCCAGCTGGGCGAGCAGGTCGGGCAGCGGGTCGTCCGCGTGCACGGAGACCAGCAGGACACCGTCGACGCGGTGCGCGGCCAGGTACTGGGCGAGCCGCTGCCGCTCCCGGTCGCTGCCCGCGAAGATCAGCAGCAACTGCATCTCGGTGTCGGAGAGTTCGGCGCCGACACCGCGGAGCATGTCCGAGAAGTACGGCTCCGCGAAGAACCGGGTCTCCGGCTCGGGGACGACCAGGGCGATGGCGTCGGTGCGGTTGGCGGCGAGGGCGCGGGCGGCGGTGTTCGGGACGTAACCGAGCTCCTCGACGGCGGCCTCGACGGCGGCCCGGGTGGCGTCGCTGACCCGCGGCGACCCGTTGATCACCCGCGACACGGTCCCGCGCCCGACCCCGGCCCGCGCGGCCACCTCTTCGAGGGTGGGCCGACCACCACTACGCCCCCGCGCTCCGTGGCTTGCCATGGGCTTTGCCCTCCTCGCCGACGTACAACTCGCTGGCCTGGAATCTAACAGTGCCGCACGTCAACGTAACCGCGGCTGTTTTGTCATGACATGTACCGCCTTCACGTCGCGGCCGGGGTTTAGCTAACAGGCCGATAACTGAACGCGGTTCGCCACGCCCGCTCCCTTGACACCCCGCTCCGAACCGGCGACTCTTCAACACATCACTGGTGGGAGCGCTCCCACAGTACCTGACACATACACATCCCGCACGTTCCCCGCCCGAGCCGCAGCGAGAAACAGACGGGCCCAACAGAGCAGTTGGCCGGGGGGTCGGCACGTCAGGGCAACAGGAGGACGTAATGCGAGCACGTACCCGAACCGCCTCGCACAGGGCGGTGGTCCTGGCGGCCGTCTTGGCACTCGGAGGAGCGCTGCTGGCCGGCTGCGCGGACGACAGTGGTGGCAGCAGCGACGGCACCAGCGGTGGCGGCAAGGGCAAGACGACGATCACGCTCGGTCTGTTCGGCACCTTCGGCTTCAAGGAGGCCGGGCTCTACAAGGAGTACGAGAAGCTCCACCCGAACATCACCATCAAGGACACGTCGGTCGAGCAGAACGCGAACTACTACCCGGCGCTGGTGAACCACCTGACCACCAACAGCGGCCTGATGGACGTCCAGGCCGTCGAGGTCAGCAACATCGCCGAGGTCACCAGCACGTTCGCGGACAAGCTGGAGGACCTGTCCAAGGTCGACGGCGTGTCGGAGAGCAACTGGCTGGACTGGAAGTGGAAGCAGGCCACCACCAGCGGCGGCCAGACCATCGGACTCGGCACCGACGTCGGTCCGCTCGCCATCTGCTACCGCAAGGACCTCTTCCAGGAGGCCGGACTGCCCACCGACCGCGACGCGGTCGGCAAGCTGTGGGCGGGCAGCTGGGACAAGTTCGTCAGCGTCGGCGAGCAGTACAAGAAGAAGGCGCCCTCCGGGACCACCTTCATGGACTCCCCCGGTGGTCTCCTGAACGCGATCCTGTCCAGTGAGAGCACCAAGTTCTACGACTCCTCCGGCAAGATCATCTACAAGACGAACCCGGCCGTGAAGAGCGCGTTCGACACCACCGCGAAGGCCGCGCAGGAGGGGCTGGTCCAGGCGCAGACCCAGTTCCAGCCGTCCTGGAACAGCACGATCGCCAACAACAAGTTCGCGGCGATGTCCTGCCCGCCGTGGATGCTCGGCTACATCAAGGGCCAGTCGAAGGCGGACGCGGCCGGCAAGTGGGACGTGGCCCAGGCACCGAAGGCCGGCAACTGGGGCGGTTCCTTCCTGACCGTGCCCAAGAGCGGCAAGAACGTCGCCGAGGCCGAGAAGCTGGTCGCCTGGCTGACCGCACCCGAACAGCAGGCCAAGCTCTTCAGCGTGCAGGGCTCCTTCCCGAGCGCGCCGTCGACGTACACCTCGGCGGCGGTGACCGGCGCCAAGAACGACATGACCGGTGACGCCCCGATCGGCACGATCTTCGCCGCGGCCGCCAAGAGCAGCCCGGTGCAGGTCATCGGCCCGAAGGACCAGATCATCCAGGACGGTCTGGCCAACAACGGCGTCGTCCTCGTCACCAAGGGCAAGACGGCCGCCGAAGCCTGGGCGACCGCGACCAAGACCATCGACAACAGTCTGGACAAGTGACCGGCATGGCCACCCGGCACGACACCGCCGCGCCCCCCGCGAAGGAGGGGGGCGCGGCCCCGGCCCGCCCGCCCGCCGCTCCCACGGAGGCGGAGCGGCGGCGCCGCGCCCGTCTCTCGCGCCGCTGGCAGCGGGACATCAAGTGGAGCCCGTACGGGTTCATCTCGCCGTTCTTCGTGCTCTTCCTCGCCTTCGGGCTCTTCCCGCTGGTCTACACGGGCTGGGCCTCGCTGCACACGGTGGAGCTGACCGCCCCCACCGACATGCAGTGGGCGGGGCTGCACAACTACACCCGGATCTTCGACGACGACTTCTTCTGGAACGCGGCGAAGAACACCCTGACCATCGGGATCATCTCCACCGTCCCGCAGTTGCTGATGGCGATGGGGCTCGCCCATCTCCTCAACTACAAGCTGCGCGCCTCGACCTTCTACCGGGTCATCATGCTGGCGCCGTACGCGACGTCGATCGCGGCCGCCTCGCTGGTCTTCGTGCTGCTGTTCGGCCGCGACTACGGGATGATCAACTGGGCGCTGCACTTCGTCGGCGTCGGTCACATCGACTGGCAGAACGACAAGTGGCCGTCCCAGATCGCGGTGTCGTCGATCGTGATCTGGCGGTGGACCGGCTACAACGCGCTGATCTACCTGGCGGCGATGCAGGCGATCCCGCAGGACCTGTACGAGTCGGCGGCCCTGGACGGCGCCTCGCGCTGGCGGCAGTTCCTCCATGTGACGCTGCCGCAGCTGCGCCCGACGATCCTGTTCACCTGTGTCGTCTCGACCATCGGCGCCAGCCAGCTGTTCGGCGAGCCGCTGATCTTCGACGCCAACAAGGGGGCCTCGGGCGGCGCGGAGCACCAGTTCCAGACGCTCGGCCTGTACCTGTACGAGCAGGGCTGGGTGAACCAGCACCTGGGCCGGGCCTCCGCCATCGCCTGGACGATGTTCCTGATCCTCATCGTGATCGGGATCGTCAACTACGTCATCTCGCGCCGGCTGCGCGCCAGTAGTTAGGAGACCGGCCGTGACGACGACCCTGACCAAACCCCCGGCCGTGGAGCCCAAGCGGGTACGGCGCCCGAAGTCGGCGCGCGCGGGCGGCACCATGCACGCGGGCCCGATCGCCTACACGATCCTCGTCCTGTTCTCCATCGGCTCGCTGTTCCCGCTGGTGTGGACGGCGATCGCCGCGTCCCGGAACAACAACCGGCTGGCCGAGACCCCGCCGCCGTTCTGGTTCGGCGGGAACCTCTTCCACAACCTGGACGTGGCGTGGAACGAGGCCAACCTCGGGCAGGCCTTCCTCAACACCACGATCGTGGCGGGCATCTCGGCGATCACCATCGTCGTGCTCTCCACGATCGCCGGGTTCGCCTTCGCCAAGCTGCGCTTCCGCGGCCGCAACATCCTGATGCTGACGGTGATCGGCACCATGATGGTGCCGCCGCAGCTGAGCATCATCCCGCTGTACATGATGGTCGCCAAGCTGAACTGGGCCGACCAGCTGCAGGCGGTCATCTTCCCGTCCCTGGTGAGCGCGTTCGGCGTGTTCTTCATGCGGCAGTACCTGATCCAGGCGCTGCCGGACGAGCTGATCGAGGCGGCCAGAGTGGACGGCGCGAGCAGCTGGCGGGTGGTGTGGCACATCGTGTTCCCCGCGGCGCGCCCGGCGATGGCGGTGCTCGGCATGCTGATGTTCGTGCAGGCCTGGAACGACTTCCTGTGGCCGTTCCTGGTCCTGACCCAGACCGGCAACCCGACCGTGCAGGTCGCCCTGGCGGGCCTGGGCCGCGGCTACACCCCCGACCAGTCCCTGATCATGGCCGGCGCACTGCTCGGCACCCTCCCGCTGCTGCTGGTCTTCGCGATCTTCGGCAAGCAGATCGTGGGCGGCATCATGCAGGGCGCCGTGAAGGGCTGACCGCCCTCGGCCCCGAAGACGGAGGGGGCCGGGTCACCGCCGTCCCGGCCCCCTCTCCTCCCCTTCCCCCCTTACTCACCCGTCGGTCTCCACGACCTCCTATGGGAGCGCTTCCATGCCTGAACCCATGACCTCCGTGGCCTTTCCTCCCGCCTTCCTCTGGGGCGCCGCGACCTCCGCGTACCAGATCGAGGGGGCGGTGCGGGAGGACGGCCGCACCCCCTCGATCTGGGACACCTTCAGCCATACGCCGGGCAGGACGGCCGGCAGCGAGACCGGTGACATCGCTGTCGACCACTACCACCGCTACCGCGACGACGTGGCGCTGATGGCGGACCTCGGCCTGAACGCCTACCGGTTCTCGGTCTCCTGGTCGCGGGTCCAGCCGACCGGCCGCGGTCCGGCCGTCCAGGTGGGCCTGGACTTCTACCGCCGGCTGGTCGACGAACTGCTGGCGAAGGGCATCAGGCCCGCGATCACCCTCTACCACTGGGACCTGCCGCAGGAACTGGAGGACGCGGGCGGCTGGCCGGAGCGGGACACGGCGTACCGGTTCGCCGAGTACGCGAAGATCGTCGGCGAGGCGCTCGGCGACCGGGTGGAGCAGTGGATCACCCTCAACGAGCCCTGGTGCAGCGCCTTCCTGGGCTACGGCTCCGGCGTGCACGCCCCCGGCCGTACCGACCCGGCGGCCACCCTGCGCGCCGCGCACCACCTCAACCTCGCGCACGGCCTGGCCACGTCGGCGCTGCGCTCGGTGATGCCGGCCCGCAACCAGGTGGCGATCAGCCTCAACTCCTCGGTGGTACGGCCGCTTTCGCAGGACCCGGCGGACCTGGTGGCGGTCCGCACCATCGACGACCTGGCCAACGGTGTCTTCCACGGCCCGATCCTGCACGGCGTCTACCCGCGGACCCTGTTCGCGGCGACGGCGTCGGTGACGGACTGGTCGCACGTCCGCGACGGCGACCTCGCCGCCATCCACCAGCCGCTGGACGCCCTCGGCCTGAACTACTACACGCCCACCCTGGTGTCGGCGGCCACCGGCACGGTGACCGGCCCGCGCTCGGACGGCCACGGCGCCAGCGCCCACTCCCCCTGGCCGGGCGCCGACGACGTCACCTTCCACCAGACGCCGGGCGAGCGCACCGAGATGGGCTGGACGATCGACCCGACGGGCCTGCACGAGCTGATCATGCGCTACACCCGCGAGGCGCCGGGCCTGCCCCTCTACATCACCGAGAACGGCGCGGCCTACGACGACAAGCCCGACCCGGACGGCAGGGTCCACGACCCGGAGCGCATCGCCTACCTGCACGGCCACCTCTCGGCGGTGCGGCGCGCGATCACCGACGGCGCGGACGTGCGCGGCTACTACCTGTGGTCCCTGATGGACAACTTCGAGTGGGCGTACGGGTACGAGAAGCGGTTCGGGGCGGTGTACGTGGACTACGCGACGCTGGCCCGTACGCCGAAGTCGAGCGCGCGGTGGTACGGGGAGGCGGCCCGTACGGGGACGTTGCCGGCGGCGGGGGCGGGGGCGGTCGACTGACGCCGTCGTTCGGCTGCGGCGCCGTCGTGGCTGGTCGCGCAGTTCCCCGCGCCCCTTCGGGGCGCTTCAGCGCGGGGCGCTGCCGAGCCGCGCCCGGCTCACAGGGACCGCTCAGCCGTCGATCAGCGGTCTCCCAACTCGCGGGCGTCTGATGGGTGGTACGAGGTGTTCGGGTGATCCTCGTGGACAGCGGAGGACGTCATGGGATTCATCGTGCTGGTGCTGCTGGTGCTGGCCGTCGGCTCGGTGGTGGCTCTCGTCGGCCGGAACCGGCAGTCGGCCGGGGTCGGTGCCGGGCAGTCGGTCCAGCAGGACCTCGCCGCCGACGCGGGGGCGGAGGCCACCCGCTGGGTGGACCGGCTCGGCGGCGGCATCGCGACGCTGGCCGCGGGCGACGACCGGGCGGCCCGCCAGGCCCTGGCGGACGCGACCGAACGCCACCGCGCGGCCCAGGCCCAGCTGGCGACGGCGTACACCCCGGCGCAGTACGCCCTGGTCACCCAGACCGCCGTCGAGGGCCTGCACTACGTGCGGGCGGCCCGCACCGCCCTCGGCCTCGACCCCGGCCCGGCCCTGCCGCCGACGGGCACGGCCGCCGCCGGCCGGCAGGTGACGGTGAACGGGCAGACGTACACGTCCTCGGACCGCCCGGGTGCGGGGGCCCCCTACTACTACCCCGGCGGCCTGGTCGGCGGCCGCACCGTCCCCGGCGGCTGGTACAGCACCCCCTGGTGGAAGACCGCCCTGGTCGCGGGCGCCGCGGGAGTCGGCGGCATGCTCCTGGCGGACGCCCTCTTCGACGGCTTCCACCACCACGGCCCGCCGATGGGCGGGCCGGGCGGGTTCGGGGGCTTCGGCGGCCCCGGCGGACCGGGCGGCTTCTGAGCGGGGCTCCCGAGGCCCGTCAGCCGATCGACGCGAAGGCCTTCGAGAAGGCGTACTTGTCCTGGGTGACGGAGCTGCAGGTGGCGTCGGCGGTGGACTTGGCGCCGCCGGCGCACTGCTGGTCGCGGGTGGCGGACCACATGGAGAGCCAGCCGATCCCCTTGGACTTGGCGAAGTCGACGAGCTGGGTGGCGTCGTCCACCTTGAAGACCTCGGAGGAGACGTCGTTGACGCCGATCATCGGGGTGACCGCGACCGCCTTCCAGGCGGCGGAGTCGGAGAGGCCGAGGACGCTCTTGATCTGGGCCTGGGTGGCGGTGGCGGCCTGGGTGGCGTAGGTGCCCATGTCGCCGTTGTAGGCGGGACCGTAGTCCATCGCCATGATGTTGACGGCGCTGATCTTCACGCCGTTGGCCTTGGCATTGGAGAGCAGGTTCACGCCGTCCTGGGTGAGGCCTTCCGGCATCACCGGGAGGGTGAAGGAGACGTCCAGGTTCGGGTGGGCGGCCTGGAGCTTGGCGATGGCCTTGGCGCGGTTGGTGTTCGCCGTGGTGTTGGGCAGCGCGCCGCCCTCCACGTCGAAGTCGACCTTGGTCAGGTTGTACGCGTCGACGACCTTGCCGTACGCCGCCGCCAGCGCGTCCGCCGAGGAGCAGGTGGTGGCGAGTTCGGAGCCGGACGCGCCGCCGAAGGAGACCCGGACGTCACCGCCCTTGGCGCGCAGCGCGCCGATCTGGGACGCCACGCCGTCGCTCGCCAGGTCCGTCACGCCGCCCCACTTGGGCGTGCAGCCGCCGCCGTCGGTGACGAAGGCGAGGTTGTAGTTCTTCACGCCGGTGGCGTTCGCGGCCGCCAGGAGGTCGAACGCCGGGTAGAGGGAAGTGTCGACGTAGGGGGCGAAGCCGGCGGAGGCGGTGGTGCCGGAGCCGGTGCCCGTGGTCTGGGTCGGGGTGGGCGTCCCGGTGGGGGTGGCGGGCGTGGACGCCGTGGCCGTGGGGGTCGCGGTCCGGGTCGGGGTCGCCGTCGGGGTAGGGGTGGCGGACTGCGTCGGGCGGCCGCTGGGCTCCGGGGTCGCGGTGCCGTCCGCCGAACAGCTCGCGTTGTCGATGCGGCAGCCGGTCGGGTCCCCGCTGCCGTTGACCACGAAGCCGACGGTGTCCGACTCGTCGGCCGCGAGGCCGTCCGTGTCCCACTTCGGCGGCTTCACGGTGACGTGCTGCCCGCTGACGGTGTACTCGGCGTTCCACAGCGAGCTGAGCTTCGCACCGGCCGGCAGGTCGAACTCCAGCGTCCAGTCCTGCTCCCTGGCACCGCTGTTGTTCGTGACGACGTACTGCGCGGTGTACCCGGTCGACCAGTCGCTGGTCTTCGTGTACGCGGCGCCGACCCCGGCCGCCTGCGCGATCCCGGTGAAAAGGATCGCCCCGCCACCGACGACGGCCGCGGCGACCGCACCGCCTATGACCTTGTTCCTGCCACTGATTCTGCGCCGGTGCGTGCTCATGCCGTGCCTGCCTTCGTCTGCCCGAGGGGGTGGGGTGCGGCAGCACGCTAGCGGCCGGGAATCGGACAAACGGCCTGATAGGGGCGGCTGTTGAGGATCTTAGGGTGCGCTTAAGGAAGGCATCGGGACCGATTAAAGGTCGAGACCAATTCGCCCGGTGGTTCCCCCTGTTCCCCGCCTGCCGTTGTCCACCGGCTGCCTGCGCGAACGGCGTCGGCGCACCGCTCCCCGGTGCCCCGTGCGCTCCGGCTTCCGGCCGTCCAGCTGGATCCAGATCCGCACCTCGGTCCCGCCGAGCACCGACGCCCCGATCCGCACGTCACCGCCGGTCGACTCGGCGAGCCGGCGCACGATGTCCAGGCCGAGCCCGGTCGACCCGGCCGCCCCCGAACCCCGCCCCCGGGCCATCGCCGCCTCCGGGTCACGGATGCCGTGTCCCGCGTCCGAGACCAGCACGATCACCGCGTCCTCCGCGTTGTGCACGTCGACCGCGAAGGCGGTGCCCTCGGCGGTGTGCCGGAAGACGTTGCCGAGCAGCGCGTCGAGCGCGGCGGCCAGGTCGGCGCGGGCCACGGGTATGCGCACCGGCCGGTCCACGCCGGCCACCCGCCACTTGCGGCCCTCGTCCTCCGCGAGCGCCGACCAGAACCCCATCCGCTCCCGCACCACCTCGGCCGCGTCGCACCCGGCCCCCGGCCCGATCGCCGCCGTCTGCGGCTTGGCTTCCCGCGCGGTGCGGATGATGGTGTCGACCTCGCGCTCCAGCTGCGCGACGGCGGCCCGGGTCTGCTCGGCGGCGGTCCCGTCCCCGAGCGAGGCCGCGTTCAGCCGGAGCACGGTGAGCGGGGTGCGCAGCCGGTGCGACAGGTCGGCGGCCAGCTCCCGCTCGTTCGCCAGCAGTTGGACGACCTGGTCGGCCATCGAGTTGAACGCGACCGCGGCCAGCCGCAGTTCGTTCGGCCCCTCCTCGGGCACCCGCGCCCCCAGCTTGCCCTCCCCCAGCTCGTGCGCGCCCTCGACCAGCCGCTGGGCGGGCTGCACCATCCGTACGCCCAGCCGGTCGGCGACCGCGACCGAGCCGACGATCAGCGCCAGGCCGACGGCGGCGAGCACCGCCCAGGCCGTGCCGACCCCGTTGGTCACCTCGGACTCGGGCACGTACACCTCGACGACCGCGATGGCACCGGAGCTCAGCGCGACGGGCTGCAGCAGGGTCGACCCGCCGGACACCCCGGTCGTGGAGGCCCGCCCCAGCTTCCGTACGGCCGTGATGTCCCGGTCGGCGGCGCGCTGCCGCCCGATGTCGACCGCGGCCTGGCCACCGGCCGCCGGTATGTGCACGGCCATGCCCCGGTCGGCGCCCGCGGAGGCCACCACCCGCTCCAGCTTGTCCCGGTCGGTGGTGATGGACAGGGCCGGGGCGACCGCGGCGGCCTCCCGCTCGGCGTTGGAGAACGCCCGGTCGCGGGCCAGTTCCTTGACGACCAGGCCGAGCGGGACGGCGAAGGCGACCACGACCATCGCGGTGACCGCCAGACAGACCTTGACCAGAGCCCATCTCATCCGACCGGCCTCGCTTCCCCGCCCGGCGGCTCCAGCTTCACGCCGACGCCCCGCAGCGTGTGCAGATACCGCGGCCGGGCCGCCGTCTCGCCCAACTTCCGCCGCAGCCACGACAGATGCACGTCGATGGTCTGGTCGTCCCCGTACGACTGCTGCCACACCTCCGCCAGCAGTTCCTTGCGCGGCACCACCACCCCGGGCCGTCCGGCGAGGAAGGCCAGCAGGTCGAACTCGCGCCGGGTGAGGTCGAGCCGCACCCCGTCCAACTCGGCCTGCCTGCGCAGCGGATCGACGGCCAGCCCGCCGACCCGCAGCACGCTCGACGGCGCCGGCTCACCGCCGCCCGACCGCGCCCGGCGCAGCACGGCGGCCATCCGCGCCGACAGGTGCTCGACGGAGAACGGCTTGGTCAGATAGTCGTCCGCCCCCGCGTTGAGCAGCCGGACGATCTCCGTCTCGTCGTCCCGGGCGGTGGCGATGATGACGGGCACGTCGGTGATGCCGCGCAGCATCTTCAGCGCCTCGGAGCCGTCCAGGTCCGGCAGTCCGAGGTCCAGCACGACGACGTCGAAACGGAAATGGGCGACCTCGCGCAGCGCCTCCAGTGCCGTGCCCACACTGCGCACGGTGTGCGCGGCGTCGGTGAGATGCCGGATGAGCGCCGAGCGGACGAACTGGTCGTCCTCGACCACGAGCACACTTGCCATGCGCCGCACCGTACGCCATGCGGCAGGCACCGGTCGGGGCCTGTGGATAACTCGGGTCGAGTGCGCACGGCGGTACCCCTGAGGCAGTATGGCCCGCGATGCGCAGAGGACTCGTACACGTAATGGCCTGGCTGCTCGCCACGGGCGCGGCGGTCACGCTGTCGTGGTGGGGCGTCCACACGGTGATGGCGGCCACGGCCTACGCGCCGCCGCGCGCCCTCTCGATCACGTCGGCGGACGACGAGCCGACGGTCCAGGGCGCCAAGTCCCTCGCGTCGCCCACGTCCCGCGCACCGAGCCCGTCGCACACGGCCGCGGCGCGCCCGTCGGCGACTCCCGCACCGACGCCGTCCCGGACTCCGGCCACCACCCCGACCCCGACCGCCTCTTCGTCCCCTTCCGCCTCGGGCCAGGTCAAGGCCTACGACACCGATGGCGGCCGGGCGGTCTTCGACCTCGGCGACACCAGCGCGACCCTGGTGTCGGCGACGCCGGGTACGGGCTGGTCGATGCAGGTGTGGAAGACGGAGACGTGGATCCGCATCGAGTTCAGCAGGAGCACCGACCGCGTGTCGGTGTTCTGCACGTGGCACGACGGCCCGCCGCAGGTGCAGGTCGAGACATACTGAACGACCTGGCAACGCCCGCCCGTTCCCCGGACGGAACGCTCCTCAGGCGCCGCCCCCGGCTTACTCGGGGTTGCCCGTCAGGCGCGCCTGCGCGGTCACCTCGTACGACCTCAGCCTTTTCTCCTACCCCCGCATGACGGCAGCGACCACGAGCTCGTTCGCTCCCGTGCGCGTGGCCAGTTCCTCCAGCCCCGCCTTGAGCGTGGTCAGCGGACCGAGACGATCGCGTACGGCTGCTCAGCGGGCGGGGTCCAGTGCTATGTCATGGCTGATCTCTCGGCCGGCCCCCTCCACGAGCAGGAACTCGGCATGCGGGGCGTGCTGCACGGCGGAGGCGATCAGGGTGTATCCGCCCGGCGGCAGTCCGGCGATCCGGTAAAGGCCGTTCTCCGCCCTGGCCTGCGTCCAGCGCCTGCCCCGGTCGGTCACCACAGTGATCCACGCCTCGCAGCCGTCGGGGTGCAGCGGGCAGCGCAGCGCGCCGCTGACGGTCGCCGTGACGGCGTTTCGGGAGAGGCTCGGCGTGGCGGTGACCGCCGGGACGGCCGGCACGCCGGTCGTCCCGGCGGGACGGGACAGGACGGCGGCCCGTCCGGGTCGAGGGCGGCCGTGCCCGGGTGCGGCCACCGCGACGTCCGGGATCGCCAGCCCGCGCATCAGGGCCAGCTCGGTGAGCACGCCCTCGATGTCCTCGAGCTCGGCGCGCAGGCTGCCGGTGACCGGCGTCTGTCGTTCGGAACGCACCGGTTCCGGTGCGTCGGCCGGGGAAGGGGCGGGCGGGCCGTCCTCCTGTCCGACCACCCGGCCGTCCAGGTCGTCCGCCACAGCCCGGGCAGCCGATGCCGCCCGGTGGGTGATTCCGGTCAGTTCCGTCAGGTCGTTTCCGCGGTGCGCCAGCACCGAACTGTCGTGCACGATGGTGCGACCGAGTTCGTGGGACAGATCCACCAGCCGCAGCGTCTCCGGGCATCGGTGGCCGGCGCCGCCGAGGAGTGTCCTGACCAGCGGGCGGATCGTCGCGGTCGCGGCGTGGAAACCGGCGTCGAGGACACGGGTGTCGGTCCGCGCGCTGTGCCCGGCGGTCGGCCCGCCCGGCGCGAGAAGTCCGTCGAGTACCTGCGCCAGCGCACGCAGATAGCCGGCCAGACCGACCTGGGCCGCGTGAGTCGTGCGCAGCGGCAGAACGGCCAGCCCGACGACGATCGCGCACGCCGCCCCCACAGCGGTCTCCTCGACACGCGTGGCCAGCAGCGAGGAAGTCAGTTCGCCGGCCTGTGAGTAGAACTGCGCGACCCCCAGGGTGGCCGCGCCGACGACGAGGGCGTAGTTGATCCTGCCGAAGTACGACATCAGGAACGCCGCCACGACGACCACGGCCATCGATGCCACCGGCTGCGTCCCGGTCAGCCGGGCAAGGCCGTCACCGGCCACCACGCCGGCCACCGTGCCGAGGACACGGAACACGGACTTGCGCAGCTGTTCGCGGTCACTGGCGGAACCGAGGAACGTGACGTACACCGAGACGACAGCCCACAGCAGATGCGACGGACTGAGCATGTCGCCGAAGAAGACCGCCAGACCGAGCGCGACGGCCAGCTGCAGCGAGACTCGGGTACTCACGGTCAGTGAGAGCCGGTCCACCCGTGCAGTGCCCTTTCGGGACGATGCCGTCGCGTTCACGATCCCCGAACCCGGCAGCCAACCGGCGATCAGGTGCACGACGGGACGAGGTTCCTGTTGCGCATGAGGATCCGCGTCGGTGCTGCTGATGGCGGACACCAGCGCGCAGGCCGCCTCCTGGTACCGCTCGGCGATCTCTCCGGCACCCCCGGGCACGCCGGCTGCGTCGATGCCGTGGTCTTCGCGGCTCCCGGAGCTCGGCACGGGGTCGGCCGGCCGGTAGCGCCGGAAACGGTACGCGGCCCTTTCGAGAGCGGCGAGATCGAGCTCACCCGCGGCGGCGACGACCGCTCGGGCGTCCGCCCGTGCCGCACCGCTCAGCTGGCGGTGAGCATGCCGTTGCGCGAGCCGCGCCAGGGTGACCACGGCGCGCTCGTGTTCGAACAGTGAGCGGCGCCGGTCGCGGGCAGCCGTGTCGTTGTCGTCGGCCGACGTGGTGGCCAACCGGGTGTCGAGCACCAGCGCGGTCTCGTTGAGACGCACGACCAGTCGCCGCAGCCGTCGCGCGAGCCGGTGGTCGGCGGGGGTGTGCACGGGAGCGTCCATCAACGCGCCGGTCACAGCGAGAACCCGGCGGGCTCGGGCGCGGTAGGAACGCTGCATGCGCGCCGTCGCGTGCGCGTAGCCCGGCAGCAACGCCAGACCGACGACGAAGGTCGCCGCGCCGGCTACACCGATGACGGCGCCGGGCCACGCGAGCTGGTCGACACCGATCTCGCCACCGGCGAGGAAACCGATCAGATAGCCGACGTGGATCGGGAACCCGGTCGCGAACGCACGGACCCCGTAGCGTCGGAACCAGGCGCCGACGGACGGAACGGCGACCAGCAGGACCAGGCCCAGGAGCCGATGGGGGTGTACGGCTATCGCCAGGGACAGGCCCGCCCACATGCCGAGGCAGGCGATCAGCGTCGTCAGCGCACGCGCACGCCCGGTCCGCTCACCCACGACGAACGACGCCGTCAGCGCAACCGACGCGCCGAGTATCAGCACGAGCAGCGAGGCGACGTGGTTGATGACCCCAGCCCCTGGGGCCGATGCGGCCACTTCGAACATGTGGAAGCGGGCATCGAGCAGTGCGGAGGCCCCGATCGCCGCCAGCACAGCGATCGCCCCGTTCGCCGCCGTACGAACGCGCTCACCGCCCGGGTCGGACCCGAGATAACGATCGACGGCGTCGATCACCGCCATGGCCGACCTGCCGAAGTCAGCGGATGCACGTGGTTCTCCTCATGATGGTCGATCGTGGTCCGGAGCGGCTCGCCGTCGATCACATGTCGGCTGCTCATGTCGCCGAGCAGCCCAACAGCCTGCCGAAACCCCGACCACCGCACACTACATACGTGAGGTCTTCAAGCAAAGCGCTTGAAGGTCTCATGCATCTGGAGGGATGGACATCACAGTCGGCGGATCACGGAATGAGCAGCAGCTTGCCGACGGTCTCCTGGGATTCGAGGTCACGGTGCGCCTGGGCGGCATCCTCCAAGGGATACGTCCGGTCGATCAGGACATCGAGCGTGCCGTCGCCGATCCACTGCATGACCTGGGATGCCCGCCGCCGCCACTGGTGGGTCGACTCGTGGGGGGCGTCGCCCCGGACGTGGACCAGGTGGACCCCGTCGGGCTGCTCCCACAGATCCAGCGGCGGAATGGCTCCTCCCGCGCGCCCGTAGTGGACGAAGACACCCTTGTGGCGCAGCGACGAGACACTGACGTCGAACAGACTCCGGCCCGTGCCGTCGAACGCGAAGTCCACACCCTCACCGTCGGTGAGCTCCCGGACGGCGGCGCCCAGGTCCGCGGTCTCGTCACGGACCAGCACCTTCCAGGCGCCGGCGTCCACGGCCGAGCGCGCCTTGCGGGGGCGGGAGACCGTGGCGATCACACGTGCGCCGCGGGCGGTGATCAACTGCGTCAGCATGCGGCCGACGCCGCTGGCGGCGGAATGCACCAGTGCCACGGCGCCTTCGGGAACGGGAACGGCGTCATGGGACAGGTGCTGCGCCGTCAGCCCCTGCATCAGCCCGCCCGCGGCGGCCTCGAAGGTCACGTCGTCGGGAATCGGGACGAGCCGCTCGTGGGGAACGGCCACCATGTCGGCGTAACTGCCCAGCACGAACTGCCAGGCGACCCGGTCGCCGATCCTGGCCGCGGAGTCCGCGCCGACGGCGACGACCACCCCGGAGCCGTCGGCCCCCAGCGACACCGGCGGTACGACACCTGCCATCAGGCCGCGACGCATGTAGCTGTCCATGAGATTGACGCCGGCGGCCTTGACCTCGACGAGCACCTCGCTCGGGGAGGGCTCGGGGACGGGCCGCTCCTCGACGCGAAGAACGTCGGGTGATCCGAAACCGGGAACGGAAATGACGCGCACGGCAGGTGCTCCTCGTCCAGATGGCGGCGCGACGCGCCGCGGGGCTCTATGAGGCTGCAGGTTACATACATGAAGACCTCATGCAAAATGGCGTGAGCATGCATGATGCCTTCATGCAATCCTGCTGGAGTGGAATCGTCCCTCCGGGCCTTCCGGCACCCGGTTACCATGGTTCTTCGACCAGCAAGGGGACGTGAGGACAGCCAACCCATGGGAACCAGGCAGGCTCAGGACACCAGCGCCCAGCTGGCGGCCGTCCAGCAACTGATGCGGCTGCTCGTCGCGACCTACGCGCACGAGATGGACTCGCACGCCGGCGATCTCGGCCTCACCCGGACCCAGGCCATCCTTCTCGGAACCGCCACCCAGCCCGGTTCCATCCGTGAACTGGCCCAGCGCATGGGCTGCGACCCGTCCAACCTCACGGGCGTGGTGCAGCGACTGCGCGAACGCGACCTCGTCGCCGTCGAACCCGACCCCGACGACCTTCGCGCCAAGCGCATCTCCCTCACCCCCGCGGGCGCCGACACCGTCAACCAGCTCAACGAGGGCACCGCCCGGCTTCTCACCGCGATCGGCACGGCCACTCCCACCCAGCTGAACACCTTCGAAAAGCTGCTCCGGCGCGTGCTCGACCAATAGCCGGGCGAGTGGGGCCCGGTGATCATCTGGTCACCGCTGCCGCGCGCGGCCGAAGGGCCTTCAGGCACGCCATCGGCCGATCCGCCGGAAACGGCGGCAGGAGCCCGCGCACACCGGGCGGTCCCGGCCTGTCGACGCCTCGGAGGTCATCCTCGTCCCTGCGCAGTGTCGACCATGCGGCTGACGCCGCGGGTAGCTCCCAGGCCACGCCGGCCGCCGGCCTCAGCGGAAGACCGAAGGCGGCGGAGAAGGCGACGCCACCGCCACCGCGTCCGTCACGGCGACCGCCCCGCCGGTGAAGTCCCGCAGCGCCCGCCCGTGTTCGACCCGCCCAGGGTGCGGGTCGGATGCGCAGCGCCGGGTCAGCTCTGCCACCGGCAGCTGTACGTCGGCCGCCACCAGCACCGCGTTGCCGAACCGCTTCCCCCGCCAGACCGTCGGGTCGGCCACCACCGCGACCTCCGCGAACCGCGCCCCCGCGGTGGCGATCTGCCCCTTCAGATGGGTCAGCGGCGGCCCGTCCGCGAGGTTGGCGGCGTACGTTCCCCCCGGCCGCAGCACCCTGCGCACGGCGTCCAGGAACTCCGTCGACGTCAAGTGCGCGGGAGTGCGCGCCCCGCTGAACACGTCCGCTATGACGAGGTCCGCCCACGCCTCCGGGACCTTGCCCAGCCCCTCCCGGGCGTCCGCGGACCGCACCCGTATCCGCGCGTTCGCGTCCAGCGGCAGCTCGCGCCGTACCAGGTCGACGAGGGCCGCGTCCCGCTCCACGACCTGCTGGGTGGACCGGGGCCGGGTCGCGGCGACGTACCGCGCCAGCGTGAGCGCGCCGCCGCCGAGGTGCACGACCTGCACGGGCCTGCCCGGCGGCGCGACCAGGTCGATGACGTGGCCGAGCCGGCGCTGGTACTCGAAGGAGAGGTACGCCGGGTCGTCGAGGTCGACGTGCGACTGCGGGGCGCCGTCGATGAGCAGCGTCCAGGCCCGGCCCCGGTCGGGGTCGGGAATGAGCTGGGCGAGGCCGCCGTCGACGGCCTCGACCACGGCCTCGGCGGCGGCCGGCCGGCGACGTGAGTTCCTGGACTTGCCCATTCCGCCATTTTCCCAGGCGGCGGCCGTCCGGGAAATTCAGCGGCAGCTGTCCGCCGCCTCGATCATCCGGGCCGCCTCTCCGAGCGCCCGTCGCAGCACCGCCGGATCGGTCGCCAGCTCGGCCTCGCCGGGCGGCAGCAGCCAGTCGGAGCCCTCGACCGGCGGCTCCGGGCTGAGCCGCAGCCCACGCCCCTCGGTCTCGGTACAGGTGCTGCCGGGTACGTCCCAGCCCGCCGCCGTACCGGCCGGCACCACGAAGCCGAGGGTGTCGCCCCCGTCGTCGTGGAGCACGGGCCCCACCGCCTCCCCGGCCCCCCGGCGCAGGATGTCGACCGCCTCCAGGCCCTGCCGGGCCGGCACCGTCACGAGGTCGCATCCCGCATCGTCACAAGGATCGTTGCCCTGGCTGGTCTCCATCCCGGCCTCCACCGCGCAGCCCTCTTGCAGTCCATGAGGTCCAACGCGCCACCGCGTCAACGGCTACGGCGGAAGTCAGCCGCAAAGGATGGCAGTTCATGGCAGATCGTGCATGAGATATCCGGTTTGTAGCCAAACCCAGCGTCACGGGTCCGACACAGCAGGTACGTTCTTGCCCGCCGGAATCAAGGGTCCACTCGGACAACTCATCACGAGTCCGGCATGGTTCGACGGTTCGCACGAGAGGACCCGGCCATGGCGTCGTCAACCACGACCTCGTCGCAGCCCGATCGGCCGGTACGGCCGAACCTCGCCTTCCGGCAGGTACGCGGCCGGCACTCGCCGGCCGAGTTCGCCGCGCTCGTTCGGCGTGCCGCCCGCGAGATCGGCGAGCGGGTGAGCTGTGACGCGCGCTACATCGGCCGGGTCGAGGCGGGTGAGATCCGCTGCCCGAACTACGCCTACGAACGGGTGTTCCTGCACATGTTTCCCGGTCGCACACTCGCCGACCTCGGTTTCGCGCCCCGCTCGTCCGTCCGCGGACGCGCGGCGCGGCCGCCGGGGGACGTGCCCCTGGTTCTCGCCCGGGGTGAGACGCAGGGGGCCGCCGAGCCGTATGACCCGCAGGACCAGTACCACCCGCACGACCGGCATGACCCGCACGAGACGCGGAACCCGCAGGACCCGTACGAGACGCACGACAACTACGAGGAGAGCGACGTGCTGCGTCGCCTATTCATGACCGGCGGAGGCGCCACCGTGGCCGCCGCCACCCTGGGCCCGCTGGGGTCCACGATCGACGCCGTGGCGGCGGACCGGCCGGTGCGCCGCGCCGGGTCCTCGCACGCGGCCGCCCTGGAGGAGGCCGTACGCCGGATCCGGCTGCTGGACGACCGGCACGGCGCGGACGGGCTGTACCGGCGCGCGGCGGCTCCGCTGCGCGCGGCGTACGCGCTCCTCGACGCGGGCGCGACCCGGCAGACGACCGCCGAGCGGTTGCACTCGGGCGCCGGTGAACTGGCCATCTCGGTCGGCTGGCTGGCCCACGACTCCGGCCGCTTCGACGACGCCCGCTCGCACTACGCGGAGGCGCTCGCGACGGCACGGATGACCGGGGACGCCGGGCTGGAGGCGCACGCCTTCTGCAACACCGCGTTCCTGGCACGGGACGCCGGACGGCCCCGGGAGGCGGTGCGGGCGGCCCAGGCCGCGCAGCGGGTCGGCCGGCCCCTCGGCTCGGCCCGCCTGATGTCCCTGCTCGCGCTGCGCGAGGCGGGCGGCTGGGCGGGGCTCGCCGACCGCACCGGCACCGAACAGGCGCTGGCCCGCGCCCAGGCCCTTTTCGAGCGGGGCCGCTCGGACGCCGACCCCGAGTGGATGAGCTTCTACGGAGAGGCCGAGCTGGAGGGCCTGGAGGCGCAGTGCTGGTCCATGCTGGGCGACTGGCGACGCGCCGCACGCCACGCGCACCGGGCCGCCGATCTGCAGGACCCGCACTTCACGAGGAACATCGCGCTGTACACGGCGGAACTCGCCGACGACCTCGCGCGCGGGGGACGTCCCGACGAGGCGGCGACGGCGGGCATGCGGGTGCTGGACCTGCTGGACCAGGTCCAGTCGTCCCGGATCCAGGGGATGCTGGCGGGCACGGCCCGCGTGCTGCTGCCGCACCGCCGGGCAAGCGGGGTCCAGGAGTTTTTGGACCGGCACGCATCCACGCCGAGGGGCGTGTAAGGGCCGACAGGGGTGGCACCTGTAGTCGTACGGCTGCGGGTGCGTGGGGGCTGGTCGCGCAGTTCCTCCCCCAGCCTTCGGCCGGGGGTACCCCCAGCGCCCCTTACGGGGCGCTGCCCAGCCGCGTCCGCATACCCAGCTGCGGGCAGTCGCCCTAAGGGCCTGGGAGGTCCCCCCGCCGTCACCCCGCCAGGTGCCCCAGATCGTTCCAGCTCTCGATCGCGGGCTCCCCGTAGGCCCACCCCAGCACGGACAGCGACGTCGGGTTCAGCCGGATCCGGGCCGCGAAGTCCAGGGGCAGCCCCAGCCACCGCGCCCCGATCGACCGCAGGATGTGCCCGTGGGCGAAGATCAGCACGTCGCGGTCGGCCGAGCGCGCCCAGGCCACGGCCTCGTCGGCGCGTGCGGTGACCTCCGCGAGGGACTCGCCCCCGGGGACGCCGTCGCGCCAGATCAGCCAGCCCGGCCGGGACGCCTGGATCTCCGCGGGGGTCAGGCCCTCGTACGCCCCGTAGTCCCACTCCATCAGCGTGTCCCACGACTCGGCGCGCTCGCCGAAGCCGGCGAGTTCACAGGTCTCACGCGCGCGTGCCAGCGGGCTGGTGCGGATCTCGGCGGCGGCGAGGCCGTCGAAGGGCGGCCGGTGCAGGCGCTCGCCGAGCAGCTTGGCCCCTCGCCGGCCCTCCTCCAGGAGCGGTACGTCGGTCCTGCCGGTGTGCTTGCCGGACAGCGACCACTCCGTCTGTCCGTGCCGGGCCAGCAGGATGCGCGGTGCCATGGGAGGAGAACCTTTCCGGAGAAATTCGGGAGCGGGACACCTCCATCATCGCCCAGGCTGGGAACACGCCGGGATCGGGCCGGGGAGCGGGCAACCCGGCGTGCGCTCTCCGCGTCTTTGAGTGCTGAGCGCCCCGCATGGGCGGGAATACGCGCAACGTAAAGTGTCACGGTCGGCCCGCCGGGAGCCGCGCGGACAGGGACGAGAAGGGGGAGGCAGTCGGATGCCGCAGACCGAGAAACCGGGCACCGAGGTGACTGCGCGAACCCGGCTGCGCTGGTGGACCGAGCTGCCGCTGATCCTGCTGGTGTACGGCTGCTACACCGCCGGCCGCCTGCTCGCACGCGGGGACACCTCCACCGCCGTCGACCACGGGCTGGCGGTCCTGCGCATCGAGAAGGCCCTGCACCTGAACGCCGAGCACCCGCTCAACCGCCTGTTCACGCGTGAGGCGTGGCTCGGCATACCGGCGGACTTCTGGTACGCCTCGCTGCACTACCTGGTCACCCCGGTGATCCTGGTCTTCCTGTTCCGCAAGCGCGCCGAGGTCTACCGGCGGGCCCGCACCTGGCTGATGACGTCCACGTTCATCGGCCTGATCGGCTTCACCCTGCTGCCCACCTGCCCGCCCCGGCTGCTGGACGTGAAGTACGGGTTCGTCGACACGATGGCCCAGTACAGCTCGTACGGCTGGTGGGGCGGCGACGCCAGTGCGCCGCGCGGCCTCGGCGGCATGACCAACCAGTACGCGGCGATGCCGAGCCTGCACTGCGGCTGGGCGCTGTGGTGCGGGGTGATGCTGTGGCGCCACGGCGGCAACCGCGTCACCAAGGCGCTCGGCGTGGCCTACCCGCTGCTGACCGCGATCGTCGTGATGGGCACCGCCAACCACTACTTCCTGGACGCGGTCGCGGGCGTGTTCGTGATGGGCGTGGGCTACCTGCTGGCGCCGCAGGTGATGCGGGTCGCGGATCTCGTCAGGGTGCGGATCACCTCGGGCGTCTCCCTCGTCGCAGCACGCTCGGACGGCGCAGGTTCCCCGATTGTCAGTGCTGGATGCCAGACTTCGGCGGGTGAGCGAATTCCATCGCAGCGCGAGTCCAGGCTCGCCGCCGCAGCCGAACCGGACGCTTCCCCCACAGACGCGGGGGACGGCGCTCCGGCACCGGCTCGCTGAGCTGCGCGGCCCCGCCGTCCCGGCCAAGGCCCTCGACGCGCGTGCCCTCGCGGCGCTCGCCGCGAACCCGGGGTGCAGGCGGCGGGCGATCCTGGACGGCGCCGGGGTGGACAAGACCGCGCTGGCGGGTGCCCTCGGCTCGCCGTCGGCCTTCGGCCAGTCGCAGTTCGCGCTGACCCGGGGCAACGCCTTCGAGGCGAAGGTGAAGGCGGACGGCGGCGCCGAGCTGCTGCGGCTGGTGCGCACCCACCTCGACCCGGGCGCCGAGCCGGCCGAGCAGGCCGCCGTCCCCGACCTGTCCGCGATCGGGCCCGAGGGGCGTACGGCCCGTACGGCGCTGGCGCTGCGCGAGGCCGTCGAGGCGGGCGGCTGGGCGCTGTTCGACCACCCGATGCTGGCCCTGGAGGTGGCCGGCTCGCCCGCGTTCCTGGAGCCGGACGCGGTGGTCGTGCACCCGGACGGCAGCTGGACGGTCGTGGAGATCAAGTCCTTCCCGATGCTGGACGGCTCCGCCGACCCGGCGAAGGTGGGCGCCGCCGCCCGGCAGGCCGCGGTGTACGTGCTGGCCCTGGAGCAGGTCGCGGCCCGGCTCACCCCGGCCCCGCGGGTCCGCCACGACGTGCTGCTCGTCTGCCCCAAGGACTTCGCGAACCTGCCGACCGCCGCCGCGGTGGACGTCCGCAAGCAGCGCGCGGTCACCGCCCGCCAGCTGGCCCGGCTGACCCGCGTCCAGGACATCGCCGACGCCCTGCCCGAGGGCACCTGTTTCGCCCCGGACCTGCCGAAGGAGCAGCTCACGGCCGCCGTGGACGCCGTTCCCGCGACGTACGCGCCCGAGTGCCTGTCCGCCTGCGAGCTGGCCTTCCACTGCCGGCAGCGGTCCCGCGCGGCCGACGAGGTGACCGCGCTGGGCCGGGCCGCGCGGGCCGAGCTGGGCGGCCTGAGCACGGTCGAGGAGGTGCTGTCGGCGGCGCGCGGCGAGAGCGGCGACCCGGCCGATCCGGCGGTGGCGGCCCTGCGCCGGGCGGTGGCACTGCGAGCCGAGGCGCTGAGCACCGGTGCCGGTGCCGGTCTCGGCGCCCAGGGGGCCAGGTGTCCCTGATCACCACCCTCGCCCGCCTGGAAGCCGTCAGCTCGGGCACCGCGCAGCCCGCCGCGACCGTCCGCCACCGGCACCTCGCCGAGCACCCGCTGGTCCTGGTGCCGCTCACCACCGCCGGTGAGGCCGGTGCCCCGCTCGGTGCCCTGGTCGGCACCGACCGGGACGCCCCGCGGCTGCTGGTCGTACCCCAGCCGCGCGACCGCGACCTGCGGTTCGCCTTCCTCGCCGAGCTCGCCGACGTCGTCCTGCCCCACCTGGACTCCTACGCCGCCGACGTCGAGGCGGCCGAGCGCACCGAGACCGACCCGGAGACCGGCAAGCGGGTCAAGGTCGAAGTCGAACTGTGCGCGGACGCACCCCAGTTGATCGTCCCAGGGCGCGCGGGCATCGAGTACGTACGGCTGCTGGGCCGCTCGATGCGGTTCCGGCGCACGGCGGAGCAGGAGCCGGAGGCGCCCTATCCGGCGCCGCCCCGGGTGCCGCTGCTCGGCCGCTGGCTCACCCACTTCGGCGAGCGGGCCCGGGTCCCCGGCTCCTCCCTGCTGCTCGCCATGACGGACCTGCTGTCCCGGCACTGGGCGACCGGCCAGTCCGGCGTCGAGGACCAGCACCTGGGCGCGCTGCTCGCCTGGATCGCCCCGCCGGAGGGCAGCACCGGCGCGGCGGCCGCGCGGATGGCCGAGCTGGCACGGGACGGCGACGGGCAGCTGCTGTGCCCGCCGGCCGGTCCCGCCACCGACCCGGCCTTCGACAACAGGCTGCTGGCCCCTGCCTTCGAGCGCTACGACCGGGCCCGTACCGCCCTCGCCGAGGCCGAGGACGGTCTCCAGGCCGACGACCGGCTGTTGATCCTCACCGCGGCCGAGCGGGAGATCCGCGCCCTGGTGGAGAGCCGCACCCGGCCCACCTGGGACGCGGTCTGGCAGGGCCTGGACCTGCTGCGCGGGCTGCCGGAGGGGGCCCGGGTCGAGGAGCGGTGGACGCGCGACCGCTGGTCGTTCACCGGTCACCGGGACCGGGTGCTGGCCGGCGAACCCCCACAGCCGCGCCGCGACGACGCGGTCACCGCCGCCAACAAGCTGGCCACGCGCGAGCGCGAACAGGCCCGCCTCGACGCCCAGGAGGCGCTCGACGATCCGCTGGTGATGGCGGGGCGGCGGCTGTCCGGGGAGGCGTTCGCCGGGGAGGTCCTCGACGTCGTCATGGCGTACAGCGAGGGCAAGCGGCCCAGCCCGCGCCCGCTGCTGACCGTGCGCACGGAGGACCGGCCGCAGCTGGGCGAGCGCGCCAAGGCCTACCGCTCGCTGGGCGGCAAGCCGCAGTCGACGGAGTTCGTGGGGTACGAGGCGGAGGGGGTCCTGGTGCTGCGCGTGCTGGACAAGATGGGCCGCGGCAAGGAACCGGAACCCGGTTCGGTCCCCGAGAAGGGCGACCGGCTCGTCTTCACCCTGTTCGAACACGAGCAGCGCGGCGGCGCCAAGCTGCCCGATCCGGAGGACACCCCGTGGACACACGGCGGCCCGCCGGGCGAGGCAGCACCGGAGGCGGCCGACACCGCGACGCCGGAGGACATGCTGTGACGACCACGGACTTCGATCCCGGCACGGCCGCCGCCCAGGCCACCGCCGCGATCCTGCGCGACACCCTGCACGGCACCGAGCGGGGTGTGGTCGTGGACTCCCCGCCGGGCGCCGGCAAGTCCACGCTGGTGGTGCGGGCGGCGCTCGAACTCGCCGACGCCGGGCGCCCGCTGATGGTGGTCGCGCAGACGAACGCGCAGGTCGACGACCTGGTTCTGCGGCTCGCCGAGAAGAACCCGGAGCTGCCCGTCGGCCGCCTGCACAGCAGCGACGCGGACCCGTACGACAAGGCGCTGGACGACCTGCCGAACGTCCGCAAGTCGGCGAAGGCGGCCGACCTGAAGGAGGCGCAGGTCGTGCTGTCCACCGCCGCGAAGTGGGCACACGTGAAGGTGGACGAGCCCTGGCGGCACGCGATCGTCGACGAGGCGTACCAGATGCGCTCGGACTCCCTGCTCGCCGTGGCCGGCCTGTTCGAGCGGGCGCTGTTCGTGGGCGACCCCGGCCAGCTGGACCCGTTCGCGATCGTGGGCAGCGAGCAGTGGGCGGGCCTGTCGTACGACCCGTCGGCGTCCGCCGTCTCCACCCTCCTCGCCCACAATCCGGGCCTGCCCCAGCACCGCCTCCCGGTCTCCTGGCGCCTCCCGGCGTCGGCCGCGCCCCTCGTCTCCGGCGCGTTCTACCCGTACACCCCCTTCCGCAGCGGCACCGGCCACGGCGACCGCCACCTCGCCTTCACCGCCCCCTCCGACGGCTCCGGGCCCGACCGGGTGATCGACGAGGCGGCGGAGTCCGGCTGGGGCCTGCTGGAGCTGCCCGCCCGGCACACCCCGCGCACCGACCCGGAGGCGGTCCGCGCGGTGGCGACGGTGGTACGGCGGCTGCTCGACCGCGGTGGCGAGGCCCGCTCGGAACGCTCCCCGGCCCCCTCCCCCCTCACGGCCGACCGGATCGCCGTCGGCACCGCCCACCGGGACCAGGCGGCGGCCGTCCGCGCGGCCCTGGCGGAGCTGGGCGCGGCCGACGTCACGGTCGACACGGCGAACCGTCTCCAGGGCCGGGAGTACGACGTGACGGTCGTCCTCCATCCGCTCTCCGGCCGCCCCGACGCGACCGCCTTCCACCTGGAGACGGGCCGCCTCTGCGTCCTCGCCTCCCGCCACCGCCACGCCTGCATCGTGGTCTGCCGCGCCGGCGTGACCGACCTCCTGGACGACTACCCGTCGACGGAACCGGTCCAGCTGGGAACCCTCGTCAAGTTCCCGGACGGCTGGGAGGCCAACCACGCGGTACTGGCACACCTGGCCGAACACCGGGTCACCTGGCGCCCCTGACCCACACCCCCTCACCCACCCGGCAGGCGATCAGCACAGCTCCGGCCGATCCACCGGACAGAGTCCGACACGCCGCCGGAGGCGGC
>NZ_JBIVXP010000001.1:1737134-1777153 GCF_044769305.1 Streptomyces sp. NPDC090499
CGCCCGACACGCCGCCGGAGGCGGCCCACCGCTACAGCCCCGGACGGCCGGGAAGCCAACCACGCGGTACTGGCACACCTGGCCGAACACCGGGTCACCTGGCGCCCCTGACCCACACCCCCTCACCCACCCGGCAGGCGATCAGCACAGCTCCGGCCGATCCACCGGACAGAGTCCGACACGCCGCCGGAGGCGGCCCACCGCTACAGCCCCGGACGGCCGGGAAGCCAACCACGCGGTACTGGCACACCTGGCCGAACACCGGGTCACCAGGCGCCCCTGAGCGGCCGAGCACAGAGTCAGCCACGGGCCTTGGGGTCCCCTTGCGCGGGCGCGGGAGAATGGACGGTGGTCATCGGACCGTAGTCATCGACACCGTACGAGGAGGACCAGACATGGCGGAGCCCACGCCGCGTCGGAACGATCCGCGGCTACGCCCCGCGCCCCTGCTCTTCGAGCCTGTGGAAGCGGTCGCCGACCCCGAGCACTTCTTCGGCCTGGAGTCGATCGACGACCCCGGGGCGCTGCTGACCCGTGCCACGGAGCTGACCCAGGCGTTCCGGGTGGCCACCGACCGGGCGGTGGAGTTCCAGGCCATGGCCGCCGCCCAGCTCGCCGACCCGCGCCGCTTCGACCGGCTGACCGCGGCCGACATCGCCGAGCGGGCCGAGTGGACCGAGGACTACGCGAAGAAGATGGTCGAGTTCGGCCGGGATCTGCTGAGGGGGAGGGAGGGGCAGGGGCCCGAGCAGATCTAGCCGGACCCGGCTGATGGCATATGCCGGGTGGGCAAGATACGCCCCTCCGTTCGCCCCTGTCCGGGTTTCCCGCAACTGACGGCGAGCGGGTGTGCACGAGGGGTATCAATTCCCCATGAGCCGCACACCGTACGAGACCTTCCCGGGCAACCTCGCCGAGCTCGGTGACGCCGCCGGGGTCACCCCGGACGGAGCCGCCTGGCTGGCCTCCGCAGGAACGTATCCGCGGAGCACGCTCGCGTTCTGGGAGGAGCGGCCGGACGCCCCGGTCGTCCTGCCCTGCGGGACCGTGTTCGACGTGGTGAACGCCCCGGCGATCTTCGGCCGCCGCATGCTGGACCGACTGTGGGACGAGGGGCCGGGCTCCGGACCGGTCGCCGTCTTCCGGGGCCGGATGCTCCTGTTCGCCGCCCCCGGCACCGCCGCCCGGCTGCCGTCGCTGCTGGGCTGGGAGGAGTGGGGCGGCCGGGGCGGTGCGGTGCCGCCGCTGCTGTGCCACGGCACCGGCGACGCGGTGACCGTACCGGCGCCGGCGCCGCACGGCGGCCCCTCCCCCGCCCCGGTCGGCACCCGCTGGCTGGTCGCCCCGGACACCCGGCACCCGTGGCTTCCCGGCCCGGAGATCCTGCTCTGGGCGGCCGTCCGCGCGGCCCGCCCGACCGTCCGCATATCGATTTTTCCTCCCACCGATCAGGATGCTAAGGTCTACGACGTCAGCAGGCGCCGCTAGCTCAGTTGGTTAGAGCAGCTGACTCTTAATCAGCGGGTCCGGGGTTCGAGTCCCTGGCGGCGCACGCGAAGTAGCCGAAGGCCAAGCTCCTGTGAGCTTGGCCTTCGGCTTTTCGTCGGCGGGGTGCAGTCGCCGGGATTCAGTCGGCGGGATCTCAGTCAGCGGGAGATCAGTCCGGCTTCGTCGGCGTGATCTTCACGTTCCAGGCGCCGGACGCCGTCCGCCCCTCCACCGCCACCTGTACGCCGTCCCCCGGCACGGTGAAGCTCTCGCCGAGGGCGACCGGGGCGTCGGCCAGCGGCGGGTAGACCGAGTTCTCCCAGCAGGCCTCGGTGCGCGGATGGGCGTCGACCACCTGGATCGGCCCGTTGCCGGAGGCCGTCTCGTCACGGACCCGGTAGACGAGGATGCCCTGCCGGCAGGCCGCGCTGTCGTTGCCGGACGCGTCGCGCGCCTCGAAGGCCAGCGCGGTGTCGGGCCCGGTGCGCACCACCGCCAGCTTGGTGCCGTCGCCGAGCCCGAAGGCGGGGGCACCCGCGGCGCCCCGCGCGGGCCCGCCCGGCCCGGCGGAGAGCGGTTCCAGGGTCAGCCGGGTCGGCGCGGCCCCCCGGACGCACACCACCTGGCGCGGATCCAGCCATCCGAGCTTCCACTTGTGCCAGGCGAAGAGGTCCGGGGAGAGACCGAACTGGCTGCCCATCAGATCCCAGTCGCCGACGTAGGTGTCCCAGTCGCCCCTGCCGTCCACCGGACGGTGGTAGAGGTCGGGGAGGTCGAAGACGTGCCCGGTCTCATGGGCGAGAACCAGCCGGTCCGGCGGATGCTTCTCGAAGACCGTGACGACCCGGCGGACGTCGGTGCCGTCCACGTGCACCGGGGTGTCGAGGTTGACCACCTTCGTGGCGTCGGAGTCGACGCCGGGCGCGTCCGGGTCGGCCACGAGGTACACGATGTCGTAGCGGGAGAAGTCCACCTCGGGATCGGCCGCCGCGAACGCGTCCCGCAGGTAGGCGGCCCGCAGCGGGATGCTCCAGTCGCGCCGCATGCCGTAGGCGGCCGAGGGCCGGGGCATCCGCAGCCAGTGGCTGAGCGAGTGCGGACGGATGGTGAACTTCCCGTAGGAGGCCTGCTCGTAGTAGCGGCTGGTGGCCGGGAAGTGGTCGGCGACCAGCTCCGCGGGCGTGGTCTGCGGGGTCGCGTCCGGGAAGGAGAGGAACACCATCACGGCCGAAAGCGCATGGGTGGGGCGCGTGTAGTCGGGGTTCCAGGTGTCGACGCCCTCGGAGTGGTGCGCGTCGGTGCGGTGCAGGGCGCAGGGGGCCGTGGAGAACGGCTCCGCGGACGACGGCCCGGTCAGGATCGTCGTCGCGACGAGCGCCGACATCGTGGTGAACACGGCGGCGGAACTGCGCAGCAGGAGACGCGGCACGGAAGGACCTCCGGGGGCGGTTCGCGGGACACCGCACCCAGCCTCCGCGAGTTTGTCACCTTATGACCTGTTTATCTGCACCAGAAGGGTGAGGAGCCACCTGCTCATCACGGGCAGACCCGAACGGCCGACACCCCGGGACGCTAACGGAACGTCACAAGTGGTCGGGCGCCTCAAGAACCCGTCCAGGTGCGGGCAGAAACGATCTGTCAGAATCGCCGGTTCATCGGGGACACTGGACAGTGGCTGGAAGGCCCTCGGGCCAGCCTCTATGATCGGCACACTTTCCTGCACGGACAGAGATCGAGTGCACTGCGGGAGCGAGCGGTGAGCGGAACCTCCGAAGGGCCGACGCCCGCGGCAGACCTCGACCGGTCCGCCGTCACAGAGAGTGACAACACCTACCGGAAGTCGTACGCGAAGACAGACGAGAAGACAGCACCGACGACCTACGAGCACGCCTTCGCGGCCGCCGCGCTGCCCATGGCCGTGGTCGACCGCGAAGGGCTGGTCACCGCCGCCAACGAGGCGTTCGCCACCCTGATCGGCGCCGATCAGGCCGGGCTCCCGGGGCGGATCGCCGCGGACCTGGTGGACCTGGCCTCCGACGCCCGTACCTGGCACGCCTATCGCGAGGTGCTGCGCGGCCGGCAGGCCAGGCTGCGCTGCACCCGCCGGCTGAAGCACCCCGACGGCCACTCGGTCTGGACCCAGGTCACCATCGCCCCGCTGGCCAAGGACGTGCCGGGCGTGCTGATCTCGGTCTCCGACATCAGCGCCCGCCGCGAACTGCAGGCCCGGCTGCGGCACTTGCAGATGCACGACCCGGTGACCCGGCTGCCCAACCGGACGCTGTTCTTCGAGCGGCTGTCGGCCGCGCTGGAGGCGGAGTCGTACGAGCAGAGCGGCACCGGCCGGATCGGCCTGTGCTACCTGGACCTGGACGGCTTCAAGGCGGTCAACGACACCCTCGGCCACCGGGTCGGCGACCGCCTGCTGGCCGCCGTCGCCGAACGGCTGACCCGGGTCGCCGACGAGGCCGGCTTCGCGCGGGCCGGGGTGCCGCTGGTGGCCCGGCTCGGCGGCGACGAGTTCGCCCTGCTGGTCGAGGACTCGACGGGCACGGAGCAGTTGGCCGACCTCGCGGAGTCCGCCCTCGCGGCCCTGCAGGCGCCGTTCGACCTGGCCGGTCAGCGGCTGTCGCTGTCGGCGTCGATCGGAGTGGTGGAGCGGCACGCCGCCGGCACCACCGCCACCGGCCTGATGCAGGCCGCCGACACGACGCTCTACTGGGCGAAGGCCGACGGCAGGTCCCGCTGGACGCTGTTCGACCCGGAGCGCAACGCCCACCTGGTGACCCGGCAGGCGCTCTCCTCCACCCTCCGCCCGGCCATCGAACGCGGCGAGTTCGTACTGGAGTACCAGCCGCTGGTGGGCATGGGGGACGGCCGGCTCAGCGGGGTCGAGGCGCTGGTCCGCTGGCACCACCCGGAGTTCGGCACACTAACGCCGAATCGGTTCATCGGATTGGCGGAGGAGGACGGCTCGATCGTCCCGCTCGGCCGCTGGGCCCTGACCACCGCCTGCCGGCAGGCCCGCCGCTGGCAGCTCGACCACCCCGGCGAGCCGCCGATCTTCGTCAGCGTGAACGTGGCCGTCCGCCAGGTCTGGGACTCCGACCTGGTCGCGGACGTGGCGGAGACACTGGCCGAGACCGGCCTGGCCCCGCACCTGCTCCAGCTGGAGCTGACGGAGTCGGCGGTCATGGGCTCGGCGGGACGGCCGTTGCAGGCGCTTCAGGCCCTCAGCGACATGGGCGTCCGCATCGCCATCGACGACTTCGGCACCGGCTACTCGAACCTGGCCTACCTCAGCCGGCTCCCGGTCTCGGTCCTCAAGCTGGACGGTTCCTTCGTCCGGGGCTTCCAGTACGACGACCCCGGCGACCGGCCGAACCCGGCGGACGAGGTCGTCGTCGAGGCGATGATCCAGCTGGCCCACCGCCTGGGCCTCACCGTCACCGCCGAGTGCGTCGAGACCTCGGCGCAGGCCTCCCGGCTGCGCCACATCGGCTGCGACACCGGCCAGGGGTGGCTCTACTCCCGGCCGGTGACGCCGGATCGTATCTCCGAGCTGCTGGACACCAGGACCTACGCGGACACCCCGGTCGGCAAACCGTAGGCGTCGGCGACCAGTTCGTAGGAGCGCAGGCGCAGCTCGCCGCGGTGGGCGTGCGTGGTGAGCATCAGCTCGTCGGCGCCGGTGCGCTTCTGCAGGTCGTCGAGGCCCGCGCGGACCTCGTCGGCGGTGCCGTGCACGATGTTGGCGGTCCAGGAGTGCACGAACTCCTCCTCCATCGGGGAGAACTCGTGCTTCTCGACGTCGTCGGGGTCGGGGAACAGGCCGGGCCGCCCGGTGCGCAGCCGCAGCATGTTCACCGCACCGGCCCGCACCTGGCGCTGCGCCTCGCGCTCCTCGTCCACGGCGAGGACGGAGACGCCGATGAGGGCGTAGGGCTCGTCGAGGACGGCGGACGGGCTGAAGGACTCGCGGTACAGGTCGAGGGCCGGAACGGTGTTCTGCGCGGAGAAGTGGTGCGCGAAGGCGAACGGCAGCCCGAGCATGCCGGCCAGCCGGGCGCTGAACCCGGAGGAGCCGAGCAGCCAGACCGGCGGCCGGTGCGGCGACTGCACCCCGCCGGCGGTCGTGCTCTGCACCGGCCCGGGGATGGCGTGGATCCTGCGGTACGGATGCCCGTCCGGGAAGTCGTCGTCCAGGAACCGGGTCAGCTCGGCGAGCTGCTGCGGGAAGTCGTCGGCGCCCTCGTTGAGGGTCTGGGTCCGGCGCAGCGCGGCGGCGGTGGCGCCGTCGGTCCCCGGCGCCCGCCCGAGGCCGAGGTCGACCCGGCCCGGCGCCAGCGCCTCCAGCGTCCCGAACTGCTCGGCGATCACGAGCGGGGCGTGGTTGGGCAGCATGACGCCGCCCGAACCGAGGCGGATCCGCTCGGTGTGGGCGGCGAGGTTCGCGAGGATCACCGCGGGTGAGGAGGAGGCCACGCCGGGCATCGAGTGGTGCTCGGCGACCCAGTACCGGTGGAAACCGCGCGCCTCGGTGAGCCGCGCGAGCGAGGCGCTGGTGCGCAGGGCGTCGGTGGCGGTACTGCCGGTGCCGACGGTCACCAGGTCCAGTACGGAGAGGGGCACGGGGGCGGTCCCGTGCGTGATGCCCCGAATCTCGTCTGCCGACACGGTGAGAGCCTCCTGTTTTACGGCCGTGAGCTGTCCTGGGGCGCAACAGGAGGAGGTCTCCGTTTATTCCTGCGCTTTCTGCCGTGGAACCACTGCGGCTGGGTGGGGGCTGGTCGCGCGGTTCCTCCCCCAGCCTTCGGCCGGGGCCCCCAGCGCCCCTTGGCCGGCTGCGCCACCCGGCGCCGAGAGGCCCCGCCCTTCAACCGTCCGAGCCTCCCCTCCTCGCGTTTCAGCCGACCGGGGGTCGGGTGGTGGGTGGGTGGGCGGGGGTTTTCGGGGGTCCGGGAGGCGGGGCCCCTGGTGCGGGGAGACCGTCAGGCCTGGACGATTGGTTCGCGGGTGAACAGGGCGCCCAGTGCGGGAGCGTTCACCCGGCGGTCCGCCAGCCTCAGCCCCTCCCACACGGTCACTTGATTCGCCGTGAGCACCGGCTTCGACAGCGCCTTCTCCAGGAGGGACACGTGCGCCGCCGTGTGCAGTGCCGTGTCCGGGAGGAGGACCGCCTCCGCTTCGGAGACGTCGGCCGCCTGCGCCAGGGTCAGGACCTCTTCCTCCCCCCACGTCCCCACCTCCGCCGCCGTCACGATCCCCGAGGACCGCACGCCGGCCACCTCCAGGCCCCCGGCCCGCAGGAAGTCGGCGAAGAGGGACGCCACGTCGTCGGGGTAGGTCGCACCGACCGCCACCCGCCGTACCCCGAGCTCCCGCGCCGCGTGCACGAACGCGAAGGACGTGGACGACGCGGGCATCCCGGCCGCGCGGGCGAGCGCGCGGACCTGCTGCTGGGCGCCCTCCCAGCCGTACACGAAGCTGCCGCTGGTGCACGCCCACACCACCGCGTCCGCACCCGCGAGCCGCAGCTCCGCCACCCCGGCGGCCAGCCGTTCCTCGGCCCCCATCTCGCGCAACGCGTCCACCCGGTGCGCGTCCTCACCGATGTCGGTGTGGACGACGTCCACCCGGATGTCGCTGCCGAGGAGCTGTTCGATACGGGGGTAGTCGTCCTCCGCGGAGTGTCCCGGATAGAGAAGTCCGAGCGCTGTCATGTCCACCCTTCCTGCTGTTCTTCCGGCAGTACGGGCCGGTCACGCGCCGCCGCCGGTTCGTCCAGGTGGCGGACCAGCGCCTGATAAGGGCCCACCGCTCGGGTACCCAGCCTGCGCAGCGCCGCCCACATCGTGACCTGGTTGGCCGACAGGACGGGGATGCGCAGCTCGGCCTCCAGCTGGGGGATGACGTCGTAGGTGGGGAGGTTGGTGCAGGAGATGAACAGGGCGTCGGCGGCCCCCGGCCGTACCGCCTGCCGGGCCATGGCCACCACGTCCCGGTACGGCACCTGCCAGATGTGCCTGGTCAGCCCCATGAACGCGCAGCCGGCGACCCGTACGCCCGCCTCCGCCACGTACTCCTCCAGGACCCGGGTCACCGAGACCGTGTAGGGCGTGACCAGCGCCAGCCGCCGTACGCCCAGCTCGGTCAGCGCGTCGAGGAGCGCCCCGGAGGTGGTGAGGGCGGGCACCGCGCCGGAGCGGGTCATCGCCTCGCACATCGCCCGCTCGCCCGCGATGCCGCCGACGAAACTGCCGGAGGTGCAGGCGTAGGCGACGACCTCGGGCGCGACCGCGGTGAGCGCGCGTACCGCCTCGCCGAGCGTCTCGTGCTCGCTGACCAGCCGGGCCAGGTCGAGGCTGACCTCGACCGGGACGAAGGGTGTCCTGGTCAGGTGCAGGGAGACGTCGTCGGGCACCCAGCGCCACAGCTCGCGGTCGAGCGCGAAGTCGAAGGGCGCCACGACGCCGATGCCGCGCTGGGGGCGAGGTCCGCCCAGAAAGGAGACGTCCATGGGAAGTCACCGGCCTCACGCTGGAGATCGAGGGGCAACGGTCGACGGATACGCCCGTGTTGACGAAGGTAGGTTCGGGTGCCAGCGTGGTCAATCCGCGCATCCGAGACGTTCCATCCGCCCATGTCAGACACTGTCGGACACCGGGAGACCGCCCCGCATGACACCACCCGTGCCCACTCTGCTGGTCCTCGACGCCGACCCGCCCCCGCGGCTCGGCCGGCTCACCGGCCGCGCCCGGATCGTGCACACGGACGCGGCGGGCCTGGCGGCCCGGCTGCCGGCGGCGGACGTCCTCCTCGTCTGGGACTTCGCCTCGCACGCCGTCCGCGAGGCCTGGCCGGGCGAGGGGCCCCGGCCGGGCTGGGTGCACACGGCGAGCGCGGGCGTCGACCACCTGATGTGCCCGGAGCTGGCCGATTCCGACACGGTCGTCACCAACGCGCGCGGGGTCTTCGACGCGCCCATCGCCGAGTACGTGGCCGCGCTGGTGCTGGCGCTCGCCAAGGACCTGCCGCGGACCCTCGACCTCCAGCGGGAGCGGACCTGGCGGCACCGCGAGGCGCGCCGGGTGGCCGGCACGCGCGCGTGCGTGGTCGGTTCCGGGCCGATCGGCCGGGCGGTCGTCCGCACCCTCAAGGCGCTCGGGATCACCACGGCCCTCGTCGGCCGCGTCCCGCGTACCGGCATCCACGGCCCGGACGACCTGGACCGGCTGATGTCCCGCGCGGACTGGGTGATCGCGGCCGCCCCGCTGACCGAGCAGACGCACGGCATGTTCGATACGCACCGCTTCGGCGTGATGCAGCCGTCGGCCTGCTTCATCAACGTCGGCCGGGGCGGGCTGGTCGACGAGGAGGCCCTGGTCCGGGCGCTGACCCGGCGCTGGATCGCCGCCGCGGCCCTGGACGTCTTCGCGACCGAGCCGCTGCCCGCCGACAGCCCGCTGTGGGACGTGCCGGGTCTGCTGGTCTCGCCCCACATGAGCGGGGACACGGTCGGCTGGCGGGACGAACTGGGCGTCCAGTTCGTGGAGTTGTACGAACGGTGGGCGGCGGGCAGGTCTCTGCTGAACGTGGTGGACAAGAAGCGCGGATACGTGCGCGGTCACTGACTCCCGGGAGGGTGCCTCTCATGCAGCTCACCGACCTCACCGCCCGGCAGCTCCTCGACGGTTACCGCAAGGGCGAGTTCGGCCCGGTGGCGGCGGTCCGGGCGGTGCTGGAACGGGCGGCGCGGATCCAGCCGGAGGTCAACGCCTTCGTGCGGCTCACCGAGGAGGACGCCCTGGCGCAGGCGCGGGCGTCGGAGGAGCGGTGGCGGCGGGGCGAGCCGCGGGGCCTGCTCGACGGCGTGCCGGTGACCGTCAAGGACATCCTCCTCCTGCGCGGCCACCCGACCCTGCGCGGCTCGAAGACGATTGCGGCGGCCGGGAGCTGGGACGAGGACGCGCCGTCCGTCGCCCGGCTGCGCGAGCACGGCGCGGTGTTCGTCGGGAAGACCACCACGCCCGAGTTCGGCTGGAAGGGCGTGACCGACTCCCCGCTCTCCGGCATCACCCGCAACCCGTACGACGGCTCGCGCACCGCGGGTGGTTCGAGCGGCGGCAGTGCGGCGGCCGTGGCCCTGGGCGCGGGTCCGCTCTCCCTCGGCACGGACGGCGGCGGCAGCGTGCGCATCCCGGCCGCGTTCTGCGGGATCTTCGGCCTGAAACCGACGTACGGCCGGGTCCCCCTCTATCCCGCGAGCGCCTTCGGCACGCTGTCCCACGTGGGCCCGATGACCCGGGACGCGGCCGACGCGGCGCTGCTGGTGGACGTGACCGGGACCCCGGACGCCCGCGACTGGTCCGCGCTCGGTCCGCCGCCGGGCTCCTTCGTGGCCGGCCTGGCCGGTGGCGTCCGCGGCCTCCGGGTGGCCTTCTCGCCCACGTTCGGCGGCCAGGTCGCGGTGCAGCCGGCGGTCGCGGCGGCGGTACGGCGGGCGGTGACGGGGCTCGTGGAACTCGGGGCGTACGTCGAGGAGACCGACCCGGACTTCAGCGACCCGGTGGAGGCCTTCCATGCGCTGTGGTTCGCCGGTGCCGCCCGGGTGGCGCAGCGGCTCACCCGCGGGCAGCGGGAGTCGCTCGACCCGGGGCTGCGGGAGATCTGCGGACAGGGGGCCCGGCTGAGCGCCCTGGAGTACCTGGCGGCGGTCGACGTCCGGATGGACCTGGGCCGACGGATGGGCCTCTTCCACGAACGCCATGACCTGCTGGTGACTCCGACCCTGCCGCTCACGGCGTTCGAGGCGGGGGCGGAGGCGCCGAAGGGCTCGGCCCACCGCCGCTGGACGGGCTGGACCCCCTTCACCTACCCGTTCAACCTCACCCAGCAGCCGGCCGCGACGGTCCCGGTCGGCACGGACGGGGCCGGTCTCCCCGTCGGCCTGCAGATCGTGGCCGCCCGCCACCGCGACGACCTGGTACTTCGCGCCGCCCACGCCCTGTACGAGGCGGGGGTGGCCTCGGCACCGCCGAACAGCACCGTCGCGGCTTAGCGCCGTGGCGGCGGGAGAAGAAGGGCCGGCAGCTCGCAGGGGAAGAGGGAGCAGAACCGCGGGAAGCGGCGAGCGCGCGGGGGCCACGGCGAGTTCGGCACCGCCGAACAGCACCATCGCGGCTTAGCGCCGTGGCGGCGGGAGAAGAAGGGCCGGCATCTTGCAGGAGAAGCCGGCAGCTCGCAGGGGAAGAGGGAGCAGAACCGCGGGAAGCGGCGAGCGCGCGGGGGCCACGGCGAGTTCGGCACCGCCGAACAGCACCATCGCGGCTTAGCGCCGGGGCGGCGGGAGAAGAAGGGCCGGCATCTTGCAGGAGAAGCCGGCAGCTCGCAGGGGAAGAGGGAGCAGAACCGCGGGAAGCGGCGAGCGCGCGGGGGCCACGGCGAGTTCGGCACCGCCGAACAGCACCATCGCGGCTTAGCGCCGGGGCGGCGGGAGAAGAAGGGCCGGCAGCTTGCAGGAGAAGCCGGCAGCTCGCAGGGGAAGAGGGAGCAGAACCGCGGGAAGCGGCGAGCGCGCGGGGGCCACGGCGAGTTCGGCACCGCCGGACAGCGCCGTCGCGGCATAACGTTGATGCGGCATAACTCCGTCGCGGCATAACTCCGTCGCGGCATAGCGCCATCGCGGCATAACTCCGTCGCGGCATAGCGCCATCGCGGCATAACTCCGTCGCGGCATAGCGCCATCGCGGCACAGCGCCATCGCGGCGGAAGGGAGGAACCCGCGCCCCGCGGGTGAGAGGAAAGAGTGGCGGCCCCGGGAGGAGGAGGGACGCCGCCGTCCCGGTGGAGTGGCGAGAAGGCGGCGGGGCGGGGAGGGGGGCGGCTTCACACGGCCCGGAACGCCAGTTGTTCCCCCGTCGCCCCGTTGCGCCACAGGTCGTTGCAGGCCTCGGCGAGTTGCGGCAGGCCGTCGACCACTTCGCCCCACACGGTCCCGGGGACCCACCCGACGTCGCCGTTGAGGAGCAGGTTGTTGCGTTCGTAGAAGAGGGCCAGGTCGACGACCGTGGTGCCGGGGCGTGGCTCGCGGTCGTAGCCGTAGGCCTGCGTGGCCAGTTCGGTGCCGGCGAAGGAGAAGTAGCAGAGGTCGCCGGGGATGGGTGTGACCGTCGGGTTCTCCAGGGGCGGTTCCGTCGGCGTGAACGGCGGGAAAAGGGCGTAGATCTCGTTGCGGGCGTACTTGGCGTGGTAGACGTCGCCGGACAGCGGCAGGGCGTCCCAGACGGCGGCGCAGGTGACGGGGGCGCGGTCGTCCAGGAGCCTGGCCTTGGCGGTGACACCGCGGCTGACCAGCGAGACTTCGATGAATCGTTCGGTCATGCCTTCCATGGTGCATAAGTCGGTTGGGGTCGGGTAGCCGCGCCGCCATGGCTCCACCACTCGGGAACGAATCAGACACATCAGGGTATGAATCCAGACACAGTCGGCGGGCGGTGCTCGCGGGTGCCGCCGCGGTCGGCGCACTCGGTGCGTTCGGCGCCGCCGGCTGCACGCGCGTGGCCGCCGCGGCCGGCACCGACGGCGGTGACCTGCTGCAACGGCTGCGCGCCCAGGGTGTCGTACGGCTCGGCATCGCCGGTGAGATCCCCTTCGGGTACATCGACAAGGACGGGCACCTGACCGGTGAGGCCCCGGAGCTGGCGAAGGCGGTCTTCAAACGGCTCGGGGTGGACCGGGTGCAGCCGGTGCCGACCGAGTTCGGCTCGCTGATACCCGGGCTGAACTCGCAGCAGTTCGACGTCGTGGCCGCCGGGATGTACGTCAATCCGGAGCGGTGCGAGCAGGTGATCTTCGCTGATCCGGACTACCAGATGCTCGACTCGTTCGTCGTGCGCAAGGGCAATCCCAAGGGGCTGCACGACTACCAGGACGTGGTCGCGAAGAAGGCGAAGTTCGCCACGGGGACGGGCTACGCGGAGATCCAGTACGCGGTCGAGGCCGGGTACAAGGAGAGCGACATCCTGATCGTGCCGGACCAGGTCGCGGGACTGAACGCCGTGGAGGCAGGGCGGGTCGACGTGTTCGCGGGGACCGCGGTCACCGTCCGCGACGTCGTCAAGAAGTCCGCCAAGACCGAGGCGACCAGACCGTTCGCCCCACTCGTGGGCGGCAAACCGCACGTGGACGGGGGCGCGTTCGCGTTCCGGTCGGCGGAGACGAAGCTGCGGGACGCCTTCAACGTCGAGCTGCGCAAGCTGAAGCAGAGCGGCGAACTGCTGCGGATCCTGCGGCCGTTCGGTTTCACCCAGGCGGAGATGACCGACCTGACGGCGAAGGAGCTGTGCGGGGGAGGGCAGAGCGGATGACCTCGGGACTGTGGGACCTCGTACTCAAGGGGGTCTGGACCACTGTTCAACTCCTGGTGCTCAGCGGGCTGTTGATGACGGCCGTGGCACTGGTGGTGGGGGTGGCGCGCACGCACCGGCGCTGGATCGTCCGGTTCCTCGCCGGGCTCTACACCGAGGTGTTCCGCGGCACCTCGGCGCTGGTGATGATCTTCTGGGTGTTCTTCGTGCTGCCGGTCGCCTTCGGCTGGCAGCTGGTGCCGATGTGGGCGGGGACGCTCGCGCTCGGCCTGACGTACGGCGCGTACGGCTCGGAGATCGTGCGCGGGGCGCTGAACGCGGTCGACCCGGCGCAGCAGGAGGGCGGGATCGCGCTCAGCTTCACGCCCTGGCAGCGGCTGCGGCTGATCCTGCTGCCGCAGGCGGTGCCGGAGATGATCCCGTCCTACTGCAACCTGCTCGTGGAACTGCTCAAGGGCACCGCGCTGGTGTCCATCACCGGCATGGGCGACCTGGCGTTCAGCGGGAACCTGGTGCGGCTGGCGTTGCAGGAGAGCGCGCACATCTACACGTACCTGCTGCTCATCTACTTCGTGATCGCGTTCGTCATCACCCGGCTGATGCGCGGTCTGGAGAAGCGGCTGAAGGCCGGCATCGGCAAGGACCCGGGTGACGAACGTGCGGCGCGTGCGGTGAAGCGCAGGGAGACGACCGGGGTCGGTGGTGTCGCGTGACGTGGGACTGGAGTGCCGTACGCGAGTTCATGCCGCACTTCTGGGACGGCCTGTGGGTCACCCTGGAGGCGCTGGCGCTCGGTTCGCTGATCTCGTTCTCGCTGGGGCTGGTGTGGACGCTGCTGATGCGGACGCCCACGCGCTGGGTGCGCTGGCCGGTCGGCGCGGTGACCGAGTTCGTGCGCAACACCCCGCTGCTGGTGCAGCTGTTCTTCCTCTTCTACGTGCTGCCCGAGTGGGGGCTGACGTTCTCCGCGCTGACCACCGGGGTCTTCGCGATCGGCCTGCACTACTCGACGTACACCATGCAGGTCTACCGGGCCGGTATCGAGGCCGTCCCGGCCGGGCAGTGGGAGGCGGCCACCGCGCTCAGCCTGCCGGCCCGGCGGACCTGGTTCGCGGTCATCCTGCCGCAGGCGGTGCGCCGGGTGGTGCCGCCGCTCGGCAACTACGTGATCTCGATGCTCAAGGACACGCCGATCCTGATGTCGATCACCGTGCTGGAGATGCTCGGCCAGGCCCGGCTCTTCTCCCAGCAGCACTTCCAGTTCACCGAGCCGGTGACGGTGATCGGCGTCGCCTTCATCGTCATCTCCTACCTCGCCTCCGTTCTTCTGCGCACCCTGGAGCGTCGCCTTGTCCGTTGACACCAGCAAGCAGCCGAGTACCGCCGGCACCGCGTCCGACGAGCTGATCCGCATCGAGGGGGTGACCAAGCGGTTCGGGGACAACACCGTCCTCGACGGGCTCGACCTCGCCGTGCAGGCGGGCCGGCACGTCACCCTGATCGGTCCCTCCGGCTCCGGCAAGACCACGATCCTGCGGCTGCTGATGACCCTGACCAAGCCGGACGCGGGCACCATCACCGTGGACGGGCAGCGGCTCTTCCCGGCGCCGGAGAAGGAGCTGCGGGAGGTCCGCAAGCAGATCGGGATGGTGTTCCAGCAGTTCAACCTGTTCCCGAACATGAGTGTGCTGCGCAACATCACCGAGGCCCCGGTGACCGTGCTCGGCCTGTCCAGGGACGAGGCGGAGACCCGCGCCCGGGAGCTGCTCGACCTGGTGGGCCTCGCCGACAAGGCCGACGAGCGGCCGACCCGGCTCTCCGGCGGCCAGCAGCAGCGGGTGGCGATCGCGCGGGCGCTGGCCATGCGCCCGAAGGTGCTGCTCCTCGACGAGGTGACCTCGGCGCTCGACCCGGAGCTGGTCGCGGGCGTCCTCGACCTGCTCAGGGACATCGCCCGCAGCACCGACATCACCATGCTCTGCGTGACCCACGAGATGAACTTCGCCCGGGACATCTCCGACCAGGTCCTGATGTTCGACTCGGGCCGGGTCATCGAGGCGGGCCCGCCGGAGCGGATCTTCAGCGAGCCCGAGCACGAGCGGACCCGGGAGTTCCTCGGCGCGGTGCTGTAGATAATTCCACCGCCGACGCCGTAAAGGTTTTCCCGCGTCGCGCCACGACTACAGGAAGTGAACGCTCGATCACCCGAGGTCCGGCGGCCGGGGCATTCCGCTGGCATATGCCGGAGGGTCTTTTCCGCAGCTCGGAGGGCTGCAATCTCGCCAACACCCCCTCCGTTTCCGGCGCTTGCCCGTTATCGTGGAGGGGATCCGCCGTCCGGATCGCGGCCCAAGCAGTGCAGCCGAAGCAGTATCGCCGAGCGAGCGCAGGGGGACCACCGTGGCGCTGATGCACGAGCCGACCGCCCCGTACCACTCCGCCCAGGACGCCCTCCGGGTCCTGGAGACGGTGGCGGGGCACGCCACCGGCGTCACCGACACCGAACTGGCCCGCCGGACCGGCCTGGACCCCGAGCGGCTGACCGCGCTGCTGCGCATGCTGCGCCGCGAGGGGTACGTCGAGCAGGTGACCGACGGCGCGTACGTGACCGGCGAGACCCTGCGCCGGCTCGGCTCCGCGCACGAGCGGGAGCAGGCCCTCGGCGAGCAGCTCCAGCAGACCCTCGACCGGCTGCGCGACTCGGTCGGCGCCGCCGTCTACCTCAGCCGGTACATCGACGGCGAGGTGCGGATCGGCCCGTACGCGGACGGCCCGGCCACCCCGGCGGTCAACGAGTGGGTGGACTTCCGTTCCTCCGCGCACGCCACCGCGATCGGCAAGAGCCTGCTCACCCAGCTCGACCACAACGCCCGCCGCGACCACCTCTCCCGGCACAAGATGGCCCGCCTCACCTCGCGCACCATCACCAGCGACAGGCTGCTGCTCTCCCGCCTGGAGGCGCAGCCGCCGACGGTCCCCGTCCTGGACCTCCAGGAGTACGCCATCGGCACGGTGTGCGCGGCCGTCCCGATCACCGCCGGCTCGGCCGTGGGCTGCCTGGCGCTCTCCCTGCCGGTCGAGCACGCGCACCGGCTCCGCCAGGCCGCCGACACCCTGAACCGCGGCGCCGCTCCCCTGCTGCTCTCCCTGGCCATCTAGGCAGGGCCCGGCGGTGGTCGGAAGCACCCCGCCGGACCAGGTACTATTTTCTTCGTCGCCAGCCGTGCGAAACAGTCGAAAGACGGTTCGAACGGTCGGCGTGAGTCATGCGCCGCTAGCTCAGTTGGTTAGAGCAGCTGACTCTTAATCAGCGGGTCCGGGGTTCGAGTCCCTGGCGGCGCACCGAAGAAGGGCCTCTCGTGGACACGAGGGGCCCTTCGGCATCCTCCGGGGTCAGCCTGCGGTACGTCCGCTCCCCCGGCGGCCGCCACCACACCGGGTCGGCACACGTCACGCCCTCTCTCCGCAGCGCCGCCCGCCGGATCTTGTTGGTCGCCGACACCGGCATCCGCTCCACCACCCGCACGAACCGGGGCGCCATCTTCGTCCCCAGGTCGGGCTGGGCCAGCAGGAACTCGGCGAAGTCCAGCGGCTCGAACCGACCGGCGATCGTCGCCATCACCTGGTCCCCGGTCACCGGGTCCGGCACCCCGTACACGGCGACGGCCTCCGCACCCTCGTAGCGGGCCACGATGTTCTCGATCACCGCGGCGGCCAGGTTCTCCCCGTCGACCCGGATCCGGTCGTCGGTACGCCCCGCGAAGTACAGGTACCCGTCCGCGTCCCGGTAGAAGAGATCCCCGGTCCAGTACCAGCCTCCCCTGCGCCGCTCCGCCTCCGCCGCCGCGTTCCGCCAGTACCCCTCGAACGGGTTCGGCGCCCGGTTCACCAACTCGCCTATCGCCGTCTCCCCGTTCAGCAGCCGGCCCCCGGAGTCGAAGACGGCGGCCGGGCACTCCTGGCCCGACTCCTGGTCGAGTACGACGAGCCCCGGTGCCGCCCGCCCCACCGCCCCGGCCGGCGTCCCCGGCGACCACTGGATCGCCGCCCCGCCCTCCGAGGACCCGTACCCCTCGACCAGCCGCACCCCGAACCGCTCCTCGAAGGCCGCCGCGTCCACGGCCCCGGCCTCCGTCCCGAACCCGAGCCGCAGCGGGTTGTCCCGGTCGTCGGGGCGCGGCTCGGTGGCGAGCAGGTACTGCACCGCGCGGCCGACGTAGGTGAAGTAGGTGGCCCGGTAGCGCCGTACGTCGCAGAGGAACCCGGACGCCGAGAACCGCCGCCGCAACGCCACCCCGGCGCCCGCGACCAGCGCGGGTGCCCAGTCGGCGATCACCGCGTTGCCGTGGAACATCGGCATGCAGACGTAGTGCACGTCGTCGGGGCGGACCCCGAACTGCCCGGCGAGCGACCGCCCGGCCGCCGCGAGCCGCCCCTGCGAGCAGAGCGCGGCCTTCGGGGCACCGGTCGAACCGGAGGTGAAGTAGAGCAGGATCCGGTCGGCGGGGGCGGCCCGGGAGGCGTCGGGAACGGCACCGAGATACGGGGCGAGGAGAGCGCCGTACTCCGGTCCGTCGGTGACGAGGACCCGGACACCGGGCAGTTCGAACCCGGCGAGCAGCGGCAGGTGGGCCCGCTCGGTGACGAGCACCGGGCATTCGGTGTGCAGGATGTCCCGGGCGAGCTCGGGACCCCGGCGGGTCGGGTTGATCCCCGCGACGGCGGCTCCGGCGAGCGCGGCGGCCCCCAGCCAGAGGGGGAACTCCGGGGTGTTGTCGAGGAGGACGCCGACGTGGGGCACCGCGCCGGGCGGCAGCAACTCCCTGAACAGGGCCGCGCGGGCAGCGGCTCCGGCGGCCACGTCGTGGTGCGTCAGCACCCGCTCCTCGAACCACAGCCCCGGCCGGTGGTCCCCCCACCGGGCGGCAACGGCTTCAGCGACGGTGTGTTCCTCGACAGCCATGGAGAAGCAGATTAATTGACACTCCGTCAGATAAACACCCTGGGGGCGCGGGGAACTGCGCGATCAACCACGACGCACCCGCACCGCCCCACCCACCGATCGCGGCAATCACGGCGCCATCCCGTCCGCCGCCGAGAAGACGAAGTGCACCGCCCCCATGAAGACCAGGGGGATCGCGATGAACACCACGAAGAACGCCACCGCGCACCCGGTCCCCACCGCCAGTGTCCCCTGCGAGGGCGACTTCGACGTCGCCCCCTCGGGGCGCTCGGGCAGGTAGTGGACCGTCACGAAGTCGCCCTCGATCACGGTCGACCGCCCGCCCGCCTCGTCGAAGCGGACGACCCGCCCCTCGGCCGTGGTGAACTCGAAGACATGGTGCAGCGTGGTCGTCACGGACGTGTCCCCGACACCGCCGCTGGTCCTCGTGTACGACCGCAGACAGCGCGCCTCGGCGGTACGCCCGTGACGCCAGGTCCGGCTGATCTCACTCGACCGCCGCAGCGTCCAGACCAGCCCGAGGACGCCGACGACGACGAAGATGCCGGGAATGATGTAGAACAACGCTTCCAACAGGCCCATGAGAGTCCCCCGCCTCCGCACGCCGGTCCGGTTGACCGGCGTGGCGGGAACGTACCTCCGCGGCCCGCGGCGGGTCCTCAAGCGAAGCTCAGATCAGCCGGGTGTTACCCGCCTGTCGAACGGCGCGGGTCAGAACGTGACGTCCGAGCAGGCATAGAACGCGTTGCCCGTGTCGGCGATCGTCCAGACCGCCAGGATCACGTGGTGACCGCTCAGCCCCGACGGCAGGGTGCCGCTGTGGCTGAGGGTGGCCGGCGGGCGCTGGCCGTTGTAGGGGACGGTGAGGAACGGGGTGGTGTTGAGGTCCGAACGGGCGAGGGCGTGGTTCTGGTTCCAGCCCTGCTTGGTGACGTAGTACTTGAAGTCGGTCGTGGCGTGCATCGCCGTGAACTGCCAGCGGAACGTGTACGTCTGACCGCCGGTCACCTTCGTGGTCGGCCAGGCGCCGCCCGACGGCGTGGTCGGCGAGCTGAGCTGGGCGAACCTGCTCAGCCCGCCGTTGCAGATCTGGCCGTCGGCGGGACCGGCCGCCGGGAAGCCCTTCGGGCCCTCGACGCTCTGCGGCTCGTACTGGATGTCGCCGCAGTTCGTCACCGTGCCGTTGGCGCAGAGCTTCTGCCGGCTGATGGGGAGGTCGGTGTAGCCGTGCCCGCTGGCGCCGCCGGTGGAGAGTGCGAAGGCTCCGGCGGTCGCCACGCCGAGCACGACGGCCGAGATCTTGGTCCGTTTACGCATGCTGCCGCTCCTGGTGAACGTGGGGGAGGTTCGGTGAGCCGTGCAGGTCTAGACCAAGTCTCAGATTATTGCCGCTTGTTGAACATGTCCATACCAAACGGGGTACCTGTGCCGGTATCCGTCCCCGTCACGGCACGGCTTCGGTGCGCCCCGAGCAGAACGCCACCGTCAGGTCCCGCACCAGCACCTTGCGTTCGTAGTCGTCGAGTTCGACGAGTCCGCGCATGGTCAGCCGGGTCACCGTGTCCTCGACCGAGTCCACGACCGAGGTGAGCATGGTGGCCCGCTGCCGGGCGTCGAGCGCGGCGATCCGGCGCCGCTGCATGGCCCCGGCCACCTCCGGGGCGTACTCCACCCGGACCGGCTGCACGGAGAACACCTCCAGTCCGATGCCCGCCGCGTCCGCCGAGACCAGCCGGGTCAGCGCGTCCGCGGCCATCTCCACCGAACCCCGGGCGGTGCCCGGCGGCTCCACCGGCACCCGGGCCAGCGCGGCCTCCACGCACTCGCGCAGATACGTCTCGTGGTCCTCGACGCCCAGCGCCGCCCGCGCGGTGTCCCGCACCCGCCACACCACGAGGACGACGACCCTGAGCGCGACCCCGTTGCCGTCCGCCGCCGGCATCTCCTCGCTGCGCCAGTGCCGCAGCCGGACGTCGACCCGGCGGCGCAGGAGCAGCGGGTTGACCCAGAGCAGGCCGGTGCGCCGTACCGTCCCCCGGTAGCGGCCGAACAGGCCGAGCACCCAGGCGCGCCCGGTCGCCCCGCGCGCGAGCCCCGCGAAGCCGGCCACGCCGAGCGCACCGGTCCCGGCGTACGCCGCCCACTGCGCCGGGCCGAGCCCCGCGCCCCCGTACGCCGGCAGGTGCAGCGCGTGCGCCGCGAGCGTCGGCAGCACCCCCGCCCACCAGGAGGTGGCGAGCCCCCCGGCCACTCCCGCGAGCCCGGCGCACACGCCGGCCGCACCCGGCAGCACCCGGGCCGGACGCTCCACCAGGTCGGGATCGACGGCGGCGACCGGCCGGGGCTTGGCCGGGAGCGGGCGGCGCAGCCGGGGCTGTTCGCCGGTGCCCTGCCGACGGCCGACCACGGCCGGTCGCAGCGGCACCGAGACCGGGTCGGGGTCGTCGCGGAACAGCAGGTGGACGGGGATCTCGGTGGTGATCTCGTTCTGGATGAGCCGGGGGGTCGGACGGGCGGGGGGCCCGCCGTCCGGGGGCCCGTCCGCATCAGGGGTGTGTTCGGTGGTCGTGCTCATGCCTGCCTCCAGCCTCCGCGCCAGATGCTTCAGGTGTTCCTCGGGTGGTCCTCAGCGGGTCGCAGTCGGGGTCGTCACAGGAACAGGCGGCGCCAGGTCTCGGGCCCCGGGTAGCCGTCGGCCGCGCCGCCGCGCCAGCCCTGGGCGCGCTGGAACGCCTCGACGGCCCTGCGGTCCGCCTCGCCCCAGGCGGCATGCGGGCCGCCCGGGTAGAACCGGCCGTATCCCTTCTCGACCAGCCGCCTGCCGAGCCGGGCGACGTGGTCGTTGGCCGCGCCCGGACGGAAGAAGTTCTTGCCGGGGTAGCCCGGGACCCCGTGCGAGGCGGGGGCGGCCGGGACCCCGGTGCCGGGCTTGATGTTCCGGCCCCTGCCGGTGGCGAGGAGTTCCCAGGTGCGCGGCCCCGGCAGGCCGTCGGCGGCGGCGCCGGTCCAGCCCTGGGCCTGCTGGAAGGCCCGGGTGGCCCGCTGGTCCGCGGCGCCCCAGACCGGCCCCGGACCCTTGCTGTAGTAGCCGCCGGCACCCCGGGCGACCAGCAGCTGTCCGAGGAGGGTGACGTACTTGTTGTGGGCACCGGGCCCGAAGTAGGCCGCCCCCGGGTACGGCACCGCCGTCTTCGCCGCCTGGGCGCCGGGCGCGGCCGGGTCCGCGATCAGGCCCTTGTAGCGGTAGGGGACGTACTTGGCGGAGTTGGTCCAGTAGGCGTAGGGGGTGGCCTGGCTGCGGGCGTGCGGGGGTGTCTGCTCGTACACCGTGTAGGAGGTGTGCGTGTAGTCCGTCCAGCCGCCGAAGAGCACGACGTGCGAGCCCTTCTCGGGGTCGTCCGGGTTGTGGAAGAGCAGCATGTCGCCGGGCTGGAGCTCCTCCTTGGTGATCTTCGTGCCGAACTGGTCGAGGCTCCCGGTCCACTCGTTGCCGGTCAGTCCCCAGGCCATGGAGACGTAGCCGGAGCAGTCCTGCCGGTATCCGTCCGTCCAGTAGAGGGACATGCTGTACGGCACCTTGGCGGTGACCCAGGTCTTGGCCCGGTTGATGATCTGCGTGCGGGTGATGGGGGGCGTGGTGACCGGGCCCTTGACGGGCTTGCCGTGCGGCCCGTGCAGGGGGGACTTGGCGCCCTGCGGGGTCTGGGGATCGGGGTCCACCGGGGCGGCGGACCGGTGCGGGGCGGGCGGGGTGCTGTGGGCGGCGGCGGTGGGGGCGCCCGCGGCGAGGGCGGCGGACGCGGCGGCCACGACCAGGACGCCGCGGGCCGCCGGGTGCCCGCCGAAGCGGCCGGGCAGTGGGGAGGGGCTCACCCGCCGCCAGTGGACGCAGCCGGGGCATTCGCAGGTGGTCGCGGGGTCGTACTCCTCGAAGACCGGGGCCGGCATGCGATTCCCCTCACACTTCATGTTGATATGTCCGGGACTGTGCACGTTGATCAGTTTCCCAACTGTGATCCCGGTGCGCATGCTGACGGTCCGAATGATGTACGGCAGAGGGCGGACGAGGGTCGCCCTGGTGGCCGATGGTCGGGAGCACGGTTCCCGGTCGGGTAGAGTTCCTGATGTCAGCAGGCGCCGCTAGCTCAGTTGGTTAGAGCAGCTGACTCTTAATCAGCGGGTCCGGGGTTCGAGTCCCTGGCGGCGCACCGACACCGGGAAGGCCCTCCGTACCAACGGGGGGCCTTTCGGCGTACACCCCGCCGGTCACGCGAGGCCGCTTCGACACCCCTTGCCGCCCCTTGCCCCCTTATGTCAACAACCGACACGGCCGGTCCACACAATCCCCACACGCTCCGCAATGAACGCGTATGCCCGGTAAACACGGCGTTTCGCCCTTGCGATCATGCTGAGCACCGTAGAACCCTGGTTGTCCAAAGTGCCGGTGTTTCGCGGCACTTGGGGGGTAGATAGCCGGTTGCCAGATCTGCGGGGTTGAGGGGCCCCGGTCATGAATCGGTGCCGAGGGGGGCATCATGCAACCGGACGGTCACGGTCCGTGTCCATTATCTGTGGGACGACTGTGCCCCGCCTTTGACGCGCCCGGCAGGGTCGAGGGGGATCCGAGCGGGCTCCGGGACCGATGAATCACGCGCTGATCTGCGTGTGGGGGGATGACTCATGACGTCGACGCCGATGGGCGCCCGGCAGGAACAGGAATACGACCCGTCACAGACCGCACAGCTCCGGGTGCCCGCGCACCGCACCGCCGCCGGTGCCCTGGGCCGCATCAAGAAGACCCTGCCCAGATACGACTACGAGCACTACAGCCGGCTCGCGGGCCCCCTCACCCAGCCCGACCCGACCCGGCCGTACACCGTGCAGTACCGCTCGCTGCTCTCCCAGGAACCGCACCGCGTCCGCGCCGCGCTGATGCTGGGTGCCGCCCCGCTGCTCTCGCTGGTCCTGCTGGCCTGGCTGCTGCAGCCCGAGCACTGGACCCAGCGGGACTACCCGGCGTACGACTTCCTGCCGGCCCTCGACATCGTGATGCTGGTGTCGATCGGCCTGATCGAGTTCTTCCGCTGCATGAACGTGCTGTCCAACGCGCACGCCACCCTGGTCGCCCGCGACCCGGTCCCGGTGGTCCCGGAGACCGGCACCCGGGTCGCCTTCCTCACCACGTTCGTGCCCGGCAAGGAACCCCTCGACATGGTCACCCGGACCCTGGAGGCGGCGGTCCGGCTGCGCCACCGGGGGCTGCTGCACGTCTGGCTGCTCGACGAGGGCGACGACCCGGAGGTGAAGGAGGTCTGCGCACGCCTGGGCGTGCACCACTTCACCCGCAAGGGCGTCGCGAAGTGGAACCAGCCGAAGGGCCCGCACCGCGCGAAGACCAAGCACGGCAACTACAACGCCTGGCTGGAGGCGCACGGCAACGAGTACGACTTCTTCGCCTCCGTCGACACCGACCACGTCCCGCTCCCCAACTACCTGGAGCGGATGCTCGGCTACTTCCGCGACCCGGACGTCGGCTTCGTCATCGGCCCGCAGGTCTACGGCAACTACGACACGTTCGTCACCAAGGCCGCCGAGTCCCAGCAGTTCCTCTTCCACGCCCTGATCCAGCGCGCCGGCAACCGCTACGGCGCCCCCATGTTCGTCGGCACCTCCAACGCCGTACGGATCAGGGCCATCCAGCAGATCGGCGGGCTGTACGACTCGATCACCGAGGACATGGCGACCGGCTTCGAGATCCACCGCACCAGGAACCCGGCGACCGGCCGCAAGTGGCGCTCGGTCTACACCCCGGACGTGCTCGCGGTCGGCGAGGGCCCGAACGCCTGGACCGACTTCTTCACCCAGCAGCTGCGCTGGTCCCGGGGCACCTACGAGACGATCCTCAAGCAGTACTGGAAGGGCCTGTTCAGCCTGGGCCCCGGCAAGCTCTTCAACTACACCATGATGATCATCTTCTACCCGATGTCGGCCCTCAACTGGATCCTGGCGGCGCTGAGCTGCGCACTGTTCCTGGGCCTCGGTGCCTCGGGCGTCAACATCGACCCCGCCGTGTGGCTGATGCTCTACGGCAACGCCTCCGCGCTCCAGATCGGCCTCTACATCTGGAACCGCCGGCACAACGTCTCCCCGCACGAGCCGGAGGGCTCCGGCGGGGTCGCCGGCATGGTGATGTCGGCGCTGTCCGCACCCGTCTACGCCCGCTCCCTGATGGACGCCGTGCTGCGCCGCAAGAGCAGGTTCGTGGTCACGCCGAAGGGCGAGTCGGCGAGCCCCGACACCCTCTTCGGGACCTTCCGCATCCACTGGTTCTTCATCCTGGTCTTCGGCGGCTCGCTCGCCGCCGGCTTCGCCGGGGGCCACTCGCAGCCCGCGATGATCACCTGGGCCACGCTGGCGCTGCTGATCACGGCCGCCCCGATCTTCGCCTGGCGGTACACGCTGCGGAAGGAACGCGGAGCGGCCGGGACGGTGGCCGAACCCGAGGACGCGGTACCGGCGGGATATCTGCCCGCGGGACACGCTCCGCAGCAGCGGCCGACCTGGACACCGCCCGCCGGCACCCCTGCGGAACAGACCCTGCGGATCGCGCTCGGCGGACTGGGAGGTCGTGAGGAATGAACGACAGCGCCGGCCGTCGCCGGGCCCGTCGCCTCGCGATCAGTACGGTGGTCGTCCTCGCCCTCGCCGGGATGAACGGGCCGTGGCTGTACCGCTTCGGGACCGACCGGTACCACCAGTACAAGATCAACAGACCGGAGTACAAGGCCGCGAACGGCCACTGGGACATCATCGAGTTCCCGAAGGAGTACCGCCAGGACACCATCCACGCGGTGCTCCTGCACACCGGGAAGGTGCTGCTCGTCGCGGGCTCGGGCAACAACCAGGACAACTTCGACGCGAAGATCTACGACAGCCGGATCTGGGACCCGGTCAAGGGCACGATCAAGAAGGTGCCCACCCCGGCCGACCTGTTCTGCACCGGCCACACCCAGCTCGCCAACGGCAACATCCTGATCGCGGGCGGCACCAAGCAGTACGAGAAGCTCAAGGGCGACGTCAAGAAGGCCGGCGGCGTCATGATCCTCTACAACGAGAACCCGGACAAACCGATGACCCTGCCCAAGGGCACCCGGTTCACCGGCAAGCAGAACGGCAAGACGTTCGTCTCCGACGACTCGGCGCTGATCCCGCGCGCGACGAAGGTCTTCGACAAGAAGACCGGCAGGTTCCTGCGGAACAACCCCGGTTACGCCCGGGTCGTCGTGGAGGCGCCCAAGCAGGGCACCCGGTACGAGACCGGCACCCAGGACAACTACAGCATCGGGGGACTGACCGGCGCCGACGCCCGCAACACCTACGGCATCGCCAACAAACTCGGCATGGACAAGCGGGACTTCGAGGGCATCAAGAACGCCTACGAATTCGACCCGGTCGCCGAGAAGTACATCAAGGTCGACCCGATGAACGAGGCACGCTGGTATCCGACGCTCACGACCCTGTCCGACGGAAAGATCCTCAGCGTCTCCGGCCTCGACGACATCGGGCAGCTGGTACCCGGCAAGAACGAGGTCTTCGACCCGAGGACGAGGACCTGGACGTACACGAAGTACAAGCGCCAGTTCCCGACGTACCCCGCGCTGTTCCTCCTCCAGAACGGCAAGCTCTTCTACTCCGGCTCCAACGCCGGATACGGCCCGGACGACGTCGGCCGGGACCCGGGCGTCTGGGACGTCGACACCAACCGGTTCACCAGGCTGTCCGGGCTCAGCGACCCGAACATGCTGGAGACGTCGGGGACGGTGCTGCTGCCTCCGGCGCAGGACGAGAAGTACCTGGTGGTCGGGGGCGGCGGGGTCGGCGAGTCCGCGCTGTCCACGAGGAAGACGCGGCTGATCGACCTGAAGGACCCGAACCCCAGGTTCGTCGACGGCCCCTCACTGGAGAAGGGAACGCGGTACCCGCAGATATCCGTCCTGCCGGACGACAGCGTGCTGGTGTCCGGCGGCTCCGAGGACTACCGGGGGCGCGGCGCCTCCGACATCAGGCAGGCACGGATCTACGACACCGCGACGAACTCCTTCCGTAGGGTGGCCGACCCGCTCGTGGGCCGCGACTACCACTCCGGGTCGATCCTGCTGCCGGACGGGCGGGTCATGTTCTTCGGCTCCAACCCGCTCTTCGCGGACAAGGCCGACACCAAGCCGGGAGTCTTCGAGCAGCGGATCGAGATCTACACGCCGCCGTACCTCTACCGGGACTCCCGGCCGTCGCTGAGCGGGGGGCCGCAGACCATCGCCCGGGGCGGGACGGGGACGTTCACGTCGCAGCACGCGTCGACGATCAAGAAGGTGCGGTTGATCCGGCCCAGTGCGACCACGCACGTGACGGACGTGGACCAGCGGAGCGTGGCGCTGGACTTCAAGACGTCGGGGAACAAGGTCACGGTGACCGTGCCGGGGAACCGGAACCTGGTTCCTTCGGGGTGGTACATGATTTTCGTGGACGACGACCAGGGGACGCCGAGCAAGGCGCAGTGGGTGAAGGTGCCGTAGCGCTCCCGCGGGTTCGGGCTTCGGCTGCGGGAGCGCTGTGGCTGGTCGCGCAGTTCCTCCCCCAGCCTTCGGCCGGGGGTACCCCCAGCGCCCCTAGGTTTCTGATCCTTGCGCCAGTTTCAAGGCGTAGGTGGGCCACCAATCGCCTGCCTGGGGGCCGCCCTTGCAGGTGCCGTCGGATTCGCCGGGGCGTTTGACCCACAGGTAGGCGTCGACCAAGGGGTCGGCTGTCTTCGTCGTCGGGGTCTCCCCCAGGGCGCGGCCCGGTGGGTTGCACCACCGTTCCTCCGGGTTGCCGCCTGTGTAGGGGCCGTTGCCGTTTCGGCTGGTGTCGATGACGAAGTGTTTGTCGCCGACCTTCGCCGAGAGCTGCTTGCCGTAGGTGATGGAGTCCCGGGTGGAGTAGAAGTTGGAGACGTTGACGGCGAAGCCGTCCGCGTGGGCGACGCCCGCCTGCTGGAGGGAGCGGTAGATCTGGTCGGGGTGGCCCCAGCCGGCGTTGCCCGCGTCCAGGTAGACCTTGGTGTTCTTCAGGGACTTGAGTTTCGTGATCGCGCCGCGCAGGAGGTCGTAGCGCTCCTCGGCGAACCGGGCCGGGGTGCAGCCGTCCACCAGGTGCAGGACCGCGTCCGGTTCCAGGACGACGGTGGCCGGGCGGTCCTGGATGCCGTTCGCGACCCCGTCGATCCACGACCGGTACGCGTCGCCGTCGGCCGCGCCGCCCTGGCTGTACTGGCCGCAGTCGCGGTGCGGGATGTCGTAGAGGACCAGGAGGGCCGTGCGGTCGGACCTCTGGGCGGCCTCGGTGAAGCCGCGTGCCTCCTGCTCCGGGTTCTCCGGGCCGATCCACTCGCCGGTCGGCTGGGCCGCTATCTTGCGGATCTGCTCGGCGTCGCCGTCCTCGCCGGCCTTCGCGTAGGCCTTCACCTGGCGGGCCGCGTTGGAGTCCGGGTTCACCCAGAACGGGTCGGCCTCCCTGGGCTGTTGGGTGATCGCCGCCTGCGGGCTCGCGGCCGGTTTGTCCCCGTCCCCGCCGCCGCCCGAGGAGCAGCCGGCGAGCAGCAGCGCCGCCCCCAGTGCCCCGGCCCGGACCGCCGAGCGGGCCCCCCTGCTGTCGTACATCCAATTCCCCCCTGGGTGCACTTGGCCAGAGCCCAATCGTGACATACCCGCCGCACTCGCCACGAGATCGCCCAACCCTTGTCGGTGAGCTGTTACAGCCCCCGTTGACGGGCGAGTTGACGGGCGCGGGGCAGGCTTGGCGGGCGCGAACCTAGGCCCGGGCGCCCGTTGCCCTCTAGAGTCGCTTGCGGGCGGCCCGGACACCGGCCCGCCCTTCCCAGCCTCCCGCGCCTGACGCCGGGTTACTCCCGCAGCCCGAGCGCGCGCGGTCGAGGACCGGCCCGGTCGGCGGTCTCAGGGGAGCGGGCCGTCGACCGGGCGACAGGTGCTGCGGTGCTGCGGCCCTACACGGCGCTTCCGGTGAGGTACGCCGAGACGACCACGTTCGCCGTGTAGCTGTGGGTCGTCCGGTCGAAGGTGCCGCCGCAGGTGATCAGGCGGAGTTCGGCGCGGCCCGACTCCCGGGGTCCGTAGGCCTGTTGGGCGTCGAAGTGGTCGCGGGGCAGGACCCGGACGTCGTCGACGGTGAACTCGGCGACCGTGTTGTCGGCGCGGACCACGCGGATCGTCTCGCCGGGGCGCATCGCGCTGATCTTGTAGAAGACGGCGGGCCGGGTCTCGGTGTCGACGTGCCCGACCAGGACCGCGGTGCCGGCCGCGCCGGGGTCGGTCCCGGAGCCGTACCAGGCGACCACGCCGGGCTGGTCGAAGGGCGGCGGTTCGACCCCGCCGTCCCCGTCGAGGCCGCGGGCGACCACGGGGGCCTGCACGCCCAGGTCCGGTATGTCGACGCGCTCGGGCACGGCCGCGGTCAACGGCTTTGCCGCGGGCGGGAGTTCGGGATCCGAGGGCGGACGGCCGACGGCGGCCACGTCGCCCGTGGTGGGCCCCGTCATGCCGTCGGGTATCTCGGTCACCCCGCGGCCCCACAGCCACAGCCCGAGCAGCAGGACCGCCCAGGCCACCCCGGTCAGCAGCCGTCCGGTGCCGGGGGAACGTTCGGTGTCGTCGGACATCGTGCTCCCGCCCTCAGCGCGCGCCCTGGCGGCGGCGGGCACTCAGCAGTCCCACGGCGACCGCGGCGGAAGCGGCGAGGAGCAGGCCGGTGACGGCCTGCGCGGTGTCCGGACCGGCCGAGCGGGCGTCCACCGAGGCGAGCGGAGCGGCGCCGCCGCCACCCGCGTGCACGGGTGCGAACGGCGAGGCGGGTACCACGCCGGGCGCGTCCTGCCGGGACGAGGAGTCGCGTACGACGGTGACGCTGCCGGTGACGGCGGAGCCGCCGCAGGAGACCTGCACGGTGTAGGTGCCGGCGCCGGCCGTGGAGCGGACCTGGGCCTGGCCGGTCAGGTCGCCGCCGGTGCCGGCGAGGCTGACGTCGGTGACGAAGGCCGTCGAGGCGGCGGTGCCGGTCGTACCGGAGCAGCCGCTCGCCCGCAGCGCCACCACGGAGCCGGCGGACGGGGAAGCGGGGGTCACGGAGACGCCCTGGCCGTCCGCCGCGAGGGCGGCCGCCGGGGCGAGACCGACGGCGCAGGCCAGGAGTCCGGTACCGAGAGTGAGGGGAATTGAGCCCATCGTGAACCTCCAGATATCTGGAGGCTCCCCCGCACGGGGCGCCCCCGCATCCTCGGGGGGCGCCTTGTTGCTCCGTACGGGTGGTCTCAGGTTTGATCACCGCCGGTCGGAGCCGATCGGAACCGGTCCGGAGCCGGAGCGGATCCGGTTCGGATCCGGTTCGGAGCCGGTTCGGAGCCGGTTCGGAGCCGGTTCGGAGCCGGTTCGGAGCCGGTTCGGAGCCGGTCGGATCCGGTTCAGATCCGGTCGACGAGGTCCGCGATCGAGTCCACGACCTCGGAGGGCCGGAACGGGTAGCGGTCGACGTCGTCCGGCTGGGTGACGCCGGACAGCACCAGGAAGGTGCGCATCCCGGCCTCCAGGCCCGCGAGGACGTCGGTGTCCATGCGGTCGCCGATCATCGCGGAGGTCTCCGAGTGGGCGCCGAGCGCGTTCAGTCCCGCCCGCATCATCAGCGGGTTGGGCTTGCCGACGAAGTACGGCTTCTTGCCGGTCGCGGCGGTGATCAGCGCGGCGACCGAGCCGGTGGCGGGCAGGTCGCCCTCCACGGACGGGCCGACGTTGTCGGGGTTGGTGGCGATGAACCGGGCGCCGTCGTTGATCAGCCGCACGGCCTTGGTGAGCGCCTCGAAGGAGTAGGTGCGGGTCTCGCCGAGGATGACGAAGTCGGGCTCGTGGTCGGTGAGGATGTACCCGATGTCGTGCAGGGCGGTGGTCAGGCCGGCCTCGCCGATGACGTAGGCGCTGCCGCCGGGCCGCTGGTCGTCCAGGAACTGGGCGGTGGCCAGCGCCGAGGTCCAGATGTTCTCCACCGGCACGTCGAGCCCCATCCGCCGCAGCCGTGCGCGCAGGTCGCGGGCGGTGTAGATGGAGTTGTTGGTGAGCACCAGGAAGGGCCGTCCGGACTCCCGCAGCTTCTTCAGGAAGGCGTCGGCTCCGGGGATCGGAACCCCCTCGTGGATGAGGACCCCGTCCATGTCGGTGAGCCACGACTCGATGGGCTTGCGCTCTGCCATGTGGTGCGTCTCCTGGCGTGCGGATGGCGGACGTGCGGTCATGCGCGAGCTGTCGTGCATGAGCTTGGGGCGCCGGAACCACGGCGTACCGACGCCCCCAGCCTAGTCAGGACTGCGCGAGTGCGACCCCGTCGATCACCCAGTACCAGTTGTTGCCGCCCGTGTACCGGAAACGGACCCTGGCGGTGGTCGCTCCGGCGGGGACCTGGAGGGTGACGGTCTCGGTGCGGGAGGGCACGTCGGCGGTGTAGGTGCGCACGGAGACGGGGGCCGCGCCGTCGTACGACACGAGCACCTCGCCCTTCTGCGGGGACTCCTGCCGGTAGAAGGTGGTGTAGGTGAGGGTGGCGGTGCGGCCGCCGGTGACCGGGTAGGCCGGGCTGACCAGGGTGGAGTCGAAGGTGCCGGTCAGGCTCCTGTCGTTCCACTCGTCGCCGTCGGCGACCGCGAAGACGTTCCGGGCGCGGACGTTGCACTCGCGGTTCTGGTCGCGCTGGGCCTGGGTCCAGAACTCGTCGGTGGTGAAGGACCAGCCCCGCCACTCGGTGACCCCGCCGGTGCCCATCGCGGAGTTGTCGACGGACCAGCCGGCCGGCGGGGTGTGGGTGAAGCCGAGGACCGAGGCGGCGATGCCGGTCTCGTCCACCCGGGACTGCAACTGCCCGCGCAGGCTGTCGAAGGCGTCGGGTGCGGGCTGCTGGACCGGGCGGCCGTCCAGGCCCCAGGCCGGGTCGACCGGGACGCCGAGGTGGGCGAGGGCGGAGACGGCGACGTCCGGCATCTTCACGTCGTACCGGACCGAACCGGCGGCGAGCGTCGGCCCGGTGGCGATCAGGAACGTCTGGCGTTCCTGGAGGGTGGAGCCGCCGTGGCCGCCGGGGTCGGTGTGCCCGTGGTCGGCGGTGACCATGACCAGCCACTCCTCGCTCGCGTAGGTCGCGCGGGACGTGACCGCGGCGACCATCTGGCCGACCTGGGCGTCGGCGCCGTGGATGGCGTCCAGGTACTGCTGGGAGGCGGCGCCGTAGCTGTGCCCGGCGTGGTCGATGTTGTCGAGCTGGACGAAGACGGCGTCCGGGTCGCCGTCCCGGAGCGTGGCGACCGCACGCGAGGCGGTGCCGGTGTCGTACTCGGCGCTCGGCGTGGAGACCCGGGTGTCGACCTTCGCCGAGAAGACGGTGTCGGTGATCGGCGCCCAGGAGGAGACGGCGTACGTCGACAGGGCGGGCGCGGCGGTCTCGATCCGGGTCAGGAAGTCCGGGTACTGGCTGAACCTGTTGCCGCTGAGCGTGTTGTCCTTCACGTTGTGCTTGTCGGGCCAGACGCCGGTGATGATCGTGGACCAGCCGGGGCCGGACAGGGTGGGCGCGAGCGGGTCGGCGTAGATGCTGCTCGGCGCGGTGAGACCGGCCGCCATCAGGGCGTCCAGGTGGGGCGCGTCGGCGTCCTTGACGCGGGTGAGCAGGCAGCCGTCGAGGCCGATGACCAGGACCTTGGGGGTGCGGGCGGCCGCCTCGGCGACGGCGGCGAGCGGGCCTGCGGTGGCGGCGACCGCGGCGGCGGAGACGAGGAACGTACGGCGGGACATGCGGTACGGCACGGGGACCTCCGTGGGTGACGGGTTGCGCGGGCATGGCAACGCCCCCGGTGGTTCCAGGGGCGTTGCGGTCCGGCTCGGTGTTCCGAAGGGCGCTCAGCTGCCGGTGGCGGACTTCCAGGCGTCCACGTACGACGTCAGGTTCTTGTCGATGTCGCTCCAGTCCGGCGTGAACACGTCGACGCCGGCCATGAGCTGGGTGAGCGCGGCCGCGTTGGCGTCGGCGGCCTTGATGTCGGTGCGGGCGGTGAAGCCGCCGCCGATCGAGCTGACCTCCTCCTGCTGCTTCTCGGCGAGCATGAAGTCGAGGAGCTTCTTGCCGTTCTCGCTGTGCGGGGCGCCGGTGAGCAGGCCGGCCGCGTAGGGCAGCGCGAAGGTGGTGGGCTTGCCGCCCTGGGCCGCCGGGAACCAGATGCCGAGGTTCGGCATGGTCTTGGCCTGGGCGTAGTTCATCTGGACGTCCCCGTTGGCGACCAGCAGTTCGCCCTTGTCGACCTTGGGGGCGAGCTTGCCGGTGGAGGCGGACGGGCCGACGTTGTTGGCCTGGAGCTTGCCGAGGTAGTCCAGGGCCTGCTTCTCGCCGCCGAAGTCGTGGATCGCCTTGATCAGCACGGCGGTTCCGTCACCGGCGACACCGGGCGTGGAGTACTGGAGCTTGTTCTTGTAGGAGCCGTCGAGCAGCTGCTCCCACGTCGTCGGCGCCTGCTTCAGCTCCTTCTTGTTGTAGACGAAGCCGAAGTAGTTGTTGACGACGGAGGTCCAGGTGCCGTCGGCGCCCTTGTCGGCGGCGCCGACCTGCGCCGAGCCCTCGGGCCGGTACTTCTGCAGCAGCCCCTTGCCGTCGGCCTGCTGGATGAACGGCGGGAGCGTGACCAGCACGTCGGCCTGCGTGTTGCTCTTCTCCCGCAGGGCGCGCTGCACGACCTCGCCGGAGCCGCCCTCGACGTACTTGACCTTGATGCCGGTCTGCTTGGTGAAGTCGGCGAAGACCTTGTCGTACCAGCCGTCGTTGTTCTCGCCCTTGAGACCGTCGGCGCTGTAGACGGTGACGGCCTTCTCGTCGGAGGCGGCCGAGGAGCCGCCGCAGGCGGAGAGCAGCGGGGTGGCGAGGAGGGAGACGGCTACGGCGATCTTGAGCGTGTTTCCGGGCTTGTTCCTGGGCGTGTTTCTGGGCATGGCGAGGCGAACTCCTTGCGTCGGTAAGGGTCGTTGAAGGACGTGGATCAGCGGTACGAAGCGCGGTTGCGGACGCGGGAGACGGCGAACAGGACGATCAGGGTCGCCGTCATGAGGACCACCGCGAGCGCGGAGCCGGCGAACAGGGCGCCGCGGTCGGTGGCCGAGTAGATCAGGACCGGAAGCGGGGTCCAGTCGGGCGGATAGAGCATCATCGTGGCGCTCAGCTCGCCCATGGAGAGGGCGAAGCAGAGCCCCGCGGCGGCGGTGAGCGAGGGCAGCAGCAGCGGCAGCCGGACCCGCCACAGCACATGGGCCGGACGGGCGCCGAGGGAGGCGGCGGCCTGCTCGTAGGCGGGGTCGAGACGGGTGATCGCGGCCGACACGGACTGGTAGGCGAAGGCCGTCACCAGCACGGTGTGCGCGAGGATCACGATCCACCGGGTGCCGTTGAGCAGCATCGGCGGCTTGGAGAAGGCCACCAGCAGCGACAGCCCGACCACGACCGACGGCACGGCGACCGGCAGCACGAACAGGGCGTCGACGACCCGCCGCTGCCGCTTCTTCAGCCCGGCCGCGGCGAGCGCGGCCCAGGTGCCGACGGCCAGCGCGAGCAGACTCGCGGTGACGGCCGTGACGAGGCTGGTGGTCAGCGCCTGCAGGGCGTCGCCACGGGTGGCGGACCGGAAGTTGGCGACCGTCGCCCCCGAGGGCAGCACACCGGACCAGTGGGTGGCGAACGAGGCGCCGAGGACGACGAGGAGGGGCAGGGCGAACAGCGGCAGGAAGAGGACGGCGAACACCGCCCACACCACCCACCTGGCCCCGCGGTTATGCACCAGCACGACGGCTCACCACCCGGTAGAGGCCGTAGAGACCCACGGAGATCACGACGTTGACGACGGCGACGACACAGGCGCCCGGGTAGTCGGACTCCAGGATCGCCTTGCTGTAGACGAGCATCGGCAGGGTGGTCACGCCCTTGGCCCCCGTGAAGAGCACGATCCCGAACTCGTTCAGGCAGAGCACCAGCACCAGGCTCCCGCCGGCCGCCAGCGCGGGCAGCGCCTCCGGCAGGATCACCCGGGCGACGATCCGCGGCGCCCGCGCCCCGAGACTCGACGCCGCCTCGATCTGCGCGGTGTCCACCTGCGAGAACGCGGCGAGCAGCGGCCGCATCACGAACGGCGTGAAGTAGGTGACCTCGGCGAGCAGCACCCCCCACGGCGTGGTCAGGAACTGGAACGACCCGATGATCCCGGTCGTGCCGTAGATGAAGAGCAGGGCGAGGGTGATGAGGAAGGACGGGAAGGAGAGGTAGACGTCGATGAACCGGGCCACCCCCTTCGCCCCGGGAAAGGGGATGAAGGCGATGACCAGCGCGAGCACGAAGCCGAGCACCATGCACCCGACGGTGGAGGAGACGGCGATCCAGACGGTGGTCCAGAGAGCGTTCCGGAACGACTCCGCGGCGAAGACGTCGGCGTAGGGCCGGAGGGAGGTGCCTCCGCTGTCGGGCTTCACCGATTGCCGGACAACCAGCGCCAACGGATAGAGAAAGAAGAAGCCGAGCAGCACAACCGGCGGCAACACACCCCACCTGAAGGGGCGCGGGGCTGTGTCCGATGTGCGGCTGCCGCAGCGTGGGCGCGACCAGCCCCCGCCGGCCCGCGCCCGACGAACAACCTCAGCCACGGCTCACCCCGGCGGGCAGCAGCACCGCGTCCTCCGGTGCGAAGTGCAGCGCCACCTCGTCCCCGAACCCCGGCGGGTCCTTCAGCTCCCGCAGATCGGCCATCACCTCGTGTCCGCCCACCTCGACGTACAGGCGGTGCGTGGCCCCCCGCCACTGGACGTCCTTCACGACACCCGCGAGCTGGTTGGGGCCCTGCCCCAGTCCCACCAGGTGCGGCCGTACGCACAACGTCGCCCGAGCCCCGGACACGGCCCCCGCCGTGTCCACCTGCACCCCGACGCCCGCGAAGTCGACACCCCCCGCGGCCACGGTCACCGGCAGCAGGTTCGCGCCGCCGACGAAGGACGCCGTGAACTCGTCGGCAGGCGCCCGGTAGAGCTCCGTCGGCGTCCCGCACGCCCGCAGCCGCGCCTTGTCCATGACCGCGATCCGGTCGGCCAGCGTCAGCGCCTCGACCTGGTCGTGGGTGACGTACAGGATCGAAACGTCCGGCAACTCCCGGTGCAGCCGGGCCAGTTCGGCCAGCATCCCGGACCGAAGCTGCGCGTCGAGCGCCGACAGCGGCTCGTCCAGCAGCAGCACCTCCGGCCGGATGGCCAACGCCCGTGCGATGGCCACCCGTTGCTGCTGGCCGCCGGACAGCTCCCGCGGATAGCGGCGCGCGTACGCCGCCATCCCGGTCATCTCCAGCGTCTCGGCGACCCGTTCCCGGATCTCTTCCTTGGCCGTCCGGCGCGCCCGCAGCCCGAAGGCCACGTTGTCGGCGACCCGCATGTGCGGGAACAGCGCGTACTGCTGCACCACCATCCCGATCCCCCGCCGGTGCGGCGGCAGGTCGGTGACGTCCCGGTCGCCGAGGAACACCCGCCCGGAGACGGGCCGTACGAACCCGGCGACCGCCCGCAGCGCAGTGGTCTTGCCGGAGCCGGACGGCCCGAGCAGGGCCATCACCTCGCCGGGGGCGACGGTGAGGTCGAGGGAGTCGAGAGCGAGACTGCCGACGTTCCCGTCGTAGGCGACGCTCACCGAGTCGAAGCGGATACCGCTGGTCATCCGAGTGCTCCCGGCAGGTCCGCGACGCTCTCCAGCACATGGGTCGCGCCGGCCGCGCGCAGCGCCTGCGCGTCGTGCGCACCGGTCAGCACCCCGGCGACCAGGCCCGCTCCGGCGCGGACGCCGGTGAGCATGTCGTAGGAGGTGTCGCCGACGACGGCGACCTGACGGACGTCGTCGGCGGCGGCCGTGCGCAGCAGGGCGGTGAGGACCATGTCCGGGTACGGCCGTCCGCGGCCGCCCGCGTCGGCGGGGCACAGGGTGAGCGGCACCAGGTCCTGCCAGCCGAGGGCGGCGAGGATCGCGTCCTGGGTGGCACGGGCGAACCCGGTGGTGAGGACGACGGTACGGCCGTCCGCCCGGAGCTTCTCGATGGTCTCGCGGGCGCCGGGCAGGGCGTGCACCCTGCCGCCGTCGACGAGTTCGGCGTAGGCCGCCTCGAAGGCCCGGTTGGCCTCCTGGGCCTTGGTCTCCGCCCCGAACAGGTGCCGGAAGACGGAGATCTTCGACTCGCCCATGGTGGCGCGGACGTGGTCGATCATCCGGTCGGGGTCGGCGCCCAGACGGCGGGCGGCGGCCGTGAACGCGTGCTCGACGAGCCCGCCGTCCGCGACGGTCGTACCGGCCATGTCGAGCACGACGAGCCGGATGTCCTCGGTGGTCGCTGCCTTGTCGGTCATCTCTTTCACCAGCCCAGTTCGTTCGCGGTTGTCTCGGCTATCGCGGGCGAGCAGGTCATGCCGCGCCCGCCGGGCCCGGTGACCAGCCACACGCCGTCGGCCACCTGCTGCCGGTGCACGACCCGGGTCGGGTCGGTGCACTGCGCGTACACCCCGGCCCAGCGGTGCCGGATGCGCGGCAGCGGCCGGCCGAGGAGGGATTCGACGACCCCGGTGAGGTGCTCGTAGGGCTCCTCGACGGTGTCGAAGGCGAAGGGGTGCTCGTACTCGTGGGTGTCGCCGATGGTGAGGCCGCCGTCGGCGCGCTGCACCATGAGCAGCTGCATGCGGTGGGTCGCCGCCGTCTCCGGCTGCGGCGAGCGGGCGTTGAGCTCGTCCAGGGCCGGGGAGGCGTACGCCGGGTAGTAGCGGAAGCTGTCGGCGTCGGCGACCGAGGTGGGGAGGGGTTCGCCGAGCGGGTCGGTCTGCATCATCTGGAGGCGGACCCGGCGCACCGGCAGGTCGGGGCCGGCCAGTTCGCGGACCAGGCCGCCGAGCCAGGCGCCGGTGCACAGGACGACGACGTCGGCGTGGTGGACGTCGCCGTGGTCGTCGCGGACCGTGCCCGGGCCGGTCACCTCGCGGACCTCGCGGCCCGGCAGGAAGGTGTAGGCCGGGGACTTCAGCAGCTCGGCGCGGAGGGCGAGCTGGGCGGTGCGCGGCTCGACGGCCGCGTCCCGCTCGCAGTAGAGGGCCGCGTCGAAGTCACCGCGCAGGGCGGGGTTCAGGGCGCGGGCCTCGGCCGGGGTGAGCAGCTTGTGACCGCGGGCGGCCGCGTCGCCACGGGCCACGGCGGCCTCGGCGACGGCGAGTTCGTACGCGCCGCGCACCGGTGTCAGCGACCCGTTGGCGCGGAAGCCGAGCGCGGGCACCCGGCCGCCGATCTCCTCCCACAGCTCTCTGGCGCGCAGGGCGGTCTCCAGTTCCGCTCCGCCCGCGCGCCCGCTCACCCAGATCTGCCCGAAGTTGCGCAGCGAGGCGCCGCGGGCCTCGGCCTCGCGCTCGATCTGCACGACCTCGTGGCCGCGTTCCATTGCCTGCCAGGCGTGCATGGTGCCCACCACGCCTGCTCCGACGACTGTCACTCTCACGACGGCCACGCTCCTCGCGACTGGGGAACCGGAAAGGTCCGGCTGACAACGAGAGCGTGAACTGGTCATCACGTTTGGGCTAGACCCGTTATCTTTTCGTGATGCTCAACCATGATCAGAAGCACTCGAAATCGGTACTTTTCAGCCGCCGAGATGAGCCGAGAACGAGAACCGGTCCCCCCGGTACAGCGACCGCACCCGCTCCAGCGGCCGCCCCTCGGTGTCCCGTGACACCCGGTGGATCAGCAGCATCGGCAGGGCCGGCGGGGTGCCGATCAGCAGCGCCTCGCGCGGGGTGGCCAGCACGGTCTCGATGCGTTCGTCGGCGTCTCCGAAGACGATGCCCTTCTCGTGCAGGTAGCCGTAGAAGGAGGAGTCGGGGTGGAAGTCGGTGTCGAGCTGCGGGACCCGGGCGACGGCGACGTACGTGCTCTCCAGGCCGACCCGCTCGTCGTCGGCGAGCAGCACGCGCTCCAGGTGCCAGACGGGTTCGCCGCGCTCCAGGCCGGTCTCGGCGGCGAGCGCCGCCGGGCAGGGGAAGCGGTCGAGGGTGACGAGGCTCCGGCCGGGGGTACGGCCCTGCCGCCGTACCCCCTCGGTGTAGCTGGCGAGGGAGAGCGGCTGCTCCAGCTTGGGCCCGGCGACGACCGTGCCGCGGCCCTGCCGGCGCAGCTTGCCCTCGAGGACCAGCTCGCGCAGCGCCTGCCGGACGGTCTCGCGGGCGACCCCGTACTCCTCCGACAGGTCGCGCTCGGTGGGGATGACGCTGCCCTCCGCCAGCGCGCCGACGAGCTGGTCGATCCGCGCCTTCACCGCGTAGTACTTCGGGATGCGGCCGTGCTCCGGGATGCCGGAGCGGACGGGGGCGCCGGGGGCCTGGTCGTTCGGGTAGTCCACGCAGGGATCGTCGCAGACGACGCCGGGCCGGCCGGACCGGGGGCAGGCCCGCGGCGGCGCCGCCGCCGTCGCCCGGCAGGGGTCACCGCCGGCGGCGGGCCAGCAGGAACGCGCTCGCTCCCACGGCGAGCAGGGCGACGGAGGCCGTGAACAGCCCGTGGGCCAGGCCGAGGCCGGTGCGGGCCAGTTCACGGGCACGTTCCCCGGCCTCCCAGGGTCCGTCGGCGCCGTCCCAGCCGCCTCGGCTGTCCCAGGCCTCCCGGCGACGGTCCCAGACTTCCCGGCGGCCGTCCGGGCTTCCGGCGGCCTCGTCGGTGAAGGGCGGGGCACTGTCACCGGGGGAGGCGGCGGGGCTGGCCCCCTGACTGCTGTCCGGACTGACGGGGCCGGTCCCCGAGGGGCCGGGGCTCTGCGTGGGCGTCTGCGGGCCGGCCTGCGTGGCGCCTGCGGACGGGACGGCGGGGGCGATGCTCGCGGGTGGCGGCGGCGGTTCGCCGCCGATGCCGAAGCGGTAGTCGTTCGACTCCCCCACCCACGCGCCGTCCGACCCCTGCCGCTGCACGGCGGCCGCGTTGGCCGTGACCCCGTTCCGTACGGCGTCGGAGGTGACCGCCAGTCGCACCTTGACCGAGACGGTCGCCCCGGGCGCCACGGTGAGCCCCGGGAAGTCGGTCCCGTCGAAGACGCCGACCAGCTCGGACTCGTCGGTCTCCGTCAGCGGGACCGGGCGGGTGCGCGGGCCGTCGTAGAACTCCAGCTCGGTCTGGGACGGCTTGAGGGCCTTCTTGTCGTCGACGAGGACGACGACCGGGTGGACGTCGGCGCAGGTGTGGCCGGTGGTGTTGGTGAGGTCGAGGTACCAGGTGCCGAAACCGCCGCCGGGCTCGTAGGACGAGGGGCCGTCGTGGAGGCGGGTGGTGAGGGGGAAGCCCTGCTGGTCGGCGCCCGCGCAGGAGGCCCCGGCGACGGCGGGGGCGGCCGTCGCCTGCGGCGCGGGAGCGAGTACGGCGGCTGCGGCGGCCAGGCAGAGGGACAGGGGGGTGCTCAGTCGCATGCGCATGAACAGGTGACTCTGCCGGACACGAACCGCCGTCACCGGCTGCCACTCCACGAAACCGGACACGCTCCGCCCGATCGGCCGCCCCCCGTACCCGGTTCGCGGACCACGCCACGCTTCCCACGCCCACCGCGCCGCGTTTCCCCACCCCGCCGCGACGGCGATCAGCCACGACGGCGGATCCGGGCGGCGCCCAACGACCGGTAGCCACCTGCCCGCCGGTGGGGGCCGACCGCGCAGTTCCCCACGCCCCTCGGACGGCTGCGCCACCGGTACCCCGCCAGTGCTCCCCACCACGCCTCCAGCCGAACGGCGATCAGCCGCGCCCGGTTCGCCCACCGCGCCCCGCCTCCCCACCCCGCCGCGACGGCGATCAGCCACGACGGCGGATCCCGGCGGCGCCCAACGACCGGCGGCCACCTGCCCGCCGGTGGGGGCCGACCGCGCAGTTCCCCACGCCCCTCGGACGGCTGCGCCACCGGCGCCCCGCCAGTGCTCCCCACCACCCTCCGGCCGAACAACGATCCGCCGCGCCCGGTTCGCCCACCGCGCCCCGCCTCCCCACCCCGCCGCGACGGCGATCAGCCACGACGGCGGATCCCGGCGGCGCCCAACGACCGGCGG
>NZ_JBIVXP010000001.1:1777250-1802056 GCF_044769305.1 Streptomyces sp. NPDC090499
CGGCCACCTGCCCGCCGGTGGGGGCCGACCGCGCAGTTCCCCGCGCCCCTCGGGCGGCTGCGCCACCGGTACCTCGCCGGTGCTCCCCACCACGCCTTCGGCCGAACGGCGATCCGGCCCGCCTCCCCACCCCGGCGCGACGGTGGATCCCGGCGGTGCCCAACGACCGGCGGCCACCTGCCCGCCGGTGGGGGCCGGTCGCGCCGTTCCCCGTGCCCCTCGCCCTCGGGCGGCTGCGCCGCCGGTGCTGCTCACGGCGCCTTCGGTCGAACGGTGGTCAGCCGTCCGCGCGGCCGAACAGCGGGGCGAGCAGCAGTTGGGCGGCGCCCTCCGCGACCCCCCGGCCGCCGCCGGGAGCGAGGCGGACGGGGACGGTCGTGCGCAGGCTGCCCTCCCGCCGGGTGTGGGCGTCGAGGACGGCGGCGACCCCCCGCACGAAGGGCTCGGGCGTGGCGGCGATCGTCCGGCCGCCGAGCAGCACGAGGTCGATGTCGAGCAGGCCGGCCAGGTTCGCCGCGCCGACGCCGAGGACCCGCGCCGCCTCGGCCACGTCGCCGCGGGCCACCGCCGCCAGGCACAGCGCCTCGATGCAGCCGCGGTTGCCGCAGTGGCAGGGCGGCCCGTCGAGCTGGACGACCTGGTGGCCGAACTCCCCGGCCCCGGTCCGCGCCCCCCGGTGCACGGTGTCGCCGATCACCAGGCCGGCGCCCAGCCCCGTGCCGAGGAGCAGGCAGGCGAAGGAGCCGCCCTCGCCGCCGACGGCGAGTCCGAGGGCCGCCGCGTTGCTGTCCTTGTCGACGACGACCGGCACCCCGAGCCGCTCGGCGAGCGCGTCCCGCAGCGGGAAGCCGTCCCACTCGGGGAACCCGGTGACCCGGTGCAGCACCCCGTGGCTGTGGTCGAGCGGCCCTGGCGCCCCGACCCCGACCCCGAGCAGGGTGTCGCCGCCGCGCTCCACCAGCTCACCCGACAGCCGCACGACCGCGCCGAGGACGGCCTCCGCCCCCGCGCCCATGTCCACCGCCGCCTGCCGCTCCGCGACCACCGTGCCGTCGAGGTCGACGAGCACCGCCCGCAGTTCGTCCCGGTCGAGCTGGATCCCCACCGCGTGCCCGGCGTCCGGCACCAGCCGCAGCACGGTGGCCGGCTTGCCGCCCGTGGACGCACGCCGCCCGGCCTCCGCCGCGAGCCCGTCCTCCCGCAGCCGGGCGGTGATCTTGCTGACCGCCTGCGGGGTGAGCCCGGTCCGCTCGGCCAGTTCGAGCCGGCTGATGCCGTCCTCCCCCGCGGTGCGCAGCAGGTCCAGCACCAGCGCGCTGTTGTGGCTGCGCATGGCCGGCAGATTCGCCCCGACCGCGCCCGGCCGCCCGCTCCTCGTCCTGTTCACGCCACTCATTCTCCCTCCCACTTGCACTTTGGCAACAGCGTTGCGAAAGTAGGACGCATGACAGCAGCTGCCACTCCCCTCCGCGTCGGCCTCATCGGCTACGGTCTCGCCGGATCCGTCTTCCACGCCCCCCTGATCGCCGCCGCCGAGGGCCTCGCCCTGGACACGGTGGTCACCTCGAACCCCGAGCGGCAGGCGCAGGCGAAGGCCGGGTTCCCCGGCGTCCGGACGGTCGCCGGCCCCGACGAGCTGTTCGACCGCGCCGCCGAGCTCGACCTGGTCGTCATCGCGTCCCCGAACAGGACGCACGTCCCGCTGGCGACGACCGCCCTCAAGGCGGGCCTCCCGGTCGTGGTCGACAAGCCGGTCGCCGGCACCGCCGCCGAGGCGCGCGAGCTGGCCGCCCTCGCCGAGGAGCGCGGTCTGCTGCTCTCGGTCTTCCAGAACCGCCGCTGGGACAACGACTTCCTGACCCTGCGCAGCCTTCTCGACGAGGGTGCGCTGGGCGACCCCTGGCGCTTCGAGTCCCGCTTCGAGCGCTGGCGTCCGCAGCCCAAGGGCGGCTGGCGCGAGTCCGGCGACCCGGCAGAGATCGGAGGTCTCCTCTACGACCTCGGCAGCCACGTCGTCGACCAGGCCCTGGTCCTCTTCGGCCCCGCCACCGAGGTGTACGCCGAGTCGGTGATCCGCCGGGCCGGTGCCGAGACGGACGACGACACCTTCATCGCCGTCACGCACGCGAACGGCGTCCGCTCCCACCTGTACGCCTCGGCGACGGCGGCCCAGCTCGGCCCGCGCTTCCGGGTGCTGGGCTCGCAGGCCGGCTACGTCAAGTACGGCCTGGACCCGCAGGAGGACGCCCTGCGCAAGGGCGAGCGTCCGGACACCGCGGCCGCCTGGGGCCGGGAGGCGGAGTCGCTGTACGGCCGTATCGGCGCCGGAGACTCCCCGGTCACCGGCGGCGGCCGTACCGTCCCGACCCTTCCCGGTGACTACCCTGTGTACTACGCGGCCGTGGCCAAGGCCGTGCGGGGCGAGGGCCCCAACCCGGTGACCGCGCTGGAGGCGGCCGCCGCCCTGGACGTACTGGAAGCAGCCCGCCGTTCGGCGCGAGACAAGGTGACGGTGACCCTCTGATGCACCACCCGCAGCTCACCCCGAAGACCGCTCCCGAACTCACCCCGCCCGTGGAGGAGTTGGAGAAGCAGGAACGCCGCCTGGTGTTCCGGCAGTTCACCTACGACGACGCGTGGGCCCTCGGCTCCCTGCTGGTGGAGATGGCCCGGGAGCGCCAGGCCCCCGTCGCCATCGACATCCACCGCGCCGGCCAGCAGCTCTTCCACGCGGCCCTGCCCGGCTCCACGCCCGACAACGACGCCTGGATCACCCGCAAGCGCCGCGTGGTCGAACGCTACGGCTCGGCCTCCTACCTGGTCGGCGCCCGCTTCCGCGCCAAGGGCACCACCTTCGAGGAGTCCTCCCGCCTGGACCCGGACGAGTACGCGGCCCACGGCGGCTCCTTCCCGATCACCGTGGAGAACGCCGGCGTCATCGGCTCGGTGACGGTCTCGGGCCTCCCCCAGCTCCAGGACCACCGCTTCGTGGTGGAGGCACTCGAAAGGTATTTGGAGGCGTAGCCGACACATAGGGGGCGGGGAACTGCGCGACCAGCCACACCCGGCCCGCAGCCGAACGAGCGGCGCAGTTCCCCGGCCCTCCCAGCAGAGCGCCTACGCGTCCTTGAACTCCTGACGCTGACGGCCAAGCCCCGGAATCTCCAGCTCCACCACGTCCCCGGCCCGCAGGAACGGCTTCGGCTCCGGCGCTCCCAGCGCAACCCCCGCCGGAGTCCCGGTGTTGATGACGTCCCCGGGGTACAGCACCATGAACCGGCTGACGTACCGCACGACTTCCGCCACCGAGAAGATCTGCTCGGCCGTGGTCCCGTCCTGCTTCAGCTCGCCGTTCACCCACAGCTTCAGCGCCAGGTCCTGCGGGTCGGCGACCTCGTCGGCCGTCACCAGCCACGGCCCGAGCGGGTTGAACGTCTCGCAGTTCTTCCCCTTGTCCCAGGTCCCGCCCCGCTCGATCTGGAACTCCCGCTCGGACACGTCGTGCGCGACCGCGTACCCGGCGACGTACGCCAGCGGGTCCTCGTCGTCGGCCACATAACGCGCCGTACGCCCGATGACCACCGCCAGCTCCACCTCCCAGTCGGTCTTCACCGACCCGCGCGGCACCAGCACGGTGTCGTTCGGCCCCACGACCGTGTCCGCGGCCTTCAAGAAGACGACCGGCTCGGCCGGCGGCTCGGCCCCCGTCTCGCGGGCGTGGTCGTGGTAGTTGAGCCCGATGCACACGACCTTCCCGATCCGCCCCAGCGGCGGCCCGATCCGCAGCCCGGTCGCGTCGAGCGCCGGCAGCTCCCCGGCCTCGGCGGCGGCCCGGACCCGTCCGAGCGCCGCGGCGTCGCCGAGCAGCGCCCCGTCGATGTCGTCGACGATTCCCGTCAGGTCCCGCAGGACACCCTCGGCGTCGAGCAGCGCGGGCCGCTCAGCCCCCGCCGTACCGACTCGCAGCAGCTTCATGGTCGTCACCATCTCCCTTGACAGCAGTCGCCCGTCCGATGTGTGCAGCCATCGGAGGACTGGTCGATCGTCCAAGATGAGCGTGCAGCGGGCAAGAGCATGTTCACGTACTGGACCGTAGGCACCACGGCCCTCACCTGTACAGCACGGCGCGTTCCACCGCGCTCCACGTCGTGCTGGTCACCACGTACAGCGCCGCGGCCAGCGGTACCACGGCCACGGTGACCAGCGTGGCGTACGACAGGTACGGCATGACCTTGGTGACCGCGCCGACCCCGGGCACCTGCTGGTCCTCCGCGCCCACCACGGCCCCCGCCCCCGCCCCCGCCGCCGTCCGCCTGGCGCGCCGGAAGTTGACGGTGGCGACGGCCGCGACCACGGCGAACAGCGCCAGGTAGACCAGCCCGGCGCTCCCGAACCCCCCGCCGCCCGCTCCGGCGAGGACATCGCTCCACCGCCCGCCGAGCGGGGCGCCCAGCAGTTCGTGGGAGAGCAGGCCGTTGCCGTGACCGCCGATCGCCGGGCTGGAGAAGAGGTGGTAGAGCAGGAAGAACGCGGGCAGTTGCAGCAGTCCGGGCAGGCAGCCGGACAGCGGGGACACCTTCTCGGCCGCGTGCAGCTCCAGCACGGCCTTCTGGAACGCCTCCTGGTTCCCGCCGTGCCGCTTGCGCAGTTCGGCGACCCTGGGCCGGAGCGCGGTCCGGGCACGCTGCCCGCGGGCGGCCGCACGGGACAGGGGATGCACGAGCAGTCGTACGAGCGCGGTGAACAGGACGATCGCGGCGGCGGCCGCGGAGGCGTGGCAGAGCGGCTGGAGCAGGTCGGCGAGGTGCTCGACCAGGCCGGCGAAAACCGGCAGGGAAGTGGACAGGAAAGCGGACATGGGTGGGAGCCCTCCGAGGGGTCTCGTCGTGCCGTGGGTGAAGAGGCGGGACGGCATGACGACGCGCGCGAGATCGCCCGGGGGCCCGGGGCTGGAAGCCGAGGGTCGGCAGCCGGAGGCCGGGGGCCGGGTGGGTTACGCGGGGGTCGCCGGGAGGGCGTGTCCGGGTGCTCGCGGGCGGCTGCGGCCCTTGGCGTCCGGGTCGCGCTGCGGCAGGAAGGCGGTGCGCCGGGCCCGGTCGCGGATCGCCGTGCGGACCCGGGTGGGCGGCACGGCGGGCGCGGAGCGTGCCGCGCGCAACGAGCAGACGGCGAGGGCCGAGCCGACGGCGGCGGTCGCGGCGAGCGCGACGGTGGTGAAGAGGCTGCCGGAGTCGAGCAGGAGGAGGTCGAGCAGCAGGAGCAGCAGGAGGGCGGCAGGCCGGGACGGCAGCAGCCAGCGGCCGTTCACGTGTGCACGCATGCCGACCCCCCGCTCCGTCTCAGCACCGTTTATACATGATCCGTTTCCAGCGGCTCCAGGAGCCTCTTGGGCCTGAGGAGCGCCCTGCTGACCGGATCGGCCGGGTCGGGGTCGAGTCCCGGGCCCGGTGCGACGACGACGTCCGCGACGGGGACGACGGTTCCGCAGGCGGGGCATTCGCCGTACGGGCCGAGTTCGGTGCCGCAGTCCGCGTGCTGGAAGTAGCGCAGCCGGCGGTCCATGAGGTGCTCGCGCCCCCAGACGGCGAGGGTGCGCAGGACGGGCCAGAGCTCCGTGCCGCGCTCGGTGATGACGTACTCGTCGCGGGGCGGCGACTCCTGGTACCGGCGCTTCTCCAGGACGCCCTCCTCGGTGAGCGTCTTCAGGCGGGCCGACAGGACGGCTCGCGGGATGCCGAGGTGGACGAGGAAGTCGTTGTACCGCCGGACGCCGTAGAGCGCGTCGCGGATGACGAGCAGGGTCCAGCGCTCGCCGACGACCTCCAGCGCGCGGGCGATCGAGCACTCCTGTGTCGCGTAGTCCTTGCCCAGTGCCATGGGGACCACCTTAGTCAGTTTCTCTCTTGTGGGTTCAATGAACGAACCTACGGTGCTACGGTACTCCCATGACTAGGTTCAATGAAAGAACCATCAAGCATGCGGACGCCTCACCCGCACCGGTCACCGATCCGGCCCCCGTCCCGAACGGCCGCCCCGCCCTGGCCCTCACCAGCGCCGCGACCGCCGTGGCCCTCATGACGTACACCGCCCCGGTGGTCACGCTCCCGGACACGGCCGCCGCCCTGCACACCCCGCTGTCCGCGCAGGCCTGGCTGCTGAACGGCACCCCGCTCGGCCTCGCCGCCCTCCTCCTGGTCGCGGGCAGCCTGGCCGACGACTACGGCCGCCGCCGGATCTTCGTCGCCGGCACCCTCGCCCTCGGCCTGACCACCGCCCTCGGCGGCCTGACCACCTCCACCTGGGCGTTCACCCTGGCCCGGGTGGCGCAGGGCGCGGCGAGCGCGGCGATCCTGGCGAGCAGCCTGGGCCTGCTGGTGGCCGCGTTCCCGAGCCCGCGCGGCCGGCTGCACGCGACGGGCGTGTGGGGCGCGTTCGTGAGCGGCGGCATCGCCCTCGGCCCGCTGGTCGCCGGCGCGATGCCCAACTGGCGGGTGGCGTACGCCGTACTGGGCGCCGCCGCCCTCGTGGTGGCCGTGGTCTCCTCCCGCACCCTGACCGAGTCCCGCTCACCGCGCGGCGGCCGCCCGGACGTCGCCGGGGCCCTGGCCTTCGGCCTCGCGCTGGTCTCCCTGGTGGCGGCCCTGACCCTGGGCCGGGACGGCTGGCTGCGCGCACCGGTGGCCCTGCTGCTGGCGGCGACCGTCGTCCTGCTGGGCGCCTTCGCCCTGATCGAGCGCCGCTTCGCCCCCACCCCGATGATCGACCTGGCTCTCTTCCGCACCCCGCGCTTCCTGGTCTCCTCGCTCAGCGGCCTGGTCACGGGCCTGACGGTGATAGGCCTGTTCAGCTACCTCCCGGCGCTGCTCCAGCAGCTGCTGAGGATGTCCGCGATGGACACGGCCTGGCTGTTCCTGCTCTGGTCCGGGCTGTCCTTCACGGTGGCCCTGCAGGCGAAGCGCCTGGCGGGCCGGGTCTCACCCCGCTGGCAACTGGCCGCCGGTTTCCTGCTGCACGCGGCGGGCGCGCTCGCCATGCTGGGCGCCCTGGACGCGGGCTCCTGGCCCCGCCTGCTGCCGGGCCTGGTCCTGGGCGGCGCCGGCAGCGGCCTCCTCAACGCCGCGCTGCCCCTCCAGGCGGTGGAGTCGGTCCCCGCCGCCCGAGCCGCGATGGGCTCGGGCGCCCAGCAGACCTTCCGCTACATCGGCTCCTGCACGGGCGTGGCCCTGACCATCGCCCTCGCCACGTCGTCCGGCGGCGGTCTGGCACACGGGGCGGACGTGGCGATGGCGGTCTCGGCGGGGGCGGCGGTACTGGGAGCAGCCGGGGTGGTGGGGCTGCGGGAGCGGGCGTGAACCGCTGCGGCACGCCGGGCTCGGCACCGTACGGCACAGCCCGGCACGGTCCGGCACCGTACGGCACAGCCCGGCACGGTCCGGCACCGTCCGACACCAGGACCTCCGGCCGGCCCGCCCCGAGAGGGCTCCCACATCGAGGGGACTCCCGCCCCGAGGGGACTCCCGCCCCGTAGCGGGCTACCCGGCGGCGACGACCTGACCGGCCGTGACCTGGGGCGGATGGGGAAGCAGCGACGCGAGCTGGTCGCGCACGAAGTCCGCGGCCCGCCTGACCGACTCCTCGGCGCCGGCCTGGTCGTCGTAGACGCTGGTGGAGAGCATCACCCCGTCCCCGGCGTCGACCCAGTAGTAGGCCACGAAGCCGGGGACCTGCCGGAGGAGGGGGACGAACCCCTCGGCCACCCGGCGTCCCGCCTCGCCAGGGTCCGTCACCCCTTCGTACCGCCGAACCACCGCGTACATAGCCGATCTCCTCACGGATCTCCCGAAGCCGCCTCTGTCGAATCGACATATCCCCCGACGCGCGCCTCCTCCTCGCGGCACGTCCGGAAGCCCCCCGGACAGACGCACGGGTCACCGGAACCGCGGTGCCCGCCCTACGCCCGCGGCCGCGTCGACACCAGCTTCCCCCACACCACCATCCGGTACCGGGACGTGAACTCGGGCGTGCAGGTGGTGAGCGTGATGTAGTACCCCGGCTCCCGGTACCCGTACGACGGCTTCACGACCGAACGCGGCACGGGCCGTACGACCCCCGAGTCGCGCGCCGACGTCTGCGGCAGGACCTGGTCCACGACGTACGTGTAGGTCGCCGACGCCGTCTCGACCTCGATCGGGTCCCCGAGCCGGAGCCGCGGCAGGTACCGGAACGGCTCGCCGTGCGTGTTCCGGTGCCCGGCGAGCGCGAAGTTCCCCGCCTGGCCCGGCTGTTGGGTACCGGGGTAGTGGCCGACGTACCCGTGGTTGAGCACCTTCGGCTTGCTGACGCCCTCGGCGACCGGGACGCGCAGCCCGAGCCGCGGGACGACGAGGACGGCGTACGCCTGCGAGGCGACGACCCGGGTGCTGTACGACGACCGCGCCCCGCCGGAACCGGTGGCCCCGCCGGACGCCGCGGACCCGCCCGCTCCGGAACCGCCCTTGCCCCCGCCGCTCCCCGGCTTCCCGGAGCCGTCCACCGCACCTCCCCCGCTGCCCCACTCCCGTTCCAGTGCCTCGACCTTCCGCTCGGCCCCCTGCTTCGCCTCCCGGTTGGTCCACCACAGCTGGTGCACGACCAGGAGCATCAGCACCACGCCCACCGTGACGAGCAGTTCACCCCCGGTCCACAACGCCCGCCGACGCCGGGCCCGCCACCGCCGCTCACCGTGCCCCACGACCCGCACCGCGCACCTCCCGCCGGCTCCGCCGGTCCCACCGGCCCCCGGCCGGTCCCGCACGATAGGGCGCCCGCCGCCAACTCACCAGAGCCGCACGGCCATCCGTCACCACACCTCCCCGCCACCTCTTCCTCCACGGGTTTTAGAAACCACTGTCAGAAACCGCTGTCACAACCCTCGACAACCTCACGCACCACACCTGATGCTTCCTGTTGGCATGCGGGGGGACGAGTCGACACCGGTCCGGGAACCGGTGTCCGAGCCGCACGGAGAGGTTGAGAGACAGCCATGATCCGACGCAGAACACTCCTGGCCGCGGCAGGGGGCGGCCTCCTCGGCAGCGCCCTGGCCACCGGCACGGCCCACGCCGACGCGACGATAGCCGTCAGCCCGTCGACCTCGTGGGGCACCTGGGAGGGCTGGGGCACCTCCCTGGCCTGGTGGGGCAACGTCTTCGGCACCCGCGACGACTTCGCCGACATCTTCTTCACCACCAAGTCGACGACGTACAACAGCACTTCACTGCCCGGCCTCGGCCTGAACATCGCCCGCTACAACCTGGGCGCGTGCAGCTGGAACAGCGTGAGCGGCGAGTCGATGGTCGCCTCCGCCAACATCCCCGCGTTCAAGCAGATCGAGGGCTACTGGCAGGACTGGAACAACGAGGACCCGACCTCCTCGGCCTGGGACTGGACCGCGGACGCAACGCAACGAGCCATGCTCGTCAAGGCGGTGAACCGGGGCGCGACGGCCGAACTCTTCGCCAACTCCCCCATGTGGTGGATGTGCCTGAACCACAACCCGTCCGGCGCCTCCGACGGCGGCAACAACCTCCAGTCCTGGAACTACCGCCAGCACGCCTCCCACCTCGCCTCCGTGGCCCTCTACGCCAAGAACAACTGGGGCGTGAACTTCGCGACGGTGGAGGCCTTCAACGAACCGTCCTCCGCCTGGTGGACGGCGACCGGCACGCAGGAGGGCTGCCACATGGACTCGACCGTCCAGTCGGCCGTACTCCCCTACCTGCGCAGCGAGTTGAACGGCCGAGGCCTGACGAGCACCAAGATCTCGGCCTCCGACGAGACCAGCTACGACCTGGCCCGCACCACCTGGAGCGCCTTCTCCTCCACCACGAAGGGCTACGTGGACCGCGTCAACGTCCACGGCTACCAGGGCTCGGGCGGCCGACGCGACCTCCTCTACACCGACGTCGTGACGACGGCCGGCAAGGCCCTGTGGAACTCCGAGACCGGCGACAACGACGGCACCGGCTACACCCTCGCCTTCAACCTGCTCTACGACTTCCGCTGGCTGCACCCCACCGCCTGGGTCTACTGGCAGGTCATGGACCCGTCCTCGAACTGGGCGATGATCGCGTACGACGCGGACACCCTGGCGGCCGGCGCGGTCACCACCAAGTACTACGTGATGGCCCAGTTCAGCCGCCACATCCGCCCCGGCATGAAGATCCTCGACACCGGCGTGAGCAACGCGGTCGCCGCCTACGACAGTTCGGCCAAACGCCTGGTGATCGTGGCGCTGAACACCGCCACCTCCGCCCAGACCCTCACCTTCAACCTCTCCGGCTTCACGACGGTGACGGGCGGCACGAACGGCCTGGTCCCGCGCTGGAACACGGTGACGACGGGCGGCGACGCGTACAAGTCGTACTCGGACACCTACCTGTCCGGAAAGACGGTGGCGGTGTCGGTCGCGGCGAAGGCGGTGCAGACACTGCAGATCGACGGGGTGACGATCTAGACGGGGTGACGATCTAGCGGACCGCGAACCGCGAACCGGGACGCGGGCGGCGCACGGCCTGACTGCGGTGGCCGTGCGCCCCTTCCCGAAGAAGCCGTGCACCCGTTCCCGGCGGAGAGGCAACGCCCGGGGCGGGACGAACGTCGAGTGGGACATGAGGTTACGACTCCACAGCCCGACGTCCCGCCTGCTGGCCGCACTGCTGTTCATGGCCGCCGCCCTGACGGTGGGCGCGCAGCTGCCGGCACGGGCCCAGAACGGCGACGCCCCGGCCGTCCCCGTCTCGGTCGCCGCATACGACCTGGGCGACACGGCGTTCACCGACCCCCAGTCCGGCACGGTCAGCGAGTTGCGCGCGGTCGTGCACTACCCGCGCCACCTGACCGGCCGGCTCCCCCTGATCGTCATGGCCCATGGCTCCTGGTGGGCCTGCGACGCCCAGGACGCCGACACCTGGCCCTGCCCGGCCGGATCACGTCCGTTCCCGAGTTACCGCGGCTACGACTATCTGGGCGCCGCACTCGCCGCCCGTGGCTTCGTCGTCGTGTCGCTCAGCGCGGACGGCATCAACATGACGTCCTTCGACTACGGCGACCGGGCCTGCCTGATCAACGCACACCTGCGCCTGTGGCAGCAACTGTCCGCCACCGGCACCGGCCCGCTGGCAGGGCACTTCACCACCGCCTCCGGCCGCCCCGTCTCCCCGCACTTCGCGGGCCACGTCGACATGACCCGCGTCGGCACCCTCGGGCACTCACGCGGCGGAAAGGGCGTGATGTGGCAGGCGTCCGACAAACATCGCGACGAATGGCCGGCCGGCGTGCGCGTCCGGGCCGTCCTGGGCCTGGCGCCGGTCAAGTTCGACGACCCGGAGGGCGACCACAGCGACACACTCGTCACCGGGCTGCCGTTCACGGTGGTCACCGGCACCTGCGACGGCGCGGTCCACGAGGCGGGCCAGGAGTACCTGGACGACGTCACGGGCCTGAACACCAGGACCGACTACTCGGTGTCCCTGTCGAACGCGAACCACAACTACTACAACACCGCATGGACACCCCCCGCCCCCCTCGGTGAGGACGACAGCACCTGCCCCGCCCAGGAACTGCCCCCCACCACCCAGCAGAACGCCCTCACCGCCTACGCGACCGCCTTCTACCGCTACGAGCTCTACGGCGACCGCACCGCCCTGCCGACCCTGACCGGCGAACGCCCCCTGCCGGGTGTGACGTCGACGACACGGGTGGTCCCGGCCTCCTGAGGAGAGGAGGGGAGGGGAGGGGCCCGTGCCCCCGGCCCCCTCCCCTCCTCACCGCAGACGGACGGTCATCTCGACCCGCACCTGATCCCCCACCGACAGCCCCTCGGGCTTGCGCACGGCGCTCTTGAGCGGCAGCAGATACCCACCGTCCCTGGGAAAGAGCGAGGTCTCGAAGACGACGCCACCGATCCGGGCCTCGACGGGAATCACCCCCCAGCCGTAGGAAGCCATGGCCGCCACCGCCCGGATGTCCTCGCACTCGTCCTGCGGCACCGGAACGAAGTAGTACGGCGCGGGCCCCCGCCACTCGACGACGTGCCCACCGAACGCGAACTCCACGGAACGACTCCCCTCGCAACCGACTGCCCCCCATCTCTATCTCTTCTTTGTCACCGACGGGCAGTACGGTGTCGTTCATGCGCCCCGACACGCCTGCCGAGAACGTCGACCACACCGCCGAAGCGGCACGCCTGGAGCGGACCGCCGACCGCTACCCCGAGGACGCGGAAGCACTGCTGCTGCAGGCCGCGGCCCACCGGGAACTGGCCGACGACCGCCCCGCCGCCACCGCGCTCTACGACCGCCTCCTGGCCACCCCGGACACCCTGGAGAACGCGCCCCTCGTCCGGGCCCTCAAGGCGTCGAACCTGTGGGAGTACGACCACGAGGCAGAGGCCAGGGCGATCATCGACGGCATCCGCACCACGGCCCCCCGGGACCCGGCCCCCTGGGTCATCGTCGCCGAATCCCTCGAATCCCACGACGAGTTGGAAGCGGCGCACGACACCTTCACCGAGGCGGCCACCCTCCTCCTGACGGACGTCGCCGAACCCCCCTACTCCACCCTCCCGGTGTTGATCGGCCGCCACCGCGTCCGCCGCATGCTCGGCCTCCCCCACGACGACTGGGACGCCCGCGCCGACACCCTGCACTCCTCCCCCGTCTCCCTGGACGAGCTCCACGACCCCAAGCGCGTCTGGTCCCTGGGCTCCGACAACCCGGAGGAACTGGAGGCCGAGATCTCCCGCCTCCGAGCCGAACTGGGCACCTACCGGGAGGCGTTGTCCCGCCCCTTCCCGGTAGCGGTCCTGCACTGGCCGGCCGCAGAGCTCACGGAACTCCTGTCGGCGTACCCGACCCTGACCACCGAGTACCCGTCCCACCCCGAGCACCTCACGACCATAGAGTCCTCCCTCCGCGAACTCTCCGTCTCCGGCACCGGCAACCTCGGCATCGTCACCGCCACCGTCCCCTCCTACGAGGCCTTCGCCGCCTCCGAGGGCTCCTCCCCGTCCGACACCACCCTGCTCCCGCAGTACGCGACGACGCTTGCGGCGCGGGGGCGGGCGGTGGCTTGGCCCCCACCGCAGCGGGGGAAGTGCTGGTGTGGGATGGGAGCGGCCTACGGGGAGTGCCACGGCAGTACCGAGGAATGAGGTGCCCCCTTGGCACTCAAAGCCTGGCGATCACCTTGTTGAACTGCCATACAGCAGTGGCAACTTGAGCCTATCCTCCGAATGGGCAAGAAGGGTGTTGGTGGCAGTCTGCTTGCGAACTGCGCTTTAAGCTGTGAGCAAGCTTTAATTCCTCCGGGCTTGACGCCCAAGCATCTGCGGATCCGTTCCTCGCTGCCGCCGCCGCGTGGCACGATGTGTACGACCCAGGATCTCACAGAAAAGACAACATCATGAATTTCGAAAATGAAGAAATTTCCCCTGACGATGCAACAAGCGACGCAGAAGAATTGTTTGGCGAATCAGAGGATGACCTCACGAGGCTCCGCGAGGCAACTTCCTTTGACGCATTCGTTGTTTCGAGTGACTGGACATCCGAGACTCTTCTGAGCCAGATTCAGCGCAACAACATCGAAATGGATCCAATTTTTCAACGTAGAGACGCTTGGGACAGGAAGAAGAAGAGTCGTTTCATTGAGTCGCTGATTGTCGGTCTACCCGTACCGCAAGTGGTACTCGCAGAACGGAAGGGGAAAAAGGGACAGTTTATCGTATTGGATGGAAAGCAAAGGCTACTCACCCTCGTTCAATTCGCTCAAGGCGAATTCAAGTTGAGCGGCCTTGAACTCCGCTCCGACCTCAATCGCTGCAACATTGATAGTCTGCCGAGCGATGAACGCCTCGCCTTCGAAACTCAAACCCTTCGCACCATGGTCGTGCGCCATTGGCAAGGGGACGAATTCCTTTACCTGGTATTCCATCGATTGAATACCGGGAGCGTCCCACTTAGCCCCCAGGAGTTGCGGCAGGCGCTACACCCGGGACCGTTTGTCGCCTTTGCCAACACGTACACAACGGAGGACTCCACTTTTGCTCGACTTTTCGGTCGAAGGAACGGGCCAGACTTCCGGATGCGCGATGTCGAACTTCTAGTTAGGCATTTCGCCTTCATTCGTTTCCTGCCTGAGTACGCCGGCAACTTGAAGGATTTGCTCGACTTGACGTGCGCTCGATTGAATGACTCCTGGGCGACTGAAATTGCCACAGTAGAGGAACAAGCGCGAGATTGCGCAGAGGCAATTTCCGCAGTGTCTAAAATCTTCGGGAAGAACGCATTTCGACGCCACAACGGCGAAGAATACGAACGGCCCTTTAATCGCGCAGTCTTCGACATTATGTGCTTCTATGCGCGACACCGTGAAGTGCGCGCTCGCATGCAATCCCGGCCGGAGGAAGTGCGAAATGCATTCGAGCAGTTGTCGACCGATAGCCGATTCGTCGCTTCACTAACCAGCACTACGAAGAGCTTGGAGGCTGTGGAAGTTCGACTTTCCAGGTGGGGCCGGGTGCTGGAGCGGACTATCGATCTGAAATTGCAGATCCCGGTCGCGCAGGGGAGCCGCATTGCCTACTCAGCGATATAACCAGTTGATTCGGAGAATTGATAGGCTAGATCAGCTTTTTCTCCCCAAACGAAGCCCTGTCGGTTCTTATACCGTGAACGAGTACGATCAAGTGCGCGCATTCATCGTCCTCAGTCATGCCGAGGTCGAAGAGTATATAGAGGCCATGTGTCTCGACATACTCCAGAGAGCCGAAGTGCGTTGGAACAGTTCAGGTTTCGCTGGCGCATGTATAGCAGCCTTGATGCTATACAATGACAAGCAAACAAAGCCACCTAAGTCGCTGGCCTTGCAGGCCCAGAAGGACACCGTAGACGAAATCGTAAAGTCGGCCTTCCAGAAACACCGTAGACTTGCCGAACGCGATAATCACGGGGTGAAAGAAACCAATCTGCTACGCCTACTACTCCCGATAGGATTCAAGGAATCCGACTTCGATGGTATCTGGTTGGGAGTAATGAACAGTTTCGGCGCCAATCGAGGAATGGTTGCGCATCGCTCAGCGAGCAGAGTTCACAACCCGCCGGACCCAACGATTTCACGTCGACAAGTACAGGACGTCCTGGACGGGCTCCTACTCTTGGAGGGTGTTTTCGCGAGGATCAAGCGCCGGTGAAGCCATTGACGTCGCAGGGCGTTTAAATTAAGAGAGTTACCTTCTTGGTTGCGGCGATAAGACAGATTGCATGCTGCCGTCATCGCCACTTCAGCTATTTGGCGCCTTCGCAGGGCCCGTCAACTGTCACCAATTCGGGAGAGACTAAGGACATGTGTCCCTGAGCTACACTGGGCAAGCCCCCTGTTGCCAGTGGCTGGTCTTTCCTCTGGCATGACATAGCTCAACTCGCAGGCGACGGTCCGTCACGATGACGGGTATGCCGATCATCGGCACACCCGTCATTCTCGGTCTATCCTTACCGGCCTTATATATCGCTGCATGCACCACGGCCGGCCGCGTGTTCGCCTCAGGCAGACTATCTTAGTCCTCAACCTTCCCGAGTCTCAATCCGGTTGAGAATGCGTGAAAATAAGACCCAACCGTGCATGCCCGCATACTCGCGATTAGTTTCTCAGTGCGATATTTCCGGAAAGACTTCTTCAATAATCTTGATAAGTTCACGCGCTGCAGCGACGTCCAGCTGGACACTCTGGCTAATCTTGCCGTGAATCTGTCGATCAGCTGACCCATACGTATCCAGTTGCAAGATACGTTGACCGTCCACAGTGAACGATCTAACACCACAAGTTACCGGGCCATGCATCCTCTGGATGTCGGAAGTGACCGACTCAAACCTCTCGACCAACGCCATGAGAGCACTCTTCCATAGATTTTCCGTGGGTAGAAGACATCTTGACTTCCACGCGCAGAATAGGAGCTAAGTGTGCTTGTGGTACGGCAGTGTCGCTGCGGATCGCGCCAACTGGCTGGGAGAGTGCTTGAGATGACCATCACCAGACGGAGCAGCACTTCAGTGCCCGGGTGGCGGGCTCAGGTTGAGCGTTTGACCTTCTACATCCCTCACGCCCCTCCCCGATACTCTGCCTCCCATGATTCACGCAGTCGTCTTCGACGTAGGTGAGTGCCTGGTGGACGAGACCAGGGAGTACGGGACCTGGGCCGACTGGCTCGGTGTGCCTCGGCATACCTTCCACGCGATGTTCGGCGCAGTCATCGCCCAAGGCCGTGACTACCGGGAGGTCTTCCAGGAGTTTCGGCCCGGGTTCGACCTCTACGAGCAGCGGGAGAAGCGGGCCGCCGCCGGGCGGCCGGAGTCCTTCGGGGAGGAGGATCTCTACGCGGATGTCAGGACTGCGCTTGGCGCGCTCCGGGAGCAGGGGCTGTGGCTCGGGATCGCCGGCAACCAGACCGTCCGTGCGGGTCGGATCCTTCGGGAGCTATTCTCCGACGACGTCGATCTGATCGGGACGTCGGACGACTGGGGAGCCAGCAAGCCCGACCCGGAGTTCTTCAAGCGGGTCGCCGACGCCGTGCCGTTCGACGTCGACGAGATCCTTTACGTGGGGGACCGCTGCGACAACGACATCCGTCCCGCCCGGCAGGCCGGCATGCACACTGCTCTCGTGCACCGCGGGCCTTGGGCCACCATCCAGTGGAATGACCGCGAGGCCAGGGAACTGCCGACCTTCCGTGTGGAGGGACTGATCGACCTACCCGATCTGATCGGCCAGTTCAACGACCCAGCGCGCTGAGGGTCGTCGACCAGTCATAGAGGCGGTCGTCGAGGTCACGTACGCAGCGCTCGGCCTGGTGGGGCGTGAGCGCCCGACGTACCTCGCGCACGCGGTCCATGCCGGTCGCGTACCAGGTGACCGCCAGCTGGTCCAGGGCCTTGCCCGCGTACTCGCACGCCTGCTCCGGGTTCCCGGAAGTCGCCTCGACGGCAGCCAGGTCGCCGTAGACCACCGAGCGTTGCTTGTCCTCGGCCGGTGTCATCGTGGTCAGGGCGTGCAGCAGGCTTTCCCGGGCTTGCGGGAGGTGACCTGCGATCATCTGGGTGTTGCCCTTGAAGGCCGCCAGACGGGCCGGGGAGAACCAGTCCAGCCACTCCGGTGAAGGGTGTTCGTTGCCCGCTGCCAGGACGTCCTCTGCGTGGCCCAGGAGGTGCAGCGCGGTACGGCTGTTGCCCGACCTCGTCTCGCACTCGGCCTCCACCGCGTCCAGCCAGGCCAGGAACTCGGCAGAGGCGGGAACCCGCCGGGCGTAGGTCCGCGCGGCCGTCATGCGTTCAAGCGCGCCGTCACGATCCGCCGCCCAACCCGGGACGAACGCCATGTGCGCGATGATCGCCGAACCGAGCAGGGCGTCGTCCGCCTCCCCTGCTGCCTGAAGGGCCAACAGGAAGGTGTCGTTGGCCATGGTCGGCTCGCGGAGGTCGAAGAACTCGATACGGCCTGCCTGGAGGTAGGTCTCCGCCATCGCGGCCGCGATCTCACGACGTGCCGAGTCCGTCGTCTCCGGCAGCAGGGCGCATCCCAACGTCGCGTGTGCGACGACGGTCGGGTGCAATTCGGCCGGGGCGACCGACCAGTAGAGCCGACGGTGGGCGCGGGTCACCGCCATGAAATCGGCACCGACTGTGGAGGGTTGATGGGTCACCGCGACTTTACGGGGCAGCGATGTCCGGACTCCCAGGACAGTCCGGCCGCCGGTGTCCAGGAGCCTTCGTGCGTGCTCTGCGTGCTGTGGCCCGTCCGTACCCCATGGGGGCGTGAATCCCAACGCCTCCATGCTCTGTCCGAGCAGGTGCACGAGAACGCGTTGACAGTCCGGCTGCGGCCAGGGCGGGTTGTCCGATTCCCAGCGGCGAACCTGTCGTACACCGATCGACAACCCGCGAACACCCATCTCCCTGGCGTGCTGGGTAAGTGCATCGGCCAAATGCTGCTGAGAGTTGAAACCCGCGGCTACGCGGGCGGCCTTGAGTCGGACGTTTCCGGTGGGCCTGGGCACTGGAGCACCTCCTGCTTTGGCTTCTTCAACTCTGCCCCACAGAGTCCTGTTTCAGGCATGGGCTCCCTCTCAAGGAGGCACGGAGGCCCTTATTGAGTCCTCCCGGCGACCTTCTTGAGTCCTCGAATCTGACGCTTAGGTACTGGACGCTTTGTGATGTTCCCAAGGCAGGAGGCAGGTTGTGGACACGCAAGAGGCGCTGGACAGAGCGATCTCCGAATGGCTCGCACGAGCCCATCCGACGCCTGCGCGGGCCTGGCACGAGTGGGCGGTTCAGGGCGTCGCCCTGTTACCGCTCGGCGACCGGTTCGCGGCGGTGCGGATGGCGTCGGACGAGGTGCACGCGGCCGTGGATTCGAGCGACCCGGACCAGGTCGCCGTCTGCCTCGGTCTCCTCCTCGGGGGCTCGATCATCTACGACCGCCGCGTGGCGGGCGGCACGTACTACGCCCTGATCCAGGGGCACGCCGGCCTGGTCTGGGCGTACGACGACATCGCCACGTGTCTGGGGCATGGCACCTATCTCGGTGTCCCACGGCTCGACCGCCAGCAGACTCCCGGCACCTACTGGCTGGTTCCGCCGCGCTACGAGGGCGATCTCTGCACCCCGCGTTCGATCACGGCTCTGGTCAAGAGGGGACGGTCGCGACTGGCCGCACGCTCAGAAGTCTGATCCTCCTCCGCGAAGAACCTCGAAGGGAATGGTGAGCAATCACATGACGACTACGGCCGTTCGGGCCCCCTGGGCCATGCGGTTGGTGAGCGTTCGGTTGCCGGTCGGGGCACCGTCGTACGTGTCCGTGGTGCTGGACGCCCGCTCGCAGACCGCCGTGTACATGGACGCCACCGGTGAGATGGTCGAGATGGGGAAGCACGGGACGTCGAAGACATCGGGTACCGCGTCGGTCTCCGGTGGTGGGGACGGTCAGCAGCCCCAGCCGCAGACGCAGGACGACAACACGACCGACTACGAGTCGGACTGAGCGGTGGAGTCCGTCGTTCTGGTGCTCACGGCGTTGGAGGACGTCACCGCGGACCGGGTGATCGAGGCTCTGAACGAGCGCGGTGCCACCGTCGTACGCGTCGATCCGGGGGATGTCGGGCCGGACCTTGTCTTCGGGTTTCGGCTCGGGCGGGGAGGCGGCTCGACCTGGGGTGGGCGGTTGCGTACCGCGAGCCGGGAGGTGGATGTGGAGGCCGTGACGGCCGTCTACTGTCGCCGGCCGACCCCGTACACCGCGCGCTTTCAGCAGTTGCCCCGCCAGTCCCGGGAGTTCGCCGTCGCCGAGGCACGTCATGGGCTCGGGGGTGTGCTCCACAGCCTGCGGGGCGCGTTGTACGTCAACCATCCGTCCGCCGTGGCCCGCGCCGACTTCAAGCCCGCCCAGCTTCAGAGGTTCGCCGCTCTCGGTCTGCGTGTTCCGGCGACGCTGATCACCAATGACGTTGCGGAGGCTCGGAAGTTCGCGGCCGAGCACGAGCGCGTCGTCTACAAGTCGTTCCGTGGGTTGCCGGAGGGCGAGGACGGGCGTGCCGGGGCGATCTGGGCGCAGCGTATCGAACCCGGTGCGCTGGACGACTCGGTCGTAGTGACCGCGCATCTCTTTCAGGCCGAGATTCCGAAGATCGGGGATGCGCGGGTCACCGTGGTCGGGCGTCGGGTTTTTGCCCAGCGGATCACCGCTCCGGACGGTGCGCTGGATTGGCGCCGGGGTGACTGGGACCGTCTCGTCCACACACCCGTCGCCGTACCCGAGTCCGTTCGTGCCGCTCTGCACGGCTACTTGGCCTCGTTCGGGCTGGTCTTCGGCTGCTTCGACTTCGCGCTCACCGGTGACGGGACGGCCGCGGAGGACTGGTGGGCGATCGAGTGCAATCCGAACGGGCAGTGGGGCTGGCTTCCGGACGCTCCGGCCATCGCCGACACCTTCGCCGAGATCCTGAGCAGAGAGGAAGACGAAGACCTTGACGACACCAAACGGGCCTGAGAGCAACGCGGTTCAGCTTCGGCGAGAGATGGCGGTGGGGCTCGCGCGGGACGGGTCGGCGGCTGATGCGCGCTGGTTGGCGGCGGTGGGTGAGGTGCCTCGGCATCGGTTCGTGCCGGGGTTCTATCTGGCGGCCGGCGAGACCGACGAGAACGGGCTGGCGGTGTGGGAGCCCGTCACCGCCGAGCTCGACCACGACAGGTGGTTGGCCGCCGCGTACTCCGATGCCACGCTGATCACCCAGTTCGACGACCGGGAGCCGGACTGGAGCGCGCCTGAGGTGCGGCACGGTGGGGCGCCCACCTCCTCCTCGACCCTGCCGTCACTCGTCCTGAGGATGTGGGCCGACGCCGAGGTGAGTGAAGGGCACACGGTGCTGGAGATCGGCACCGGCAGCGGCTACTCCACTGCACTGGCCTGCGAGCGCCTCGGGTCCGCCGACGTCACGAGCATCGACGTCGATCCTGCCCGGCTGGCGGTGGCGGCGGACGCGTTGTACGGCTGCGGCTACACGCCCACTCTGGCCGTGGCGGACGGGCGGTACGGCTATTGGCCCGAGGCTCGCTTCGATCGGATCGTGGCCGCCTGTTCCTTCCGTTCCGTACCGGACGCGCTCGTCGCGCAGACCCGGCCGGGCGGGAAGATCCTGCTCACGCTGTCGGGCTGGTTGTACGGCTATGCGCGCGTCCTCCTCACGGTCGGCGAGGACGGTACGGCGGAGGGGCCGCTGCTGCCGGGCACCGTCTCCTTCATGTCGGTCCGGGCGCACGCCGCTCCGGTCTTCGGGAACCCCGCCCACTGGGCGGCTGGGCTGCCGGAGAAGACGAGGGCGGCGCGGCACGGGCCGGAGCGGATCACGGCTGCCGGTCCGGAGGCGTTCCATCTGCGCTTCCTCGCCCAATGCGCGGTGCCCGATGCACAGATGACCTTCGTGGGGAAGGTCGTGCACCTGGTCGACGTCGTCCGTGGCTCGGCCGCGTCGCTCACGCCGTGCGACGGTGGGTGGGAGGTGCGGGAGGCCGGGCCGGTGCGGTTGTGGGAGCACGTTGAAGAGGTCGTCGACACCTTCGACTCTGCCGGTCGGCCGCGAACTGAGCTCTTCCGACTGCAGGTGGGCGGGGACAAGCAGCGATTGTCGAATTCACGGATGCCCGGACTCGGGTTGCCCAGACCTTGAGCCGAATGGCAACTGCGGTGATCGGACCGGGCGCTGGGAGGCGGCCTTCGACCGAATCGATGCGCTCGCACCCCACCCCGGCGCCGGGGGCGGCGCATCGGCCGACGAGTTCGAGCTGTCCCAGCACGCCCTCATGTACTCCAGCGGCGAGCCTTGCCCCATGGTGTCTGGTGGCAAACGCCGAGCGGAACCTCCTCGCGGAGACCCCGGTCGGCGGCGAGTCCCGCGAGATCGCCGCGGCGGCGCTGGCCAGTTGGGCCGACAAGCTGCCCTTCCCCGTGGAGCCCAAGCTCTGAACCTGTCCGCTCTCGGGGGATCTCCGCACCCAGAGCCTGTAAACAGCCACCAGCAAAGATGCACAGCCCGTCCAGGCGCCCACCTACCCCGTCCCCTGTGCCATCGATCACGCTGATGTAGCGAGCGATCACCTGCCGCACATAAGCAGGGCCAGCAAACCTACCCATATCTCCACGCACGGAAGCCGCTCTTGGCTCCATGCGAACTGGTGTCATGTCAGCAACACGAATATCGTTGGTTCGCTTGCGCTACCACTTATTTCAACGGGGAGTCTCACAGTGAACCGCCGCGCCCGGATTGCGACAGCTGCGCTCGTCGTCTCCACAGCCCTGCTCCTGACCGCCTGCGGCTCGGGCGGAGGCAGCGACTCGTCCCAGGGCAAGATCAAGGGGGCGGACGCTGCGGACGAGAAGAGCTCCGCCGGCCCCTCCGCCTCGGCCGCGCAGGATGGCGTCAAGCGGCCGGAGATCACGCTGCCCAAGGAGTTCCAGGCGGACTTCGAGGGCTGGACGAACAGCGACGCGAAGCTCCAGGCGATCATGAACGACGGCCGGGAGGAGCTGCGGGCGAAGTACGCCGCGATCATCGAGGCGAACCCCGACTCGGAGGCGGTCGCGTTCTACAACTCGGACGCCACGCTGTCGACCGCCCAAAAGTGGATCAAGCAGTTCACCGACGACGGGGACAGCATCATCGGCGAGGTCAAGGCCTTCGACCCTCAGGTCCATATCAACGACACCGGCTCGGGCGTGCTCTTCTACTGCGTCGACGAGCGCCAGGCCTCCACCAAGAACCGCAGGACCGGGAAGATCGTGAAGACTCCGGACAAGCCCGCGTCGCTCATCCAGTACCGGGTCCGGCTGGACAAGACCTCCCAGGGCGTCTGGAAGACCACCTCCCTGACCACCGTCCCGGGAGGATGCAGCTGATGCGCTTCGCGGCGAAGGCCGGCTCTGTCCTTGCGGCCTCGGTCACCACCCTCGTCCTGTCGTGCACGACGGCCTACGCCATCGGCGGTGACGGGTCCCAGGCGCCGACTCCCTCCGGCCCTTCCGGCAACGCCTCCGGCAACACCCTCACCGCCGCCGCAACCGCCACCAACATCAAGATCAGCCAGAAGAGCGGCGGCTCGGGCGGTTCCGGCAAGTCGCTGGCTCCGGTGGACCCCAACTGGAAGCCCCCGGCGTGCTGGTACGAGCCGGTGGCCACGCCTCAGCAGTTGAAGGAAGCCGTCGACCGGCTCAAGAAGATCCCCAACGACAACCTCGTGCCCGTCACGCCCTCGCTCGACTGGGGCGAGGAGCTGATGGTGGACCACTACGAGAAGGGGAAGGCCGAGACCGCCAGCGGTGACGGCTACAAGAACTACAACCTCGGCCAGGACGGCTACTTCTGGCGCGGGGTGGTCAACAAGAACCGGGAGAACGACCCCGCGTCGTACGACTGTGAGCGCACCCTGTTCTGGCAGGACGCGGGCACTCTCCCCAAGGACACCCACGCCCCCACCCCCGATGTCCTCGCGGGCTACGCCTACGACAAGATCAATGTTCCGACGACCCGGATCGAGCTGAAGCCCACCGGCAAGTCCACGGTGAACCTGCCGACATGGGTGTGGCTGGACAAGGCCACGTTCAAAGAGGTCACGGTCCGGGCCGAGCTGCAGAACGCGGGCGTGTGGGCGGAGACGACCGCGAAGCCGGTCGCCCTTCACCTGGAACCCGGCACCGCGGACGCCGAGACATACCCTGCCTCCGGCGACTGCCGGATCAACGACGACGGCTCCATCGGTGCTCCGTACGTTCAGGGCGACGCCGGCAAGACCCCGCCGTGCGGCGTCATCTATCACCACGCGAGCAACGGCCGGCCGTACCAGCTGAAGGCATCGATCACCTGGCAGATCTCCTGGGAGGGCTCGGGCGGCGCGAAGGGTGACCTGCCGGACGGCGTCTTCGAAACCACGCAGGACCTGACCGTCCAGGAGATCCAGTCCGTCAACCGCTGATCGCGGAACGTCCGGCGGCGGGCGAGGGCAACCATCAGAACGGGAACGGGGAAACCGTGAGCGGCCTTTCGGTCGACTACTCGGTGCTGACTCACGTGAGGTACGACCTTGATCGGGTAGTTGCGTGGGACGCCGGCGTCGCGGCGCAGTTGCAGGCATCCTGCGCGCCGTGGCGCTGCTCGTCGGACTCCCGGCGTCGACAGTGCCTGGGCGGTCCGGGCCGTCAGTGCTCCCCGGAGAAGATCTCCTTGGCCTCGCGCAGCGCGTAGTAGACCAGCACGTACCCTGCGGCCGGGTCGGCCCACCACAGGCCGGCCAGGGAGTTCAGCAGGAGGCCGAGCAGGACGGCGGTGGCCAGCAGGCCGTCGATCAGGGTGACACGGCCCTCGATCCTGAGCACCGGGTTGTCCAGCGCGGTGCCGGTGCGTGCCTTGCCCAGCGCGAGCGCGAACATCACCGCGGCCGTCACCGCGGTCCAGCCGATGCCGAGGGGCGAGTGACGGGGGCGGAATCCGGCGGCCAGTACCCAGGTGGACTGCACCAGCAGGTACACCGCCAGCAGCGCGAAAGCGCCGCCGATGAGTTTCAGCGCACGGCGCCGGCGGTCCTCACCCGTACCGGACAGTTCCCAGATCACCACGGTGGAGGCGCCGATCTCGATCAGGGAGTCCAGGCCGAACCCGGCAAGCGCCACGGACCGCGCCGAGATCGCGGCGATGGCGAGTACGACGATGCCGATCACGTTCCAGCCGAGGGTGGTGTACTCCAGGGCGAAGCCGCGGCGGACGAGCGTCCGGCGGGCCGCGTCATCGACGATGTTCACCACGAGATCCTCCCAGACCTGGCTGTCGGCCCGAGGGAGCTCTACGACTTCGAGTCAGGCAAAGCGTCGTCGTCCGGGGCGAGTTCCCACACCGCGACGCTCACGTGGTGTGCCAGTTCCTCGATGTCGTCGGCGGCGCGGATGACCTGGGCGGTGTCGTCGGTGGCCGTCCAGAGGACGACATCGGCGCCGGCCTGCTCGTCCCGTCAGGCGTAGCGCACGGCGGCGATCACTTCTGCCGTGCCGTCCTGCCGTAGGGAGCGGTGTGTTCGCAGGCCCTCGCCGGGGCGTCCCGTGCGGAAGGGGGGTGGGTCGCGGGGGGCCGTTGCTGGGGGGATTCAGGTCAGCGACCCAGCGCACCTTCGGTGCGCGCCGGGGGCGTGGTAAATGTCGTGGCGTGCGCCGAGGTGCTTCTTGTCTGCCCTGCCGTGTGC
>NZ_JBIVXP010000002.1:0-805755 GCF_044769305.1 Streptomyces sp. NPDC090499
GTTCTGGGGGGTGGGGGGGGGGGGGGGGGGGGGGGGGGGGGGGGGGGGGGGGGGGGGGGGCGGGCCCCGGGGGGGGGGGGGGGCCCGCGCGGGGGGGGGGGGGGCCCCCCCGCCGCCCTCCGGCCGGCCCGAGGCGGCCGCGGCCCCGTCGGCGGACCGGGCACCGGCCGTCGACCCGGTCGCCGCGCTGCGGCGCATGTACGTCGACACGAGCCCGTTCAGTTCGGCGCATCTGAGCCTGAACGCGGAGGTGCTGGGTCCCGGGCGGATGCTGTTCGGTACCGACTCACCGCCACTGGCCGTGCCACTGCAGGAACAGATCCGCATGATCGAGAAGCTGCCGGTCGACCGGGCGTCGCAGCAGCTCGTCCTCGGTGGCAACGCCGAGGCGATCTTCGACCTCGGGAGTCGTCCGTGACCACCACGCAAGAGGCCGTCACCGCGGCCGAACGCTGCACCCCGGAGTTCCGGCGGGACCCTCACACGGTCTACGCCCGTCTCCGCGACGCGGCCCCGGTCTGTCCCATGCGACCGCCGCACGGCAACGAGACGTACCTGATCACCCGGTACGAGGACGCGCGGGCCGCCTTGGCGGATCCGCGGTTGAGCAAGGACATGTACGGGGCCATGGACGCCTACCGGAGGATCTTCGGTGACTCGTCCGTCGCCCTGGACGACAACATGCTCAACTCCGACGGGCCCAAGCACACGCGGCTGCGCAGGCTGGTCAACTCCGCGTTCACCCCACGGCGGGTGGAGGCCCTGCGGCCGAAGATCCAGGACATCGTGCGGAGCCTGCTCGACGAGTGCCCGGTCCGGGAGCCCTTCGACCTGTTGCCGGCCTTCGCGTTCCCGCTGTCGGTCGTCGTGATCTGCGATCTGCTCGGCGTTCCGCCCCAGGAGCGGTCGCGGATGCAGAACCTGTCCTCCGCGGTGGCCCAGAGCGGTTTCACCGAGGAGGCCAAGCGGGCCCAGCAGAAGGCGGAAGAGGATCTGCACGCGTACTTCTCGGATCTCATCGCCGCCAAGCGGAGCCACCCGGGTGACGATCTCCTGAGCGCGCTCACCGCGGTCCGGGACGACGACGGCGGGCTGACCGAGAACGAGCTGGTGTCCACGGCGTTCCTGCTGATGTTCGCGGGTCACAAGACGACCGCGTACCTGATCGGCAACGCCGTGCATCACCTCCTGTCCCATCCCGGACAGCTGCGCGCCGTGCGGGAGAACGGGGAGCTGATGCGTGCCGCGGTCGAGGAACTGGTGCGCTACGACGGCTCCGTGGAGAGCGCGACGTTCCGTTACGCGACCGAGGACGTGGAGTACAGCGGGACCCGGATTCCCAAGGGGGCCCTGGTCCAGGTCGCGCTCAGTTCGGCCAACCGCGATCCGGCGAAGTTCGACGCCCCGGACGAGTTGAACGTGATGCGTCCGGGCAACGCGCAGGACGCGCATCTGGGGTTCGGGCACGGCAGCCACTACTGCCTGGGAGCCCCGCTGGCCCGGCTGGAGATGCAGCTGACGCTCTCCGCCCTGTTCGACCGGTTCCCGAGGATGACCTTGGCCGACCCGCGCGCCGGAACACGGTGGCTGGAGGTTCCCTTCCCTGCCTTCCGCGGCCTCGCGGAGCTTCCGGTCGTACTCGATCCCGACGGGTGACCGACGCATGCGCGCTATCTGATGGTCTTGAGCAGGGGCACGAGCTCCGGCCACGGTCCGTAGTCCGTGTAGGCGCTGCCGCAGCGGTGCAAGGAGAGTTCCGGCGCGGTGACGTCGATACGCCCGCCGTTGGCCTCCAGGTGCCGGAGCATCCGGCGGGACTCGTCCACGGTGTCGGGGTAGGTCAGGTGCCAGTCGCCCGACGCGTAGGCCTGTTCCCGTTGGACGAGCCGGGCCAGCACCGAGTCGTTCCATTTGAAATGGTGGACCTGGGGGAAGGACTCTTCGGCGGGCATGGGCCGCCCGGTCTCGGCACCGTGCTGTCCGAGGTGCAGTCGTACGTCGCCGCGGGCCAGGGTCACCTTGGACGATCCGCCTCCCGGCAGGCGCAGCGTCACGAGTCCGGCGAGTGGGTACTGCGCCCAGACGGATGCGTGCGGGTTCAGCGCCGCCAGGCTGCCGTCGGCGGCCACCCGGTCCAGCAGGGCGCCCTTGACGTAGTCGTACCCGCCGGCTTCGCACGCGGCGATGATCTCGCTCAGCGGCCGGTCGTAGACGTGGAACTCGTCAAGGTCGGCGACGACCCACCAGTCCTCGGGGTGGCGCCGCATCTGCGCCCGGATCAGATATCCGTTGAGGTCCTCGTCCCAGGGGCCCTGGTGCACCGCGGCGAAGGAAATGCCGTGCTGTGCGGCCACTTCCCGGGAGCGCCGGAAGCCGGGGTCGTCGAACGACTCGATGTGCCTGGCGATGTGGAAGGACTCGACGCCGAGGGCGCGGTAGTGCCTGATCGCGGCATCCAGCAAGCCGGTGTCGGCGCCGACGACGGATACGAAGCGGATCGTCACGTCAGATCTCTCTCGTCTTCATCTGGGCGGTTCGGTGACCCCGCACCGAAGCGGGGGCCGAGGGAGGGGGGAAGCGGCGGGGCGAAGACGCACGGCCGAGGACGCTAGGCCGCTGCCTCCTGCGAGTTCGCCGGGCTGCCGTCGTTCGCGCCCCGCGCGGCCATGCGGAAGAGGAGGAGGACGGCGGCGAGCGCGCAGAGAACGGCGCAGATCCAGAAGACGCTGCGGTAGCCCGCCTGCGCGGCGACCACCCCGGTGATCGCTCCGGCCAGCAACTGGGCCACCGGGAAGGTGGACGAGTAGAGCGCGGACACGGTGCCCGTCCCGCCGGGTACCTCCTGTTGCACCACCACCATGGGAAGACTCGTGATCACCGCGATCCACATGGCGTTGGGCACCTGGAGGGCGATCAGAGCGGGCGCCGACCCTGCCATCGGCAGCAGGCAGAAGAAGAGGACGGCGAGGACCACGGCGGCGGCCACGACCCGTACCTTCCCGACCCGGTCGGCCAGGCGGCCCACCGTGATCATCAGCGGGATCTCCAGGGCCGCGCAGGCACCGGCCATCAAGCCGACCAGGGAGGCCGACAGGTGCAGATCCCTGGTGACGTACAGGGAGATGGCGATGAGGTACATCTGGTTCGCCACGTTGACCGCTGTGACCGAGCCGAGCAGGAGCCAGGTACGGGGCGGCACGGTGGTGAGGAGGCTGTGCAGGGCCGAACGGCGGCCCCCGGACTCGTCCTTGGGTTCCGGACGGGGCCGCGCGGGCAGGGCCGGCAGGAACCACCGGCCGAGGACCACGGTGAGCAGCAGCAGGGCCGCGGCAGCCGCGTACATCCGCCCGAACCCCGCGTGGGTCAGCAGGTAGAGGCCGACCGGCGGACCGATCACCCATCCGGCGGAGAAGATCGAGCGCACCGCGGAACTGAAGGGGGTCACCTCTCTGCCGGTCGCGTCGGCGAACTCCTTGACGTAGGCGAACAACTGGGAGATGTACGCCTCGTTGAGGCCGAGGAGCACCGCCCCGGTGGCGAACACCACCGCGTAGTCACGGGCGCCCGTGAAGATCAGCGCGCCGGCACACCCTGCCGTCGCGGTCGCGGCCAGGGCGGTCCTTCTGTCGGACAGCCGGTCGGAGAACCAGCCCATGGCCAGGTTGATGCCGATACCGACGACGGCACAGCCGGTGAAGTACAGACCGATGCGTCCCGGTCCCGCGCCCACGGCATCCGCGAGGAACAGGCTGAGCGTGGTGCCGAACACCGACATCGCGAGGGCGTAGCACCCGGCGGCGATACCCAGGGACGACGCCGTCCTGGTGGACCGGCGCGCCCCGGGGGTCCGCTCCGCGTTCCCGGCGGCAGTGGGACGCGCGGGCTTCATGGGGTTCTCCCGTTGCCCGGACGGCAGGTACGCCAGCGATCGACGTGAGCCGCCAGCCAGGTGCCCACCGAGGCCGCGGACGAGAAGACCGAGAGGCCGGGTTCGGCAGGAGTGCCGATCACGACAGCCTCACCGACGGATTCGAGCATCGGAATGTCGTTGGCCCGGTCTCCGAAAGCGACGGCGTCGGCCGGTGTCAGGTCCGCTTCCTGGAGGATCCTCCGCACTGCGTGCCCCTTGGAAGCGAGGGGTGAGAGTACCTCGACCGGTCCGCCTTCCTCCGGCCCGCAGGAGTAGGTGACGGTGACTCCGAACCCCAGGGCCTGCGCGGTGCGGGCCAGGTCCCGGGCGTTCAGCTCGCCGCTGCGGCAGAGCAGTTTCGTGATGGGCAGGGCGCTGCCGACCAGGTCCGGGATGTCCGCGCAGAATCCGTCCGCCCCCGTATCCGTGGCCGGCCACCAGGCATATCCCGGCTCGTAACCGAACGCGGACTCGAACTCCGTCGCGAAGCTGACCATCGGGTCGGCCCTGCGGAGCGCTCGGCAGAAGTCCCGCACCCGCTCCCGGTCCAGTGTGGCCAGGATCCGCAGCCCGCCGTCCACCGTCTCCGACGCTCCGTTCGAGGTGACGACGTGGCGGGAGAGCTGCTCGACCGCCGGCGGCAGATCGGACAGGCAGCGGGAGGGGCGCCCTGTCACGAAGACGAGACGGGCTCCGCCGGACGTCGCCTGCCGGAGCAGGTCGATGTCCTCGTCGAGGACGAACCCGCCGGGGCGGACGAGAGTCCCGTCGAGGTCGCAGAAGATCGCGCTGATCACTTCGTCTCCCGTGGACGCCGTATCGTGGTCGCACGGCTCGCCACCACCAGGAGGTTCCTGAGGGCGGCGTAGGCCCCTGCGCCGGGTTCGCCGCGCTGCACGCCTCGCCACACCACCGTGGCTGCCTTCCTCAGCTCGTGGCGCAGGAACAAGGGGGGCAGCACTCCCAGTGATTCACCGAGCGCCTGGCCCGCTCCGTAGGCCCGGACGCTTCTCAGGTCGTCCCGCACGGTGAGAGGCTTGTGCCAGATGACCGCTTGCGGGACCAGCCGGATCGGTACGTTCGACTTCCGTCGGCGCAGCTCGAAGTCGCGGTCCTCGCGCCACTTCATCGCGGTGTTGAAGTGATAGCCGCCCATCTTCTGCACGATGTCCGTGCTGTAGAGCAGAGGCGGGCTGTAGGCGTTGACCTTCTTCGTGACCAGAGGGTCTTCCGTCAGCCGTCGGGCCGCGGCCACCAGACGGCTGCCGCGCCCCGCGGTCTCGAACTGAACGCGTCCCTTGACCAGTCCGAAGGACGCTTCGGCCAGCATCGCCGAGACGGCTCCTGGCTCGAACACGCAGTCGGAGTCCATGAGGAGAACCAGTGGTGTGACCGCGTGCGTGATCGCGCGGTTGTAGGCCAGACCGATCCCGCTCTCCGGAGTGTTCAGGACGGTCACCCGCGGTGCGGCCTTCGCATAGGTCGTCAGTCCCGCGAGGAACCAGTCCGGCGACCCGTTGGTGGAGATGATGACGGGGCAGGGGACGTCGATGGACGCCAAGCACCGATAGATCAGGGGATCGTCCCGGACCGGGATGACGATCGTCAGGTCCTGCGAGGACAACGGCGCGGGCGTGGGCGCGGGTGAAGGTGCGGAGTCGACGGCGTCGGCGCTCATGAGGAGCTCCTCGGCCGGCTCACGGCTGCTTCGAACCGCTCGACCACGGCATCCGGATCGGTGTGCGTCACCAGATGATGCGTTCCGTCGCCCTGCTCGAACCGGATGGCCCCGCGGTGCGCCAGATCCGTGCCGACGGAGACGGTCCCCGTCTCCTTCGTGCAGGACAGGGTGCCGTCCGCCAGGAGTGCGGCCGCCACCACGTCCCAGATGGGTTCGCGGTCCGTGCTCTCGCCCCGCGGCGACTCGCGTTCGAGCCTGTCCAGAGCCATGCCCAGCGGAGTGCCGGTACGCCGGATCCGCTCCACCGCCGCCGGAACCAGCCGGGGGGCCGCCAGGACCTCCAGCGGGACCATCACCACGGCCTGCCACCGCGCCGACAGGCACTCCTCCAGGGCTTCCGGATCGGCGAACGTGTTGAACTCGGCGTGGTCCGTGACGTTTCCGGTCCTGATGGAGCCACCGGAGATCCACAGACGATGCCGGGCCTGGTCGGAAGGGGCGAGCTGCCGCAGGGCCCGTGCGATGTTGGTGACGGGCCCGATGGCGAGGACGTCGGCCCCCTGAGACTGCGTGAGGGCCGCGGCCAGCGCATCCGGAGCCGGTCCGTCCTCGATGCCGGTGTCCCAGAAGCCCTCGTTGCCAGGGTGCAGCGAGGCAAGGTACGTCTCCTCCGGCAGGGCCGCGAGGACCTCGCGCACGTCCTCCCGGACCGGCCCGCGCCACCACAGGGGCTGCTCGCATCCCCGCACGACATCGATGTCCAGAAGGTGATCACGTACCAGTGCGCGCGCGTGTCCCGCCGAGGCGGTGGCCGTGACGTTTCCGAAGACGGTGGTGATCAGGCGGGGGACCCGCGCCATGGCGAAGAGATAGTGGAGCGCGAGAGCGTCGTCGTTGATGCCCAGCGTGTCGGTGTCGACGATCAGATCGCGCGCGCTGTCCGGCTCAGAACTCAATGGACGCTCCCGAGTTCATCCAGAAACGGAGCGCCTGCGCGTAGCCGCGACCTTCCTTTTCGAGAAGGTCCACGGCATCCTCCGGTCGCAGCACGCTGACGGAGGCGACCTGTTCGGCGCCGGCGGGGTTCGTGGGGGGACCGACGATCTCCCCTTCGACCACTCCCCACAGCCAGGCCTTCAGCGGGAAGGGGGCATACGGTTTGTAGGGGACACGGTGGTAGGAGACGCCGCTGTGCGCGGCGAACCAGCGGGGGTGCCCCGTCACGAGGAAGCCCGCCTCTTCGGCGAGTTCCCGTCTCATGCACGCGTCGACGGACTCGCCTTCCTCTCTGGTACCACCGGGGAGAAAGGCCGTGCCGTCGGACAGCCGGCAGACCACGACACCGTTCCCGACCAGCGGGACGGCACGAACGCTCTGGACCACTTCGTCCGGAGGCCTTCGGTCGGTGAACCTGACGAGGGTCTGAGCCCACTCCCAGTCCTCTAGGTGTTCTCGCACACCAGCCCCCGCGCTCCTGCCGCCTCGGCGATGAACTTCAGGTCGGTCCGGTACGTCACGAACGACTCGGCGTAGGGGACGCCGATGGCAGCCCCCTGAACGGCGTCGGCCCTCTCGATGCCGCTCATGGACCGCAGGTGCGGGTCCGGCTTGGTCTGGTGCTGGTAGCACGCGATCGCGGCCTGCTTCTGGCCGTAGTGCCCGGTGATGTCGAGGGTCGCGGTCGCCTGCTCCAACTGCGAGCTCCATGAGTCCTCGGGACACTGGTAGCCCAGGATCACGGGTGGCGTGTGATGCCCGGATCCGCGGTTGCGGCATGCGGCGAACGCCGCCTGATGGGCCACCTGGTGGTCCTGGTGGAATGCCCCGCGAGTCGGCAGCAGCACGAGTTGTGGCCGCACCCGGTCGATCGAGATCGGGGAACCGGACTCGATCGACTCGACGAGACGCGCCGCCTGTGTGTGCAGCGTGTCCCGGTGATCGCCGTCCTCGATCATCACGTGGAAATCACTGACGCCCAGCTTGCTGCAGGCCAGCGCGAACTCCGCACCCCTGTCGACGGTGACCCGGGCCGTCGCCGGGCCGCCCGTGTTGATCCCGTGCTGAACGATGAGCTCCACATAGACGTCCATGCCGGAGGCTGCCAGTGTCGCCATGGTGCCTCCGCACCCGAACGTCTCGTCATCAGGGTGTGGCGCAATTACGAGCACGCTCCCACGCGCCATTTCTCGTCCTCCCCCGTTCACGTCTCCATGAGAGTGGTTGTTTTCTACGTCTCCGGCCTGACCCGGAGCGTTTCGTAGCCGGGAACACGCACGAGCGTGGTCGTGGTGAAATCCCGTCTTCCGTGTATCCCTTCAGGAAGTTTTCTTTCTCCGGTGGTCAGAAGAGCGAGGTACTGTTCCACCAGATGCGTCGTGCCCCAGAACGCCGCCGCGCATCCGCCTCCGAACCGGACGTTGATCTCTGTGAAGACGATGCCGTCGGGCTGGAGGAATCCCTGCACACAGGAGGGCCCTACAACCTTCAGCTCCCGGAGCAGTTCGACGATGAGTCGTTCGAGTTCCGGGTGATGGAAGGTCTCGGTGACCGTGGACATGCCCGAGCGGGTCCGCAGTCGCCGCCGGGCGACGACGAGCGGCAGATCCGCGCCCGTGTACAGGCAGTCGGCCGAGAACTCCGGTCCGGTCAGCACTTCCTGGACCAGTCCGTCCGGATTGCGGGCCAGCCAGGCATCCAGCTCCGGCCGGCTGGAGCAGACCATGGCATCCGTCCCGCCGCTGCCCGAGCGCGTCTTGACGAACACGCCGGCAGCCGGGAGGAGATCGGCCTCCAGTTCACCGGCCGAGAAGGAGACCGGAGTCCGGAATCGGGGGTCCCGGCTCAGTCGACGTGCGAACTCCGCCTTGTCCGAACACACCCGAACCGTTTCAGGTGAAGGAATCCACTGCGTCAGGCCCAACTCGCTCAGGGTGTCCACCTGGTCGGCGGCGTAACGGACCTCGGCGTCCGTGTTGAAGCTGACGCAGTCGGCTCCGAACTCCCCGGCGGCCTTCGCCAGTGCTTCGAGATATGCGCCGCCTTCCGACGCCGGCGGAAGCAGTTGCGCCCGGTGGGAGTTGGCCAGCAGTGCAGGGCAGAGGGGATCGGCGTCGGCCCAGAGAACTTCGTACCCGAGCCGATCGGCTTGCAGTGCCACCGCGTAGCCGGAAGCACCGCCGGTTCCCGTGACAACTATCCGCATACGGTCCATTTCGTTCTCAGACTCGCAGGAGTCCCCGCCGCGGCGCGGGAGGAGGCAGTGCCGTCGGACACACGGTCAGCCCCACTCCCCCCGGGCCACGATCTCCCGGACGCGTTCACCGAAGGTCGGGTCGGCACCCGGGTACGGGTTGGCGATGACCGTGCCGTCCCCGAGGAAATGAGCCATCCCGCGGCCCATCTTGCGACCCGCCTCGGTATGGATGTCGAGCGCGTAGTCCGGGACGACCGGGCCGCGGATCCCCTTGTTCATCGTATGGCGCGACCACATGCATATCTCGTCCGTGGTCTCGTCCTTGGGGAACGCGACCAGGTAGCGGACAGCCTGGACAAGGAAGCCCCAGCGCTCGCCGGTGCCCCGCTGCATGCGCATGCCCACGCGATGCAGGGACTCGACGACGAGCGTCTGCAGGAAGGTCCCGTCATTGCAGTCCGACACCGAGATCACCAAGAGCCGGTTCCACAAGTGCGATTCCAGCTCCGGGCTCGTCTCGTACATCTCCCGCGCGACGAGAAGCGCCTCCTCCAGGTTCCCTCTGCGGATGTATTTCTGAAGGGCGGATATCAGCTCGTCGCACTGGAATCCGCGGACGCTTGTCACGTCTGCCCAGGGGTCTCGGTCGGTCGGCGGAAGGGACATGTTCCTCCTTGCGTTTCGATGGACGGCGCCGCCCCTTGCGCGAGGGCTTCCGCTCGCTTCCGCAGGGGCTGGGCGATGCCAGACGAGGCGCTGTTCACTCCGACATGACCGCAAACGTAGATCGCGGCAGCGGAAGAGGGGTAGGAACTTTCACGCCCCGCCGGGCGGGGCGGGAATGTACTGGTTCAGCAGCTAATCGGCCCCTAGCGGCACGCGTGACGGCCGAGCACTCGCACCGTGCGCGCCGATGCGCCCGGGCCGGCAATCCGCTGCTCAAAGGCGGCATGAAGAGCAACACTCTTCTTTCATGGTTTAAACAAAGGCGTGTATACGATCGGTTGGCCGGTTAACGCCCAGGACTGCGACGCGGACGGGAGGTGCACACGGCTCGCGACCTGGCCGGGCCGAGACACGAGGGCCTCCACGGTGGAGGTCGAGCAGGGCAACCGACCCGTCGGCGAGGGCCGGAATCAGCCACCCGAACGACACCACGCCTTTACTTAACTCATAAGGAATCGAGGTCCGCCTCGCGACCCGCTGAACTGCGGTCGCCACCTCGTCAGGCGTCGGCCCGTACGACAGGAGCGACTCGCCAACTGGCGGCTGACCGTCGCCAGTTGGGGTGCAAACGGGGGCATAGCGCCCCGGGCAGGGCGGCGCGAATCCTGCTGATGGTTCTCAACTGCGATGATCTACGTTTGCGACCACGGCCGCACGCAAGAGGCATCCCGTCCACCGGCTCCCGGCCGTTCGCAGTGAAGACGACTGGAGAGAGAGGAGTGACCATGCCCGATCTCATCCGCACACTGCGCGACTTGTCCATGTCGGGATATCGGTTGCAGTCGATGATTCGGCTCACGGAACGCATTCCGGTACTGCCGGACGAACTGCGCTACTCCTTCGGCCTCGTGGACCGGCCCATGTACGCCTACGGCGTGCGCAAAGCCGTCGAGCTGACCCGCTCGCTGGGGTACGACGGGGTGACCGTCATCGAGTTCGGCGTGGGAGACGGCGGCGGACTCGAGTCCTTGAGCCGGCACGCTCGGCACTACTCCCGCACCAGCGGTGTCGACATCCATGTCCTCGGCTTCGACACCGGTCGTGGACTGCCCGGTTCCGCCGACTATCGAGATGTGCCCTACATGTGGACGCAGGGCCAGTACCAGATGCACGAGGACGAGCTGCTCGCTCGGCTCGCCGGCTCGGCCCGACTCGTGCTCGGAGACGTGTCCGAGACGGTACCCGAGTTCCTTCGCACCCACGCAGAACACCTGGCCGGGAATCCGGTCGGGTTCGTCTCCTTCGACCTGGACTATTACTCCTCCACCGCATCGGCCCTGACGCTGTTCCGCGACGCGGACGACGCACACCTGTTACCGCGCGTCACCAGCTATTTCGACGACATTCTCTCCATCGTCGAGGAGACCGGCGAACTCGCCGCCATCGCCGATTTCAACCGTGCGGAGAAAAAGGGAATCATCGGCAAGGTGAACGCCTTGCGCAGTCATCTTCCTTTCGATCCCGTCTGGGCCGACCAGATATTCGAGTACCACCGCTTCAAGCACTCGGACTACAGCCGTCACGAGTCGGCGCGCAACAACCCCGGATGGCGCCCCTGAACACAGGGCTCCCGGCGGGCGGGATCAAGTCCCACCCTCGCCGCCGACGCATCCGTCCGGGTCGGTCCGGACCCCGATCTCGAACCGACGTTCGATGCCGCAAAACGCCTTGTGCGGGCCGAGGCATTCCTCGACCCGCACAGGTTGGGGTGGTGATCTGTGTCCGAGGGGGGACTTGAACCCCCACGCCCGATAAAGGGCACTAGCACCTCAAGCTAGCGCGTCTGCCATTCCGCCACCCGGACTAGGTGTCTGCCGCCTGACCGGGGGTGCTCCCCGCGGCGACATGGACAACAATACCAAGCTTTCGGAGTGCCCTTCACCTGCGTTTCCGTCGGCTCCGGCGCAGGTGGGCGCGGGTCACGGCGCGTGGCCGGCCCGTCACCGGGCGGGCGGGGGCGGCGCTCTGCGGCCCACCGCGCCTCCTCGGCCGGGGCCGCGGGATCGCACCCCGGAGTCCGGCACCGGGCGCGCCCGGGTAGCGGGCGCGCCACGGCATGAGCGTTGCGCGGGGTCAGGGCATGAGCTGGTACTCCGGGAAGTTCCCCGGCAGCCGCTCCCCCGCCGGCCCGTTGGTCACCGCCCGTACCAGCAGTTCCCCGCCGACGAAGGCGCCCCGCCAGGACGCGCCGAAGCCGCCGAAGAGCTCGTCGCGGTCGCCGCGGGAGCGTGGCGTGCCGTGGCCGACCTTGAAGGCACGGATCTGCGGGGCCAGGCGCGCGAAGGTGGCCTCGTCGTCGGTGGAGAGCGTGGCGACCAGCGCACCGTTGGACGCGTTCATGGCGGCCAGCAGTTCCGCCTCGGTGTCGACCAGGACGATCGTGTCGACCGGGCCGAAGGGTTCCGCGTGGTGGAGCGGCGAGGAGGGCGGCGGGTTGAGGAGGGTGACCGGGTGGACGTACGACGACGTGTCCTGGCCGGGCAGGAAGCGGGCGTCGGATGCGCTGCCGCGGTGCAGCGGGACGGCGCCGCGGTCGACGGCCTCGGCCACCTGGTCGGTCAGGTCCTTGGCCTTGGCCGCGTTGATCACCGGCCCGAAGTCCAGCTCGGGAAGCGGGTCGGCGGGGTCGGCGACCGCGAGGGGGTGGCCGATCCGGAGCCGGCGCACCGCCGGGAGGTAGGCCGTGAGGAACTCGTCGAACAGCTCACGCTGGACGACGAAGCGCGGGTAGGCGGTGCAGCGCTGTTTGCCGTAGTCGAAGAGCTTGGGGACGACGGCGGTGAACGCGGCCCAGTCGGTGAAGTTCCAGATGCCCCAGGTGTTGAGTCCCTCCTGTTCGAGTACGTGCCGCTTGCCGAGGTCGGTGACGGCCGTGGCCACCGCCGCCCCGGTGTCCCGGCCGCCGACGAAGGAGACGCAGCCGATCTCGGGCGCCCGCACCAGCGCCTCCGACAGCTCGCCCCCGCTGCCGCTGAGCAGCGTCACCGGCAGGCCCTCCCGGGCGGCCAGCGCGCAGGCCAGGGTGAGGCAGGCGACCCCGCCGTCGGTCGGGGTCTTCGCCACCACCGCGTTGCCCGCCAGGGTCTGGACCAGTACCGCGTGAACGAGCACGCTCATCGGGTAGTTCCAGCTGGCGATGTTGGACACGGGCCCGTCCAGCGGGGCCCGCCCGGTGAGCATCGGCCCGATGCCGTCCAGGTACCAGCGGACCCCGTCGATCGCCCGGTCCACGTCCGCCTGGGCCAGCCGCCACGGCTTGCCGATCTCCCAGACGAGCAGCAGGGCGAGGAGTTCGCGGTGTTCGGTGAGGGCGTCCAGGGTGGCGGCGATCCTGGCCCGGCGTTCCGCCAGCGGGATGTGCCGCCAGGCACGGTGCTGGTCGAGGCAGGCGCGGACGGCCCGGTGCGCGGTGGCCTGGTCGAGGCGTGGGGCGCCGGCGATCGGGCTGCCGTCGACGGGGCTGGTCGCGGGGAGCGGGCGGCCGTCGGGCTGCCAGGCGCCCGCCCAGAGGTTGAGGACGCGGTCGTCCCGGAAGGCCTCGGGGGCGAGGTCGAGACTGCGCGCCCAGGCGTCGTCCCAGCCGGTGCCGGGCTTGCGGACGAGGTCCATGGTCAGCCCCCCGCTTCCAGGAGTTCGAGCACCAGCCGGGCGGTCTCGGTCGGCGTGCTCCCCACCCGTACCCCGACCGCCTCCAGCGCCTCCTGCTTGGCCCGTGCGGTGCCGGCCGAGCCGGAGACGATGGCACCCGCGTGGCCCATGGTGCGGCCCTCGGGCGCGGTGAACCCGGCGATGTAGCCGACGACCGGCTTGGTGACGTGCTCCCGGATGTAGGCGGCGGCCCGCTCCTCGGCGTCGCCGCCGATCTCGCCGATGAGGACGACGAGTTCGGTGTCGGGGTCGTCCTGGAAGGCGGCCAGGCAGTCGATGTGGCTGGTCCCGACGACCGGGTCGCCGCCGATGCCCACGCAGGTGGAGAAGCCGATGTCCCTTAGCTCGTACATGAGTTGGTAGGTCAGGGTGCCCGACTTGGAGACGAGACCGATGCGGCCGGGCTTGGTGATGTCGGCGGGGATGATGCCCGCGTCGGACTGGCCGGGGGTGATCAGGCCCGGACAGTTGGGGCCGATGATCCGGGTGCCCTTGGCCCGCGCGTAGGAGGTGAAGGCCACCGAGTCGTGGACGGGTATCCCCTCGGTGATCACCACCGCGAGGCCGATGCCGGCGTCGGCCGCCTCCAGCACCGCCGCCTTGGCGAAGGCGGGCGGCACGAAGACGACGGTGACGTCGGCGCCGGTCGCCGCCATGCCCTCGGCGACGGTGCCGAAGACCGGGACGGCACGGTCGGCGAAGTCCACGCTCTGCCCGGCCTTGCGCGGGTTGACCCCGCCGACGACGTCGGTCCCGGCGGCGAGCATCCGCCGCGTGTGCTTCATGCCCTCGGCACCGGTCATGCCCTGGACGAGGACCTTGCTCTCCTTGGTGAGGTAGATCGCCATGACAGAACTCCTCAGGCGGTGGTGGCGAGTTCGGCGGCGCGGCGGGCGGCGCCGTCCATGGTGGTGGCCTGTTCGACCAGGGGGTGCGCGCGGGAGTCGAGGATCGCCCGGCCGCGGGCCGCGTTGTTGCCGTCGAGGCGGACCACCAGCGGCTTGGTGAGCCGGACGGTCTCCAGGGCCCGGACGATGCCGTCGGCGACCGCGTCGCACGCCGTGATCCCGCCGAAGACGTTGACGAAGACCGACTTCACCGACGGGTCGGACAGGATCACCGAGAGTCCGTCGGCCATGATCTGGGCGGACGCGCCGCCGCCGATGTCCAGGAAGTCGGCGGGCCGTGCGCCGCAGCCGGCCACCACGTCCAGGGTGGACATCACCAGGCCCGCGCCGTTGCCGATGATGCCGACCTCGCCGTCGAGCCTGACGTAGTTGAGCCCCTTCGCGGCGGCCGCCGCCTCCAGCGGGTCGGGGTGCTCGCCCTCCTCCGCGCCCCACCGGGACTGCCGGAAGCGGGCGTTGTCGTCAAGGGTGACCTTGCCGTCGAGAGCCAGGATCCGGCCCTCTGCGGTGCGCACGAGCGGGTTCACCTCGACGAGCAGCGCGTCCTCGCGGACCAGGACCTGCCAGAGCCGTACCAGGACGTCGACGGTCTGCGGCGGCAGTCCGGCGGCCGCGGCGATCTCCTGGGCCTTGGCGGAGGTGACGCCGACCGCGGGGTCGACGGGGATCCGGGCCACGGCCTCCGGCCGGGTCGCGGCCACCTCCTCGATCTCCGTGCCGCCCTCGGCGGAGGCGATCGCGAGGAAGCCGCCGGCCGCCCGGTCGAGGACGTAGGAGACGTAGAACTCGCGGTCGATGTCGACGGGTTGGGCCAGCATCACCTTGCCGACCGTGTGTCCCTTGATGTCCATCCCGAGGATCTGACGCGCCGTGAGTTCCGCCGCGGCCGGGTCGGCGGCGAGCTTCACGCCGCCCGCCTTGCCCCGGCCACCGGTCTTGACCTGCGCCTTCACGACGACCCTGCCGCCGAGCCGGCGGGCGATCTCCCGGGCCTCCTTGGGCGAGTCGGTGACCTCGGCCCTCGGCACCACGATGCCGTGATCTTCGAAGAGTTCCCTTGCCTGGTGTTCGTACAGGTCCATTCCGGCTCCTGTCTGCGAAGTCCGTCGAGAAGTCATCGAGAGGCCGAACTCCGATGACTGAAAAGTGCCGCACGCCCCCTGGACACCACCCACCGGATGCGGGATAACAAGGTTCATACAGTATTCGTCGACTGTATGCAATGTACCGCGAGAGCGTTCCAACCCCCTACGAAGGGACAGGACTCCGCCATGCCCGACGACACCCAGGACGTGATTTCCGGTGGTCATCTCGTTGCCAAGGCGCTGAAGGCCGAGGGGGTCGACCGCATCTACACCCTGTGCGGCGGCCACATCATCGACATCTACGACGGCTGCGTCGACGAGGGCATAGAAGTCGTCGACGTCCGCCACGAGCAGGTGGCCGCGCACGCCGCCGACGGTTACGCGCGCATCACCGGCAGGCCAGGCTGCGCGGTCGTCACCGCGGGGCCGGGCACGACCGACGCCGTCACCGGGGTCGCCAACGCCTTCCGCGCGGAGTCCCCGATGCTGCTGATCGGTGGCCAGGGCGCGCTCACCCAGCACAAGATGGGGTCACTGCAGGACCTGCCGCACGTCGACATGATGACGCCGATCACCAAGTTCGCGGCGACCGTCCCGGACACCGCGCGCGCCGCCGACATGGTCTCCATGGCGTTCCGCGAGTGCTACCACGGCGCGCCGGGACCCTCCTTCCTGGAGATACCCCGTGACGTCCTCGACGCGAAGGTCCCGGCCGAGAAGGCGCGGGTGCCCAAGGCGGGTGCCTACCGCGCCTCGACCCGCTCGGCCGGCGACCCCGAGGCGATCGAGAAGCTCGCCGACCTGCTCGTGCACGCCGAGAAGCCGGCCATCCTGCTCGGCAGCCAGGTCTGGACGACCCGCGGCACCGCGGACGCCATCGAGCTGGTCCGGACCCTCAACATCCCGGCGTACATGAACGGCGCCGGCCGCGGCACCCTGCCGCCCGGCGACCCGCACCACTTCCAGCTCTCCCGCCGCTACGCCTTCTCCCACGCCGACGTCATCGTGATCGTCGGCACCCCCTTCGACTTCCGCATGGGCTACGGCAAGCGGCTCTCCCCGCAAGCGACCGTCGTGCAGATCGACCTCGACTACCGCACGGTCGGCAAGAACCGGGACATCGACCTCGGGATCGTCGGGGACGCGGGCCTGGTCCTGAAGTCCGTGACCGAGGCCGCCTCGGGCCGGGTGAACGGCGGGGCCTCCCGGCGCAAGGAGTGGCTGGACGAGCTGCGCGCCGCCGAACAGACGGCGATCGAGAAGCGGTTGCCGCAGCTGCGGTCGGACTCCTCCCCCATCCACCCGTACCGCCTGGTCAGCGAGATCAACGACTTCCTCACCGAGGACTCGATCTACATCGGCGACGGCGGCGACATCGTCACCTTCTCCGGTCAGGTCGTGCAGCCCAAGTCGCCGGGGCACTGGATGGACCCCGGCCCGCTCGGCACCCTCGGGGTCGGCGTCCCCTTCGTGCTCGCCGCCAAGCAGGCCCGCCCCGACAAGGAGGTGGTCGCCCTCTTCGGCGACGGCGCGTTCTCGCTGACCGGCTGGGACTTCGAGACGCTGGTCCGCTACGACCTCCCCTTCGTCGGGATCGTCGGCAACAACTCCTCGATGAACCAGATCCGTTACGGCCAGGCCGCCAAGTACGGCAAGGAGCGCGAGCGGGTCGGCAACACCCTCGGGGACGTCCACTACGACAAGTTCGCCCAGCTGCTGGGCGGTTACGGCGAGGAGGTCCGCGACCCCGCCGACATCGGCCCCGCGCTGCGCCGGGCCCGGGAGTCGGGCAGGCCGTCGCTGATCAACGTCTGGGTCGACCCGGACGCGTACGCCCCCGGAACCATGAACCAGACCATGTACAAGTGAGGTGGAACGCCCATGACCGCCAAGGCACTTGAGGGCATTCGCGTCCTCGACATGACCCACGTCCAGTCCGGCCCCTCCGCCACCCAGCTGCTCGCCTGGCTCGGCGCGGACGTGGTCAAGCTGGAGGCGCCGACCGGTGACATCACGCGCAAGCAGCTGCGCGACCTCCCGGACGTCGACTCCCTCTACTTCACGATGCTCAACTGCAACAAGCGGAGCATCACCCTCAACACCAAGACCGAGCGCGGCAAGGAACTCCTCACCGAGCTGATCCGCCGCTCGGACGTGATGGTGGAGAACTTCGGCCCCGGCGCGGTCGACCGGATGGGGTTCACCTGGGACCGCATCAAGGAGATCAACCCCCGGATCGTCTACGCCTCCATCAAGGGGTTCGGGGACGGCCCGTACACCGACTTCAAGGCGTACGAGGTCGTCGCCCAGGCGATGGGCGGCTCGATGGCGACCACCGGCTTCGAGGACGGCCCGCCGCTGGCCACGGGCGCGCAGATCGGTGACTCGGGCACCGGAGTGCATACAGTAGCCGGAATACTGGCGGCACTCTTCCAGCGCGAACACACCGGCCGCGGCCAGCGCGTCAACGTCGCCATGCAGCACGCCGTGCTGAACCTGTGCCGGGTCAAACTCCGCGACCAGCAGCGGCTCGCGCACGGCCGGCTCGCCGAGTACCCGAACGAGGACTTCGGCGACGAGGTGCCGCGCTCCGGCAACGCCTCCGGCGGCGGCCAGCCCGGCTGGGCGGTCAAGTGCGCACCGGGCGGCCCCAACGACTACGTCTACGTCATCGTGCAGCCCGTCGGCTGGCAGCCGATCACCCGGCTGATCGGCCGGCCGGAGCTGGCGGACGACCCCGAGTGGGCGACCCCGGAGTCCCGCCTGCCCAAGCTCAACAAGATGTTCCAGCTGATCGAGGAGTGGTCCTCGACGCTGCCCAAGTGGGAGGTGCTGGAGAGGCTCAACGCCCACAACATCCCGTGCGGGCCGATCCTCTCCACCAAGGAGATCATCGAGGACGAGTCGCTGGTCGCCAACGAGATGGTGGTGACCGTCCCGCACCCCGAGCGCGGCGAGTTCGTCACCGTCGGCAGCCCGCTCAAGCTCTCCGACTCCCCCGTCGACGTCACCAGCTCGCCGCTGCTCGGCGAGCACAACGAAGCGGTCTACATCGGCGAACTCGGTCTCGGCGACGAGGAGTTGCGCCTGCTCAAGTCGAACGGAGTGATCTGACGTGATGGCAGAGGACCGGGAGCTGCGGGTCCGCGAGCTCCTCGACTCCGTGCGCGCACAGGGCCGTACGGCACTCACCGCGCCCGAGGGCAAGGTGGTCGCGGACGCGTACGGGATCGCCGTACCGGGCGAGGAACTGGCGACGGACGTCGACGAGGCGGTGGCGTACGCGGCACGCTTCGGCGGACCGGTGGTCATGAAGATCGTGTCGCCGGACATCCTGCACAAGACCGACGCGGGCGGGGTGATCGTCGGCGTGGAGGGCGCCGCGGACGTGCGCGCGGCCTTCCACCGGATCATCGAGAACGCGCGCGGCTACGACGCCGAGGCCCGCATCGAGGGCGTCCAGGTCCAGGAGTTGCTGCCGAAGGGCACGGAGGTGATCGTCGGCGCGGTCACCGACCCGACCTTCGGGAAGGTCGTCGCGTTCGGGCTCGGCGGGGTGCTGGTCGAGGTGCTCAAGGACGTGACCTTCCGGCTCGCGCCCGTCTCCGCCGACGAGGCGCTGTCGATGCTGGACTCGATCAAGGCGGCCGAGGTGCTGCGCGGGGTGCGCGGGCAGGCCGGGGTGGACCGCTGGGCGGTCGCCGAGCAGATCCGCCGGGTCTCCCAACTGGTCGCGGACTTCCCGGAGATCGCCGAGGTGGACCTCAACCCGGTGATCGCGACCGCGGAGGGCGCGGTCGCCGCCGACATCCGGATCATCCTCGCGGAGAAGCAGCCGCCGGAGCGCAGGAAGTACACGCGCGACGAGATCCTGGCGAGCATGCGCCGGCTGATGCAGCCCCGCTCGGTCGCCGTGATCGGTGCCTCCAACGAGCAGGGCAAGATCGGCAACTCGGTGATGCGCAACCTCGTGGACGGCGGCTTCGCCGGGGAGATCCATCCGGTGAACCCCAAGGCCGATGACATTCTGGGCCGCAAGGCGTACAAGAGTGTCACGGACGTTCCCGGTGAGGTGGATGTGGCCGTCTTCGCCATTCCCGCCAAGTTCGTGGCAGCCGCGCTGGAGGAGGTGGGCCGGAAGAGGATCCCCAACGCCGTCCTGATCCCGTCCGGTTTCGCGGAGACCGGCGAGGACGAGCTCCAGGCCGAGATCGTCGCCATCGGCGAGCGGTACGGCATCCGCCTCCTCGGCCCCAACATCTACGGCTACTACTCCACCTGGCAGGACCTGTGCGCCACGTTCTGCACGCCGTACGACGTCAAGGGCGGCGTGGCGCTGACCTCCCAGTCCGGCGGCATCGGCATGGCGATCCTGGGCTTCGCGCGCACCACCAAGACGGGTGTGTCGGCGATCGTCGGCCTGGGCAACAAGTCGGACCTGGACGAGGACGACCTGCTGACCTGGTTCGGCGAGGACCCGCACACCGAGTGCATCGCGATGCACCTGGAGGACCTGAAGGACGGCCGCGCCTTCGTCGAGGCGGCGCGGAACACCGTACCGAAGAAGCCGGTCGTGGTCCTCAAGGCGGGCCGGACGGCGGCCGGTGCCAAGGCGGCCGGTTCGCACACGGGCGCGCTCGCGGGCGACGACGCGGTGTACGACGACATCCTGCGGCAGGCGGGCGTCATCCGGGCGCCGGGCCTCAACGACATGCTGGAGTACGCGCGCGGCCTGCCGGTGCTGCCGCCCCCGCAGGGCGACAACGTAGTGATCATCACCGGTGCGGGCGGCAGTGGCGTCCTCCTCTCCGACGCGATCACCGACAACGGACTGACCCTGATGGAGATCCCGCCGGACCTGGACGAGGCGTTCCGCCGCTTCATCCCGCCGTTCGGCGCCGCCGGCAACCCGGTGGACATCACGGGCGGCGAGCCGCCGTCGACGTACGAGGCGACGATCCGGCTGGGTCTTGAGGACCCTCGGATCCACGCGCTGGTCCTCGGCTACTGGCACACCATCGTCACCCCGCCGATGGTCTTCGCCGAACTGACGGCCCGCGTGGTCGCGGAGTTCCGGGAGCGGGGCATCGAGAAGCCGGTCGTCGCCTCGCTCGCGGGGGACGTCGAGGTCGAGGAGGCCTGCCAGTACCTGTACGAGCGGGGGGTCGTGGCGTACCCGTACACGACCGAACGGCCGGTGGCCGTGCTCGGCGCCAAGTACCGCTGGGCGCGGGCGGCCGGACTGTTGGGGGGCGGGTCATGACGTAGCCGAGGAAGGGGCCGGCCGGCGGTGCGCGTCGGCCGGCCCCGGGACCCGAGCGCGCACGAAAGGCATTGGACAGGGGGCGCTGGCCAGAACTTTCGACGCAAGGGGTGCTGAACGAACATGTCATCCATCGATCTAACGGCGTCCGTCCCCTTCAGGGAGGTGACGGACCGCAACGGCCGCAGGTACCGGATCGGCGAACGCGATGTCGATCTGATGGGCCGGACACGCAAGTGGATGGTCATCCTGCCCTGGGTGGGCATGATGGGCATCAGCTCCGCCGAGTACGCGTTCACGTCGGCGGAGGACACGCTGCACGAGGCGCATCTGTGGAGCAGCGGGCACATCTTCTGGCTGATGGGCGTCTGGGTGTTCTTCCAGGCGGCCGTGGCCTTCCCGGCCGGGCAGCTGCGGGAGAGCGGACGGCTCCCCGCCCGTACGGCCATGCTGATCGGCGCGGTGGGCACGCTGCTGGGCTATGTGGCGCTGGCGTTCGCGCCGAACGTGGTCGTCGCCTATCTCGGCTTCGGCATGTGCAGCGGCATCGGCGCCGGTCTCGTCTACGCGACCTGCGTGAACATGGTCGGCAAGTGGTACCCGGAGCGCAAGGGCGGCAAGACGGGCTTCGTCAACGGCGGTTTCGCGTACGGATCCGTGCCGTTCGTGTTCCTCTTCACCTCCGTCCTGGACCTCGGCAACTACCGGGTCCTGCTCACCTCGGTCGGCATCGGGCTCTGCCTGGTGGTGGCGTCGGCCGGCTGGTTCTTCAAGGACCCGCCGAAGAACTGGTGGCCGCCGCACGTCGACCCGCTGAAAGCGACCCAGGACCCGAAGATCCGGCGGGCGTTGGAGAAGAACCCGCCGGCGGTCAAGCAGTACACACCCAAGGAGGCCGCCCGTACCCCCGTCCTGTGGATGATGTGGTTCTGTCTGCTCTGCACGGCCGGGATCAACATCTTCGGCATCGCCTTCCAGGTGCCGTTCGGCAAGGACATGGGTTTCGCGGGCGGGATCGTCGCCACCGCGATGTCGTTGAAGGCGATCGTCAACGGCACCGGCCGCGGCGTCATCGGCTGGATCTCCGACCGGTACGGCCGCCGCAACACGCTCATCATCGTGTGCATCGTGCTCGGTACGGCGCAGTTCGGCGTGCTGGTCTCCGGCCAGATGCACAGCATGCCGTTCTTCCTGTTCTGCTCCATGGTCTCCGGGTTCGGCGGCGGGGCGATCTTCCCGCTCTTCGCGGCCATGACGGCGGACTACTTCGGTGAGAACAACAACGCCACCAACTACGGAATGGTCTACAGCTCCAAGCTGATCTCCGGCCTGGTGGGCTCCGGTCTGGGCGCGGTCGTCGTCGGTGAGTGGGACTACCACGGCGCGTTCGTGCTCGCGGGTTCCGTCGGCCTGGCCTCCGCAGTGCTGGCCCTCTTCCTCAAGGCACCGGGCAGGCCCAGCGCCCGGCGCATCGTCCCCAACCCGCAGCCGCTCGGCGAGGAGATGGCGTGACATGACGGCAGACCCTGTAGCCACGAACAGCACGGACGCCGGACGCCGCCCGTACCGTGAGGTCACGGACGCCCGCGGCCGCGTCTACCGGATCGGCGAGACCGACCGGGACATCCTCGGCCACTCCCGGAACATCATGGTGTACCTCCCGTGGCTGGCCATGATGGCGATCAGCGTCTTCGAGTACGCGTACGGCTCGGCGGAGGACACCCTGTCCCACGCGCACGGCTGGACGCAGTCCAACACCTTCTGGATCCTGAGCGTCTGGGTGTTCTTCCAGGCCGGCATCGCCTTCCCGGCGGGCTGGCTGCGCGAGAAGGGCATCCTGACCGCCCGTCGCGCCATGTACACCGGCTCCGGGATGTGCCTGATCGGCTTCCTGGCCCTCTCCCACATCAGCGAGATCTGGCTGGCGATCATCGGCTTCGGTGTGATCGGCGGGCTGGGCTCCGGCCTCGTCTACGCGACCTGCATCAACATGGTGGGCAAGTGGTTCCCCGAACGCCGGGGTGCCCGCACGGGTTTCGTGAACGGCGGTTTCGCCTACGGCTCGCTCCCCTTCATCTTCATCTTCAACTACGCCTTCGACACGGCGAACTACCACCGCGTCCTCGACCTCATCGGCGCCTACGTGATGGTCGTCGTCCTCGTCACCGCGTTCTTCTTCAAGGACCCGCCGAAGAACTGGTGGCCGGCCGATGTCGACCCGCTCACGTACGCGACCGGCACCAGGAGCGGCGCGGCCCTCGCCAAGAACCCGCCCGCGGTACGCCAGTTCACCCCCAAGGAGGCGATCCGCACCGGCATGCTCCCCCTGATGTGGATCGCGATCGTCATGACGGCCGGCGTCTCGATCTTCGGCATCTCCTTCCAGGTGGACTTCGCCAAGGACGTCGGCTTCGGCCCCCTGGTCGCGGCCTCGTCCATGGGCGTGATGGCGGTCATCAACGGCATAGGCCGCGGCGTGGTCGGCTGGCTCTCCGACCGCCTCGGCCGCAAACCGACCCTCGTCTTCGTCATCGTCGTCCTCGGCCTCGCCCAGTTCGGCGTGATCTGGGCCGGTGACATCAAGAGCGAGTGGCTGTTCCTCTTCTTCGCCTTCCTCTCCGGCTTCGGCGGCGGCGCCTTCTACCCGCTCTTCGCCGCCCTCACCCCGGACTACTTCGGCGAGAACTACAACGCCACCAACTACGGCCTCGTCTACAGCGGCAAACTCATCAGCGGCCTCTTCGGCGGCGGCCTCGGCTCCATGGTCGTCGGCGCCTGGGGCTACAACGGCGCGTACGCCCTGGCGGGCGGCATCTCGATGCTGGCGGCGGCGATAGCACTGCTGCTGCGGCAGCCGGGGCGCAAGACGGGCACCGGCGCGAAGGTGGTGACGGCACAGCCGCAGACGGCGACCTGACGGATTCCGCGGAGCCTCAGGCCGAGGTCTTCCCGGTGCTGAGTCCCGGACCGGTGTCCGGGACTCAGCCGCTGCCAGCATGAGGCCAAATGCTTCAGAGGGGGTTCAGGGCACGACGGGCGGCGCCGATGACGTTGTGGGCGTCAGAGCCGTAGACGGCGGATTGGCGCAGGGTCCGCCAGACTTTCTTGTAGAGGGTGACGTTGTCGACGTCGTCGAGCCAGAGTTCGGCGTGCCAGTCCTCGGCGACGACCAGGCGGTCATCAAGGACCCAGAAGCCGTTGGCGGGCACGATCTTCACGGACGCAGTGAACGGGATGATGCCGAGTTCGACGGTGTCCATGCCGATCACGCCCGCAAGGCGGTCGAGCTGGGCCGCGAGGACGGAGGGCGGGCAGATCAGCGACCTGAGCGCGGCCTCCCACATCAGCACGTGGAGTTTGCGGCCGGGCCGGTACACCCACTCCTGGCGCTGGACGCGGGAGCGCACGCCGTCCTCGATGTCGCTGGCCGAGCCCATCAGGTCGGCGTACCGCCGCAGGACGTGACGGGCGTACTCGGGGGTCTGGAGCAGACCAGCGACCACCGATTCCTCCCACATCCACAGCTCGGAGGTGCGCTCAAGCTCCTGGGTGAGGCCTTCATGGAGAGGCGCGAAGCCGTTGGCCAGGGCGCGGCGCCACGACCTGATGTGGGACTCGAAACCGGCAAGCCGGGCGGCCAGCTCGGCGTACAGGTCGGGCTGGTCGGTCGCGTCGGCCCACGCCCTGAGGTCCTCGGGGGTGGCGGTCTGCTTGCCCAGCTCCAGTTTCGAGACCTTCGAGCCGGGCCAGCCGAGCCGCTGTGCGAGTTGCTGACCGGTGAGCCGGCCACCGGGGCACGAGAACCTGAGGTCACGTAGTCGCGCGCCCAGGGCTTCCCGCGCCTGCTGGTAGTCCGTGCTCACCGGTCGCGCTCTAGCTGGTCTGAGCCACCCGCTCGGCGAACTGGTCACGTGAGACGGCGCCGTGCATGGCCGCGTCCCGCACGATGGAGTACCGCACGACCTCGGCGGGCTCCGTGATCAGCTCGATACTGAGCAGGTTGTCGGTGTCGTCGAAGTTCAGAAGGGCGACCAGCCGCGAGTCGAAGATCCAGAAGTCCTCGGCGGGCAGGGCAAGCCGGTCAGCGTCGGCTCGCCACAGGTAGCGGATGTCCTCACCGACCGTGGCGTTGTGCCGGGCGTAGTCGAGCAAGAACAGCTGTTCAGTGGTCGGCGGGTTGTCAGCGACCCGCACCCGGCCGACGCGCTTACCGGCTTCGGTCTGGCGACGGATGTTGGTGAACCACGGTTCGCCCGGGTCCAGCACCGTCGTACCGGTGGTCAGGAACATCTGGAAATCGGGGTCCTGGCGGTCGGAGGCGTAGCCGCGCCGGGTCTCCAGGCGCCAGGCGGTGTGTTCGAAGGTCTCGAAGAGGCGCCGGAAGGTGTCGCGGTCGACCAGCTCGGGCACCCGCTCCATCTCCTTCGGCCCCCAGTTCACCAGCAGCTCGCGCGGTACGACCACGGCCGAGTCGTCCGGGCCGAAGTGCCGCAGCTGCGCTAGTTCGTCAGGATCGGTGACCGGCGCGCCCTGGACAATGATCTCGCCGCTCGCGGTGTCGGTGTGCAGGGCGGGGCAGCCATCGACCTTACTGTCCGTGCCGGTGAAGCGTAGCTGACGAGCCATGGGCTCTGTCCTTTCTGAGACCGCTGATCCAATCAGCATGGACGTGGCCCCAGTTCGGCACTACGGGATCGGGCCGGGCATGGAAGAAAGTGCGAGCAATCTCAGCATGCCCTTGAGAAATCACGAGAAAACAGCGTAGTACCGACCGCCCTTCCGGACCTAGCGTCCGGTTCATGGCACCGAAGAAAGTTCAGGACGTCACCGACACTCAAGCGGCGGTCGAGGAACTGAGAGCCGCCCTGGACACGGTGGGGATCGTCTTCCCCTCACTGAGGCTCGACCCTGCCTCGCCCGGGTTACAGCTGGTCGAGCTGGGGCGGGTGCGCGCCGACGTGGCCGTCCACCTCGCCAGGGCACTCCAACGGGGAGCAACCGAGTGACCGCCGGGGAGGTCGAACCGAACGGCACCCTGGTCATCGACACGGCTAGCGACCAGCTCGGCTACGTCATGGGGCACGAGGGGCCGTGGGACGCAGACCCCGCTCACGTCCGGCGCGCCACGGACGAGGAGCGGCTGCGGGCCCTGGTCGAGCGGACCCGTGCCATGAACACCTTCAGCAGCGGCGGCATCATCTTGTGACCGCCCCCGCTGACGACACCTCGAACATGTCCGCGGAATGCGCCCTCGCCCAGCGCCCCGGTTACTCGACGCTGCACTCCGACTGCCGCCGGACCAAGGACATCCCCCACCCCCACGGTCGCGGCATCCTGCTCGTACCTCGCTGTACCTGCTCCCACCACCGCTGCACCCCTGCCAGGTGACGTCCCCTCACGAACCCAGCCGTACCCCCGTCTCATGACCGAGGACACCGATCGCCTGGGACTCGTCGGTCTGCTCACGATGTCCGCGGCACCGCGCTAGGTTCAACCATGCGATCCCGAACAAGCGGCATGTGGTGGGGAACCGCCGTCGAGGCACCGGATCCGGCGCTCCTGGCCCGTTTCTACTCGGAGCTGCTGGAGTGGCCGATCGTGCACGAGGAGCCCGGGACGGTTGTCGTCGCGCCGCCGCAGGGGGCCGTGTACATCGTGTTCCAGGAGGCTGCCGGATACCGGCGGCCGGCCTGGCCGCCGGTCGACGGTGAGCAGCGCGCGATGATGCATCTCGACTTCCAGGTGGCCGACCTGGACGGGGCGGTGGCCGAGGCCGTCGCCAAGGGGGCCGTACTCGCGCCGGATCAGCCGCAGGACCACGTACGCGTGCTGTTCGATCCCGCCGGCCACCCCTTCTGCCTGTGCCGCGAAAACGGGTAGGCGCAGAGGCCGCGGGGTCCCGTAGATTCCCGGCGGGGGCCCGACCGAGGTGCTCTGGGGATGGGGGCATCGATGACCGTGGAGTCGATACCGGTGAAGTCGGCGCCGAAGTCGCTGGCGTGGGACGGCGACGAGCTGGTCTCCGCGACCGGGGGCGGGCGCCGCTGGGGCCCGGACGGGGTGGAGCGCTCGGCGCCCTACGCGTGGAGTTTTCCGTTCGACACCGGGACCGTCTCGGCCTCCGGGCGATACTCCGCCGTGTACCAGGAGCGCGGCACCAAGGCCGCGTTGCTCGAAGGCGAACGGGTCGTGCGGGAGCTGAACCGCAGCTACTACCGGGCGCCTAACTACGACTACCCGCTCGCCCTCGGCAGGTTGGGCGACGGACGCGAGGTCGTCGTGCACTGCCCGGACAAGTACAACGTGCTCCAGATCGAGGACGCGGCGAGCGGCGAGCGGCTGACCGCCGGTGGGCGGGAGCCGCAGGACGTCTTCCACTCCCGGCTCGCCCTGAGCCCGGACGGCCGGTACCTGCTCTCGGTCGGCTGGTTCTGGCAGCCCTTCGGGACGGTCCTGGTCTACGACACCGCGCTCGCGCTCACCGATCCCGGCACGCTGGACGGCGACGGCGTGCTGCCGCCGGAGACTGCCGCGAACGGCGAGGTGACGGCAGGCTGCTGGCTCGACGCCGACCGGCTGGTCCTGGCGACGGGGGCGGAGGACTGGAACGACGAGCTGACGGCCGCGCTTCCGCCGCGCCACCTCGGCGTGTGGTCGATCGCCGAGGGCCGCTGGCTCCACCGCAGCCCCGTCGCCGATGCCGACCCGGGTGTCCTGCTCCTGCCCCGTGGTGACCAGGTGATCTCGTTCCTGGGCCACCCGCGGCTGCTCGACCCGGCCACCGGCCGCATCGTCGCGGAGTGGCCCGAGGTCGCCGTGCCCGTCAAACCGACCTGCTTCGGCTACCGGCGCGTTCCCACCCCCGTCGCCGCCCTCCACCCCGACGGCACCCGGCTGGCCGTCGCGACGGCGGAGAGCATCGCGCTCATCACGCTGCCGTGAACCCGCGCGGCCTCATGTCTGCGCCCGCTCGTGGTACGACCGCCGCGTGTGCTCCGTGTGTTCGCGCATCAGCGTCGTCGCCAGCTGCTCGTCCCGCGCCGTGATCGCTGCGATCAGCTCGCGGTGTTCGATCCAGGACTGGTGGCCGCGCTGGCGGGCCACCGGCGTGTAGTACCAGCGGACCCGGCGGTCGACCTGGGCGGCGAGTTCGGCGAGGACGGTGTTGCCGGCCAGGTCCATGATCTTGGCGTGGAACGCGGCGTTCAGGACGACGGCTCCGTCCACGTCGTCCGCGGCGACCGCCTTCTCGCCCTCGGTGCAGAGGGATTCGAGGGCGGCCACGCCCGCGCTGCCCGCGTTGGCCGCCGCCAGCCGTGCCGCCTCGGCCTCCAACAGGGTGCGGACGGTGAGGAGTTGGTCGGCCTCCTCCTCCGTCGGCTCATGGACGAACGCGCCCTGGGCGGGCCGCAGGTCCACCCAGCCCTCGGTGTTCAGCCGCTGCAGCGCCTCGCGGACCGGCTGCCGGGAGACGCCGAGGTGGCCGGCGAGTTCGCTCTCGACGAGGTGCTGGCCGGGCTGGAGGGCGCGGGTGGTGATGAGTTCCAGGAGCGCCTCGTAGACGCGGTCGCGGAGCGGTCCGGGGCGTTCGAGCTTGGGCACCGCGCCCTGCGGCAGTCCGGCTGACAACATCGGGTCCCCCTTCGGCAGACACCCGTTACGAGCGGACACTCAGTGCGGACACTCAGTATCGATTGTCTTTCGTCTACAGTCTACGGCGCACTGCTGCCGACGGAAGCGGGAGTCGACCACGTCACACCGTGGAACGCGCTCTCAGGGGCAGCGCACGACCTGCCCCGCGTACGACAGGTTGCCGCCGAAGCCGAACAGCAGGATCGGGTCGCCGCCGGACACCCGGCCCTGCTCCACCAGCTTGGAGAGGGCGAGCGGGATGCTCGCCGCCGACGTGTTGCCGGATTCGGTGACGTCCCGGGCGACGACGGCGTTGACCGCGCCGATCTTCGCGGCGAGCGGCTCGATGATCCGCAGGTTGGCCTGGTGCAGCACGACGGCCGCGAGGTCGGCGGGTGCCACCCCGGCCTTCTCGCAGGCGCGCCGGGCGATGGGCGGCAGCTGGGTGGTGGCCCAGCGGTAGACGCTCTGCCCCTCCTGCGCGAACCGGGGCGGGGTGCCCTCGATCCGTACGGCGTGGCTCATCTCGGGGACGGAACCCCACAGGACGGGTCCGATGCCGGGCTCCTCGCCGGGCCCGCACGCCTCGACGACGGCGGCGCCGGCCCCGTCGCCGACCAGGACACACGTCGTACGGTCGGTCCAGTCCGTCACCTCGGACATCTTGTCGGCGCCGATGACCAGGGCCCGGGTGGCGGCCCCGGCCCGGACCGTGTGGTCGGCGGTGGCGAGCGCGTGGGTGAAGCCGGCGCACACGACGTTGACGTCCATCGCGGCGGGCTGCGGGATGCCGAGCCGGGCGGCGACACGCGCGGCCATGTTCGGGGAGCGGTCGATCGCGGTGGAGGTGGCGACCAGGACCAGGTCGATGTCCGCGGGGGTGAGGCCGGCTGCGGCGAGTGCCTTGGCGGCGGCGTGCGCGGCCAGCTCGTCGACGGGTTCGTCGGGGCCCGCGATGTGCCGGGTGTTGATGCCCACCCGGCTGCGGATCCACTCGTCACTGGTGTCGACCATGCCCGCCAGATCCTCGTTGGTGAGTACCCTGGCGGGCTGGTAGTGGCCGACGGCGGCGATGCGCGAGCCGATCATGGGTGGTGGAGCCCCCTCGTTGCCTCGGTGTGGGTCCACCAGTCTGTTCAGTGACTCACGGGTACGACGGCACGTGAGGCCACAGGAAACGGGCGTCCGAGTTGTCGGCTTCTTGCAGACCCTCGGACGCCCGGGTAGTCCCGCCGGTCACCCGTTGAACAGTTGTGTCGCTTTCTGTACCAGTTCATAGACCCCGTAGGCGAAGGGCGCGCCCACCCAGATCCAGGCGACGGCGATCAGCCAGCGGCGGTCCGGCTCAGGCCGGCTGCTCTCGTTCGACATCGACGGCCTCCCTCGGGGCGGGGATGTGGTGGCGGGTATGGACGGGCCGGACCAGCTCGTTGGCGACGAAGCCGACGACGAGCAGGCCGATCATGATGCCGAAGGACAGGGTGTAGAGGTCGGAGCCGTGCTTGCCGGCGTCCTTCTGGTGGTCGGCGATCCAGTTGACGATCAGCGGGCCGAGCACACCGGCGAGGGACCAGGCGGTGAGCAGCCGGCCGTGGATGGCACCGACCTGGTAGGTGCCGAAGAGGTCCTTCAGGTAGGCGGGGACGGTCGCGAAGCCGCCGCCGTAGAAGGAGAGGATCACCAGGGCGCAGAGGATGAACAGGGGTTTCGAGGAGTCCCCGAACAGCGCGATGAGCAGGTACATCACGGCGCCCACGCCCAGGTAGACACGGTAGATGTTCTTGCGGCCGATCAGGTCGGAGGTGGACGACCAGCCGATCCGGCCGGCCATGTTGGCGGCGGACAGCAGGGCGACGAACCCGGCCGCCGCGGACGCCGACACCGGGGTGGAGCTGTCGGCGAAGAAGTCCGTGATCATCGGGGCGGCCTTCTCCAGGATGCCGATGCCCGCGGTCACGTTCATGCAGAGCACGACCCACAGGCACCAGAACTGGGGGGTGCGGATCGCGCTGTTCGCGGAGACCTGCACGCCCTCGAAGGCGCTCGGCGCGTCCGCGACCGGCTTCTCGGTGCGCGGGACGCGGATCAGGAGCACGCCGAGGGTCATGAAGACGGCGTACGACAGCCCGTGCACCAGGAAGGCGAGGGCGATGCCATCGTTGTCACTGCCGAAGGACGAGAGCATCTGCGCGGACCAGGGGGAGGCGATCAGCGCGCCGCCGCCGAAGCCCATGATGGCGATGCCGGTGGCCATGCCGGGCCGGTCCGGGAACCACTTGATCAGCGTGGAGACGGGCGAGATGTAGCCGATGCCGAGGCCGATGCCGCCGACGAAGCCGTAGCCGAGGACGATCAGCCAGTACTGCTTGGTCTCGGCGCCGAGTGCGGAGATCAGGAAGCCGGTGGAGAAGCAGATCAGGGCCACCGTCATGGCCCAGCGCGGTCCGTTGCGTTCGACGAGGGTGCCGCCGAACGCGGCCGACAGGCCGAGCATCACGATGGCGAGCTGGAAGGGCAGCGCGCTCTCGGTGCCGCTCAGGTTCAGGGCGGATTCGAGCGGCGGTTTGAACACGCTCCAGGCGTAGGCCTGGCCGATGGCGAGATGGACGGAGAGGGCGGCGGGCGGGACGAGCCAGCGGCTCCAGCCCGGAGGTGCTACAGGGGGGCTGCTCATGAATCCCGAACGGTAGGGCCCCGTCAGGGTGGTTGAGAACCCGCGGGCTCGATCGTATGCGTTGAACGGTATCCAGAATGCGCCGAACGGTCGCTGCCCGAACCCTTGTCGACCCCGACTCCATACTGTAGACAATATTTCGTCGACATCTTACGAAGAGGCCGAGACCAAGTCCGAGGCCACCTCCGCGGTATCCCTCAAACCGAACGGAGCGTTCCGTGAAAGTCGCAGTCCTCGGCGCCGGTGCGATCGGCGCCTACGTCGGTGCCGCGCTCCACCGCGCGGGCGCCGACGTGCACCTCATCGCGCGTGGACCGCATCTGGCGGCCATGAGGCAGTACGGAGTACGGGTGCTCAGCCCGCGCGGCGACTTCACCGCGCACGCCCACGCCACCGACGACCCGGCCGAGGTCGGCCCGGTCGACTACGTCTTCCTGGGTCTGAAGGCCAACTCGTACGCGGCGTGCGGGCCGCTGATCGAGCCGCTGCTGCACGAGCGGACGGCGGTGGTCGCCGCCCAGAACGGCATCCCCTGGTGGTACTTCCACCGGCACGGCGGCCCCTACGACGGCCACCGCGTCGAGAGCGTCGACCCGGACGGCACCGTCAGCGCCGTGCTCGCCCCCGAACGCGCCGTCGGCTGCGTGGTGTACGCGGCCACCGAGCTCGAAGCCCCCGGCGTGATAAGGCACTTGGAGGGCACCCGGTTCTCGGTCGGCGAGCCCGACCGCAGCATGTCCGAGCGCTGTGTGCGGTTCAGCGAGGCCATGCAGACCGGCGGGCTGAAGTGCCCGGTCGAGCCCGACCTCCGCAACGACATCTGGCTCAAACTGCTCGGCAACATCTCCTTCAACCCGATCAGTGCGCTGGCCCGCGCCACCATGCGGCAGATGTGCCTGCACGGCGGCACCCGGCGGGTCATCGAGATCATGATGCGCGAGACGCTCGACGTCGCCGAGGCACTCGGCTGCGAGGTCGGGGTCTCCATCGAACGCCGGCTGGCGGGCGCCGAGAAGGTCGGCGACCACCGCACCTCCACGCTCCAGGACCTGGAGCGCGGCAAGCCGCTGGAACTCGACGTGCTGCTCGCGGCGGTCGTCGAGCTGGCGGAGATCACCGGCGTGCAGGTGCCCACCCTGCGCACCGTGCACGCCATCTCGGACCTGCTCGCACTGAGGAGCGCGGCATGAGGAGCACGACAGGCACGAAGAGCACCCGGAAGCGAGAACCGAAGACCTACACCCGCCTCACCCACCCCCTGGTCCGGGACTCCCGCGACGAGCCCTTCCGGCAGGCGAGCTGGGAGGAGGCCCTGGACCGGGCGGCCCGGGGTCTGGAGCGCAACCGCGACGCGTTCGGGATGTTCTCCTGCGCCCGCGCCACCAACGAGATGAACTACGTGGCGCAGAAGTTCGCCCGGGTGGTGATGGGCACCAACAACGTCGACTCCTGCAACCGGACGTGCCACGCCCCGAGCGTGGCCGGCCTGAGCGCGGCCTTCGGCTCCGGCGGCGGCACCTCCTCGTACGAGGAGATCGAGCAGACCGACGTCATCGTGATGTGGGGCTCCAACGCCCGCTTCGCGCACCCGATCTTCTTCCAGCACGTGCTGAAGGGGATCAGGAACGGCGCCCGGATGTACGCCGTCGACCCGCGCCGCACCTCCACCGCCGAGTGGGCGGAGAGCTGGCTCGGGCTGAACGTCGGCACCGACATCCCGATGGCGCACGCGATCGGCCGGGAGATCATCCACGCGGGGCTCGCCAACGAGGCGTTCATCGAGCGGGCCACCACCGGCTTCGCGGAGTACAAGGCGCTCGTCGAGCCCTGGACGCTGTCCCTCGCCGAGAAGGTGACCGGTGTACCGGCCCGCGCCATAAGGGAGTTGGCGCACGCCTACGCCCGTGCCGAGCGCGCCCAGCTGTGCTGGACCCTCGGCATCACCGAGCACCACAACGGCACCGACAACGTCCGCGCCCTGATCAACCTCTCCCTGCTCACCGGGCAGGTGGGCCGCTGGGGTGCCGGGCTGCAGCCGCTGCGCGGCCAGAACAACGTGCAGGGCGGCGGCGACATGGGCGCGATACCCAACCGCCTGCCCGGCTTCCAGGACATCCTCGACCCCGACGCCCGGCTGAAGTTCGAGTCGGCCTGGGACACGGTCATCCAGCCGCACTACGGGCTGAACCTCACCGAGATGTTCGAGGCGATGGAGGAGGGCACGCTCAAGGCCGTCTACTGCATCGGCGAGAACCCGGCCCAGTCGGAGGCCGACAGCGAGCAGGCGGTACGCCGGCTGGGCGCCCTCGACTTCCTCGTCGTCCAGGACATCTTCCTCACGAAGACGGCGGAGCTGGCCGACGTCGTGCTGCCCGCGACCGCCGGCTGGGCGGAGACCGAGGGCACGACCACCAACAGCGAGCGCCGGGTGCAGCGGGTCCGCCGCGCCGTCACCCCGCCCGGCGAGGCCCGCGAGGACATCGACATCCTCTGCGACCTGGCGGCCCGGCTCGGCCACGACTGGAAGTACCAGGACGCGGAGGCCGTCTGGAACGAGCTTCGCTCCGTCTCCCCCGACCACTACGGGATGACGTACGACCGGCTCGCCGAGCACCAGGGCATCCAGTGGCCGTGCCCGAGCACCGAGCGCCTCGAACCGACCTATCTGCACGGCCGGTTGTGGGAGACGGACCCGGCCGGGCGCGGGATGCCGGCGCCCTTCGGGCTGGTCCGGCACGACCCGCCGGTCGACCTCACCGACGAGGAGTACCCGATCCGGCTCACCACCGGGCGACGGCTGGACTCCTACAACACCGGTGTGCAGAGCGGCGGTTACGCCTCCCCGCTGCGGCGTGGCGAGTACATCGAGCTGTGCCCGGAGGACGCCGAGCGGTACGGGGTGGTCGTCGGCGAGGAGGTCCAGGTGTCCTCACGGCGGGGCGCGGTGGTGGCCCCGGTCTGGATCGACACGGCGCTGCGTCCCGGTCTCGCCTTCATGACCATGCACTTTCCCGACGAGGTGGACACCAACCAGCTGACGATCGAGGCGAACTGCCCGATCGCGGGGACGGCGGAGTTCAAGGCGTCGGCGATCCGTATCGAGAAGCTCCCGGTCGCGACCATCGTGAGGTGACACAAGTGGACCTGCACTTCGGCGACAGCAAACCGACGGACGACGAACGGGCCGCCGTCGACTCCCTGTTGGGCCCTCCGGAGTCCTCCTGGGAGGGTGCCGACCGTTCCGACGCGGACCTGCGGTGGGCGCGTGGCGGCCGGGAGGCCCGGGACCGCCGCGACCTGCTGCTGCCGGGGCTGCACGCGATCAACGACCGGATCGGCTGGATCAGCGAGGGCGCCCTCGGCTACCTGTGCCGCCGCCTGACCGTCCCCCCGGCCGAGGCCTACGGGGTCGCCACCTTCTACGCGATGTTCTCCGTCCGGCCCCGCCCGGCGACCGTCCTGCACGTCTGCACGGACCTGGCGTGCACGGCGGCCGGGGCGGCCGCGCTGTGCGCCGGGGTGGAGGCGGGCCTCGGCCCCGGGGTGCACGTCGAGCGCAGCCCCTGCCTGGGCCTGTGCGAGCGGGCCCCGGCGGCCCTCGCGATCCGGGCCGGGGATCCGGTGCGTACGGCGGTGACGGCCCCGGCGACCGTCGACACCGCCGTCCTCGCGGCGACCGCGCCCGACTCGGTGCCGGAGGAGCCGTCGGCGGCGACGGCCGTACCCCAGGCGGGACGGGAAGGCCTGACCCTGCTGCAGCGGGTGGGCGTGGTCGACCCGGCCTCGCTCGACGACTACCGGGCCAACGGCGGCTACACCGCGCTGCGGCACGCCTTCGCACTCGGCCCCGCCGGGGTCATCCGCGAGGTCACCGACTCGGGCCTGGTCGGGCGCGGCGGCGCCGCCTTCCCCACCGGCCGCAAGTGGCAGGCCACGGCCGCCCAGCCGGACCACCCGCACTACCTGGTCTGCAACGCCGACGAATCCGAGCCGGGCACCTTCAAGGACCGCGTGATCATGGAGGGCGACCCGTACTCCCTGGTGGAGGCCATGACGATCGCGGCGTACGCGATCGGTGCGCACCGGGGCTTCGTCTACCTCCGCGGCGAGTACCCGCGGGCCACCCGCCGTCTCCGGCACGCGATCGACCAGGCCCGCGCCCGGGGCTTCCTCGGCGACGACGTCCTCGGGCAGGGCTTCGCCTTCGACATCGAGATCCGGCGCGGCGCCGGGGCGTACATCTGCGGTGAGGAGACGGCCCTGTTCAACTCCATCGAGGGCTACCGGGGCGAGCCGCGCTCGAAGCCGCCGTTCCCGGTGGAGAAGGGGCTGTTCGGGAAGCCGACGGTCGAGAACAACGTGGAGACGCTGGTCAACGTCCTGCCGATCCTGACCATGGGCGCCCCGGCGTACGCGGCGATCGGGACCGCCAAGTCCACCGGCCCGAAGCTCTTCTGCGTGTCCGGAAGCGTGGCCCGACCCGGCATCTACGAACTCCCCTTCGGCGCCACGCTCGGCGAACTCCTCCAACTGGCCGGGGTGCGCGAGAACTTGCGGGCAGTGCTGCTCGGCGGTGCCGCGGGCGGCTTCGTACGGCCGGACGAACTCGCCGTCCCGCTCACCTTCGAGGGCACCCGGGAGGCCGGCACCACACTCGGCTCCGGTGTGGTCATGGCCTTCGACGACACCGTGCCGCTGCCGCGACTCCTGCTCCGGATCGCCCGGTTCTTCCGCGACGAGTCCTGCGGGCAGTGCGTGCCCTGCCGGGTCGGCACGGTCCGGCAGGAGGAGGCCCTGCACCGGATCGTCGAGCGCACCGGCGCCGACGCGGCCGGGGACGTCGCGCTGCTGCGCGAGGTCGGGCGGGCGATGCGGGACGCCTCGATCTGCGGTCTCGGCCAGACCGCGTGGAACGCCGTGGAATCCGCCATCGACCGTCTGGGGGCGTACGAATGACCGTGACACCGCTGGGGATCCCGCGCCGGCTGCTGGAGTTCACGATCGACGGCGAGGAGGCGCGGGTCCCGGAGGGCTCGACGATCCTGGACGCCTGCCGGGCGGCCGGGAAGGACGTGCCGACCCTGTGCGAGGGCGACACGCTGCGCCCGAAGAACGCCTGCCGGGTGTGCGTGGTGGAGGTGGAGGGGGCCCGGACCCTCGTTCCCGCCTGCTCCCGGAAGGCCGAGCCCGGGATGGTCGTGCGGACCGGCAGCGAACGCGTCCGGCACAGCCGCAGGATCGTCCTGGAGCTGCTGGCCTCCTCGGTGGACCTGTCGACGACGCCCCGCGCGGCCGAGTGGATCAAGGAGTACGAGGCGAAGCCGGACCGCTTCGGCCCCGGCGCGGCCCGCCTGAACGAGGAGCCCAGGGTCGACAACGACCTGTACGTGCGCGACTACGACAAGTGCATCCTCTGCTACAAGTGCGTCGACGCCTGCGGTGACCAGTGGCAGAACAGTTTCGCGATCTCGGTCGCCGGGCGCGGCTTCGACGCCCGGATCGCCGTCGAGCACGACGCCCCGCTGACCGACTCGGCCTGTGTCTACTGCGGGAACTGCGTGGAGGTGTGTCCCACCGGGGCACTGTCGTTCAGGTCGGAGTTCGACATGCGGGCGGCGGGTACCTGGGACGAGGCCCGGCAGACGGAGACGACCACCGTGTGCGCGTACTGCGGTGTGGGCTGCAACCTCACGCTCCACGTGCAGGACAATGAGATAGTCAAGGTCACCTCGCCGCACGACAACCCGGTGACCCACGGCAATCTCTGCATCAAGGGCCGTTTCGGCTACCAGCACGTACAGAACCGGGGCTGATCAGACCATGGGACGAGTCACGGAACGACGCAAGGTCATCCGCATCCGCGACGGAGCGGTCTCCGCCCGGCCGGACACGCTCGTCGCCGAGGAACCGCTGGAGATCAGACTCAACGGGAAACCCCTGGCCATCACCATGCGCACGCCCGGCGACGACTTCGCGCTGGCGGCCGGGTTCCTGGTGAGCGAGGGGGTGCTGGCGGCCGCCGGCGACCTGCAGAACATCGTGTACTGCGCGGGCGCCACGGTCGACGGGTCCAACACCTACAACGTGGTCGACGTGCGGACCACGCCGGGCGTCAAGCTGCCCGACTTCACCCTGGAGCGGAACGTCTACACCTCCTCGTCCTGCGGGCTGTGCGGCAAGGCCAGCCTGGACGCGGTGCGTACGACGGCCCGCTGGCCGATCGCCGACACTCCCCCGGTCCGGGTGGAGCCCGAGCTGCTCGCGAGCCTCCCCGACCGGCTCCGCGCGTCGCAGCGGGTCTTCGACCGGACCGGGGGGCTGCACGCGGCGGCCCTGTTCACCGAGGAGGGCGAGCTGCTGGACAGCCGTGAGGACGTGGGGCGGCACAACGCGGTGGACAAGCTGGTCGGCCGGGCCCTGCAGAACGGCGACCTGCCGCTGTCCCGGACGATCCTGCTGGTCTCCGGGCGGGCCTCCTTCGAGCTGGCGCAGAAGGCCGTGATGGCGGGCATCCCGATGCTCGCGGCGGTCTCGGCGCCGTCCTCGCTGGCGGTGGACCTGGCGGCGGAGACCGGGCTGACCCTGGTCGGTTTCCTGCGCGGCAGCAACATGAACGTGTACGCGGGCGAGGACCGCATCGCCCTGCGGGCCGCGGCCGCCCAGGGCTGACCCGGTTCCCCGCGGCACGGCGGCGGGGCCCCGACCGGCGGGGAGCGCCCCCTGCGCCGCAGGGGCCCCGCCTCAGCCCGGTCCGGGCGCGCCGACGCGCGCCGCGGCCTCGGCGAGGGCGGCGACCAGCGCGGAGCGACGCCCGGCCGCCCAGGCCAGCAGCACCCGGTCGGGTTCGGCGTCGACGACCGGGACGTAGACGATGCCGGGGCGGGAGTACTGCTCGGCCACCGAGCGCGGCACCATCGTGATGGCGGCCACGCACTCGAACTTCTCCTCGATGGTGCGCAGTGGCAGGTCGCCTGGCCGGGGGTCGTTGTAGCGCAGCCGCTGCTCGCCGTCGAGGTCCGAGAGGGAGATCTCCTGCTTCCCGGCAAGCCGGTGCCGGTCCGGGAGCATGGCGACGCGGGGCTCGCTGTACAGGGGGCGCAGGTCGAGCCCGTCCTCCCGGACGGGCAGCCGTACGTAGGCGAGGTCGACGGTGCCGTCGAGGATCAGCTGTTCCTGGTCGTCCCTCCCCCACTCTCGGCTACGCTCGAGCGGGAGGTGCCCCCATGCCCCGGTGGGCGCGCACCTCGACGTCCGGGTGGCCCGCGGTGAAGGCCCGCAACGCCTCGGTGACCACGACACCGGCCCGGAAGCCGACGACCAGCCGCCGCCGGCCGCGCGCGGCCTGCCCGACCCGGCGCCGGGTCCCGTCGGCGACGGCCAGCAACTGCCGGGCGTCCTCGACGAGTTGCCGCCCGGCGTCGGTCAGGGTCACACCGTGGCTGTCCCGTACGAACAGCTCGGCGCCCAGGTCCTTCTCCAGGGCGCGGATCTGACGGCTCAGCACAGGTTGGGCGATGTGCAGCCGCTCCGCCGCCCGGCCGAAGTGGAGGAGTTCGGCGACCGCCGCGAAGTAGCGGACCTTGCGCAGATCCAGGTCCATGACCGCGGCTCCTTCCAAGGTGGCGATGTCTTCAGGGTATCGCCACCACCGAAAGAGGTCTTGGACGGCCGACGCCGCGGGACCGCAGGCTGGAGACGTCCGAACAGGACGGAACACCGGCTTGGAAAGGGATCGGCCATGGGTCTGCAGGGACAGCGTGTCGTCGTCATCGGGGGTACGTCGGGGATCGGGCTCGCGGTCGCGGAGGGCGCGGCACGGGAGGGTGCGCGGGTGGTCGTCGCCTCGCGGCGGCAGGAGAGCATCGACGCGGCGCTGAAAACGCTGCCGGAGGACGCCGAGGGGCAGGTGCTCGACGCCACGGACGAGGACGCGGTGCGTGCCTTCTTCGCCCGGATCGGGGCGTACGACCACCTGGTGTACACGGCCGGTGACTCGATCCTGCTGGAGACACTGGCCCAGACGGAGATCTCGACGGCCCGGACCTTCCTGGACACCCGGCTGTGGGGTGCGTACGCGGCGGTGAAGTACGGCAGCGGGTCGATCCGGCCGGGCGGTTCGGTGGTGCTGACCACGGGGACGGCGGGGCGCCGGCCGCTGCCCGGGTCGAGCGTCGCCTCCGCGCTGTGCGGGGCGATGGAGTCGCTGACCCGGGCGCTGGCCGTGGAGCTGGCGCCGGTGCGGGTCAACGTGGTCTCGCCGGGAGTGGTGCGGACCGAGCTGTGGCGGGGGCTGCCGGAGACGGTCCGGGAGGAGCTGTACCGGTCCTCCGCCGAGTCGCTGCCGGTGGGGCGGATGGGCGAGCCGGCGGATGTGGCGGAGGCGTACCTGTACCTGATGCGTGGGGGGTACAGCACCGGGTCGGTGGTGGTCGTGGACGGCGGCGGGACGCTGGTCTGAGGGGCCGGGCGGTCAGGCGGGGCCGAGGCTGAGGCCGGCGGCGGTGACGACCGTGCCGAGGCGCGGGAAGTCGAGCCGGACGGACGCCTCGTGCTCGGGGCCGGTGAGGGCGGCCATGGCGTCCTCGACGAAGACCAGGTCGTAGCCGAGGTCGGCGGCGGCGCGGGCGGTGGACTCGACGCCGAGGTTGGTGGCGATGCCGCCGAACACCAGCCGGGTGATGCCGAGCCCGCGCAGCCGGGCGTCGAGCTCCGTGCCCTGGAAGCCGCCGATCGTCCGCTTGACGATCTCCACGTCCCCTGCCTTCCTGAGTCCGGCGACGAGTCCGCTGCCCGGCGGCTGCTCGGCGAGCGAGGGCCGTTCGACGCGGATCAGCACCACGGGCGCGCCGGCGGCGCGGAAGGTGTGGGCCAGTTCCTCGGCGGTGTGCAGGACTTCGGTGCCTTTGCGGGGCTCCAGGGGCAGCGCGACGATGCGGTCCATCAGGTCGACGAGGACGAGGGCCGTGTGCGCCGGATCGAGCGCCAGGGGTGCGGTCATGACGGAACGTTAGCCGTCATGAGCCGTCCGTACCGGAAATCCGGATCAACAGGCCCGTGAACTGGTCGCGTTCGGCAGCCGACGGCGGGGCGTGCGCCGCGCCGCCGAGCCCCGGCCACGGTCACGCCCACGGCCATCGTCACGCCCACGCCCACGGCCACGGCCACGGCCACGGCTCAGCGGCGGAGCGGACCGGTGCCGACCGCGGGCCGCGACTCCGCCGCCGGGGCGGCCTGGGGTCCGGTCTCCTCCTGGGCCTCGGGGTCGTGTGCGCGGCGCTTGGCGATCACCGCGCACACCATGAGCTGCATCTGGTGGAAGAGCATCAGCGGCAGCACGGCCAGCGAGGCGTGGGCGCCGAACAGGACGCTGGCCATGGGCAGGCCGGAGGCGAGGGACTTCTTCGACCCGGCGAACTGGATGGCGATGCGGTCCCCGCGGCCGAAGCCGAGCGCCTTGGCGCCGTACCAGGTCAGCAGGAGCATCACGGCGAGCAGGACGGCCTCGACGGCGAGCAGCCCGGCCAGCCGGACCACGCTGACCTGGTGCCAGATGCCCCGGACCATGCCCTCGCTGAACGCGGTGTAGACGACGAGCAGGATGGAGCCGCGGTCGACGAAGCCGAGGATCCTCTTGTGCCGGGCGATGAAGTCGCCGATCCACCCGCGCAGCAGCTGCCCGGCGACGAACGGCACCAGCAGCTGGAGCACGATCTTCACGATCGAGTCGGCGGAGAACCCGCCCCCGCTGTTGCCGAGCAGCGCGGCGGCGAGCAACGGCGTGAGGACGATGCCGATCAGCGAGGAGAAGGACCCCGCGCAGATCGCGGCGGGCACGTTGCCGCGGGCGATGGAGGTGAAGGCGATCGACGACTGGATGGTGGAGGGCACCAGGGTCAGGAAGAGGAAGCCCTGGTAGAGCGGATGGGTGAGCAGGACCGGCACCAGACCGCGAGCCGCCATGCCGAGCACCGGGAAGATCACGAAGGTGCAGACCAGGACCGTGACGTGGAGCCGCCAGTGCCGCAGCCCGTCGACGGCCTCACGGGTGGACAGGCGGGCCCCGTAGAGGAAGAAGAGAAAGGCGATCGCGGCCGTGGAGGCACCGGAGGCCACGTCGGCGGCCGTGTCCCGGGCCGGAAGGAGCGCGGCGAGGCATACCGTCCCGAGCAACAGCAGGACGTACGGGTCGATCGGCATCCAACTGGGCCAGCTGAGGCGTTTCACGGTGCTCCACTTGCGGGTCGGTCAGGGTGTCGTAGCGGCGGACGGGGCCGGTGCTCGCCGGGGCCGGAAGGGCCCCCTCCATCGTCCTCCTCCGACACTTGATCGGGAATCCGGTATACCACTCTCACTGCCATCGCGTTCCGCGATAACATGTTCGAGTGTACGACCCTTCGCAGCTGCGCACCTTCCTTGCGGTGGCCCAGACGCTCAGCTTCACCCAGGCCGCCCGGCGGCTCGGGCTGCGCCAGTCCACGGTCAGCCAGCACGTGCGCCGCCTGGAGGACGCGGCCGGCCGCCAGCTGTTCTCCCGGGACACGCACTCCGTGGAGCTGACCGAGGACGGCGAGGCCATGCTCGGGTTCGCCCGCCGGATCCTGGAGGTGCACGAGCAGGCGGCGGCCTTCTTCACGGGTACCCGGGTCCGCGGCCGGCTCCGCTTCGGCGCGTCGGAGGACTTCGTCCTGACCCGGCTGCCGGAGATCCTGGAGGGCTTCCGCCACGACCACCCCGAGGTGGACCTCGAACTGACGGTGGAGCTCTCGGGCACCCTGCACGAGCAGCTGGCCGCCGGGAAGCTGGACCTGGTCCTGGCCAAGCGGCGCGCCGAGGACCCGCTGGGCGAGCTGGTCTGGCACGACGACCTGGTGTGGATCGGTGCGGAGCGGCTCCGTCTGGACCCCGCGCGCCCGGTCCCGCTGATCGTCTATCCCCCGCCGGGCATCACCCGTGCGCTGGCCCTGGAGGCACTGGAGCGCCAGGGCCGCGACTGGCGCATCGTCTGCACGAGCGGCAGCCTCAGCGGCCTGCTCGCGGCGGCCCAGGCCGGCCTCGGTGTGATGGCCCATTCGAAGGGGCTGATCCCGCCGGGCCTGTTCCGGGTCCCGGAGCGGGCAGGGCTGCCGGAGCTGGGCAAGGTCGACTTCGTCCTCGTGCACGGCCCGAGACGGTCACCGGCCCAGTCGGCGGCGGACGCGCTGGCGGCAGCGATCCTGACCAGCGGAGCCCGCTTGAGACGGCCTTGACCGGAGGCGCCCCCAAAGGGGCGCGGGGCTGAATCCATGTGCGGCTGCCGCCGCGTGGGCACGACCAGCCCCCACCGGCCCGCGCCGTCACCACAACCCCTGGTACGTCAACTGCTTCACCCGCCGGAAAAACGGCATGGCCTCCACATGCTGCACCCCCTCCAGCCGCCCCACCGGCCCGCTCAGATACGCGTACAGGTGCGCCGTGTCGCGCAGCACCGCCGTCACCACGACATGCGAGGGACCGGCGGTGGCCGCGGCGGACGCCACCTCGTCATGGGCCGCCAGCGCCTGTCCCACGGAGTGCATCGCGGCCGGCGTGGTGGTGATCCACAGCACCGCGGACTTCGAGAATCCCAGCACCTCGGCGCGGTACTCCACGTCGATGTACACCGCCCCGGAGCCGAGCAGTGCGGCCAGCCGCCGCTTCACGGACGACTCGGACCGTCCCGTCGCCCGCTGCAACTCCGGATACGTCGCCCGCCCGTCCCGCTCCAGGGCGGCGAGCAGCGGCGCGTCCTCCGGCTCCAGCCGCGCGGGCCCGTCGGCCTCCGGCAGCGCCGGCCGCAGCGCCGCCGTCTGTTCCTCGGTCAGCGCCCGGAACTTCCGCACCCACCCGGTCGGCCCCCCGTAGAACCGGTGCAGCAGTTGCTGCGCCCGGATCTCCACCACGCTCGGGGTCCGCGGCAGCTTGCCGAGCAGCAGGTCGTCGTGGTCGCTGGGGTGGCGTGGCCGCGTCATGCAGACGATCTCCGTGCCGCCGGAGGCCAGCCCGATCCAGGCGGTGTCGGGGCGCTTGGCAAGGGCGTCGGCGATGACGGTGGCGCCGTCGGGCGCGCAGCGCAGCCGGAGCATCCACTGGTCCTGGCCGAGCCGTTCCGCGTCCCGGACCGCGACGACCCGCAGCCCGGCCTCGGCGCACAGCCGCCGGTAGCGGCGGGCGATCGTCTGGTCGGAGACCCCGAGGACGGCCGCGATGCGGCTGAAGGAGGCGCGGCCGTCCACCTCCAGCGCGCAGAGCAGTTGCACGTCCAGCAGATCCGTCGTGTCGGATTTCAGCTCCAGCACGGCAACCCCCGTCGGATTTCGCCTTGCGACCGCTCTTCTCCGCTCCGATCGGCCGCGGGACGGCCATCCTACGGAGCGAACGCCAGTCGACGGAGTGAAGGAGCACGGAGACGCGCACATGAGGGCCGCCGCAACGGTGGCGGGCGCACGGGTCCTGGTGCTGGTGAGGGCACCCCGGGCGGCAGGCGGAGTGACAGAATCCGCCCTCTCGACGCTGTCTGAGGAGAGCACGTAGACACCGAGCTCCTGACCGGTCGGTAACCGGCCGGGGGCGGTAATCGGGTCGTACAGATTCCGTGGAGATTACGGAGCCGGAACTTACTGAACCGTAAGGATTCTGTCCGGCCCTTCCCCATGTGGGCGTATTTTCCCTGCGTGAGCGCGGTCATACGAGAGCAATGCTCGCTTTCGCACCCCCTCCCGATCGGTCTTCCGGTGGGGTAGCTTTCACGGCGCTGTGCGGAGCGTCACGACTACCGTCACTGTGGAGCGAGGAGCGGGGAGCGGGGTTTGCGCGAGTTCACCAACCCGCCGTTGGCGTCGGCGCCGCCGGTCGGCGGTCTGGCCGACAGTGTGTTCGAGCATGCCCGGACGGGCCCGCTGCACGTCGCGCTGGGCCGCAAGGACGATCTCGGCCAGTGGCGCGACGTGACCGCCGCCGAGTTCCGCGACGAGGTCCTCGCCCTCGCCAAGGGGCTGCTCGCCCGTGGCATCCGGTTCGGCGACCGGGTCGCGATCATGTCCCGCACCCGCTACGAGTGGACGCTGTTCGACTTCGCGCTGTGGACCGTCGGCGCCCAGGTGGTGCCGGTCTACCCGACCTCGTCCGCGGAGCAGTGCTTCTGGATGCTGTACGACGCCGAGTGCACGGCGGCGATCGTGGAGCACGAGGACCACGCGATGACGATCGCCACCGTCATCGACCGGCTGCCGCAGCTGCGCCAGCTGTGGCAGCTCGACGAGGGCGCGGTGCAGGAGCTGTACGACGCGGGCGCGCACCTCGACGACGAGGTGGTGCACCGGCACCGGCAGGCGGTCACGCCCGAGTCGACGGCCACGATCATCTACACCTCGGGCACCACGGGCCGCCCGAAGGGCTGTGTCCTGTCGCACGGGAACTTCATGTACGAGGCGGACACGGTGGTGGCCCGCTGGGAGTCGGTGTTCCGCGCGAAGAAGGGCGAGGAGGTCTCGACCCTGCTCTTCCTGCCGCTCGCGCACGTCTTCGGCCGCATGGTGGAGGTGGCGGCGATCCGGCACGGGGTCCGCTTCGGCCACCAGCCGCAGTTGCACGCGGCCGCGCTGCTGCCCGACCTGGCCGCGTTCCGGCCGACGTTCATCCTGGCCGTGCCGTACATCTTCGAGAAGGTGTTCAACGCGGCGCGGCGCAAGGCGGAGAAGGAAGGCAAGGGCGGGCCGTTCGAGAAGGCGGTCGAGATCGCGGTGAAGTACGCGGACGCCGTCGAGGCGAAGGCGTGGGGCACCGGTCCCGGTCCGTCGGCGTCGCTGCGCATGCAGCACCAGCTCTTCGACAAGCTCGTCTACGGCAAGGTGCGGGCCGCGATGGGCGGCAGGATCCGCAACGCGATGTCCGGCGGCTCGGCGATGGACCGCCGGCTCGGCCTGTTCTTCGCCGGCGCGGGTGTGCAGATCTACGAGGGCTACGGCCTGACCGAGTCGACGGCGGCGGCGACCGCCAACCCGCCCGAGCGCACCCGGTACGGCACGGTCGGGCAGGCCGTCCCGGGCTCCACCGTGCACATCGCGGACGACGGGGAGGTCTGGCTGCACGGCGGCCACGTCTTCCAGGGCTACCTCAACAACCAGAAGGCCACCGACGCCACCCTGCACGACGGCTGGCTGGCCACCGGCGACCTGGGCTCCCTCGACGAGGACGGCTACCTGACCATCACCGGCCGCAAGAAGGAGATCCTGGTGACCTCCGGCGGCAAGAGCGTCTCCCCCGGTGTCCTGGAGGAGCGGGTCCGCGACCATCCGCTGGTCAATCAGTGCATCGTCGTCGGCAACGACCGCCCCTACATCGCCGCCCTGGTCACCCTGGACACCGAGGCCGTCGAGCACTGGCTGCAGATGCGCGGCAAGCCGCAGATGTCCGCGGCCCAGCTGGTGCGGGACGCCGACCTGGAGACCGAGGTGCGGCGCGCGGTGGTGGCCGCCAACACCCTGGTCTCACAGGCCGAGTCGATCCGTACGTTCCGTATCCTCGCCCAGCCGTTCACCGAGGAACACGGCTTGCTGACCCCGTCGTTGAAGCTGAAGCGCAAGGCGATCGAGAACGCCTACGCCAACGAGGTCGAGGCCCTGTACCGGGCCTGACGGCACGTCAACTGCCGTCTGTCAACTGATGTTGACCCGGAAGATCTTGTCGGATCCGTCCGGCTCGTTGCCGTTGTTGTCGCAGTTGGTGGTGGACAGCCACAGCTGGTCGGCGCCCGGCACCTTGGTCACGGTCCGCAGCCGGCCGTAGGTTCCCACGTAGTACGCCGTCGGCGTGCCGACGTTCTCGGTGTCACCGTTGATGGGGATGCGCCAGAGCCGTTCGCCGCGCAGCGATGCCATGTAGACGACGTTGCGGACGATGGCGATGCCGCTCGGGGAGGCCTCGGAGACGTTCCAGGTGGCCTTGGGGTTGGTCATCCCGGCGACGGAGCAGGTGCCCTCGCAGGTCGGCCAGCCGTAGTTGGCGCCCGGCTTGATGAGGTTGAGCTCGTCCTTGGAGCTGTTGCCGAACTCGGCCTCCCACAGCCGCCCGTTGCGGTCGAAGGCGAGGCCCTGCGGGTTGCGGTGGCCGAGGCTGTAGACGTAGTTGCCGAACGGGTTGCCGGGGGCCGGTTTGCCGTCGGTCGTCATGCGCAGGATCTTGCCGTTGAGGGAGTTCTTGTCCTGGGCGAGGTCGGGTGTCTGGGCCTCCCCGGTGGAGACGTAGAGGTAGCCGTCGGGGCCGAAGAGGAGCCGTCCGCCGTTGTGGTAGCGGTTCTTCTTGATGCCCTGGAGCAGGATCTTGTAGTCGCTGAGCTTGGTGCCGTCGTAGGTCATGCGGACGACCCGGTTGCCCTCGTCCGCGGTGTGCATGAAGTAGACGTAGTGGTTGGTCTCCCACTTGGGGTCGACGGCGACGCCGAGCAGGCCACCCTCGCCGTTGGTGGTGACGGCGTTCGGGACGGTCCCGACCTGGGTCCTGGCCCCGTCCTTGGTGACCTTCCAGACCCGGAAGTCGTCCCGCTCGGTGACCAGGGCGGTCTTGCCGTCGGGCATCCAGTAGGTGCCCCAGGGGATGGTCCAGCCGCTGGAGAGGGTGGCGACGGAGGAGGGGGTGCCGCCGTCGGTGGCGCACGCCTTGGTGGTGAAGGTGACGGCGTTGCTGGGCTGGGAGACGTTCCCGGCCGCGTCGCGGGCGACGACGTCCAGGGTGTAGGGGCTGTCGCAGGCGAGGCCGGTGAGGGTGCTGGTCGTGCCGCTGGTGACCGTCTGGTAGACGGTGTCCCCGCTGCGGACGTCGTACGCGGTCACCGCCCGGTCGTCGGTGGACGCGCCCCAGGAGAGGTCGGCGGTGTTCGCGGTGAGGTTCGTCGCGGACAGGGTGCCGGGGGCGGTGGGCGGGGTGCTGTCGCTGCTCGGCCGGGTCGTGCAGTCGACGACGGGACTGGCCGGCGAGGTGTTGCCGGCCGCGTCGCGGGCGATGACGGTGAGGTCGTAGGTGGTGTTCGGGGCCAGCCCGGTCAGGGTCTTCGAGGTCGAACTCCCGGCCGCCTCACCGATCTTGTTGCCGTGCTCGTAGAGGTCGTACGCCGTCACGCCCACGTCGTCGGTGGCGGCGCCCCAGGCGAGGGTGAGGGTGTCCTCGCCGACGGCGGAGCAGGACGGCTGGCCGGGGCGGGTGGGGGCCTGGGTGTCGGCCGCCGCGGCGACACTGACCTTGTCCAGGTTGGGGCCGCCGTTCGCGGTGGTGGCGGTGGCGCGGATCTTGTTGCTGCCCGCGGTCAGCGGGACGTTCACCGTCCTGGTCGCCCAGGTGTTCCAGTCGGCGGTGGCCGGGAAGGAGACGCCGGAGGCGACGACCGATCCGTTGACGGAGATGTCCAGCGGCCGGTCGGTGTCGGTGCCGTTGGCGAAGCGCAGGGTGAGCGCGGAGGTGCCGGTGGTGGCGGCACCGACCGTGAACTCCACGTACGAGCCCTTGATGTTGGTGTAGTCGACGAAGCCGGTACCGGTGTACCCGGTGTGGTTGGTGGCGACGGCGCCCTGGGAGATCGTGGCGTCCTCGGCCTGGTAGTCGGTGGCCGCCCGCGCGGTCCCCGGCAGCAGGGCGACCAGCGGGACGGCGAGGGCCAGCGGCAGGGCGCGGGCCAGCAGGGTTCTGGGTGTCATGACGGTCCTCCTCAGCCGAGCGGCCGGACGCGGATCAGCCGGGTCTCTCCCGGGCGCAGGGTCGCGCTGTAGGTGGTGGCGACGGTGCCCTTGTGGGAGCCGGACCACAGGTCGGTGACGTCCCCGGAGCCGGTGAAGCCGGCCTGGGACCAGTCCACGCTCACCGTGGAGCTGCCGGAGGTGCCGGTGTTGAAGAGGGCCACGACGTACTGGCCGTCGCTCTCCTTCTTGCTCCAGACCTGCTTGACCCCGCTGTTCACGATCCGCTTGGCGGCCACCCCGTCCTGGTCGACGCCGATCAGCCGGTCGTTGGTGAGCATGGCCTTGTCGACGGTGTCGAGGTGGGTGAGGTCGGTGCCCAGCAGCAGCGGGGCGGCGGCCATCGCCCAGAGGGTGAACTGGGAGCGGCGCTGGTCGGCGGTGAGGCCCGCCTGGTCGCCGTTGCCGATCTCCAGCGAGTCCAGGTCGTTCCAGCCGCCGGGTCCCGCGTACTGCTGCCAGCTCGCGGCCGTGTTGAAGCGGGCGGAGACGTGCGACCAGTCGGTGAGCGGGTAGCCGCTGCCGTTGTCGCCGGGTCCGCAGTAGCACTCGACGTCGCCCTGGGTGCGCCAGCTGTTGGCCAGGGACCGCCAGGTCGGGGCGTCGGCGATCGCCAGGTTGTTGGAGAGCGCGAAGGTGATGGGGCGGCCGGTGACGCGCAGCGCCTTGGACCAGGCCTGGACGTCGGGGATGTCCTGGCTGCCCACCCCGTCGATCTTCAGGTAGTCGACTCCCCAGGACGCGAACTGCTTCGCCCAGGAGTTCACGAACTCCTGCGCGCCCGGCTTGGCGTAGTCGATGTAGTACATGTTCTTGCAGTTGTAGTTCTTCTCGGTCTTCGAGGTGTCCGCGATGTCCTGCGCGTGGTACGAGGTGCCCTCGATCGGGGTGTTCCTGGTGACGGCGTTCTTGGCGATGCCGGGCGTGACGTAGAAGCCGAACTTCAGGCCCTTGGCGTGGACGTAGTCGGCGAGGGCCTTGATGCCGTCGGGGAACTTGGCGGGGTCGACGGCCCAGCGGCCGTAGGAGTCGACGGTGAAGCCGTTCGCGTCGCACTTCTGCCAGAAGTCGTCGAGGTTGACCTGGACGAAGCCGTGGTCCTTCAGGCCGCTCGCGGCGAGTGCGTCGGCCTGGGCCTCGATCTTGGCCTGGGTGGGCGACCGGCGCACATAGCTCCAGCTGCTCCAGCCCATCGCGGGCCGCACGGCCTGGCCGTTGTCGGAGGCGGGGGCCGGGTCGCCGGCGCGCAGGAGCGGCACCGCCGCCGCGACCAGCAGCGCGGCGGCCGCCACGGTGAGGTTTCTGGTCCTGGTCACGGGCGTCCTCCGGTGGCGGGTGTCGCGTAGGCGGTGCCGATCCACGCCTCGTCGACCCGCAGTCGCTGGTAGCGGGTGGTGTCGGTGGCGGCGGCCCAGGTGGAGTCCACCTCCAGGCGGACGTAACGGGCCGTCGCCGCGGTGAGGTCGATGCCCTGGATGCCGCGGCGGCTGGGCAGCTGACCGGACTTGACCGCGCTTCCCCAGGTGGTGCCGTCGTTGCTGACGTACACCTTGTAGTCCTTGATGCGCGCCGACTGCTCGGTGTCCGAGCGGGCGTAGGCGACCGAGTCCTCTCGCTGGTTGAGGCCGATGTACTGCACCTTCTTGGCCGAGCCGAGGTCGAAGGTGAGGTTCACGGGCAGGGTCTTGTTGTTGTCCCAGTAGGTGAGGTAGTCGCCGTCACCGGCTGCCGAGCCCGCGTGCCCGCTCGCGGCGGCGCTCGCGGTCACCTTGACGCCGGAGAGGATGCCCTGGCGGCCGGCCGTCGTGACCTTGAAGACGGTGTCGTACGGGTCCCAGCCGCCGAGCCCGGTGAGGGTCAGCACACCGCCGGACTGCGACCAGGAGACCGCCTTGCCGGTGCGGAGGTCGCTGACCGAGGCGATGCGGTAGCCGTTGTCGCGGATCCGCAGGGTGCTGGTCGACGGCGGGGTCAGGACGTGGACGTACTGGCGGTCCGGGTCGTCCTTGGCGATCGTGGTCACGCCGTGGGCGCCGTCGTTCCAGAAGCCGGGCTTGAGGCCGCCGTACAGGTACCCGCCGCCCTCGGTACCGTGCAGGGACTCCCAGATGGGGTTCAGGTAGGAGTTGGCGAAGTTGTTGAAGGCGGCCTGGTTCGCCGGGAACTTGCCGTTGACCTGGGCGGTCTCGGCCATCAGGGCCTTCACCGAGGAGCCCGCGTTGGTGACGAGGCGGCCGAGGGTGAGCATCTTGTCGACGGACGGGTCGGAGCCGTCGTACCACCAGGCACCGGTCGAGGGCAGCTTGAAGTCGGCCTCGGTCAGCCGGGGCTGGGCGGTGTAGACGGCCTGCGGGTAGTCGTAGGCCGGTGTCATCCCCGTCTTCTGCTCATTGCTGATCATGTCCATGATCGGCGTGTCCTCGTTGTTGTTGCTGAGCGTGTAGTTCGGGCGCTTCTCGTAGATCTGCTGGTAGAGGTCGTGGCTCTCCCAGTACGCGTTGTCGTTGTCGATCCAGAAGCCGCCGAGGTCGGGATAGCGGTCCATGACCTCGAAGAAGTTGTCGTAGCTGAACTGCCCGAAGCCGTCGTTGGTGGTCAGGTCGACGTTCTTGCCCTTGTAGGCCGAGTACGCGGCGGAGTCCAGCCACTCGTGGCCGCCCTCGTCGTGCCACTGGGGGTCGTTGGTCATGTAGAGGATGACCTTCATGTCCTTGGCCTTGGCGGCGGCGATCAGCTCGCCGAGGAAGTCCCGTTTGGTGGAGCAGGAGCCGGGGATCTTCGACGGCCAGGGGCGAGCGTAACCGAGGCGGCTGTGGAAGGTGGCGAGGACCAGGTACTGGGTGTGCAGCTTCTGGGCCTCGTTCACCCAGTAGTCCGGGGTCCAGCCGCCGTTCGTGGCGTCGTTCTCCCAGGCCGTGCAGCTGGTGTGGGCGGGCGCGGTGCGCTCGCCCCAGTGCAGGAACAGCCCGCCGACGGAGTTGCGGAGGAAGTCCTGGCGGGGGTTCTCCAGGTCGAGCGGCCGCGCGGCCGCCGTGCAGTCCTGGCTGCCGGAGACACGCAGCGCGCCGCCCGAGCTGTTGTGACTGTCCGTCAGACAGGCGCCCGTGACGTCCTGGAGGCCGACGTCGTACGGGGAGTCGCTGCCCTTCTGGGCGGTGAATCGGGTGAGGCGCAGATCGCTCGCCGCGTTGGCGATGAGGGCCGGACGGCCGTCGTTCGCGGCGAACTTCACGCTGCTGTCCGTGAACTGGACGTCGTCGGCGTTGTGCAGGTACCAGCCGTAGGCGGGCCGGGTGCCGATGGCCTTGGGGTTGTAGTCGTTCGGGTCGTTGCTGGGCACGCCGGTGGACATGGTGCCGTTGCCGCCGGGGACCGTGATGTCGACGTTGTCGAAGGTCACCCCGCTGATGCGGTGGCCGCTCTCGCCCCACAGGGTCGGGCTGAAGGAGGGATTGTTGCCGGTGGCGGTGATGTCGTCGTACGTGACGTCGCTGATCGATCCGACGCCGGGACTGTTCCCGCATCGCTTCCGGGTCCCGATCTTCTCCATGATCGGCGAGTGCACGTTCGTCATCGTGATGTCGCGGTAGTGGACGTCGGAGATCTTCGCACCGTCCATGGAGACCATGCCGAGGCCGGACTTGTCGGCGCCGTCGATGCGGATGTTCTCGAACCGGTAGTCCGAGAAGTCGCCGCAGGTCTCGGAGCCGAACATCAGGGCGTTGCAGCACTTGGCGCCCAGTGTCGAACCGCTCACCCGCACATGCCCGTTGGGCAGCTTGGCGCCGAGCGCGTAGTCGCTCTTGAAGACCAGGGCGTCGTCGTTGGCGTGGATGGTGGCGTTGGTGATCGTGGCGTTCGTCGTGGAGATGACGTTCCAGCCGTCGCGGTCGCTCGCGGTGTCGATGGTCAGGTGGTCGGACGTCACGTCGTTGCAGCCGTTGACGAGGGCCGCGAAGTGGCCGCCGCGGCGGAGGGTGAGGCCGTCGCCGATCCGGAGGCCGTCGCACCGGGTCAGCGAGATGATCTTGTCGGCCTCGCCGGTCTTCGGGTTCCCGGTGATCAGGTTGCCCGCGCCGTCGATGACGCCCTGCCCGACGAAGCCGATGTCGGCGAGCCGGTCGCCGTAGATCATCGCGTCGTGGAAGTGGCTGTGGCCGTAGTCCTGGTAGGCGTCGTTCGGGTTGGACTCGGCCTTGTCGTAGGTGTCCGCGCTGGAGCCCTGGAGGGTGGCGCCCTTGTCGAGCTGGAGCGTCACATGGCTCTTCATGTGGATGGTGTTCTTGGACTTGTAGGTGCCGGCGGTGAAGCGGACGGTGCCGCCGCCCGCCGCGTTCGCGGCCGTGACGGCCTTGTCGACGGCCGGGGAGTCGTTGGTGGAGCCGTCGCCCTTGGCGCCGTAGTCACGGACGTCGTAGACGGCGCCGGCGTGCGGGGCGGCGGCCTGTGGGGCGGCGAGGGCCGCGGGGTGGGCGAGCCCGAGGACGACGGCGAGGACGAAGAGGACGATGGCGGCGGCACGGTGCCGCTCGGCGGTGGGGGGTGTCATGGTGGCGGTTCCTCACACCTGTTGGTAGCCGCGGAGGTTGGTGAGCAGGAGATAGGTGTCCTGGAGCGAGCCCGAGGCGTCGCCGAGGGAGCGGTAGATGCCCCACTTCGGGCGGACCCGGTCGGCCAGGAAGGTGTCGACGCCGGTCTTCGAGGCGTCGATCACGGTGGCGCCGCCGGACTTGAGGATCCAGCGGACCGAACCCGCCGAGCCGTTGCCGACCTTGATCTGGAAGTCGACGTCGGTCCAGGTGTCGTGCAGCGGGTCGAGGTCGGTGCGGCCGACGAGGATGTCGTCGATGGCGAGCTTCAGCTCGATGGTCTGCTTGCCGTTCACGCGTCGCAGCGACTGCACGACGATCGGCGAGGTGCCGCTGCCGGGCTGCTTCATCTGCATGATGTGGGTGAAGGTGGTGGTCGCCTTCAGCGAGCTCGGGATGTACATCGAGTACGTCACCCGCCAGGTCTGGCCCTGGTTCCACTTGAGGTAGTCGCTGCCGCTGCCGTTGCGCAGGCCGGTGACCTCCTGGCGCTGGCGGTCGGTCGAGGTGTCCCGGTCGACCGTGTGCACGTTGAAGCGCCAGTTGTTCCCCGTCGCGAAGATGTGCGGGTGCCCGGCGGGGTGCGAGTCGGCGCGGTCGTCCTCGACGGTCTCGAAGGCGCCGAGCCCGTCACTGCTCGCCGACGGCTGCCACTTGAGCTGCCAGGACGCCGCGTGCGCGGGGATCGCGGGCAGCCCGACGGCCGCTCCCGCGGCTCCGGCGAGCGCGGCTCCCAGCACCGCCCTTCTGGATGTTGTGCTCATGACACTGAATCACCTCGCAGTTGTTCGTTCATGATCAGGAAGGCCCCGAGACCGTGGAAGTCGTCGGTGGCCCGGGTGCGGCCGACGTAGTACGCGTAGTCGCCGACGTTGGTGCCGATCGAGATCCCGGCGAGGTCGGTGCGGCCGTCCGCGCCGACGGACAGCTCGGCGAGCACGCCCTGGTAGCCGCGGCGGGCGACGTCCGCGTAGTGCGGGTCGAGGTAGTGCTGCCGGGCGCCGCGTGAAAGGGCGTAGGTGAACATGCTGGAGCAGGAGGTCTCGGTCCAGTTGTCGCTCCGGCCGCCCTTGTCGATCACCTGGAACCAGCGGCCGGTCGCCGGGTCCTGGTACCGCTCCAGGCCGGCCGCCAACTTCTGGAAGATGCCCAGGAGTTGCGGGCGGCGGGGCTGGTTCGCCGGGATCGCGTCCAGCACGTTGACGATCGCCATCGCGTACCAGCCGACGGCCCGGCACCAGTGCTCGGGCGCGAGCCCGGTCGCCGGATCCGCCCAGCTCGCGGTCTTCGACTCGTCGTAGGCGTGCTTGAGCAGGCCGTTCGAGACCTGGAGGTGGCCGCCGTAGACGGCGAGCTGCCTGGCCGCCTCGTCGTCGGTGTACGCGCTGTCGCCGAACTCCCTGCCGTACTCGACGAGGAACGGGTTCACCATGTAGACGCCGTCCGCCCAGAGTTGATGGGCGCGGCTGGAGTTGTCCGCGTGCCAGAACCCGCCGTCGCTCGTGCGCGGGTAGGTGTTCAGGCGGTCGCGGATCTTCTTGGCCGCCTTGCGGTAGCGGTCCTGGCCGGTCTCGTGGTGCAGGATCACCAGGAGCCGGCCCGCCTGCATGCTGTCCAGGCTGTTGAAGGACTGGTCGATGGAGCCGTCGCTCTTCACGAACCGGTCGACGTAGCTCTTGATGTAGGTGAGGTAGCGGGGGTCGTGGGTGCGCCGGTAGGTGAGGTACTGGCCGTAGAGGTAGAGGCCGACGGGGTAGGACCAGCCGCCGATGGTGCTCGGGGTGTAGCGGGCCATGGTGGAGTCGACGACCGCGGTGGACCAGTCGGTGGCGGCGGCCGGACTGGTCGGCACGACGGCCGCGGCTGCCGCGGCGGCGGGCGGGGGTACGGCCGCGGGGAGCGCGACCAGGGGGGCGGTGGTCAGGGCGACGGCCGCGAGGGCGACTCGCAGGCGTTTCATGGTCCTCCTTCTTCTGCAAGGGCCTCGCTGGAGGCTTCTCCTGGTGCTTCTCTTGGTGTTGCTCTTGGTGTTGCTCTTGGTGTTGCTCTTGGGGCTTCTCTGGGGACGGCGGCCTCAGAGCTCCGCCGCAGGGGTACGAGGTGGTGGTCGGGGGCGTGGCGGCAGGCCGGGTCGGTGTTGCGGGCGTCTCCGGTGAGCGCGTACGCCTGGCAGCGGCAGCCGCCGAAGTCGGTCGTGCGCAGGGCGCAGCCGCGGCAGGGCTCGCGCATCCAGGACTCCCCCCGGTAGGTGTTGAAGGCCTTCGACTCCCGCCAGATCCAGGCGAGTCGACGATCCCTGACGCTGGGCGGGTCGAGGCCGGGCAGAGTGGCGGCGGCCGGGCAGGGCAGGACGGTGCCGTCGGGGGTGACGGTGAGCGAGATCCGGCCCCAGCCGCCCATGCAGGGTTTCGCCGTGCCGGTGAGGAGGTCGGGGGCGACCCAGACCAGCTCCGGTTCGTCCAGGCGCCGGCGCCAGTGCAGGACCGCCTCGCGGGCCCGCTCGACCTGTCCCGGCAGTGGCAGCAGGGCCGCACGGTTGCGGGCGGCCCAGCCGTGGTACTGGGTGTTGGCCAACTCGATCCGGTCCGCGCCCCAGGCCACGCCGAGCGCGATGAGGTCCTCGACGGCGTCCAGGTTGCCCCGGTGCAGGACGACGTTCAGGCCGAAGGGCAGGCCCGCCGCCCGGATCAGCCCGGCCGCGCGTTCCTTGGCCGCGAACGAACGGGCACCGGCGATGCGTTCGGCGGCCGTCGGCTGCGCGTGCTGCACGGACAGCTGCACCGCGCGCAGCCCGGCCTCGACCAGTCCGTCCAGCCGCCGCCCGGTCAGCCCGAGCCCGCTGGTGACGAGCTGGGTGTGCAGGCCGACGGCGTCGGCGGCTGCGACCAGCTCGGGCAGGTCGCGCCTGAGCAGCGGCTCGCCGCCGGACAGATGGGTCTGGACGACGCCCAGTTCAGCGGCCTGCCGGAACACCTCCGCCCATTGCGCGGTGGACAGCTCCGCTGACCGACCGATCAGTCGGACGGGGTTGGAGCAATAGCCGCAGCGGAGCGGACAGGCGTGGGTGAGTTCGGCGAGCAGTGCCCAGGGCGGCGCGGGTCCGCCCGGCTCCGCGGTCGTCATCGCAGCCATCCCTCCTTCCGTAACGCGGTCAGGAACTCCGGGACCTCGGCGGCGACCGGGGCGCCCGGGAACGCCTCGGACAGTTCGGCGACGATCTCGGACACCGCCCGGCTGCCGTCGCACAGCCGGAGCACGCCGCCCGCCCGGCCGTGCAGCACGACCACCCGCTCGGGCAGCAGCAACAGGTCGGTGCCGCGGACCCGGTCGTGGCGCAGCACGGCCGTGCGGGCGAGGGCGGGCCGCCAGGTCATGGCCCGCCGCCGTCCGGGGCGTCGCCCCAGCCGACGGTGTCCCCCCGGTCCACGGAGTCGAGCAGTGCCCACAGGACCTCGCACTTGTAGGCGAGCGCGGCGACGGCGCGCTGCTGCTGCTCGCGGGTGCGGGCCCAGGACAGGACCAGCGCGAGGGCCTCCGCGCCGTCCCGGGCACCCTGGTCGACGCGGGTACGGAAGTAGCCGAGGCCGGCCGGGTCGATCCACGGGTAGTGGTGTTCGAAGGCGGCGATGCGGGTGCGCATCAGACCGGGTGCGGACAGTTCGGTGAGGGAGGCGGCGACCGCGTCCAGGGCGGGGCGCAGGCGGCAGAAGGTGACGTACCCCTCGACCGCGAAGCGCACCCCGGGCAGCACCCGGGAGCTGTCCCACAGCTGTTCGCGAGGGAGCCCGGCGGCCTCGCCGAGGCACAGCCAGCGCTCGATGCCGCCCTCGCCGTCGGCGGTGCCGTCGTGGTCGCGGATACGGCGCAGCCAAGGACGGCGCAGCTCGGGCCGGTCGAGTTTGGCGAGGATCAGGGCGTCCTTGACGGGGATGTGCCGCTGGTAGTGGAACCGGTTGGTGATCCAGCGGCGCAGTTCGGCCGGGGTCAACTCGCCCCGGTGCATGCGCTGGTTGAAGGGGTGGCGGTCGTGGTACCGGTCTGCGGTGACGGCGCGCAGCCGTTCGGTGAACTCCGCGACCAGCCAGGGGCCGGGGTCCGTCGCCGGGTGGACGGTGGTGGCAGTGACGGTCATGGTGGCCCGCCCAGGGCGGATCAGCGGTCGCCGAGTGCGTAGCCGGTCACTTCCAGGGCGGTCTCCACGATGTGGTAGCCAGGGCTCCGCCAGTCCTTTTCATCCGATGTCTGCGGGGCGGCGGGGGCCGGCTGACGGTCCTCGGAGGTCGTCTCGTTCATGGGGTGGGTACCTGCTTTCCTGAGGTTGGGGGGTCTCAGAGCGCAGAGTGAGACTTCTCGTTCACAGGGATCGATCGGGAAACCCACAGAGATGTTCACATCCCTGGACCGGGTTCAGCGATACGTCCGACGATGCGCACCAGAGTCTCGGCAGTGGCGGGTCCCGGTCAATGGTCCGGACCCATAACGTCGGATGCATTTCCGGCCAATCTCCGCCCGCGGCGGCTGACCCACCGGTCAGTTCCGGCGGATTCCGCGGTCAGGAATGCGTCGGGGCCGGTGATCGTTGACGATGGGAGTACCACCTGTCGACAACCTAAGGATCGAGAGCTCGTGAGCAGCAAGGTCCCCCCGAAAATCCTCAACAACGGCGTCGAGATGCCCCAGCTGGGCTTCGGCGTGTGGCAGGTGCCCGACGACGAGGCCGAGCGGGCCGTCGCCACGGCGCTGGAGGCCGGGTACCGCAGCATCGACACAGCGGCGATCTACGGCAACGAAGAGGGCACCGGCAAGGCGATCGCCGCGTCCGGCGTACCGCGCGAGGACATCTTCGTCACCACCAAGCTCTGGAACGCCGACCACGGGTACGAGGCCACGCTGCGCGCCTTCGACGTGTCGCTGGCGAAGCTGGGTCTGGACTACCTGGACCTGTACCTGATCCACTGGCCGCTGCCGGCCCGGGGCAAGTACACCGACTCGTACAAGGCGTTCGAGAAGCTGCACGCGGACGGCCGTGTCAAGGCGATCGGTGTCTCCAACTTCCTTCCGGAGCACCTGGAGCGGCTGATCGCGGAGACCTCCGTCATCCCGGCGGTCAACCAGATCGAGCTGCACCCGCACCTGCAGCAGCACGCGGCCCGGGAGTTCCACGAGGAGCAGGGCATCGCCACCGAGGCCTGGTCGCCGCTCGGCCAGGGCAAGGGCCTGCTGGAGGTCCCGGCGATCGTCGCGATCGCGCAGAAGCACAACCGCACCCCGGCCCAGGTCGTGCTGCGCTGGCACGTCCAGCTCGGCAACGTCGTGATCCCGAAGTCCGTGACCCCGTCCCGGATCAGGGAGAACATCCAGGTGTTCGACTTCGGCCTGGACACCGAGGACCTCGCGGCGATCAGCGCGCTCAACGAGGACCGGCGCATCGGTCCGGACCCGGCCACCTTCGACGTGGGCTGAGCCGGAGCCCGGCCCGCGAACGGCCGTTCCGCCCTGCACGGGGCGGGACGGCCGTTCGTGTTCCCGGACTCCCGCGCGGGGCGGGTCAGCCGGCGCGGACGTCCGCGTGCAGGACCTCGAACTCCTCCAGGCCGACCACGGTCACGCGCGCCTTGGCGGCGTCCGCGCGCCGGGCCTCGGCCTGTCCGGCACGCGAGGCGGCCATCGAGGCGCGGTCGACGAAGAGCGAGCCGGCCATGCCCCGGCCCCGCTGCCGGTCGACGAACAGGGAGCACTGGGCGAAGCCGGGCAGTCCTTCCAGCCGGGGGACCGCCGAGGAGCGGAAGGTCTCGGCGAACAGATCCGTGTCGGCAGGGTCGAACTCCACCCGGGTGGAACGCAGACCACCGCCCGTTCTCGGCTGCTGCACGGCACGGTAGACGGCGACCTCGTAGTTCTCGACGGCGACGGTGCCCGCGAACGGCTCCAGCATCGGCCTGCGCCGCTCGCGCATCACCTGGTCGCTGTTGCGCCGGGCCGCCTCGGTGCCCCACCAGCTGACCGCGAGCAGTTTGCCCAGCTCCCGGTCGATGAAGACGCCCGCGCCCCGGTACTCGGGACGTTCTTCGAGCAGTTCGCGCCCCTCGCTGTTCAGCGCCCTGACGGCCGCCTCGAGTTTCGCCGGATCGCCGGTGACGTACACCGCGCGTACGAACATGACCCCTCGCCTTCCAGGAGCCACCGGAGCCACCGCCGACCCTCCGCACGGCTCCTGCGCAAATATCCGGAATGTCCTGCCCCACCAGTCTTCCCCGGCTGACAAATCACCGCAATGCGCAAGAAATCACCGAGTTGACATCCAGGGGTTGACGCGGACATGCAGCCGGGTCCACCTTGTACGACACCCGGTCAGGAAACTTTCCTAACAGAAGGGGACCCCCCACAGTGCGCATCCGAACACTGACCCTTGCCGCGGCCTCCGGGGCCGCACTGCTCGCCGCCGGAGTACTGCCCGCGAGCGCGTCCGGCGCCGTCCCGAAGTCCGCCCAGGAGGGCTCGGTCAGCGCGGCCGACCTGCTCGCCAAGGTGACGTCCTGTTCCCAGATCTCCAGCGGCAAGTACAAGACCGACGACGAGACCTCGGCCACGATCCCCGTCTGCGGAAAGAACGGCGCGGTCTTCTGGAAGGCCGACATGGACATCGACTGCGACGGCCAGCGCACCACCAACTGCAACGAGGACCGCGACCCCTGGTACCAGGACGACACCGCGTTCCACCAGTCCGACGGCAAGCCGCTGAAGGCCGAGTCGCTGCCGTACATCGTGGTCCCCAGCTCCAGCAGCATCTGGAACTACTCCGGCGCCGGCATCAAGGGCGGCGGCGTGGTCGCCGTGATCTACAACAACAAGGTCGAGTACGCGGTGGTCGGCGACACCGGCCCCACGAAGATCATCGGCGAGGCGTCGTACGCCACCGCCAAGGCGCTCGGCATCGACCCCGACCCGGCGACCGGCGGCGCCGACTCCGGCGTGACCTACATCCTGTTCAAGAACTCCAAGGTGTCCCCCATAGAGAGCCACAGCGCGGCGGTGACCCTCGGCGACTCGCTGGCGAAGCAGTTCCTGGCGAACAACTGACCGAGGCGCTTCCGCCCTGCCGCCGGCCCGGGGAGGGCGGACGGCCCGGTACCGCACGGTACCGGGCCGTTGCGGCGCATCGCCTCCGGCCGCACGGAGCCGTCGCGGTGCTCGCCGCGGGCAGGATCCCGTCCGCCTGGAACGCCGGGGCCGACTACGTGTTACGTGTTCCCGGCGGCCCGGCCCGCGACAGCAGAGGGTGCCGTGGGTCCGGCGGCTGTCAGGAGCGCCTCCGCCGTCGCGGGGTCGGCCGGCAGGAACGCCTCCAGCTTCAGTTCGGCGAGTGTCACGTCGACGGCCGTGGCGAAGGTCGTCACGGTCGTCATCAGGCGCAGCTCGCCGTACGACGACCGCAGACGGAGCGGAACCGCGAAGCCCAGCGCCCCGGCGGACGGCTCCAGGTCGGGTACGTATCCGGTGAGTTCGGAGCGCAGCTCCTCCAGGTGACCGAGGCCGGCCAGGATGTGGCGCGCCCATTCGGCGAGGTTGACGATGCGGGGGGCCACGCCGTCGGGGTGCAGGGCGAGGCGGTAGATGTTCGTGCCCTCGCCCACCAGGTGGGCCGCCGCTCCCTCGGTGATCAGGCCGAACGCGGCGTTCGCGGCGATCAGGCCACCGCCGCGGTCCGCCACCAGCGCCGGATACGGCAGATGCCCGCGCAGGATGTGGTCGATCGCCGTGCGCACGGGAGCCAGCGCCGGGTCGCCGAACGCGCTCTCGGGGTAGGCGGGGGCGTATCCGGCGGCCGTCAGCAGTTCGTTGCGCTCCCGCAACGGCAGTTCCAGCGACTCGGCCAGGCGCACGACCATGTTCCGGCCGGGGACGGACCTGCCGGACTCGATGAAGCTGAGGTGTCGTTGGGTGGTGCCCGCCCTGAGCGCCAGCTCGAGTTGGCTGAGATGACGGCGGGTACGACGTTCGCGGAGCGCACGGGAGAAGTCCACCCGCCTGTTCTAACGGTGCCGGAGAGTCCCGGCCATTCCCTGCAGGGAATTGCCCCCGTTCCCGTCGCTCGTGAACATCGCCGACATGGACATCGGTGTACTGCTTCCGACCGGAACCGCCCAGTGGGGCCCGGCCGACGACCCTCGCGAGCTGGTCTCCCTCGGCCGCCGGGCCGAACGGCTCGGCTTCTCCTCGCTCTTCGTCAACGACTCCCTCGTCAGCCCACGCATCGAGGCGCTCACGATGCTGGCCGCGCTCGCTCCCGCGACCGGGAACGTGACGCTGGGTACGGCGGCACTGATGCCGTTCCTCCGTCGTCCCGTCCAGGCAGCCCAGTCCCTCGCATCGATCGACCTGCTGTCCGGAGGCCGACTCGTCGTGACCGTCGGCGCCGGCTTCCCCGGCCGCTTCGGACGGCCCCTCTACGCGCTGTCCGAGCTGCCGTGGGGCAGGCGCTTCGCCCGCCTGGACGAGACCGTCGCCCTGTGGCGGGCCCTGTGGGGCGGTGCCGGTGCCTTTCACGGCGAGATCCTCCGGTTCGACGACATCCCGCCCACGACCAAGCCGTTCCGGCCCGGCGGCCCGCCCGTCTGGCTCGGCGGCGCGACCCCTGCGGCGCTGGCCCGCACCGGTCGGATGTACGACGGTTGGCTGCCCTACCCACCCGATCCGGCCGACTACGCATCCGGCCTCCGCGACATCCACGGAGCAGCGGCCGATGCCGGACGCGCCGCCGCGGACATCACCCCCGCGCTGTTCGTCTCGGTACGGATCGACGACGACGTCGAGAGCGGCCGCCGCGCACTGGACGGCTACGCACGGGCCGCGTACGGCATGCCGCTGGAGGAACTGGAGAAGATCCAGGCAGTTGTCACGGGCTCCGCCGACCAGGTGCGCGAGCGCCTCGGACGGTACGTCGCAGCCGGCGCCCGGCACATCGTCGTACGCCTCGGCGCCCTGGGCCTCGCCTCCCACCTCGACCAGCTCGAACGAGCCGCAGACCTGATCCCGGCCGTACGCGCGGCGGCGGACCACACCTCCCTCTCCGGCGGCACCTGAGCCCGGCCGGGCCGGCTGCACCGGGTTCAGGGCGTGTCGTGCGGGCAGGCGCCGGTGGCTGCCGAGCGCCGGGTGGTCGTCCGGCTGAAGGTGGACCGGCTGTACGGCACGGTGCTCGGCCTCGACGGCCGGCACCGTCGCCTAGGCAGGCCGTACCGCCGTGTGCACCGTGCGGGCGCCGAGGACGAACAGGTCGGACCTGCGGTGCAGGCTCGCCGGGTCGGTGGGGTCGAGGAGGCGGTCCAGGGTGGCGCGGTCCTCGGCGTGGAGCTCGTCGGTGAGGGTGTCGCGGAAGCGGGAGAAGATCTCGACGGCGTAGGCGCGGGCCCGGTCGGAGGCGGGCGCGGGCAGGTCGATCAGGAAGCTGCGGGTACGCGCGTGCTTGAGGCCGGCGGAGGCAAGCAGTGTCGGCCAGTCCTCGGTCTCGGCGACCGAGCCGGGCAGTTCGGCGCGCATCTGCGCGAACCACTCCTCCTGCAGCGCGTCCAGGCGGGCCTGGAGCCCGGGGCGGCCGATGCCGATGTCGCGGGGCAGGAAACGGCTGGGCAGGCCCCCTTCGAGGACGGCCAGCGTGCCGCCGGGCGCCAGCCGCTCGGCGAATGCGGTGAGCGCGGCCCGCTGGTCGCCGAGGTGGTGCAGGCTGTGCCCGGCCCACAGCAGGTCGGCCGGGTAGTCCAGCTCGTCCAGCGCACCGGGAAGTTCACCGGCGAGCACGCCGAAGCGGTCGGCCACGCCCAGCCGCTCGGCGCGGGCCCTGGCCCGGTCGAGGAGCGGCTCGCTGCCGTCCACGGCCAGCACCCGCGCGCCCGGGAACGCCTCGGCGAACAGACACGACACCACTCCCGGCCCGCTGCCGACGTCGACGACCAGCCCCGGCTCGGTGACCTCCTTGCCGAGCCAGCTCAGCACACTCTCGTACAGCGGCGCGAAGAGCTCCGCCTGCGACTCCAGATGACCGGCCATCTCGGCCCAGTCGATGTCGGTGTGGGAGTGAGCGTGGTCGTGGTCGTGGGTGCGGGTGTGCTTGTGGGTGTCCGTGGTGTGGTGGTCGTGCGCCATGGGGTCAGCCTCTCGTCCGGGTGCCGCCAGGGTGCGACGGCGCACCGCCCGGAGGCCAGCCCTGTTGCCGGTGCGGCAAAAAACCGGATGCGGACGGCAAGGTGGACGCGCCACGATGAGCGCATGGACGACGAGCTGGTCGAGCGCTTCCTGACCGACGGTTTCGTGAAGATCGAGGGCGCGTTCCCGCAGCGCGTCGCCGAAGGGTGCGCCCGGCTGCTCTGGCGCGAGACGGGATACGACCCCGAGGACCCGGGCACCTGGAAGGACCCGGTGGTCTGGGTGGGCGGCAAGGCGGACGGCCCCTTCGCCGCCGCCCCCAACTCCCAGGCCCTTCATGACGCGTTCGACCTGCTGGTCGGTGCGCGCCGCTGGGACCCACGATATTCGCTGGGCGCCTTCCCGCTGCGGTTTCCGCACGAGGAGGAGCCGGACGACGCGGGCTGGCACATCGACACCAGTTTCATGCCGGAGGGCGCCACCGAGTGGTACGCCAACGTGTGGTCCCGTGAGCGGGCCCTGCTGATGCTGTTCCTGTTCAGCGAGGTGACCGAGGAGGACGCGCCGACCCGCATCCGGGTCGGCTCGCACCTGGACGTGCCGCGGATCCTGGAGCCGTACGGCGAGCGGGGCGCCACCCTCCACGAACTCGGCCAGAAGGTCGACGCGGCGTCCGCGCACCGCCCGCTCGCCTACGCCACCGGGCACCCGGGCGACGTCTACCTCTGCCATCCCTTCCTGGTCCATGCCGCCCAGCCGAACCACGGCACCCGTCCCCGTTTCCTGGCCCAGCCCCCGCTGTACCTGCGGGCACCGCTGGAGCTGGACCGCCCGGACGGCAACCACTCCCCGGTCGAGCGTGCGGTCCGCCGGGGCCTGTCCATGACGGACTGACCCCGGCGCACACCCGCGCCCCGAAAGGGGCGCGGGGCTGTACCTGTGTGCGGCTCCGCCGCGCGGGCGCGACCAGCCACCGACGGGCCCGCAGCTTCGATCCGACCTCACCCGGCGCTTACGACAACGGCGGGTACGCGTTCGCCATCAGCTGCTGGAACTGGGCGGAGAACCAGTGCCCGGACAGCGGCGCGTTCGGCAGGGCGCCCGACATGTTGTTGCCGTTGCGGGCGTTGCCCGTGTACGTCGGGTCGCACATCTGGTCGAAGCCCTTGCCCTCGTCGTTCGGGATGGCGGTGCTGGAGCCGTCGGACTCACCCGGAGGCTTCATCCAGACGTAGGCGTCGATCCCGGCTGCCGGACTGGCCTGCGGGCGCTCGCCGAGGCCGGCTCCGGCCTGGTTGCACCAGTTGCCGACGTGGATCCGGCGGTCGTAGCGGCCGCCGTCGACATACGCGTCCACGCTGGTGGTCGGGCCGGGGCCGGCCGGGCGGGCGCTGCCGCCCCAGCCGTTGCGGGAGGTGTCGATCAGCATGCCGATGCCGGAGTTGAAGCCGACCGAGACCAGTTCGGTGCGGAAGGCCTGGGCGAAGGACAGCTCGTCGACGTACCGGTTCCAGTCGACCCACTTGGACTGGCGCACGGAGGTGCCGTTCACCGTGTCGTTGATGGTGAAGTTGTTCTCCTTCAGGGCGCTGTAGTTGGCCGTGTTGGTGATGAAGCCCTGCACGTCGTCGACGGTCGCGCCCTCGCTGGTGGCCGCCTGCTTGAAGATGTTGGCCGCGGGGGCGAAGTTGTCGTCCCACCCGAGCCAGCCGTGGTGGCCGGCGTCGAGGTAGTTGTAGACGTTGGGGATCGCGCCGAGCTTGGCGAGGGCGTAGCCGACGCCCTTCACGTAGTTGCCGTTGGCCAGCATGGTGTTGCAGTTGGCGGTGGCGGTGGCGCGGCTGCCGGTGTTGGTGACCAGGTTGGGCAGCGAGTCGATCTCGATCGTGGTGACGATCCGCAGCGAGGCGTACTTGCTGTCGGAGAGGATCGCCGCGATCGGGTCGATGAACTGCGTCTTGTACTTGTCGATCTCCGTCGGGCCGAGTTCGCCGTTGGAGGCGAGGGCCGCGCAGTCGCGTCCGGGCAGGTCGTAGACGACCAGCTGGACCACCTCCTGGCCACTGCCCTGCTGGGCGAGCGCCGCGTCGAGGTGGGCGCGCAGGCCCATGCTGGTGCTGGTGCCGTTGATCGCGGCGATCCGGTCGAGCCAGACGCCGGTGGGCTGGTTGGAGATCCGGCTGCCGCCCGTCTCCGCGGCGGCCTTCGCGGACCACTCCGGGTTCACGTACACCTTGGCACCGGCGTACGGGTTGTCGACGCGGGTCCCGGTGCCACCGCCGTTGCCGCCACCGCCTCCCCCACCGCTGCCGTCGTCGACGTTGCAGGTGACGCCGTCGAGGGTGAAGGCGGTGGGGACCGCGTTCGTCCCGCTGTACGACCCGTTGAACCCGAAGCTGACCGAACCGCCGGTCGCCAGGGTGCCGTTGTAGGTCTCGTTGCTCGCGGTCACGGCGGTGCCGCTCTGCGCGATCTTGCTGTTCCAGTAGCTGGTCACCTGCTGGTTCCCGGCGTACGACCACTTCACCGCCCAACTCGACTTCGCGGCCGAGTTGTTGGTGACGGTGACGGCGGCGGTGAAGCCGGCGCCCCAGTCGTTCTGGATCTTGTAGTCGACGGTGCAGGGAATCGCGGAGATCGCCGCCTGGGCGGAGGGGGTCACGGCGACCGCCGGACCCGACACCCCGGCGACGAGCGCCAGGGCGGCCAGTACCGCTGTTCTGGTACGACTCATGAGTGCGGGTTCCTTCTTCTTCGGTGGGTGTGGCTACGGGTTGACGGCCCGTAGGTGGTCGCGCAGTCCGGCGCCGTACGCCGTGGGCGTGCCGCTGTAGTCGGAGATCAGGGACGGGCCCGAGGAGCAGTCCCAGGTGTTCCAGGTCCAGCCCAGGTAGGAGAGGCTGCGGTCGTCGAACCACTTCATGACCTGGTCGACGAAGGCGTGCGAGCAGGTGTTCTCGCCGATCTCCCCTGCAACCAGGGGAACTCGGGCCGCGACCGGAGCGAGCGTGGAGTTCCAGCAGCTCTCGCTCGCGCAGGTGTTGAAGTTGTAGCCGTGGTAGGCGGCGACGAGGTTGCCGGCCGGGTCGGTGGGCTTGTACGTCAGCCACTGACCGAGGTCGTTGGAGTACGCGAGCCCGCCGATCATGATGACGTTCTTCGCGCCGGCGCCCCGGACGGCGTCCACCAGGTCCTGCATGCCGGCGACCTGGTAGCCGATCCCGGAGCAGGTGCCGCCGTCCCGCCAGCACTCCCAGGCCTGGGTGACGGTCGAGGTCGCCCGGTCCGGGTACGGCTCGTTGAACAGGTCGAACACGGCCGCCTGGTCGTCCTTGAAGGTGCCGGCCACCGAGGACCAGAAGGACGGGCTGTACTGCGCGTCCGGCATCGGCTTCTGGCAGGTGGCGTGCACGTCGGAGCAGCCGGCCGAGTTTCCGGTGTACTGGCCGTAGGACCAGTGGAGGTCGAGGACCGGGGTCAGGCCGTACGACTCGACCCGGGTCACCAGCTCCTTGACGGCGTTGATGTAGTTGGCGCCCGCGTACTCGGGTTTGACGTTGGAAAGGCCCAGCCAGCACTCCTCGTTGAGCGGGATGCGGACCGTGTCGGCCTTCCAGTCGGCGATCGCCTTGATCGCCGCGTCGTCCACCGGGCCGTCCCAGATGCCGTAGCCCTGCACGCACATGAACTCGCCGCCGGAGCGGTTCACGCCGAGGAGGCGGTGGGCCGTGCCGCCGGCGTCCACGAGTTTGGTCCCGGAGACGTGCAGGGCCGGGGCCGAGCCGGTGGCGGGCGGCTGAGTCGGCGTCGGGGTCGGGGTGGGCTCCGCGTCGACGTTGCAGGTCGTACCGTTGAGCCTGAAGGCCGTCGGTACGGCGTTACTGCCCGACCACGAGCCGAGGAACCCGGCGCTGACGCTCGCGCCGGTGGCGAGGGAGCCGTTCCAGCTCTCGTTGGCGGCGGTGACCGCCGTACCGGACTGGGACCACTTGGCGTTCCAGCCCTGGGTGACCTTCTGGCCGTTCGCGAAGTCGAAGCCCAGGCTCCAACTGCTCACGGCGGCCATGTTGTTGGTGATGGTCACGGAGCCCTGGAAACCGGTGTCCCACTGACTCGTGACCGCGTACTCGACCGTGCACGCGGGTGTGGCGCCGGACGCCGACACCACCGGCACCAGCGCGGCCCCGACCAGGGCGGCCGCACCGGTGACGGCTAAAAGAACTGAACGCGGGGGGTGTCGCATGAGCGACTCCTTGCAGCTCGGGCACGTCGTGACGGACGCGTCGACTGAACGGAATCGCTCCCACTGGTGCGAAGGAAGGTAGCGCCAAGTGCGGGCAAAGACCAGGGGAGTTGCTTGACTTTTCTCCAGCGGGGTCCGTCGAATCTTTTCGACTCTTCAACGCCCTTGACCGCGCCATGCCACGTCTCCACTATGGGAGCGCTCCCACTGGTTCAAACCTTGACTTCTCCCCGAGCCGCAGGCGCAAGGAGGAACCAGCACATGCAACCCGGACATGCCTTACACCCCGGGCGGAGGCGCAGAACCGTGCGACGGTTGTGGACGGCCGTCGTCGCGGCCCTCGCCCTGCCGCTGTCCATGCTCGCCACGGGGACCACGCCCGCCCAGGCGGCGACGGTCCAGTGCAGCGTGGACTACGGGACCAACGACTGGGGCACCGGCTTCACCGCCGACCTCACGATCACCAACCGCGGTACGGACGCGATCAGCGGCTGGACGCTGACGTACGCGTACACGGGCAACCAGAAGCTGTCGAACGGCTGGAACGGCACCTGGTCCCAGTCCGGCACCTCGGTCACCGTGCAGAACGCGTCGTACAACGGCACGATCGCGGCCGGCGCGGCGGTGTCGACCGGCGCCCAGTTCTCGTACACCGGCAGCAACGCGGCGCCGACCGGCTTCGCGGTCAACGGCACGACCTGCGCCGGCGCGCACCAGCCGCCCATCACCGTGCTGACCAGCCCGAACGCGGGCGCGGTCTACACGCAGGGCGACGCGATCCCGCTGGCGGCGACCGCGGCGGCGGCCGACGGCGCGACGGTCAGCAGGATGGAGTTCTACGACGACACCACGCTGCTGGGCACCGACACGTCGGCGCCGTACACCCTCTCGGTCTCCAGCTTGGCCGTGGGCAGCCATTCTCTGGTGGCGAAGGCGTACGACAGCCTGGGCGCGTCCGCGTCCTCGACGCCGGTCGGCATCACGGTCGCCTCGGGCCCCGCGGTCGTGGCCTCGCCGGCCCAGCTGGGCATCCAGCAGGGCGCGACGGGCCGGTTCGGGGTGAGCCTCTCGAAACAGCCGGGCGCCGACGTGACCGTGTCCGTGGCCCGCACGGCCGGCAACACGGGGCTTTCGGTGAGCGCCGGTTCGTCGCTGACGTTCACGCCGTCCAACTGGAGCACCGCGCAGAACGTGACCGTGGCCGCGGACTCCGCGGGCACCGGCACCGCGACCTTCACGGCCTCGGCGACCGGCTACACCGCCGCCACGGTCACCGTGACCGAACTGGCCGCGTCGAGCGCGTACGACGCGCGGTTCCTGGACCTCTACGGGAAGATCACCAACCCGGCGAACGGCTACTTCTCCCCCGAGGGCATCCCCTACCACTCGGTCGAGACGCTGATCGTCGAGGCCCCGGACCAGGGCCACGAGACCACGTCGGAGGCGTACAGCTACCTTCTCTGGCTGCAGGCCATGTACGGCAAGGTCACCGGTGACTGGTCCAAGTTCAACGGTGCGTGGGCCCTCATGGAGAAGTACATGATCCCGACCCACGCCGACCAGCCGACCAACTCCTTCTACAACGCGTCCAGACCGGCCACCTACGCACCGGAGCAGGACACCCCGAACGAGTACCCGGCGAAGCTGGACACCTCGGTGCCGGTGGGCTCGGACCCGATCGCGGGTGAGCTGAAGTCCGCGTACGGCACGGACGACGTGTACGGCATGCACTGGCTGGAGGACGTCGACAACGTCTACGGCTACGGTGACACGCCCGGCGGCGGGTGCGAGGCGGGGCCGGCCGCGGACGGGCCGTCGTACATCAACACCTTCCAGCGCGGGCCGCAGGAGTCGGTGTGGGAGACGGTCCCGCAGCCGACCTGCGACGCCTTCAAGTACGGCGGCACGAACGGGTACCTGGACCTGTTCACCGGCGACTCGTCCTATGCCAGGCAGTGGAAGTACACGGACGCCCCGGACGCCGACGCGCGTGCGGTGCAGGCCGCGTACTGGGCCGACGTGTGGGCGAAGGAGCAGGGCAAGGGCACCGACGTCTCCGCCACCGTGGGCAAGGCGGCGAAGATGGGCGACTACCTGCGCTACGCGATGTACGACAAGTACTTCAAGAAGATCGGCAACTGCGTGGGCCCGACGACCTGCGCGGCCGGCACCGGCAAGGACGCCTCGGACTATCTGCTCTCCTGGTACTACGCGTGGGGCGGGGCGACCGACAGCAGCGCCGGATGGGCATGGCGGATCGGCTCCAGCCACGTGCACGGCGGCTACCAGAACCCGCTGGCCGCCTACGCACTGAGCTCGTACGCCGACCTGAAGCCCAAGTCGGCCACGGGGGCCGCGGACTGGGGTACCTCCCTGACCCGGCAGCTGGAGTTCTACCGCTGGCTGCAGTCGTCCGAGGGTGCCATCGCGGGCGGTGCGACCAACAGCTGGCAGGGGCGGTACGCGAGCCCGCCGTCCGGTACGTCGACCTTCTACGGCATGTACTACGACTGGGAGCCGGTCTACCACGACCCGCCGTCCAACCAGTGGTTCGGTTTCCAGGCCTGGTCGATGGAGCGGGTCGCCGAGTACTACCAGCAGACCGGCAACGCCACGGCGAAGGCGATCCTCGACAAGTGGGTGGCGTGGGCGCTGTCCAGGACCACGATCAACCCGGACGGCACCTACCTGATCCCGTCGACGCTCCAGTGGTCGGGGCAGCCCGACACCTGGAACGCGTCAAGTCCCGGCTCGAACAGCGGACTTCACGTCACGGTCGCCGACTACACGAACGACGTGGGGGTCGCCGCCGCGTACGCGAAGACGCTGACGTACTACGCCGCCAGGTCCGGTGACGCGGCGGCGAAGTCCACGGCCAAGGCGCTGCTCGACGGCATGTGGAACAACTACCAGGACAGCCTGGGGATCGCGGTGCCGGAGACGCGGGCCGACTACAACCGCTTCGACGACGGCGTGTACGTCCCGAGCGGGTGGAGCGGGAAGATGCCGAACGGCGACGCGATCAACTCGTCGTCGACGTTCGCCTCGCTGCGGTCCTTCTACCAGAACGACCCGGCGTGGTCGAAGATCCAGAGCTATCTGGCGGGCGGGGCCGCGCCCGTGTTCACGTACCACCGGTTCTGGGCACAGGCGGACATCGCGCTGGCCATGGGGTCCTACGCGGAGCTGCTGGAGTAGTCCGGCCGCCGGTTACCTCGTGGCTGGTCACACAGTTCCCCACGCCCCCTCGGGGCGCTCCGGTGGGCGGCCCCTACCCGCACCAGGGGCCGCCCTTCCCTCCTCCCGGACACGACTTCCTCCCGTACGAAGAACCCGTATCGCCACCGCCGTCCTGACCCTCGCCGCCGAGGCGGCCGCGTCCGGTCTGATCGACGAGTACCGGATCAGGGTCCACCCGGTACTCGTCGAGGCCCGCACCTTCGGCTCGCGAGTCGTCTGGCTCCGCTACCGCGTGACCAGCCCCCTTGACTCTCAAGCCGCTTGAGATCCCATAGTGGCGGCTGTGAACGAGCTCTACTCCATCGGGGACGTCGCCCGCCGCACCGGCCTGAGCGTGAGCGCGATCAGGTTCTACGCCGACGAGGGCGTCGTCACGCCCACCGGTCTCACCGACGGCGGCTTCCGGCTGTACGACGTGCACGCCATCGCCCGGCTCGAACTCGTGCGCACCCTGCGTGACCTGGGCGCCGGCCTGGACGACATCCGCCGGGTGCTGGCCGCGGAGACCACCCTGCACGACCTGGCCGTCACGCATCTGCGGCTGGTGGAGGACCAGTTGCGGCAGTTCCGGGCACGTCGTGCCGTGCTGCGGACCATCGTGCGGCAGCACAACACAGCGGAGCAGGTGAGCCTGATGTGCAAGCTCGTGTCGATGTCCGACGACGACCGGGACCGGCTCGTCGACCGGTTCTGGGACTTCGTGACCGACGGCCTGGATGTCCATCCCGGCTATGCCGAACGGCTGTACCGCCTGCGGCCGCACCTGCCTGAGGAGCCGTCCACCGAGCAGCTGGAGGCCTGGATCGAACTCGCCGAGATCGTGCAGGACAAGGAGTTCCGCACGGCACTGCGGGACTTCTTCCACCGCACCTTCGGCACCGAGCAGGGCAGGCTGATGGCGTCACCGGAGATGATGGCCCGCATCGAGCGGCATCGGACGCTTCTCCTGGAGGCACGGGCCTTCCAGCAGGCCGGCGTGCCCGCCGACTCACCGCAGGCCCGGGACATCGCCGAGCGGGTGGCCGCCGACTCGGCCGAGTTGGTCGCCGCCATGACAGGGGAGCACGACGTCGGCAGGGCCCGGCGCAGCATCGTCGAGTTCGACGGGAACGGCGAGGCGGCGCAGCGGCTGGCCGCGGTGACCGGTCTGAAGCTGCTGACCAGGTACCAGTCCTTGGTGGCAACGGTCAATGGCACGCCCGAGCCGGACCCGGAGCAGGCGGCGGCAATCCGGGAGTGGATGGCCGCCGCCCTGCGCCAGGGCGCGTAGTGAGTGTGATCGGTCCAGGAATGCCGCCCTCTCGGTCTCAGGGCGTGCAGACCACCGGCCGAGGTGCGGTCGGCATCTCGTCGCCGTTGCTCTGCGCCAACTTGGCGTTGATTCCAGTCGGTTGGGCGCGCAGTCTCAGTCGGCCACCGGTTTCCGGTACGCCCGTACGCCGAAACGGGGGTCGGGGCGGCGGCGGTCCTGGTCGGGCAGGGACGCCAAGCGCTCGGCGAAGTCCTCGGCGCGCGGGTCGTCGGGCGGGAGCATCGTGAACCAGCCGCGCCGCAGGTCGGCGAGGGTGGAGCGGGGGCTGCGGCCCTGGCCGACGCCGGTGAAGGCGGCCTGTCCGGCGGGCAGCAGGCCGCTCGCGCGGGCGTGCGCGGTGACGTCCGCGCAGGCGTCGGACGCCGGGCGGCGCGGGCGGGCGGCGAGGACGGCGTCGATGTCGCTGCCGACGTCGTGCGCGGCGGCCTTGTCGACGGTGGTGACGTACACCCCGCCGGGCCGCAGCACCCGCGCGCACTCGGCGACGACCGCCCGGACCGCGGCGCCGTCGGCCATGAGGTGGAGCAGCCAGACGGTCGTGGCGGCGTCGAACGTGGCGTCGGCGAAGGGGAGTCGGCGGCCGTCGGCGAGCAGCACCGATCCCGGCAGCCGGGCCGCCGCCATCCGGGCCATGCCGGGTGCGCGGTCCGCGCCGGTCACCCGGAGCGCGGGGCGGGCTGCGGCGAGCCGGCGGGTGACGATGCCGGTGCCGCAGGCGAGGTCGAGGAGACGGGCGGGGCGGGCGGGGCTGCCGAGGCTCTGGGGGATCAGGGTGAGAACGGCCGCCGCGGCAGCCGCCGCGCGGGCCTCGCCGCCGCGTGTCGCGTCGTAGGCCCCGGCTTCCTTGTCGTAGTCGAGCACACGGCTCAGTGTGCGCCGTGGCCTGGGGCGATGTCCTCCACCCTGTGGGCGAGTTCGAAGTCCTTGGCGGTGACGGCGCCACCCACGCTGTGGGTGTTCACGGTGAGGGTGACGGTGTTGTAGCCGAGGGTGAGGTCGGAGTGGTGGTCGAGTTCGTCCTGGATGTGGGCGATGTGCACGACCAGGGCGACGGCGGCGAAGTGCGAGTCGAGGCGGTAGGCGCGGGCGAGCCGGTCGCCGTCCAGCGACCAGCCGGGCAGCTCGGCCAGCCGGTCCTCGATCTCCTGCTGCGACAGCGGTGCGACGGCCATGGTGCGGCTTCCTTCCCGGGGACCGGCGAGTGGCGTGGGCGTAGCTGCGTTCAGCCTGCCATGGACAGGCCTTCCGGGCCGCGCGCCCGCAGGCGTGTCCGGTCACCGGCCGCGGTCCTCGGCTACGGTCGTCGGCATGACCCTTGTCGCCTCCGGCCCCGCCCCCGCCCGCACCACCGCACCCGACGGCCAGGGCGTGGGCCCGCTGCTGCGCGCGTGGCGGGAGCGGCGGCGGGTGAGCCAGCTGGAGCTGGCACTGCGTGCCGACTCCTCGGCGCGGCACATCAGCTTCGTCGAGACGGGCCGGTCGCGGCCGAGCGAGGAGATGGTGCTGCGCCTGGCCGAGCACCTGGACGTACCGGTGCGCGAGCGCAACGCGCTGCTGCTGGCGGCCGGTTACGCCCCGCACTACCCGGAGACCCCGCTGGACGACCCGGCGCTGGACGCGCTGCGCGACGGCATGGAGCGGCTGATCCGGGGCTACGAACCGTATCCGGCGCTGGTCGTGGACGCCACGTACACGGTGGTCGCCGCCAACCGGGGCATCGCGATGCTCCTGGCGGGTGTCCCGGAGTCGCTGCTGGCGCCCGCCCCGAACGCGATGCGGCTGACCCTGCACCCGGAGGGGCTGGCGCCGCGCATCCGCAACCTGCGCGAGTGGCGCGGGCATCTCCTGGAGCAGATGGAGCGCCAGATCGCGCTGCACCGCTCCGACGCGCTGCGGGAGCTGTACGAGGAGGTGGCCGCCTATCCGCTGCCGGCCGGCGCGGACGACGGGGAGTGCGCCGAACCCGGCGAGCCCGGCGAGCCCGTCGCGTACTTCGCGCTGCCGATGCGGATCGAGCACGCGGGGCGGGTGCTGTCGTTCGTGTCGTCGATCTCGACGTTCAACACGCCGATGGACGTGACGGTCGCCGAGCTGGCCATCGAGACGTTCCTGCCCGCGGACCCGGCCACCGCCAAGTACCTGAACTCGTTGGTAAGTTGACGGAAGCAGTTCTCTCGACCAGGTGTGCGACGCGGCATCGCGTGGCACACTGCTCCCCGTACTTGGGCACGTTGGGGAGGCGTGGCGTGAGTGAACGGCGTGCTGCGCCCACAGTGGGGCAGGTCGTGCTCGGCAAGCGGCTGCAGGAGCTGCGCGAGGCGGCCGGCCTGGGCCGCGACGAGGCGGCGCGGGTGCTGCGGGTGGCCCAGGCGACCGTGCGGCGGATGGAGATGGCCGAGGTCGCGCTGAAGATCCCGTACATCCAGGTGCTGCTGGAGACGTACGGGGTGGCCGAGGAGGAGCAGGCCGCGTTCGTACGGCTGGCCGAGGAGGCCAACCAGCCGGGCTGGTGGCAGCGGTTCCACGACGTGCTGCCGGACTGGTTCAGCCTGTACGTGAGCCTGGAGGGCGCCGCCCGGGTCATCCGCTCCTACGAGCCGCACTTCCTTCCCGGCCTGTTGCAGACCGAGGCGTACGCGCGGTCCGTGATGGAGTCCGGGACGATCGGCCACAGCGATCCCACGGCCGTGGAGCGGCACGTGGCGCTGCGCATGACCCGGCAGCGGCTGCTGGAGCAGGACGATCCGCCCCACCTGTGGGTGATCATGGACGAGACGGTGCTGCGGCGCCCGGCCGGCGGCGCCGAGGTGATGCGCGACCAGGTGGACAAGCTCCTCGCCTACCTCGAACGGGACCGGATAACCCTGCAGATCGCCGAGTTCGCGAGTGGCCCGCACCCGGGGACGTACGCGCCGTTCACGCTGTTCCGGTTCGGCGAGCCCGAGCTGCCCGACATGGTCTTCACCGAGTACCTGACCGGCGCCCTGTACCTGGACTCCCGCGACGAGGTCGGGGCGCACCTGGAGGTCCTGGACCACATGACGGCCCGCGCGGCCTCGGCACAGCGGACCGAGGACCTGCTGCGGGAGTACCGCGACAAGCTCTGAGCGGGAGAACCGCGACAGACCCTGATCCGAGGAGTACAGACTGTGAGCGCACCCGAGCCCGCCCCGACCTCGATCGACACGAGCCGGCCGCATCCGGCGCGGGTGTACGACTGGTGGCTGGGCGGCAAGGACAACTACCCGGTGGACGAGGAGCTGGCCCGGCGGATCCTCGCCGTGGACGGCACGGTGCTGCGCGGGGCGCGGGCCAACCGCCGGTTCATGCAGCGGGCCGTGCGGACCGTCGCCGAGTCCGGCACCCGGCAGTTCCTGGACATCGGCACCGGCATCCCGACCGAGCCCAACCTGCACCAGGTGGCGCAGGGCGTGGCGGCGGAGTCGAAGGTGGTGTACGCGGACAACGACCCGATCGTGCTGCGCCACGCGGAGGCACTGCTGCGCGGCACGGACGAGGGCAGCACGGCGTACGTGCACGCCGACGTCCGGGACGTCGGCACCCTGCTGGCCCAGGCGGCCGAGACCCTGGACTTCGAGGAGCCCGTCGCGCTGTCGCTGGTGGCGCTGACCCACTACCTCGACGACGACCCGGACGGCGACGACGTGTACGGGCTGCTGCGCAGGTACGTCGACGCGCTCGCTCCCGGCAGCCATCTGATCCTCTCCCAGGTCACCCCGGATCTCAGCCCCGAGGCGATGGAGCAGGCCGCGGCGAACTTCCGGCGCAGCGGTACGCCCTTCCACCCGCGTGCGCTGCCCGCCTTCTACCGGTTCTTCGAGGGCCTGGAGCTGCTCGGCCCGGGGGTGATCCCGGTCTCCGGCTGGCGCCCGGAGCCGGAGGACGTGGCCGTCCAGGCGGAGGGCATCGTGCCGGTGTACGGCGGGGTCGCCCGCAAGGTCTGACCCGTCCGGGCGCCCTGAACAGGTGCGTTCCCCGGCCCGCCCCTAGCGTCGAAGCGACGGGTGAGCGAGGGAGCGGACGTGACCGACACGCGGACACCGCCGAAGGAGCCGGGCGCGGCGCTGCTGAGCGCCGCCCGGTTCTTCCGGCCGGGCACGCCCGCGCCCGATCTGCACAGCGTGGCCCTGACCGGCGGCCGGGAGGCGGACGCCTTCTACCGGGACCGCTGGAGCCACGACAAGGTGGTCCGCTCCACGCACGGGGTGAACTGCACCGGCTCGTGCCGCTGGAAGGTGTACGTCAAGGACGGGATCATCACCTGGGAGACCCAGGAGACGGACTACCCGTCGGCCGGCCCCGACCGCCCCGGGTACGAGCCCCGCGGCTGCCCGCGGGGGGCCGCGTTCTCCTGGTACACGTACTCGCCGACCCGCGTCCGCCACCCGTACGTCCGGGGCGTGCTCCTGGAGCTGTACCGGGAGGCCAAGCGGCGGCTGAGGGACCCGGTGCTGGCCTGGGCGGACCTGCAGAACGACCCCGAGCGCCGCCGCCGCTACCAACGGGCGCGCGGCAAGGGCGGCCTGGTGCGGGCGAGTTGGGACGAGGCACTGGAGATCGTCGCCGCCGCGCAGGTGCACACGATCAAGACGTACGGCCCGGACCGGATCGCGGGCTTCTCCCCCATCCCCGCGATGTCGATGGTGTCGCACGCGGCCGGCGCCCGCTACCACTCCCTGATCGGCGCCCCGATGCTGTCGTTCTACGACTGGTACGCGGACCTGCCGGTGGCCTCGCCGCAGGTCTTCGGCGACCAGACGGACGTGCCGGAGTCGGGCGACTGGTGGGACGCGGCCTACCTGATGATGTGGGGCTCGAACGTCCCGGTGACCCGCACCCCGGACGCGCACTGGATGGCGGAGGCCCGCTACCGAGGCCAGAAGGTGGTGGTGGTCTCCCCGGACTACGCGGACAACGCGAAGTTCGCCGACGAGTGGCTGCACCCGCACCCGGGCACCGACGGCGCGCTGGCCCTCGCGATGGGCCACGTGATCCTCAAGGAGTTCTTCGTCGACCGCGAGACCCCGTTCTTCGCGGACTACGTACGGAAGTTCACCGACCTGCCGTTCCTGGTGACCCTCACCGAGCGGGACGGCGGGTACGTGCCGGGCAAGTTCCTGCGCGCCGCCGACCTCGGCCAGGACGGCGAGGGCGCCGAGTGGCAGACGGTCGTCCTGGACGCCGTCTCCGGCCGCGCGGTGGTCCCGAACGGCTCCCTCGGCTTCCGCTGGACGGACTCCGGCAAGGGCCGCTGGAACCTGGAACTCGGTGACATCGAACCGCAGTTGTCCTTGTACGGGAGTGAGGTGGCGGCCGGGGTCGAGGTGCTGCTCCCCCGCTTCGACACCGACGGCGGCGAGCACGGCCAGGGCAGCGGGGACGTCCTGCGGCGCGGGGTGCCGGCGACCCGCCTCGGCGGCGCGCACGGCCCGCTGGTGACGACCGTCCACGACCTGCTGCTCGCGCAGTACGGCGTGTGGCGGCACGGGCTGCCGGGCCGCTGGCCCACCCACTACGAGGACGCCGACGCACCGGGCACCCCCGCCTGGCAGGAGCGGCACACCTCGGTCCCGGCCGCCAAGTGCATCAAGATCGCGCGGGAGTTCGCGCGGACCGCCGAGCGGTCCAAGGGCCGCTGCATGATCCTGATGGGCGCCGGCACCAACCACTGGTTCCACTCCGAGACCATCTACCGTGCCTTCCTGGCGCTGCTCCAGCTGACCGGCTGCCAGGGCCGCAACGGCGGCGGCTGGGCGCACTACGTCGGCCAGGAGAAGTGCCGCCCGGTGACCGGCTGGGCCTGCCTGGCCTCGGCCAACGACTGGTCCCGGCCGCCGCGCCAGATGATCGGCACGGCCTACTGGTTCCTCAACACGGACCAGTGGCGCTACGACCTGTTCGGCGCCGACGTCCTGGCGTCGCCGCTGGGCGAGGGCAGGTTCGCCGGGATGACCGGCGCCGACTGCCTGGCGCTGTCGGCCCGTTCGGGCTGGATGCCGTCGTACCCGACCTTCGACCGCAACCCCCTCGCACTCGGCGAGGTGCCCGGCGACCCCGTGGCCAGGGCGGTGGCCGAACTCCGGTCGGGCACCCTGAAGTTCGCCTGCGAGGACCCGGACGCCCCGGAGAACTGGCCGCGGGTCCTGACCCTCTGGCGGGCCAACCTGCTCGGCTCCTCGGCGAAGGGCGCCGAGTACTTCACCAAGCACCTCCTCGGCACGCACTCCTCCCTGCGGGCCGAGGAGGCGGACCCGGGCCGGCGGCCCCGGGACGTGCGGTGGCGGGACGAGGCACCCGAGGGCAAGCTCGACCTGCTGCTCTCCCTGGACTTCCGGCAGACCTCCTCCACCCTGCTGTCGGACGTCGTGCTGCCTGCCGCCACCTGGTACGAGAAGCACGACCTGTCGTCGACCGACATGCATCCGTACGTGCACGCCTTCACCCCGGCCGTGGACCCGCCCTGGCAGGCCCGCACCGACTTCGACACCTTCAAGGCGCTCGCGGAGCGGCTGAGCGAGCTGGCCGTGCGCCATCTCGGGGTGCGCAGGGACCTGGTGGCCGTCCCGCTCCAGCACGACACCCCGGGCGAGACCGCCCAGCCCGGCGGGGTGGTACGGGACTGGAAGCGCGGGGAGTGCGAGCCGGTGCCCGGCCGGACCATGCCGAACCTGGTCGTGGTCGAGCGGGACTACCCGGCGGTCGGCGCCAGGTTCTCGGCGCTCGGCCCACTGGTGGAGCAACTGGGCCTGCCCGTGAAGGGGATCACCCTCAAGCCGGACCAAGAGGTCGCGCGTCTGCGGCAGTTGAACGGCACCGGATACCAGGGCCGGCCCGCCCTCGACACGGCGGTGAAGGCGGCCGACGCCGTCCTCGCGCTCTCCGGCACCACCAACGGCCGCCTCGCCACCCAGGGGTTCCGCACCCTGGAGCAGCGCACCGGGCAGGAGCTGGCCCACCTGGCCGCCGAGCACGAGGGCAGGCGGATCACGTACGCCGACACGCAGGCGGCACCGGTCCCGGTGATCACCTCGCCGGAGTGGTCGGGCAGCGAGTCCGGTGGCCGCAGGTACACGGCGTTCACCCTGAACACCGAGCACCTCAAGCCCTGGCACACGCTCACCGGCCGCCAGCACTTCTTCCTCGACCACGACTGGATCCACGAACTCGGCGAGGCGCTGCCCGTCTACCGGCCGCCGCTGGACATGAACAAGCTGTTCGGCGAACCACGTCTCGGCCCGGACGGGCAACCGGAGGTGACGGTCCGTTACCTCACCCCGCACAGCAAGTGGTCGATCCACTCCGAGTACCAGGACAACCTGTTCATGCTGGCGCTCTCCCGGGGCGGCCAGAACATCTGGATGTCCCCCGAGGACGCGGACGCCATCGGGGTCGGGGACGACGACTGGGTGGAGGCGGTCAACCGCAACGGCGTGGTGGTGGCCCGCGCGGTCGTCTCGCACCGGATGCCGGCCGGCACGGTCTACATGCACCACGCCCAGGAGCGCACGGTGGCCGTCCCGAAGACGGAGACCACCGGCATGCGCGGCGGCATCCACAACTCGCTGACCCGGCTGATCCTCAAGCCCTCGCACCTGATCGGCGGCTACGCCCAGCTGTCCTGGGCCTTCAACTACCTGGGCCCGACCGGCAGCCAGCGCGACGAGGTGACGGTGATCCGGCGCCGCGCCCAGGAGGTCGAGTACTGATGCGCCCGATGGCCCAGATCGCGATGGTCATGAACCTCGACAAGTGCATCGGCTGTCACACCTGTTCGGTCACCTGCAAACAGGCGTGGACCAACCGGCGGGGCATGGAGTACGTCTGGTTCAACAACGTCGAGACCCGCCCCGGCCAGGGCTATCCGCGCCGCTACGAGGACCAGGAGCGGTGGCGCGGCGGCTGGGAGCTGAACCGGCGCGGCGCCCTGAAGCTGAAGGCGGGCGGCCGGCTGCACAAGCTCGCCGGGATCTTCGCCAACCCGAGGCTCCCGGAGATCAAGGACTACTACGAGCCCTGGACGTACGAGTACCGCAACCTCACCGACACCCCGCTCGGCGACGACTACCCGGTGGCCCGCCCGGTCTCCCAGCTCGACGGCAAGCCCATGAAGATCGAGTGGTCCGCGAACTGGGACGACGACCTGGCCGGCGCCCCCGCCCACGGCGACCTGGACCCGATGGTCGAGCGCGCCCGCCGGCACGCCTCGGACAAGGTGCGGTTCGAGTTCGAGCAGACCTTCATGTTCTACCTGCCCCGCATCTGCGAGCACTGCCTCAACCCGTCGTGCGTGGCCTCCTGTCCGTCCGGAGCGATGTACAAGCGGACCGAGGACGGCATCGTGCTGGTCGACCAGGACCGGTGCCGGGGCTGGCGGATGTGCGTGACCGGCTGCCCGTACAAGAAGGTGTACTTCAACCACGCGACCGGCAAGGCCGAGAAGTGCACCCTGTGCTATCCGCGGATCGAGGCCGGCCTGCCGACGGTCTGCTCGGAGACCTGCGTGGGCCGGCTGCGCTACCTCGGGGTCGTCCTCTACGACGCCGACAAGGTGACGGCGGCGGCCGAGACCGAGGACGAGAAGGCGCTGTACGAGGCCCAGCTGGGCGTCTTCCTCGACCCGGAGGACCCGGCCGTGCGGCTGGCCTGCGCGGCGGCGGGCATCCCGGACGACTGGACGGAGGCGGCCCGCCGCTCCCCCGTCCACGCGCTGATCAGCAGGTACCGGGTGGCCCTGCCGCTGCACCCGGAGTACCGCACCCTGCCCATGGTCTGGTACATCCCGCCGCTCTCCCCCGTCGTCGACGCGCTCTCCGAGACCGGCCACGACGGCGAGGACGCCGACAACCTGTTCGCCGCGATCGACACCCTGCGCATCCCCCTCGCCTACCTGGCCGAGCTGTTCAGCGCGGGCGACCCCGCCCCGGTCCGCGCCTGCCTGGAGAAGCTCGCGGCGATGCGCTCCCACATGCGGGCGCTCAACCTGGGCGAGGACCCGGACCCGGCGATCGGCTCCGCGGTCGGCATGCGGCCGGAGGAGATCGAGGCGATGTACCGGCTGCTGGCGATCGCCAGGTACGAGGACCGGTACGTGATCCCCACGGCGGCCGTCGGCGACGCCCGCCGCCTGGAGGAGTCGGCGCTGCCCGACGGGTGCAGCCTCGACTTCGACGGCGGCCCCGGCATGGGCGGCGACGGCCCCTTCGGCCAGGACTCGGGGCGGAAACTGCTCCCTGTGGTGTCGGTGCAGAACTTCCACGGTCTGCGCAGACGGCAGACCGCCGACACTCCCGACGAGGCGAAGGAGGACTGATGCCCTCGGACGCGGTGTTCTACCAGGCGGCGGCGCTCTGTCTCACCTACCCGGACGACGACTTCGTCGCCCGGCTGCCGCTGCTGCGCGAAGCCGCCCCGCAACTGCGGGAGTTCACCGACCACGCGACGGTGACCCCACCGCAGGAGCTGGCCGCGCACTACGTGCAGGTCTTCGACTTCAAGAACCGGCACAGCCTCTACCTCAGCTGGTGGCGGGACGGCGACACCCGGCGCCGGGGCATGTCCCTCGTCCGGTTCCAGGACATCTACAAGGCGTACGGCATGGAGTTCACCGGCGAGGAGCTGCCGGACTTCCTGCCCGCCGTCCTGGAGTTCACGGCCCGCACCGGCAACACCGACCTGCTCACCGAGCACCGCGACTGCCTGTCACAACTCCGCGGCCGGCTCGCCGACTTCGGCACCCCCTACGCGTGCGTCCTGGACGCGGTCTGCGCCGCCCTGCCGACCGCGCCCGGCGGAGTACGCCCATGACCACCCTCCTGTGGGGCGCCGTTCCCTACGTCGCCCTCGCCCTCCTCGCCACCGGCCTCGTCTGGCGCTACCGCTACGACAAGTACGGCTGGACCAGCCGCTCCTCCCAGGTCTACGAGTCGCGGCTGCTGGACATCGCCTCCCCCGTCTTCCACTACGGCATCCTGTTCGTCCTGGCCGGCCACCTCGTCGGCCTGTTCGTCCCGGCCTCCTGGACCCGGTCGCTCGGGGTCGGCGAGCACACGTACCACCAGTTCTCCCTCTACGGCGGCACGCTCGCGGGCGTCCTCACGGTGGCCGGCCTGGCCCTCCTCGTGTACCGCCGCCGCACCCGGGCCCCCGTCCTGCGCGCCACGACGACGAACGACAAGGTCATGTACCTGGTCCTGGTCGCCGCGATCGTGCTGGGCATGACGGCGAAGCTGAGCCACGGCTCCGGCGACGGCTACGACTACCGCGCCACGATCGCCCCCTGGGCCCGCAGCCTCTTCACCCTCCGCCCGGACACCGCACTCATGGCGGACGTCCCGGTCCTCTACCAGGTCCACGCGGTCGTCGGCATGCTCCTCATCGCCCTGGTCCCCTACACCCGCCTGGTCCACATGTTCAGCGCGCCGGTGCAGTACCTGTTCCGCCCGTACCTGGTGTACCGCTCAAGGGACCCCCGGCAGCTGGGCCCCCGCCCGGAACGCAGAGGCTGGGAGACCACTCGCAACTGATCTCCCGCCCCGCCCGCAGCCATTCCTCTTTCCGCCGCAACGGCGATCAGCCACGACGGCGGAACCCTGCGGTGCCTCACCCGGCCGCACCCTTCTCGTCGTCCACGATCTCGGCGTCCACCACACCCTCCTCCTCGGCCTGGGGCGCCCGCTGTTCCTCGGCCGAACCGCCGGAGGCCGCCGCATACATGGCCTGCCCCATCTGCTGGCTCACGCTCGCCAGTTTCTCCACCCCCTGCCGCAGCTCCCCGGTGTCGGCGTCCCGCTCCAGCAGCGCCTTCAGCTCGGTGATCGCCGCCTCCACGTCGGCCTTGGTACCGACCGGCACCCGCTCCTCGTTCTCCCGCAGGAACTTCTCCGTCTGGTAGACGAGTTGCTCGGCCTGGTTCCGCGTCTCCGCGGCCTCGCGGCGCCTGCGGTCCTCCTCGGCGTACTGCTCGGCCTCCCGCATCATCCGGTCGATGTCGTCCTTGGGGAGCGCGGAGCCGCCGGTCACGGTCATCTTCTGCTCGCGGCCGGTCGCCAGGTCCTTCGCGGAGACGTGCATGATCCCGTTCGCGTCGATGTCGAAGGCCACCTCGATCTGCGGCACCCCGCGCGGTGCGGGCGGCAGGCCGGTGAGGTCGAAGACGCCGAGCTTCTTGTTGTACGCGGCGATCTCCCGCTCCCCCTGGTACACCTGGATGCCCACCGAGGGCTGGTTGTCGGCCGCGGTCGTGAAGATCTCCGAACGCCGGGTCGGGATGGTGGTGTTGCGCTCGATGAGCTTGGTCATGATGCCGCCCTTGGTCTCGATGCCCAGGGACAGCGGGGTGACGTCGAGCAGCAGCACGTCCTTCACGTCGCCGCGGATGACGCCCGCCTGGAGGGCCGCGCCGACCGCGACCACCTCGTCCGGGTTGACGCCCTTGTGCGGGTCCTTGCCGGTGAGTTCGCGGACCAGGTCGGTGACGGCGGGCATCCGGGTGGAACCGCCGACCAGGATGACGTGGTCGATCGCCGACACCTGCACGCCCGCGTCCTTGACGGCCTGGTGGAAGGGTTTCTTGCAGCGGTCCAGCAGGTCGGCCGTGAGCTCCTGGAACTGGGCCCGGGTCAGCTTCTCCTCCAGGTGCAGCGGCCCGTCCGCGGAGGCGGTGACGTACGGCAGGTTGACCGAGGTCTCCGTCGACGACGACAGCTCGATCTTCGCCTTCTCGGCGCCCTCGCGCAGCCGCTGCACCGCCATCTTGTCGTTGCCGAGATCGACGCCGTACTGCCCCTTGAACCGCTTCACGAGATGCTCGACGACCCGCTGGTCCCAGTCGTCGCCGCCCAGATGCGTGTCGCCGTTGGTGGCCTTGACCTCGATCACCCCGTCGCCGATCTCCAGGAGCGACACGTCGAAGGTGCCGCCCCCGAGGTCGAAGACGAGGACGGTCTGCTCCTCGCCCCGGTCGAGGCCGTAGGCGAGCGCGGCGGCCGTCGGCTCGTTGATGATCCGCAGCACCTTCAGGCCGGCGATCTCCCCGGCCTCCTTGGTGGCCTGCCGCTGGGCGTCGTCGAAGTACGCGGGTACGGTGATCACCGCGTCGGTGACGTCCTCTCCGAGGTAGGCCTCGGTGTCCCGCTTGAGCTTCTGCAGCACCCGCGCCGACAGCTCCTGGGCCCGGAAGCGGGTGCCGTCGACACTCCCGCTCTCCGGGAACCGCCAGGCCGCGTCGCCCATGTGCCGCTTGACCGAGCGCGCGGTGCGGTCCACGTTGGTCACCGCCTGCCGCTTGGCGACCTCGCCGACCAGTACATCGCCGTTCTTCGCGAAGGCCACGACCGACGGGGTGGTGCGCGCCCCCTCGGCGTTGGCGACGACGGTGGGCTCACCGCCCTCCAGCAGGGCCACCACCGAGTTCGTCGTACCGAGGTCGATACCGACCGCACGTGCCATGTCCGTCCCCTCTCCGCCCAGGGCGCTTCCCCGACTCCAGCACAAAACTTGAGCGAGCCGTTGTCAATGCCGGGTACCCCGTGAACGACGATGCCGCGCCCCCCGGAGGAAGGGGCGCGGCATCGCAGCAGGTACGGCGATCAGGCGAGCTTCGCGTCCAGGGTGATGGTGGTGCCGGTCAGGGCCTGGCTGACCGGGCAGTTCTTCTTGGCGTCCTCGGCGGCGGCGGTGAAGCCGTCCGCGTCCAGGCCGGGGACGGTGCCCTCGACGGTCAGGTGGATGCCGGTGATGCCGGTACCCGGCTGGAAGGTGACGTCGGCGTTGGTGACCAGCTTGGTGGGCGGGGTGCCGGCACCGGTCAGGGCGTGCGACAGCGCCATGGAGAAGCAGCTGGAGTGGGCGGCCGCGATCAGCTCCTCCGGGCTGGTCTTGCCGTTCGCCTCCTGGGAGCGCGAGGCCCACGTGACGGGCTGCTCGCCGATACCGGAGGAGTCGAAGGTGATGACACCGTTGCCCTCGGTGAGGCTGCCTTCCCAGACGGTGTGTGCGGTGCGCGTGGTAGCCACGGTTGTTCCTTTCGGCGATGAAGGCGAATGAACCGGTTCGCTCGCCCCCATCCGATCACATCAGGGCTCACCGCACCCGGAAGACCGGCCCACGGGGAGTGAACGGCAGGCGACGTCCGTCCGGGATCAGATAGGCGTGTTCGCGGCGGACCCGCAGGACGTCGCACCAGCCGTCGGTGATCACCAGGACCGGCGCGGCGGGCGGGAAGTCGTCGGCGCGCTGGAGCAGGTCGACGCCAGGCTGCAGGACGGTGCCGCCGCGGCCGTGCACGCGGACCCGGCCGGCGATCTCGGTGGTCGGGAGATAGCCGGCGTCGTGCGGGGCCGCGTCGCAGAAGACGACGCGCGCGGCCGGTACGTCACGGGCCTCGGCGTAGGAGGCGATCGCGCCGAGGGCCTTGCCGAGCAGGGTGCGGTCCATGGAGCCGGAGGTGTCGAGGACCACGCCGAAGGTGCACCGGGCGACCTCCTCGGGCGGGAAGTACCGGCCGGCACGGGGGATGTCCGGGGTGGACGACTGCCGGCGCGAGGGGCGGGCGTAGGACCGTACCGCCTCCGGGCGCGGCACGTACTCGTCGAACCAGCGGGCGAGCCGGGCGTCCCAGGGCAGCGGCGGATGGCTGAGCGCGCGGATCTCCTCGACCAGGCCGCCGGGCAGCAGGCCCCGGTCCTGGGTCTGGTGCAGGTCGAGTCCCTGGCACAGTCCGCGCCGGTAGAACTCGTCGAGGTCGACGTAGGCGCCGGGCGGCCCGAGCGGTGCGCCGAGCACGTCACCGCGGCCCTTGCCGCGCAGCGTGGCCAGGCGTCGCATCCTCCGCAGGTCGACGGCGATCCGGTCGTACACCTCCTCGGCCGACAGCCCCGTCAACTCCGGGTCGTACAGCAGCCCTTCGGGCATGGTGCCGACGTGCATCTCGACCAGCCAGCCGTTGATGACGTAGTCGCAGGCGATGTTGAAGAGGTAGTGGTCGCGGGCGCCGAGGCGGTCGCCGTGGCGCAGGGCGGCGTGCAGCATCTCGTGGGCGAGGACGAACCGCCACTCCTCCTCGTGCATGGTCCGCAGCGGGTTGACGTAGATCTCGCCGGCCTCGGGGTTGACCGCGGCGACGGCGATGTCGTGGGCGCGGGCCAGTTCGGCGTCGGCGACCAGTGTGATGCCGGCCGCGATGCCGCCGAGCAGCGGGTAGGAGGAGACGAACCAGCTCAGCGCCCGCTCCCAGGGGCGCTGCGGGGTCGGCGGCCCCGACATGGAGGTGCGGCGGCCGCCGGCCAGGTCCATCGCCCGGGACATGGTGCGGGTCAGCGCGTGCGCGAACCCGATCTGCCAGTCGGGGACCTGACCGGCCCACTTGCTCCAGGAGAGGAGGAGCTGGTCGGGCTCGCCGCCGTTCGTCCCGCCGCGCTCGTAGGCGGCCGGGATGCCGCCGGTCCGGCGCCAGCCGGCGGCGAGCCGCTCCTCGTCGCCCTCCGGGTAGGAGGCGGGCAGGTGGTCGGGGGCCTCGCCGATCGGGAAGGTCTCCAGGAAGCGGTTGACGACGGTGCAGCGGGCGGCGAGGTCGTAGCGGTCGGGCTGATCGCGCGGCCCGGTGGCGGCCGGGAGGTGGCCGAAGCCGAGATGGATGGTGCAGTGCGCCAACGCCCAGGCCCACTCGGCGGGTTCGGCCCGCCGGGTGGCGTGCGCGTGCAGGACTCCGTCGGAGTCGGCCCGTACCAGCCCGTCCCGGGGCCCGAGTTCGCACTTCTCGTGCCGGCAGATCGTGAACTCCACGGCCCGCAGGGCGGGGTTGGCGCGGAGGAGTTCGACGCCGGCCGCGAAGTTCTCGGCGGCCGGGTCCTGCTTCTTGCGGGCGGCGGGCGCCCGGCTCATCGCCGGGCCTCCACCAGCCGGGGCATGTCCCGGGCGGCCTCGATCAGGAACCAGGCGGGCAGCACCGGATTGCCGTCGGCGTCGGAGGCGATGACGGTCTGGGCGACCTCGACGGAGATCTCGGCGAGCTGTACGAGCAGCGACTTGGCCCGGTAGGCGGTCTGCCTGCCGTTCGCCGACATGTGCTCCTTGTCGACGGGCAGTTCCTTGACCAGCCGCCCACGGAACGACTCGGCGAGGTAGTAGAGCAGGTCGCGGTCCTCGGTCCGCGGCGGCCAGCCCGCGTCGCCCTTCAGGATGGCCTCGATCCCGAACCGGCTGCGCACGATCTTGACGTATCCGCAGAAGGCGGTGGCGTGGGCGGGGGTCAGCGTGCCGTGCGCCAGCACCTTCAGCGTCGCCTCGTCCAGGTCGCGTCCGAAGGAGTGCAGGGCGTCGGAGAGCATGTGCCAGGAGCGCGGGGTGGAGAACGGCTCCTCGGTCTTCGGCGGCTTGGACCACAGGTGGTCGGGCCGGTCGGTGAGGTGGTCCAGGACCCACGGGTGGATGCCGTTGGCCCCGGCCCAGGCGAGCCAGTCGTGCACGGAGGCCTCCAGGTGGACGTGGGCCAGCCGGTTGACGAGCGCGGAGGCGATGGGCCGGGCGAGGGCGTTGTCGGTGGACCTGTTCCCGGCGCCGATGACGATCGAGCCCTTGGGCAGCTCGTAGTTGCCGATGCGCCGGTCGAGGATCAGCGAGTAGAACGCCTTCTGCACGTCGGGGGTGGCCGCGTTCAGCTCGTCGAGGAAGAGGCAGTAGGGCTCATCACGGGCGATCGACTCGGGGGGACAGAACACCGACCGCCCGTCCCTGATCTGCGGAACCCCGATCAGGTCCTCGGGCGCGAGCTGCGTACCCAGCAGGCTCACGCACTCCAGCCCGAGCGACTCGGCGAACTCCCGCACCAGGGAGGACTTCCCGATGCCGGGGGCGCCCCAGATGAACACCGGCCGCACGGTGGCGAGGCCGAGGAGGAGTTCGGGGATACGGGAGGGCGTGACGGTCACGGCTGCCTGCAAGAGGCTGCTCCTTGGGGGTGTTCGAGAGGCTTACGACTCGAACAGTGTGAGCCGCGAACGAAAGGTACGCAGCCGATTTTCTGCCGCCGGGGACGCGCTCCGTCAGGGGCGCTGGGGCCCCGGCCGAAGGCTGGGGGAGGAACTGCGCGACCAGCCCCCACGCACCCGCGGCCAACGAACTACGCGGCCCTCTCCCCCTCCGCGGACAAGGGAACCTGGGGCCCGTCCGCCTCCCGCAGCCACCGCCGCAGCACCCCGTGCACCGCCTCGGCCCCCACCAGCTCCTCCCCCTCCGCCACCGGTTCGGACACACAGACCGGCGACAGCAGGAACGGCCGCCCCTGCGCGCCCCCCAGCCCTCCGTGCGACCCGATCTGCTCCTCGAACGCGAGGACTTCGCCGCTCTCCGGGTCGTACCAGGAGTTGACCATGATGTCGGCGGTGTGCGGAAAGGAGTGCGTGCGCCGTACGGCGTCGGCCGCGCCCGCCCCGAAACCCGCCAGCGGCCCCGCGTGGCCGTCCAGCCGGTCGAGCGGGATCTCCGCGCCGTACGCGCCGAGCACCACCCCGCCGTGCTCCTCGCTGCGCACCAGCAGGAACCCGATGCCGGGATGGTTGGCGAGGGTGGTGAGCAGCGCGGGGTGACGGGCGTCCAGCTCCTCCCTGGTCATGCGGTGCGGCACGTCCGGGAAGGAGACCAGGCCGAGGTTGCCGGAGGCGAGCACGACCGGTTCGGAGTGCCGGGTCGGGCGGTGCTTCTCGCCGCGCTCCTCGACCGGCCTGCGCAGCGCCGCGCGCACGGCGGCCCGCGCCTCCGTGCCGCTGTGGGTGCTCCCCCACTGCTTGACGCGTGGGGGGACCCCCATGGCCCTGCGCGGCACGTGCAGTCCGCAGCCGGCCCGGACCAGGTCGCCGAGGCCGAGTCCGTAGCGGGTGTGGAAGGTCTCGCCGGGGCTCTGGCCGTGGTCGGAGAGGACGACGATCCGGTACTGCCGGGGGGCGTGCTCGGCGGCCTTCTCGATCAGGGCGAGGGCGCGGTCCAGGCGTTGCAGCACCTTGTCGGCGTCCCGGCTGTGCGGTCCCGAGTGGTGGGCGACCTCGTCGTAGGCGACCAGGTCGGCGTAGACGGCGGTGCGGCCGACGAGGAGGTCGCCCATGACCGCGGCGGCGACGACGTCCCGTTCGACGACGGTCGCGAAGGCGCGGACGAAGGGGTAGAGGCCGCCCCGTTTGACGCGCGGGCGCTGCCTGCGGAGCCGGGCCGCGGTGGACTGGCCGATCTCGCGGCCGACCTCGGCGAAGAAGGAGAGCGCGGTGCGGACGGCGTTGGCCGGGTCGGCGAAGTACGCGAAGTAACCGGCGCGGGATCGGTTCTCCCGGCCGCGGCGGCGGGTGGCTATGGACAGCACGAGGGCCTGTTCGTCGGCGCCGCCGCCGAAGAGGTTGCCGCGGCTGGCGCCGTCCAGGGAGAGCAGTCCCCCGTCGGCGGTGCGCTCGACCGCCCGGCGCTGGAGTTCGGCGGCGCTGGTCGGCCGGTTGCAGACCATCACCTCGCGGCTGTCCTTCTCGTACCAGCGGAAGGCGGGGACGTCGAAGTTGGAGCCGTGCAGGATGCCGAGCTGGCTGGCGCCGGTCTGGCTGGACCAGTCGGTGCGCCAGGGGGTGAGCCGGTGGGTGGGCTGTGCCCCGCCCGCGCCCAGCCAGCCGGCGACGGTCGGCATCAGGCCCTTGGCGACGGCGGCGGTCAGCACGTCGTGGCCGACGCCGTCGAGCTGCAGGAAGACGGTGCCGGGGGTGGCCCGGCAGGGCGGCTGGGATCTGCGGCGGCGGATGGCGAGCCGGGAGAGCCGGTGGCGGTAGGCGTCGTCGTCGCGGACGGCGAGGGCACCGCCGGTGGCGGAGGCGACGGCGGACATCACGGCGGCCACGATCACGGCGGTCTCCGGCGCGGCCTCGCTCTGCCCGGAGGGGTTGATGCGCAGGGCGACGAGGAGCAGGGAGCCGTTGAGGAAGAAGACCAGCAGGCCGAGGACGAGGGCCGGCACGAGCAGCAGGAGCCGTACGAGGAGGGGCCAGACGACGGCCGAGAGCACACCGAAGGCGCCGGCGCCGAGGGCGGCGGTCATGGCGATGCGGGTGGCGCTGTCACCGTCGGGGGACTGGAGCTGGAAGTCGGGCAGGAGGCCGGCGAGGACCAGCATGGTGACGGTGGACACCGCCCACACCGTGACGCTCCGCCCGACCTGACTGACGATCCGCCGCCACCGCACGCCCCACCGACCTCACGTCCGCGCCCCGCGCCGGTCGCGGGTCTGCTCGCGCCAACACTGTCACATGCGGGCAGGCCGGAAACGGTCGGTCACGGTGGGTTCGGCACCGCCGGACACCGCCGCGGGAGCTGTCCGCCATGGCGGCGGACGCAGGGCAACCGATGTGTTCGAAGAGCCGGTGCGGGGTCGGTTCGCCTGATCCTCCGCGGCGGTGCTCGCCACGACGGCGGTGTCCGGCCGCACCGTGCTCACGCCTGCCCGACCGGCGGGGCACAGCTCCGCTGCTCGACGGCCCCGGGCCCTACCGGCCGTCGTACCCCGCCGTCGGCATGGACAGGCGGCGGTGGACCATGGCCTTCATCCGGGCGTCGTAGCGGGGTTCCGCGCGGCCCACCGTCTCCACCCGGACGCCGCGCCGCGCGCACTCCGCCATGAAGTCCTCGACCGACGACAGCGCGCTCTCCAGGACGCGTCTGCTCGGGGCGACGAAGAGGTCCAGGCCGGGCCGGACGCCGGTCCACAGGGCGCTGTGGTCGGGGCGCAGGCCGCGGACCAGGAGTTCGCGGGCGATGACGTAGCCGTGTTCCACGGCCCAGCGCGCGCACATCGCGTGCTGGCTGCGGGAGTCGACCAGGAAGGGGTCGATCTCCAGTTCCTCCAGGGGTGTCAGACTCGCGATCGCGGTCACCCGCACCGGCGCGATCCCGCCGGAGGCACCCCGTACCTGTCCCATGGCGTCCCCCCTCACCTCCGGGTTTCGCCGCCGACCCTACTCCTGCACGTAGGCTTCGGGGAGTCGCGCGAAGGAGGCAAAGAGGTGCCGGTGGAGATCACCTGGTGGGGTCACGCCACCTGCACGATCGAGGATTCGGGCATACGCCTGCTCACCGATCCTCTGTTCGCGCGCCGGCTCGCCCACCTGCGGCGCCGCCGGGGCGCCCCGCCGCCGCCCGCGGCCCGCCGCGCGGACCTCGCGCTCGTCTCCCACCTGCACGCGGACCATCTGCACGTCCCCTCGCTCGCCGGGCTGGCCCCGGGCACGCGCCTGCTCGTGCCCCGGGGCGCACCACGGACGGTCCCCGCGCTCCGTCGCCTCCGTCAGCTGCGGATCACCGAGGTGGGCGTCGGGGACGAGATACACGTCGGCCCGCTCGTCGTACGGGCCGTGCCCGCGCTGCACGACGGCCGCCGGCTGCCGGTGGGACCGCACCGCTCGCCCGCCCTCGGATACGTCGTCGAGGGTGCGGCGCGGACGTACTTCGCCGGGGACACCGGGCTGTTCGACGAGATGGCCGAGGCGGTCGGGCCGGTGGACGTGGCCCTGCTGCCGGTCGGCGGATGGGGCCCGTACCTCGGGGAGGGCCACCTGGACGCCGGGCGGGCGGCACGGGCGCTGGCGCGGCTGGCACCGCGCAGCGCGGTGCCGGTGCACTACGGGACCTACTGGCCGATCGGCATGGACGGGGTGCGCCCGCACGAGTTCCACGCGCCCGGCGACGAGTTCGTGCGCCTCGCGGCCGAGTACGCGCCGCAGGTGGCGGTGCACAGGCTCGGTCACGGGGAGAGCGTGCGGCTGGAGGTCGCGCGGTGAGACTGCTGGTGGTGATGGCGGCCGCCGCCGGCTCCACCGCGGCCACCTCGTCGTCGACCGAGTCGGCGCAGCAGGCGATCGGGTATCCGACGCTGTTCCTGCTGGTGCTGATCGGGGCGTTGGTGCCGGTGGTGCCGACGGGGGCGCTGGTGAGTTCGGCGGCGGTGGTGGCGTTCCATCAGACGGCGCCGTTCGCGCTGGCGCTGGTGTTCGTGACGGCGTCGCTGGCGGCCTTCCTGGGGGATGCCGCGCTGTACTGGCTCGGGCGGCGGGGGCTGCGGTCGAAGAACGGGTCGCGGTGGCTGGGGGCGATACGGGCGCGGGCGCCGGAGGAGCGGCTGGAGCAGGCGCAGGAGAAGCTGGCCGAGCACGGGGTCGCCGTGCTGGTGCTGTCCCGGCTGGTGCCGGCCGGCCGGATACCCGTGATGCTGGCGTGTCTGCTGGCGGAGTGGCCGTTGCGGCGGTTCGCGCGGGGGAACGTGGCGGCGTGCCTGGCGTGGGCGGTGACGTATCAGGTGATCGGGATTCTGGGTGGGTCGCTGTTTCCGGAGCCGTGGGAAGGGGTGGTGGCGGCGGTGGGGCTGACTGTCGTCATCGGTGTGGCGCCGAGTGTGTGGCGGCGGGTTCGGGCTGCCGGGTGACGCTGCCTTGCGGGGCGCGGGTGCGTCGTGGTTGCCCGCGCGGTTCCTCCCCCGGCGCCCCTGAAAGGGCTCGCTAGTCGAGGGCGTTTCGGGCTGAGGTCCGCTCCAGGACCCTCGACCCTCCCACCGGCAGGTCCCAGAGGTCCTCCCTGGCCAGCTCCGCCCGCTCCCAGGCCGCCCGCACCCGCGTCAGCGGTTCCAGGACCGGCTCTGCCGAGAGGATGAAGGTGCCCCAGTGCATGGGGGCCATCCGCCGTGCCCCGAGGTCCTGTGTCGCCCGTACCGCCTCCTCCGGGTCCAGGTGGACGTCGCTGAGCCACCAGCGGGGGTCGTAGGCGCCGATGGGCATCAGGGCGAGGTCGATGCCGGGGTAGCGGCTGCCGATGCGGGAGAACCAGTGGCCGTAGCCGGTGTCGCCGGCGAAGTAGACGCGGCCGCCGTCGGGGGCGGTGAGGACCCAGCCGCCCCAGAGGCTGCGGCAGGTGTCGGTGAGGGTGCGCTTGGACCAGTGGTGGGCGGGGACGAAGTCGAAGCGGACCCCGGACAGTTCGGCCGCCTCCCACCAGTCCAGCTCGGTGACGGTGGTGAAGCGGCGGCGCCGGAACCAGCGGCCGAGCCCGGCCGGCGCGAACACCGGTGTGTCGCGCGGCAGGCGGCGCAGGGTGGGGGCGTCCAGGTGGTCGTAGTGGTTGTGGCTGATGACGACCGCGTCGACGCGCGGCAACGTCTCCCAGGGGACACCGACCGGGGTGACGCGGGCGGGGGTGCCGAGGATGCGGTGGGACCAGACCGGGTCGGTGAGGACGGTCAGGCCGCCTGTCCGGACGACCCAGCTGGCGTGTCCTGCCCAGGTGACGGCGACGGTGCCGGGGTCGGTGCGGGGCAGCGGGCCGGGTTCGCAGGGCAGCCGGCCGACGTCGGCGAGGCCCTCCCGGCCGGGGCGGACGGAACCCTCGCGGGCGAACCGGGCCATGGCCTTGAGGCCGGGCAGCGGGGCGGTCAGGCGGTCGTGGAACGTCCGCGGCCAGACCCGGAGTTCGCCCAGCGGGCGGGGGTCGGCGAGCGGCGGGAACGGCTGCGTGCGGGTGGCGGCGGCATCGGCTTCACCGGTGGCCGGGGCAGGCGTCGTGGTGGCGGTCGTCGTCGTGGACCCCGGCTCATGCGTCTGCTGCGTCATCGAGGAGGCTCCCATCGCTGAGCGTCGTCGCGGAGATCGTCGAGTACCGACCCCAAGGACATCAACGCGCGTTGCACGTGTGGCAGTTCCAACGGTGCGGGTGACGTGAGGCATTCCAGGCGCTCGGCGTCGGTGCCGCCCAGCAGCGGGCCGGTGGCGAACCGGACGCGCAGCGCGCCGAGGTCGTCGCCGAAGCGGTGGCCGCCGGGCGCGGGCATGCCGAGGCGGGCGGTGAGGAAGTCCTCCAACTCCTGTGCGTCGCCGACCCCGTGGGCGCCGAGGGCGGCGCGCAGCGGTTCCAGGTCGGCGTACAGGTGACGGCCGGCCTGCGGGGGCCGGGCCAGGGCTCCGCCGGCGACGACCGCGGCGTGCGCGGCGGCGGCCACGCGCGCGTGCAGCCGTACGACGGCCTCCCGGCGCGCGGTGACGGGCACGGGTTCGTCGAGCGCGTACCGCGTGGCGACCGCGACCGGTCCGGCCAGGCGGGCGCCCAGCGCCGTGAGGATGTCGAGCACGCGCGCGTGCAGTGCCGTACCGGTGGCGCCCTCCGGGAACCGGGCGACGGCGGCGGGCCAGCCGGCCGGCAGCAGGGCGCCGGCCAGGTCGGCGACGACGGTGACCCGGTCCGGGAGCATCTCGGCGGGGCTGAGCAGCACCGTGGCGTCCGGGGAGTGCAGGGTGTCGCGCCAGGTCTCGTCGCTGACCAGGTGCAGTCCGGCGCCGGCCGCGGCCTCCACGGTCTCGTGCAGCAGTTCGGGCGGGGCGACGGTGGCGGTGGGGTCGTCGGCGACGGAGAGCACGAGCAGCCGGGGGTCGCCGCCCTCGTCCCGGACCCGGCGCACGGTCTCCAGCAGCGCGTACGGGTCGGGGGCGCCGCCGGACTCGGCCGGGGTGGCCACGTGGAAGACGGGCCGGCCGAGGAGCCGGGCGTAGGGCGCCCACCAGGCGGCGCAGGGGCGCGGCACCAGGACGTCGCCGCCGAGCGCGGCGGTGAGCGCGAGGAGCAGGGCGGGGGCGCCGGGTCCTGCGGTCACCCGGCCGGGCGGGGCGGACAGCCCGCGGCGTTCCCAGTAGCCGCGGGCCGCGTCCAGCAGCGCCGGTCCGCCGCCGACGGGTTCCTCCGCGCCCAGGTTCGCGGCGGCCGCGAGGACGGCTGCGAGTTCGGGCAGGACGGGCAGGCCGTCGTCGGGCAGGGGCGGGCCGTAGCGGACGGGTCCGTGGCCTTCGGGTGACGCCGGTCCGCGCTGCTCCGTGGCGCTGCCGTCCGCCGGTCCGTGGGCCCCGGGATCCGTCCGCCGCATGTCCGCCTCCGCGCAGTCCGTGGTGCCGTGTGCTGTCCGGTCCGGGCCGTGTTCGCCGGAGCGGTCGCGCCGGGATACCCGGCGGTGTGCCCGGTCACCCGTCCGCGCCGGACCTCCCGGCCCACAGCCGGTACGCCCGCCCGCCCCACAGCCGGTACGCGGCGCCGCAGCAGGCCGCCGCGATCAGCATCCCGCCCGCCACCAGCGCCGGTACGGACGTGCTGTAGGCGCCCCCGTCCCCGGCCGCCACCCCGTGCTGCACCCCCGTCGCGGGGCACGAGCCGTCGCCGTCCCGGGCCGCGCCGCACTCCTGCCCGCCGACGTCCCCGCCCCCGCCGCCGCACGGCTGCTGCCCTCCGGAACAGGGCCGCTCGCCGTTCCCGTGCGGGACGGCACCGTCCTCGCCACGGGGGTCCGCGGCACCGACGTCACCGCGGGCGGCCGCGTCGCCGTCACCACGGTCACCGCCCAGGGCCGTGCCGTCGTCACCACGATCACCGGGAGCGTCCGTACCGGCGTCCCCACGGACCCCGCCGCCCTCGTCGCCGCGGGCCGACATGCCGTCGCCCCCGCGCGGGGCCGTACCGCCGTCCCCGCCGGGGACCGTCCCGCCGTCCACCGGGGGCACCGAGCCGTCGTCGATCCCGGGCACGGCCGCGCCCCCGACCTCCGGCACGGCCGCGCCCCCGACCTCCGGCACGGCCGCGCCCCCGACCTCCGGCAGGGCCCCGCCGCCGGCCTCCGGCGGGGCGCCGCCGCCCTGGAGGAACGTGCCGCCGGCCTCGGGGGAAGCCGCACCGCCGCCGTCCGGCGTGACGGCCTGCGGCGCGTTCCAGGTCCGTCCCTGCTGTCCGCCCGCCGCCGGGCAGGTCCCGTCGACGGTCCGGGTGCCGTCCTGCCCGGCGCCCGCCGCGTCCCGGGCCACGTCACCCGCGGCCGCGTCCCCCTCCGTGTAGGTCGCCGGCCGGTCGCCCGAGCGGACCGGTGCGGGTGCCTGCCCGCCGCCGCGGCCGCCGGCGCCCGTCGCGCAGGTCACGGAGACGGTGGCCACGGCGCCGGGCCGGGCGCTGCCGGGGCTGGTCCCCGCGGCGGGGCCGGCAGCCGCGACGGCCGTGCCGGTGGCGCCGAACGCGGCACCCGCCAGGACGGCGACGGACAGGGTGCGAACGGTGCGGCGCATGGGACGAGCTCCTTGCACGGACGGCTCGGAGGCACGGGGTCCGTACCCCCGCAGCCATCACAGCCCGGCCCACGCCGGGCCGCGCGCGGCCGGACCCATTCGCGGGACACTCGCCCCCTTTCGGGTGACGTCACGGCCCCGTCCCGGCGGGTCGGGAACGGCCGGGGGAATCCCCGTGTCGGCCACCTGTCCCCGGGTACGCGGTCCGCACCCCCTGACGTACCTGGAGGGAGAACGTGCAGCGAGGTGTACCGCGCTGCGCCGGTGCCGGGAACCGGTGAGCGGCAGGGAGTGAGCCGGGCCCGGAGAACGGACGAAGGCGCACGCCCTCGGGCCGCCCGCCCGTCGGCGTGCCCCGGAGGGAGTGAGCATGATGCGTGTCGCTTTTCTGTCCGCGCCCGAGGGCGTCGAGCAGGTGGAGCTGACCGAGCCGTGGAAGGCGGTCTCCGACGCCGGGCACGAACCGGTGCTGGTGTCGACGGAGCCGGGGCGGATCCAGGCCTTCGACCACCTGGACAAGGCGGAGACGTTTCCGGTGGACGAGGTGGTCGGCGAGGCGTCGGCGGACTCGTTCGGGGCGCTCGTGCTGCCCGGCGGGGTGGCGAACCCGGACATCCTGCGGACGGACGACGGGGCCGTGGCGTTCGTGAAGGGCTTCTTCGACGGCGGCCGCCCGGTCGCGGCGATCTGCCACGCACCGTGGACGCTGGTCGAGGCGGACGTGCTGCGCGGCCGGACGCTGACTTCCTGGCCGAGTCTGCGGACCGACATCCGCAACGCGGGCGGGACCTGGGTCGACGAGCAGGTCAAGGTCTGCGACAGCGGCCCGAACAAGCTGGTCACGAGCCGTAACCCGGACGATCTCAAGGCGTTCTGCGAGGCCTTCCTCGACGTGCTCGCCGAGTGATCAACGACCGGGCGGCCGTAACCAGGGGGCCGTGGCCTCAGCCGGCGGCGCCCGGCGTCGCCGTCTCGGCGCAGTTCCGCTCCCGGGCACCCTCCCGGGTCCGGCCGGCGGCGACGACACGGCGCGGGTTGCGCCGCAGGTACTCGCCCTCCAGCTGGGCCATGCGCTCGTTGTGGGCGCGCAGCGCGTCGTTCGAGCCGTACAGCAGGGTGTCGTGGCGCGTCCGGTGGATGGTCTCCAGCTCCTTCATGAGCTGCTGGTCGTCCAGCCGGCTGGGGTCGACTCCGGTCATGGTGGTACCCCGCTCGTCGTGTGGGTCCCGGCGGTCCGGATTCCTGCCTCCACTGTACGAACATCCGGCCCGGCGGGCCTCCCTGGGACGGCGGCCCGCCGCGCGGCCCTACCGCACCCGCTCCACCCGGCGCTCGTCCCACACCGGCTCCGCGGTCTCGCGGACCCGGCCGTCGCTGCCGAAGACCAGGTAGCGGTCGAAGGAGCGGGCGAACCAGCGGTCGTGGGTGACGGCGAGCACGGTGCCGTCGAAGGCCTCCAGGCCTTCCTGGAGGGCTTCGGCCGACTCCAGGTCCAGGTTGTCGGTCGGCTCGTCCAGGAGCAGTGCCGTCACGCCCTGCAGCTCCAGCAACAGGATCTGGAACCGGGCCTGCTGGCCGCCCGACAGTCGTTCGAAGTTCTGTTCGGACTGCTGGGTGAGTTCGTAGCGGCGCAGCCGGGACATCGCCGCGCCGCGGTCCTGGGAGTGCTCCGTCCACAGGATGTCCAGCAGGTTCCGGCCCTCCAGCTCGGGGTGGGCGTGGGTCTGCGCGAAGTGTCCGGGCACCACGCGCGCGCCCAGCTTCCACAGCCCCTCGTGTGCCACCTCCTCGCCGGCCAGCAGCCGCAGGAAGTGCGACTTGCCGGATCCGTTGGAGCCGAGGACGGCGACCCGTTCGCCGTAGAAGACCTCCAGGTCGAAGGGTTTCATCAGGCCGGTGAGTTCGAGCTGTGCGCAGGTCACGGCCCGTACGCCGGTACGGCCGCCCTTGATGCGCATCCTGATGTCCTGCTCGCGCGGCGGCTCGGGCGGCGGCCCGGCCTCCTCGAACTTGCGCAGCCGGGTCTGGGCGGCCGCGTACCGGGACGCCAACTCGTGCGAGATGGATGCGGCCTGACGCAGGCTCAGCACCAGCTTCTTCAGCTGGGCGTGCTTCTCGTCCCAGCGTCGGCGCAGCTCCTCGAAGCGGGCGAAGCGTTCGCGGCGGGCCTCGTGGTAGGTGGCGAAGCCGCCGCCGTGCACCCAGGCGTCGGCGCCGGTCGGCGAGGGCTCCACGGAGACGATCTTCTCGGCGGCGCGGGCGAGGAGTTCGCGGTCGTGGGAGACGAACAGGACCGTCTTGCGGGTCTCCTTGAGCTGCTGTTCCAGCCAGCGCTTGCCGGGCACGTCGAGGTAGTTGTCCGGCTCGTCGAGCAGCAGCACCTCGTCGGTGCCCCGGAACAGGGCCTCCAGCACCAGCCGCTTCTGCTCGCCGCCGGAGAGGGTGCGCACCTGCCGCCACTGGGCCTTCTCGTACGGCACCCCGAGGGCAGCCGTGGTGCACATGTCCCAGAGCGTCTCGTGCTCGTAGCCGCGCACCTCGGCCCAGTCGGCGAGGGCCTGCGCGTACCTCAGCTGGGCCGCCTCGTCGTCGACGGTCATGAGGGCGTGCTCGGCCTTGTCGACGGCCTGCGCGGCCGTGCGGATGCCGGGCGGCGCGACGGAGACGAGGAGATCACGCACGGTCGTCTCGTCCCGTACGGAGCCCACGAACTGGCGCATCACGCCGAGGCCGCCGCTGACGGTCACGGTGCCGCCGTGCGGCTTCAGCTCGCCGGAGATCAGCCGCAGCAGGGTGGTCTTGCCGGCGCCGTTGGGCCCGACGAGGGCGACGGCGGCGCCCTCACCGACCCGGAAGGAGACATCGCCGAGCAGGGCCCTCCCGTCGGGGAGGTAGTACTCGAGGTGTGCGGCTTCCAGATGTCCCATGGTCAGGGATTCTGCGGGGCGGGCCCGGGATGGGGCAAACCGTTATCAGGCCGCCGTCCTCGGGTGCGGGCCCGGTGGGGGCTGGTCGCGCAGTTCCCCGCGCCCCTGTCAGGGGCGTCCACTGGGCGCCCCTGAAAGGGGCGGGGAACTGCGCGAGCAACCACGACGCACCCGCGGCCGAAAACGGCGCCCCCTACTCCACCGGCTCCCCCGTCGGCCCGCTCGCCCCCGTCGGCTCCACGACCGCGCCCTCCCAGGAGAGCGCCTTCCAGCCGTCGGCCGGGGTGCCCTCCAGGATCACCACGCCCGTGTTGGCGAGGAGGCGGGACGCCGCGTAGGGCACGTCGACGTTGTCGGCGCGGGCGGCCGTCCAGAGGCGGATCACCGCGCCGTGGCTGACCATGGCGACCGTCCCGGCGCCGCTCGCGGCGGCCTCGGCGACCACCGCGTCGTAGCGGCCCAGGACCTCGTCCCCGGTCTCTCCGCCGGGCATCCGCGGCGCGGTGTCCCCGGCCGCCCACGCGAACACGGTCCGCATGTACTCCTCGCCCCGCCCGGAGTGGCCGGGCAGCATCTCCAGGTCGCCGGCGGACACCTCGCGGATGCCGTCGCGGACGACGGGGTCGAGGCCCCGGGCGGCGGCCAGCGGGGCGGCGGTGAGCCGGGTGCGGGTCAGGGTGGAGACGTAGACGGCCTCGATGTCCTCGTCGGCGAGGGCTTCGGGGAGGGCCGCCGCCTGCTGCTCGCCGAGGGCGGTCAGACCGGGGCCCGGCACCGCGGTGTCCAGGAGGAAGTCGACGTTGGTCGGGGTCTGCCCGTGGCGTATGAGGAGCAGGCGCATCCAGGGGTTCCTCTCACTCGGCTCACTCGCCCGCGGCGCGGGCCGGCAGGAAAGTGCCACTTCAGGGTAACCGGACCCGCATGAGCCCAGACGTCGACCTCACCGTCCCGAAGCCCGGCCGGCACGCGCTGCGCGACCGGCTGCTCGCCCTCGACAGCCGTCTGTTCGAGATCGCCGCCGAACGGAACTGGCCGTTCGCCGAACCGGTGCTGCCCCGGCTGAGCCGGAGCGCCAACCACGGGGTGCTGTGGTTCGCGACGGCCGCCGCGGTGGCCGCGACCCGCACGCCCCGGGCGCGCCGGGCCGCCGCCCGCGGCCTGGCCTCGCTCGCCCTGGCCTCCCTGACCATCAACACCCTCGGCAAGCGCTCGGTGCGCCGCCCGCGCCCGCTCCTGGACCCGGTGCCCGCGGTACGGCACCTGAAGCGGCAGCCGATCACCACGTCCTTCCCCTCCGGGCACGCCGCGTCGGCGGCCGCCTTCGCGGCCGGGGTCGCCCTGGAGTCCCCGGCGTGGGGCGCGGTGGTGGCGCCGGTGGCGTTCTCCGTCGCCATGTCGCGGGTGTACACGGGTGTGCACTTCCCGAGCGACGTGCTCGCGGGCGCGGCGCTGGGGGCCGGTGCCGCGTTCGCCGTGCGGGGGCTGGTGCCGACCCGGGCGCAGACCGGTCCGCCGCCCCGGCCGCGTGCCGAGGCCCCGGCACTGCCGGACGGCGAGGGGCTGGTGGTGGTGGCCAACCGGGCCTCCGGCAGCGCCGACCGGATGCGGGTGCTGCACCGCGAGCTGCCGGCGGCGGAGCTGGTGGAGTGCGAACCGGGCGAGGTGCAGGAGGAGTTGGCGAAGGCGGCGCTGCGGGCGCAGGCGCTCGGGGTGTGCGGCGGCGACGGCACCGTGAACGCGGCGGCGGAGATCGCGCTGCGCCACGGGCTGCCGCTCGCCGTGCTGCCCGGCGGCACCCTCAACCACTTCGCCCACGACCTGAGCGTGGAGGACGGCCGGGGCATCGGCCGGGCCGTGCGCGAGGGCGAGGCGGTCCGGGTGGACGTCGGCCGCTTCACCTCCGGCGGCCTGGAGGGCGTCTTCCTGAACACGCTGAGTCTGGGCGTTTATCCGGAACTGGTCCGGGAGCGGGAACGCTGGACGCACCGGATCGGCGCCTGGCCCGCCGAGGTGCTCGCCGTGCTGCGGGTACTGCGCACGGACCGGCACCCGCTCCGGGTCGAACTGGGCGGCGAGACCCACCCGTTGTGGCTGCTGTTCGTCGGCAACTGCCTCTACCACCGGCTGGCCCTGACCCCGGGCCGCCGTACCGACCTGGCGGACGGGCAGCTCGACGTACGCGTGGTGCACGGCGGCCGGCATCCCGCGCTCCGGCTGCTCTCCGCCGCCCTCGCGGGCCCGCTCACCCGGTCCCCCGCCCACGCCGAGGCCCGGGTGCGCCGGCTGCGGCTGACCGGCATCGCGGCCGGCACTCCGCTCGCGTACGACGGGGAAGTCACCGACGTGGCGGGCGAGATGACCGTGGAGAAGCTGCCGGAGGCACTGACCGTGTACCGGCCGATGCCCTGACCCGTAGCACGCTCATGACGAACCGTCAGTCCACATGGTAAAACGCGAGTCTCAACATTCGGCATGCGCGCGTAGCGTTGCGGAATACCGCGGGACGGGGCCGTCCGGCCCCGTCCGCCGGTGTGACGCGAAGGGGTTGAGCCATGTCGAAGCCACAGGAGACCGCCGTGTACACGCACGGTCACCACGAGTCGGTGCTGCGTTCCCACACCTGGCGCACCGCCGCCAACTCCGCCGCCTACCTGCTCGGTTCGCTCAAGCCCCACATGCGGATCCTGGACATCGGCTGCGGACCGGGGACGATCACCGCCGACCTGGCGGAGCTGGTCCCGGACGGCCGGGTGACCGGCGTCGACCACGCGCCGGGCATCCTGGAGCAGGCCCGCGCGACGGCCGCCGGGCGCGGGCTGACGAACGTGGACTTCGCGGTCGCCGACGTGCACGCGCTGGACTACCCGGACGACACCTTCTGCGTGGTCCACGCCCACCAGGTGCTCCAGCACGTGGGCGACCCGGTGCAGGCGCTGCGCGAGATGCGCCGGGTCACCAAGCCGGGCGGTTTCATCGCCGTACGCGACTCCGACTACGCGGCGATGACCTGGTACCCGGCGGTGCCCGGCCTGGACGACTGGTCCGAGCTGTACCGGCGGGTGGCCCGCGCCAACGGGGGCGAGCCGGACGCCGGGCGGCGGCTGCGGTCCTGGGCGCTGGCGGCGGGGCTGACCGACATCACGGCCACCTCCGGTACCTGGACGTACAGCACGGACGAGGAGCGGGCGTGGTGGGGCGGGCTGTGGGCGGACCGTACGGTCGCCTCCGCCTATGCCGACCGGGCCACGGAGGGCGGTCACGCGACCGCGGAGCAGCTGGCGGCGGTCTCGGCGGCCTGGCGGGAGTGGGCGGGCCGGGAGGACGGCTGGTTCGCCGTACTGCACGGAGAGATTCTCTGCCGCAAGTGAGCGAGTTCCGCGGGATTCGGGAACAGGTGGTGACTCCGCCGACGGCGGCGGGGTCAGTCGCGGGGCAGCAGCGGTCCCAGCGGCCCGAGGTCCAGGTTCAGGTCCTCGGGCCGCAGTCCGTACCGGTCGCGCAGCTCGGCCATCCGGTCCTCCAGCAGCATCAGGGTGAGCCCGATGCGCTCCTCCTGCTGCTCGGTGAGGTCCCCGGTGTCGACGCGGCGCAGTGCCTGCCGTTCCATCAGCTGGCGCAGCAACTCCACGACGGTCAGCACGAGTTTCACCAGATCACGCTCCACCGTGTCCGGTTCGAGGTCCAGCCGGTTGCGGTGTCTGCTCACGTCGGCTCACCCCAGGGTGCGGGCACTTGGGCGCTGACCGAGCTGATCAGTGCGTTGAGGTCGATGCGGACGAGGTCGACGTCCGCGATGCGCAGGGTGACGTCGCCGGTGATGACGACCCCGCCGGCCAGCAGCCGGTCGAGCAGGTCGACCAGGGCCACCTGACGGCGTTCGACGACGGTCACCGCTGCTCCCCCGCCCGCACCGGCGCCGGCGGTCCGGTGACCGGCTCGGTGGTCGGCTCGGTGGTCGGCTCGGCGGTCGGCTCGGTGAAGGAGTAGGCCGCCCACGGCCCGGTGAGTTCCACCCGCATCGCAGGCGTCTCGTCCTTCGTACGGTCGACCAGTTCCACGAATTCCTCGGAATCCGCGCGGGACACCAGATAGGCGGCGTTCAACAGGTTCTGCCCGGGGACTCCCGAAAGCGTCGCGTTCTGCGGAGGGTGCAGCCGGCATGCCTCGGCGCGCCCGGAAAGCCGTTCGTGCAGAGTGCGCGCGAATTCCTCGGCGGCCCGCCGCTTCTCCTCGTGAGCCCGCGTGTCCGTCCGCCGCTGCCGCAGATACTCCCGCCCGGTGGCGGGCCGGCCGGCGGGCGGGGGCGGCTGCTCGGGCGGGTCGGCGTACAGCTTCACACCCCACTCGACCCGCCCTTCCAGCCGGTCGAGGGTGTGCAGGAAGTCGGCCTCGCGGGCCTCCATCATGGTCCGTACGCCGCTGTCGTCCCGGAAGACCGTGGCCAGCCGGAGCGGCAGCGGCGTGGTGACCGTGGTGAGCGCGTCGATCACGCCCTGGTGGGCACGGGCGGTCGCGGCCAGCCAGTCCAGGTCCTCCAGGTGGTCCCGCAGCGGCTCCTCGGCGAAGTCGCCCTCCGGGACGGTACTGACGACGGCGACCAGCCCGTGGTGCCTGAGCAGCCCCGGCGGGACCCCGGCCACGCCGGAGAGCTGGGTCTGCAGGGCCGCCGCGAACGGACGGCAGACGGCGTACACGTACCGGAGTCCGCCCTGTGCGGTCATCTGTCCTCCTCCTGGCGCTGTCCTCGGCCGGCCTCCAGTGCCTCCAGGGCGGCCAGCCGCTCCCGCAGCTCGTGGTTCTCCCGGGTGAGCTGGTCGCGCCGGGCGCGGGTGGACAGCTCCGGGTCGTGTTCCCACCAGTCGATGCCCATCTCCTTCGCCCGGTCGACGGAGGCGACGACCAGGCGGAGCTTGACGGTGAGCAGTTCGATGTCGAGCAGGTTGATCCTGATGTCCCCGGCGATGACGATGCCCTTGTCCAGGACGCGCTCCAGGATGTCGGCGAGGTTGGCGCCCCCGCCGTCACGTCCGTAGGGCTCGGGCAGCCGGGCGGCCATCGTCATCGACGGCTCCCGGAACCGGCGTACTCGTCTTCTTCCTCTTCCTCGGCCTCGTACTCGTCCTCGGGCTCTTCCTCGGCCTGGTCGTCGTCCCGGTACTCCTCATCCTCCCCCTGCTCGGCGTCCTCCGCCTCGTCGTAGGGCTCCTCGTCCTCGTACGACTCCTCGTCCGACTCCTCGTCCGGCGTCTCGTTCTCCGCTTCCTCCTCGGCCACCGCGTCGTCGTGGCTGCGGACCACCTCGCCGTCGCGGATCTCGCCGCGCCAGCCGTCGTCGACCTCTCCCTTGATGGAGATGTGGCGGGCGTAGTGCTTGAGGTCGAGGCGGGTCCGGCGGCCCGAGGCGCGCCAGACGTTGGCGGTCTTCTCGAAGAAACCGCTCGGGTAGTACTCGATCACCAGCAGCACCCGGGTGAGGCTGTCGCCGAGCTCGTGGAAGGTGACGACGCCCTTGTGACTGCCCTTGGCCCCCTGAGCCGACCACTGGATGCGGTAGTCCGGGATCTGTTCGACGGTCTTGCCCTTCCAGCTCCGGCTGGACCACCAGATCTTGCCCTGCCAGTCCGACGAGGTGTCGTCGGCACGGCTGGCGCTCTTCACGCCCTTGGCGAAGGTGCTGAAGTCCTGGTAGCGGGTCCACTGGTCGTAGGCGGTGCGCACCGGCACGCCGACGTCGACGGACTCGATGATGACGGTCGGCTTCTGGCCGCCCCCCTTGCCTTTGCCCTTGCCGCCCCCCAGGCCCTTCACCTTGTCCATGACGGTGTCCTTGGCGTGGGTCAGGCCGAGCTCCAGGGCGGAGCGCACCGGACCCTTGCCCTCGGCGACCTTGCGGCCGGCGTCGAGTGCGAGCCTGCCGAAGCCGGGGCTGTTCCCCTCGGCTATGTCGTTGAGCTTGCCGGTGGCCTCGCCGAGCTTGCGGCCGGCGCCCGACAGCAGGCGTTCGGCCTGGGCGGCGAGGTACTCCTGCAGTTCCGCCTTCAGACGGTCGGCGGCCTCGGAGCGGGCCGCGTCCCCGATCGGTCCGGTGTTCATCGGTCCCCGCCTCCCTTCGACCGGGCCTGGCCGGCCTTCTTCCTGGCGGCCGCCCGGCCCTGCGCGGCCTTCTTCGACGGCGCCTTCTTGGCGGGCGGCTTGCCGGCCGACGCCTTCCTGGCGGCAGCCTTCTTCGCGGGGGCCGTGCGGTCCCGTGCCGTGCGGTCCGGTGCCGTGCGGTCCCGTTCCGTGCGCTCCCGTGCCTTACGGTCCGGTGCCCTGCGGTCCGGTGCCTTCCGCTCGGGCTGGTCCTCGCCCTCGTCCTCGCGCTCGTCCTCGCGCTCGTCCTCACCCTCGTCCTCGTCCTGCTCTTCCGAATCCTCGCGGTCGGCTTCGCTCTGCTCCGCCGGCTCCTCGTCGTCGTCCGGGCCGCCGCTGCCGGGCACGACGCCCGCCAGCTGGTCGCGCACCTCGGCGGTACGGCCGTGCAGCCGGTCGGCGAAGGCGTCGAGCTGCCGTTCGACCATGGCATCGGACGCGGCCTTGCCGACCCCGCGCAGGTCGTGGCGCAGCTGCTCCCCGATCTCCTTGAACTGCGGGTTGTCGCGCAGTTGCTGGTTGGCCAGGTCGAGCACTGCCTTCGGGGTCAGGTTCAGCTTCTTGCCGGCCACCAACGACCCTACGGCGCAAGCCAGTTTCAGCTTCCTGGTGCGGCCCAGCAGGTATCCGGCCCCGATCGCGAGGCCCAGTCCCATGCGGTTCATGTATGCGTCCCATTGCCGTGCCCCGCGTCTCTGCGCAGGGCGGTCTCCAGCCGGTCGAGAAGTTCGTCCTCGGCCTGGTCGAACTCCTCCTCGTCGATCTCACCGGCCTCCAGCCGCTCTTCCAGCCGGGCCAGTTCGGCCCGGATCGCGGCGGGGTCGTAGTAGATCCGCTCCGCCTCCTGCACCACCTGCTCGATGACCCAGGCGCTGCCGCGCACGGGCGCGAAGGGCAGTAGCAGCAGCTCCTTGACCAGTCCCATGGGCGCCTGCTCCTTCTGTTTCTGGGCCTTGCCGGCTGTTCCTCGGCCGGCCCGCTACCTCTCGGCCCGGCCGGCCGTGCTGACCGCCGGTTCGGCGGGCCCCGGTTCGACGAAGCTGTACGGCGGGAGCGGTCCGTTGACGCTCAGGTCGAGGTGCGGATGGCTCTTGCGCAGCCGTTCGACCCCGGCCAGGAAGGTCTCGGCGGAGTGCCGGTCCACCAGGAAGGACACGTTGACGAGCCATCCGGTGGAGCCGGGCCCCACGCCGACGGCGGCCGACTCGGGTTCGAGCGCCTGCCGTACCTCGGCCGCGTCCTCGGCCTCCCGGGCGCGTACGGCGCCCACCACCAGTTCACCGAGCCGCAGCCGGCTCTCGTAACTCCCGCCGCCCGCCTTCCGGTTGGCCTCGGCCAGGGCGCGCAGCTCGGGGTTCTCGGACATGACGCGGTGCAGCACCGCGTCTTCGATGTGGCTGGCCTTGACGTTGTACTCGACCTTGCCGTCGAGGGTGCGCAGCCGTTCCCGGTAGTGGTCGGCGCGTTCGGCGAGGACGCCGGTGACGGCGCCGTCGTCCGGGGCCACGCTGCCGAACCGCATGGGCAGCACGCAGCCGCCGCCCCCGGCCTCCGCCAGCACGTTCTGGTGGGCGAGCAGGTCCCGGCGCTTGGGCCGGAGTCCCTCGGGGGCCTCACTGACCAGTGCGGCCAGGTCACCCTCCGTGAGCACCCGCACCCGGCCGGGCGGGTCGCCGACCCCGTCCATGCCCTCGGGCAGGGCGGGATGTCCGGCGGCCGTGATGCCGTAGACGTACGTACTCACTCCTGCTCCTCCCTCTCCTTGTGGCGGGCCGGGGCCCTGCGGGCGCGCGGCCGGGACTCTGTCTCACCCGAGCCCGAGTGTTCGTCGCGGGCCTGCTGGAAGGCGTCCGAGACCGTCTGGGCGGCGCCGGCGAGCGCGCCCTTCGACTTTCCCCGGGCGCCGGACTCGGTGACCTGGCCGACGATGTCGGGCAGGCCGGGGTCCTTGTGCGGGCCCGACTCGAGGTCGAGCCGGTTGCAGGCCTCGGCGAAACGCAGATAGGTGTCGACGCTGGCGACGACGACCCGTATGTCGATCTTCAGGATCTCGATGCCGACCAGGGAGACCCGCACGAACGCGTCGATGACCAGCCCGCGGTCGAGGACGAGTTCGAGCACGTCGTAAAGACTGCCGCCGCCTGCGCCGCCGGTCTGCTGTGCCGGTACAACGGTCATGCCGTTCCGACCTCCTTCGCGTGGTGCCTGTCCGTGGGTGCCGACGGGCGGCCTAACGGCCGCCGGGCCGGTGCGGGTCGGCGCGCCCGCGTTCGTAGCGGCTGACGCGCCGGTAGCCGGTGAGCTGTCCCTGCGGGTCGAGTTCGACCTGGTAGCTCGCCATCAGGCTCATGGTGTCGGGCACCCTGGACAGTTCCAGGACTTCGATCTCCAACGCCCAGCCGTCCTCGCTCTGTTCGAAGGACGACACGGACTCGGCGGCCATACCGGTGAGCTCCGCGAGCTGGGCGCGCGCCTGGCTCAGTACCGCCATGGGGCTCGGCCGGTCCGGTGCCGCGTCGGGTCCGTCGTCACGTTTACGGTCGTTCCGTGCACCCTGCGTGTGTGACGTGTTCTCTGTGTTCGTCATGGCCACCTCGCAGACCGAGTGGCCGAAGGAATAGCGGTCAAACATCGACATTTCGGACATTACGCAGCACATCACTCAACGCATCCGCCCGCCGCCGGACCGGACCCGGCGACGGGGCGCCCGGCCCGGCCCGCACGGTGCAGGGGGCCACCACGGTCAGGGCACAGGCGCTGCGCCCCAGGTCGAGGGCCGGCCGGCCGGGACGGCCGCCGACGCGGGGGCGGGAGCAGGTAGGGACCCGCAGTGGTCGACGAGGCCGGCTCCGGTCCATTCCTTCGCGGCGCCGTCGCCGCCCGGAAAGCGCAGGTTGCCGGGCCGGTGGCCCGCCCGCACCGGCCGCACCTCGCCCTTGGTCACCGCACGACCGCCTCCTCGACCAGCAGCCGCCCGGCCGCCGCGATGGCGTCGGCGTCGATGCCCGCGGCGTGCAGCTGTTGGTCGGGGGCGGCCGAACCCGGCATGGTGCGGACGGCGAGCCGTACCAGCCGCGGCACCGGCCTGCCGTCCGCGAACGCCTCCGCCACCGCGTCGCCGAGCCCGCCCTCCTCGTGGTGGTCCTCGACGGTGAGCAGGCAGCCGGTCTGCTCGGCGGCGGTGCGCAGCGTCTGCCGGTCCACCGGCTTCACGGAGTAGAGGTCGACGACCCGGATCCGGATGCCGTCCTCGGCGAGCGCGTCGGCGGCCTTCAGCGCCTCGTGCACGGTGACCCCGGCGGCGACCACGGTCAGCCGGTCCTCCTCGGAGGAGCGCAGCACCTTGCTGCCGCCGACCGGGAACTCCTCGTCCGGGCCGTAGATCACCGGGCCCGCCCCGCGCGAGGTACGCAGGTAGCGGATGCCGTCGAGCCCCGCCATGGCGGCGACGAGCCTGGCGGTCTGGTTGGCGTCGCACGGGTAGAGCACGGTCGAGCCGTACACCGAGCGGAACATCGCCAGGTCCTCCAGACCCATCTGGGAGGGCCCGTCCTGCCCGATGGCCACGCCCGCGTGCGAGCCGACCAGGTTGATCCCGCTGCCGCTGACGGAGGCCATCCGCACGAAGTCGTAGGCCCGGCTGAGGAAGGCGGCGAACGTGGCGGCGTACGGCACCCACCCGCGGGTGGCCATGCCGACGGCCCCGGCCACGAGTTGCTGTTCGGCGATGTAGAACTCGAAGTAGCGGTCGGGGTGTTCCTTGCCGAAGAGCTCGGTGCGGGTGGAGTCGCCGACCTCGCCGTCCAGCGCGACGACGTCGGCGCGGGCATGGCCCAGCGCGACCAGCGCCTTGCCGAAGGCATCGCGGGTGGGAACCTCTTCCCCCAGGTCGTAGCGCGGGAGTTCGAGCGCGCCCGTGGGCACCGAGTGCAGCGCGCGGGCCGCCGGCGGCTCCTTCACGTGGACGCGGAGATCCCGTACCCCGCCGAGTTCGGCGATGGCCTCCTCGGGGTCCGGCAGCGGCTTGCCGTGCATGCCCTCGCGGTCCTCGACGGCGGCGACGCCCCGGCCCTTTCGGGTGCGGGCGAGGATCACGGTGGGCTGTCCGGCGGTGGCCGCGGCCTCGACGCAGGCACGGTCGACGGCGTCCACGTCGTGCCCGTCGATCTCCACGGTGTGCCAGCCGAAGGCCTGGAAACGGCGGGCGTAGGCGTCGAGGTCGTGGCCTTGCCGGGTGGGGCCGCGCTGGCCGAGCCGGTTGACGTCCACGATCGCGGTCAGGTTGTCGAGGTGCTCGTAGCCCGCGTGTTCGGCGGCCTCCCACACGGAGCCCTCCGCCAGCTCGCTGTCCCCGCACAGCACCCAGACCCGGTAGCGGCCGTGCTCCAGGCGCTTCCCGGACAACGCGATGCCGACGCCCACCGGCAGGCCCTGGCCGAGGGAGCCGGTGGCGGTCTCCACCCACGGCAGCCGGCGCGGGGTCGGGTGTCCCTCCAGGTGGCTGCCGAGTTTGCGGAAGGTGAGCAGTTCGGCGTCGTCGATGGCACCGGCCGCCTTGTAGGCGGCGTACAGCAGCGGTGAGGCGTGGCCCTTGGAGAGGACGAAGCGGTCGTTGCCGGGGTGGTCGGGCCGCTCGAAGTCGTAGCGCAGGTGGCGGGCGAACAGGACCGCCATCAGATCGGCGGCGGACATCGACGAGGTCGGATGCCCGGACTCGGCCGCGGCGGCCGCCCGCACGCTGTCCACGCGCAACTGCTGGGCGAGTTCGACGAGGTCGGCGGTGTTCATGAGGCTCCTTCCGGAGGACGGTCCGTGACGGATTCGGGGACCTTCGGCAATTCGGGCGAGGCCGTGTCCAGCGGCACCGGCCAGGACCGTACGAGGCCCGACCGGACGCCCTGGCGCGGCAGTACGGCATCAGGCAGCCGGTGGTCGGCGGCGACCCGGCCCCGGGGCATGGCCGCCAGGTGACGGCCGCGGGCCACCGGCCCGGCGGGCGGCCCGGACAGGGGCACCCCGAGCGGGTCGGCGGCAGCCTGCCCGCCGCCGGGGCCGACGGTGAGCAGCCGCATCGCGGCGACCCGGGGCAGCAGCGGCAGATACAGGGAGTGGTCAGTGGGGTTCGGCAGGGTGACCCCGGCACGGCCCCTGGCCGACCGCGCAAGCGTACGGGCCGCGCGATACCCGGCGAACCCGGCGCCGACGATCACGATCCGGGGTCGACGGCTCACGGTGCGCCTCCGGGGATACGACGAGGTCCAAGGCCACCCACGTAACCGTAGGCTCGACCTCGAAACACCGCGCGCCGAAGCCGCGCCCGCTGCGGCGGGCGCCTCGGGGGCGCCGGGCGAGGAACTGCGCGCGGCCGCCCCCACCGCCCCGCGGCGAACGGCTACCGCCACGGAAAAGGCACTCTCCGGTCACCCCCGCCGATTACGGTCACCCACGGTGATTCAGGTCAACCCCGGTGATGCGGCGACTCCGGATCCGCACCCGGCCGGCCCGGCACCCCCGGCACCCCCGGCGGCTCCGCCGGAATCGGCGGATACGGCAGCCCCAGCCCGCTGGGCGGTGCCCCGGGCGCCGTCCCCCCGATCACCCGGTGCGGTGCGTGCGGCCTCTTCGGCCGCCCCGCCTCCCGCAACGCGTGAGCGACCGCGCCCAGGATCACCGCGGTGACCAGCGCCGCGGCCCACGCCGGCAGCAGGATCGCCCACGCCAGCCCCACGGCCAGCGCCAGCGCGGCCCCGGCGTACAGGGCGACCGCGCCGGACGCGCCGTACAGCACGGCGGCCCGCCGCCGCTTGCGGCCTTGTTCGCGCAGTTCGTCCCGGACGGTCTCGCGCGCGACCTGTGCCAGCTCGTCGACGAGATCCTTGTCCAGATGTTCGAGATGATCCAGGTGTTCCATGGCATGCGGGTACCCGCGCCGGAATTGCCGTAACAGGAGATCACCGGAGGCGACACCATCCCGGCCCACGGCAACTAGGCTCGTGCCCATGGAGATTCTGGGCGCCTCCCTGCGCATCTGCGTCGACGACCTCGATACCGCGATCCCGTTCTACGAACGTCTCTCCGGCGGCAGAGCCCAGCGTTTCGAGCGCGGCGGTGTCCAGGTCGCCGCGGTCGGCTCCTTCCTCCTGATGAGCGGGCCGGAGGCGGAGCTGGAGGTGCTGCGCAAGGTGGCCGCGACGATCGCGGTGCAGGACGTCGACGCGGCCCGCCGGCTGCTGGACGACCTCGGCGCCCGCATCCTCGCGGGGCCGGTGGCCACGTCCGCCGGCCGCACCCTGCTCGCGATGCACCCGGACGGCTCGCTGTTCGAGTACGTCGACCAGCACCGGGGCTGAACCGGGAGCGGACCGGGGCCGGTCACAGGCCCTGCGGACGCATCCGGAAGTCATACCGGGCGGGCAGCGGCTCGTCCCCGAGCCGCGCCCACAGCCGGTCGAGCGCGTCCGAGCCCTCCCGCAGGTCGGCCACCTCGAACCCGGCGTCGAAGACGGCGCGGGCCGCGGCCGGCCGTCCCTCCGCGAGCAGCAGTTCCGCCTCCAGGAGCCGGAACCGGCCGCGCTCCCGGATCGCGGGCAGCAGCGCCTCCCACACGGCGCGGGCGTCCGCGGTCCGCCGTACCCGCAGCAGCGCCTCGACGGACTCGCGGCCGAGTGCCGCGCAGGCCGCCGTCCAGGTCTCGCCGTCGTCGCGGCGCTCCCGGCACAGGTCGTCGAAGGCGTCGGCGTACCGTTCCGCGGCCCGCTCGTACTGCCCGTGCTCCTGGTCGGCGACGGCGAGGCAGCGCAGCAGCGGCCAGAGCGACGGGGCGAGCGGGAGAGCCCGCTCCCAGCTGCGGACGGCCTGGGCGCGGTCGCCCGCGTGCCACTGGGCGACGCCCAGGTGGTACTCGGTGTGCGGGGTGGCGGGGGCGGTCTCCAGCATGTCCCGCCAGTGCGGGGCGACCAGGGTCGGTCCCGGCGGCCGTACCCGGCGGGGTTCGGGCAGGGTGCCGGTGCGCAGCAGCTCCCGCCAGGGCGCCTGTTCCTCGGTCAGTGTCGGCTCGGGGAACGGCGTGCCGGGCAGCTTCCAGTCGGTGCGCAGCACTTCGAGGGCGCCCCAGCCGGAGCCGGTGGCGAGGAGTTCACCGGGTTCGGTGTCGGCGTACGGCTTCCAGGCGGCGCGAGCAGCGTCCAACCCGGCGCGCGGCAGGGCGAGTTCCAGCCGCTCCTCGACGTCTGCGGGCGACGCCGCCGACAGCGGGCCGTACGCCTCCAGCCAGCACACCTCGCTCTCCGCGTCGAGGCGGACGTGCTCCAGCTGGGTGCGGGCCAGCCCGGCCTGGATCTCGCGGTAACCGCCGGCACCGGGTCCGCCGAGCCATTCCTGCCAGCGCCGGCCGCCGGTCCCCGCCCCCCACACGAACTGCTTGCGGCCGCGCAGTTCGTCGGTGGAGGTCTGCACCAGGCCGTGGCCGTCGGCGTCCAGCGCGGCGATCCAGCGGCGCCGCCCGTCCGGGATGTCGTAGAACCAGTCCGCCGGGTACGGGGGTTGGGCGTCGGGATCCGGAGCGGACACCCGGTGCAGTCGTCGTTCGGCGCCGAACTCCCAGGCCTCGTCGGCCGGGACGACGATCCGGCGGTCCTCCGGTACGGCCGTGCTGGACCACCAGTAGCCGGGCACCGGGTGTTCGTGCGGATTGCGGACGCGGACGCAGGCGTACAGGAAGTCGGAGCCGTCCGGCAGCCAGAGGTCGACCTGGAAGGGCAGGTCGCGCAGCCGTTCCCATTCCCACAGGCGGAGCATGTCGCCGCCGTCGGGTGCGGGGACACGGGCCGCGTGCAGCGGGGCGCAGGAGAGCGTGGTGTGGCCGGTGGCGCCGATGTTCCACTCGATGCCGCCGGCGTACCAGGCGCCGTTGAGGGCGAGGTTGGCGGGCTGGAACACCGGGTTGCGGTACAGGAGTTCGCGGCCGCTGGGCAGGTGGACGAGGGAGGCGACGCGGCCGCCGAGGCCGGGCAGGACGGTGGCGCGCAGCCGGTCGTTCTCGATCACCAGGGCGTCGATCTCGCGAGGCGTGCGGGTTCTGCCGTAGCCGTCGCGGATGCGTACCGGGAGGAGGCTGCGCAGCGGTTCGTGGCCGAGCTGCCGGGCCATGTCCCGGGGCAGGTCCTCCCGGTCACGCTCGTCGACGCGGTGAATCTCGTCGAGGAGGCGGAGCGGCGGCAGCGGGTTGTCCGGGCCAAGCTCCGCCGCGGGCAGGGTCAGTACCTCACGTCGGATCCTCGTCACGATCACCATGGAACCCGGCGCCGGGTGAGCTGGCCAGGGGAGCTGCCGGTCAGGATTGCGCAAAGGCCGACGGGCCGAAGTCAGCGGGCGGCCCGCATCTCCGCCGTGATCGCCCAGCGTTCGTGGTCCCGCCAGGCCCCGTCGATGTAGATCATGTTCGGCGAGAAGCCCTCCAGCCGGAACCCGGCACCGCGGGCGAGCGCGATGGACGCGGCGTTGCCGGGCTGCGCGTTGATCTCCAGCCGGTGCAGCCGCATCGGCCCGAAGGCGTGATCCACGACCAGGCCCATCGCCTCCCGCATCAGGCCGCGCCCGGCCGCGTGCGCGAACACGCCGTAGCCGAGCGCACCGCACTGGAAGCCGCCCTCGACGATGTTGTTGATGTTGATGAACCCGGCGATCGCCCCGCCCTGCTCGCCGCCCTCCTTCTCGCACACCAGGAAACCCGCCTTGCTGCGGTCCTCGATCAGCCGTCCCGCGTAGCCGGCGTAGGCCGCGTCGGTGGTGGGCGGGAACAGCCAGGGCTCGTGGAGGTCCTTGCTCTCCCGGGCGCGGGCGATGAACTCGGCGCCGTCCTCGTAGGTGTACGGGCGGATCCCCACCCGGGGGCTCTCGGCGAGATAGCGGGAAGCGGTGTGCGGCATCCCGACACCCTACGCGGAACTGCCTGCGGCGCGGGTGAGCTCTCAGCGCAGGGCAGGCTCTCGCAGGGTCAGCGTGCCCGCGTCCGCGTCCAGCTCGGCGGCGACCCCGAGCGGCATGGTCAGGGCCGCCTCGCAGTGCCCGAACCCGAACTCCTCCAGCACCGGCACGCCGAGGCCGCCGAGCCGGTCGAGGAGCATCGGCCGCACCTGCTCGTAGGGCCCGCACCGGTCCCAGGAGCCGAGCAGGATCCCGGCGACGCCGTCGAGCAGGCCGGACCGCAGCAGCTGCGTGATGCTGCGGTCGAGGCTGTACGGCGCCTCGCCGACGTCCTCAAGGAGGAGCAGGCCGCCCCGCACGCCGGTGCGGGTGTGCGGGGTGCCGACGCCTGTGGCGAGCAGCCGCAGGCAGCCGCCGACGGTGACGCCCGTGGCCCGGCCGCCCACCAGCGCGGCGCCCCGGGAGGGGATGGTGCGGACCGTCTCCGGGGCGAAGAGGGTGGCCCGCAGGTGTTCCTGTGCCTGGGCGCTCTTGACGAAGTCGGCGCCGGCGGCCACCGGCCCGTACAGGGTGGCGAGGCCGAGCCGGGTCGCGAACGCCTCGTGCAGCACGGTCGCGTCGCTGAAGCCGACGAACACCTTCGGGCCGGCCGCGCGCATCGCCTCCCAGTCGAGCAGGTCGACGAGGCGCTGGGCGCCGTAGCCGCCGCGCGCGCAGAGGACGGCGGAGACGGACGGGTCGCACCAGGCCCGCTGGAGGTCGGCCGCGCGCTCGGCGTCGGAGCCCGCGAGGTACCCCAGCCGGCCGTCCGTGGCGAGCACGTGGGGTGCCGCCACCGGGTCGAGGTCCCAGCCGCGCAGGATGTCGAGACCGGCCTGGAGCCGCTCCTCCAGCACCGGCCCGCTCGGCGCCACGACGGCGACGCGGGCTCCGGCGGAGAGCCTGGCGGGCCTCGTCAGTTCGGTCACTTCGGCCGCTTCGGTCACTTCACCAGCTCCAGCTCGGGGATTTCGGGCACGTCCAGCCCGAACACCTGAGCGTAGAGGGCGAGCTCGGCCTCCAGCGCGCGGACCAGGGTCTCCGCGCGCCGGAAGCCGTGGCCCTCGCCCGCGAAGGTGAGGTGCGCGTGCGGCACCGGGCGGCCGTCGAGCCGGGCGAGGAAGCGTTCGCACTGCGCGGGCGGGCAGATCACGTCGTCCAGCCCCTGGAGCAGCAGGAAGGGCGCGGTGAGCCGGTCGGCGTGCTCGCTGGGCGACCGCTCGGCGTACCGTTCGGGCACCTCGGCGAGCGGGCCGATCAGGGATTCCAGGTACCGGGACTCGAAGTCGTGGGTCTCCCCCGCGCCCCAGCTGGTGAGGTCGAGGACGGGGTAGGAGATGGTGCCGCAGGCGTAGACGTCGGTGCCGGTCAGGGAGGCGGCGGCGGTCCAGCCGCCGGCGCTGCCGCCGCGGATCGCGAGCCGGGCCCGGTCGGCGGTGCCCTCCTCGGCGAGGGCGAGCGCGACGGCCGCGCAGTCCTCGACGTCGACCACGCCCCACTGCTCGCGCAGCCGCTCCCGGTACGCCCGCCCGTATCCGGTGGAGCCGCCGTAGTTGACCTCGGCGACCCCGATGCCCCGGGTGGTGAAGTAGGCGATCGCGAGGTCGAGGACGAGCGGTGTCCTGCTGGTGGGGCCGCCGTGCGCCCAGACGACGAAGGGCGGCAGCTCGCCCTCGGGGGCGGTGTGGCCGGGGTGGTGGGGCGGGTGGATGTGGGCGTGCACCTCGCGGCCGCCGGGGCCGGCGAAGGTGCGGACCTGCGGATCGGGGTAGTAGGCGGGGTCGACCGCGTCCCGGTGCGGGGTGCCGACGACCCGGGCGCGGCCGGAGGAGGTGTCGAGTCCGACGACCTCGTGGGCGGTGCGCGGGCCGGCGCCGACCGCGAGGACGCGGGTGCCGTGCACGGCGAGGGTGGCGGAGAACTCGGTCCACGGCCCGGCCGCGTCGGCGATCTCGCCGGTTTCCGGATCGAGTATCCCGAGGGTCATCGCCCCGCGGCCGTGCAGGACCGCGATCATCCCGTTGTCCAGCGCTGCGAACCAGTTCTGGCCGAGCCGCCAGAGCGGCCCCGCGAACTCCTCCTCGCGCGGGCAGAGCGGCTCGTCGTCGCGGTACAGGTTCCACCAGCCGCTGCGGTCGCTCGTGTACAGCAGCCGGTCGTCCGCGGACCACTCCACCTGGGCGACGGACTCGGTGGGACCGCCGGCCACGGTGCGGACCGCGTGCAGGACGCCGTCGGCGCCGACCTCGCCGACCAGCAGTTCCGTGCCGTCCCACGGCATCCGCGGATGGTCCCAGGCCAGCCAGGCGGCTCGGCGTCCGTCGTGCGACAGGCGCGGTCCGGTGACGAACCGGTGCCGTCCGTCGGTGAGTTCGCGCACCGCGGCCCGGTCGCCGGCGGCCGAGCCGTCCAGCGGTACGGCGGCGAGCACCCGGCGCACGTCGGTGGGCGCATCCCCGGTGAACTCCTCGAGGACGCACCAGACCTCGTCCCGGTCGAGCAGCAACTGCGGTTCGGCCCAGCGGGGTCCGGGCGGGGTCAGCGGCCGGGGTGCCTCACCGGGCCGGCAGAGGTACAGCCGCTGGTCGTCGAAGTGAACGAAGACCAGGAGCGGTTGGCCGCTGCCGTCGGGTACGGCACCGGCCCAGGGCCGTCCGCCGTACTCGATGACCCGGCTGCGCACGTTCCACGGCGCGGGCAGCACGGACTCGCCGGTGGAGCCGCGGACCAGGGTCCGGCGGCCGCCCTCCGCCGGCCGGGGCTCGGTCCACCAGGGTTCGTCGCCGACGAAGCCCACCCATTCGGCGAAGCCTTCGTGCGCCGCCGCCAGGGCCGCGTCGACGGGTGAGGGCCACGACCCGTACGCCTTCGTCTCCACGTTCTCTCCTCAACTCCTATGCCGTGCGCAGGAAGCGGTCCAGGACCCGGACGCCGAAGTGCAGGGCCTCGACGGGGACGCGTTCGTCGACGCCGTGGAACAGGGCCTGGTAGTCAAGGCCCTCGGGGAGCTTGAGCGGGGCGAAGCCGTAGCCGGTGATGCCGAGCCGGGAGAACTGCTTGGCGTCGGTGCCGCCCGACATGCAGTACGGCACCACGTGCCCGTCGGGGGCGAACTCCTCGACGGCGGCCCGCATCCGGGCGTACGTCGGTGAGTCCAGCGGCGCCTGGAGGGCGACCTCGCGGTGGTGGAACTCCCAGTCGACGTCGGGGCCGGTGAGGCGGTCGAGGGTGGCGCGGAACTCGTCCTCGGTGCCGTACAGGTAGCGTCCGTCGACGAAGGCGACGGCCTCGCCGGGAATCACGTTGACCTTGTAACCGGCGTTCAGCATGGTCGGGTTGGCGCTGTTGCGGACGGTGGCCTCGACCAGTTTGGCGGCCGGGCCGAGCTTGTCGAGGAGCAGGTCGACCTCGGTGAGGTCGGGTTCGATGCCGTAGAGGACGGCGAGTTCGGTGAGGGCGGCGGAGACCGTCGGGGTGAGCCGGAGCGGCCACCGGTGCTCGCCGATGCGGGTGACGGCGGCGGCGAGCCGGGTGACCGCGTTCTCCGTGTTGACCTTGGAGCCGTGCCCGGCCCGCCCGCGCGCGGTGAGTTTGAGCCAGGCGGTGCCGCGCTCCCCGGCGGCGACCGGGTAGAGCTGCCGTCCGGTGCCGTCGTGGAAGGTGAAGGCGCCGGACTCGGAGACGCCCTCGGTGCAGCCCTCGAACAGTTCGGGGTGGTGGTCGGCGAGGAACCCGGAGCCGTCCTCGGCGCTGGCCTCCTCGTCGGCGGTGAACGCGACGACGATGTCCCGCCGCGGCCGTACCCCCTCCCGGGCCCAGGCCCGCACGACCGCCAGGATCATCGCGTCCATGTTCTTCATGTCGACGGCGCCCCGCCCCCACACGACCCCGTCGCGGACCTCCCCGGAGAAGGGGTCGACGCTCCAGTCGGCGGCCTGCGCCGGTACGACGTCGAGGTGGCCGTGGACGAGCAGCGCGTCCGCGGCGGGGTCGGTGCCCTCGATGCGGGCGACGACGTTGGTGCGCCCCGCGGTCCGCTCCAGGAGGATCGGTTCGAGTCCCGCTCCGGCGAGCCGTTCGGCCGCGTACTCGGCGGCGGGCCGCTCCCGGCAGTCGCCGCCGCCGAAGTTGCTGGTGTCGATCCGGATCAGCTCGGCGGTGAACCGGACGACCTCGTCGAGTGCCTGCTGGTCAGCCATACTGCTCCTCCACCGCGGCCGAGACGATCGTGGTGACCGCCTTGAAGGTGCGGATGCCGTCGTACATGGTCCCCTCGGTGTACGCGACCTTCCGCTCGCCGGCCTGGTCCACGCCGGGGACGACGGTGGCGGCGAGGGCGAGGTGCTCGGCGTCGAACTCCAGGGCGATCGTGAAGGGCCCGCCGGTCACGGGTTCGTGGCGCACCGCGAGCTGGGTCGCGTCCTTGGCGGCGGCGCGGATGTCGGCGGCGGTCCGGGCGGGCGTCCGGCACACGGCCGCGTACCGGGACACGTGGTCCTTGACGGCGACCTTGCGGGCCTCGGGCGCGTAGCCGAGGGCGTCCTCGCAGGCCAGGTCGTCGCCGGTGACCAGGATGACCGGGACGCCGTACTCGGCGACGACGTGCGCGTTGAGCAGGCCCTCGCTGGCGCGGACGTCGTTCAGCCAGACGCCGGTGACGGAGTTGGGCAGGTAGGTGTGGGCGAGGACGCCCTCCATGCCGGCGCCGGTGTGGTAGCCGATGAAGGCGACGCCGTCGACGTCACCGTGCTGGACGCCCTCGACCATGGACAGCGTCTTGTGGCGGCCGGTGATCATCTGGGCGCGGTCGTCGAGCTGCTCCAGGAGCAGGTTGCGCATGCTCCAGTGGGCCTCGTTGATGAGGACCTCGTCGGCGCCGCCGTCGTAGAAGCCGAGGACGGCGGCGTTGACGTCGGAGGTGAACATCGGCCGGCACCGCTCCCACTGCGGCGCGCCGGGCAGCACGTCGCCGGGCCAGGTCACCCCGGTGGCGCCCTCCATGTCGGCGCTGATGAGGATCTTCATGGTGCTTCACGTTACGCGTCGACGGGTGAACTTCCTACGAGGCGGAACGAAGGTCGAGCCCACGCACTGCCGACCGGTGCAAGGAGAACGAACCCGATCGTCATGCCCCGTTGGATTCCGGCTTGTCCGCCGCGACTTCCTCGCAGGACTCGTCGGACGCGTGCGCGGTGATCCGAACCCGGGACGGGTCCGCGGCCCCGTCACGAGCGAGGACGTCGTCCACGAAACGCCGAGCATCCTCCCGCGTTCCTTGAGAGCGGCCTCCTTGCGCCGGTCCGCCTGATGGGCGCATGTGTCGGCGTAGGCGGAGGTGCCGACGTCGTTCGGATGGCAGCTCGCCCGGCTGAGGCACCGGAGGTCGCCGTCGCCCTCGGGGGCCGTCACGATCGTGTCGATGGGTTACATCGACGCCCCCTCGCCGCTCGAAAGAAGCACTCCGCCCACACCGTCTTGCCCGGCCCGTCGGACCGCGCGTGCCAGCCCCAGCGGGACGCGAGCCCCGCGACGAGGACCAGCCCCCGGCCCGCGGTGTCCTCGGGGTCCGGCGCGCGCAGGGACTCCGGGCGGGGCGGTGCGCGTTCGGCACGGGTGTCGGTGACCTCGATCCGGACCACCGTACGAGCGGGTCCGGTCACGTACAGACGCAGGTGGAAGTCCCGGCCGGACACATGCCCGTGCCGCACCGCGTTGGCGCTCAGCTCGCCGACGACCAGCGCGATCGCCTCGTGCGGGCCGCCGCCGTACGGGATCCCCCAGCTGTCCAGCCGGTGCGCGGCCGGCCTGCGGGCGAGCCGGGCGCCGCGCGGGGTGGAGGTGAAGCGCATCTCGAAGTCGCTGCCGGGTTTGTTCGTCATGCCGACAACGGTGTCCGCGGTCGCGTAGCGTGACCAGCGGTGACGCACTGACGCGGGCCGGTCGTACGCGCGATGGCGGTACGAGTACGAGCGGCGCGGCGTGACGCCGTCCCGGACAAGGGCGTTGGGGCAGGGAGGTGGTACGGGTGACCGAGGTGACGGACGAAGAGAACACCGCGGGCCAGGCGGCGGACGCCTCGGGCCGGGGCGTGGTCGCCGCGTTCGGCCAGACCATGAAGACGTTGCGGCTGCGGGCGGGCCTGGAACGCGAGGAGTTGGGCCGCCGGATCGGCTACTCCGCGTCCACGGTCACATCGTTCGAGCAGGGCCGACGGATCCCGTCCCCCAGGACCATCGACAAGGCGGACGAGGCGCTGGGGGCGGAGGGGCTGCTCACGGTGTGGAGGGAGCAGGTGGAGAGGGCGCAGTATCCGGTCTTCTTCCAGGGGATGGCCAAGTTGGAGAAGGAGGCCATCGAACTGCTCGCGTACGACACTCTCATGGTCAAGGGCTTGCTCCAGAGCGAGGAGTACATGAGGGCCGTACTCGCCATGCGGCGACCGCCTCTGGATCATGAGACGATCGAGCAGCGGGTTACGGCACGCCTCGCCCGACAGGACATCTTCGACCGCAAGCCCGCACCTCTGCTGAGCTTCGTGATGGACGAGTCGGTTCTACGACGTCCGCTAGGCGGAAAAGACGTACTGCGAGGCCAGTTGGAGCATCTGCTTCTCATCGGACAGAAGCGAAACGTCGAGATTCAGGTCATGCCGCTCGACTGCGAGGAAAGCGCGGGCGTGGACGGGCCGTTCACAGTCGTCACGCGCGATGACGGGAAGAAGTTCGCATACACCGAGGCACAGGGAGCCAGCACCCTTCAGACCGATCCGCAACAGACGGCGCTGGCCGCAGCGCGCTATGGGATCATCCGATCACAGGCTCTCACTCCGCGAGAGTCACTGGAGTTCGTCGAAGGGTTGCTGGGAGAACTATGAACACCGCTGAGTTCTCGGCCGTCGCATCCGACCTCGCCTGGTTCAAGAGCAGCTACAGCGGAGCGGAAGGCGGCGACTGCGTAGAGGTCGCCTGGCTGAAGAGCAGCTACAGCGGAACCGAGGGCGGCCAGTGCGTCGAGGTCGCGGCCGACCCCGGAGTCGTGTATGTCCGTGACTCCAAGGCCGTGGCCGGACCCGTCATCTCCGTGTCGCGTGCGGCGTGGGCGGGGTTCCTCGCGGTCCGCTAGCCCTCAGCTCTCCCGGCCCGCCAGTACCCACTTCGAGGGCAGCACGATCAGCTCGCCGTCCGGCGTGGACTCCGTGGTGTACAGGGGGAGTTCACCGCTCGCCAGGACCGTGAGGCCGGCGTTGCGCAGGTACTCCGGGACCGCGTCGTCGGCGACCTCGCCGGGGGCGATCCCGTGGCGGAAGACCGGGGCGAGTTTGGGCGGCGGGCCCGACGGGCTCTGGGCGAGGCCGCCGAGGACGGGGCGGGCGGCCTCGGAGAGCTCGACGAGGAAGGCCCGGCCGCTGCTGCCGACGAGGGTGGCGATGGAGTCGGCCAGCGGCTGCCGGTCCTCCGGCTCGCACTGGTGCAGGACTCCCCGCATGTAGACGTTGGCGTCGCCGAGTTCCACGTGCAGGGCCTGGGCCGCGCCCTTCTCGGCCGCGTCGAGGAGCCGGTAGCCGGCGCGTCCGCCCGGGTCGGCGTGCCGGGCGTGGTCCAGGGCGGCCTCGGATATGTCGGTGCCGAGGACGCGCGGGAAGCGGTCGGCGAGGAAGCGGGTCTGGGTGCCGTTGCCGCAGCCGAGGTCGACCAGGGGCAGGCCGGGGTCGGTGAGGTGCGGCTCGAAGAGGGCGATGTGGACGCCGGCGGTGACGTCGGGGTCGGCGTCCCAGAACACCGCCCCCGGTTCCTCGGACGCCTCACGCCAGAAGCCCTCCCAGGCACTGCGGTACCGACTCGTCACGCTCATGGCCCAACTCCCCAGGATGCAGCCGTATATGACCCGTCGTAAGTGACGGGCCAGTACGGTCTACCCTGCGCGGGTTTCGGCCACAAGCACCCGGCGCGTTCCTTCACTCCTCGTTCGACATACGTGCGCCCCCGGTCTGCGGTGCGCGGTCAGCGGCGCGGTGCGGTGAGTTCGAACCAGACGGTCTTCCCGGCGGCCGTACGGCTGGTGCCCCACTCCCGGGCCAGCGTGGAGACCACCCGCAGGCCGCGTCCGGCCTCGGCCGCGGGGTCGACGCCGAGCAGGGTCGGCAGGGTGTGGTCGTCGTCATCGACCTCGCACAGCAGGGTCTCGCCGCGGATCAGCCGGAGCTGCACCGGGCGGCTGTGGGAGTGCCGTAGGGCGTTGGTGACGAGTTCGCTGACCATGAGTTCGGCCGGGTCGGCGAGCCGGGCCAGGCCCCAGTCGTGGAGCTGCTCGCGGACCACGGCGCGGGCCCGGCGGACCTCGGCCGGGTCGAGGGCGAGCCGCCATTCGGCGACGTCCTCGGGCTCGATGCCGTTGAGGCGGGCCATCAGCAGGGCGACGTCGTCCTTGCGGCCGCCGCGGGTGTTGAGGGCGCGGATGATGGTGTCGCAGGCGTCGTCCATGGAGGCGGCCGGGTGGGCGGCGGACTCGCAGAGGGTGGCGAGGCCGACGGCGATGTCCTCACCGCGCATCTCGACCAGCCCGTCGGTGCACATGACCAGCCGGTCGCCGGGTTCGACGCGTACCCTCAGCGACTCGAAGGCGACCCCGCCGACGCCTATCGGCGCCCCGGTGGGCAGGTCGAGGAGTTCGCTGCGCCCGTCGACCGCACGGACCAGCACGGGCGGGATGTGGCCCGCGTTGGCGAGGTGCAGTTCGCTCCCGATCGGGTCGTAGACGGCGTAGAGGCAGGTGGCGAGGTAGCCGTCGCCGAGCCGCTGGGCCAGGTCGTCGAGGTTGCGCAGGAGCTGGGCGGGCGGCAGGTCCATGGCCGCCATGGTCTGCACGGCGGTCCGCAACTGGCCCATCATCGCGGCCGAGTTGAGGCCGTGGCCCATCACGTCGCCGACCACCAGGGCGGTGCGGGCGCCGGGGAGTTTCACCGAGTCGAACCAGTCGCCGCCGACCCGCCCGAGCAGGGTGCCCGGGAGGTACCGGGTGGCGATGTCGCAGCCCGCCATGCGCGGCGGGATGTGCGGCAGCATGCTGTCCTGGAGGGTCTCGGCGACGCTCTCCTGGTAGGTGTACATGCGCGCGTTGTCGAGCACGAGCCCGGCGCGGGCGGCGAGTTCGGCGCCGGTGACCCGGTCCATGTCGTTGAACATCTCGCGCTCGGGATGGCGCAGCAGGATCATGAAGCCGAGCACGACGTTGCGCGCCTTCAGCGGGACGACCAGCATCGAGCGGCCGGTGATCAGCGGCCGGATGTCCCGCTTCTCGAACTGGGAGGCGATGGCGTGGCCCATCTCCACGCTGATCCGCGGCACCAGGACCGGTTCTCCGGTGGTCATGCACTGGAAGAACGGGGTGTGCGCCGGGAACGGCATGGCCTCGCCGACCGGGACGACGTCGTCCCAGCGGCCGGGTTCGTCGGTGTGCTCCAGGGCGACCCGGTGCCACATGGTGGTGGTGTCGGGCACGCCGTCCGGGAACCCCTCGCCGGCGACGACCTGTTCGCGCAGGTAGGTGCCGGCGACGTCGGTGAAGCGGGGGACGACGGCTCTGCTGACCTCGACGATGGTGCGGGACAGGTCGAGCGAGGTGCCGATCCTCCCGCTGACCTCGGTGAGGAATTCGAGGCGTTCGCGGACGGCCGCGTACTCCAGGTCCTCGCCCTCGTCGTCGGTGAGTTCGGCGGGCACCGGCAGGCCCTGTGCGGCGGCACTCGCCGCACGCTCGCGGCGGGCCATCCGCTCGGTGCGCCGGGCGACGCCCCAGTCGGGGGTCACGGGCACCCGGTCGTTCTGGCTGAACTCCAGGACGGGATAACCGAGTTCGAGGACCTGGGCGACGATCCGGGCGCTTTCGTCGACGCTCATGCTGGGCAGGATCTCGGGCAGCCTGCGGGCCAGCTCCTCGGCGCCGGGGAAGTCGGTGTGCAGGGCGAAGCCGGGCGCGATGCGCTCGAAGGCGATGCCCTCGTCCTGCTCGGCCCGGCGCAGCCGCTCGGCGTCGGCGGCGAGCACCAGCAGCCGCTCGTTCCCCGGGCCGACCAGCGGATACGCCCACCAGAGCACGTCGGCGCGGTCGCGGTCGGGGACGGTGAGCCGGGCGCGGCCGGCGGCCGGGAAGTTGAGCCGTCCGTCGAGCGAGGACTCCAGGTCGGGGCCGAGTCCGTCGTACGCCGCGTAGGCGCCGTACGGGGTGATCTCGTCGTCCTCGGGGAGCGCGCCGGAGACGGGCAGCAGGTCGAGGACGGAGCGGCCGATGGCGTCCTCCTTGTCGGCCCCGAAGAGCCGCCGGGCGCCGGTGCTCCAGTGTGAGACGTCGCCGTCACGGTCGACGACGACCACGGCCAGGGGGATGCGGCCCGACACGCCGTCCCCAGCACCGAGGCCGGGATGCTTGTCCCGCTCGCTGCCATGGTCCATGGCCCAGGCCCTCTCTCCCCACGGCTCCGCAAAAGATCTGTGCCGCCCGTCACTACCGTACGGTGGCCGCCGGTTGCGATGTGTGGCAATCCTGGAATTGGTTCCAGCGGAGCGCACCGGCGCGCAGGTCCGCGCCCCCGTACGGTGCGCGAACCGCGTCCGCCGTGCCCTGGCCGCTCCCCGCTCTCAGTCCCCTCTCAGTCCTCGTGGCCGAGCTGGAGATCGCGTTCGGTGCGGCCGCCGCCCGCGACCTGGAGGACGGTGGCGACCGGTGGGTAACCGGCGGCGATGACGGTGTACTCACCGGAGGAGAGGTCCACGAACCGGAACGTTCCGTCGGCGCCGGTGGTGAGGGTGTCGACGACGTTGCCCGCGGCGTCGAGCAGCGTCACCCGGGCGTCCTCCACCGGCCGGCCGCCGCCGGCCCGGACGGTGCCCTTCAGCACGGCGCCGCCCGCGAGTTCGACGTTCTGCCGGGTCTCCCGGGAGGCCTGGACGGTGACCGGGAGGGCGGCCGGGCGGAAGGCGGGGGCGCTGCCGGCGAGGGTGTACTCGCCGGCCACCAGCTCGCTGATCACATAGCCGCCCTCGCGGCCGCTGCGGACGCTGGCGACGACCTCGCCGTGCACGTTGGTGAGGGTGACGGTGGCGTCCCGCACCGGGGTGCCGTCGGCGGTGAGCACGCTGCCGGCGAGCCGCCCGGCGCCGCCGAGGACGACGTCCAGCTCGACGGGCCGCTCGCCGACCGTCACGGTGACGGCCTGTGGCTGGTGGCCGCCGGCGGCGGCGATCAGGACGTACGACCCGGAGCCGGGCGTGGCCAGGGCGTAGCGGCCGTCCTCGGCGCTGGCACCGCGGCCGATCTGCCGGCCGACGGCGTCGATGAGGGTGAGCGCGGCGCGCGGCACCACGGTCCCGTCGGGATGCTGCACCGTGCCGCAGACGGGGATCCCGGCGCCGGCCCGGGGCGACCGGGCCTGCGGGATCGGGGTGTCGGCGGCTGTCGGTGACGTTTCGGCGGTGGGGTGGGACACCAGCGGTTTCTCCTTGAGGAAGCAGGCGACGAGCAGACCGAGGACGAGCACCGGGACCAGGTAGAGGAAGATCCTGGGCATCGCGTCGGCGTAGGCGCGGATGTAGGCGTCGCGCAGCGCCGGGGGCAGCGCGTGGACGAGCTGCGGGGTGAGGGACTCGGGGTCGGGCAGGCGGGCGCCGGACCGGGCCGGGAGACGTTCGTGCAGGGCGTCGGTGAGCCGGTCGGCGAAGAGGGTGCCGAAGACGGCGGCGCCGACGCTGCCGCCGATCTGCCGGAAGTAGTTGTTGGCGCTGGTGGCGGTGCCGAGGTCGGCGGGCCGTACGGAGTTCTGCACGGCGAGGACGAGCACCGGCATCACCATGCCGATCCCGGCGCCTAGGACGGCCATCCAGATGCTGTACTGCCAGCGCGGGGTGCCGACCTCGAGGCGGGACAGCAGCCACATGCCCGCGACGGACACGGCGCCGCCGAGCACCGGGTAGATCCGGTAGTGCCCGGTGAGGCTGATGAACTGTCCCGCGACGATCGAGGCGCCGACGATCCCGCCCATCATGGGCAGCATCAGCAGCCCGGACCCGGTCGCCGAGGCGCCGTCGACCATCTGCAGGAAGGTCGGCAGGTAGCTGGCGGCGCCGAACAGGGCGACCCCGACGACGAGTCCGACCAGGCCGGTGACGTTGAAGACGGAGTCCCGGAACAACCGCAGCGGGATGAGGGGTTCGGCCGCGTGGTGCTCGGCGACGGCGAACAGCACCCCGGCGACCAGCGCCCCCGCGCCCAGCCCGAGGACGACGTGCGAACCCCAGGCGTACTCCGTCCCGCCCCAACTGGTCAGCAGCACCAGGCAGGTGGAGGCGGCGGCGAGCAGCAGCGTGCCCAGCACGTCGAAGCGGCCCCGGACCTGCGGCTTCGGCAGCCTGAGCACGAGGGTGATGACGGCCAGCGTGACCAGTCCGAAGGGCACGTTGACGTAGAAGCACCAGCGCCAGGAGAGGTGGTCGGTGAAGTAGCCGCCGAGCAGCGGTCCGGCGACCGAGGCGAGGCCGAAGGCGGCGCCGATCAGGCCCATGAAGCGGCCGCGCTGCCGGGGCGGCACGATGTCGGCGATGATCGCCTGCACGCCGATCATCAACCCGCCGGCGCCGACGCCCTGGAGGGCGCGGAAGGCGATCAGCTGGTCCATGTTCTGCGCCCGTCCGGCGAGCGCGGAGCCGACGGCGAAGACGAGGATGGCGAACTGGAAGACGCCCTTGCGGCCGATGAGGTCGCCGAGTTTGCCGTAGACGGGGAGGCCCACGGTGGAGGTGAGCAGGTAGGCGGTGATCGCCCAGGACATCCTGTCGAGGCCGTGCAGCTCGCCGACGATCTTCGGCAGCGCGGTGGCGACGATCATCTGGTCCAGCGCGGCGAGGAGCAGGGCGAGCATCAGCCCGCAGAAGACCAGCCGGGTACGGCGCGGCCCGAGTCCGGAGACCGGGGCGGGTTCCGGCACGGGGGCGTCCGCGGACACCGCGGCCGGCTCCTCGTACTGCACCAGCGTCGTTCCGCCCACGTACCGCTCCCCTCGTCGCACCTGCGCACAATTGCCGCCTTATTTCCCGTAGGGCGACAACTGCGAGCAAGCGCGGCGAGTTACGGCACGAGACCGGCCGATCCGGAGATCCACCCGAACCGGTGAGGGAGCCAACACCCGCTGTTCATCGGGAGGTTGCCCGCCTCCGGACGAACCGGCACGTGAACCGGATACGCGACCGGTACTACTTCTCGACCTCGGTGGCGAGCTTGTCGAGCACCTGGTCGTAGATCCGGCCGAGGCCCTTGGGCGCGAAGGTCTTCTCGAAGAAGCCGCCGACGCCGCCGGCACCCTGCCAGGTGGTGTGCACGACGACCCGGGACTTCCCCTCGCCGGCCGGGGTGACCCGCCAGGTGGTGACCATGGAGGAGTTGCGGTCCTTCTCGACCAGCTCGCCGTCGGTGGGCTCGCTGACCTCCAGGAGGCAGTCCCGGACCCGCTTGCTGGTGGCCTGCAGCTTCCAGTGGACGAGGGTGCCCTCGCCGTCGCCGCCCTCGCGCACCTCGTACTCGCTGAAGTGCTCGGAGAGCAGCTTCGCGCGCGTGCCGCTGTAGTCGGCGATCGCGTCGAACACCGTCTCCGCGTCCGCGCCGACGACCCGCTCCGTAGTGGCCTCGACCTGCGCCATCGCTTTCCTCCAGCACCTGAGTTCTCGGGGTTGCTCCAAGCCAACCACCCCGGCACCCGGCCGCCCAAATCGGGGTGCCCAAGCGATCGGAAACGTGATCGGAAACGCCGTCCGCGCGGTCTCCACAGATCGTTCGCACGATCATGGGAACAGATGTTCTATTCTGTGGGCAGTGCTACCGAGGAGGCGTCATGCGCTGGGAGAACCTCACCGAGGAGGCCGATCACGGCCGGGCCGGCACCGCGCTGTTCGGCGCGGACGCGGTCACGACCCGGACCTTCGACACACCCGAGTTCCGTGGGATCACGTTCCACGAGGTGCGGGCACGGTCGATCATCAACCGGGTGCCGGGCGCCTCGCGGATGCCGTTCGAGTGGACGGTGAACCCGTACCGGGGCTGCACGCACGCGTGCGTGTACTGCTTCGCCCGCAAGACCCACAGCTACCTGGACCTGGACACCGGGATCGGCTTCGACACCCAGATCGTGGTCAAGACGAACGCACCGGAACTGCTCCGCCGCCAGCTGGGCTCGCGGCGCTGGCTGGGCGACCACATCGCGATGGGCACCAACGTCGACTGCTACCAGCGCGCGGAGGGCCGCTACCGGCTGATGCCGGGGATCATCTCCGCCCTCGCCGACCACGCGAACCCGTTCTCGATCCTGACCAAGGGCACCCTGATCCTGCGTGACCTCGACCTGCTGCGCCGGGCGGCCGACGTCACGGACGTCGGCATCTCGGTCTCGGTCGGCTTCGTCGACCCCGAGCTGTGGCGCACGGTGGAACCGGGCACCCCGGCCCCCGAGCGCCGGCTGGAGGTCGTCCGCGCCCTCGCCGGGGCCGGCATCGGCTGCGGGGTCCTGATGGCGCCGGTGATCCCCTTCCTCGGCGACCACCCGGCCCAGCTCCGGGCCACCGTCCGGGCGATCGCGGCGGCCGGGGCCACCTCGGTGACGCCCCTGGTGCTGCATCTGCGGCCCGGCGCCCGCGAGTGGTTCATGAGCTGGCTCGCGGCCCACCACCCGCACCTGGTCCGGCGCTACGAGCGGCTGTACGCGGAGGGCGCCTACGCACCCAAGTGGTACCAGCGCCGGATCACCCGTCAGGTGCACGAGCTGGCCGCGGAGTACGGCATCGGACCGAACCGCGCGGGCACCGCCCGCCGGATACCGGTACCGCCGGCGCAGGAGGAGCCCGCACTGCCGGAGCCGACCCAGCTCACCCTGCTCTGACCGGCCCGCGTACCTGGGGGCGTTCGGGCGCAACCCTCGGACCAATTGGGTCATTCATCGTCAGAATGCGTTCTTCCGGGTCCCGTTTCCGGGACGATGCGGCGAGGACCGTGGCACGTGCGGTCCGCTCCCCTCCGTCCTGGGAGGACCCATGCGAACACGCGCAGCCGTGCTGTGCGCCGTCGCCGCCGTCGTGGCCGGTTCGTTCACCGTCCCGCCCGCGACCGCCGCCACCCGAGCCCCCGTCCAGGCCTCCCCGGTGACCTGGAAGAAGTGCGGCACCACCGACTACCCGACGCTGCAGTGCGGCTCGGTCAAGGTTCCCCTCGACCACCGGAACCCGCGCGGGCGGCAGATCACGCTCGCCCTCTCCCGCGTCCCGCACACCGCGGCGGCCTCTCAGGGTCCGCTGCTGGTCAACCCCGGCGGCCCCGGCGGCAGCGGGCTGACCCTCGCCGGCTTCGTGGCGTCCACGCTGCCCAAGAAGGTGGCCGCCCAGTACGACGTCATCGGCTTCGACCCGCGCGGTGTCGGGAAGAGCACCCCGGCGATCGACTGCGCCCCCGGCTACTTCGACCCGGTGCGCCCCGACTCGGTCCCGGCCACCCCCGCCCTCGAACAGGCGAACCTGAAGCGGGTGCAGTCCTTCGCGGCGGCCTGCGGCAGGAAGTACGCGCGCCTGCTGCCGTACCTCGACACGGTCGACGCCGCACAGGACCTCGACTCGATCCGCCAGGCCCTCGGCGTCCCACGGATCAGCTACTTCGGCTACTCGTACGGCACCTACCTGGGCGCGGTCTACGCCAAGCTGCACCCGGACCGGATCCACCGCCTGGTCCTGGACTCGATCGTCGACCCCACGGGCGTCTGGTACGACGACAACCTGAGCCAGGACTACGCGTTCAACGACCGCCAGCGCGCCCTGATGGCATGGATCGCGAAATACAACTCGACGTACAAGCTCGGCACCGACCCGGCGAAGGTCGAGGCCAAGTGGTACGCCATGCGGGCCGCGCTGGCGAAGAAGCCGGCGGGCGGCAAAGTCGGCGCCGCCGAGCTGGAGGACACCTTCATCCCCGGCGGGTACTACAACGGCTACTGGCCCTACCTGGCGGACGCGTTCTCCGCCTACGTCAACGGCAGGAAGACCGCCGCCCTGGTCGAGGCGTATCAGAACTTCGCCGCCGTCGATTCGTCCGGCGACAACGGCTACAGCGTCTACGCGGCCGTCCAGTGCCGGGACTCCTCCTGGCCGCGGGACTGGAACCAGTGGCGCAAGGACAACTGGACGGCGTACGCGAAGGCGCCCTTCATGGTCTGGAACAACGCCTGGTACAACGCGTCCTGCGCGTACTGGCCGACGAAGGCGCTGCAGCCGGCGAACATCGCCAACCGGAAGCTCCCGCCGGTCCTCCTGTTCCAGGCCACGGACGACGCGGCCACCCCCTACCAGGGCGGCGTCACGGTCCACCGGCTGCTGGCCGGCTCCAGCCTGGTCGTGGAGCAGGGCGGCGGCAACCACGGCATCACGCTCAGCGGCAACACCTGCCTCGACGCCCGCCTCGCCGCCTACCTGACCGACGGCACGGTCCCGCGCGGCACCGGCACCGCCGACGCGGTCTGCGCCAAGACCCCCGACCCGAAGCCCCTCACCACCAAGGCGGCCTCGACGTCGTCCCGCGGCTCGACCCTGCACGGGCTGCTGGGGTTCCGCGGCTGAGCCGGTCCTGACGTTCCGTCGGGGGCGTTGTCAGACCCGTGGTCCACCATGGACGCATGAGTGATCTGACCCGTATCCCCGCCCCCGACGGAGTCGCCCCCGCCGCGCAGTACACGCACGTGGTGGCGGCGACCGGGCGGCTCGTCGCCGTCTCCGGCCAGCTGCCGCTGGACGAGGACGGCAAGCTGGTCGGCGAGGGCGATCCGGCGGCCCAGGCCCGCCAGGTCTTCGAGAACCTGCGCCGCTGCCTGGCGGCGGCCGGGGCGACCTTCGACGACGTCGTCAAACTCACCTACTTCGTCACGGACATGGCCCATCTGCCGGCCGTCCGCGCGGCCCGCGCCGCCCACATACCCGAGGACCGCCTCCCGGCCGCCTCCGCCGTCCAGGTGGCCGCGCTCGCCGGCCCGCAGTTCCTGATGGAGATCGAGGCGCTGGCGGTGGTGGCGGGCTGACGCCGAATCCCGGGCGGGCCCGGCCGTCCGCTCCCTAGGGTGCCGTCATGACCGACGACTCGCTCCACGGCCCTGCCCTCCGCATCCGCCCGATGACCCTCGCCGACTGCGACCGGGTCTCCGAAATTCGCGTCCGGGGCTGGCAGTACGCCTACCGGGGCCTGATGCCCCAGCCGTTCCTGGACGGGCTCAGTGCCGAGCGGGACGCCGAGCGGCGCCGGGCCCGGTTCCTGGACGGCGCGGACGGGGTGACGGAGCTGGTCGCCGAGCTGGGCGGCGCGATTGTCGGTTGGGCGGCGCACGGGCCCTACCGGGACGGTGAAGTACGCACCCGGGACGCCGAGTTGTACGCCATCTACGTGGACGCGGCGCACCTCGGCACCGGCACCGGGCGGGCGCTGCTCGCCACGGTCCTCGAACAGTGCGCCGGGCACCCCCGGGTGTACCTGTGGGTGCTCAAGGAGAACGCGCGCGCCCGGCGGTTCTACGAGATCGCGGGCTTCGCGGCCGACGGTGCGGAGGAGCCGTACGAGGTCGACGGGGTGCCGGTGCCCGAGGTGCGGTACGTCAGGGAGCTCGGCGTCACCTCTGCCTAGGGATGCGGGCGAGGGCCTGGCCCGCCGCCGCGGCGAGGGCGGGGTGGGCCAGGGCCTCGCTCAGGACGCGGCGGGCGCGGGTGTCGCCGAGGGTGCCGAGGCCGTCCACGCAGGCGAGGGCGACCCTGCGGTAGGGATCGTGCGGGCGCAGCCGGCGCTCCAGGGTGGTGATCAGGGCGGGGACGGACTCCGGCGCGCGGAGTTCGACCAGGAGCCGGACCGGCTGCAGGGCGTAGGCGACGCGGAGTTCGTTGGTGGCGAGGGCGGCGGCCGCGCGCGCGGTGCGCGGGTCCCGGAGCCGGGCGAGGGCGTGGGCGGCGGAGACGCAGCGGGGTGGGTCGCGGTGGTTGAGGAGGAGGACCAGGGTCTCGAAGGCCCGCCGGTCGCCGGCCGTCCCCAGTCGGAACGCGGCCAGCTCCCTGGCCCACAGAGGCTGTCCTGCCGCGGTGAGCACCTCCGCCAGTTCGTCGTGGTCCTCGGTGGCCAGGAGCCGGTCGAAGGCGGCCGTCCCCTGCGACTCCTGCCGCAAACGCTCCGTGAGTGATCGCAACTCTTCGTCCACGAAGCCCAGCGTAGAGGGGTTGCGGCAGACGAGGGACGTACATCACAAACTCGGGGGACTGGCGCGCTCGTTACCCGCCGGTTAAGCTCAATCGAGCGAGTCACCCACTCGCAGTAACGCTCACGCCGGTTTGGTGACGCAGCCGCCGTGAGGACGAAGGTCGGTTCGGTACCTCGTACCGCAGTACGACCCGGCTCCGGGACAGGGCCGGTCGGAATCCGCCGCTCCGGGCGTGTGCGCGCCCGCGGCGACAGCACCGGGCGTGTGCGCTCGCAGCCCGGCACCACCCGCATTCACGCAGCTCTCTCCGCACCCGGTGCGCCCCTCGGCGCACCCGGGCGCGTTCCCAGTCGTCACCCTCATTCCTGGAGTCCCGCGATGGCCACTCCCCAGTCCGACCCTTCCCTGTCCCCGCTCAAGACGATCGCCGTCGTCGGCCTCGGCACCATGGGCACCGGTATCGCCGAGGTCCTCGCGAAGGCCGGCCGCGAGGTGATCGGCATCGACATCAGCGAGGCGCAGGCCGCCAGGTCCCTCGCCGCCCTGGAGGCCGCCACCGCGCGTGCCGTGGAGCGCGGCAGGCTGACCGGGCAGGAGCGCGCCGACGCCCTCGCCCGGGTCCGCACCGGCACCGACCTGTCGGCCGCCGCCGACGCCGACCTCGTCATCGAGGTGGTCCCGGAGTCGTACGACATCAAGCACCAGGTCCTGCGGGAGCTGGACGGCATCGTCCGCCCCGGGACCATCCTCGCCACCGGCACCAACGCGCTCTCCGTGACCCGGCTGGCCGCCGACTCGGCCCGCCCCGAGCGCGTCCTCGGCCTGCACTTCTTCAACCCGGCCCCGGCGATGAAGCTGGTCGAGGTGGTCTCCTCGGTGCTCACCGCGCCGGGCGCCGTCGCCGCCGTCACCGACCTGGCGATCGAGCTGGGCAAGGAGCCGGTCGCGGTCGGCGACCGTCCGGGCTTCGTCGCGGACGGCCTGCTGTTCGGCTACCTCAACCAGGCGGCCGCGATGTACGAGGCGAAGTACGCCTCCCGCGAGGACATCGACGCGGCCATGCGGCTCGGCTGCGGCCTGCCGATGGGCCCCCTCGCCCTGCTGGACCTGATCGGCGTCGACACGGCCCGTACGGTCCTGGAGGCCATGTACGCCGAGTCCCGCGACCGCCTGCACGCCCCCGCCCCCATCCTCAAGCAGCTCAGCGAGGCGGGCCTGACCGGCCGCAAGTCGGGCCGCGGCTTCTACTCCTACGAGGCCCCGGGCAGCGCCACCGTGGTCCGGGACGCGCTGACCCCGCTGGACGGCGCCGCGCTCACCCCGGGCCGCACGGTCCGCTCGGTCGGTGTCGCCGGTTCCGGCACCATGGCCTCCGGGATCGCCGAGGTCTTCGCCAAGGCCGGGTACGAGGTCGTCCTCGCCGCCCGCAGCGAGGAGAAGGCGCAGGCGGCGAAGGCCCGCATCGGCAAGTCCCTGGACCGCTCCGTCGGCAAGGGCCGGATCACCGCCGAGGCGGCCGCCCAGACCCTGGACCTGATCACCCCGGCGGGTTCCTACGACGCCTTCGCGGACGTCGACCTGGCCGTCGAGGCGGTCGCCGAGGACCTGGAGGTCAAGCGGCAGCTGTTCCAGGCCCTGGACAAGGTCTGCAAGCCGGGCGCGGTGCTCGCCACCACCACGTCCTCGCTGCCGGTCGTCGCCTGCGCCCGCGCCACCTCGCGTCCGCAGGACGTGATCGGCATGCACTTCTTCAACCCGGCGCCGGCCATGAAGCTGGTCGAGGTCGTCCGCACCGTGCTGACCGGCGAGGACGTGCACGCCACGGTCCGCGAGGTCTGCGGCCGGATCCGCAAGCACGCCGTCGACTGCGGCGACCGGGCCGGTTTCATCGTCAACGCGCTGCTGTTCCCGTACCTGAACAACGCGATCAAGATGGTCGAGGAGCACTACGCGTCCCTCGACGACATCGACGCGGCGATGAAGCTGGGCGGCGGCTACCCGATGGGTCCGTTCGAGCTCCTGGACGTGGTCGGCCTGGACGTCTCGCTCGCCATCGAGAAGGTGCTGCACCGGGAGTTCCGCGACCCGGGCCTCGCGCCCGCGCCGCTCCTGGAGCATCTGGTGGCCGCGGGCTGCCTCGGCCGCAAGACCGGCCGTGGCTTCCGCGAATATGCCCGCCGCTGACGGCGTCGGCGACTGGTTCCGGGACGAGAAGGACTGGGGCGGCCTGCTCGACCCCGCGGACGTTCCCCCGCCCTTCGCGGGCGGGGGAAACCCCGGACCTGCGCATCAAGCTGCGCACATGCAGTACGTTCGGGTCATGTCCCAGCCCGCCAAGTCCTCACGTACCCCCGCCACGCCGGACGCGCCGGAGAGTGCCGCGGGCAGCCGCGCGGCGGCCCAGCGGCTCAAGATGCGCCGGGAGCTGGCGGCCGCCGCGATGGAGCTCTTCGCGACGAAGGGGTACGAGGCGACCACCGTCGACGAGATCGCGGCCGCGGCCGGGGTCGCCCGTCGCACCTTCTTCCGCCACTTCCGCTCCAAGGAAGAGGCGATCTTCCCGGACCACGACGACACCCTGATCCGCGCCGAGGCCGTGCTGAACGCGGCCCCGGCCCACGAGCACCCGCTCGACACGGTGTGCCGCGGCATCAAGGAAGTCATGAAGATGTACGCGGCGCACCCGGACATCTCGGTCGCCCGCTACAAGCTCACCCGCGAGGTGCCCACCCTGCGCGAGGCGGAGATCGCGTCGGTGGCCCGTTACGAGCGTCTCTTCACCCGCTACCTCCTCGGCCACTTCGACGAGCACGCCCACGCGGACGACGCGAACGACGACCCGCTGCTGGCCGAGGTCGCGGCGTCGGCGGTGGTCACCGCCCACAACCACGTGCTGCGGCGCTGGCTGCGGGCCGGCGGGCAGGGGGACGTCGAGCTGCAGCTGGACCACGCCTTCGCGATCGTGCGGAAGACCTTCGGGAACGGGATCGGGGCGGGCCGGGAGACCGAGCCCCGCCGGGCCGCGCCGGCCTCGGTCGCTTCCCAGGGCGAGGTGCTGGTGACGGTGGCCCGTACCGACGCCCCGCTGGACGAGGTCATGCGGACCATCGAACAGGCGCTCAAGGAGCGCTGAACCACCCTCCGGGAGTGCCCTCGGGCACTCCCCCGCTGTGACGACGGCCACCCGCCCGGGTGGCCGTTTTGGCATGTCAGAGCATCTTTTCAGGCAACTTTCCGACGCCGTTCGATCGATCATCGCTCATTTGTTACGTAAAGATTTCATCTGAGGCGAAGTAGTGGCACTCAGTGCCTTGCGGCCTGACACGCGGTGTCATACGTTGATGGAGTCCGGCCTGTCCCGGGAGCCCACCAGCTCCCCCGCCGGACGCCTGCGTCACAGGCAACCTCCCGCGCCACAAAGCGCTGCCGAAGCACCACCCCGCCGAACCGACGGCACCTTCCCGAAACCCTCAGCAGCACCGACGTAACCCTCAGCGCCCCTTCCCTCGAGGGGCGCAAGCATCGCCGGAGGCAACACCGTGACCACTCAGGCCATTCTGGACGCGATCCAGTCACCGGAATCGACGCCGGCCGACTTCGCGGCCCTGCCGCTTCCCGAGTCGTACCGCGCGATCACCGTGCACAAGGACGAGACGGACATGTTCGCGGGCCTGGAGACCCGCGACAAGGACCCGCGCAAGTCGATCCACCTCGACGAGGTCCCCCTGCCCGAGCTGGGTCCGGGCGAGGCCCTGGTCGCCGTGATGGCATCGAGTGTCAACTACAACTCGGTGTGGACCTCGATCTTCGAGCCGCTGTCGACCTTCGGCTTCCTGGAGCGCTACGGGCGCCTCTCCGAGCTGACCAAGCGGCACGACCTGCCGTACCACATCATCGGCTCCGACCTCGCGGGCGTCGTCCTGCGCACCGGCCCCGGCGTCAACGCCTGGAAGCCCGGCGACGAGGTCGTCGCGCACTGCCTGAGCGTGGAGCTGGAGTCCAGCGACGGCCACAACGACACCATGCTCGACCCCGAGCAGCGGATCTGGGGCTTCGAGACCAACTTCGGCGGGCTCGCCGAGATCGCGCTGGTCAAGTCCAACCAGCTGATGCCGAAGCCGAACCACCTCAGCTGGGAGGAGGCCGCCGCTCCCGGTCTGGTCAACTCCACCGCCTACCGGCAGCTGGTCTCCCGCAACGGCGCCGGCATGAAGCAGGGCGACAACGTGCTCATCTGGGGCGCGAGCGGCGGACTCGGCTCGTACGCCACGCAGTTCGCGCTCGCGGGCGGCGCCAACCCCGTCTGCGTGGTGTCCTCTCCGCAGAAGGCGGACATCTGCCGGTCGATGGGCGCCGAGGCGATCATCGACCGCAACGCCGAGGACTACAAGTTCTGGAAGAACGAGCGGGAGCAGGACCCGCGCGAGTGGAAGCGCTTCGGCAAGCGCATCCGCGAGTTCACCGGCGGCGAGGACATCGACATCGTCTTCGAGCACCCCGGCCGCGAGACCTTCGGCGCCTCCGTCTTCGTCACCCGCAAGGGCGGCACCATCACCACCTGCGCCTCCACCTCGGGCTACATGCACGAGTACGACAACCGCTACCTGTGGATGTCCCTGAAGCGGATCATCGGCTCGCACTTCGCCAACTACCGCGAGGCCTGGGAGGCCAACCGGCTGATCGCGAAGGGCAAGATCCACCCGACGCTGTCGAAGACCTACGCCCTGGAGGAGACCGGCCAGGCCGCCTACGACGTGCACCGCAACCTGCACCAGGGCAAGGTCGGCGTCCTCTGCCTCGCGCCCGAGGAAGGCCTCGGCGTGCGCGACCAGGAGATGCGGGCCAAGCACCTCGACGCCATCAACCGCTTCCGCAACATCTGAGACACCCGAGGTCATAGATGACTGAGCGTCAGATCGCCGAAGGCGGCCGGGAGTCCGCGCCGCAGGCGCCGAGGGAGAAGGACCGGCCGTGGCTCATGCGCACGTACGCCGGCCACTCCACGGCCGAGGCGTCCAACGAGCTGTACCGGCGCAACCTCGCCAAGGGCCAGACGGGCCTGTCGGTGGCGTTCGACCTGCCGACCCAGACCGGCTACGACCCCGACCACATCCTCGCCCGCGGCGAGGTCGGCCGGGTGGGCGTGCCCGTCTCGCACCTCGGTGACATGCGCCGGCTCTTCCAGGACATCCCCCTGGAGCAGATGAACACCTCGATGACGATCAACGCCACGGCGATGTGGTTGCTGGCGCTCTATCAGGTGGTCGCCGAGGAGCAGGGTGCGGACGTCACCAAGCTCCAGGGCACCACCCAGAACGACATCGTCAAGGAGTACCTGTCCCGGGGGACGCACGTCTTCCCCCCGGGGCCCTCGCTCCGGCTGACCACGGACATGATCGCGTACACGGTCTCCCACATCCCCAAGTGGAACCCGATCAACATCTGCAGCTACCACCTCCAGGAGGCCGGCGCCACGCCGGTCCAGGAGATCGCGTACGCGATGTCGACGGCCATCGCGGTCCTCGACGCGGTACGGGACAGCGGCCAGGTGCCGCAGGAGCGGATGGGTGACGTCGTCGCCCGTATCTCCTTCTTCGTCAACGCGGGCGTCCGGTTCGTCGAGGAGATGTGCAAGATGCGGGCGTTCGGCCGCATCTGGGACCAGGTCACCCGCGAGCGCTACGGCATCGAGAACGCCAAGCAGCGCCGCTTCCGGTACGGCGTCCAGGTCAACTCGCTGGGGCTGACCGAGGCGCAGCCGGAGAACAACGTCCAGCGGATCGTCCTCGAAATGCTGGCCGTGACGCTGTCGAAGGACGCACGCGCGCGTGCCGTGCAGCTCCCCGCCTGGAACGAGGCGCTCGGCCTGCCGACGCCCTGGGACCAGCAGTGGTCGCTGCGCATCCAGCAGGTGCTGGCGCACGAGAGCGACCTGCTGGAGTACGAGGACATCTTCGAGGGCTCGCACGTCATCGAGAAGAAGGTCGCCCAGCTGGTCGCGGACTCCCTCGCGGAGATCGACCGGATCCAGGAGATGGGCGGCGCGATGGCCGCCGTCGAGTCCGGCTACCTGAAGTCGCAGCTGGTCTCCTCGCACGCCGAGCGGCGGGCCCGGATCGAGTCCGGCCGGGAGAAGATCGTCGGCGTCAACATCTTCGAGACCACCGAGCCGAATCCGCTCACCGCCGACCTGGACACCGCGATCCAGACGGTCGACCCGGCGGTCGAGGCGAGGGTCGTGGCGGCGATCGGGCACTGGCGCGACACGCGCTACCAGCCGCCGTTCAACCACCCGCGGCCCTGCAAGGCCCTGGAGCGGCTGAAGGAGGCCGCCAAGGGCACCGACAACCTCATGGAGGCCACCCTGGAGTGCGCCCGCGCGGGCGTGACGACCGGTGAGTGGGCCGGGGCCCTGCGCGAGGTGTTCGGCGAGTTCCGGGCGCCCACCGGGGTCTCCTCGGCCCCGATCGCGGTCCCCGTCGAGCCGGGCTCGGCGCTGGCCGGGGTGCGGGCGAAGGTGGACGCCACCGCCCGCGACCTGGGCAGCGGCAAGCTCCGCTTCCTGGTCGGCAAGCCCGGTCTGGACGGTCACTCCAACGGCGCCGAGCAGATCGCGGTGCGCGCGCGGGACGCCGGCTTCGAGGTGGTCTACCAGGGGATCCGGCTGACGCCCGAGCAGATCGTGGACGCGGCGCTGGCCGAGGACGTGCACGCGGTCGGCCTGTCGATCCTCTCCGGGTCGCACGCCCAGCTGGTCCCGGACGTCCTGGAACGACTCCGTGTGGCCGGTGCCACAGATATACCCGTGATCGCCGGTGGCATCATCCCGAACGGGGATGCCGAGCAGCTGCGGGAAGCCGGAGTGGCCGCGGTGTTCACCCCGAAGGACTTCGACATCACCGGAATCATCGGCCGCATCGTCGACGAGATCCGGAAAGCGAACAAGCTCGACCCTCTGGAGGTCCCCGCATGACGACGCCCGTCACGCCCGTCAACCGTCTCCGCCCGCGGCGCTCGTGCCTGGCCGTGCCCGGTTCGAACCCCCGCTTCCTGGAGAAGGCGCAGGGCCTCCCGGCGGACCAGGTCTTCCTGGACCTGGAGGACGCGTGCGCGCCGCTCGCCAAGCCCGGCGCGCGGCACACCATCGTCAAGTTCCTCAACGAGGGCGACTGGACCGGCAAGACGCGCGTGGTGCGGGTCAACGACTGGACGACCGAGTGGACGTACCGTGACGTCGTGACCGTGGTCGAGGGCGCCGGGCAGAACCTCGACTGCATCATGCTGCCGAAGGTCCAGACGGCCCAGCAGGTCGTCGCACTCGACCTCCTCCTCACCCAGATCGAGAAGACCATGGGCTTCGAGGTCGGCAAGATCGGCATCGAGGCGCAGATCGAGAACGCCCAGGGCCTCAACAACGTCAACGAGATCGCCACCGCCTCCCAGCGCGTCGAGACGATCATCTTCGGCCCGGCCGACTTCATGGCGTCCATCAACATGAAGTCGCTGGTCGTGGGCGAGCAGCCGCCCGGCTACCCGGCGGACGCCTACCACTACATCCTGATGAAGATCCTGATGGCCGCCCGCGCCAACAACCTCCAGGCGATCGACGGCCCCTACCTCCAGATCCGCAACATCGACGGCTACCGCGCGGTCGCCCAGCGCGCCGCCGCGCTCGGCTTCGACGGCAAGTGGGTGCTGCACCCGGGCCAGGTCGAGGCGTCCAACGAGATCTTCTCGCCGTCGCAGGAGGACTACGACCACGCCGAGCTGATCCTGGACGCGTACGACTACTACACGTCCGAGGCGGGCGGCAAGAAGGGCTCCGCGATGCTCGGCGACGAGATGATCGACGAGGCCAGCCGCAAGATGGCCCTGGTCATCTCCGGCAAGGGCCGGGCCGCCGGCATGCAGCGCACGTCGAAGTTCGAGATCCCGGAGGCCTGAGCGCGATGCAGTTCGGACGTACGTACGAGGAGTTCGAGGTCGGGGCGACGTACAAGCACTGGCCCGGAAAGACGGTCACGGAGTACGACGACCACCTGTTCTGTCTCCTCACCATGAACCACCACCCGCTCCACATGGACACGAACTACGCCGAGAAGACGACGGACTTCGGCAGGAACGTGGTGGTCGGGAACTACATCTACTCGCTGCTGCTCGGCATGTCCGTGCCGGACATCTCCGGCAAGGCGATCGCCAACCTGGAGATCGAGTCGCTCAAGCACGTGGCGCCGACCTTCCACGGCGACACGATCTACGGCCAGACGACCGTGCTCGACAAGTGGCCCTCCAAGTCGAAGGACGACCGCGGGATCGTCTACGTCGAGACCAAGGGCTACAAGCAGGACGGCACGCTGGTGTGCATCTTCCGCCGCAAGGTGATGGTGCCGACCGAGACGTACATCAAGGAGCGCGGCGGCGAGCAGCCGGGCCGCCCCGAGCTGAAGGAACAGGGGAAGTAAGCGATGGCCCGTCTCGCCCAGACCGCCGGTCTGACCGACATCCAGCAGGAGATCCTCTCCACCGTCCGCGACTTCGTGGACAAGGAGATCATCCCGGTCGCCACCGAGCTGGAGCACCGCGACGAGTACCCGCAGCAGATCGTCGACGGCCTCAGGGAGCTCGGCCTCTTCGGCCTGATGATCCCCGAGGAGTACGGCGGCCTGGGCGAGTCCCTCCTCACCTACGCCCTGTGCGTGGAGGAGATCGCCCGCGGCTGGATGTCCGTCTCCGGCATCATCAACACGCACTTCATCGTGGCGTACATGCTCAAGCAGCACGGCACGCAGGAGCAGAAGGACCACTTCCTGCCACGCATGGCGGCCGGCGACATCCGGGGCGCGTTCTCGATGTCGGAGCCGGGCCTCGGCTCGGACGTCTCCGCCATCACCTCGAAGGCGGTGAAGGACGGCGAGGAGTACGTCCTGAACGGCCAGAAGATGTGGCTGACGAACGGCGGCACGTCCTCCCTCGTGGCCGTCCTGGTCCGGAGTGACGAAGGCCACCCCGAGGGCACCGCACCGCACAAGTCGATGACGACCTTCCTGGTGGAGAAGGAGCCCGGCTTCGGTGAGGTCCGGCCCGGCCTCACCATCCCGGGCAAGATCGACAAGATGGGCTACAAGGGTGTCGACACCACCGAGCTGATCATGGACGGGCTGCGCATCCCGGCCGATCGGGTGCTCGGCGGGGTCACCGGCCGAGGTTTTTACCAAATGATGGACGGGGTCGAGGTCGGCCGCGTCAACGTGGCGGCGCGTGGCTGCGGTGTGGCGCAGCGTGCGTTCGAACTGGGTGTCCGGTACGCCCAGCAGCGTCACACTTTCGGCAAGGCGATCGCCCAGCACCAGGCCATCCAGTTCAAGCTGGCGGAGATGGCCACCAAGGTCGAGGCCGCGCATGCCATGATGGTCAACGCGGCACGCAAAAAGGACTCCGGGGAGCGAAACGACCTTGAGGCCGGGATGGCGAAGTACCTCGCCTCCGAGTACTGCAAGGAGGTCGTGGAGGACGCCTTCCGGATCCACGGCGGCTACGGCTTCTCCAAGGAGTACGAGATCGAACGTCTGTACCGTGAGGCGCCGATGTTGCTGATCGGCGAAGGTACCGCCGAGATCCAGAAAATGATCATCGGGCGAAGGTTGCTCGAAGAGTATCGATTCCAGGGCTGATTGTCCCGGTACGGGGTGTTTTCTTCGAGAAGAAGATCACACCCCGTCAACGGTCTTCGGCCGCCGACTCGGCTTCCTGGCTTGCCCAGTTGCGGCCCCCGACCGGTACGATCCCGGAAAGCCGCCGTCCCCAATTCCCGCGCGGCATCATCCGCTACGAAGGTCATCCATGCCCCACAGCCAAACCTCTGCACATCGAGACAGCCTGGCCGGCGTACGCCTCGCGCGCGGAGCATCGCCGTGGCTTCTCCCGACCGTCGCCACCGCAGCCGTCAGCCTCCTGCGCGCCCGTCGCTCCGGCGCCGCCAAGGCCGTCGCCGTACCCGCCACCGCGCTCGCGGCGGGCATGCTGTGGTTCTTCCGCGACCCCGAGCGTGAGATCGCCCAGGGCCGTGTCATCTCCCCCGCCGACGGTGTGGTGCAGAGCATCATGCCGTGGAAGGACGGACGCACCCGGGTCGCGATCTTCATGAGCCCGCTCAACGTCCACGTCAACCGCGCGCCCCTCGCGGGCGAGGTGACGTCGGTGGAGCACATCCCCGGTGGCTTCGTTCCCGCCTTCAACAAGGAGAGCGAGAACAACGAGCGCGTAGTCTGGCATTTCGACACCGAACTCGGCGACATCGAGATGATCCAGATCGCCGGCGCGGTGGCCCGCCGTATCGTGCCCTACGTCCCGCAGGGCACGAAGGTCGAGCAGGGTGACCGCATCGGTCTGATCCGCTTCGGCTCGCGTGTCGACATCTACCTGCCGGAGGGCGTGGACGTCGCGGTCGAGGTCGGCCAGAAGACGGTGGCTGGGGTGACTCGCATTGACCGTGATTGATCCTGAGACCCAGGCGGGCTGGGTGCCCGAGGCCGACGAGATCGGCGACGACGAGGAGGAGATGCCGCTCTCTCTCCGCCTGTCGATAGCGGACACCCTCACGCTCGGCAACGCCACGTGCGGCTTCATGGCGGTGTACTTCACCACCACCGGCATCCTGATCCCGCACCTCACCGGGGACGACCAGTCGGCCGGCATGGCGCGCCACAGCGCCGCCACCGCCGTCATCCTCATGCTCTGCGCGGCCGTCTTCGACCTGTTCGACGGCCTGGTCGCGCGCAAGCTGCGCTCCTCCCCCATGGGCGCGGAACTGGACAACCTCTCCGACCTGATCAGCTTCGGCCTCGCGCCGGCCTACTTCGTGCTCGTCTACGGCATGGTGGCCGACGACGCGTACCAGAAGGTGGCCGCGGTCGGAGCGGTGGTGGTCCTGCTGGCCGTGGTGCTGCGCCTGGCACGCTTCAGCTGCGTGACACCGCCGAACGGCATGTTCCAGGGCATGCCGAGCCCCTTCGGTGCCCTGACGGTCGTCTCCATCGTCCTCCTGGAGCTCCCCTTCGTGGCGACGCTGCTCGCCATCCTGGGCACGGCCTGGCTGATGGTGAGCCGGGTGGAGTACCCGAAGCCGCGCGGCCGCCTCGCGGTCGCGATGCTGGCCTGGATCGTCCTCTCGATGGGGCTCCTGGTCTCCTGGGCCTTCGACGCGCCCAGCGGCCAGCTCCTCCTCCAGACCGGCTGCGCGCTGCAGCTGGTGATGGGCGCGGTGATCCCGCTGTTCGCCACGGCCCGCCGGGTGAACAACTTCCGCGACAACAGGCGCGAGGCGCGGGCGGCACAGCTGCCCTGACCCGCGCCAGAGCGTGCCATCGGGTGTGGCCCGAGCCTTGTAAGGCTCGGGCCACACCCGTTTCGGCTTCAAGGGCGTACGGGGTTGGCCTTTGACCGGTCAACCACCCCGGGCCGCGGCCGAGTTGCAGAGGAAGAGCCAGAGTAGGACGGTGGAAATTGGGTTGAACTTTACGGGTATTTGTCCCCATTCGGGGATGGGGATTACCCATCTCTTACGGATCGGAGGACAGCCATGGCTGCACCCACCCACAAGGACTACTCGGTCCCGCACATCTCGAAGCTTCCGGCGAACGAGGGCGACACCGTGCACCTCTTCGTCCGCGAGTACGACGGCACCCAGGGCAACCAGCCGCACGAGGTGGTGCTGATGCTCCACGGCCGGAGCGTGCCGGTTCTCGCCGGGTACGACCTCACGGTTCCCGGTTCCACCATCGACTACAACTGGGCACAGGACCTGGCCAAGCACCACTACGACGTCTTCCTGATGGACCTGCAGGGCAACGGACGGTCGCCTCGCCCGAAGATGGACGAACCCCGCAACACCAGCCCCACGCAGCGCAACGTCCTGTCCCCCAATCCGCTGTCGCCCCCGTACACCGGCCCGCCTCTCTACCCGCACCAGCTGGGCAACACGGAAAGCGAATGCGCGGAGCTGGCCACCGTGGTCGACTTCATCAGGTCGCTGCCCGCCAGGGACAAACCCATGGACTTCATCGGCTGGTCCGCCGCGGCACCGTCCATGGGTCCGTACACGCTGCAGCACCCCGAGGACGTCAAGAGCCTCTTCCTGCTGGCCCCCATCTTCCCGCCCGCGGGGCGGTGGTCGGGCGATCCCGCGGATCCCTTCGCCATTCCGGCGGCCACCTCACTGCCGGTCTCCGACCCGCCCACCCTGTACGGATTCCCGATGTTCGTCAGCGACAAGAAGACCTTCGTGAACTCGTGGACCAACGAGCAGGGCACCCCGCCGCAACGCGAGCCCGGCATGGAGCACACGGCGTGGGCCGCCATGATGGCGAACGACCCGGTCGGCAGCAAATGGGGCAACGAGCTGTCACCTGGCGTCTACGAGGGCATCCACCGGTTCCGGAACTCCTACTTCTGGGGCTGGACCAACGAGACGGTGCCCTACCAGGACGCGCTGGGCAACTACATCCTCGGTGACCGGATTCCCGTCGCCATCGTCTACGGAGAGCTGGACAAGACGGCCAACACCGCACCGAACGTCCCCGTCCCCCCGCCGCTGCGCTTCTCCGTGCCGGCCCTCTACAAGGCCATCGGCGGGCCCGAGAAGCTGATGTTCGAGCTGGAGGGTGCGGGACACTCCGTGGTCTGGGAGCGCCCCGCAGAGATCGTGCACGACATCGCCTTCCAGTGGCTCCACAACAAGCACAAGGTGTGGGGCCTCACAAGTGGCAGCTACTACCGTGACTCGACGGGCGTCCTGACGCCGCACTGAGCCCTCTCAGCTCAGAAAATCCCGCGCGATCTGCTCCGCCACCCGCTCCAGGATCGGCCCGGCCTCCGCGATGCACTTCACCACGTCGGGTTCGACCTCGGTGAGCGGGTAGGCGCGGCGGATCCCGGCCCGGCCGAGTGCCTCCGGCGGGAGGGCGAGGCGGCCGCAGACCGCGACGACCTCCTTGTCGGCGGCGCGCGCGGCCGCGGCCACCCCCGCCGGCGCCTTCCCGTGCAGGGTCTGCTCGTCCAGCGAGCCCTCCCCGGTGATCACCAGCGACGCCCGCTCCAGCGCGGGCGCGAAGCCCAGGACGTCGAGCATGACCTCGATACCGGGCCGGAAGCGCGCGCCGAGCAGCAGGGCGCCGTACCCGATGCCCCCGGCGGCCCCCGCACCCGGCGCGACCGCGTACTCGGCGGCACGCGGACCGGTCTCGGCCTCCAGGACCTTCGCGAAGTTGGCGAGCGCGGCGTCCAGGAGCTCCACGTCGTCCGGCGAGGCCCCCTTCTGCGGGCCGTAGACGGCCGGCGCGCCCTTCGGCCCGGTGAGCGGGTTGTCGACGTCGCTGGCGAGGACCAGGTCGACGGCGGACAGCCGCGGGTCGAGGCCCGACAGGTCCGCGCGGGCCAGCTCGGCGAGTCCGCCGCCGCCCGGCGGCACCGGTTCGCCGTCCGCGTCGAGGAAGCGGGCGCCGAGCGCCGACAGCATCCCGGCCCCGCCGTCGGTCGTGGCACTGCCCCCGACACCGAAGACGATCGTGCGCGCACCGGCGTCCAGCGCGGCCCTCAGCAGCTCGCCGGAGCCGTACGTGGAGGCCGTCAGGGGCGCGAAGACACCGCGGGGCAGCCGCTGCAGCCCGCTCGCCTCGGCCATCTCCACGACCGCGGTGTCGCCGCGCAGCGCGAACGCGGCGGTGACCTCCTGCCCCAGCGGTCCGGCGACCTCCCGCTCATGGCGTTCGAAGCCGGCCGCGACGGCCGCGGCCACCGTGCCGTCCCCGCCGTCCGCGACGGGCAGCGCCTCGACGTCGACGCCGGGCACGACCCGCCTGAGTCCCGCCGTGACCCGCTCGGCGACCTCCACGGCCGTCAGCGAGCCCTTGAACTTGTCCGCGGCGATGAGCACGCGCTGTGTCACCTGTATCCCCTTGCTCTCCGGGCCTCGCGCACGTCAAGGCCAGTCGCGCCGCTGTGACCTTAACCGGAGGACACCCTCGCCGTCATGCCCTGCCCGAAGCCTGGGAAGCGGCTGGGAACCGCCTGCGAAAACGGGTAGACCACAGCCATGACCAGTCTGGGGTCCGACTTCGCCGACCGCGTGCTCGGCGGCTGGCTCGGCCGGATCGCGGGCAACATGCTCGGCAAACCGGTGGAGCGGGGCGACCTGTGGACCAGGGAGCGCATCGACGGCTATCTGCGGCGGGCCGGCGCCCTGCCGCTCACCGACTACCTTCCCGAGCCCGCCGACGAGAGCGACGCGCTCGCCCTGCGCCCCGAGTGGCGGCAGTGTGTGCGCGGCCGGATCCACGGCAGCTGCCGCGACGACGACGTCGACTACGCGATCCTCGGCCTGCACCTCCTGGAGACCCACGGCTTCGGCTTCGGCACCGAGCAGGTCGGCGAGCTGTGGCTGCAACGGTTGCCGTACCTGCAGACCTTCACGGCGGAGCGGGCCGCCTACCGCAACCTCGTCAACGGGCTGAAACCGCCGCTCACCGCCACCTACGACAACCCCTGCCAGGAGTGGATCGGTGCCCTGATCCGTGCCGACGTGTTCGGCTGGACCTGCCCGGACGCCCCGCACCGGGCCGCCGCCCTGGCCCGCCGGGACGCGGTCCTCTCGCACTCCGGGAACGGGGTGTACGGCGCGATGTGGGCCGCCGCGCTGATCTCCGCGGCGTTCACGGCGCCGACGGTGCGGCAGGCAGTGGACGCCGCGCTCACCGTCGTACCGGCGAGCTGCCGCCTGGCCCGGACCGTGCGGCGGGTGGTCTCCCTGTACGAGACCCGGCTGAGCTGGGAGGACACCCTCACCACCGTCGCCGCCGAGACCGCCGGCCTCGGCTGGATCCACACCGTCCCCAACGCGGCCGTGCTCACCGCAGGCCTGCTGTACGGCGAAGGAGACTTCACCCGGACCATCACCCTCACCGTGCGCGGCGGCCTGGACACCGACTCCAACGGGGCGACGGCGGGCTCGGTCGCCGGGGTGCTGACCGGCGCGGCGGCCGTCCCGGCCCGGTGGCGGGACCCCCTGGAGGACACGGTCCGCAGCGCCGTCTTCGGCTTCGATCGGGCCCGCATCAGCGACTTGGCGGCACGCACCGTACGGCTCGCCGGGACCGGCACCGAGTCCGCACTGGCTACGCTTCCCGAGTGACCACGACTGACGCCTACGCCGCGTACATCGCGAGCCTCCCGCGCATTCTCGCCGGGGCCGCCGCGCTCATCCGGGACGCCGAGGGACGGGTACTGCTCGTCGAGCCCAACTACCGGGAGGGCTGGGCACTGCCGGGCGGGACCGTCGAGTCCGACGACGGGGAGACCCCGCGCCAGGGCGCCCGCCGGGAGACCCTGGAGGAGATCGGCCTGGACCGCGAGATGGGCCGCCTGCTGGCCGTGGACTGGGTGCACGGCAGCGGCCGCCCGCCGATCGTCGCCTACCTGTACGACGGCGGCATCGTCACCGAGGCCGACCTCGGAGCGATCCGGCTGCAGGAGGAGGAGCTGCTGTCCTGGCGGCTGGTCCCCCGGGAGGAACTCAGCGCACATCTGCCGGGCCCACTGGGCCGCCGCGTCCTGACCGCACTCGACGTCCTGACCGACGGCTCGGGCACCGCCGAGCTGGAGAACGGCCACCGCGTGGACTGACCGACCCGCCGATATCCGTTGCTGTATCCGTAGCCAGCGCCCTGCTTGGCGTAGCCGTGGGTGCGGCGGATGGTGTCGTCGATGTCCACGTATGCGGCCTGGTCCGCGCCGGGCAGCAGCGGGGTGTGACGGGACAGTTCGTGCAGGAACCGGCGGGCCACGGCGTGCAGTTGCCTCACATGCCCGTGGGTGGAGGAGCGCAGGAACGACCCCAGCGTGGACGGGGCCCGCACCCCGGAGAGCAGGCGGCCCATCGCACCGTGCCGAGCCGGTCCAAGTCGTCGATGCGGTCGGCGCCCGCGGCCATGCCGCCCACCAGCGACATCAGTTTCGCCGCAGGGAAGGCGCCGGTGCCGCCCTTCGAGGCGGGCAGCCGGACGTGCTCCCCGACCAGCGCGGGCAGACCGCACCGCTCGGCCAGCCGCACCACCGGCTCCAGCCCGCCGTACGCGATCAGGTTCGGATCATCGAACGCGGATGAGACCGCCGCCGCGGCATGGGAAGACTGCATCTCGGAAGTGCCTTGCCGATCGTGCCTGATGTGGTCCTGGAGAAACCCCATCATCGCAGGTCGCAAGGCACTTCTTGGTTTCTGGAAGAACCATCCACGGGCATCAAGCCGGGTGATCCGGCTTCAGCGCACCAGGCAAGGGGGTTCTGACAGTACCTGGATCACCAGGGTCTCCCAGACGTCCAAAACGCCTGTCAGCCTGGTTGAGTCGAAAGCGCCGACAACAATCCATGGACACACACTGCAGCTTTACCCGCATCAGTTCAATTCAGCTGCCACGAATGCGCGACCGTGTCGGCGCAATTGTTCAACGGCAGAAGGGACGGAGATCAATGGCGGACGCCCAATTCACCACTCGCACAGAACTTTTCGATCTGAGTGGGAAGTACGCCCTGGTCACTGGCGGCACCAAGGGCATTGGGATGATGATAGCGCGCGGCCTTCTCCAGGCGGGCGCCCGCGTTGTCATCAGCTCACGCAAGGCAGACGCGTGCGCGGAGGCACAGCATCTACTGTCCGAATTCGGCGACGTTCAAGCAATTCCCGCCGACCTGTCCAGGCACGACGAATGTCAGCGCCTCGCTGATCTTGTCAAGGTCGACTCGGAACGCCTGGACATCCTTGTCAACAACGCGGGAGCGATGTGGCGCGAGCCGCTGGCGACGTTCCCGGACGAGGCCTGGGACGCAGTGATCGACCTCAACCTCAAGTCGCCGTTCTGGCTGGTGCAGGCGCTGCTTCCCGCACTTCGCAGGGCGGGCACCGCCGATGATCCCGCGCGGATCATCAACATCGGCAGTATCGCTGCCATCCACGTCGCCCAGTCGCCCAACTACTCGTACGCCAGCAGCAAAGCGGCACTCCATCAACTCACCCGAGTGCTTGCCAGAGAGCTGGGCCCACAGCACGTCACGGTGAACGCGGTAGCACCGGGAGTGTTCCCGTCACAGATGATGGCGTCCACGCTCGATGCCATCGGCGACAAGATCGCGGCGGCGGCCCCTCTGCGCCGGCTCGGCCGCGACGACGACATGGCGGGCATCGCCGTGTTCCTCGCCAGCCGGGCCGGTTCCTACCTCACGGGCACCATCGTCCCGGTGGACGGCGGCATCGCGACGACCGCAACGGGTACCCCTTAGACTGCGGAACGGGCTTACGGTGAGGGGATGGCCACGATGGATCTACGCACCGAGATCCGGGAGTTTCTCAGCTCGCGTCGCGCCCGCATCACACCCGAGCAGGCGGGCCTGCCCGCTTACGGCGGCAACCGTCGGGTCAAAGGTCTGCGCCGCGAGGAGGTAGCGCTACTGGCGGGGGTGTCGGTCGACTACTACGTGCGCATGGAGCGCGGCAGCCTCGCCGGTGCCTCCGATGGCGTGCTCGACGCGTTGGCCTCAGCCTTGCAACTCGATGAGGCCGAGCGCGGCCACCTGTTCCGCCTCGCGCGCCGATCCAGGGCGCCCGGCGGCCCACGTCGGCGCAGGCCTGCCGTGACGGTGCGCTCGACGCTGCAGCAGGTGCTCGACGCGATCTCCGATGCGCCGGCCTGGATCTGTAACGGCCGTTATGACGTGCTCGCCATGAATCAACTCGCCCGCGCGCTGTTTTCACCGGTGCTGGCCGACCCGCGACGGCCCGCGAACACGACGCGGTTCGTCTATCTAAACCCCGAGGCGGCCAGGGATTTCTTTGTCGACTACGATCAAATCGCCGGTGACGCGGCCGCGAAGCTACGCATGGAAGCCGGCCGCAATCCGCACGACGAGGAGCTGATCGCCCTGGTCGGCGAACTGTCAACGTGCAGTGAGCTATTCCGGCAGCGGTGGGCGTCTCAGGACGTGCGGCTGCACCGGTCCGGACGCAAGCGGGTGCACCATCCGATCGTGGGCCGGCTCGACTTGGACGTCGAGTCCCTGGAACTGCCCGACGAACCCGGCCTGCACCTGAACGTCTACACCGCACCCGCGGGCACGCCGACCGCTGACAATCTGGCGCTCCTGGCGTCGTGGGCGGCCACCCGGCAGACGTCGGCGACCGAGCTCGAAGCACACAACGGATAGTCCAACCCCTTCAGCCGTACCAGGGTCCGTCTCCCCGATCAGCGCGGGCAGACCACACCGCTCGGCCAGCCGCACCACCGGCTCCAGCCCGCCGTACGCGATCAGGTTCGGATCATCGAACGCGGATGAGACCGCCGCCGCGGCATGGAAGGACTGTATCTCGGAAGTGCCTTGCCGATCTTGCCTGATGTGGTCCTGGAGAAACCCCATCATCGCAGGCCGCAAGGCACTTCTTCGCTTCAGATGGCCATCGAGTGGGAAAGGAGGACGGCGATGCGGCCGAGACTTTGTCGAAGCTGTAGTCAGCCACCCGTTGAGGTCTGTCAAATCGGCTTGATGACCCATGTCAAGCCGTGTTCACAAACCCTTTGTCGGGCGGGCCAGACTCAGACTGACCTGCCCCTGAAGCGGCGCTCGCGTTGGGCGTGGATCCCGTCGGTGGCGGCCGGTCGGTCTTGCGTAGCTCCCTCTACCTGGTGATGCTGACCCGTGCGCGATCAGAGTGAGCTGTCGGGTGGACAACCGGGGGGTAGTGGGTGAGCGCATCAACGGAGCACGATGCCGAAGGTCCGCTGGCGGAATTCGCAGCCTTGAGACAGGAGATCATTCAGCGGCAGGCCACTCAGCACAACGTCCTAGCGTTGCAACTGACCATCTCCGGAGCGGTGTTCAGCTTCGCCCTCACCGGTACGTCCAGGAGTGGATTCCTGCTGATCGTTCCAGTCAGCACGTACATGCTGTGCTCGCGCTTCGTCGAGGACCACGTCGGTATCGGACAGCTGGGCCGGTACATCCGCGAGCATCTGAGTCCACGCATACCGGGAGGCCTCGGCTGGGAATCCTGGGTCATCCAGAACCCCGCCAGGTTCGGCATTCCGGGGCTGTTGTGGATCTATGCGTACTTGGTCACCTATCCGGGGGTGGCACTGCTCGCTCTCGGAGCGGCAGCTCCCGCAACGTTCACGACGGACCATGGTCAACAAGCACTCGGCGTGACGGTCGGCCTGGTGATCGTATGGCTGCTCGGTCTGATAGTGACGGCCCTGTGCTGCCTGTTGTTGTGGCGAACGGCCAAGTCCACCCAGGACCCCGACCCGCCCCACCGCATCCACCCACCGGAACCGCACAGTGAGCCGGTGGAGTGATGACTGAGGACCTGCCTGGCGTACTCGGCGTAGGGAGCTGCATGCCCGTCGGGACAAGGCGCCCAGGTTGATACAGGCCAGAGACAACCCAAGCCCCTCGAGTCCGTGAACGAGGCTTGGTGATCCACGTCATCCTGTCGCGCTTCCACACGGCGGGGAAACGGCCCTCCTGAACGGCGGGCAGGCCTGTTTCCGGGGCGTATGTCTGGTAAACGGAGATCGCGGATGTCGTGTGCAGCGCGCGGATCCTGTGTTGCGGTTCGTCCATGACGTCCAGGGTGGGGCTCCTGGATTCCTGCCAGCCATTCATTTTCGAACGCGATCGGTGCGTGCAGGGACCTGCAGAGCTTGAGAGTTCAGGCGGGGACCACTTCAATGGCGCAGTGACCACGGCGCCGATGGATCCTACGAGAGGCATTGCCGGACGGGCCTCACTGGACGACGTCATGACAGAGCTGTCTCGGCACAGGCCGGTCTTCCACTCCGAAGCCGACCTTCAGCACGGTTTTGCCCGGGTCCTCTGGGAGTTGGCGCCGGACGTGCACGCGCGGCTTGAGGTGCCGCAGCGGGGGTCGGGCAAGACCGAGTATCTGGACCTCCAGTGCCTCGGACCTGAGAGCCGTACTGCGATCGAGTTCAAGTACTTCACCCGAGGTTGGACCGGCAGGGCCGGCTCTCCGGTCGAGGACTACGACCTGAAAGCACACGGCGCCACCGACCTTGCCCGCCTGCACTTCGTTCGGGACATAGCGAGGCTGGAGCGCTTCTGCCGCCGGTCCGATCAGAACGGTATAGCCCTCATGCTGTCCAACGAGACGTCCCTGTGGGCTCCGCCGGGCCCTGGCCGCCGACGTACTCGGGATCACGACTTCCGGATTCACCACGGGCGGGATCTCGCAGGGACGCTGCTCTGGGCCGAGGGGGCTTATGAGCCGAACACCTGCAGTCTGCGCGGTACTTACCCCCTCGAGTGGGAGACGTACTCGGAGCAGAGCGGAGCAGGTGGAGAGTTCCGCTACCTGGCGGTGTTCGTCGGTTCATCGGCAGGCGGAGCCGATGACGCCACAGGTGCGTAGCTGATTCGTGGATCACTCTGCGAAGCGCAACGAGCAGTCGCGAAAGACGACTCGCAGTCCGTCGCGCTCTGCGTCACGGTCCTGCAGAAAGTCTGACCTCGATAGCCGAAGGATCCCGAGGCTCCCGGCACTGCGAGTTCTGCGAGCTCCGTGATGAGGCTCGACCACACAAAGCTGCTCTGGCGCCCCAGCTTGAGGAGCAGCCAGTCCTGGGACCCAAGCAGCACGCTGCCCGGGTCCCGGCGTCATGGCCGCAGAGGTAACGGCCTGAGGAGCGATTACCAGTGACGGCCGGCTGGTCAGGGCTGCGAGACGTTGAGCGGCAGATCCCGGTGGAAGACCGCCATAACCCGGCCGGGGCCGTTGTAGTCGTCGACAATCTTTGTGTCGAAGCCGAGGCTGCGATGGAAGGCGATCGAGCCGGTGTTTTCGATTGACGTGATCGCCTTCAACCGTCGTGCACCATGACGTTCCGCTGCCTCGGCGAACGCCGCATACAGACGACGCCCGAGACCGGTGCCACGGGCGTCGTCCCGCGTGGCGATCAGATGCACGTACCCGGTGCCGTCTGGGGTGACGAACCCGAAGATGTAGCCACGGATTCCGTCCTCGGCCCGTGCCGCCAAGCAGGTGGAACCGAACTCCTGCACCAGTGCCAGAAGGTGCAGCGACCGAAGGTCGCGTTCGCCCCAGTAACGGGGGTGATCGGTCAGGATCTGGTGGAAGTCGGCCACCTCGGCAGGCGCGATGTGTATCCCCATGATGATGATCGTGGCATGCGCCTTGGCCGTTACCGGCGAAGGTCCGCACGGGTTGGGCAAGCTGTGACGCAAGCCTGGGCCCGTGAGTCCGCGTTACGTGAGCGGCGGGGGGGGGGACCGCAGGCGGGCTATTGGTGCCGGCCCCAAGCAACGCCTGGTGTTCGCCGACCGGCGCCTTGTCACGCTGGTGCACCTGCGGCTGGGGCTGCCGCATGCCGCTTTGGCAGAGCTGTACAGCGTGGACCGCTCCACCGTCTCCGTGGCGGGACCACCACCTTCAGCGACGCGCAAGGCCGCACCCTGTTCAGCGGGGTGGCCCGGCCCGGCCGGATGCACGACCAGACGGCCGTACGCATCGAGGGCATCACTGAACAGTTCCGCCGGCACCCGAAGACCAAGGCGGAGGTCGACGAGGGCTACCGGGGCCTGGCCAACGAGTTCCCCGCCCAGGTCACCGCCCCGCCGAAGAAACCCAAGGGCGACGCGCCGCTGGGCGAGCGCCATGCCTGGCGTGAGCAACGGCGCCGCCAGTCCTCCCGGCGGATCTGCGTGGAGCACACCAACGCCGAATACAAGCAGTGGCGGACCCTGCAGCGGTTCACCGGCCGCCGCGAAACCTACGCCGAGACCCACCAGGCCATCGCCGGACTGGCCTCCGACCGATCCGCCCGGCGGGCGACCTGCCTCAAGCCGGGCACCGAACTGGTACTCGCCCGCCAGGCCACCTGCTGATCACCCACCAGCCGACCCGCCAAGCCAGCACGTGGAAGATGGACCGCTGCCGTCCAGCGCAGCCAAGAGGCATGAAGCGCGCCCCCGATATCCGCTCGCTCCGAGCAAGCAAGCGTCCTACTCTCGGCCCATGAACAGGCCACTCGTCGCCATCTTCAGTGGCGCAGGGATCTCCACCGATTCCGGCATACCTGATTATCGCGGTCCGAACGGGCTGTGGCGGCGGGATCCGGAAGCTGAGAAGCTCGTGACCTACGAGTACTACATGCGCGACCCGGAGATCCGTCGACGCTCCTGGCAGATGCGGCGCAAGAACCACGCGCTCAAGGCCGAGCCGAACTCCGCCCACCTCGCCATCGCAGAGTTCGAGAAGTCCGGGATCCCCGTGCGGGTGATCACGCAGAACGTGGACGGCCTGCACCAGCTCGCCGGGATGCCTGCACGCAAGGTGCTGGAGCTGCACGGCACTGCACGAAGCGTGGTCTGCACGAAGTGTCACGACCGCGGGCCGATGGAGGATGCGCTCGCCCGCGTCGAGGCCGGCGAGCAGGACCCGCCCTGTCTGGAATGCGGCGGAATCCTGAAGTCGGCCACCGTCATGTTCGGCCAGACGCTCGACCCGGTCGTCCTCGGCGAGGCGCTCGCCATCTCCAAGGCCTGCACCGTGTTCGTCGCTGTCGGCAGCAGCCTCCAGGTGCAACCCGCCGCCGGGCTCGTGGGCGTCGCGGCCGACCACGGCGCCCGGCTGGTCGTCGTCAACGCCGAACCGACGCCCTACGACGACCGCGCCGACGAGATCGTCCGGGAGCCGATCGGCACGGCCTTGCCGAAGCTGCTCGCCGCGCTGCGGGCCGGTTAGAAGAGGCCCGCTCCCCGTTCGAAGTCCAGCAGGCGCTGCTTGCGCGGCAGGCCGCCGCCGTAGCCGGTGAGGCTGCCGTTGGCGCCGATCACGCGGTGGCAGGGGACGATGATGCCGACCGGGTTCTTCCCGTTGGCGAGGCCGACCGCGCGGGAGGCCTGGGGGTTGCCGAGGGCTTCGGCGAGTTCGCCGTACGAGCGGGTCTCGCCGTAGGGGATCAGGCGCAGCTGTTCCCAGACGCTGCGCTGGAACGGGGTTCCGCCCAGGCGCAGTTCGACGGTGAACTCCGTCAGCTCGCCCGCGAAGTAGGCGGTCAGCTGGTCCTCGGTCTCGGTGAAGAGGTCGTCGTCACGGGCGCCGAAGGTCTCCTCGGGCGGGCGGTGGCGCTGGTCCTCCATGTAGAGGCCGCAGAGGGTGCCGTCCTCGGCCACCAGGGTGAGGGGGCCGTAGGGGCTGTCGGTCACGGTGTGGTTCTTCACGGCGATGTCCTTGAACTCCTTCATACGGGCAGGAAGTTGATCGGGTGGCTGTCGGTCGCCCACAGGTACTGGACGGCGTACGCGCGCCAGGGCCGCCAGGCCGCCGCGCGGGCGGTGAGGGCGGCCGGGGTGCCGGGCAGGCCCAGTTCCTCGGCGGCGCGGCGGATCCCCAGGTCGGTGGGCAGGAAGGCGTCGGGGTCGCCGAGGGCGCGCATGGCGATGACGTCGACGGTCCAGGGGCCGAAGCCGGGGAGCGAGAGCAGACGGGCCCGTGCCTCGGACCAGTCGCTCTCGACGCCCAGGTGGAGGGTGCCGTCGGCGAGTTGGCCGACGAGGGTGGTGAAGGTGGTGCGGCGGGTGCGGGGCATCGCCAGGGTCTCGGGGTCCACGGCCGCGAGTGCCTCGGGGGACGGGAAGAGGTGGGTGAGGCCGCCCTCGGGGTCGTCCACCGGGGTGCCGTGGGCGGTCACCAGGCGGGCGGCGTGGGTGCGGGCGGCGGCCGTGGAGACCTGCTGGCCGAGCACGGCCCGGACCGCGAACTCCGCCTCGTCGACCGTGCGCGGCACCCGCCGTCCCGGCGCCTTGTCGACGAGCGGGGCGAGGAAGGGGTCCGTGCGCAGCTGGTCGTCGACGGCGACCGGGTCGGCGTCCAGGTCGAGCATGCGCCGGCAGCGGCTGATGGCGACGGGCAGGTCCCGCAGGTCGCTGAGGGTGAGCCGGCAGGCGATGTGGTCGGGCTTCGGGGTGAGGGCGGCGATGCCGTGGCCGTACGGCAGCCGCAGGGTCCGCCGGTAGGCGCCGTCCCGCCACTCCTCCACGCCGGGCACGGCGGTGGCCGCGAGGTGGCCGAAGAGGTTGTCGGGATTGAGGGGGGCGCGGAAGGGCAGGCGGAGGGTGAGCGTGCCGGGGGCGAGCTGGGCCGACCTGGGGCGGCGGTCGCGCAGTTCGGTCGGCGAGAGCGCGAAGACCTCGCGGACGGTGTCGTTGAAGGTGCGGATCGAGGAGAAGCCGGCCGCGAAGGCGACCTCCGCCATCGGCAGCGCGGTCGTCTCGATCAACAGCCGGGCGGTCTGGGCGCGTTGGGCGCGGGCCAGGGCCAGCGGTCCGGCGCCGAGTTCGGCGAGCAGCTGGCGTTCGACCTGCCGCGGGCTGTAGCCGAGACGGGCGGCGAGGCCGGGTACGCCCTCGCGGTCCACGACCCCGTCGGCGATCAGCCGCATGGCGCGGGCGACCAGGTCGGCGCGCTGGTTCCACTCCGGGGAGCCGGGGCTGGTGTCGGGGCGGCAGCGCTTGCAGGCCCGGAACCCGGCCTGCTGGCAGGCGGCAGCGCTCGGGTAGAACGTCATGTTCCCGGGTTTGGGCGGTACCACCGGGCAGCTGGGCCGGCAGTAGATACGGGTGGTCAGGACGGCCGTGAAGAACCAGCCGTCGAACCGCGCGTCCTTCGACTGCACGGCCCGTACGCAGTGCTCGCGGTCGAGGTGCATCCCTTTCTGCATGCGTCCAGCATCGGCCACCCGGGGTGGCCGATGCTGGCGGAAATCCGACACGAGGGTGCGCTGACCTCCGGGACCGCGACGATCAGGGGTTTCTGCGGCCGTCAGGCGAAGTAGTGGTCCTGGTCGAGGTCGGCCAGCAGCCCCGGCTGGGCGGGCCGCCAGTCGTACCGCTCGCGGGTGGCGGCGCCGGACGTGGGGTTGTCGTTGCCGACGAAGGCCGCCATCCAGCCGAAGTGGCCGGCCGCCTCCTCCCGTGCCAGGGACACCACCGGCAGGTCGAGGCGGCGGCCGATGACCTCGGTGATGCCGCGGACCGGGACGCCCTCGTCGGCGACCGCGTGCAGCACCGCCCCGGCCGGGGCGGTCTCCAGGGCCTTGCGGTAGAGGGTGGCGGTGTCCAGACGGTGCACGGCGGACCAGCGGTTGGTGCCGTCGCCCAGGTAGGCGGCGGCACCCTTGTCCCGGGCGACGCCGATCAGGAACGGGACGAAGGCGTGGTCGCCCGCTCCGTGCACCTGCGGGAGCCGGATCGCCGACACCCGCACCCCGCGGTCGGCCAGGGCCAGGGCGGAGCGTTCCGCCTCCGCCCGGTGGGTGCCGGGGCCCGCGGGGTCGGGCAGGTCCTCCTCGGTGCCGAGGCGGCCGGGGGCGAGGAGGCCGGTCACCGAGGTGACGACCAGGGGCCGGCCGGACTCGGCGAGCGCGTCACCGAGGGCCTTCAGCGCGGCGAGTTCGGTACGGAGTGCGCCGGGCATGTCGGAGAAGTCGTGGTTGTACCCCGTGTGGATCACCCCGTCCACCGCTCCCGCCGCCGCCCGCAGCCCTTCGACGTCGTTCAGGTCGCCGCGGTGCGCCTCCGCTCCCGCCCCCTTCAGGGCCGCCGCGGCCGCGTCCGAGCGGGCGAGGCCGAGCACCTGGTGGCCGGTGCCGAGCAGTTCGCGGACCACCGCGCTGCCGATGAACCCGGTGGCGCCGGTGACGAACACACGCATGACAGATCACCTCGTGGAGAGTGGATGTGCTGGGATGACCTCAGCGTGCGCCCGGCCCCGCGGCCGGGTCCAAGACCTGTTCCGTACCCGGTGATGCCCGTGCGGTCATGACCGCAGCTCACGGCGGCCGGAGCGGAGGTGCCGGGAGTAGAGTCGAGGGGTGCCCGATTCCTTCGTACCGCCGGTGGACCTGGAGCTGCGCCTGGTGCGCTACTTCACCGTGGTCGCCGAGGAGCTGCACTTCGGCCGGGCGGCCGACGCACTGCATCTCGCGCAGCCGTCGCTGAGCCGTCAGATCAGGCGGCTGGAGCGGGAGCTGGGCGTCCGGCTGCTCGACCGCACCCCGCGCGGCACCCGGCTCACCGAGGCCGGGGAGACCTTTCTGCCGCAGGCCAGGGAGCTGCTGCGGGCCGCTGCACGGGCCGCCGCCAGTGCCCGCTCGGCCGCCGCGCAGGGCCCGTTCACCGTCGGCTACACCACCCACCAGATCGTCACCCCGGCCGTGCGGGAACTGCGCCACCGGCACCCGGAGGCCGACGTCCGCACCCTGCACGTGGACTGGAACGAACCGCGCACCGCGCTCCTCGACCACCGGGTCGACGTGGTGGTGACCCGGTTCCTGTTCTCCGCCGACGGCCTGGACATCACGGTCCTCTACGACGAGCCGCGCGTCCTCCTGGTGCCGCTCGGCCACCGGCTGGCCGGCCAGGAGTCGGTCACCCTGGCCGACTTCGCGGACGAGCCGCTCCCCCGTTTCACCGGCGCCGACCGGATCGGCGCGAATCCCCCGGGCCACACCAACCTGGGCGCCCTGGTGGAGACGCTGGAGGACAAGCTGGAGCTGGTGGCGAGCGGTGAGGTGGTGTCGCTGGCGCCGGCCGGGTTCAGCGGCAACCTGCGGCCGGACATCGCCGCCGTCCCGATCGAGGACGCGGTCCCGCTCCAGGTGGTCCTCGCCGCGCGGGCCGGGGACCGGCATCCCCTGCTCCCCGCGTGGCGCCGGGCGGCGGAGGCCCATCTGGTCCCGTCCGGCGCCATCCGGACCGGGCGGCTGCACGCGGGGACCGGGGCCGGCCGGTGAGCGGGTCCGGGAGGGTCACGCTGAACGACGTGGCGGCTGCCAGCGGTGTCTCGCGCGCCACGGTCAGCTTCGTGCTGAACGACGACCCGCGCCAGACCATCTCGGCCGCCACCCGCGACCGGGTGCGGCAGGCCGCGCGCGACCTGGGCTACGTGCCGCACGGGGTGGCGCGGGCGCTGCGCGAGGGCAGTTCCCGGGTGGTGGTCCTGGATCTGGACCGGGGCCTGGAGGGCAACTACTCGCGCAGTTACGTCCGCGGCCTCGACGACGAACTCGCCGCGCACGGGCATGTCCTGCTGGTCCGGCACGGCCGGCACACGGCGCAGGCCACCCGGCAGGTGCTGGACGCGATCACCCCGCGGGCCGTGCTGCGGTTCGGGGAGCCGTATCTGACCGGTCACGACCTGGAGGACCGGGGCGGCGGCTGGAAGGACGGCCTCGCCGCGCACGCGGCCCTGCAGATCCGGTATCTCACCGAGCGCGGGCACACCCGGATCGCGCTGGCCCTGCCGGCGGACGACTCCGCACTGGCGCAGTCCCGGCGGCGGTTCGCCGGGCACACCCTGCACAGCCTGGGCCTGCCGCCCCTGGTGCCGTTCACGGTGGACCGGCCGCGGCGGGCGGGCACCGCGGCGGTGGCCGCGCTGCGCGCGGCGCACCCGGAGGTGACGGCGGTCGCCGCCTTCGACGACGAGCTCGCGCTGCGCACCCTGACCGCCCTGCACGACCTCGGTCTGGCCGTCCCCGGTGACCTGGCGGTGATCGGCTACGACGACACCGAGTACGGGGAGCTGAGCACCCCGGCCCTCACCACCGTGCACATCGACGCGGAGGCCCACGGCCGGCTGGCCGCGCGGACCGCGCTGGGGCTGGACACGGCGGGGCTGGTACCGGTGCCGGCGCGGATCATCGTGCGGGACTCGGTCTGAGCCGAGTCCCGCACGCGGAGGGCGGCACGCACCGGACCGTCAGCGCAGGTCCGCGCCCGTGCCCGGTTCCGCGGAGTCGTCGCCGCGCGCCACGCAGAGCGCCCAGATGATGAATCCGGACAGCGCGATCATCACGACGGACCAGACCGGGTAGTACGGCAGGGACAGGAAGTTGGCGATGATCACCAGCGCGGCGATCGCCACCCCGGCGCCGCGTGCCCACGTGGCCGGCTGGAGGAGGCCGATGCCGACGACCACGGCGATCACGCCCAGGACCAGGTGGATCCAGCCCCAGCTGGTGAGGTCGAACTTGAACACGTAGTTGGGGGTGGCGACGAAGACGTCGTCCTGGGCGATCGCCATGATGCCCCGGAACACCGCGAGCAGTCCGGCGATCATGAGCATGACGGCGGCGAAGGCGGTCAGTCCGCCGGCCCACGCCATCTTGGCGGTGTGCTGGCGCGGGTGGTGCGCGGGATGTGTGGCGGTCATGGGGCTGCCTCGATTCGTTCTCGGAGGGGGTGCTCAGCGCCCGTGGGCGGTGGGCACCGAGCCGGAGCCGGAGCGCTCGGCCGGCCCGTAGTCGCTCAGGACCAGTGCCTTGGCCCTGCGGAACTCCTCGTCCGAGATGTCACCGCGGGACTTCATCTCGGAGAGCTTGGCCAGTTCGTCGACGCTGCTGGTCTGCCCGGGGCCGCCCTTGGCGGTCTGCCGGATGTACGACTCGAACGCCTTCTGCTGGTCACGGGCCTGGGAGATCTCCCGCTGCCCCATCCCCTTGCCGCGGGCGATCACGTAGACCAGCACGCCCAGGAAGGGGACGACGATGCAGAGGGCCAGCCAGCCGGCCTTGGCCCAGCCGCCCATCGAGTCGTCGCGGAAGATGTCCACGATGACCCGGAACAGCAGGACCAGCCACATGATCCACAGGAAGAGCCACAACATCGTCCAGAAGGCGCTCAGCAGCGGATAGTCGTATGCGAGGTAGGTCTGCGCACTCATGTACGTCCTCCGTCCACGGCGCCGGCCGGTCGGCCGGGCCCTGCCGTCCCAGCGTGCGCACGTCGGGCGCCGGGGTTCCTCACCCGGCGCGGGTGATCGTGCGCGGCTCCCGGGACCGCGGCCCCGTCACTCCGGCAGGCGCCGCATCTCGACGACCCGCAGCCCGAGTGACAGGCAGCGGTTCAGCAGGCCGTACAGATGCGCCTCGTCGACGACGGGACCGAACAGGACCGTCTCGCCGGACATCGTCACGTGTTCCATCTCCGGGAAGGCCCGGGTCAGCGTCTCCGACATGGTCCCTTCGACACGGATCTCGTAGCGCATGAGCCGTCTCCCGCCGCGGGTCTGCTGCGGTCTGTCCGTTCCGTGATCCTGCCCCCGCGGCCACCGGCCGGCCTCACCCGGCACAGGTGAACCGCCGGGCGGGCGCTGCTCAGAGCAGTCCGCGCTCGCGGGCCCGGCGCACCGCGTCGGCGCGCCGGCCCACGCCCAGTTTCCGGTAGATGCTCTTGAGGTGGGTCTTCACCGTGTTCACGGAGACGTACAGATCGGCGGCGATCTCCTGCGTGGACATCATCTGCGCCAGCCGGCCGAGCACCTCGCGCTCGCGTCCGCTCAGCTCCTCGACGAGCAGCGACGGGCAGCCGGAACCGTCGCCGTGGAGCCAGCCCGCGGCCAGGCCGTGCAGCGGCGGGGTGTCCAGGAGGCGGCGGATCCCCGGCCCCGCGTCGAGGAACGGGCGGCGCAGCCGGTCCGGGCGGGCCTCCAGGAGAGCCCTGGCGAGCAGCTTGCGGGCGGTGCCGGGGTCCCCCGCCTCGGCCGCCGCGCGGGCCCGCACCAGCGTGGCCCGGACCGTGACGCCGGGGCCGGTCCGGGCGTCCGCGCACAGCCGGTCGGCCGTCTCCAGGGCTTCCTCGCGACGGCCGGCGGCGAGCCGCGCCCACGCGGCCTCCGCGGCGCACAGGGGTCCGGGCAGGCCGTCGATCCCGTCCAGCACCTCGGCGGCGGCGCCGGTCCGGCCCTCCGCGAGCAGGACGGCCGCGGCGGCCAGGGCCGTGTTCGCGCGGGCCCAGGGCGAAGGCTCCCGGGCCGTCACGGCGGGGTCGGCCGCGTGCGCGGCGGCGGCCGGGTCGCCGAGGGCGAGCCGCAGCCGGCCGCCGGCGAGGGCGCGGCAGGCCTCGGTCACCGGGTCGGGCGCACCGGTGCCGGGACCGGACTCGGCGGCCTCGTCCAGCAGGGCCCGGGCCCGCTCCAGCTCGTCGCGGTCGACGGCGACGGCGGCCAGCACCAGCTGGCCCAGCCCGGCGCCGGGGAACGGGCGTCCGCCCCGGCTGCGGGTCGCGTCGGTCGCGGCCAGGGCCCGGCTCGCCGCCCGGTCGAGCCGGCCGTCGAGGTAGTCGATCAGCGCCAGGTGGCCGAGGCAGTCCTCCCGTGGCAGTTCGGTCAGGGCGTCACCGGGCAGCTCGGCCACCTCGGCGAGGGCGGCCTGCGCCGTGTCGAAGTGCCCGGCCCAGACGCGGGCCGAGCCCAGGTGGGTGTGGAGGAGGGCGGTGAGTTCGGGGTGCCTGGCGAGGAGGCGGGCGGGCACCTCGTGGCGCAGCCGGGCGGCCGCGGCCACCGCCTGCTCGGCCCCGTCCGGCGAGCCGGTGAGCCTCGCGGCCAGGGACTCCAGGAGCGCGCTGCTCAGCCGGGCCGCGGCGCCGGCCGCACCGGTGGCGGGGGACTCCGCGGCGCGGCCGAGGTGGGCCACTGCGTGGTCGAGGTCGTACTCGGCCAGCGCGCGGGCCGCGCGTACCAGCTCCACGGCCGCTCCGGTGGACTCCGGGCCCAGCGCGGAGAACAGCTCCGTGAACTCGTCCGCGCGCGGGCCGGTGAGGAGCCGGCCGATCGCCAGGTCGTCGACGAGGGTGCCGGCGGCGCACTCCCAGTCGCCCGCCGCCGCGCCTTGGGCCAGCGCCTCGGGTACGGCGCCGTGGGCCCGCAGCCACCACGCGGCCCGCCGGTGCAGTTCGGGTTCGAGCCCCGGGGAGCGGGCCCGCAGATGGATCCGGAGGATCTCCCCGAACAGCGGATGCAGCCGGTACCAGGAGTGACCGAGGTCCTCGACGAAGGCGTTCTGCCGGCACAGTCCGGCCAGCAGCGGACCGGCGTCGGGACGGCCGGTCAGCGCCTCCGCCAGTTCGGGCCCGAACCGGTCCAGGACGCTGACCCGCAGCAGCAGGTCCTGTGTCTCGGGCGGCTGCCGTCCGACCACCTCGGCGAGGAGGAAGTCGGCGATGGTCCCGCGGCCGGCCTCGAACTCCTTGAGGTACGTCTCGGGGTCCGCGCTCTGCTGGGCGGCCAGGGCACTCAGCCGCAGTCCGGCCGCCCAGCCCCGGGTGCGTTCCACCAGGGCGCGGGCGGCTTGGGCGGGCAGCCGCAGGCCGTGCCGGGCCAGCAGGTCGGCCGCCTCCTCGGGGGTGAAGGCCAGCTCCTGGTTCCTGATCTCGGTGATGGCCGCCGCCGCGCGGTAGCGGTGCAGGGGCAGCAGGGGTTCGGTGCGGGTGACGAGGATCAGCCGGAGGCCCGGTCCGGCGTGGTGCAGCACGAACTCCAGTTGCTCGGCGGTCTCCGGGGCGGTCTGCCGGTCGAACTCGTCGAGGACGAGGATCGCAGGCCGGTCGCGTCCGCTCAGCTCGTCGGCGAGACGGGCCAGCAGCCGGTGGTCCACCGTGCACGGGCCCCCGGCAGAGCCGGCGGGCAGCGGTGTTCCGGCGCCGTGCAGGGCGTGCAGGACATGGGCCCAGAACATGCCTGGGCCCTGGTCGCCCGCCTCGTTGGTGAGCCAGGCGACCGGTCGGCCGAGCCGGGCCGCCCAGTCGGCGACGAGGAGGGTCTTGCCGGCGCCGGCCGCACCGTTGACCATGGTCAACGGGGTGTCGAGGGCCTGGTCGAGGTGTGTGGTCAGCCTGGGTCTGCGGACGAAGGTGGCGGGTCTGGCCGGCACCGCGAACCGGGTACGCAGAAACGGCTCCCCCAGGGGGTCGGCGTACCCGAGGGCCGGTCCCCGTGCGCTGTCGTCCCTCGCGGCCACAGAGATCACCTCCCGTGTCCGGTCGGCCGTGGTCGGCGCTCCGCACGATCAGGATCCCAGTGTTGCGGCCGGCGCGCAGGGCGTCAGGACGCCGGTGGTTCCTGGTCCCGGCGGGGCGGCGGGCTGCCGAGGCGGTCGGCGAGGAGCGGCTCCTGGGCGAGGACCGCGCCGGTACTGACGCTGACCGTGGCGACCAGGCAGACCACGATCAGCCAGGACAGCAGCACGAACACGGAGCCCACCGGGCCGTACTCGGCGACGGTGCGGTCGAGGGTCAGCGGCATGTAGAGCTGGGCGGTCGCGCTCAGGGCGGTGAGGGCGGCCGCCGTGATCAGGGCGCCGGGCAGCAGGGGCCGCCAGCCGATCCGGCCGCCGAGGAGCAGGTGCTGGGTCCACCACCACAGGCCGGTCTGGCAGACGAGGGTGACCGGGACGCCCAGCCAGACGCCCAGGCCGAAGCCGTTGTGCAGGGTGCCTTCCAGGAGCAGGGCGCCGATCCACAGGACGAGCCAGGCCACCCAGCGCCACGGGGCGATCCGGGGGCCGCCGCGGGGGATCTGCCAGGCGCGTTTGCACAGCCGTTGCACGGCCCGGCTGACGGCCGTGGCCGAGATCAGCGCCATCAGGCCGCCGATCACGCCGGTGGTCTGCCGCAGGTCCTCGTTCGGCGGCTGCATCAGCTGCTGGATGCCGGTGCCGACCGGGCCGGACAGCCCGAACACCGAGCGCAGGGAGTGCAGCAGCTGGTCCCGGACGACCGGTGGGGCGTAGGCGGCGAAGACGAAGAGCAGCGGGACGGCGGTCAGGAAGCACTGGGCGGCCAGGCGGGTGGCGGTGTCGAAGATGTTCACGGACACCAGCCGTTCGGCGAGGTGCGTGACGACCGGGAAGCGGGCCTCCGCCCGCCGGTGTGCGGCCTTCGCGGCGGCGACCGGGCGCGCGGTCCGGGCGCGCCACCAGGACACGGCGGATCCGCTGGTTCCGGACCCGCTGGTTCCGGACCCGCTGTGCGGCCTGCGCCCGCCGGTCGGCATCGCCTGCTCCCTTCCCTGCCGTCCAGGGTGCGGGGCGGGCGGTGCGACGGCACCCCGTGCCTTGCCTCAGGGCAGCTGCCGGGCGAACGCGTCGTAGGCACGCTCGTCGAAGAGCACGAACCGCACCTCCTCGACGGCCGTGTCCGCCTCCTGGACGGTCGTGACGGCGATCCGGGCGCCGTCGTCCATCGGCCAGCCGTAGATCCCGGTGGAGACGGCGGGGAACGCGACCGTGCGGGCGCCGAGTTCGTCGGCGCGTCTGAGGGACTCGCGGTAGCAGGAGGCCAGCAGCTCGGACCGGTCCTCACTCGTGGAGTGGACGGGGCCGACGGTGTGGATGACCCACTGGGCGTCGAGCTCGCCGGCCGTGGTGGCGACGGCCTGGCCGGTGGGCAGGCCCTTGCCGTAGTGGGAGGCGCGCAGCTTGCGGCAGTCCGCCAGGACGGCGGGGCCGCCGCGGCGGTGGATGGCGCCGTCGACGCCTCCGCCGCCCAGCAGCGAGGAGTTGGCCGCGTTGACGATCGCGTCGACGCTCTGCCGGGTGATGTCGCCCTTGACGAGGGTGATACGGGTCATGACTGTCGCAACCTCCTCCACACGGCCTTCGCCGCGTTGTGCCCCGACATGCCGTGCACGCCCGGTCCGGGCGGGGTGGCCGACGAGCAGATGAAGACGGCGGGATGCGGGGTGCCGTACGGGAACAGGGAGAGCTTGGGGCGGAGCATGATCTGCAGGCCGGAGACCGCGCCGGTGCCGATGTCGCCGCCGACGTAGTTGGCGTTGCGGGCGGCGAGTTCGGCGGGGCCCGCGGTGGCGCGGGCCAGCACGCGGTCGCGGAACCCCGGTGCGAAGCGCTCCAGTTGACGCTCCATCACCTCGGTGAGGTCGCCGCTCCAGCCGTTCGGCACGTGGGCGTAGGCCCAGAAGACGTGCTTGCCCTCGGGGGCGCGGGTCGGGTCCACGACACTCGGCTGCACGGTGATCATGAACGGCCGGTCGGGGGCGCGGCCTTCGCGGGAGGCGGCGCGCAGGGCGGTGCCGATCTCCGTGCTGTCCGCGCCGATCTGCACGGTCCCGGCGCGGCGCGCCTCCGGTGCCGTCCACGGGACCGGGCCGTCCAGCGCGTAGTCGATCTTGAAGACGCCCGGGCCGTACCGGTAGTCCCGGTAGTAGTTGCCGAGGCCCGCGATGCGGGCCAGGGCGGTGGGCGAGGTGTCGAAGATGTACGACCGGGCGGGCGGCAGGTCGTCGAGGCGCTTGACCTCGTAGTCGGTGTGGATCGCGCCGCCGAGGTCCGTCAGGTAGCCGGCGAGGGCGTCGGAAATGGCCTGGGAGCCGCCGGCGGCCACCGGCCAGCCGCGGGCGTGCGCGGCGAGCGCGAAGACCAGGCCGACGGCGCCGGTGGCGAAGCCGCTGAGCGGGGCCATGACGTGGGCGACGAGCCCGGCGAAGAGGGTGCGGGCCCGCTCGTCGCGGAAGCGCCGCATCACCAGGGCGGCGGGCGGCAGCCCGGCGAGGCCGAACCGGGCGAGGGTGACCGGGTCGCGGGGCAGCGCGGTCAGCGGCAGCGACATGAAGTCCCGGGCCAGGGTGTCCCACCTGGGCAGGAACGGCTCGACCAGCCTGCGGTAGGTGCCCGCGTCGCGGGGCCCGAAGGAGGCCGCGGTCTCGGCGACGGAGCGGGCCAGGACGGCCGCGCGACCGTCGGGGAAGGGGTGCGCCATGGGCAGGTCCGCGTGCAGCCACGTGAGGCCGTAGCGCTCCAGCGGCAGGGCCCGGAACGCGGGCGAGTTGATGCCGAGCGGGTGGGCAGCGGAGCACGGGTCGTGACGAAAGCCCGGGAGGGTGAGCTCCTCGGTGCGGGCGCCGCCGCCCACGGTGTCCCGTGCCTCGAAGAGCGCCACGGAGAAACCGCGCCGGGCCAGCTCCACGGCGGCCGTCAGGCCGTTAGGCCCCGCCCCCACCACGACCGCATCGAGCATCGACGGCACCTTCGGACCCCATTCGTCAGCCGACGGCCACACGCGTTCAGGATATGCCGGGGGACTGACAGCGCCCTCGCTCGGGTCACCAGTGCGGGTTCAGCAGCAGGTCCACGATCCGGTGGGCGGTGGCGGCGTCGCGGGCCGCGGTGAACGGCAGGGCGTTGTCGCCGGTGATCCGGAACGGCTCGCCGGCGACCGTGAGGTGGGCGCCGCCCGCCTCCTCGACCAGCAGCAGTCCTGCGGCGTGGTCCCAGGCGGCCTCCCAGGAGAACGCGGTGGCGTCCAACTCGCCCCGGGCGACGGCGAGATACTCCAGGCCCGCGGAGCCGCAGGCGCGCGGGGCGAAGCCGTCGGTCCACAGCGGGAGGAGCGCGCGCTTCTGCGCGTCGGTCGTGTAGTCCGGGTGGGAGGTGGCTATCCGCAGGTCCCGGCCCGCCTCGGGCGCGCCCGGGAGCAGCCGCGCGCCGTCGAGGAAGGCGCCCTTCCCCCGGACCGCGGTGGCGAGTTGCTCACGGGCCGGGGCGTAGGTCCAGGAGGCGAGCAGGACGCCCCGGTGGGCGAGCGCGACCAGGGTGCAGAAGCCGTCCTCGCCGCGTACGAACTGGCGGGTGCCGTCGACCGGGTCGACGATCCACACCGGCTTGTCGCCCTGGAGCGCGTAGTACGTCTCCGGGTCGGCGTGCACCGCCTCCTCGCCGACCACGACGGAGCCGGGCAGCAGGGCGGCGAGCGCCCCGGTGAGGTACCGCTCGGCCAGCCGGTCGGCGTCGGTCACCAGGTCGTGCGGGCCGCTCTTCTGGTCGACCTCGTGGTCGGCGAGCCGGCGCCAGCGGGGCAGGATCTCGGTCCGGGCGGCCTTGCGGATGGCGTCCTCGACGTCACCGCCGTGCTGGAGGAGAAACTCGTCGATGGTCTCCGTTGCTTCGATCATGCCTCCATGAGAGCACGCGCCACTGACAACAATCCCCACGCGTCGCATGTACGGAACATGGAATACGGACGAACAGGCGGTGCCGGCGGTCGGCGTGGCGTCGGCGGACCCACCAGGTCAGCGAGGCCGCGTCAGCGTCCGACCGCGTAGCCCTGCATCCCGCGCGGGTTGGCCGCCGCCGACAGCACCCCGGTCTCCGGGTCCCGGGCCACCGCGCACAGCCGTCCCTCCGACCAGCCCGGCCCGACCGTCACGTCGTGACCGCGCCGCCGCAGCTCCGCCACGACCCGCTCGTCCGTGCGGGACTCGACGGTCACGCTCCCGGGGCGCCGGCCGCGCGGGTAGAAGGAGCTGGGGAAGCTGTCGTTGTGCCAGTTCGGGGCGTCGATCGCGCCCTGGAGGTCGAGGCCGCCGCGGACCTCGCCGCGCAGGGCGACGGCGAGGAGGAAGTGCAGCTGCCACTGGTCCTGCTGGTCGCCGCCGGGCGTGCCGAAGGCCAGCACCGGGACGCCGTCGCGCAGGGCAAGGGACGGGGTGAGGGTGGTGCGGGGGCGCTTGCCGGGCGTGAGGGTGTTGGGCAGGCCCTCCTCCAGCCAGGCCATCTGGAGCCGGGTGCCGAGCGGGAAGCCCAGCTCGGGGACGACGGGGTTGGACTGGAGCCAGCCGCCGCTCGGCGTGGCCGCGACCATGTTGCCCCAGCGGTCGACGACGTCCAGGTGGCAGGTGTCGCCCCGGGTGGTGCCGTCGGCGGCGACCTGCGCGACCGTCGGCTCACCGGCGCCCAGCGGGTCGAAGGCGGTGCTCCTCGCGGCCTCCACGCGCGCGTACCCGGGCAGCCGGGGCTCGCGCCCGCCGGGGCTGCCCGGCCGCAGCTCGTCGGAGGCCTTGGCGCCGACCAGCTCCCGCCGCCCGGCGTTGTAGGCGTCCGAGAGCAGTTCGGCCAGCGGTACCTCGGCCGCGTCCCCGTACCAGGCCTCGCGGTCGGCCATGGCGAGCTTGCAGCCCTCGATCAGGAGGTGGACGTAGTCGGCGGAGCCGTGGGCGGGCAGTTCGGGGGGCAGCAGGGCGAGCTGCTGGAGCAGGGCCGGGCCCTGGCTCCAGGGGCCCGCCTTGCACACGGTCCAGCCGTTCCAGTCGTAGGAGACCGGGCTCTCGTAGGTCGCGGACCAGCCGGCCAGGTCGGCCGCGGTGAGGGTGCCGGTGTGCCGGGTGCCGCTGGTGTCCATGGTGGGGCGGGCCGCCTGCCGGACCAGTGCCTCGGCGATGAAGCCGGTGCGCCACACCTCGCGGGCCGCGTCGATGCGGGCCTCCCGGTCTCCGGCGCCCGCGGTCTCGGCGAGCAGCCGCTTCCAGGTGGCGGCGAGGGCGGGGTTGCGCAGCAGCTCGCCGGGGCGGGGTGCCCGGCCGCCGGGCAGGTAGAGCTCCGCCGACGACGTCCACTCGGTCTCGAACAGCCTGCGGACGCTCTCCACCGTGGCGCCGACGTTCTCCACGGCCGGGTGCCCGTGCTCGGCGTAGCCGATGGCGTACTTCAGGACCTCGTCCAGCGGCTTGCTGCCGTGGTCTCGCAGCAGGAGCAGCCAGGCGTCGAAGGCGCCGGGTACGGACGCGGCCAGCGGCCCGGTGCCGGGGACGAGGTCCAGGCCGAGGCCCCGGTAGTGGGCGACGTCCGCACCGGCCGGGGCCACGCCCTGTCCGCACAGCACCCGTACCTCGCCGCCGGCGGGGGCGAGCAGGATCGGCACCTCGCCGGCCGGCCCGTTGAGGTGCGGCTCGACCACGTGCAGGACGAAGGCGCCGGCGACGGCCGCGTCGTACGCGTTGCCGCCGTTCTCCAGGACCGCCATCGCCGACTGGGAGGCCAGCCAGTGCGTGGACGACACCATGCCGAAGGTGCCCTGGAGGGTGGGACGGGTGGTGAACTGCATCTGTCACCTCGCTGTGCGCACGGCCGGGCCAGGTGTCTGGCGGTTACATGCTTTCACGGCCGTGGCGAGGCGAACCCCCTCCGGGGCTCGCCTCTCCCCGTCAGTCCTTGTCCGAGTCGGGCTTGTTCGTCGCCGCCGCGTACGCCTGGGACGGGGTCATCGGGATCCCGTTGAGGCTGACCGTCTTGTACTGGCTGACCTTGGCGCAGGTCTTGGAGTCGTCGGCGGTGGAGGCGTTGGCGTTGGAGACGGCCGCCTTCGTGTCGCCGGAGCTGGCCGGGTAGGAGGTGCCGCTGCTCCAGTCGCTGCCGATCACCAGGACCACGCCGGTGCCGGAGCCCGACTTGAGGTGCGAGCTGGGGATGTCCAGGGCCTTGGCGACGGTCTGCGCCTCGGCCTTGTCGCCGCTGCCGTAGGTCAGGGTGGTCGTGCTCGCGGAGTCCGGGGCGTTGGCGGTGCTGGTGCCGGTGCTGAAGCCCTGGGAGATCAGGGAGTTCGCGATGGCGGAGGCGCGGCCCGTGATGTCGGTGCCGTTCTCGACGGTCACGGCGATCTGGGCGGCCGGGACGGTCGCGGTGGGCGTCGGCTTCGCGCTCGCGGTCGCCGAGGCGGCCGACGACTTCTTGCCCGAACTGGTGGTCAGCGACTGGTCGTTGGCCATGGTGGCGAACAGGTCCTTGGCGCCCGAACCGACCACCACGCGGTTGCTGTTGTTGGGGTCGGGCGCGGTCTGCATGGTGGTGAAGGTCATCCGCTTGGTGGGGACCTTGTTCACGTCGGCCGCGAGCGAGATCAGTTTCTTCACGCTGTCGAGGTCGTCGTCCACGGTGAGCGCCTTGGTGGCCGCGTCGGCAAGGCTGTAGACCGCGGTGGGGTCGGTGAGGGTGCCCGCGCTCTTGAACTTGCGGATCATCGCGCTGAGGAAGATGTGCTGGGAGACGGTACGGCCGAGGTCGCTGCCGTCGCCGAAGCCGTGCCGGGAGCGGACGAACTCCAGGGCGGCCTCGCCCTTGAGGGTGTGCGTGCCCTTGGACAGCTTCAGGTGCGAGTAGGTGTCGTACACGTTGTTGTTGACGCAGACGGAGACACCGCCGACCGCGTCGGACATCTTGACCACACCGGAGAAGTCCAGCTTGACGAAGTGGTCGATGGGGACGCCGGTGAGCTGGTGCACGGTGGCGACCTGGCAGGCGGCGCCGTACTGGAGGGCGCTGTTGACCTGGCCGTAGTAGCCGGAGGTGGACTGGCTGCTCGCACTGTCCTTGCAGGCCGGCACGTCGACCATGGTGTCACGCGGGATGCTCATCACCGTGGCGTTGGAGCGGTCGGCGGATATGTGGACCACCATCTCCACGTCCGCGTTGCCGTTGCCGGTCTGGACGCCGGTCGTCTTGCAGCCGCCGCCGAGCTTGCAGTCGGCCGAGCTGGTCCGGCCGTCCGAGCCGATCACCAGGATGTTGATCGGGGTGCGGCCGAACGCGTCGGCCTTCTCGGTGCCGCCCTTGCCGTCGAGGGAGACGCTGTTGATGTTGCCGTTGAGGTGCTGGTAGAACCACCAGCCCGCGCCGGCCGTGACCAGCACCAGGAGCGCCGTGCACAGTCCCACGATCTTCAGGACCCGCCTGCCGCGGCCCGCCGGCTTCGCCCGCCGGGAGCCCCCTCTGCCACCGCGGGTCTTCGCCGCCTGCCGGGCGGCGGCCCGGCCGCCGGTCGGCCGCGTCCCGTCCGGCAGGGCCCCACGCTGTCCGGGCACCCGGTCGGTGCGGCTGCGTGTGGCCTGGCCTCCCGGGCCGTCCCACGGGTCGGTCATCTTCCACTCCCATGAACGGTCGGGTCCGTCTGCGGGTACGGTCGGGCAGGTCGGGCGTCCGCGGCGGGTTACGGGCAGCCGCGAGGTGAGCCCATTTGGGTTGCGTGATTGCGCAATCTAACAAACCCACAGCCCCGACAGCACAAGCCCCACCCGAATTCACAGGTGAGGCATCTCATGAAACCTCCAGGACACACCCGCCGTCCGCCCCCGCGCACCGGCCCGGCTCCGCCCGGTCAGACACCGGCCTCGTACAACCGCCGCACCGGCACCGGCGCCTGGTGCGAGCGTGCGGTCAGCTGTCCGACGGTCACCCGCACCACGGTCACGATGTCCGGATCGTCCACGTAGTAGACCTGCCGCCGGCCCTCCCGGCGGGACCGCACCAGACCGGCCAGCCGGAGTTTGGCCAGGTGCTGGCTGACCGCCGGCAGGGCGCCGCCGACCCGGTCGGCGAGGCGCGTCACGTCGCTCTCGCCCTGGGACAGCGCCCACATGATGTGCAGCCGGGCCGGCGAGGCGAGCAGCCCGAACACCGCGGCCGCCTCCGTCAGCACCCCGTCGGAGGGGTCGGTGAAGCCGTCGCTGTTCTCCCCCACGGCCCGCTCCCTCCCATCACAGCCTCGGCACAGATGCCCACTCAGTGTAGGCGCACGGTCACCGCACCCCGCAGGGCCTCCCCGCAATGTCCGCCACGTGTTCTTCGCATTGTCATGGGCGCGTGACAGATCATCGACGGCTCGGCGTCGGGCGTATACCGGCGGCCACTCCCGTTCCTAAGCTTGCGCAACAACGCAACTCTGCGGAGCGGCACCCCCGCCGAGCGGCGGCGTCCGTGAAGCAGCACCCGTACTGGAGGACAACGAACGTGGGCATCATCGGCTGGATCGTCCTGGGTCTCCTCGCCGGAGCCATCGCCAAGATCCTGCTGCCCGGCCGCGACCCGGGTGGCCTGATCGGCACCACCCTCATCGGCATCGCGGGCGCCTTCGTGGGCGGCTGGCTCTCCTCCCGCTTCCTCGACCGCCCGGTGCAGAATCACTTCTTCGACCTCTACACGTGGGGCGCCGCGATCGCCGGCTCCCTGGTCCTCCTCATCGGCTACCGGCTGCTGTTCGGCAACTCGCGCGACTGAGTACCGGACGGGCCCGACGGTGACTCCGGTCACCCTCGGGGACCGGATCCAGTCACGACATTCCGGATGTACAGGGACCGTGGACGCACGACATTCCGGATGTAGGGGGACGGCCCGCGGCCGCTGTCAACAGCGCGCCGGGGACGCCCCACAGGCAAGGCACGGATTCCACTTCCGCCCCACAGGGACTCGTGTGAAACTGGCGTCCCGTCCGCAGTGCGGGCCACTCCGCACACCGTCCCCCAGCGAGAAGTGCGACTTGCGTTCTCTTCCACTGCCGCTCGCCCTCACCGCGCGCCTGACGCCGGTCGCCGTGCTCGCCTGTGCGGGCTGGGTGATGGCGTCGGGCCCGGACAAGACGACGTCCACCGGCAGCTCGGCCGACGCCTCGACCCAGCAGACGGCCGGTCAGTCGGCGGGCGACTCCCCCTCGACGTCCTCCGCCTCCACGACGGCCACCAAGGCGTACTCCGCCGCGCCCGCCCCCTGCGGCAGCATCACGGTGGCCACCATCAAGTCCCTGGTGCCCGGTGCGAAGACGGCCGGCAAGGAGATCCCCTCCACCGACACCAAGCTGCGCCGCACCTGCTCGTGGAACGCGCTCAAGGGGTACGACTACCGCTGGCTCGACGTCTCCTTCGAGATCATGGACACGAACACGGCGGCGGCCAAGGAGTACAAGGACCGCGTCGCGGAGAAGAGCGGCGGCGGAGCCGTGCCGGGCCTCGGCGACAGCGGCTACTCGGTGGTGAACCTCACCACCGAGGACAAGCAGCAGACCCGCGAGGGCGTGGTGATGGCCCAGGTCTCCAACGCGCTGGTGGTCGTCACCTACAACGGCAGCGACTTCGAGAACAAGAAGGCGCCCAGCACGGACGTGATCAACAAGGGCGCCATCCAGGCGGCGAAGGCCGCGGTGACCGCACTGAAGGGCAGCCAGTAGCCGGACCGGCTGCCCTCCGTGCTCACGGCCGGAGTGCCTTCGCGGGCGGCACCAGCAGGGTCAGCCCCAGGTACAGCACCAGGGACGTGCCGAGGCCGACCGCCCAGCCGTAGTCGGCGAGCGAGGACAGGGCCGGGATGGGACGGCCGTCGATCAGCGGTTTGAAGCTGGCGCCGCCGATCGCGAGGATGCCGCCCACCAGGAAGGCGACGACCGCCCGCCAGTTCCAGCCGCCGTCGTACCAGTAGCGGCCGCCCGTGCGGTACAGGTCGGTCAGGTCGAGGCGGGTGCGGCGCAGGATCCAGTAGTCGGCGATGAGGATGCCGGCGACCGTGCCGAGCAGACCGCCGACCAGGCCGAGCCAGGTGAAGATGTAGCCCTGCGGGTCGGAGTACAGCTTCCACGGGAAGATCAGCACCGCGAGGACCGAGGTGATGAGCGCGCCGGTGCGGAAACTGATCTTCCGGGGCGCGATGTTGGAGAAGTCGAAGGCGGGCGAGACCAGGTTGGCCGCGATGTTCACGGAGAGCGTCGCGACGAGGACGGTCACCAGGGCGTAGAGCAGGCCGACCACGTTGTCCGTCTTCGCGGCCAGCTGGACCGGGTCCCAGATCGGCTGCCCGTAGACGGCCTGCGAACCGGAGGTCACCAGCACCGACAGGAAGGCGAAGAGGGTCATGGTGGTGGGCAGGCCGAGGGCCTGGCCCCAGGTCTGCGCCTTCTGGCTCTTGCCGTACCGGGTGAAGTCGGGGATGTTCAGCGACAGCGTCGACCAGAAGCCGATCATGCCCATCAGGGACGGCCAGAAGATCTTCCAGAAGCCGCCGCCCCAGCCGAGCTTGGAGGGCTGGTCGAAGAGCGGGCCGAGGCCGCCGGCCTTGTTGCTCATCCAGATCAGCATCACGACGGCGCCGACGATCACGAAGGGCGCGGCCCAGTTCTCGAAGCGGCGGATGGTATCCATGCCCCGGTAGATGATCGCGACCTGGAGCACCCAGAAGAGCGCGAACGACAGCCACATGGTCCAGGCGTAGCCGCCGATGTGTGAGGCGTTCGCCCAGCTGTCGCCGATCAGCTTGCCGGCCAGGAAGTAGATGGCCTCGCCGCCGATCCAGGTCTGGATGCCGAACCAGCCGCAGGCCACCAACGCCCGTACGACGGCGGGCAGGTTGGCGCCGCGCACCCCGAAGGAGGCGCGGGCGAAGACCGGGAAGGGGATGCCGTACTTGGGTCCGGCGTGCCCGGTGAGCAGCATCGGCACGAGGACGATCAGGTTGGCCAGGGCGATGGTGAACACGGCCTGTTTCCAGTCCATGCCGACCGCGATGAGCCCGGAGGCCAGGGTCCAGGAGGCCGTGTTGTGGGCCATGCCGACCCAGAGCGCGGAGAAGTTGTAGGTGGTCCAGGTGCGCTTGGCGACGGGGACCGGCAGCAGGTCCTCGTTGGCGTACGGACCGCTCGGCGGCGGCGAGCCCGGGGAGAGCTCGACGCGCCCGTCGGTGACGGTGACTTGACCGGACGGCGGTATGGCCGTGGGAGCGGTGTCGGTCATGGGCAGGCCAATCAGGAGAGGCGGGACGGGAAAGGCCGTGCGGGCGGGGCGGGGGGTACGCGTGTGGGGTGCGCCCTGACCCCCTTCCCGGGACGGCGGGAAGGGGGAGACCAACTGCCAGGAGCGGGCTAGCCGTTGACGCCCGGGATGACCTTCGTCCCGTACGCGTCGATGGTGGCCTCCTGGGCGTCGTGCATGTCGTAGACGGCGAACTGGTCGACACCCAGCTCGCGCAGGGCGTTCAGCTTCTCGATGTGCTTCTCGGCCGGGCCGATGACGCAGAAGCGGTCGACGATCTCGTCGGGCACGAACTCGGTGTCGGGGTTGCCGCTGCGTCCGTGGTGCGAGTAGTCGTAGCCCTGGCGGGCCTTGATGTAGTCGGTGAGTTCGTCGGGTACGGCGGCGGAGTGCTCGCCGTACTTGGCGACCAGGTCGGCGACGTGGTTGCCGACCATGCCGCCGAACCAGCGGCACTGGTCGCGGGCGTGGGCGAGGGCCTCGGGCGAGTCGTCCTCGGTGACGTAGGCGGGGGCGGCGACGCAGATCCTGACCTCGGAGGGGTCGCGTCCGGCGGCGACGGCCGCGTCCTTCACCGCCTTGACCATGTACTCGGTGAGGTAGAGGTCGGAGAGCTGGAGGATGAACCCGTCGGCCTCCTCACCGGTCATCTTCAGGGCCTTCGGGCCGTACGCGGCCATCCAGACGGGGAGTTCGGCGCCCGGCTTGACCCACGGGAACCTGATGACCGTGCCGCCGAGGTCGGCCTCGCCGCCGCTGCCCAGCGCACGGATGACCTTCATGGCCTCGCTGATCCGGGCCAGGGTGTTGGGCTTGCGGCCGGCCACCCGCATCGCGGAGTCGCCGCGGCCGATGCCGCAGACCGTGCGGTTGCCGAACATGTCGTTGAGGGTGGCGAAGGTGGAGGCGGTGACCTCCCAGGTGCGGGTGCCAGGGTTGGTGACCATCGGCCCGACCGTCAGCTTGCTGGTGTTGGCGAGGATCTGGCTGTAGATCACGAACGGTTCCTGCCAGAGCACGGCGGAGTCGAAGGTCCAGCCGTAGCGGAAGCCGTTGCGTTCGGCCCGTTTCATCAGGCTGACGACCCGGGAGGCCGGCGGGTCGGTCTGCAGGACGAGTCCGAAGTCCATGGGGCGCGTCTCCTAGTTGAGGTACTGACAGGTGGAGCGCGGGGTGTAGACGCCGTGCCCGGCGTGGCCGGTGTACTCCCGCTCGGTGATGACGGGTACGCCGCGCGACAGGACCGTCTCGACCCGGCCGGTGAGCCGCTTGCCCTCGTACGCCGAGTAGTCGACGTTCATGTGGTGGGTCCCGGCGGAGACGACCTGCTCCGCATGGGGGTCGTAGATGACGACGTCGGCGTCGGCACCCGGGGTGATGGTGCCCTTCTTCGGGTACATGCCGAACATCCTGGCCGGGGTGGCGCAGGCGATCTCGATCCAGCGGCGGCGCGTGATGTGCCCGTCGACGACGGCCTGGTGGAGCAGGTCCATCCGGTTCTCGACGCCGGGCAGGCCGTTGGGGATCTTCGAGAAGTCGCCGCGGCCGAGTTCCTTCTGGCCGACGAAGCAGAAGGGGCAGTGGTCGGTGGAGACGACCTGGAGGTCGTTGGTGCGCAGACCCTGCCAGAGCTTGGCCTGGTGCTCCTTGGGGCGAAGGGGCGTGCTGCACACGTACTTCGCACCCTCGAAGTCGGGTTCGGCGAGGTTGTCGGTGGACAGGAAGAGGTACTGCGGGCAGGTCTCGCCGAAGACGGGAAGTCCTTCGTCGCGGGCGCGGGCCAGTTCGGCGACCGCCTCCGCCGCGGAGACGTGCACGACGTAGAGCGGGGCGCCGGCGACCTGGGCGAGCCTGATGGCGCGGTGGGTGGCCTCGGCTTCGAGGAGGGCCTTGCGGACCTCGCCGTGGTAGCGGGGGTCGGTCTCGCCGCGGGCCAGCGCCTGTTCCACGAGGACGTCGATGGCGATGCCGTTCTCGGCGTGCATCATGATCAGGCCGCCGTTCTCGGCGGAGCGCTGCATGGCGCGCAGGATCTGGCCGTCGTCGGAGTAGAAGACGCCGGGGTAGGCCATGAACTGCTTGAAGGAGGTCACACCCTCCTCGACCAGCAGGTCCATCTCCTTGAGCGTCTCCTGGTTCACGTCGGAGACGATCATGTGGAAGCCGTAGTCGACGGCGCAGTTGCCCTCGGCCTTGGCGTGCCAGGCGTCGAGGCCCTCGCGCAGGCTGTGGCCGACGCTCTGCACCGCGAAGTCGACGATGGTGGTCGTACCGCCCCAGGCGGCGGCCCGGGTGCCGGTCTCGAAGGTGTCGGAGGCGAAGGTGCCGCCGAACGGCAGCTCCATGTGGGTGTGGGCGTCGACGCCGCCCGGGATGACGTACTTGCCGGTGGCGTCGATGGTCCGCTCGGCGGTGAAGGCCTCGGCGGCGGGGGTGCCGGTCGCCGCGAGGGCGGCGATGCGGCCGTCCTCGATCAGGACGTCGGCGTGGATCTCGTCGGACGCGGTGATGACGAGTCCGCCACGGATTACTGTCCGGCCGGTCATGGGGTCCTCTCCTTCGTGGTCAGGTACGGGTCCGACGTGGTCAGGTACGGGTCCGACGTGGTCAGGTACGGGTCCGACGTGGTCAGGTACGGGTCCGACGTGGTCAGGCGCCGGTCCGACGTGGTCAGGCGCCGGTCCGACGTGGCTGGTCGCGCCCACGCGGCGGCAGCCGCATGTTCAGCACCGCCCCGCGCCCCTTGCGGGGCGCTTTTCCGCGGGGCGCTGTCAAGGCGCCGTCAGGGGGCCGTAGGCGTCGGGGCGGCGGTCCCGGAAGAACTGCCAGCGGTCGCGGACCTCGCGGAGCTTGGCCAGGTCCAGGTCGCGGACGACGAGTTCGGTCTCCTTGTCGGAGGCCACCTCGCCGACGAACTGGGCCTCCGGGTCCACGAAATAGGAGCTGCCGTAGAAGTCGTTGTCGCCCAGGTCCTCCACGCCGACCCGGTTGATCGCGCCGACGAAGTACTCGTTGGCCGCGGCCGCCGCCGGCTGCTCCAGCTGCCAGAGGTAGCGGGAGAGACCGCGCGAGGTGGCCGACGGGTTGAAGACGATCTCGGCGCCGCCGAGGCCCAGCGCCCGCCAGCCCTCCGGGAAGTGGCGGTCGTAGCAGATGTAGACGCCGATCTTCCCGACGGCCGTCTCGAAGACGGGCCAGCCGGCGTTGCCCGGCCGGAAGTAGAACTTCTCCCAGAAGCCCGGGACCTGGGGGATGTGGTGCTTGCGGTACTTGCCGAGGTACGAGCCGTCGGCGTCGATCACGGCGGCGGTGTTGTAGAGGACGCCGGGCTGCTCCTCCTCGTACACCGGCAGGATCAGGACCAGGCCCAGTTCGCGGGCGAGCGCCTGGAAGCGCTGGACGACCGGGCCGTCCGGGACCTGCTCGGCGTACTCGTAGAAGGCCTTGTCCTGGACCTGGCAGAAGTAGGGTCCGTAGAACAGCTCCTGGAAGCACAGGACCTGCGCGCCCTGTGCGGCCGCGTCGCGGGCCGCCTGTTCGTGGACCTGGATCATCGACTCCTTGTCGCCGGTCCAGGCGGTCTGGAAGAGGGCGGCACGAATCACTCGGCTCATCGGGACCTCCGGTCGCTCGGTGTGCGAGAAGGCTAGAAAGCCCGGAAGTCCTCTTTGAGTTGCATCGTGTCACGTCTGCGGGCGCCCGGCGTGGCACCGTGTCACGCTGCCGTCGGCTCATGTTTCACCGCCGTTTTCCCAGGTCGTCGCATGTTTCACTGCTGTTGCGCGTCGTGTGCGAGGAGTGCGATGTGCACGGAGGCCGCCTGCTCGAAGTCGTCGAGGTCGACGCCGAGCCGGGTCTGTATCGCCTCCAGGCGGCGGTACAGCGCGGGGCGGGAGACGTGGTGGAGCTGGGCGGTGCGGGACTTGTTGCGGCCGGTGGCGAGGTAGGTGCGCAGGACGCCGAGCAGGTCCTGGTCGGTGCCGTTCCCGCACAGCAGGCCGTCCAGCTCGCGTTCGGCGAAGGACTGGACGTGCGGGTCGTCGCGCAGCAGCCGGATCAGGCCGCGCAGGTGGACGTCCTTGAGGCGGACGACGGCCGGGAGGTCGAGGGCGGCGGTGGTGTCGGCGACCGCGTCGGCGACGTGCTGGGCCTCGCGCAGGCCGACCGGCACGTCGTCCCAGACGGTACGGGCGCCCGCGGCGGCCACCACCGCCCGGGGTCCCGCCGACTCGCCGTGCAGCCGGGCGGCGAAGTGCGCGGCGAGGGCGTCGGCGTCCTGGTCGCGGGCGAGGCTGAGGAGGACCGCGGTGGTCCGCTCGGTGAGTTCGGCGACGAGTCCGGGCAGGCCCAGCAACCGCAGGACGCGCTCCAGTTGGGCCGGTTCCGCGTCCCGTACGACGAGGGGGACGAAGGTCCGCCGGTTGACCGGGAGACCGGCGGCCCGCGCCCTGGGCAGCAGTTGGCGGGCCGGCACGACCCCGGAGACCAGGTCGGTCAGCAGGCTCTGCGCGGACTGCTCCTCCCAGGTGTGGGCGGAGCCGCCGCCGAGCATGCGGTGCAGGACGAGGGCCTCGGCGCCCCGCTCGGCCAGCAGCCGGCCGGTGGCGGTGTCGCCGCGGTAGCCGCAGAGCATGATCTGGCCCCAGCGTTCGCCCCGGCCGCCCAGTTCGGCGCGGATCCAGCCGTCGGCCGCGCCGCCGCCGGCCTGCCGGGCGATGCGCTCCCAGTCCCGCAGCACGTCGTCCACGGCCGACCGCTCCCCCGCGGTGGCGAGGACCCGGTGCGCGAGGTTGGTGACGACGACCGGGCAGGCGCTGTGCACGGCGACCTCGTCGAGGAGCCGCTGGAGGGGGGCGGCGGCCGTGATGAGGCCGGTGAGGGCGGTGCGGACCGACTCGGAGAGGCTGACGGCGGCGAACTTCCGCCGGACCAGGCGGGACTGGACCTCCTCGGTCAGCTCGGCGAAGGGGAAGGGGCGGTGCAGGACCACCAGGGGGAGGCCGCAGCGGTCCGCTGCGCGGCGCATGGCGTCGGGCGGGGCCGGGAAGGCGCGGCCGAGGCCGAGGACGACGGCCGCCGCCTCGGCCCGGTGCAGGGACTGGATGTACTCGGCCTGCTTGTGCGCGTCGCCGGCGAGCAGGACGCCGGTGGTGAGGACCATCTCGCCGCCGGTGAGCATGACGCCGACGTCGGGGGCCTCGGCGACGTGCACCCAGCGGACGGGGCGGTCGAGGTGGGCGGAGCCGGCCACCACCTCGGGGTCGCCGGCCAGGACCCGTTCCAGGGCGAGGATCTGGCGGACCGACAGTATGGGGTCTGTGGTGTGCGGGGGATCCCAAGTGGCGGTCATCTTGCGTGGTCCCTTGGTCGGGTTCGGTGTGTCTGTCGACTGCGGCGCCGTCGTGGCTGGTCGCGCAGTTCCCCGCGCCCGTGAAGGGGCGCTGCGCGACCGGCCCCCACCGGCCCGCAGCTCTCCACACGGCGAGTCGTGGCGCTTCCGGCAGAACGCCTAGTAGGCGCTCCTCAGCGCCTGTTCGAGGATGGTCGCGCCCTCCTCCGCCTCGGCCACCGTCAGGGACAGCGGCGGGGCGATGCGCAACGCGCTCGTGTTGTGGCCGCCGCCCTTGCCGATGAGGAGGCCGCCCTCGCGAGCCGCCTCCAGGACGGCCGACGCGGACTTCGGGTCGGCCTCGTCCGTGCCGGGCTTGACGAGTTCGACGCCGATCATCAGGCCGCGGCCCCGGACCTCACGTACGCCGGGCAGCTGGGCGGCGACCGCGCGAAGGCGTTCGATGAGCAGGCCGCCGACCCGGCGGGCGTTGCCCTGGAGGTCGTGGTCCAGGAGGTACGACAGGTTGGCGAGGCCGGCCGCCATGGTGATCTGGGTGCCGCCGAACGTCGAGATGCTGTTGGAGTCCAGGCAGTTCATGATCTCGGAGCGGGCCACCACACCGCCGATGGAGCTGCCGTTGCCGATGCCCTTGGCGAAGGTGAGGATGTCCGGCGGGCCGCTCTGCCCGTGTGCCTGCCAGCCCCAGAAGTGCTCGCCGGTGCGGCCCCAGCCGGTCTGCACCTCGTCGGCGATCCAGAGGATGCCCTGCTCCTGGAGGACCTTGCGGAAGGCCGCGTACAGCCCGTCGGGCGGGGAGGTGAAGCCGCCGACGCCCTGGATGGGCTCGGCGATCAGCGCGGCAGGCGGGCGGGTGTGGCCGAGGAGGTCGCGCAGGTCGTCGACGCAGGCCGCGATGAAGTCACGGTCGTTCAGCTCGGCGTACGGGCCGCGGGTGCGGACGCCGCCGTGGACGTACAGCGTCTGCAGCGGTGAGAGGGAGGTCGGGGACCAGCCCTTGTTGCCGGTGATGCCGACCGCACTGAAGGAGCGGCCGTGGTAGCTGTTGCGCATCGCCAGGATCGTGTTCGTGCGGCGGTACGTCGTCGCGAGCAGCAGGGCAGTGTCGTTGGCCTCGGTGCCGGAGGTGGTGAAGAAGACCCGGGCGTCCGGGATGCCGCTCAACTGGGCGATGCGCTCGGCGAGTTCGACCATCGGGCGGTTGAGGTAGAGCGTGGAGGAGTGGAGGATCCGGCCGGCCTGCTCGCTCACCGCCTTCGTCACCTCGGGCAGCGCGTGCGCGGTCATCGTGGTCAGGATGCCGCCGAAGAAGTCGAGGTAGCGGTTGCCGTCCGCGTCCCAGACGTGCCGGCCCTCGCCGTGGGTGATCTCCAGGGGCTCGTCGTAGTAGAGCGCGAGCCAGTCGGGCAGGACCTGGCGGTGGCGGGCGAAGAGGTCGTTCACGGCTGTACCAGCCCTTCGTAGGCGTCGGGACGGCGGTCGCGGTAGAAGGCCCACTGCTGCCGTACCTCGTCGATCAGGTCGAAGTCGAGGTCGCGGACGACGAGTTCCTCGCCCTTGTCGCTCGCGACCTCCCCCACGAACTGCCCACGTGGATCGACGAAATAGCTCGTCCCGTAGAAGTCGTTGTCCCCGTACTCCTCCTGGCCCACTCGGTTGATGGCGGCGACGAAGTACTCGTTGGCGACGGCGGCGGCCGGCTGCTCCAGCTGCCAGAGGTAGGCCGACAGGCCGCGCGAGGTGGCCGACGGGTTGTAGACCAGCTGGGCGCCGCCCAGGCCGAGTTGCCGCCAGCCCTCGGGGAAGTGGCGGTCGTAGCAGATGTACACGCCGACCTTGCCGACGGCGGTGTCGAAGACCGGCCAGCCGGCGTTCCCGGGCTTGAAGTAGTACTTCTCCCAGAAGCCCTTGACCTGCGGGATGTGGTGCTTGCGGTACTTGCCGAGGACGGTGCCGTCGGCGTCGATCACGGCGGCGGTGTTGTAGTAGAAGCCGGACTGCTCGACCTCGAAGACCGGGACGACGATCACCATGCCGGTCTCGCGCGCGAGTTCCTGCATACGGCGCGTGGTGGGGCCGTCCGGGACCGGCTCGGCCCAGCGGTAGTGCTCGGGCTCCTGGACCTGGCAGAAGTAGGGGGCGTTGAAGACTTCCTGAAATCCGATGATCTTCGCGCCTCGGCGGGCCGCCTCGCGGGCGTGTTCCTCGTGTTTCGCCACCATGGACTCGGTGTCGCCGGTCCAGGTGGCCTGGACCAGAGCGGCGCGTACGACGTTGGCCATGAGCTGCTCCTTCTACGCCCGTAGAGGGTCGAAAGTAGGCCTCCTCGGAGTCCTTGCCAAGACCATCGTCGTTAAGCCGCCGAGTCGATCGCGTTTCTAACCTGGCTGGCGGATGCGGGGGCCGTCCCGCAGGCGCCGTTGCGGGACGGCGCCGCTCCCGACCGCGGGTGCGTCGTGGCTGGCCGCGCTGTTCCTCCCCCGGCGTCCCTGACGGGGTGCGCCCGGGTCGCGTCTGTCAGGAGGCGAGGCCTGCCACCCGCAGCGCGTGGAGCAGGTCCCAGTGGCGCTGGTCCGAGATCTGCTGGGCCGAGCGGAGCAGCAGGGGCACCAGGCGCTGGGGATCGGGTTCCGCGCTGTGGGCCGCCTCCTCCGGGGGACGGACCTGGACGTATGTGTCCAGGAGGGCGCGGGCCTCGCGGTGGCGGCCCTCCGTGTCCAGGGCGAGGACGGCCTCGCCGATCTCCGGGGCGGGGCGGGCGACGCCCTGGCGCAGGATCTGCCGGCCGTCGTCGGTCCGGCCCGCGGCGGTCAGGGCGTCGGCGGCCGCGACGAGCCGGGCGGGCGGCAGCGAGGCCGCCTCCCACAGCAGCGTGGCCCAGTCGGCGCCGAGCCCGGCCCGCTGGAGGGCGTCCGCGAGCAGCGGGAACCGGGGCGCGGACCAGTGCGCGACCTCGGCGAGGAGCGCGTGCGCCTCTCCGGTGCGGCCCTCCGCCCGGAGCCGTTCGAGCCGCTCCACGGCCGCGGCCACGGCCCGTGCCGACTCCTCGTCGGACTCCGCCGGCGCCGGTTCCGGCCGCGCCGGCGCCTCGACGGCCCCGGCGAAGCGGGCGCCGCGCGGGGTGCGGCGGCCGGTGCCGGCCTCGGAGCCGGACGCCTCCGGCGCCTGCGGTACGACGGTGGGCGCGGCCTCGTCCTCGGCCAGGCCGGCGAACCGGGCGCTGCCCCGCCGGCGCTTGCGCTGCTTGGCCGGAGCCGGGGCGGGGGCCGGGGCCGGGGCCGGGGCGGGGGCGGGGGCGGGGGCCGGAGCCGGGGCGGGGGCCGGGGCCGGGTCGGGAACCACGGTGAGGGTGCCGCCCCGCGGGCGCCCGGCGGGCTCGGCCCGGTGTTCCAGCCTTCCCATCCGGGCCCGGAGCTCGGCGCACCGGGCGGAGGCGCGTTCGTGGTCGTCGCGGGCCCAGGCGAGGTCGATGTGCAGGGCCTCGGCCTGCTCGCGGGAGTGCGCGGAGTCGAGGGCGCGGCCGAGCCGGTCCAGCCGTTCCGCGGCGTAGCGCTGTTCGCGGAGGGTGACGTCGAGGCGGTCGCTCAGGTCCTCGCGGGCGCCCGGCCGGGTGTCGTACGCGGCGAGCGCGTCCGCGTGCAGCAGGCGGGCCTGCTCGGCCTCACGCGCGGCGGCCTCGGTGCCGTGGACGCTCACCAGGTCCTGGAGCAGCGCCTCCACGACGTCCCAGGGCGGTACCTCGCGGCCGGCGAGGCAGGCCTGCATACCGTCGGGGTCGCGCTGCCAGAAGACGGCGCACCAGCCGCCGCCCTGGTCCAGGCGCACCAGCAGGCCGTTCAGGTAGTTCGCGAACTCCCGCACTCGGCCAGGGAGTTGATGCACAGTCATCGCTCGACTCCCGCCAGACCGGAACACTCCGGCTCCGTAGGCAACACCAGTTGTGTTACGGGGTTGCTACGGGGAGTTTTCAGCGGGCGCGCGGAGCCGTCATTGCCCGATCTTGACCGATGCGCGTCACATTCCGACGCGCATCACTCCGACACACGTCACACCTCGACGCACGTCACACGACGACCGGGATGCAGCGCTCGGCCAGGTCGTCCATCGAGAGGCCGAGCGCGCGGGCCAGCGCGGCCACGGTGAAGAAGGCGGGGGTCGGCGCCCGCCCGGTCTCGATCTTGCGGAGGGTCTCGGCCGAGATGCCCGCCGCGGCCGCCACCTCCGTCATGCTCCGCCCGCCGCGCGCCTCGCGCAGCAACCGCCCGAACCGCTCGCCGCGTTCGCGCTCTTCCGGGGTGAGAGGGGTGCGCACCATGCCGTCATTCTAAGCCGTGATTCTCATCCGGTCGAGAAAGCCGGTATATTAATTGGCATGGTGGAACTGAAGACAGACACATCGATCGACGCCATGTACGCGTCGGGCCAGGTCGTGGGGCGGGCCCTGACGGCCGTGCGCGAGGCCGCCGGCATCGGCGTCTCCCTGCTCGAACTGGACGAGGTGGCGCGGGAGGTACTGCGCGAGGCCGGGGCCTCCTCCCCCTTCCTCGGCTACCGGCCCTCGTTCGCGCCCACCCCCTTCCCCGCCGTCATCTGCGCGTCCGTGAACGACGCGATCGTGCACGGCATCCCGACCGGCTACCGGCTGCGCGACGGAGACCTGGTCTCCATCGACTGCGGCGCCGTGCTGGAGGGCTGGGCGGGCGACTCGGCGATCAGTTTCACGGTCGGCAGGCCCCGTCCGGCGGACGTACGGCTCGTCGAGACGGCCGAGCGGGCGCTCGCGGCGGGCATCGCGGCGGCGGTCGTCGGCAACCGCATCGGCGACATCGCACACGCGGTCGGCCGGGTGTGCCGGGACGCCGGCTACGGCATCCCGCAGGACTTCGGCGGACACGGCATCGGCCGCCGTATGCACGAGGACCCCGGGGTCCCGAACGAGGGCCGCCCCGGCCGCGGCCTCCCGCTCCGGCACGGCATGGTCCTCGCGATCGAGCCCATGCTGATCGGCAGCGGCCGGGACGGCTACCACGCGGCCGAGGACGGCTGGACGCTGCGGACGAACGACGGCTCCCGGGCGGCGCACGCGGAGCACACGGTGGCGATCACGGAGGCGGGGCCGCGCATTCTCACCGCCAGGAACCCGGAGGACTGACGGAGGCCCGGCACGGCGCGACGAGCGGGGAGGACACGGCCCGGCCCGTCGCCCGAACGGCTGGACGTGCCCCCCTCCGGCGGGCGTGCGAAGGTGGTGTGACCGGGCCCCTGCAGGGGCACCCGCGTGGACCGGCACGTCGACCAGCGAGCGCGTCCCACCAGGCGCCGGGACGCCGGAACGGAACGAACGCTCATGACCAGCGGTTACCCCGGACCGGACAACTTCGGACAGGACCCTTTCGGAGAGTTCCTCGCACGCTTCTTCGGCGGCGGCGGAGCCCGCCAGGGCCCCCGGCAGATCGACATCGGCAGGCTGCTGAGCCAGCCGGCCAGGGAGCTGGTCAAGGGCGCCGCCCAGTACGCCGCCGAGCACGGCAGCCGGGACCTCGACACCGAGCATCTGCTGCGCGCGGCGCTCACCGCGGAGCCCACCCGGTCCCTGCTGAGCAGGTCCGGCGCCGACCCCGACTCGCTGGCGACGGAGATCGACGGCCGCGCGGGACCGGTCCAGCACCCGCCCGGCGAGGCTCCCCCGCCCACCTCGCTCTCCCTCACCCCGGCCGTCAAACGGGCCCTCCTGGACGCGCACGACCTGGCCCGGGCCGGCGGCGCCGGGTACATCGGCCCCGAGCACGTGCTGGGCGCGCTGGCCGCCAACCCGGACTCGGCCGCCGGACACATCCTGAACGCCGCCCGGTTCGCCGCCGCCGGTCTGCCGCCGGACGCCGCGGAGACCGACCGCTCGCTCGCCGGCCCGGACACCCGGCGCCGTACGAGCGGCACGCCGAACCTCGACAAGTACGGCCGTGACCTGACCGAGCTGGCCGGGGAGGGCCGGATCGACCCGGTGATCGGCCGCGACGACGAGATCGAGCAGACCATCGAGGTGCTCTCCCGGCGCGGCAAGAACAACCCCGTGCTGATCGGCGACGCCGGTGTCGGCAAGACGGCGATCGTGGAGGGCCTGGCCCAGCGGATCGCCGACGCAGACGTGCCGGACGGGCTCGCCGGACGGCGGGTGATCGCCCTCGACCTGTCCGGCGTGGTCGCCGGCACCCGGTTCCGCGGCGACTTCGAGGAGCGGCTCAACAACATCGTGGGCGAGATCCGCTCGCACTCCGACCAGCTGATCGTCTTCATCGACGAGCTGCACACCGTGGTCGGCGCCGGGGGCGGCGGCGAGGGCGGCGCGATGGACGCGGCCAACATCCTCAAGCCCGCGCTGGCCCGGGGCGAATTGCATGTCGTGGGCGCGACCACCCTGGAGGAGTTCCGCAAGATCGAGAAGGACGCGGCTCTGGCCCGCCGCTTCCAGCCGATCCTGGTGCCCGAGCCGACGGTCCCGGACACCATCGAGATCCTGCGCGGTCTGCGGGACCGCTACGAGGCCCACCACCAGGTCCGCTACACCGACGAGGCCCTGGTCGCCGCCGTCGAGCTCTCCGACCGCTACCTCACCGACCGCAGACTGCCGGACAAGGCGATCGACCTGATCGACCAGGCAGGCGCCCGGGTCCGCCTCGGCGCCCGTACCAAGGGCACCGACGTACGCGCCATGGAACGTGAGATCGAACAGCTCACCCGGGACAAGGACCAGGCGGTCGCCGACGAGCAGTACGAACGCGCCACCCAGGTACGGGACCGCATCGGCGAGCTGAAGACCCGCATCACCGAACTCTCCGGCGAGGACGAGGCGGACGAGGGGCTGAACCTGGAGGTGACGGCGGAGGCGATCGCCGAGGTGGTCTCCCGGCTGACCGGCATCCCGGTCAGCAGTCTCACCCAGGAGGAGAAGGAACGGCTGCTCGGCCTGGAGGCCCATCTGCACCAGCGGGTCATCGGCCAGGACGAGGCGGTCGCCGTCGTCTCCGAGGCGGTCATGCGCTCCCGCGCCGGACTCGCCAGCCCGCAACGCCCGATCGGCAGTTTCCTCTTCCTCGGCCCGACCGGCGTCGGCAAGACCGAACTGGCCCGCGCGCTCGCCGAGGTGCTGTTCGGCAGCGAGGAGCGGATGGTCCGGCTGGACATGAGCGAGTACCAGGAGCGCCACACCGTCTCCCGTCTGGTGGGCGCCCCGCCCGGCTACGTCGGCCACGAGGAGGCGGGCCAGCTCACCGAGGTCGTCCGCCGCCACCCCTACTCGCTGCTCCTCCTCGACGAGGTGGAGAAGGCGCACCCCGACGTCTTCAACATCCTGCTCCAGGTCCTGGACGACGGCCGCCTGACCGACTCCCAGGGCCGCACCGTGGACTTCACCAACACGGTCATCGTGATGACGAGCAACCTGGGCTCGGACGTGATCACGCGGCGCGGCGCCGGCATCGGCTTCGGCCCCGGCGGCCAGGAGGCGACGGAGGAGGCCCGCCGCGAGCAGGTCCTGCGCCCGCTCCGGGACCACTTCCGCCCGGAGTTCCTCAACCGCATCGACGAGATCGTCGTCTTCCGCCAGCTCACGAGCGACCAGCTGCGCCAGATCACCGAACTCCTCCTGGAACACACCCGCCGCATGCTGCACGCCCAGGGCGTCACGGCGCACTTCACGGACGCGGCCGTCAACTGGCTGGCCGAGCACGGCTACCAGCCGGAGTACGGTGCCCGCCCACTGCGCCGCACCATCCAACGGGAGGTGGACAACCAGCTGTCCAGGCTGCTGCTGGACGGCACGATCGCAGAGGGCAGCGAAGTGACCGTGGACACAGCGGACGGCCGCTTGGAGTTCCGCCCGCAAAACGCGCCCCTCTAGGGGCGCTGGGGGCACCCCGGCCGAAGGCTGGGGGAGGAACTGCGCGACCAGCCCCCACGCACCCGCACCCGGCTGCTACGGCGCAGGATCCACCACCTGAGCCGACCCTCCACCCCGCCGCACCGTCTCCGCCGCCGCCAGCCACTTCCCGCCCGGCAACCGCTGCACCCCGGTAGCCGCCCCGATCTCCGGGTTCAAGCTGAACACGTGCCCGATGGCCTCCAACTTCCCCTTCAACACAGGGTCGTTGTACAGCGTCGGCTCCAACTCGGTCTTCGCCGCGTTCCGCTGCGACGCCCGAGGCGCGGCGATCGCGTCCACCAACGGCAGATGCCGGTCGAGGAACTCGGTCAGCACCTGCAGCACCGTCGTGATGATGGTCGCCCCACCGGGCGACCCCACCGCGACCACGGGACGGTTCGCCTTGTCCAGGACGATGGTCGGCGAGATCGAGGACCGCGGCCGCTTCCCGGGCCCCGGCAGGTTCGGGTCGTGCACCGCGGGGTTCGCCGGCGTGAACGAGAAGTCGGTCAGCTCGTTGTTGAGCAGGAACCCCCGTCCGGGCACGGTGATCGCGCTGCCACCGGTCTGTTCGATGGTGAGCGTGTAGGAGACGACGTTGCCCCACTTGTCGGCGACCGTGAGGTGCGTGGTGTTCTCGCCCTCGTACGTGGTCGGCGCCGCCGTACCGGTCGAGCCGGGGTTGTTCGGGTCGCCCGGTGCGACCGGGCTGGTGAGCACCGCGTCGTCGCTGATCAGCTTCGCCCGCTCGTCGGCGTACCGCTGCGACAGCAGCCCCTTGGTCGGCACGTCCTCGAACGCGGGGTCGCCGACCCAGCGCCCCCGGTCGGCGAAGGAGATCCGGCTCGCCTCGATGAAGTGGTGCAGGTACTGGACCTCGCTCGCCTTGGAGAGGTCGGTGTTCTCCAGGATGTTGAGGGCCTCCCCGACCGTCGTGCCGCCCGAGGAGGACGGCGCGATGGAGTACACCTTCAGCCCGCGGTACCCCGTCTCGGTCGGCGCCTGCACCTTCGCCCGGTAGGCGGCGAGATCCTTCGCGGACAGCTTGCCCGCCCGTGCCTTCCACCCCGAAGCGGGGTCCACCGGCGGGTTGTCGACCGTCGACACGATGTCCTTGCCGAGGTCGCCCTGGTAGATGTCGGCGATCCCCTTCTTCCCCAACTCCTTGTAGGTCTTGGCGAGTTCGGGGTTCTTGAAGGTGGAGCCCACCACCGGCAGCTTCCCGCCCGGCAGGAACAGCCTGGCCGTGTCGGGGAAGTACCGGAACCGGGTCTCGTTCGCGGCGGTCTGCGACTGGAAGGTGTCGTCGACGACGAACCCGTTGCGGGCGATCCGTTCGGCCGGTTTCAGCACCGTACCGAGCCGCTCCGTCCCCCACTGGCTGAGCGCCGTCTGCCAGGTCGCGGGGGTCCCCGGGGTGCCGACGCTCAGTCCGCTGCTGACGGCGTCGGCGAAGGCGAGCGGCTGGCCGTTCTCCACGAACAGGTTGGAGTCGGCGGTCAGCGGCGCGGTCTCGCGGCCGTCGATCGTGTGCACCGTACGGGACTTGGCGTCGTAGTAGACGAAGTAGCCGCCGCCTCCGATGCCGGAGGAGTAGGGCTCGGTGACGCCGAGCGCGGCGGCGGTGGCGACGGCCGCGTCGACCGCGTTGCCGCCCTTGCGGAGCACCTCGATACCGGCGGCGGTGGCGTCCGCGTCGACGCTGGAGACCGCACCGCCGTAGCCCACGGCCACCGGGGTTTTCGCGGTGCCGGCGACGCCGGGGGCGGGCGGCGCCGCCGCTCCCACCGACACCACGGCGGCCGAGACCGCCAGGACCGTCAGTTTCCGCGCGACAGGGCGACGCATCCGCACCTCCAGTTCCGGAACGTCCGCGCAGCGTATCGACGGGGCCGCGGCCCCGACAGCCACATTCAGGGCACTGTCATATGACCGCCACACTTCGAACACGGGTACGTTCCGGCCACCTGTGACCGCTAGCATGCGCGCCCATGAATGACGACCTGCGCAACATTATCCTCGGCGTCGTGGCGGCCGGCATCAGCGCGGCGCTCGGCTGGCTGGCCCGAACCTCGCTGTGGCGCCGGAGCCTGCGCCGCAAGCAGGCCTTTTTCGGACTGCCGGAGAACTCGGAGTCCCTGCTGGTCGTCAACCGCGATCCGGCCACCTCCGAACCGGCGGTCCACCGTTTCGACGTGTTCGCACTCCTGGAGCTGGCCGCCCTCATCAAGGACTGCGGCGCGAACCTCCAGATGGTGACCCAGGACAACGTCCAGCAGGGCTTCGGCGAGCGGACCGAGTTCTGCGTCGGCGGCCCCGGGTCGAACCGCCGCATGCTCGCCCACATGTCCGCGATGCTGCCCGGCGTCCGCGTCAACATCGACCCGGAGCCCGGCCCGGACCGCGGCGCCTTCCAGATCGGCGCCGAGCGCTACCGCCTCGACCCGGGCATCACGGAGTACGTGCTGCTGGCCCGCCTCACCGCCGGCCAGCGCCCCGACGCCCGCCCGGTGTTCCTCTTCTGCGGGCAGCGCGCGATCACCAACCAGGCGGCCACCCGTTACCTCGCCCGCAACCACCAGCGGCTCGCCCGCAAGCACGGCAACAACTCCTTCGTCCTGCTCCTCAAGGTCGTCAACTCGCAGGCGTACGGCCCCGACGTGGTCGAACTCGTCGAGGACGTCTCCCGCGCCGCACAGGCACCGCTGCCGCCCGACGCGGCCGAGACGCCCCGCGCCTCGCACCGCGCCTCCTGACCGCCCGCACGGTTCAACAATCTTTACTCGTACGTAACTTACCGACGGGTTACTTGCAGTAAGGGGTCACGGTTACCGTCGGGTCACTTTGCTCTGACACAGACGGGGAGTGACCTGTGGGAACCCATCGCAAGGCCCTGCGCACGACCGCCGTGGGGGCGGTCTCCGCGACCCTGATCGCCGGCGGTGTCCTCGGGTTCGCCCCGGCCGCCCAGGCCGCCGCGAACGGCGTCCGGTTCGTCGACATCACCGGCGACGGCGGCACGACGCTCAAGGCGAACGTCGTCACGCCCGCGGGCGCCGACGGCGCGCACCGCTACCCGCTGCTCGTCATGCCCACGAGCTGGGGCTTCCCCCAGGTCCAGTACCTGGCCCAGGCCCAGAAGCTCGCGGACTCCGGCTATGTCGTGGTGGCCTACAACGTCCGGGGGTTCTGGCAGTCCGGCGGCGGGATAGAAGTGGCGGGGCCGCCCGACGTGGCCGACGCGTCCAAGGTGATCGACTGGGCGCTCGCCAACACCCCGTCCGACGCCGGGCACATCGGCATGGCGGGCGTGTCGTACGGCGCCGGCATCAGCCTGCTGGCGGCCGCGCACGACAGCCGGATCAGGGCGGTCGCCTCGCTGAGCGGCTGGGCCGACCTGATCGACTCGATCTACTCGGGCCGCACCGAGCACTCCCAGGCGACCGCCCTCCTGGACGGCGTCGGCCAGGTCACCGGCCGCCCGAGCGCGGAGACCAGCCAGGTCTTCAAGGACTTCTTCGCCGGCGACCCGTCCAAGGAACAGGAACTGATCGACTGGGGGAAGGAACGTTCCGCCGCGACCTATGTCGACCAGATCAACAAGAACGGCGCGGCGATCATGCTCGCCAACGCCTGGGGCGACACGATCTTCCCGCCGAACCAGATCGCCGACTTCTACAACCGGCTGACCGGCCCCAAGCGCCTCGAACTGCGCCCCGGCGACCACGCCACCGCCGAACTGACCGGACTGTTCGGGCTGCCCAACGACGTGTGGACGGACACCGGGCGCTGGTTCGACCACTATCTCAAGGGCGCGGACAACGGGATCGACCGCGAGCGGCCCGTGGAGCTCAAGTCCCGTACCGCGGGCGGCTACGAGGGCTATCCGGACTGGAAGTCGGTCGGCGCCACCCGGCGGAAGATCGACCTCGCCGGCACGGCCACCGTGCACGCGAACATCGACTCGGGCGCGGACGGCGGGACCGTCTTCCTGTCCAGCATCCTCGACCAGGTCGCCCAGCTGCCACCGGTCACCTCGATCCCGCTGCTCCCCCGCCGCTGGGCCGCCGTCTGGCAGTCCGGGCGGTACACCGGCACGCAACAGGTGCGCGGCACGGCCCGGTTGCACACCACCCTCACCCCCACCGCGGAGAGCGGCACCCTGATCGCCTACCTCTACGACGTGGGGCCGCTCGGCCTCGGCAGGCTGGTCACGAACGCGCCGTACACCTGGCACGGCAAGACGCCCGGCAAAGCGTTCGACGTGGACCTGGACCTGTTCTCCACGGCCTACGACGTCCCCGCGGGGCACCGGCTCGCGCTGGTGGTCGACACGGTGGACCCGCTCTACATCGAGCACAACCCGTCCGGCGCGCAGCTGACCTTCTCCTCGCCGGTGGACGACCCGTCGTACGTGTCCGTTCCGCTGCGCGAGCAGTGATCTCCGGCTGCCGCCGGCCGGGCCTGGCCCTTTGGCTGCTGCCCCTACGGCAGCAGCGTCCCTGGTTCGGCCGGGGCCACCTCGGCGGCCCCGGTCCTGGGACTGTGCCGCTCCCGCCTGGCCACCCAGCCGGCGAACCACGAGAGCAACATGCACATCCCGATGTAGATCGGCGAGATCACCATCACCACGGGGATGAAGGGCAAATCGTAGTCGAGGTTGGATGCGATCAGTTTCCCGGCATGGAGGAACTCCTCGTAGGTGATGAGATAGCCCAGCGAGGTGTCCTTCAGGGCCACCACGAGCTGGCTGATGACGGCGGGCAGCATGGCCCGGACGGCCTGGGGCGCCAGGACGTACGACATGACCTGCGTCTTGCGCATGCCGAGCGCGAACGCGGCCTCCTGCTGGCCGCGTTCGACGCTGTTCACCCCGGAGCGGAAGACCTCGGCGAGCACCGAGCCGTTGTAGAGGGTGAGACCGGCGACCAGGGCGGGCAGGGGCTGGACCTTCAGCGCCACGAAGACGAAGAAGATCATCACCAGGACCGGCATGGCGCGGAAGAACTCCACGACGACGGTGGCGAGCAGACGCACCGGCCGGTGCTCGGAGAGCCGTCCGGTGGCCAGCAGTCCGCCCAGCGCCAGGGAGAGCACGGCCGCCGTCGCGAAGGCCTTCAGCGTGTTGCCGAGGCCGCGCAGGAGGAGCTCCTGGATCCCCTCGTAGGCGAAGGGCATCCACTTCGTGGACGTGAACTGGCCGGCCGCGAAGAGGAGATGGACGATCCAGGCGAGCAGGGCCAGGATGACGGCGGTCGCGAGGACGCCGTATGCCGTGTGCCGCCTCCTGGTGACCGGTCCCGGGATGTCGTAGAGCGCGGTGGTCTCGGTCATCGGGCCACTCCCCATCTGCGCTCCATCAGGTGGAACAGGGCGCTGATGGCGAGGGTGAGGACCAGGTAGCCGACGGCGATCCAGAGGAACGTCCAGACGATGTTGTAGCCGAGTTCGCTCAGCGTCCGGTAGGTGCCGAGGAGTTCGGTGACGCTGAAGGCGCCCGCGATCGCGGAGTTCTTGGCGAGCGCGATGAGGGTGGAGCCGACCGGCGGGATCACCGACCGGAACGCCTGGGGCAGGATCACCAGCCGGAGGGTCTGCCCGAAGGTCATGCCCAGGCTGCGGGCCGCCTCGCCCTGTCCCCTGGGCACGGTGTTGATGCCGGAGCGCAGCGCCTCGCAGACGAAGGCGGAGGTGTAGCAGCCGAGGGCGAGGACCGCGAACACCTGGAAGGGCAGGACCAGTCCGAAGCGGGGCAGGCCGAGCAGCACCGCGAAGAACAGGAGGGTGAGCGGGGTGTTGCGGAGCACGGTGACCCAGGCCGTGCCGAAGGCGCGCAGGGAGCCGACGGGCGCGACCCGGAAGGACGCCATGACGAAGCCGAGGAGCAGGGCCAGCGCCGAGGAGTAGACGGTCAGTTCGAGGGTGCCGAGGAAACCCTCGGCGTAGGTGCCGAAGTTGTCGGTCAGTACGTTCATGCCGTCCTCGCTCAGCTCGCCGGATAGCGGTCGATCGGGGGCGGCGTGGGGGCGGGTACGCCGGACAGGCCGAGCGTCGCCTCGTACGCCTTCTTCCAGTCGCCGTTCTTCTCACGTGCCTCCAATGCGTCGTCCATCGCGAAGCGCAGGGCGGTGTCGCCGCGGGGGACGCCGATGCCGTACGGCTCCTTGGAGAAGGGCTTGCCGACGACCTTGAGTTCGCCGGGGGCCTTCGCCGCGTAGCCGATGAGGATGGCGTCGTCGGTGGTGACGGCGTCGACCTGGTAGGTGAGCAGGTTGTCGACGCAGACGGAGTAGGTGTCGTAGGCGACGAGGACCGCTTTCGGGTAGTCGGCCCTGATCCGCTGGTACGGCGTGGAGCCGGCCGCCGAGCAGACGCGCTTGCCGGCGAGGTCCTGGGGGCCGTGGATGTCGTTCTCGTCGTGGCGGACGAGGAGGGACTGGCCCGCCATGTAGTACGGGCCGGCGAAGCCGACCAGCTTCCTGCGGTTGTCGTTGATGGTGTAGGTGCCGACGTAGTAGTCGATCTGGCCGTTCTGCAGGGCGGTCTCGCGGTTGGCGGAGGCGATGGTGCGGAAGCGGATGGTCTCGGGGGCGAGGCCGAGGGAGGCGGAGATCATCCTGGCGATCTCGATGTCGAAGCCCGAGTAGACGCCGGTGGCCGGGTCCCGCTCGCCGAGGTAGGGCTGGTCCTCCTTGGCGCCGACGACGAAGTGACCGCGCTTCTTCGCCCGGGTCCAGGTCGGGGAGGCCGGCAGCCGGAAGCCCTGGGCGACCTGGTAGTCGGGGAGTGTGCCGGCCGCGGGGCCCTTCCGCGGCGGGCTGCCCTCCTTGCCGCAGCCGGCGGCACCGAACACGGCACCGGCGCCGCTGATCAGCGCGGTGAACAGGGCCAGGGCGGCGGGCGCGCGGGCCGCGGGCACGCGGGCCGCGGGCACGCGGGCCGCGGGCACGCGGGCCGCGGGCACGCGGGCCGCGGGCACGCGGGCCGCGGGCACGCGGGCCGCGGGCACGCGACGGGCGGGCACACGGGTGGTACGGACCATGGGTGGTGCTCCCCGCTCAGTGCTTGAGGATCTTGGAAAGGAAGTCCCTGGCGCGCTCGCTGCGCGGGGCGGTGAAGAACTCCTCCGGGGTGCGGTCCTCGACGATGCGGCCGTCGGCCATGAAGACGACCCGGTGGGCGGCGGAGCGGGCGAAGCCCATCTCGTGGGTGACGACGACCATGGTCATGCCGTCCCGGGCGAGTTGCCGCATGACCTCCAGGACCTCGTTGATCATCTCGGGGTCGAGGGCGGAGGTCGGTTCGTCGAAGAGGAGGGCCTTGGGTTCCATGGCGAGGGCGCGGGCGATGGCGACGCGCTGCTGCTGGCCGCCGGAGAGCTGTGCGGGGTACTTCGCGGTGTGCGCCGACAGGCCGACGCGGTCGAGGAGTTCACGCGAGCGCCGGTCGGCCTGTTCCTTCGGGCGCCGGCGGACCTTGACCTGGGCGAGGGAGACGTTCTGCAGGACCGTCTTGTGGGCGAACAGGTTGAAGGACTGGAAGACCATGCCGACCTCGGCGCGGAGCTTCGCGAGGGCCTTGCCCTCCTGGGGCAGCGGCCGGCCGTCCAGCGTGATGGTCCCGGACTCGATGGTCTCCAGGCGGTTGATCGTCCGGCACAGTGTCGACTTTCCCGACCCCGAGGGGCCGATGACGACGACCACCTCGCCCTTGCCGACGGTGAGATCGATGTCCTGGAGGACATGGAGCTCGCCGTAGTACTTGTTGACGTCCCGCAGTTCGATCAGAGGATCGACGGCCATCCGCAGCCCTACCCGCTCTCAGCTGTGTCGTGGTTGCCGCAAACTATCCAGCCGGGAGTGGGCTTGAGGCACGACACGCACTTTTCGGGCATTAGCCGTATTTATGCCATCCTTATCGCAGTTCGTCGTCGACCTGTTCATCCAGAACTCCGCATCGCGGTTCAGGCCTCGGCGACCTCCGCGTAGAGCTGGGAGAGTTCGGGAACCCCGCTCGCGGCCCAGTCGTGACCGGCCTCGACGACCTCGAACTCCCGCCCGGACGACAGCCGTACGACCGGCTCGCCGTCCGCCCGGATCTCCCACTCCGCGCCGGTCACGGTCCGGATCAGGACGGTGCCCAGGTACAGGCCGGCGTCGGTGCCGAGCCAGGTCAGGGTCTCCTCGTCGTCCCGCCAGCGCGGGAGCAACTGGTCGAGGGCCTCCAGCGAGGCCGGGGTGTCGTCGAGCGCGACACCCTCCTCGGCCGCCTGGGCGCGCAGGAGCTCGCACTCGGCGAGCAGATCGGGGTCGGCGTGGTGGGGGACGTCACCGGTCTTGCCGTGCCTGTTGCCCAGAAAGGGGATGTTCATGGCTCCAGGTTGACACTCACACCTCCAGGTCCACCACCACCGGAGCATGATCGGAAGCGCCCTTTCCCTTGCGCTCCTCGCGGTCGACGTAGGCGTCCTGCACGGCTTTACCGAATGCTTCGTTGCCGTACACCAGATCGATGCGCATGCCGCGGTTCTTGGGGAAGGCGAGCTGGCGGTAGTCCCAGTAGGTGTAGGGGCGGTCGTACTTCAGCGGGCGTGGGACGACATCGGTCAGGCCGGTCTCGCGCAGGGCGGTGAGGGCGGCGCGCTCGGCCGGGGTGACATGGGTGAGGCCCTCGAACGCGGCCACGTCGAAGACGTCGTCGTCCGCCGGCGCCACGTTGTAGTCACCGAGCACCGCGAAGGGGCGGCTGCCGCCCGCGTCCCCGGCGACGGCGGCCTTCAGTGCCTCGAACCACTGGAGCTTGTAGGCGTAGTGCGGGTGGTCGACCTCGCGCCCGTTGGGCACGTACACCGACCAGACCCGGACCGGCCCGCAGGTCGCCGAGATCGCGCGGGGCTCCACGCTGCCGTCGTAGCCGGGATCGCCGGGCAGTCCCTTGACGACGTCTTCCAGGCCGACCTTCGACAGCACCGCCACGCCGTTCCACCGGCCGGTGGCGTGCACCGCCGCCTCGTAGCCCAGCTCGCGCAGCTGCTCGAACGGGAACTGCGCCTCGGCGACCTTGGCCTCCTGGAGGCAGAGCACGTCGGTGCCGCTGCTCTCCAGCCAGGCGAGGAGCCTCGGCAGGCGGGCGGTGATCGAGTTCACGTTCCAGGTCGCGATGCGCATGCTCCACAACCTACCGGGCGCCTCTGACAACCGGCCCTCGGACGTCCGCCCCCGAACCTCGCCGCCCCGAACCTCCTGCCCCGCCTCTCCTCCGGCTCCGCCTCTCCTGCGGCCTCAGACGTCCGCCGAGGCGCCCGGCGCCAGCCGCTGGTGGTCCGTGCCGCCCAGGGCACCGATCTGGCGGTCGTAGATCGGCCGGGCCAGGTCGGTGAGCAGGGCGTCGTGGATGTCGTAGGCGCGCTGCGGCCTCACCTCGCGCACGTAGTCGATGACCTCGGAGATCTTGTTCCAGGGCGCCATCACGGGAAGCATCAGCGTCTCGACGGGGTGGCCGGGGACGGTGAGGGCGTCGCCGGGGTGGAAGACCCGGCCGCCGTCGATCAGGTAGCCGACGTTGGTGATGCGCGGGATGTCCGGGTGGATCACCGCGTGCAGCTCGCCGTGCACCTGGACGTCGAAGCCCGCGGCGGTGAAGGTGTCGCCGTGGCCGACGGTGTGCACCCGGCCCGGGAAGGCCGCGGCGAGCTGGTCGGCGACGGACTTCAGGGTCCAGATCTCGGCGCCGGGGTTCGCGTCCAGGGCGGCCCGCAGCCGGCCCTCGTCGAAGTGGTCGGCGTGCTCGTGGGTGATCAGGATCGCCTCGGCGCCGACGGCCGCGTCCTGCTCGCTGAACCCGCCGGGGTCGAGGACGAGCGTGCGCCCGTCCTTCTCCAGGCGCACGCACGCGTGGGACTTCTTGGTGAGCTTCATGGTCACCATCCTGCCCCCGGCCCGTCCCGCGGTCCGCGGGGACTCCCCGGTCCCCACCGGTCGCTCAGCCCTCGGGGGTGGTCTCCTCGCGGATGACCTGCTGGGCAACCCGGAACGCGCTGTTGGCGGCCGGTACGCCGCAGTACACCGCCGCCTGGAGCAGCACTTCCTTGATCTCGGCCGGGGTGAGGCCGTTGCGCAGCGCGGCCCGGACGTGGAAGCCCAGCTCCTCCAGATGGCCGCCCGCGACCAGGGCGGTGAGCGTGACACAGCTGCGCGAGCGCCGGTCGAGGCCCGGCCGGTCCCAGATCTCGCCCCACGCGTAGCGGGTGACGAACTCCTGGAAGTCCCCGGAGAACTCGTCGGCCTGCGCCAGTGCCCGGTCCACGTGCGCGTCCCCGAGCACCTCCCGGCGGACCTTCAGCCCCGCCTCGTAGGGGTCGGGCCGCCCGAACGGCTGCGGTGCCACGACGGCCGGGGCGATCTCGGCGATCGGCGCGACCTGGGGAGCGACCTGGGGCGCGACCTGCGGGACGGCCTGGGGCGCGGCGGGCAGCACCGGCTTGACCGGCGCGGCCGGGATGGCGATCTGGCCGGTGGTCGAGTCGTAGGCGGGCTGCCACGCGGTGGAGAAGTGCCGCACCAGCAGGTCGGTGACGGCGGCGGGCTGCTCGACCGGGACCAGGTGGGAGGCGCCGGGTACGACCGCGAGCCGGGCGTCCGGGATCCCGGCGACCAGGGTGCGGGCCTCGGCGGGGCCGGTGACCTGGTCGTCGGAGCCGACCAGGACGAGCGTCGGTACGCCGACGCGGGCGATCTCGTGCCGCACGTCGAAGCCGGCCAGCGCCTCGCAGGCGGCGATGTAGCAGCCGGGGTCGGTGGTGCGGACCATCTGGACGGCCCACTCGGTGATCGCGGGCTGGGCGGCGGCGAACCCGCCGGTGAACCAGCGCTCGGGCGAGGTCCGGGCGATCGGGTCGAGGCCGTTCGTCCGTACGATCACGCCGCGCTGCCGGAACTCGTCCGGCGTCCCGAACCGGGGCGAGGTGGCGACCAGCGCCAGCGAGGCGATCCGCTCCGGGTGCCGCAGCGCCAGCTCGACGCCGACGGCCCCGCCCAGCGCGCAGCCCGCGTAGCCGAAGCGCTGTACGCCGAAGGAGTCCAGCGTGGCCAGCAGCCGCGCGGTCAGCTCGGCCACCGAACCGGCGGGGTGCGCCGGGGCACCGCCGTGCCCGGGCAGGTCGTAGCGGAAGACCCGCCACTGCTGGACCAGCTCCGGGATCTGGCGGTCCCACATGTGCCAGGTGGTGCCCAGGGACGGGCCCAGAACCAGCACGGGGGCCTCCTCCGGCCCGTCGAAGCGGTATTGCAGGGTGTAGGACGTACTCTCACTCACCCGACTCACGCTCCCACATCCCACGGTTCCCCTATGCCGGGGGGTGTGAAGGGACGGGCCGGATCGGGTGAACGACCTCTCGACATCTCGGGCGACGAAGCGTTCGAGCCCCCGTCCCACCTCGCGTCGGGCTCCGATCCCGGCCGAGCACAACAGCCCACGAAGGCGAACGGCGCGATCAGGGGCCGCCGCCGGCAAGGGCGCCGACGTCGTCGGGTACCTCGCCGCCGGCCATCAGCAGCGCTGATATTGACAGGCTCGTACCAACGAGTTGGTGTCCACGCCCGCCAGGTGTCCGAGATTTCTGGGACGAAACGACTCCCGCACCGAGATGCAAAGCCAGCGGTGTTCGGGCCCTCGTGGACGATCGCTTGCGGTGGGATGTCGAGTCGACGTGTGGCGCCTGTGGATTCGAGGTCGCCGTGTGTGGTGGGCCTGGCCAAGGCGGGCGCCGCAGGCGCGGGCAGCGTCCAGGCCCTCGTTGGTGCCCTGCACGATGAGTTCGCGGAGGCAGCCGCCGTGGTCGCATGGTGCACGTGGTGGACAGCCTCGCAACCCTCCCGGCGCTGCTCCGCGCGGCGGCCGGTGTGGGTCGTCACGTCAGTCGGCGGGCGAACTGCGCCGGTGTCGCATGGTATTGCTTCTTGAAAGAGCGGATGAAGTGGCTGCTGTCGGTGAAATGCCAGAGCGCGGCGGCCTCGGAGACGCTGAGCCGTGATCCGGCGGCGGTGAGCGTCGCGGCCGCTTCTTCGAGGCGTCGGCGGCGGATGTAGGCGCTGAACGACTCGTCCAGACTCGCGAAGGCCCGCTGCAAGGTACGGACGGAGACGTGCAGTTGCGCCGCTATCGCGGCCGGCGACAACTCGGCGTCGGTGAGCCGCGCATCGGCCAGGTCCTTGGCCGCCTGCGCCAGCGCCGGGGTGAAGGTGGGCTCGCGGTCGTCGAAGTGGTCGAGGACCAGCCCCTTGGCCAGTTCGAGCAGGGCGTTGCGGGAGGCGTGCGCTGCCGCCGGGCTGAGGTCGCTCACGGTCCGCTGCACCATGCTGGTGTGTGCCATGAGGATCTGCGCCGCGGGCGAGGCGGCCCGGCCGGTGCGCGGTTTCCCGGCGACCAGGGGCCGCAGGGCGTCGCCGGGAAAGATGAAGATGCGGGTGCCGATCACGGGCGTGGTGTGGAAGTGGTTCTCCGTCACGACATGGTGCATGAAGTAGGTGCCGGCCGAGACGTACGCGTCACCGCCCTGATCGTGCGGGTCCTGCAGGGCCACCGCGCCACGCATCCCGACGTACAACCTGATCTCATCGTGCTCGTACGTCCCGACTGCCCGGGTGCTCACGGGTGAGGATCCCCAGAGCTCGTTGACGGCGGTGTCCTCCAGGGCCACCGAGCGCATCATTCCCTGGAAGCCGTCGACCGTGGAAGCGCTGAATTCCGGCAGCGGGTACAGGTCTCCCATACGGTCGTTCCAGGTGTCGATGAACGGCTCCCACGTTCCCCGACCGGTGCCGGTGGAGTCCGCGTCGACGGCGAACGTGCCTACCTTGCCGGCCGGGCCGAGGAATCGCGGCCTGCTCGTCATGTGCCCTCCACCCGATGAGGATGTCGCCGGAATCCCATCCGGTGTCGCGAAGGTACACGCTTTCGACGCACGGCCGTTCCTACGCTCGGTTTCGCTTCAACTCCCCACAACGATCCTTCACTTGCCGGGTGTACCCGGCGCCACAGACCCAAGCCTTGCTTCGGGTTCGAAGCGATGTGCCACGACCTCTCGGGCGAAAGCAGAAAAGACCATGAAGGCAGTGCGTTTCCATCAGTACGGCGATCCCGACGTCCTGCGCTACGAGGACGCGGAGCAGCCGGTTCCCGGCGCCGGGCAGGTACGGGTCCGTGTTGCGGCGACGTCGTTCAACCCCGTCGACGCCAACATCCGCGCCGGCTTCATGCAGGGACCGATCCCTGTGACGCTGCCGCACACACCCGGTATCGACGTCGCCGGCACGGTCGACGCGCTCGGCGGGGGCGTGACCGGCATCCAGGTCGGGGACCAGGTCATCGGCTTCCTGCCGATGGCGGGACCCGGCGCCGCCGCGGAGTACGTCCTGGCACCGGCCGAGGCCCTGACGCCGGCACCCAAGAGCGTCGAGCTGCCCGACGCGGCCGCGCTGCCGCTGGTGGGCCTGACCGCGTGGCAGGCGCTGTTCGAGCACGCCAAGCTGACCGCCGGGCAGCGCGTGCTGATCAACGGCGCGGGCGGAGCGGTCGGCGGCTACGCCGTGCAGTTGGCCAAGGAGGCCGGCGCCCACGTGATCGCCACGGCCGGCCCGCACAGCAGTCGGCGCGTCACGGCGGCGGGTGCGGACGAGGTCGTCGACCACACGGCCGCCGACGTCGTCGCGGCGGTGAGCCGGCCGGTCGACGTCGTGCTCAACCTCGCGCCGGTCGAACCGGCACAGCTGGCCGCACTCCTCGGCCTGATCCGCCCCGGCGGTGTCCTGGTGAACACCACCGTGTGGATGCCCGCACCCACCGACGAGGAGCGCGGCGTACGGGGCGTCGACCTGTTCGTCCGCAGCGACGCGGAGCAGCTGTCGCACCTGGTGGAGCTGGTCGACCGCGGCGAGCTGCGCGTCGAGGTCGCCCGGAAAGTGCCGCTGGCCGAGCTGCCGGCCCTGCACGCCGACGCCGCCGCGGGCGCACTGCCCAGCGGCAAGGTCGTCGTCACGCCCGGCGCCTGACGCCCACCCGACCGACCTTCGAGGAGGCGACCACGATGATCCCCGACGACGATCCGTCCCGCTCGCTGACCGTGGCGAACCCCGACGCCCCCGGCACGACGTACATCTCACTGGTGGGCAACACCTACGGAATGCTGGTCACCGGCGAGCAGACCGACGGCCGGTACTGCCTGATCGACATGCACGTCCCCGACGGCGGCGGCCCGCCGCCGCACCGGCACGACTTCGAGGAGATGTTCACGATCCTCGAAGGCGAGATCGAGTTCACCTTCCGCGGCGAAAAGCACACCGTACGGGCCGGGTCCACGATCAACATCCCTGCCAACGCACCGCACAACTTCCGCAACGCTTCGGGGGCGCCGGCCCGCATGCTGTGCATGTGCACCCCCGCCGGCCAGGACGAGTACTTCACGCGCATCGGCGATGTCGTCGCGGGCAAGGACGCGCCGCCGCCTCGGCTGTCGGAGGACGAACTCGCGGAACGCCGCCGCCGCGCGGCCGAGTTGGCCTCGGCCTACCGAAGCGAGTTCCTGTAGCCCGCAGGGCCGACAAGCCCGGCACCTGTCTACCGACGGCCGACGACCAGCGAGCCCGGACCGTTTCCGAGAGGTCGACGTGATCCCGGGATCGGCCAGCCCCGGTCCCGCTTCGGGCGCGCAAACGGGCGGGTACGCAAAGGGTCGATCGCCTTGACGAAGCGATCGACCTCTTCCAGCACTTCATGAACCACCGCGGCCAGCTTAGCCCGAGCCCAGTCGCCGCAAACCTCCCCAGCACGCTGTCAGCACTCCAGCAGCTTCGGGGTATCCGGTGAACACAGGTTCACCCACCGGCTCCAGTCGCACGGAAGACGGTTTACCAGCACCATGGCCCGACAGCTGGGCAGGGAACGCGTGCCGATCGCGATGGCTCCGGGAGTGCCGGAGGTGAGGAATTCGCCGGGGGCAGGCAGCTGTCGCCGGCGATCACCGCACCAGGGCAGAGACGACAGCGCACACGGAGCGCGCGGCGTCCAGCGGCTCCTGCATGCCGGCCGCCGTGCAGGCGAAGCCGGTGCCCCGCGAACCGGCGCACCACGTCATGCCGAAGGAATGCGAAACTCGAATTCGGGACGGTCCCACGGCACGACGGGCGGGTTCGCGAACGCGGTCCCCGTCCGCACCGCACCGACGCGGTGGTAGAAGTCCTCGGCAGGAACGTGCGACACGACCTTGACACGGTCGAGCCCGGCGGCGCGCGCCTCGGACTGCATGTGCGCGACGAGCAGCCGTCCAATACCCCGTCCTTGCACTTCGTCGGCGACGAACAGCAGGTCGAGCTCCGGTGGAGCGAGGACGAGCGAGTAGAACCCGAGGACCCGGCCTCCGTGCTCGTCGGCGCCGACGGCCACAAAGGCACGGTGGGTCTCGATGTAATCGGGACCGACCCGGTAGCCCGCGACTGCGGCTGCGTACTTACCCTCGTAGGCGCCCGAGCCACGCACGAGCCGCGTGAGCCGTTTGGCATCCCGCGCGACGGCCCTCCGTATCGTGATCGGCTGGCTGACCGGGGAAGTGCGTGAACTCATCGGGAGAGTATTTCGCACCGGGCATTGCCTTCGTGCGGCGGGTCGGCTGCTCGCGCGTGCGTTCCTGCACCGCTCCGGGGAACCACTCGCCCAGGACCCGATCGACCACGTCACTGCCGCCGAATCGGTCGCCCACCGGCAGCACCGGACCCGAGCCCCTGCCGAGCCGGTACAGGATGATCTCGGGTCGGCCGTCAGGCGGATCCTCCTCGACCTGTTCGCCGGCCCGGCGGCTGGAGCCACGCCCTCACCGCCCGCGCGACCCGCCCCCCTGGCACCCGAGGCGGCCGCAGCTGCCCTCTTGTCTCAGGGCCGGGGCCGGGCCCGGGGCAGCGGGCAGCGGGCAGCGGGCAGCGGGCAGACGAGACGGATGCCGACCTGAGCGCCAGTACGTCTTCGGCGGCGGGGCGTATCGAGCGCTCGCCGGATCACGCAGGCAATGGATCACTCTGCCCCGCTCTCCGGGTAACGTCAGGGTATGAGTCATCCACACCCCGACCTGAAAGCCGCCCCGCCCCTTCCCGAAGGAGGGCTGCGGGTCGTCGCCCTGGGCGGCCTGGGTGAGATCGGCCGCAACATGACCGTCTTCGAGCACGCCGGCAAGCTGCTCGTCGTCGACTGCGGCGTGCTGTTCCCCGAGGAGACCCAGCCCGGCGTGGACGTGATCCTGCCGGACTTCACCTCGATCCGGGACCGGCTGGACGACATCGTCGCCGTGGTCCTCACCCACGGCCACGAGGACCACATCGGCGGCGTGCCGTACCTGCTGCGCGAACGGTCCGACATTCCCGTCGTCGGCTCCAAGCTGACGCTGGCGTTCCTGGAGGCCAAGCTCAAGGAGCACGGCATCCGGCCGCGCACGGTGCGGGTGCGGGAGGGCGACCGGCGCGGCCTCGGACCCTTCGACTGCGAGTTCGTGGCGGTCAACCACTCCATCCCCGACAGCCTCGCGGTCGCGATCCGCACCCGGGCCGGGATGGTGCTGCACACCGGCGACTTCAAGATGGACCAGTTCCCGCTCGACGACCGCATCACCGATCTGCGCGCCTTCGCCCGCCTCGGTGAGGAGGGCGTGGACCTGTTCCTCACCGACTCCACCAACGCCGAAGTACCCGGCTTCACCACCTCCGAGCGAGACCTGAACCCGGCGATCGAGCAGGTGATGCGCACTGCGCCGCGCCGGGTCATCGTCTCCAGCTTCGCCAGCCACGTGCACCGCATCCAGCAGGTCCTGGACGCCGCCCACCAGCACGGCCGCAAGGTCGCCTTCGTCGGCCGGTCGATGGTCCGCAACATGGGCATCGCCCGTGACCTGGGCTATCTGAAGGTCCCCTCCGGTCTGGTCGTGAGCACGAAGGAGCTGGAGAAGCTCCCGGACCACAAGATCACTCTGGTGTGCACCGGCTCCCAGGGCGAACCGATGGCCGCGCTGTCACGGATGGCCAACCGCGACCACATGATCCGCATCGGCAAGGGCGACACCGTCCTGCTCGCCAGCTCCCTCATCCCCGGCAACGAGAACGCCATCTACCGGGTGATCAACGGGCTCACCCGGTGGGGCGCCCACGTGGTCCACAAGGGCAATGCCAAGGTGCACGTCTCCGGGCACGCCAGCGCCGGCGAACTCGTCTACTGCTACAACATCGTCAAGCCCCGCAACGTCATGCCCGTGCACGGCGAATGGCGCCACCTGCGGGCCAACGCCGACCTCGCCATCCGTACCGGCGTCGACCCCGAACGGGTCGTCATCGCCGAGGACGGCGTCGTCGTCGACCTGGTGGACGGGCGCGCGTCCATCACCGGCAAGGTCCCCGCCGGCAACGTCTACGTGGACGGCATGGAAGTCGGCGGCGCCACCGAAGCGTCCCTCAAGGACCGCCTCACCCTCGCCGCCGAAGGCGTGGTCACGGTGGTGGCGATCGTCGACGCAGACACCGGCGCCCTCGCCGAGCCCCCCGACTTCCTGGCCCGCGGCTTCGTCCACGACGACGCCACCTTCGAGCCGGTCATTCCCGTCATCGAAAAGACCCTGGCCACCGCGGCCGAGGAAGGCGTCGGGGACGCGCACCAACTCGAACAACTCGTCGCTCGCGCCGTGGCGAACTGGGCGTTCCGCACCCACCGCCGCAGGCCCCTCATCATCCCCGTCATCATCGACGCCTGAGCCACAGCCCGGCAGCACGGTCCCCGGTTCCGGCCGTGGCCCCGCCGCCATCGAGGTCGGGCACGCCCGGACCGGTCGGTGGCGAAGCCGCCGGGCCCGACGAGGCGGATCCCCTCGCCGCGGGCGGCCGACAGGTCCGCGAGGGAGTCGGTGTTGCGGGCGACGGCCCTCTCGCCGCGCTCCAGGGCCGCCTGCGCGAACATGCGGCCGAAGCCGCGGGAGGGACCGGTGGCACAGCGGCGGTGCACCCCGCCCAGATGTTGCACCAGACCGGACAGCGTCCTGTCGGGGCTTCGGCACCTGCACGTAGCGGCTGGGCACGTAGGCGACCGCTGCCGGGAACGCGTCCGGCTGTGCGTCGATCAGCCGCAGCAGGACGGAGAACGAAGGTCCGTGCCACGCGGATGCCTACCGTCATGCCGGACACCCGCAGTCGATTTTCACAGCGGTACAGCAGGCGAGCCCGCCGGCTACGCCCCGCCCGCGACGGGCGCACGGGCATGCGCACGTCGCGGGCCACCGCACGGGACGCGCGAGTGGACAGCGCGGGTGCCGGTGAAGCGTTCAGATCCCGGGACTCATCGACTCAGCCGCCGCTCTTGCGCCTGAACGACCGCTGGCTCGCAGCCGGGCCGTGCGCCGAACGCACCTTCGACGCATCGGACTTGGCGGCAGTGTCAGCGGCGTCCGCCTGCGCACCGCGCTTGCGCGCCAGGGCTTCGCGGAACTTGCGCTTGAGGTCGTAGTTGCCGTCGCTGTCCGGCTCCAGAGGGGACGTCTCGGGGGCAGCCGGCTCCGAACCTTCCGTAGATACGGGCTCTGCGGTCATGGTGACCTCCTGGGTTCGGGGGTGGGCAAGGACAGCTTGTCATGCTGGGCGCAGTGCGAGGCGCCGGCAACGTCATCCTGCTCCGATTCGGCGGGTGTCCCTCTCGCGGCCAGAGGCGTTCGCTTCGTAGGCAAGGCGCACAGGACGGCTGCGGGCCGGGCCGAGGGTGGTCGATCCCGTGGCGAGGCTGCCAGGGCAACGGCTCTCAGCCGTTGCGACGCACGAGGGCGGCCTTGCGGGCCTCGGCGAGCTTGCGGGCCTCGCCCGCCTTTCGGGACTTGCCGCCGGCGCCGCGGGAGGTGTCCTTGCTGGTGCCGAGGCCGCGGAAGGGAGCGTTGGTGTTCTTGGGCCGGGGGACGGCGGGCCCGCCGTCGAGCGGGATCCCGGAGGGAGCCTTGGCGCCGGTGATCCGGCTCAGCTCCGCCTCGCCCGAGCGCACCTTGGTGACGGTCGGCTCGATGCCTGCCTCGGCCATCATGCGGCTCGTCTCACGGCGCTGGCCCGCCAGCACGAGCGTGACCACGCTGCCGGCCTCACCGGCGCGGGCGGTGCGGCCCGCCCGGTGCACATAGTCCTTGGCGTCGGTGGGCGGGTCGACGTTGACCACGAGATCGAGGTCGTCGACGTGCAGGCCACGGGCCGCGACATTGGTCGCCACCAGAACGGTGATCTGGCCGTTCCTGAACTGCGCCAGGGTCCGTGTGCGCTGTGGCTGGGACTTACCGCTGTGCAGGGCCCCGGCATTCACCCCGCTGGCCCGCAGATGCCGGGTGAGCTGGTCGACGGCGTGCTTGGTGTCGAGGAACAGCAGTACGCGGCCGTCGCGGGCGGCGATCTCCGTGGCGACGGCGTAGCGGTCAGGGCCGTGGACGACCAGAACGTGGTGCTCCATCGTCGCGACCGTGCCCGCGGCCGGGTCGACCGAGTGGACGACGGGGTCGTGGAGGTAGCGGCGGACCAGCTGATCGACGTCGCGATCGAGAGTGGCCGAGAAGAGCATCCGCTGACCGTCGGGGTGCACCTGGTCGAGCACGTCGGCAACCTGCGGCAGGAATCCCAGGTCGCACATCTGGTCGGCCTCGTCCAGCACGGTGATTCTCACCCGTCCCAGACGGCAGGCGTTGCGCTCGATCAGGTCGTGCAGGCGTCCGGGGGTGGCGACGACCACCTCGGCTCCCTCGCGCAGCGCGGCGACCTGCCGGCCGATCGACATGCCGCCGACGACCGTGGCCATCCGCAGCCGCAGTGCCTCGGCGTACGGCGCCAGCGCCTGGGTGACCTGTTGGGCCAGCTCCCGGGTGGGCACAAGGATCAGAGCGAGGGGCTGCTTCGGCTCGCCGCGCCGACCGGCTGTACGTGTCAGCAGCGGCAGGCCGAAGGCGAGCGTCTTGCCCGATCCGGTGCGCCCGCGTCCCAGGACGTCGCGCCCCTCCAGGGCATCGGGCAGTGTGGCGGCCTGGATCGGGAAGGGTTCGCGCACCCCGAGTTCGCTCAGTGTCCGCAGCACCTCCCTCGGCAGTTCCAGACCGGCGAAGGAGGCGGCCAGGGGCAGCGCCGGGGTCGTTGCCCCGGGCTGGGCGGGACCGCTGTGAGCGATGCCGGAGTCATGGGGATGCTTCATGAACAGCCTTCCGCAAGGGAACGTACCGAGGAAGGCCCGGCAGGTGTGAACAGCCCACGCACAGGCCGAACCGAACAGGCAGAATCGCCCACCGCGACGACCACGCGAACGGGTGAGACTAACACATGGCATTACCTCGCGCCGCTGATACCGATCGCCCCCGTGTACGGGTGCCGGCGGCGGGTCGGCCTGGAACAACCGTTCTCCTTGAAGAACGGCCCCACCCCACGGGCGAGCTGTCGAGCCACCCGTCAAGCCTTACGAGCAGAGCTCCGGGCGGGGCAGCAGGCCCCTGCCACGCGCTGCACGGGCACACCACCGGATCCCGGCCGGGTGCAGGGCAGAACGTCGACGGCTCGACCCGCATCGGGCACACATCCTGAAAGCCCGCGCCGCACCCCGGCCACGGGTGCCCAGCCGCGCCGCCATCGCGTCGGCCAGTCGCCGCACCGGCGCCGTGCCGCGCGGACCGAGCCGCAAGGGCTCCGGCTCACCGGCATCCGGGGCGGTATCGGCCAGGCCGTGCTCGGCCGTGTTCATCCATGCGCAAGGACCAGTTTCTGCGTCCCGGTGACCGTGTGGTCAGCGGTCTTTGTAAAGCGGACGACCAGGACGTGCTTGCGATCGGCCGGCGCGGTCACCGAGAACGGCTTACCGTCGTTCAGGCCGGGCGCCTTGAAGTCCACCCGGGACCCAAAGGCTCCGCCGGCCATCTCGCAACCTCGGGCCACGGTAAGCCCGAATGGATCATGGTCATGACCGGTGGACTCGACCTCGTAGTCGACTTTCCTGTTGTCAGGTCGGGTCCCGGTCCCGACGTTCATGGTGACCCACGCGTGGACCGGAACGTCCGAGCAGACGGCGACGTCACTGTCTGCTTGAGGATCCGGATCGCCGTGGCCGTAGACGGGCGTCACCGCCAGGGCCACGCCCCCGAGCACGGCGACCCCGGCAGCGGTGGCAGCAGCGATGGCGAACCGGCGCGTGCGAAAAAGCGAGAACATGAACCCTCCCGGCATGTAGCTGTCGGCGACGAGCCGCCTGCCGCACGTGGCCGAACGCTGCAGCTTGGTGGCTCCCATCGGCGGGTGTGCCCGACCGCATTCCGGAACCTGTCCCGACGATCCGGGTTCCGGCACGCGAGTGCACTGGGCACGCCCCGCGAGGTAGGTGACGTCACGGATGTGGTGCCGGGTTCCAGTACCCACTGGCCGCCGGACGCACCCGGCGATGACCTCGGCATCAGCGGTCGGCGAAAACAACACCCGTGCTCGCACTGATCGCGTGCGCGGATCCGGCGGGGGCCACCTCTGTGCCGGCAGCCAGCGAGTGGATCGCCGGCGCCCCACCGCACATCCTGGAACAGGAACCGCCGTCATCAGCGACGCGATGCACACCCAGCGAGCACGCCGCCACGGCCGCTCGCAGATCCGCCGGACCAAGGCCGCCACCATGAACAGCTTCCTCTTCCCCGGAGCCCGCCAGGCCGTCCGGATCAAGCGTCGCCGCACCGACCGCAAGACCGGCGGGACCACCGTCAAGGCGGTCTACGCCGTCACCAGCCTGACCGCCGAGCGGTCCACCAGGGCCCAGCTCGCCGAACTCGCCCGCGACCACGGGAAGTTCGAGGCCCTGCACCATGTCCGCGACACCGCGTCCGCAGCGGCCAAGCCCGCTACCAGAACGATCCCATTCCCGTGCGTTCGACCCTGCCCGCTCAGGTCACCCTGCTGAGGAATCCCGCTCAGGTGTCCGGAGATCGCGACGGAACCACGGCCAGGCGTCTTTGAGGTAGAGGCCGAATGGTATCCACCAGACAAGGTCGTTGGTCGAGACGAGGACGACCGAGTCCACCGGCCATTTTCCCGTGACGATCAGCCAGAGCAGGCCGATGGGACCGAGGACCTTGCCGGTCATCCCGACCGCCGCGATGAGCCAACCGCGGGCCGGAACGCGGGCCACCTCCAGATACAGGATTCCGTACAGTCCGAGGACCATGCCGAGCGTCGCGAAGATCTGCGGGGTGTTCGACGCGGCCATGCCGGTGAGGTGGAAGAACCACTGCGGGTTGTACACGGCGTAACAGCCCCATGCGATGTTGTATATCCCCGCCGCGACGAAGGTCGTCCGGTGCAGCCGTACGGACTTCACTCGGCGGCCCCGCTCTGCGGCAGCCCAGGCGTGCGTGGGCCCACCCCGGGTGCGTGCCACGGCCAGCGCGCCGGCGGGCACGGAAATCCGATGACGGCGTACGCGTCGCGTGTCGCCGAGACGAAGGTGCCCACGGCGAGTGCCGACAGGCCCAGTCGCAGCCACGACGGCACCGGCGCCACATCGATGGCCAGCCTGCTCGGCAGGCGCCGCCAGTGCAGGATCACCGGGATGAGATGGGCCGGAATCGCCCCGTAGACGATCGCCGTGATCGTGTGGGTGACACGCTCGCCGGGCAGCAGTCCGCCCATCGGTTTGCGCACCTGGTCCTCGACCATGAAGTCGGCCGGGGTGATCGAGATCTCGCACAGGAGCAGCGCGGTGAGGACGACCGCCCATGCGCCCCGCCACGCGATCCACGGCAGAGTGCCCAACACCGCGACGTGGATGAAGCTGCGTCCCGCGTGCAGTTTCATTTCCGGTTGCAGGCCGGGCAGGTGCGCCGGCAGCCGGCCGCGGATCTCGTGGAAGCAGACGGTGTCAAAGCCGCCCAGCAGGCCCAGTACAGCCAGCAGCCACAGAGCGTCAGCCATCGATGTACTCCTCGATATGGCCGGTGCGGTAAAGCCGCAGGCCCGTCAACGGCGCCCGTATGCACACCCTCGGACGAAACCGCGGCGCTCCCGTGCCATCGCCCTGCTCGCTGCGGGCCGACGCGGACGCCTGCGGTGCGAGCCGGGCAGGAAGGCGCAGCCGATGTCGGCCCAGGCACAGCGCCGCACCATCGGGGGCCCATCGAAGCTCAGTGTCGTCGGCAAGCAACCGCATGCGCAGTTCAAACGGACCGAAACGCTCTTGGACGCGTTCCGCGTCGCGCGAGTGACGGCCCACCAGGCTTGTCACCCGCCGCCGCCCGATCTGCCGGATCCGCCTCTCCTCCCGGCCTTGCCCCGGACCCCGTCCGGGGTCGCGGCACGATCCGGCGGCAGATGCCGATCTCAGGTCACTGGTACGCCGGTACTCGATTTCACGCGGCTGGCAGTCGCGCAGTACTTCTACCGGAACCGGTATGCACGCCGCCGTCGCCGGTGGTCGCATCAGCCTGCCGACCACCCGGTTTGTCCACCGCTCCCCGCGCTGGACGTCGAAAACACCGCGACCGCGGACGCTGTGGTCACCGAGGTGGAACCGGAGAACCCCATCGGACCGCTCCTTCACCACGCCTCCCGGTGGCCTCGGCCAAGGGTACTCACCCTCCTCGGCGACGCCACGCACCTGATGTCCCCGTTCTCCGGCACGGGCGCCGGCCTCGCCCACACGCGACGGAGCCGGGAAGGCCCTCACGCACACGACCCAGAACCACTGTGGCTACGGCGAATCCTTCCGGGAGCGGTGCGGCCCGGGAGGGCGAGTCGGCTTCTGCAGTTGCGACCACGATGCGCTGGTCCGGTTCCTGCGGGATCGGCAGGGTCTGCGGGGTCGGGCACACCGGGCCGAGCAGCGGGGGGGGGTGCATCCGGTAGGTCGCGAAGTCCCACTTCTTGACCTTGTGTTCGGACGACATCGCGGCGAATTCCGGGCTCCTCATGGTCAGTTCGCCGATGAGGGCGGCCAGGTCCGGGTCCTCCGCCCCTGGAACACCACGCGCGGTGGTGTGCGGGCGCCCGCCCCGGATGTGCAGCGCTGTCGGGCTCGAAGTGTCCGGCGAACAGCGCGTGCCCGATGCGGTTCCAGGCCAGTACGTCGCTGCGGCGGCCCAACACGACCGCAGCGGCGTCACCGAAGGCAGGCTATCGAACCCCGCGCCGAGGAACGACACGGACGCGATCCTCACCCTCGGCCGACGGGACTTCCGGGCCGTACGCCCGTCGGGCCGTCACACGGCGTTCCGGGTACTCCCCGACGGCCTCCCGCTCTGACGCGGGGATCCTCCGCGGTCAAGTGCCGGCACCACAAGGCCGGGTCCTCACCTGCGCCGGCTGCTCCCACCGCGTACGGACCGCCGTGCCCGCCCATGACGCCGGGCCGCTCGACGCCCGTTGAGCGCTCTGCGGCGCCGTCCTCATGTCAGTCGGCGCAGGTCTTCCAGGTAGCGCAGGACGGCGGCGACCCGCCGGTCCACCTGGTCGGCGGGGGACAGGTCGAGCTTGGCGAAGATGCTGCGGATGTGTTTGTGGACGGCGCCGTCGGTGACGACGAGCCGTTCGGCGATGGCGCCGTTGCCCAGTCCCTCGGCCATCAGCGCGAGGACGTCCCGTTCGCGTGGGCTGAGGCGTTCGAGGCGGGTGTCCTGGCGGGAGCGGGTGAAGAGCTGGGCGACGACCTCGGGGTCGATGGCGGTGCCTCCGGACGCCACCCGGTGCAGCGCGTCGAGGAACTCCTCGACGCGGCCGACCCGTTCCTTGAGCAGATAGCCGAGGCCGCCGACGCCGGCGCCGAGCAGTTCGGTCGCGAAGCTCTGCTCGACGTACGCGGACAGCACCAGGACGGCGAGGTCGGGGCGGCGGCGCCGGGCCTCGACCGCCGCGACGATCCCCTCGTCGGTGTGGGTCGGCGGCATCCGTACGTCGAGGATGGCGACGTCCGGTCTGTGTGTGTCGATGGCGTCCAGTGCCTCGTCGGGGGTGCCCGCGGTGGCCACCACGTCGAGCCCCTCGGCGCGCAGCAGCAGGGCGAGCCCCTCGCGCAGCAACGGGTCGTCCTCGGCTATCACGAGGCGCAGTTCACGATCCACAGGGAAGATCCACCTTCAAGGTTGTCGGGCCGCCGGGCGGGCTGGACAGAGAGAGGGCGCCGTCGTGCGCCGCGATCCGGCGGCGGATGCCGGTGAGGCCGGAGCCGCCGGCCTCTCCCCCAGTGCCAATAGCCTGGGAGGTGCCCCCAGCCCCGCCCCGGCCGTCGTCCTCGACGCACAGGTGGAGACGGCCCCCGCGGGCGCGGACGGTCACCGCGGCCTGCCCGGCGGCGCTGTGCTTGGCGATGTTGGTCAGGGCCTCGGCGACGACGAAGTAGGCGGTCGCCTCGACGGAGGCGGCACACCGCTCGGGTACGTCCACGTCGACGCGGCAGGGCACCGCGCACTCCGCAGCCAGCCCGGACAGCGCTCCGGCGAGCCCGCGGTCGTCCAGCACCGGGGGCAGGATGCTCCGGGAGACCGTACGCAGCTCGGACAGGGCCTGCTCGGCGGCGGACTGGGCGCGTTCGAGGAGTTCGTCGGCTCCGGCCGGGTCGCGGGCCACCATGCGGCGGGCGGCACCGAGCAGGACGGTGACGCTGACGATCCGGTTCTGGGTGCCGTCGTGCAACGAGCGCTCGATGCGGCGCAGTTCGGTGGCGTGGGCGTCGAGGGCGGCCGCACGGGTGGCGGTGAGCTCCGCGACCCGCAAGGAGAGATCGGTGTCGGGGCCGGCGGCGAGGAGCCGGCGTCCTGGCCCGGCCTGCAGACGCGCCATGCCAGGGGCGAGCCCCAGGATGATCGCGATCCAGCCCACGCCCAGCAGGGCGACGGCGAGGGCGTCCGGCCAGGAGTGCGCGTGGCCGATCCCCACGGACGAGGCGGTCGTGTCCGTGGGCAGGAGCTTCCAGTACAGCGGAAAGGCGCTGTCCCGCACGGCGGAGACCGGCAGGACGACGCCGAGCAGCCCCAGCAGGAACCCCAGGGTGGCGTGCCGGACCAGCCAGCGCAGCTCCCGCCGGGTGGTCGGGTCGACGAGTGCGGCCCGCAGCTGCGTCGGCGGAGGCTCGGGGGCGACGACCTCGGGGCCCCGGCGGCCGAGCCGTTCGCGCTCCCGTCCGGCCAGGGAGTGCAGGGCGCTCAGCACGGCGGGCACCATGAGCAGCCCCACGCCGACCAGGCTCATCACGGCGGTCACGGCCAGCCAGAGAAGCACGAGAACGGCCAGGAACGCGGTACTGAGTCCGGATGCGAGCTGCGCGATCGCGATGCCGGCGGCGCTCAGGGCCCGTACGACGTTGTCCTTGAGCCCCGTACTCCGGTCACCGGCCGCGGCGTCCTGGTGGATGGCCATACGCCTTCCCTTCGTCGCGAAGGACCTTATGCCGGAGGCCTGTTCGCCGTCAGCCCGGGGGCGGAGGAGTACAGCCTGCTGTACCTCGAACCGGGCGGGCTACGGGATCGGCCGAGGGGGGCCGCGATCCATAGCGTCGGTGACGACAGCCGACCTCGGGAGGAAGCCCCCATGCCGAACAACGACCCCTACCGCCTGACCGGTGCCGACGCAGCACCCGGCGCACCGTCGCCCGCCCTCGCCCGCGGGGAGATCGCCCGCTCGCTGCTCTGGATCCTGGTGGTGATCAGCGCGGTCGCCAACATGGCGGCCTCCTACGGCGAAGCGAACACCTGGGTGCACCTGGCCTGCGGCGCGGTCACCGTGCTCTGCGGCGGAATCCTCGTCGTACGCAACCTGCGGGGCCGTCGATGAGCCCCGTCTTCGCCCGCGCCTCCCGCCCGGCCCCGACCGGGGATCACCCGGCTGCGCCGGCCATCGTGCTGGACCGGGTCGGCAAGGAGTACCCGGGAGGCGTACGCGCCCTCGACGAGGTGTCGCTGACCGTGGAACGCGGCACGTTCCTCGCCGTGATGGGCCCCTCGGGCTCCGGCAAGAGCACACTGATGCACTGCGCCGCGGGGCTTGACTCCCCGACCTCGGGCAGTATCCGTATCGACGGTCACGAGATCGCCGGGCTGAACGAGACCCGCCGCACCGAACTGCGCCGCGAGCGCATCGGGTTCGTGTTCCAGGCCTACAACCTGATTCCCTCCCTCACCATCGAGGACAACATCACGCTGCCCCTGCGGCTCGCGGGACGCACCCCGGACCGCGACTGGCTCCGCACCCTGGTCGAGCGGGTCGGGCTGGCCGACCGGCTCACCCACCGCCCGGCCGAGCTCTCCGGCGGACAGCAGCAACGGGCGGCCGTCGTACGGGCATTGGTGGCCAGGCCGGCCGTCGTGTTCGCCGACGAGCCGACCGGCGCGCTGGATCTGCGCAGCGCCCACGAGGTCCTGGACCTGCTGCGGGATCTCGTGCGTGAGCTGCGCCAGACGGTGGTGATGGTCACCCACGACCCGGCCGCCGCGGCGCGGGCGCACCACGTGCTGGTGATGGCCGACGGCCGGGTGGTCGATGCCCTGGAGGCTCCCTCCGCCCCCCAACTGGCCGAACGTCTGGTTGCGTTGGGAGAGGTCTGAGTCATGTTCCGTCTTGCCCTGCAGATGGTCCGGCACCGGATCACCGCGCTGATCGCCGTCGCGTGCGCGGTTGTCGGCGGCGCGGCGCTGATCACCGGCACCGGCGTACTGGCCGAGTCCGGCCTGCGCTCGCACCTGCCCGCCGGGCGCCTCGGCGGCGCGGACGTCGTGGTCGCGGCCGACCAGGAGTTCCATCCCGTCGAGGACCTGCCGATCGCGCTCCCGGAACGCCGTACCGTCCCGTCCCGGCTGACCGGTGAACTGGCCAGGCTGCCGGGTGTCACGGCGGCGGTCGGCGACATCGGTTTTCCCGCCGCCCTCGTCGACGCCCAAGGACGGGTCGTGGCGGCCGGGGATCCCCAGGCGTCGGGGCACGGCTGGTCCTCGACGAAGCTGCTGGACGCTCCGCGGGTCGAGGGCGGTGCGCCGTCCGGTTCCGGCGAGATCGCCGTGGACAGCGCCACCGCGGCCGCGGCGGGGGTGACGGTCGGCGACCGGGTCCAGGTCGTGGCCGCCGGACGGGCCGCCGCCGGTTACCGTGTCTCGGCGGTGGTCGGCTCACCCGGCGCGGGCGTCTTCTTCGCCGACACGACGGCCGTACGGCTGTCCGGTCGCGCGGACCGCGCCGACCTGGTCGGCCTGCGTACCGCACCCGGCGCCGCGGAACGCGTCGCCGCCGAGGTCCGTACGAAGCTGAAGGGCACCGGACTTGAGGTGACGACCGGCGCGGCCCGCGGGGATCTGGTGTCGCCCGGCGCGGGCGCGTCCCGCTCCCTCCTGGTCCTCCTCGCCGGTTCACTCGCCGGGATCGTCCTGCTGATCACCGGGTTCGTCATGGCGAGCGCGCTGGCCGTGTCGATCGCCGGGCAACGCCGGGACCTGGCCCTGATGCGGGCCGTCGGAGCAACTCCCAAGCAGATACGGCGACTTGCCGCCGCCCAGTCCACCGTCGTCGCAGCCGTGGCTCTGGTGCCGGGCGTGGCGCTGGGCTATCTGCTGGCCGGGCAGTTCCGCGGGCTGCTGGCGGACCGCGGTGTCATACCGTCCGAACTCCCGCTCACGGTCGGCCCGTTGCCCGCCCTCGCGGCCGCCCTCCTCATCGCCCTCGCCGTCCAGGTCTCGGCCAGGTGCTCGGCCTGGCGCACCTCCCGCATGCCGGCCACCGAGGCCGTCGCCGAATCACGCAGTGAGCCGCGCAACCCCTCCAGGACCCGGACCCGTATCGGCCTGCTGGTCGTCGTGGCCGCGACCACCATGTCCGCGGTGCCACTGTTCTCCCGTACGGTCCTCGGCGCGACGGCCACGTCCCTCGCGGGCATCATCGCGGCGATCGGTCTGGCCCTGGCCGGCCCGGCGCTGGTCCGGGGGATCGGGAACGCGGCGGCCCGGCTCACCCGGTCCGGCGTCTCCGCCCCCACCTGGCTGGCGATGGCCAACGTCCGCGCCTACGCCCTGCGCAACGCGGGGATCGTCAGCACCCTGGCCATGGCAGTCGTCTTCGTCCTGACCTACACCCTCACCCAAACCACCGTGCTGGCCGCCACCACCGACGACACCCGCACCGGCACCCTCGCCCAGCAGCGTCTGAGCGCACCGGTCCTGGGCGGACTGCCCGAGGGCACGCTCGCCGCCGTACGCGGGACGCCCGGTGTGGAGGCTGCGGTGCCGGTCGGCTCGACGACCGTGGTGTGGCCGTTCAAGCAGTTCGGCGACACCGAGACCGAGTCCGGCTCCGCGATGATCCTCACCCCGGACGCGTCCGACGTTCTGGACCTCGACGTACGAGAGGGGAACCTGGACCGTCTCAGTGGCGCAACCATCGCCGTCAGCAGCGATGCCGCCCGCTCGCGCGCCGCGGAAGTGGGCCACCGGGTGCGTCTCGTCCTCGGCGACGGCGCCCCGGTCGAGGCCACGGTCGTCGCCGTCTACGCCCGCGGCCTGGGCTTCGGCACGGTCGTCCTCTCCCACGACCTGGCGGCCGGACACACCACGGCCGGCCTCGACCAGTCGGTCCTGATCCGCACCGACGGCACGGACAAGGCCCGGCAGGGCCTGACCGTTCTGGCCGCGTCCCGCCCGGGACTGGCCCTGGAGGACACGCACGCCACGAACACCGGTGGTCTGCGGGACGCCCCGCCCGAGGTGTGGATCAACCTGGCCACCATCGTGGTCCTGCTCGTCTACCTGCTGCTCAGCATCGCCAACAAGCTCGTCGCCGCTACTGCCCAGCGCCGGGTCGAGCTGGGGGCCCTCCGCCTGAACGGCACCACACCGCGTCAGATCCGCGCGATGATGCGACGCGAGGCCGCGGTGACCGCCGCCACCGCACTCTCCACCGCGGTGCTGCTGTCCGTGATCCCCCTCGCCCTCCTGGGCCAGGGCTTCCTCGGCCGCCCCTGGCCCGCGGGCCCGGTCTGGCTCCTGCCGGCGCTGGCGCTCACGGTCACCGTCACGGCCTTCCTGACCATCGAACTCCCCACCCGCCAGGCGCTGCGCACTCCACCCGCGGACGCCGTCCGCGCACAGTGACCCGGCTCGCGTCCACGCCGGCCGTCGCCGGCGCCGTACCCGCTGCGACGACCCAGCCCGAGGCGGCGGTGCGCACGGAGGCGGCAGCCGCCAGAGCTGACGATCCCTCAAGTACAGCCTGCTGTACCACCACTTGGGGCGCGCACGGCAATGATCCGCAGGCACGGCGCTGGTGTGCTGGACGCATCACATCAGCCCCCTCCGAAGGGACCACGGTGAGCATCCAAGCCCCCGTCACCATCGAAAGCCCGGCCCGCCCCGCCCGCGCGACCGGCCTGCGAGGCAGCATCAGCCGCCGCCCCGTGACCTGGTTCTTCTCCCTCGCCTACCTGCTGAGCTGGACGGCGTGGACCCCGTACATCCTGTCCGAGAACGGTCTGGGCCTGTGGCACTTCGCCTTCCCCGGCGTCGGCGGCACCACCCAGCTCCTCGGCGTCCTGCCCGGCGCCTACCTCGGCCCGATCACCGCGGCCCTCCTCGTCACCGGGATCACCGAGGGACGCCCCGGACTGCGTGCCTGGCGCGGTCGCATGACCAAGTTCCGGGTCGGCTGGCGCTGGTACCTCGTGGTGCTGTTCTCGGTGCCCGCCGCGTTGACCCTCGCCGCGGTCGCGCTGGCCGGACACGGCCCCGCGATGCCGCCCGTCACGGTGCTGGCCGCGTTCCTGCCCGGCATCATCCTGCAGATGATCACCACCGGCCTCGCCGAGGAGCCCGGCTGGCGCGAGTTCGCCATGCCCCGCCTGCAGCGCCGCTACGGCCCGCTGCGCGCCACCCTCGTCGTCGGCCCGCTGTGGGGCGCCTGGCATCTCCCGCTGTTCATGTCCGAGTGGGGCAACTGGCCGCACGTGTCCTGGACCACGCCCCTGGAGTTCATCGCCACCGCGATCGCCTTCAGCTCCGTCATGACCTGGGTGTTCAACCGCACCCGGGAGAGCCTGCCGCTGGCCATGCTGCTGCACTGCGGCGTCAACAACTTCTTCTCCCTGGCCTGGTCCGACATGTTCCCCTCCCTGTCCACCTCAGACGCCGCGCACGCCTTCCTGCTCAGCTCCACCGTCGCGGCCACCGTCCTGCTGATCGCCACCCGCGGCCGACTGGGTTGCCCGACGGTACGCGATGCCCGTGCACCACAGGGCCGGACGGTCTGACCGCGGCGATCCTTGCCCCGTCCGCCGGACGGCGCCACCGGGGCACATGACCACCGTGGTCACGTCTGGCACCGGCAGGCCGGCGTCGACCTCACCGACCCCGCCGCCGCACCCACCACTGACCCGCTCTCCCCTCGCCGGCACGGCTTCGCCCCGGCGCTGACCGCCTGGGACAACGAACCTGCCGGGCCGTACCGGCCGACCGGGCTCAGCCCTCATCGCCGTCGTGGTCCGGCTCGGGAAGTCTCACCAGGCTGCCCTCGACCCCGCGGGGGAACCTTTCACCGATCCACCGAACGCGATCGCGGCAAGCCAGAAAGCCCAGGTCGTCGTGAACGTGACAGCGAAATACAGGGCAAGGCCGCTCGGCCGGCGAACACGGGTTGCGGCGGTCACGCTTTTTCCCTTACAAGGGTGTCGCACCGTGCCGGTTGTCGGCGAATCGGGTCGCGGTCCAGCCGCCCGGATCCATGCAGCAGCAGGACGGCCGGGCGCCGACGGCCCGCGGGCGGGGTCGGCGGGCCGACCAGGCGCAGTCCGCCGTCCGCGGTGACCGTCATGCAGGCCTCCCGCATGCCCCACCACCCGGTCCCTGCCGGCTGTTTTCGTCAGAGCTTCCTGTCGGGCCCTGCTCCTCTTCCTCCATGCGCGGCACGCGCAAGAACAGGGTGTCGAACGCCCCCGCACCGTGGTAGGTGGGGAGGGCCAGGGTGACCGTAGGACTGTCGTCCCCCGTGCGCCTCGCCCAGTCCACTCTGGGATCTCGTCCGGCGGGGTCCGGGAACGTCCGGCGGGGCCGTACGGGCAGGGGCTGGGGCGTGTACGGAGCGTAGGACGGGTACGGCGGTACTTCCGCAATCCCCGTACTGCGGCGCCCGCCCTGCCCTGCCGCGGCTTGTGCCGCGCCGCCGCTGGTCACCACGACCGTGACGCCGACGATGATCAACAGAAGCCCGGGCACCGTCGCGGGCTTGATGCCCTGCCCCATGAACCACCACGCGGCGAGCGCCGCCACCGGAGTCTCCAGCAGGAGCAGGACACTGATGGTCGTCGCCGATGTCCTGCCGAGGACGAAGTTCAGCGAGCCGAGCCCCAGGATCTGGGGAAGGACCAGCAGCCCGAGCAGCGACAGTTGCGTGGATCTGTCGAAGCCCGTCAGCGGGATGTGGGCCAGCAGGCAGACGGCGAGGAGTTCCAGACCGCAGACCATCGAAGTGAACGTCGAGTACAGCGGTGTGCTCACATCCGCCCGCGACCGTTCGCTCAGGGCGGTGTACCCGGCCTGGGCGACGGCCCCGCCCAGGGCGAGCAGGTCCCCCAGCAACGCCGTACCGCCGGACCTGATGTCGAGACCGCCCGCCGCGGCCGCTCCTACCACCGCGAGCGCGAGACCCGCCCAGGTCCGGCGGGACGTCCGGACGCCCTGGCCCGCGGCGATGAGGGCCTGCCAGACGGGCTGGGTGGCCACGAGTGCCGTGGACATGGCGACCGAGGTCAGCCGGGTGCTCGTCATGAAGGACGCGAAGTGCAGGGCGAGCGACGTGGCCGCGAGGAAGCCGAAGACCAGAGGCCGCCACTGCTCCCGGCGCAGCACGCCGCGCTCGCCGCGCGCGACACGCACCACCTCGCCACGGCGCAGCAACAGCAGGAAAGGCCCGAGTACGGCGAAGCCCAGGCAGTTGCGCCAGAAGGCCATGGCGAGCGGCGAGGCGGAGGCGAAGGCGGTGAGTGGGGCGGTGGCCGAGACAGAGAGCACGGTGACCGCCATCGCCGCCGTGGACAGCGGATCGAGCTTGGACTTCACGCGTTCGCACCGCCGTCCACGATCAACCGGGCGGTGGCGGATGCCGGGGTTCCGATGCCGTCGCGCGGGGAACGCGGCGGCGGAACGGGGGCGTTCGCACGGCGGCACTCCGCGCCGTCCCGCCCACCGCGGCCGAAGACGTCCATGCCGGGCAGGCCCAGCCGTGTTCCGCGGCGTACTCGCACGACCTGCCGCGGGGCCGCGGACATCGACGTACCGTCGGCCAAGGCGGACAGAGGGAACGGGTCGTCGGCGGTAAGTCCGATATCGGTCACTGGGTACGCGGTTTCTGTGCTGTGGGAAGCGGGAGCGGCGGCTCAGGGCTTCGCGGCGGAGGCGAGAGCGTCCGGCGCCGACGTGTCCTGGTCGTTCAGGCAGGCTGCAGGCGCCAGGGGTGCGGCAAGGAGAGCGAAGTGCCGGGGTTGCCAGGCGGCCCGATCCGTGAGGGACGTTCTGTGTCACGGAACGCGGGCAGCGCAGCGGCACCACGTTCCGCCAGGTCACGCAACGCAGGTCCCGCTCCACGGCCTGTACCGGAGCCGCGCGGGCCACCAGCGACCGAACGGCACGGCTGCCGCCACCACGCGGCCGCGGCAGCCGTTGAGTCTCCTCGGGGGCGTCGGCCGTCCGAAGTCCTTTATCGGACCGTGGCCGTGAGGGTCACCTCGATGTTCCCCCGGATGGCGTTGGAGTACGGGCACACTTCATGGGTGGCCTTCATCAGCTGGTCGGCGGTGGACTGCTCCAGGCCCGGCAGGTGCGCGGTCAGCGACACGGCCAGGGTGAAACCGCCGGCCTCCCGCGCCAGCAGGCTCACCTTCGACTGCACGGTCGAGGCGCGCAGTTCGACCCCCTGCCCGCTCGCGATCAGGCGGAGCCCGTTGTGGAAGCAGGCGGCGTATCCTGCCGCGAAGAGCTGCTCCGGGTTGGTCCTGTCACCGCCGGGGCCGCCCATCTCCTTCGGGACCGCCAGGACCTCGTCCAGGACGCCGTCGAGGGACCGGACTTCGCCGTTGCGGCCGTCACCGGTCGACAGGGCCTCGGTGGTGTAGAGCGCGGTCATGTTGTTTCCCTTTCATGGGTGTTTCTTCGAAGCCGGCACGGGGAGAGAGACGCCGGCTCGGCGGGCCCGCCCGGGTGGCGTTTCCTTCCAAGTCGCTGTCCGTCCGGTACGCCGGACATCGCGTCCAGGACGGGGTGGGCGGGGATGCCGTGTCCAGGTGAGTCGGGCCGAGCCGGAGCCGGCGCCGTGTGGACGGCAAGGCCGCCGTACCGGGTTCCGGGCCGGTGACGCCGGCCGGCCCCCGCCCGTGTTCCGTTCCGGGGCCGGCCCTGCGTCCTGCTCGTGGCTCCGAGTGTGCTGGCGCCGTCCGCTCGTAGCCTGCCCTTGCCAGGGGCAGGCTGCCTGGCGTCCGGGTGCTCGATACTCGACGCATGGACAAGAAGCCGCGGTTGGGGGAGTTCCTCAAGACCCGCCGGTCGCAGTTGCAGCCTGCGGACGTGGGACTCCCGGATTTCGGAGAGCGCCGTCGCGTGCCGGGTCTGCGCCGCGACGAGCTGGCACAGCTCGCCGGGGTGGGCCTGTCCTACTACACGCGGCTGGAACAGGGTCTCTCGCTCAACGCGTCACCGGAGGTGCTGGACGCGTTGGCCCGTGCCCTCGGTCTTGACGAGGTGGAGCGCGTCCATCTGCACGACCTGGCTCGTGCCTCGCGCCGCACCGGCACCCGACGCAGGGCCGCGCCGGAGCGGGCGGGTGACACAACCCGGCAGTTGCTCGGCGCGTTCGGCGACGCGCCCGCGGTCGTGCTCGGGCGCCGCAGCGACGTGCTGGCCTGGAACCGTACGGGACACGCCCTGTTCGCCGGGCATCTGGACCCGCACATCCCCGACCAGCCCGACCAGCGTCCGAACACGGCCAGGCTGGTCTTCCTGGACGCGCACACCCGGGACCTGTACGACGTGGACTGGCCGAAGAAGGCCAGGGACGTGGTGGGGAAGCTGCGGCTCGTCGTCGGACAGCATCCGGACGATCCCCGGCTGGCCGCGCTGATCGGTGAACTGGCCATGAAGAGCACGGAGTTCACCACGATGTGGTCCGAGCACCGGGTCAGGAAGTGGGACCTCGCGACGTACCGCATGCACCATCCGCTCGTAGGCCGCATGCAGCTCAACCTCCAGACCCTGAACGTCCCGCAGGAGGAGGGCCAGCGCATAGTCGTGGCGACCGCCGACGCCGGTACCACGTCAGCGGCAGCGCTGTGTCTCCTCGCCCAGGCCGGTGTTCCGACCGCTGTTCCGACCGTGCGGCAGGCGGGGCGTACCGGGGCTCCGGGATCCTCACGGGACGGGGCGGACAGCCGGAGCTAGGAGCCTGTGGCGGAAGTGATGACCGCGCCGCACCATCAACCGCCGCATACTCATGGCCGGTGCAACCGCCACGGCACCACTGACCCTCGGCGTCTTCTCCAACAGCGCAGGCGCGTCCGCCGCCCTCGCCACCACCGCGCCGGCCTCGGCCATGGACTCCGGTTCCCGGTCCGCCACCGATGTCGTCGCTCATCCGTTCCGTTCTCCGCGGGCAGGTGATCGTGTCGTAGGTGGTCCGCTGCGGATCTCCGGCACCGCGATCAGAGGCCGTGCTGAAAACGCTCCGTCCACCGGCCGAGTTCGGTCACGGTTTCGTGGATCGCGGTCAGCGCGTCGTGCCGGGCGTACTCCGCCACCAGCTCCGCGGCACGCTCTCGACAGGACGTCTCCGTCAGCACCCTCTCGACCGCCGCCCGCACGTCCTGCGCCTCCGGGCGCTGTGTGGCCGGATTGATCGCAGCGCCCACCCACGCGGCACGCGCCGTCACCTCGGCCCTGTCCTCCGCCCGGCCGGCCAGGACCATCGGCACGCCGTCGCCGAGTGCCTGCTGCACCCCGCCGAATCCGCCGTTGCTCACCAGGACGTCGGTATGCGGCAGCAGATCGTCGAAGGGGAAGAACTCAGCGACTCGGGCGTTCGTCGGCACCCTCTCCGGCTCGGCGTCACGCCCCGGCGTCGCGACCACCAGCACGTCCAGACCGGCCAGGGGATCGAGTGTCGGCTGGACCAGCTCGGTGAAGTCGACGTTCGCCGCGGTCCCTTGAGACACCACGACCACGCGGCGCGCTGACGCGACCTCGTCCCACCACGTCGGAAGGTCCGCCTTCCGGCCCGCCCCGGCAGGCAACGCGCCGATGTAGCGGATCGAGTCCGGCAGGTTGCCGTGCGGACAGTCCAGCCGCGCGATCGACAGCTGCAGGAACCGGTCCGGCAGGCGTGACATCCCGTGCATGACGAGCGGCGCCTGCTCCGTCGCCCCGCAGGAGGCGAGCACCTTCACCAGGTGGCGGGACGCCGGCCGGCGTCCCCGACGGCCTCTGTCTCGACGCCGATGCCCCCGCCTCGGGAATCGAGGAAAGCCATCGCCCAAGGCGGCTACGGCACCGCCGACGTCCTGGAGTCACGGGAGGTCGAGTGCCTGATCCCCGCGACGACGAAGTGCTCCTGCGGGCGCACGCGGCGGGCGTCGACCCGAGTGTCTGGCACCTCATGACCGGCCTGCCCTGTCTGGCCCGCCTCGGCTTCGGACTCCGCAAGCCCGGGACTCCGCTGCGGGGCTGCAATGGCGCTGGGCGCGAAGGTGACCCGCTTCAAGCGCGGCGACGAGTCCTCGGCACCTGCGACAGCTCCTTTGCCACATACACGCGCGCCAAGGCCGACCGGATCGTACCCAAGCCCGCCGGCTCCGGCTTCCCCCAGGCCGCTGACCTGGGGTTGCGATCTGGAGCGGGTGACGAGGTCCGAACTCGTCCTCTCAGCTTGGGAAGCGACGGCGCTCGGGGACGCGGACTGCTCTCCGCCGACGGCAGGTACCCCGTCCGCGGTGGTCGGAACGCCGTGTCATCTCCGGCGTTCTTCGGCGAGCCACTCGGCGAGGGCGGTGAGGGTGGTCTCGACGCTGACCGTCATGTGCCGACGGAGCGCATCCAGGTCCGCGCGGGTGGTGCCAAGCACCCGATCGAGGCGGAGCAGTCGCCAGGACTGCTGGACGACGGTTCCTCGGCCCTGCGGGGTGAGGGTCCATTCCCAGTGCACGATGCCGTTCTCCGCACCGCCGACGACGAAGCCGAAAGCTGCTCCGGGGTCGGCTCGCACGATCTGGGAGCGGCTGGTCCATACCCGGGCTTCCCTGCGGTTGCGGCCGCTGAACCATGCGCCGGTCCAGGGGCCGGAGTCCGGGTCGAAAGCGACGTCGCCGGCGTCGGGGCTGCAGCGGCTGATCGCGGACACGTCGCTGACGAATTCGTAGACGCGGGCGGGCGCGGCGTCGACCCAAGTGCGCCTGGTGAAGGCGAAGTCGGCCGCGTCCAGGGCCTCGATGGGGTCGTTTCCGGTGGTGGTGGTCATGACGGTCTCCTGGTGAGGGCGGGGTGCCGGATCCGGTGCCTCCCACTTCATCGGGGACACGGGCCGCGCAACCAGACCCGCCGTCGCCTATCCACGGCTGGGTCAGGCTCGGCCTCGCGAGGCGGCCCATACTCGGAGCCATGGACGGAAAGACGCAGCTCGGAGACTTCCTGCAGGCGCGGCGCTCCCAGCTGCGACCGGAGGACATCGGGGTGCCCACCTACGGGGAGCGCCGGCGGGTGCCGGGGCTTCGCCGCGAGGAGCTTGCGCTGCTGGCGGGGGTGAGTACCTCCTACTACACGCGGCTGGAGCAGGGACAGTCGCTCAGCGCGTCGCCCGAGGTTCTGGATGCGATCGCCGGGGCTCTTCGGCTGGACGAGTCCGAGCGGCGGTACCTGCACGACCTCGCCCGAGTCGACAGGCAACGCACCCGGGGCCGACGGCCGGCGCCGGAACGGGTACCGGAGGCGACATGTCAGTTCCTCGGCGTGCTGGGCGAGGTTCCCGCGATCGTGGTCGGCCGGCGTAGCGACGTGCTTGCGTGGAATCGTCTGGGCCATGCGCTGTTCGCCGGGCATCTGGACTTCGATGCCCCTGGACGGCCGACGCAGCGTCCCAACATGGCCCGGCTGGTCTTCCTCGACGGCCATGTCCGAGACCTGTACGCGGACTGGCCGAGCAAGGCCAGGGCCGTGGTCGGCAATCTGCGCCTGGTGGCGGCCCAGTACCCGCAGGACGCGGCACTGCACGCGCTCCTGGGCGAACTGTCCGCGAAAAGTGCCGAGTTCGCCTTGATGTGGGCCGACCACCGGGTCAAAGCCTGCGCCGTCGCCGACTACGAGATGCACCATCCGCTGGTCGGGCCGCTGACCGTCATCCAGCAGACCATGAGCAGCGGGCAGGGCCCCGCCGTCGTGGTCGCCACCACCGAGGCGGGCTCGCCTTCCCGGGCCGCTCTCGCCCTGCTCGCCCAGGCCACCGGCGAGGCCACCGTGCGGACCGACCTGTCCTCCGACACGGTGCGGCCACGACCCGGCACCGACAGGAGCTGACACCCACGCCGTCACCGGGCGTTGCGTCGACAAGCCGAAGCCCGTCCGCTCCCCGGCCTTGACCCGCATTACCTCAAGGCTCCCGCGGGACACCACCCCCGCAGGCACAACCCACGTACCCAGGCTCATGCGTCGGCATGTCGCTGCCCCATGCCTGAAAACAACCCGAAGACGAGAAAGAAGCCATGTTCAAGAAGCTCTTCATGTCCGCTGCGGAGGTCGGCGCTCTGGTCGCCGCCACTGCGACAGTGCTCAGCCCCGCTCCCGCCTCCGCCGCCTCCGCGCCGCTGAGCGACGCGCGGATCGCCGCGCACTTCGACCTGGCCCAGGGCCAGACCCCGGAGAACGTCGCCCTGGCCCCGGGCGGCCGCGCGTACGTCACCTTCGCCAAGGCCCGCCAGATCGCCGAGGTCTCCCCCGAGGGCACCGTCCGGATCCTGGCCACCCTGCCCAAGCCCGCCGACGGCGGCGTCCACACGCCCGCTCTGGGCTTCCCGCTGACCGTCGGCATCACCCGGGCCCACGACGGAACCCTGTACTTCCTGTACGCCACCGGCACCGCCGACCTCACCGGCGTGTGGAGGATGCGCCCCGGCGGCCGACCCGAGCGGATCGCCGCGCTGCCCACGGACGGCCTGCCCAACGGACTGGGCCTGGACGCGCACACTCACACCCTCTACGTCGCCGACTCCGTGCTCGGCACCATCTGGAAGGTACCCACCACCGGCGGCACCGCGACCGCCTGGTCCACCGCCCCCGAACTCGCCTCCAACGGCTTTCTCGGTGCCAACGGACTGAAGGTCCACAACGGCGCGGTCTGGGCCACCAACCTCGACCGGGGCACCGTCCTGCGCATCCCCGTCCTCCGCAATGGACGCGCCGGACAGGCACAGATCCGGGCCGACGGCATGCCGGGAATCGACGACTTCGCCTTCACCGGCCGAGGCGACCAGCTTCTGGCCGCCCTGGACGGGCCGAACGAGGTCACGCTCGTCCAGGGCGACGGCAGCCACGCCACCGTGCTGAGCCCGGCGGACGGTCTGCAGAGCCCCACGTCCATCGCCCTGCGCGGCGGCACCGTCTACGTACTGAGCGCCGCCTGGAACACCGCCAAGGACCCCAACCTGGTGCTCGCCCGCCTGGCCAGGTAGGGCAGCAGTACCAGGAGAGCCCGGGTGCACTGGCCTGCGCAGGGTGGCGGGGGCGGCGCAGTACAGCCCCTTGCTGGATGGGGCCCACGAGCGCGGCGTACCGGCCGAGCCGGCCTCGTTCGGTCTGGGGGTCGCCAGCGGTGACCGGAGCTCCGTTTCGCGGGGCGTCGGTGTCGAGCAGCCGTGCGTCGAGGTCGACGGAGATCCGGTCGCCGTCCCGCGCGCCGGCGAGCGGCCCGCCGTCCGCCACCTCGGCCATGACCCGACCGACGACCGGTCCGTGGGTGCGGCCGGAGAGCTCGCCGTCGGTGACGACGTGGCCTGCCCGCCCGGCCCGGCGCCGTTGAGGGCTGCCGCGAAACTGGCCGCGAACACGGTGCCCCGGCCACCGCGCGGCCCCATGCCGCGCAGCACGATCACGTCGCCGGGGCCGAGCGAACTCGCTCAGGGCGGCGATCGCCTCGTCCTCCCCGGCGAAGACGCGGGCCGGTCCCGAGAACTGCCTGCGGGCGGTGCCGACTCCGGCCACCCTGGCGGTGGCGCCGTCGGGCGCGAGGGTGCCCCGCAGGATCAGCAGACCCGGCTCCGGGTTCACCGGGTCCATGAAGGGACGCAACACCTCTCCGTCCGGGGCGGGTGCCTGTTCGGCGAGGTCGGCCACCGTATGCCCGGAGACGGTCAGGGCGTCACCGTTCAGGCGGTGCGTGCCTCTCCCCCGTGCGCCCAGGCGGGCGAAGAGGTCCCGCAGCCCAGTCCCGGTGCAACCCGCCCCGCTCGTTGTGACCCAGCTCTCATCTCCCCCGTGCAGCAGATGGAGGGGATTCCCCGTCGAGGAGGGGTGACAGGAAGGGAGGAGCGTGTGGATCTGGCAACCGAGTGGAAGCTGGGCGCCGAGCGCGGCGGGACGGAGTCGCTGGACATGGACTTTCCCGCTTTCGTCGCCGCCCGGTCCGCCGCCCTGTTCCGTGGCGCCCTCGTCTTGACGGGAAACCGCGAAGCCGCGGAGGACCTGCTCCAGGAAACCCTGGAACGGACCTGCCGCAAGTGGCGCACGATCGCCGCCAAGGACGCCCCCGACGCCTATGTGCGGCGGATCATGGTGAACCTGGCGAACGACCGCTGGCGAAGATTCCGCCGCACGACCCCGCACCCCGACAGCGGCGGCGACCGGGCCGCTCCTGGGGACGAGTACGGGCAGATAGACAGCAGGGACCAGCTCGTTCGCGCTCTTCAGCAGTTGCCGATGCGTATGCGCACGGTCGTGGTCCTGCGGTACTTCCACGACCTGTCGGACGCGGAGATCGCGGCCGATCTGAACATCTCGGCGAGTACCGTACGGTCCCAGCTCGCTCGTGGGATCGAGAAGCTGAGAAGCCAGTTCCCCGCGCTCTCCGGCCCTTCACCGCAGCGGCCCACGGAAGGAAACCGATGACTTCACACGATGCACGGCCTTCCGGCCGCCCCGGTTACACATCCTTCGAGGAAGAACTGGTGAACGCCATGAACGAATTCGCGAACTCCGCCGACGCGCCGTCCGTCGACACCGTCGGCATCGTGCGCAAGACCCGCCGCAGGCGCGTCACGGCCATCGCGGGTCTCGCCGCTGCCCTGATCGTGGCCGGCGGCGGCACCGCCCTGGCCACCGCCGTTACCAGCGGTTCCCACGCCGTGAAGCCCGCCGCCGCGACCACCGCGACCACCGCGGCCGGCAACGACGCCACCAACGTGCTGCTGAAGGACAGCAAGTTCCCTCTGGAGTTCGCGGGCCTCGACCTGGACTTCGCCAAGCAACTGCTGCTGAAGAGCCGGCTCAAGCTCGGCACGGTCAGCAAAGTGGACTGCGGCAAGGACGGCAAGCCGGGCTCGGTCCACGCGGTCGACCCGCACAGCCCGAAGACCGTGTCCATCGGCGCCACCATAAACCTGACCCTCTGCGCCGGCTGATCCCAGATACCCCGACTGTTCTCGCTCCGGTCGTGGGAGATCTCCGGAGATCTCCCACGACCGGAGCGGACACCGAACGGCCGCCCGAAGCCAGCCCACCTCGGTGGCCGTCGGCTTCGGTACGTCCTTCGCCGATCCGTCGGCCCGTTCGGGTACGAACGCGATCCCCCGGTGCGTCAGTGCTCTCTACGTGACCGTCATGGGCCGGATGACAGCGGTCTCCTCCGGGATATCCGCGCCCCTGGCCCATTCCGTGCCGGGTTCCTGGCACACCGCCCTGGCCTGGGGCGTCGCCTTCACCGTCGCGGCTCGCCTGGCAGGTCACCCTCTTCATGGGCCTGCGGTCCCTGGCCTTCTGCACCGCCGTCGCGTGGCTGCCCAGCATCCATCCGACCGCGGCACGAGCAGCACCGCGGCCGGATGGATGCTCTTCTACTACCAGGTGGTCTCGCCGGCCGCCGGCAGCCTGCTGCCCCTGCCCACCCGGGGCCGGTACGACCAGCGCTGGACCGCGGCCGGGGCTTCGGTCCTCGCGGCGGGTGGCATCACCCTTCTCGTCACCGCGCCCGCGCTGTCCGTCCTGGCATGCACCCTGCCCGGACTCGGCGGCGGCGCCTGCCTCGTCCTCGCGCCGGCCTTCCAGAGCCAGCGCGCCGGCAGCTCCGGCGAGGCCGCCGCGCTGGCAGGGATGGCACAGTTCCCGGCGCGGCCTTGACCGGTCGCGATGCGCGTTCGACGCCGCCGCGGCCCCGGACGGCGCGGCCGTACGATGTGCCAGGACGACCGTACGGCCCCGAAAGTGAGACCTCCGCATGGCGGCACCCTCCGCATCCGGCGAAGCCGGCGGTTCCGGTGGGGCGCGTGCGCCCAGGCCGCGGCGCGACCGCGAACTGAACCGCGGCAGGCTGCTGGCCGCCGCACGCGAGGTGTTCCGCGAGCACGGGCTGAAGGCGACCCTGGACGACGTCGCCCGCCATGCCGGGCTCGGGGTGGGGACGGCCTACCGCCACTTCCCCAACAAGCAGGCCCTGATCGACGAGTTGGTCGACGACATGTTCGCGCGCGTCGAGGAAGCCACCCGGGAGGGGGCCGAGGACGCCGACGCCTGGCGCGGGCTGACGGTCAGCCTGGAGCGGGTGGCCGAACTGCAGGCGCTCGACCGCGGCCTGCGCGAGGTCGTGCTCCACAGCGACCGCACGGTGCCGGCGGGGCTGCGCCACCGGGAGCGGATCAGGCGCAACGTCGATCTCGTGGTCGAGCGGGCCAAGGAGCAGGGCGTCCTGCGCCCGGACGCGGAGCCCTGGGACCTGGTCGTGATGCAGCAGATGCTGGCCGCGGTGACCGAGCGGAGCGGACGGCCGGACCTGTGGCGGCGCTATCTGAGGCTGTTGCTGGACGGGCTGCGGGTCGGTCCCGAGCCCACGGAGCCGCTTCCCTGCGGGGACTACAGCGAGCGGTTCGACGCGCCCGGACCGGACTGGATCGGCCCGCCGCCACCGGGTACGGACGCACCGGACGGACCGCGCGACCGAGGGTAGGTCCCCGGGTCCGACGCCGTGCGGCCGGCCGTCGGCCCTGCGGGCTGTGGCGGCGGCTGCGGCTGCGGCTGCGGCTGCGGTGAGCGGCGGCTTCCGAACGGGGTTCGGCAGCTGAGCGTCGGCCAAGCGCCGTGGACGGTCGTCAGCGCTTGCCCGGCGAGGTCGTGCAGTTCCGTGTCGGGGTTCTCGGATGTCGTGACCAGCATCTCCCACGCCGGGTGGCCGTGAGGGCCCCGCGCGCCGGGTCGATGTCCGGACGGGTGCGCATCGCACGGCGAAGGCGGACCGCCTCGGCCCGCGGACGCCCGTCGTCCGCCGCGGGCGGACCGGTGCCGTCGGATGCGGCCGGTCCGTCGGGGGCGGCGGAGAACAGTGCGTAGGTGTCCGTCAAGGTCAGCAGGCGCCGCACGGCGGGACTGACGGCGGTGACGGTGATCGTCTTCCCCGCGGCGACCGCCTGAGCACGGGCGTCCAGCAGTACGTTGAGTGCGCTGCAGTCCGCGAACGTCAGCTTGCCGAGGTCCAGGTCCACGCCCTCGGCGGACCTCGCAAGGGCGTCGAGCAGGGTGCCCCGCAGCTCGTGGCTGTTGTCGAGACAGAACTCGCCGCTCACGCCGACGGTCACACGGCCGCCGCCTTCGCTCGCGAACGGCACTTCCTCCGACGGTTCCAGCATGATCGCCTCCTCTGCACATGCCCCCTCAAGCGTCGTACGCTCCCCCTGACCCGTCAAGGTGTACGTGAACTTCAGTTCGTGTTTTTGCCTGCACGAAAACACGGTCGTACGATTTGGGCCATGGTGGCAGCCGACGGAGTTCCTGAGCCGCACAGCGGCTGGACGTTCGTGACGAGTCACGCGCGCGTCCTGGCGAGCATCGCCGACAATCACAGCGCGCGGATCCGGGACATCGCGGCCCGTTGCCGGCTCACCGAGCGAGCGGTCCAGAAGATCATCTCGGACCTGGAACGGGACGGCTATCTCTCCCACACCCGCAGCGGCCGCTCCAACCGTTACCGGATCGACCCGAGCAAGGTGCTGCGCCATCCCGCCGAGGCGGGCCTGACGGTGGCCTCCCTGCTGTCGATGCTGGTCAGGGACGAGGCCGAACGCCAGGGCGGGCCCGTACAGCCCGGGGCCGGACGTGCACAGCCGGGGCCGTCCGGGGTGGTCCAGTACGAGTCGCACGGCACCCGGGTGTTCGTGGTCCAGGGCGCCTACGACGCCGCCACGATCGCGCCGCTCACGGACGCGCTGCAGGCGGCCGCCGACACGTGCTCCCGGGTGGTGGTGGACACCCGCGGCGTCGGCTTCGCCGACTCGACCTTCTTGAATCTGCTGATCAGCACCCATCACACGACCGACCTGCGCGTGGTCGCGCCGCCGGCACAGCTGCGGCGCCTGCTGGAACTCACCGGCGCCGACAAGGCCCTCAAGGTGCAGGCGAGCCTGGCGGAGGCCATGGCGTGACCCGTTCCGCCACGGCCCGAACCAGCGCCCACGCCGAGGCGACCCGGCCCGTCGGACAACGCGGCCCCGCCAGAGAGCCGGTCGCCCTCGGCCCGTCCGCCGTGACGCTCCGGGATCAGGGAGTTGTCCGTCCGCCGCCGGACCGCGCCTACCCCAGGTCGAAGGTGTTGGGCAGGCCCAGCCGATAGCGCACCTCGTCGACCCGCTTCAGGGGCTCCAGCTCCGGTGGCCGGAACAGCTCCCAGACGCGACACCGTTCGGCGCCCGAACCGTCGGCGTCCAGGAGTGCGTTGACGGCGCGCCGGGCGGACTCGTTGGCGCCCTCCATGGTCGCGAGGTCCACGTCGGTGCGGATGTAGTCGCCCGCCAGGAAGAGGTTCGGCACCGCTGTCCTCGCCGACGGGCGGTGGTAGAGCGTGCCGGTGGGGTGGATGAGGAGTTGTTCGCGGTTGCGCGGGTCGGGGCCGCCCAGGCCCGTCACCGCCGGGTCCATGAACCAGCCGAGCCGGTCCTCGTCCCTGAGCGTCGTCCTGCCCGAGTCGTTCAGCCCGTCCTTCAGCTGGGCCCACAGTTCGGCGACGATCTCGTCCTTGGTGCACTCACGGGCGGTCTTGCCGTACAGGATGCCGGGCTTGTCCCACTCGGAGACGATCGTGGACAGGCACTCGTGGACCTGCCCGTCTCCGTAGTCGCGCGAGAAGTCCCGTACGTCCCAGAACTGCGCCTGGCCGATGCCGGTGACCGCCCAGGGCGAGTCGAGGCAGTTGATGTGGCCGTGCACGACCGGGGTGGGTGTGCGCAGGTAGAACATCACGCCGGTCATCCAGTCCGTCTTCAGCGCGTCGCACCGGCCGAGCTGCGGGTCGGCGGCGCGCAGGGCCGCGCCCCAGGTCGCGCGCGCGTGCTCGACCGGGAGGGCGCAGACGTAGTGGTCGGCGGTGACGGTGCGCTGCCGGCTGCCGTCGCGGGCCGCCACCCGTACGCCTGTCACCCGGCCGCCGTCGTACAGGATCTCCCGGACCTCGGTGCCGAGCACGAACTCGACGCCCAGGGAGCGCAGATGGGTCTCCCAGGGGTCGATCCAGGCCTCGCTGGTCGGGGCGTTCAGCACCCGGTCGACGTCCGCGTCGCCGTCCATGCCGCGGCCGAGCAGGCCCCACAGGATGAGGGCCTCGATGATGACGCGGCCGACGGTGCGGGTGGAGGCGACCTCGGCGCGGGTGGCGACGAGGTTGCGGGTCTGGCCGATGCCGAGGAGCACCTGGTACTCGCGGCTCATCTCGCCGGCCCGGATGAAGTCCCACCACGCGACCTTCTCCCACTGGTCCTCGCGGCGGGCGTCGCAACTGGTGAGGTGGACCAGGAGGCGGTCGGCGAAGTAGGCGGCCTCCTGGGCGGGCAGGCGGGTCCCGAGGTCCAGCACCGACAGGACCTGGTCGCGGATCCAGGACGGGGTGAGGTCGCCGGGCGCGGGCGGGGTGGTGACCCGGCGGAGCGGGAAGTGCAGGTCCGGGCGGCCCGAGTCGCGCGCGAACAACTCCTCCGTACCGTTGCGGAGGTTGCCGTGCACGCCGTTCGCGTTGCCGGGGAAGGGGATGCGGCGCATGGTGTCCGGCAGGTTCCGGTAGAAGCCGGGGAAGAAGCGGAAGCCGTGCTCGCCGGGGAGCGGCCTGCGGCCGCCCGTTCCGGTCCCGGGGACGTCCATCGAGCGGGCCTTGCCGCCGAGGGCGTCGTAGTACTCGTAGACCGTCACCTCGTAGCCGCGTTCGGCGAGTTCGTGAGCCGCGCTGAGGCCGGAGACTCCGCCGCCGAGGACGGCGACACGCTTGCCGGAGGCGGCGGCCGCACCACCGGCGGCCCCGAGGGCGCCGACCGCTCCGGCGACCACTCCCCCGCCCGCGGCCAGGAAACGCCTGCGGCTGTGCCCGCCGTGCCCCTGAGACTGCTGCGCGTGTTCTGTTGTCATGAGAACCGGAGAGTAGGGAGGGGCTCCGGCTGCCGGAAGCCCTCCTCGCTGTCACCTACAGCATCCTCACAAACGCAAAGAGACGGCGATGGCGGGCGGGCGTCCCGCACCGTGCTGCTGGACACCGGCAACCCGGTCACCGTGCCGGCCGGCGACCTCACCCGCGGCGGCACCTGCAACCTGTCCTTGCTGTGCGACAAGGGAGTCGACGGGCTGGTGGCCGCCGCCGGGACCCGTCGGCAGCTCCGCCACGGGCACCCTCCTCGGCCTCGGCCTCCCGCCCGCGGTGCCCTGGTCGGTCCTCGCCGCCGTACCGGCCCCGGCGGTGACGCTGCCGCCCCGAAGGCCGGCCGCCGTGGAGGCGGAGGCACCGCCGCGCGGGGCGACGGCCGGGGCGGTCGGTGGATCGGGGCGGGGCTCGGGACAATCATGAGCATGAACGACCGAATGTCCGACGCCGAGAACCGGCTGGCGAGGATCGAGGGGCTGCTGGAGAGCGGCGAGCGCGACGCGGTGCCCGCGTGGCGCAGGGCCACCCAGGGCGAGCCGCGGTGGGCGGTGACCGCCGTGATACTGGTGGCGATCGCCCTGCAGGTGATGCTGCCGCACCGGCTCGCCTTCCAGCCGTACTGGCTGCTGCCGGTCCTGGAGGTGGTGCTGCTGGCCGGTGTCATCGCCGGCAACCCCCGGCGGGTCGAGCCCCGCACCCGGTGGCTGCGGCTGCTGGGCCTGGTGCTGATGGGGGTGATCAGCCTGGCCAACGGCTGGTCGGCGGTCCGGCTGGTGGCGGGGCTCGTGAACGGCACCGAGGGCAGTGACGCCGGGCCGCTGCTGCTGACCGGCGGGGGCATCTGGCTGACGAACGTCATCGTGTTCGCCCTCTGGTACTGGGAGTGGGACCGCGGGGGGCCGATGGCGCGGGTCCTCGGCCGGCACCAGTACGCGGACTTCCTCTTCGTGCAGATGCAGAGTCCGGAGACCGCACCGCGGGACTGGGAGCCGGGCTTCCTCGACTACCTGTACCTGTCCTTCACCAACTCCACCGCGTTCAGCCCGACCGACGTGATGCCGTTGTCGCACTGGGCCAAGATGCTGATGATGCTGCAGTCCTCGGTCTCCCTGGTGACGGTGGTCCTGGTGGTGGCACGGGCCGTCAACATCCTGCACTGACGGCCGGTGCCCTAGGTTCGTCCCCATGAGCTCCACGAACGAAGACTCCCTGCGCCTGGTCACGGTCGAGCGCACCGGCACCGGCCGTTTCACCGCCACGAACGCCCGCGGCGGCACGATCGCCTTCGGGACCGGCGACGGCACCGCGTTCACCCCGGTGGAACTGCTGCTCGCCGCGATCGGGGGCTGTACGGCGGCGGACGTCGACGTGTCCACGAGCCGTCACGTCGAGCCGGCCTCGTTCACGGTCACCGTCACCGGCCACAAGGCGAGCGACGAGGGCGGAAACCGGATGACGGACCTCGCGGTCGCCTTCTCCGTCACCTTCCCGGAGGGCGCGGCCGGCGACCGCGCCCGCGCGATCCTGCCCCGGGCGGTCGCCGTCTCCCACGACCGGCTGTGCACGGTCAGCCGCACCATCGAAGCCGGGACGCCGGTCGCCGTGTCGGTCGAGGGGTGACACCCGCGCGGTGAGAACTGTCACCGGCTGATGGCCAAGGGGTTACCGTTCGACTCAACTCACTTTCCAGCGGGGCCAGTTGACACAGGTTGGCGCTAGCGTTCGACCTGCGGCCCCCAGGGGAGGGCCGTACGGCGGTCTGCTGGGGGGTGAGCGTGATGGGACGGGGAACGGTCCTGTCCGCGGCGGCGGTGGCACTGCTGCTCGCGGGCTGCACGAACGGCGGGCACGGCGACGGCCGGGCGACGCCGGAGAAGACGGCGGGCACGAGTGCCGCGGGGGGCGCGAGTCCCTCCCCGACCACGGCGAACCAGCCGTACACACTGGCCGAGTCCGCCGCGCCGAAGACGCGGGCCGAGGCCGTCGCGTTCGTCCGCGGGCTCACCGTGCAGCCCGACTACTTCGGTACCGGGTACCGCAGACGGGACCCGTACGAGCTGGGGCCGACCAGCTGGGCCGTGCTCGGCGCGGACTGCCTGTGGCGCCGGGACGCGCTCCCGTCGACCGTGCTGGCGAGCCTGACCAGGTCGTTCGTCCGGCAGGGCACGGGCGGCACGGGAGCGGTGTACGTGTCCCTCACGGTCACCGTGCACGCCTCGGTCCGCGAGGCCCGCCGGGACATGGCGTCCTCGCTGGAGGAGCCGCTGCGCTGCCCGCAGGAACGGCTCAACGCGACCGACACCGTGCAGAAGATGACCTCGCGCGGCGATCCGTTCGCCGAACAGCGCACCGCCACCACGGACGACGACCTCACCGAGTACGGCGAGTACGTCGTGGACGGTGACCCGAAGGCCCGTGACTTCGACTGGTACAAGCACCGCCTCGGCCCGGTGACCGTGGCGGCGACCGTGCGGCACGCCGCGGGTGAGAGCGAGAAGGAGCAGACGGCCCTCACCGAGGCCGCGCTGACGGGCGTCGGCTATGTGACGGCGAACGTGGACCGCTACGGCCGGGACCGGTCCTCGGCCGCCCCGTCCGCCGCTTCGTCCGCCTCCGAGTCCGCCTCCGAGTCCGCCACCCCGTCTGCCACCCCGTCCGCCGCCCCGTCCGCCGCCCCGTCCGCGACTTCGTCCACCGAGGTGAAGGGAGCGGGCGATGAGTGAGGCGCTGCGGCCCTCCGACCCGTCGTCGGTCGGGGGTTTCCGGCTGCTGCGGCGGCTCGGCGCCGGCGGTATGGGGGTGGTCTACCTGGGCCGTTCCGAGACGGGTGCGCTGGCCGCCGTGAAGGTGATCCGGGCGCAGGGCGCCGACGACGACGATTTCCGGGCCCGGTTCGCGCGGGAGGCCGAGCTGGCGGCCCGGGTCGACAGCCCCTGGGTGGTACCGGTGCTCGGCGCGGACGCCACGGCCCAGGAGCCGTGGCTGGCGACCGGGTTCGTGGCGGGTCCCTCGCTGGCGGAGGCGGTCGCCGCGCACGGACCGCTGCCGCCGCCGGCCGTACGCGTGCTGGGCTCGCTGCTCGGCGAGGCGCTGGCCGCCGTGCACGCGGCGGGGCTGGTGCACCGGGACGTGAAGCCGGGCAACGTACTGCTCGCGGTCGACGGGCCGCGGCTCATCGACTTCGGTATCGCGCGGGCCGCCGACGACACCGCCCTGACCGCCTCCGGCATGGTGGTCGGCACGCCGGGCTTCCTCGCCCCCGAGCAGGCGCGCGGCGAGGCGGCCGGCGCGGCGAGCGACGTCTTCGCGCTGGGCTGTGTGCTGGCGTACGCGGCCACGGGCCGCCCGCCGTTCGGCACCGGCGCCCCGGACGCGCTGCTCTACCGCACGGTGCACGACGAACCCGACCTCGACGGGGTCACCGGCGGACTCCGCGGGACGCTGGACGCCTGCCTCGCCAAGGACCCCGGCGAGCGGCCCGGCGCCGCGGACCTGCGGCTGCGGCTCGCCGAGGATTTCCGGCTCCGGCCGCCGACCGCCGACGCGGCGCAGTCGCCGTCGGCCTGGCTGCCGGACCCGGTCGCCCGCATGGTGGCGGCCCGGGCGGCGGAGAGCCTCGCCCTGCCGGACATCGAGCCCACGGTGCTCGACGACCCCGGCACCGGCCGGCCCGCCCGCCCCACCCGGCGGCGCCTGCTGCTGGCCGGGGGCGCGCTGCTGCTGGCGGGCGGCGGTACCTGGGCGGCGCTCTGGGCGGCGGGCCGCGACGACGGCTCGGGGAAGAAGACCACGGCCCGGCCGTCGTACGTGCTCGGAGTGCAGGTGACGAAGGCCGGGGCGGCGGCACCCCTGGCGCGGGCCTGCGAGCGGGCCGCGCGGCTGGCCGTCGCCGAACACAACGCGACCGCGGGCCGCGCCTTCGACCTGGGGGTACGGGTCCTGGACGATCACGGGACCGTCGACGGGGCCACCGCGGTCGCCCACGAACTGGCCGCGGACCGCGCCGTCGTGGCCGTGCTCGGCCCGGTCACCGAGCTGACGATGCGGGCGGCCTCGCGCGTCTACGGCTCGGCCAAGCTCACCCATGTCAGCAGCACCACCGGGCAGAACGACTACTACGTCTGGTCGCCGACCGTCTCCTTCCAGACCGGGGTCGGCCACCAGGCGGCGGGCACCGCGATCGCCCTGCATGCGCTGCTGAAGGGCCTGGCCGCCCCGGCGGGCATCGTCATCGACCGCTCCGGCGGCTCCGTCGAGCACGACCAGGGCAGTCTCCTGGTCAACCAGTGGCGGGAGTCGCTGCACGCCGAGGTGGTCCCGAAGGTCGTCGCCGAGGACACCGACGACGCCCCGGCCGCCGTCGCCGCCATCCTCTCCCGCAGGGTCCGCGACTTCGCCTACTTCGGCCCGCTGGACGCGACCGTCCGGGCGGCCCGGCAACTGTCCGCGGCGGGCTTCACCGGGCCGCGCTGGATGTCCCACCTCCTCTACGGCTCCGACTTCCCGAAGCTCGCGGGCGCGGCGGGCGAGGGCTGGTTCGCGGTCACGCCCGTCGTCGACGCGAGCGTTCTGAAGACCAAGGCGGCCGAGCAGTTCACGGCGGCCTGGCGGAAGCGGTACGGCGGCGTCCCGGACCCGTACGGCGCCGAGGCGTACGACAGCGTTCGGATGGTGCTGCGCGAGTTCACCGGAACCCTGCCGTCCGGCGGCGGCCGCCCCGACCGGCTCGCGCTCGCCCTGCGGCTCCACAAGGCCACCTACCGGGGCATCGCACGCACCTACACCTTCAACGACTACAACCAGTTCAACGCCGACGCCCGGACCATGGGCGGTGAGACCTACATCCACCAGGTCCACGACGGGCGGTTCGAGCAGATCGGGCCGATCCTGGCCGCGCGGACGAAGGGGTAGCGGAGTTGGAGCGGCTGCAGCCCGCCGACCCCTCGTTCGTCGGCGGTCACCGGCTGGTGGGGCGGCTCGGGGCCGGTGGCATGGGCGTGGTGTACCTGGCGCGGTCACCGCACGGCGCCTGGGTCGCACTGAAGGTGATCCGCGAGGAGTACGCCGGGGACCCCGGCTTCCGGGCCCGGTTCCGCCGCGAGACGGAGCTGGCGGCCCGGCTCACCAGCCGCTGGACGGTACCCGTGCTCACGGCCGACGCGGACGCCCGCGCGCCCTGGCTGGCCACCGCCTACGTGCCCGGCCTGCCGCTGTCCGAGGCCCTCGCGCTGCACGGCCCCTGGCCTCCCGGTCCGGTCCGGACGCTGGGCGCCGCCCTCGCCGCGGCCCTGGACGACGTGCACCGGGCCGGTCTCGTCCACCGGGACGTGAAACCGGCGAACGTCCTGCTCGCCGCCGACGGACCGCGCCTGATCGACTTCGGCATCGCCCGTGCGGTCGGCGCGACGGCACTCACCACGGACGGCTCGGTCATCGGCTCCCCCGGCTACCTGTCGCCGGAACAGGCCCGCGGCAAGCCCGTGGGACCGCACAGCGACGTCTTCTCCCTGGGCTGCGTGCTCGCCCGTACGGCCACCGGACGACCGCCGTTCGGCACCGGCGGCGCGGCGGCCGTCCTGTACCGGACGGTGCGCGAGGACCCGGACCTGACCGGCGTCCCCGAGGACCTCGCCCCGACGCTGCGCGCCTGTCTGGCGAAGAAACCGGGCGACCGCCCCACAATCGCCCGACTGCGTTCCTCTTTCCGTGAGTTCACGGCGGAGTCGTGGCTGCCGCCCGGCCTGCCCGCGCTGGTCGCGGACCGCGCCGCGCGCGTCCTCGACCTGCCGGTGCCGGAACACACCGCCCTCTCCGAGCTACCGCTCGCCGACGCGCCGTCCGCCCCGTCGCGGCGCCGGCTGCTGATCGCGTCGGCGGCGGCCGGCGTCAGCGCGGTCGGCGGCGGCAGCGCGTGGTGGCGGTGGGGCCGGTCCGGGACACCGGGTTCCGGCAAGGGCCCGCTGCCGGACCGTACGATCGCGCTGCTCGGCGACCTGTCCACCGCCGTCGTCCAGGCCCAGGCGCGCGGCGCGCAGCTGGCGGTCGACCAGCACAACGCCCGCTCCGACCGGACCTTCGACCTCGCCCTGCGCACCGCCGACGACCAGGGCACCGCGCTCGGTTCGGCCGCCGCGGCCGCCCGGCTCGTGGCCGCCCGCGAGGTCTACGCGGTGATCGGCGCCGGCACCAACACGGCCGTGCCCGCCGCCGTGCCGGTGTGCACCGAGGCGGGGGTGTGCCTGCTGGTCACCCGCGCCGACACCGACGCCATCGACAGCACCAACACGACCAGCTCGCTGAACCTGCGCAGCACCCGCACCGCGGGGCCCGGTGCCGTCGTGAAGTACCTCAACCTGGTGGCCCGGCCGGCCCGGACCGTCGTCGTGTACGACCTCACCGACGCCGCCGAGGGCGAGGCCACCGTCCGGGGCGTCACCGTCTACGGGATGCTGAAGGTGGGCACCGTCGAGGTGGCCGAGGTCGCCGCGGACGCCGGCTTCACCGACGTGGCCCACGGTCTCGCCGCCCACCCGGACACGGCCGTCCTCTTCGCGGGCGGTCTCCCGGCCCGCGCCGCCGCCTGTGCCGAGGCCCTGACCGGCACCGGGCACCGCGGGTTCCGCGGCGGCGACGAACACGTCCTCGGCACGCCCTTCCTGAAGGCAGGCACGGGCTGGTGGATCAGCACGGGGTACTGCGACCCGGCGGCCGACCCGAAGACCCGGGCGTTCGCCGCCGCCTACCGCACCCGCTACGGCAAGGCTCCGCCACCGTGGGCGGCCGAGGCGTACGACGCCGTCGGCTACGCCGCGCACGGGCTCGCGGCGCCCAGCAGCGACGAACGCGAGTCCCTGCGCGCGGAGTTGATGCGCAGCCCCTGGCAGGGCATCACCCGCAGGTACAGCTACGAGAGCCAGACCCAGTACCTGCAGACCGACCAGGACGGCGGCTGGTTCCTCTACCGCGTCGAGGGCGGCAGGGCCCGGTTCGTGGCCCGGCACGACGACATCGGCAACATCGGGAAGAAGAAGACGTCGTAGGCCTCCGGTGGGGTGGCAGGACCAAGCGCTTCGCCGGTCGTGCCGTTCGCTCACCGCGGGCCGGTGAGGGCTGGTCGCGCAGTTCCTCCCCCAGCGCCCCTGACCGGGCGCGGTCGCTCAGCCGGCCTCGACGGGTTCGCTCAGATGTCGTCCGATGCGCCGAGCCCGGTCAGGGCGCCCACCGGGTCCAGGTCGGGGGTGCCTCTGGGCCACCAGTCGTCGTGGCCCGGCTCCGACTCGTAGGCGTACCACAGGCCGTCGCGGCCGAAGCGGAGCTGGAGGTGGCCGGCGGGGTGGGTGAGGTGGTTGTGCCACGGCCGGAAGGCGGGGAGGTCGGCGGCGAGCAGCAGTGGCCGGGCCCGGTCGAAGCGGCCGGCCGGCGGGTCCCAGGGCTCCTCCAGCACGGCGAGCCCCTCCGCGCCGCCCTGCCGCCAGGCGGCGACCGCGCGCGCCAGGTCGCCCAGGGTACGGCCCACGGCGTCCGCGAGCGTGGCGTAGAGGGCGCGGGTGGAGGCGGTCAGGCCGGAACCCGGGCGGGCCGCGGCGAGCCGCACCGCGTCCTGCCAGAGGGTCAGGTCGCCGACCGGGTCGTGTCCGGTGGTGAGCAGGGCGTGGGCGCGGGCCCCCGCGTCGGTGGCCAGCTGGTCCAGTGCGAACGGGTCCGGGCCGCCGGGCACCCCCGGATACACCGGCGGCTGCTCGGGATGCGCCGGTGCCGGCAACGGAGGCGGCAGCGGCGGGAGCTGACGCGGTACGAGGGCCTCGGTGGCCCGGACGCCCGGCAGCGCGGCCGTGCGCCGCTCCCGGGCCGCACGGGCGGCGTTGCGCCGGGACAGCGCGTCCAGCACCTCGCGCTCCCCGCGGCCGCGCAGCAGGAGCAGCACGAACGGGTCCGCATCCAGCAGCCGCGCGGTCTGGTAGCAGAGGGCGGCCGCGTGCTTGCAGGGGTGGCCGAAGTCCGGGCAGCTGCACCGGGGTTCGAGCTCGCCGGGCCCCGGCAGCAGCTGAACCCCGCTGTCGGCGAGGGTCTGCGGCAGCTCCTTGTCGAGCAGCGCGGCGATGTCGGCGGGCCGGTCGGCGGCGGCCTCCAGCAGCCGCTCCCACTCGTCCTCGCCGAAGGTCCGCAGCCGCAGCTGCACGCGGTACGGCCGGGGCCGGCTGCCCTGCACGTAGGCCAGGACCAGTCCCGGCGTCACGGTGATGGCGTCCACGTGCCCGCGCTCGGCGTAACCCCGCCCGCGGGCCAGCCGCTTCGGGTCCAGTGCGCCCTCTTCGAGCGCCCGCACCCAGGCGTTGCCCCACCAGGTCGCGGCGAAGCCGGAGGCGGCGGACGCACGGGGCGGGAGGGAGGGGAAGGTGCGGCGGAGTTCGCTGTCGCGGTGCGGGGTGGCCATGGTGCGCGGGAGGCGGGCCGCCGGCTCGGGCTCGGGGTGGTCAGTGGCAGCCGTGGCGTCCTGGGGGCCGGGCTCAGGAGTCTCGGGCGTGGGCTCGGGCGCAGGCGTGGGCTCGGGCGCGGGCATGGGCTCGGGCGCAGGCATGGGCTCGGGCGCAGGCATGGGCGCAGGCGCAGGCGCGGGCGTGGGCTCGGGCGCGGGCGTGGGCTCGGGCGCGGGATGAGTCGCCGCGGCCGCCTGGTGCGGCTCGGCCTCCTCCCTCGGCATCCGGAACGCGGTCGCGAGGAACTGCTTCAGGTCACGGGCGGTGCGGACGGGGGCCGGGGCCGACGAAGGGGAGGACGAGGGCGAGGTCGGGGGCGGGAGCAGTCGCCGTACCGGGCGGGTCGGTGGCTCCTGCGCGGCTTCCGCCGCGGCCGCCTCCTCGGCCCGCCTCGCTTCCGCGCGCGCGGCCCGCAACGCCGCCCGTGCGCCGTCACCGGGACGACTGCCCGGCCGGACGGCAGCGGAGACACTGGTGTCGGTGTGGCCGCTCCGGTCGGTCTGGCCGCTCCGGTCGGTCCGGTCGGCTCGCCCGGCCCGCTCTGCGGCGACACTCGCCTCGGACTCGGACTCGGACTCGGACTCGGGGGCGGGGGCGGACTCGGGCTCGGCGTCCCGCTGCTCCGCCTCCTTCCCCGCGGCGGCCACCCGCAGCGCCAGCCGCGCGGCGTCCCCCGGCCTCGGCACCCGTTCGCCCTCTTCCCCGTCCGGGGCCACCCCGTCGCCACCGGTCTCCGTCTCGCGCGCCCGCGCCGCCCGCAGCGCACGCCGTGCCGCGTCCCCCGGCCGCTGCTCGTCCGCGCCGCTCATGACGTCCTCCGCAACGACACCAGGTCGGACAGCTCACGGTCCGTCAGCTCGGTCAGGGCGGCCTCGCCGGAGCCGAGGATCGCGTCGGCGAGGGCGCGCTTGGCCTCCAGCATCTCGGCAATGCGGTCCTCGACGGTGCCCTCGGTGACCAGGCGGTGCACCTGGACCGGCTGGGTCTGGCCGATGCGGTACGCGCGGTCGGTGGCCTGTTCCTCCACCGCCGGGTTCCACCAGCGGTCGAAGTGCACGACATGGCCGGCCCGGGTGAGGTTGAGGCCGGTGCCCGCGGCCTTCAGGGAGAGCACGAGGACCGGGGTCGCGCCGCTCTGGAAGCGGTCCACCATGCGCTCCCGCTCCGGCACCGGGGTGCCGCCGTGCAGCAGGTCGACCGGGACCGCGCGGGCCTGGAGGTGCGCGGTGATCATGCGGGCCATGCCGACGTACTGCGTGAAGACGAGCGCCGAGCCGTCCTCGGCGAGCACGGTGTCCAGCAACTCGTCGAGCAGGTTGAGTTTGCCGGAGCGGGCGGCCAGTCCCTCGGTGCGGGGCTCCTCCTTCAGGTACAGCCCGGGGTGGTCGCAGATCTGCTTGAGGGCGCCGAGGAGCTTGAGCACCAGGCCGCGGCGGGCGATGCCGTCGGCCGTCTCGATGGCGAGCAGCGACTCGCGTACCACCGCCTCGTACAGCGCGGCCTGTTCGCGGGTGAGGGGGACGGGGTGGTCGGTCTCGGTCTTGGGCGGGAGTTCGGGAACGATCCCGGGGTCGGACTTCTTGCGGCGCAGGAGGAAGGGGCGGACGAGGCGGGCCAGCCGGGCCACCGCCTCCTCGTCCTCACCGTTCTCGACGGCACGCGCGTGCCGGGCGCGGAAGGACTTGAGGGGGCCGAGGAGGCCGGGGGTGGTCCAGTCGAGGAGGGCCCACAGCTCGGAGAGGTTGTTCTCCACGGGGGTGCCGGTGAGCGCCACGCGCGCGGGGGTCGGGATGGTGCGCAGGGCTTTCGCGGTGGCCGAGTAGGGGTTCTTGACGTGCTGTGCCTCGTCGGCGACGACCATGCCCCAGGGCTGTTCGGCGAGCCGGGTCGCGGTGGCGCGCATGGTGCCGTACGTGGTGAGGACGAAGCCGCCGTCGAGGCCGTCCAGGGTGCGGTCGGGGCCGTGGAAGCGGCGGACCGGGACGCCGGGTGCGAACCGGGCGATCTCCCGCTGCCAGTTGCCGAGCAGCGAGGCCGGGCAGACCACCAGGGTCGGCTCGGTGCGGGCCCGCTTGAGGTGCAGGGCGATGACGGTGATCGTCTTGCCGAGGCCCATGTCGTCGGCGAGGCAGCCGCCGAGGCCGAGGGAGGTCATCAGGTCGAGCCAGGCCAGGCCCCGGAGCTGGTAGTCGCGCAGGGTGGCCTGCAGGCCGGCGGGCGGCTCGGCCGGCTGGATGCCGGCGGTGAGGCGGTCGCGCAGGGCGGCGAGGGCGCCGACGGGGACCGCCTCGACCCGCTCGCCGTCCACCTCGGCCTCGCCGGTGAGCGCCACGGAGAGCGCGTCGACCGGGTCGAGCACGCCCAGTTCGCGCCTGCGTGCCTTGCGGACGAGGGCGGGATCGACGAGCACCCAGCGGTCCCGCAGCCGCACGACCGGGCGGTGGGCCTCGGCGAGGGCGTCCATCTCGGCGTCGCTGAGCGGGTCGCCGCCGATCGCCAGCTGCCAGCGGAACTGGAGCAGTTCCTCGCTCTCGAAGAAGCCGGTGCCGTCGGTGGCCGAGCCGGGGGCGGGCCGGACCACGGCCGCCGCGGTCAGGTCCTGGGCCAGGTCCCGGGGCCAGTGCACGGCGACCCCGGCCGCCGCGAGCCGGGTCGCCGCCACCCCGAGCAGCTGCCCCAGCTCCTCCTCGGAGAGCGCGAGCACGTCGGGTACGTCCTGCTCCGCCAGGCGGGCCAGCGGCGGCCACACCCGCGCCGCACGGCGCACGGCCAGCGCCGCGTCCACGCGCGCGCGGGGGCCGAAGGCGGCCTCGGAGGCCCCCGACCACAGCGCCGTCGCGTCGGTCACCAGGGTCGGGTCGGCCAGGCTGTGCACCTGGACGATCGCGGCTCCGGCGCGGCGCGCGCCCTCGCCGTCGTCGAACAGGTCGTAGGCCGACAGGTCCAGGCGCAGCGAGATCCGGACGCCGGCGTCCATGCCGGCGGCGACCTCCGCGGCCCACTCCCGGGCGTCGGGCAGCCGCTGGGCTTCGCGGGCGGCGAAGGGCCGGCCCGTGGTGTGCGGGGCGGCCGGGGTGCGGGGCAGGGTGTCGGCGACCGCGTCCAGGAACGAGCGGACCAGCGCCTCCGGCCGGGGCAGCAGGAGCGGACCCGGGCCGGGCAGCGGGACGGCGTGGCCCTCGACGGGCAGGGCGGCGGCCACCGCGCGCAGGTGGGCGATGTCGGCGGGCTCCAGGGGGCCGGCCCGCCAGGCGTCGTGTCCTCCCGGGGTGAGGCCGGGCAGCAGCCGGCCGCGGGCGGTGAGCCGCAGGGCGTGCAGGGCGGCGGCGCCCCAGCAGGCGGTGGCGGGGTGGGCGGCCGGGTCGCGGCGGGCCCGGACGAGCACCGGGAGGGCGGCGGCGAGCGGCAGGGTGAGCGCGGGCACCTGCCGGCGGCGGACCCCGGTGGCACCGTGCCGTCGTACGACCGTGAGCTCCTCGGTCGCGGCGGCGGGCAGCGGGTCTCCGGCGGGGTCCCAGAAGGCGATCCGGCCCTGGCGCGGGAGGCCGGCGGGCAGGTAGACCGCCGCCAGGCGCACCGGTACGTCCGGGTCGGCCTCGGCCGTCGTGCCGCTCATACGTTCTGCCACCTCCCGCCCGCCTGTCGGATCAGACGTCTTCGACTGTACGGGCGGGGTCTGACAATCGGCCCCGGCGGCCTGCCGGGTGCACCGCTACGGGACGGTGCGGGAGACGACGTAGATCATCGGATAGTTCGGGTCGGCGGTGTTCACGACCAGGTCCTGGGTGGGTGCCGGGTTCTTCTGCCTGTGCGTGAGGCCCGACCAGGGTCCGGGACCGGTGAACTTCCAGCCGGTGATCTTCTGGTCGCGGGAGCTGATGCTGATGTCGTCCTTCTTCAGCGCGTCCCGGTTGATGCCCATGCCCTCCAGGAAGCTGTCCAGTCCGGCACTGTTGGTGCGGAACTGGACGTAGAGGCGGCTGGTCTTCCAGTTGTTCGTCTCGTAGTACGCGATCCGGTCGGCCGGGTGCGGGACCGGCACCTGGTAGAGGCGCCGCTGCACCTTCGACGGCCAGCCCTCGGCGAGGCCGGTCGCGGAGTACTTGGACTCCTTGTCCTTGCCGCTGTTGCGGCTCTGGTTGGCGGAGATCACCAGATAGCCGGCCGGCACGCCGATGAGCAGCACGATGATCAGCAGCGTCAGCGCCCGGCGCTTGGCCTTGTGCCCCGGGGTCTCGGGCGGGCGCTGCGGTTCCTCCGGGGACGCGGCCTGCCGGGGCAGCGAAGCGGTCATGCGGTGTCCCGGGTACGGCGGGCCTCCGCGAACCGCTCGTAGCGCTCGTACCGCTCGACCCGGCGCCGCTTGGCGCGCCGGAACCGGCGGGCGACCAGGCGGGCGAGGTCGGCGGCGCCGACCATGCCGGCCTCGGGGCCGAGCTGGGCGCGGGCGATCCGGGCCTCGGGGCGGTAGCCGCGGCCGGTCAGCTGACGCTTGAAGGCGTCCCGCGCGGGGCCGATCAGCAGGTCGTCGGCGGCGCTGACGCCACCGCCGATCACGAAGCAGGAAGGGTCGAGGGCGGCGGCGAGGTTGGCGATGCCGACGCCGAGCCACTGGCCGATGTCCTGGAGCAGTTCGACGCACATCGCGTCGCCCTCGCGGGCCAGCTCGGTGATCATCGGGCCGGAGATCTCGCCGATGTTGCCCTTGACGTGCTCGATGATCCCGTACGCCACCGGGGAGTCGGCCGCGGCCAGTTCCTTGGCCTCGCGGACCAGCGCGTTGCCGGAGCTGTACTGCTCCCAGCAGCCGCGGTTGCCGCACGGGCAGCGGTGGCCGCCGGGCACCACCTGCATGTGGCCGAACTCGCCGGCGACGCCGTACTTGCCGCGCTTGACCTGGCCGTCCTCCAGGATCGCGCCGCCGATGCCGGTGCCGAGCGTGATCATGACGAGGTGGTCCTCGCCGCGTCCGGCGCCGAACCGCCACTCGGCCCAGGCGGCGGCGTTGGCGTCGTTGTCGACCAGGACGGGCACGGCGAGCCGGCCGGCGAGGCGGTCGCGCAGCGGCTCGTTCCGCCAGGACAGGTGGGGGGCGAACAGCACGCGGTTGCGGTCGGCGTCGACCCAGCCGGCGGCGCCGATGCCGACGGCGTGCACGTCGTGCCGGTCGGAGAGGTCCAGGACCAGTTCGACGATCGTGTCCTCGACGACCTTCGGGCTCTTGGACTTGTCCGGGGTCTCCGTGCGGAGCTTCTCCAGGATGTTGCCGTCGGCGTCCACGACGCCCGCCATGACCTTGGTGCCGCCGATGTCGATGCCGACCGTCGGCACGCGGGGGGCCGTCAGGTGGGACCGGCGCTCCCTGGTGCCGACGGTGCGCAGGACCGGGGCTCGGCGGGAGCCGATGGGGGCGGTGAGGTCGCGGTAGGTGCTCATCGGGCTCGATTCTGCCGTACGCGCGCGTGCCGTGCCGTTCGGGGGAGATAAGGAAGGGGTGCGGCGCCGTCGCCGGGTGCGGGCCGTCCGTGGCCGGTCGCGCAGTTCCCCGCGGCCCCTTCAGGGGTGTTGCAGTGCCGCTCCCCCGACATGGTCATCTTGTCCGGACATTAGAACCAGAACCTCGGTGCGTTCAGGACCGTACGAGCAGCTGGAACTCGAAGGAGTAGCGGCTCGGGCGGTAGATGTGGTCGCCGAACTCGACCGCGCGGCCGGTGTCGTCGTAGGTGGTGCGCTGCATGGTGAGCAGCGGGGCGCCCTCCGGCTCGCCGAGCCGGTCCGCCTCGGCGGCCGTGGCGCCGCGCGCGCCGATGGACTGGCGGGCGCTGTGCAGGGTGATCCCGGCGGTCCGCATCAGGCGGTAGAGGCCGGTCGCCTCCAGCTGGGCGGTGTCCGGGTCGAGCAGGCCGGGGGGCAGGTAGTTGGTCAGGTACGCCATGGGCTCGCCGTGTGCCAGCCGCAGCCGCTCGACGCGGTGCACGTCGGCGGCCTCGGCGACCCCGAGCGCGGCCGCGACCTCCGCGGACGCCGGGACGACGGTGTTGACCAGCACCTTCGTCGCGGGGCGCTGGCCGGCCGCCTCCAGGTCGTCGTAGAGGCTGCTCAGTTCCAGCGGGCGCTTGACCTGGCTGTGCACGACCTGGGTGCCGACACCCCGGCGGCGGACGAGCAGGCCCTTGTCCACGAGGGACTGGATGGCCTGGCGGACCGTCGGACGGGACAGACCGAGCCGTGCGGCGAGCTCGATCTCGTTGCCCAGCAGGCTGCCGGGGGTGAGCGAGCCGTGCTCGATCGCCGCTTCCAGCTGCTGGGCGAGCTGGAAGTACAACGGGACCGGGGAACTCCGGTCCACACTGAGGGCGAGTGTCACGGTCGGGTCCACATCTGGTTTCGGCACGGGGCCGAGCGTATCTCCGTGACGGGTTGACGGGAAGTTGTGTAGTTCGATTGTCCGGACATACGGATTGACAGCGCGCGGGGTGCACCAGCACCTTGTTCCCATGCGCATCGGGGTCATCGGGACGGGCCGCATCGGCACCATTCACGCGAACACGCTCAGCCGTAATCGCGAGGTCGGATCGCTGATCCTCACGGACGTGGATCCGCAGCGGGCCCAGGATCTGGCGCACCGGCTCGGTGAGACGGCGGCACCCGGGACGGACGAGATCTTCAGGTGGGGCGTGGACGCCGTGGTGATCACCGCCGCGACCTCGGCCCACGCCGACCTGATCGGCCGGGCGGCCCGCTCCGGGCTGCCGGTCTTCTGCGAGAAGCCGATCGCCCTCGACCTGCCGGGCACGCTGCAGGCCCTGGCGGAGGTGGAGAAGGCCGGGACGGTGCTGCAGATGGGCTTCCAGCGGCGCTTCGACAAGGGGTACGCCGGTGCGCGGGAGGCGGTGCGCTCGGGGCGGCTCGGTCGGCTGCACACCGTACGGGCGCTGACCTCCGACCAGTCCCCGCCCCCGCCGGAGTGGCTGCCGCTGTCCGGCGGGCTGTTCCGGGACACGCTGATCCACGACTTCGACGTGCTGCGCTGGGTGACCGGCAGCGAGGTCGTGGACGTGTACGCGACCGGTTCGGACGCGGGGCCCGCGATGTTCCGTGAGGCCGGTGACGTCGACACGGGCGCGGCGGTGCTCACCCTGGCCGACGGCACGCTGGCCACGGCGACGGCGACCCGGCTGAACGGCGCCGGGTACGACGTCCGGATGGAGCTGGCCGGCGAGCGGGACACCGTGGTGGTCGGCCTGGACGACCGTACGCCGGTGGCCTCCACCGAGCCGACCGGGCCGCCGCCCGCGGACAAGCCGTGGCCCGGTTTCCTGGAGCGGTTCGGGCCCGCCTACGAGGCCGAGCTGTGCGCCTTCGTCGACGTGGTGCGGGGGCAGCTGGCCAACCCCTGCGACGGGCGCGAGGCGCTGCAGGCGCTGCGGATCGCGGAGGCCTGCGACATCTCCCGGCACGAGCGCAGACCGGTGGCGCTCGCGGAGATCCCGGACCGCCTCGCCTGACCGGCGGCGGCCGCCCGGCGGCGGCTGCTGCTTCCCGACGGCGGCTGCTTCCCGACGGCGGCTACTGCTACTGCTACTGCCCGGCGGCTACCAGCGCGCCGGGAGGCTGCGCACCCCCCTCATCAGGGTGCCCGGCAGCCACTGCCCGTGCGGGCCGTCCAGGGCGAGGTCCGGGGCGCGCTGCAGGAGGGTGCGCAGGGCGATCCGCCCCTCCAGACGGGCCAGGGGTGCGCCGAGGCAGTAGTGGATGCCGTGGCCGAAGGCGAGGTGGCCGCGGTGGTCGCGGCGGATGTCGAAGCGGTCGGGCTCGGGATAGCGGCCACCGTCGCGGTCGGCGCCGGCGAGGCTGATCATCACCGGGTCGCCCCGGCCGATGGCGGTGCCGGCGATCTCCAGGGGCTCGGCGGCGTACCGGTACGTGGCGTTCTCCACCGGTCCCTCCCAGCGCAGGGTCTCCTCGACCGCGCCGTCCAGGAGGCTCATGTCCGCGCGCAGGGCGGCGAGTTGGTCGGGATGGGTGAGCAGGGCGAGGACGCCGTTGCCGATGAGGTTGACGGTGGTCTCGTGGCCGGCGATCAGCAGCACGAAGGCCATGCCGCGCAGTTCCCCGGCGGAGAGCCGGTCGCCGTCCTCGGCGGTGGTGCGGATCAGGTCGCTGAGCAGGTCGCCGCTCGGGCCCGCGCACCGCTTGTCCTCGATGAGCTCGGCGAGGTAGTCGGCGAGCGCGACGAAGGCGTCGTACTCGCTGCCCGGGTGGCTGGACGCGACCACCTCGTTGGACAGCTTCCGGAACCGTGCGCGGTCGAGTTCGGGGACGCCGAGCAGTTCGCTGATCACCGTGATGGGCAGCGGGTAGGCGAGGGCGTCGACGAGGTCGGCGCGGCCGCGCGGGAGCATCTCGTCGAGCAGGTGGTCGGTGATCTCCTGGATCCTCGGTTCGAGACCGGCCACCCGGCGGGCGGTGAACGCGCGGGTGATCAGGCCGCGCAGCCTGGTGTGCTGGGGCGGGTCGGCGACCAGCAGGTACTTGCCGATGAGCTCCTCGTCGAGGAACTGGAAGCCGATCTTCTCGGTGTCCTTGGCCAGCCTGGGGTCGGCGAGCGCCGTGCGTGCCTCCTCGTACCCCACGACCAGCCAGGTCTCGTGGTACTGGTCGGGAAGGGGCCAGCGCACCCGGTGCACCGGGCCGCGCTCGCGCAGCCGCGCGTACACCGTGTGCGGGTCCGTGCGCAGACCGTCGCCGTACACACCGAGGTCGGTCACCTGCATGCTCTGCTCCCCCTTCAGGAGGTCCCCGAGGCCGTCCCGTACCCGGAGAACGCACGGGCCTCCCCACAGGTGCCCGGAGGCTTCCTGTTCCTCCTATTCCTCCAGGAGTCCCGCGTCGTACGCGAGCAGGGCGATCTGGACGCGGTTGTTGAGGCCGAGTTTGGCCAGGATGCGGGAGACGTGGGTCTTGACGGTGGCGACGCTCATGAAGAGGCCGGTGGCGATCTCGGCGTTGGCGAGGCCCCGGCCGACCGCGACGGCGACCTCGCGCTCGCGGTCGTTGAGGGCGGCGAGCCGGTCACGCGCGCGTGCCTGCCGGGTGTCGGCGCGGGTGCCGGCCGCGTGGGCCATCAGCTGCCGGGTGACGGCGGGCGACAGCACGGGTTCGCCGGCCGCGACCCGGCGCACCGCGGCGACGATCTCGGCGGGCGGGGTGTCCTTGAGGACGAACCCGGCGGCTCCCGCACGCAGGGCGTGCAACACCTGTTCGTCGGCGTGGAACGTGGTCAGGACGACGACCTGCGGGGGCTCGGCACGCGCGCGCAGCCGCTCGGTGGCGGTGAGTCCGTCCACCAACGGCATCCGGATGTCCATCAGGACGACGTCCGGGCGGGTGCGGTCCACGAGCGCCTCGACCTCGTCGCCGTCGGCGCCCTCCCCGACGATCTCGATGTCCCCGGCCCCGCCCATCATGAGGGCGAGCCCCGCCCGCACCAGCGGATCGTCGTCGACGAGCAGCAGTCTGATCGCGGTCATGGCTCCTACGTAATCACGCGGGTACGGCATCGCGTGGCCGGTCATCCGGTCGTCACACGGCCGGGGAGGCGGCGGCCCAGGGCAGCCAGGCCCGCACCTCGAAGCCGCCGTCGCCGACGGGCCGGTGCTCCAGCCGTCCCCCGGCCAGCGTGGCGCGTTCGGCCAGGCCGATCAGCCCCTGGCCGGAGCCGGGGACGGGCGGGGCCTCGGTCGCGGGGGCGGGGTTGTGCACGGTGATGTCCAGGCCGTCGCCCGGGGCGCCGGTGACGCGGACGGTGACCTCGGCGCCGGGGGCGTGCTTGCGGGCGTTGGTGAGGCCCTCCTGGGCGATCCGGTAGGCGGTGCGGCCGACGGAGGCGGGGACGGCGGCCGGGTCGCCGACGTGGTTGTCCAGCACCACCTTCATGCCGGCTCCCCGTGACTCGGCGACCAGCGACTCCAGCGCGGCCAGGGTCGGCTGCGGCCGGCCGCCCGCCTCGTCGCCGTCGGCGGCGCGCAGCACGCCGATGATCTCCCGCAGGTCCTGGAGGGCCTCGTGGGCGCTCTCCCGGATGACCCCGGCCGCGCGGGTGATCTCCTCCCGGGGCGCGTCGGGCCGGAACTCCAGCGCTCCGGCGTGCACGCTGAGCAGGGTCAGCCGGTGGGCGAGGACGTCGTGCATCTCGCGGGCGATGGCCTCCCGGGCCAGTCGCTGGGCCCGCTCGGCGCGCAGCCCGGCCTCGGTCTCGGCGCGCCGGGCCCGGTCGCGGAGGCTGACCATCAGCTGCCGCTTGGAGCGCACGAACATGCCGAGGCTGACCACGAGGAGGGTGAACAGCACGACGAGGATGACGACGGCCAGGTAGGGCAGGTCGGGGTCGGGGCGCAGCCAGTAGAAGAGCGGGACCAGCGCGAGGTTGACGGCGGTGATCCAGGCGACGTGCCGGAACGGGCGGTGCACGGCGAGCGTGAACAGCGCGACCATGGAGGCGCCGCCCGCGGTGTCGGAGGCGAAGCTGACCGGGATCATGGCGAGGGCCAGGCCCGTCGGCCAGCGGCGGCGCAGCCAGACCGCGGCGCAGGCCAGACCGCCGATCAGCTGGTCGGCGACGGCGAGGCCGTGCGGGACGTTCGGGTCCTGGCGCATGGTGTTGGCGGCGGCCGCGCCGAGCACGACGGCCAGCAGGAAGCAGCTGAAGTCGACGAGCCAGTCACGCGCGGTGCGCCGGGGCCGGCGGCCGGCCGGACCGGCGTCGGGGTCGAGTTCATGGATCACGGCGGAGGGGAACAGCCACCGCCGCCCCTCGAACGTCCGTATAGAGATGTCACCGCTCACGGTCGACAAATCTACGCAGGACCGGCCCGTGACACCTACTCGTGCACGGGATCGTCGACCAAAGTTGGGTCCGTGTGGACTTTCGGTGCGCCACGCGCGCGTGCGGAGGGCCTTCCGGCGGGCGCGGCTCGCCCCACGGCCGATGGTGCGGGGGGAGGCCGCGGGGCGAGGGTCGTGCCGTGAAACGGTTGTTGGAACTGCTCGGATTCCTCGCGCTGGCACAGGGTGTGGTGGGGCTGCTGCACGAGTTCACCGACTGGCGGGTGGGGCTCCTGCAGCGGCTCGGCTTCCTCGACGCCTACGGCGTCTACGCGAGCGTCGCGCTGATCGTGCTGGCGTGCGCGCTGTTCGCCGCCGCGGGGAGCCGGAGGTCCGGTGGCGGGTGAGCCGCGGCAAGATATATGCAGATGCCTATAGTGAGCGGAAATAAAATACCCGCGCATGCAATTATGACTCCTGTGTCACGCGGGAGGACCGCCTCCGACGGTCCGCCCGCACGGCATCCACCGATGGACCTCCCAAGGAGTCGCGTGTTGAACCCGCTCTTCACCCCCTTCGACCTCAAGTCGCTGACGATCCCCAACCGGATCTGGATGGCGGCGATGTGCCAGTACAGCGCGGAGCCGGACGGCACGGCGGCCGGCGTCCCCACGGACTGGCACTTCACCCACCTGGCCGCGCGCGCCGCGGGCGGCACCGGCCTGATCATCACCGAGGCCGCGGCCGTCAGCCCCGAGGGCCGGATCTCCCCCTACGACCTCGGCATCTGGAACGACGAGCAGGTCGCCGCCTTCCGGCGCATCACGGCCTTCCTCACGTCGCAGGGCACGGTCCCCGGGATCCAGCTGGCACACGCGGGGCGCAAGGCGTCGACCGAGCGCACCTGGGTCGACCGCGGGCGCCCGATCGCCCCGGACGAGCCGCACGGCTGGACGCCGGTGGGCCCCAGCCCGGTGCCCTTCGACGAGACGTCCACGGTGCCCGAGGAACTGACCACGGACGGCATCCGCGAGATCGTCCGGCAGTTCGCCGACGCCGCCGTACGCGCTCGTGCGGCCGGTTTCCAGGTCGCCGAGATCCACGGTGCCCACGGCTACCTGATCCACCAGTTCCTCTCCCCGCAGAGCAACCGTCGCAGCGACGAGTACGGCGGTTCCTTCGAGGGCCGGATCCGCTTCGCCCTGGAGGTCGTCGACGCCGTGCGCGCCGTGTGGCCCGCGGAGCTGCCGGTGTTCTTCCGCATCTCCGCGACCGACTGGCTGTCGGAGAACCTCGAGGACGGCCGGACGGGCTGGACCGCCGACGACACCGTCCGCTTCGCCGGGGAACTGCGGGCGCACGGCGTCGACCTGATGGACATCTCCACCGGCGGCATCGTCCCCGACGCGAAGATCACGAGCGGTCCGGGTTACCAGGTCCCCTTCGCCGACCGCGTCCGCAACGAGACCGGCATGCCCGTCGCCGCCGTGGGCATGATCACCGAGCCCGCGCAGGCCGACAAGGTCGTCGCCTCCGGCAGCGCCGACGCGGTCTTGCTGGGCCGGGAACTCCTGCGCAACCCGTACTGGGCCCGGCACGCCGCGGACCGGCTCGGCGGCAGCGTCGACACGCCCGTCCAGTACCACCGGGCCTGACACCGGCCCACCGGCGCGGCCGCGGCGACGGCGCCGAAGGCGTCACCGTTCGCCCGCCCCGCGCTCCGGCCGGACACTTGGAAGCGAGCGCACCGCTCACACTTTCGCCGTTCCCCGTCGCGGACCGCATCCCAGCCGCCCGGCCCCGGGACCTCTCCGGGGCCGTGACGCCCCGCCCGCGGAACGCGGCCGACACTCCGGAAGCGATGCGATCGACATGATTGTCGCGATCACCTGTGCCGTGCTCGCCGCCGCCAGCAACGCGTGGGGCACGGTCCTGCAGCGGCGTGCCGCCACGGCCACGCCCGAATCACGCTCCCCCCTCGCCCTCGTCGGGAGCCTGCTGCGCAATCCCGTCTGGCTCGGCGGGATCCTCGGCGTGATCGGCTCGGCCCTGTTCCAGGCACTCGCGCTCAACTTCGGGACCCTGGCCGCCGTCCAGCCGGTCTTCATCCTCGAACTGCCGCTCGCGCTCGTCTTCGGCAGTCTCGTGTTCCGGGTCCAGGTCTCCCGGAAGGCGTGGTGGTGCGTCGCCGCCATCTTCGCGGGGCTGGCGATCAGCCTCTTCTCGGCCGCCCCCTCCGGCGGACGCGCCCAGGTCCCCGGCGTGTGGTGGATACCCGCGATCGCCGCCACGGGCGCGGTCGGGGCCGCGCTCGTCCTCGTCGGCCTGCGGCGCCCGCACGGCCTGGCGCGCGCGGCCTGCCTGGCCGCGGCAGCCGCCGTCGGCAACGCGCTCACGGCAGCCCTGGTGAAGTCCGCGATGCACATCCTGTCCCGGCACGGAGCCACCGCGTTCTTCCTCGCCTGGCAGACCTACGGCTTCGCACTGGTCGGCTCGTTCTCCATCATCCTGCTGGGTTACGCCATGCAGGGCGGCCCCCTCATCGCCTCCCAGCCGGCGCTCACCCTCGGCGACGCCGTGGTCAGCTTCTGCCTCGGAGTCACCCTCTACGCAGAGTCGCCCCGCCACGGCATGTGGATCGCACCGGCCCTCTTCGGCGTCGCCCTCCTCTCGTACGGCGTCGTCACCCTCTCCCGCACCCGCTGCCTGGCGAAGTGCGTCGACCGGGACGCGGAGGAGGACAACCGCAGTGCGGAACGTCGAGCGGCAACGGCGATGTAGCCGGGACGGCATGAACCGGCGTCTGCCGACTCCCGGGCCGGAGATGCGGCATGATGTGCGCATGTCCACGTACCGAAAGGCCGGTGCCGCGTAGGCGGCCCGGCGCGCTGCGCGCCGAACGGTTGTTCCGTGCCGGGTGGGCCTTGCCCCCGGAGCGGATCCACGGGCTCTCCGCCCGCACCAGCACCGCCGTGGACCGAGTGGAGAGGCTCTCGGGCGACTACTACGTCCACCCCGGCGCCACCGACCGTGCGCTGCGCCGGTACCGGGCGTTTCTGCAGCCCCCCGGACGACGGCCCCGGTATCCGCAGGATGCGGAGTGCTCGTGCCGCGGCTGCTCCTTCGACGACGTGCGGCACGCCCGCGACGTGCTTGCCCAGGTTCTGCGGCAGTTGCCTCCCCGGCCCCGCGCCCAGCTGGAACGCCAGGTGCGCACCCTGGACGCCAGGTACCTCGCGCGCACGCTGCCCGATCCGTTCGCCGCTGACCGGCAGTGGCGTTCCGACCTGTGGTGGCGGCGCCGCCTGACCGGCTGAGGGGTTATTGAAGGCGCCCGAGCCCAGGTTAACTTCGCGAAAACGAACGGGACTTGACGGGAAATTCTTCCAGCTTGTCATTGACATGCCACACTCTACGCGCGTCATCATGGGGTCATGAGATTCCCCCCACGAATCACCCGCATCGGCGCCGCAGGCGCCCTGCTGTCCGCCCTCCTCGTGGGCGGCACCGTCTCCGCCGCAACGGCGGACGCCGCTGTCAGTTCGGTCGGCAGTATCTGCTACAGCGACCTGCCGTCGCAGGCGTACACCACGCTCGACCTGATCGCGTCGGGCGGTCCGTTCCCGTACTCGCAGGACGGGACCGTCTTCCGTAACCAGGAGGGCGTGCTGCCGAGCGAGCCCACCGGCTACTACCACGAGTACACCGTGAAGACCCCGGGCTCCTCCACCCGCGGCGCGCGCCGCATCATCACGGGCGAGGAGTACGAGGAGGACTACTACACCTCCGACCACTACGTGACGTTCAGCCTCATCGACTTCGACTGCTGATCCACCCGTCGGTCGATTCCAGGAACGGTGCGCCCCGCAGGGATTCCGGCCCCTGTCCGGCCGGAGCTGTGCCCCTCACCCCCCACGGTGAGGGGCACAGCTCCGGGGCATGCCGGCCCCGTCACCGACCCGTCGGGGGGGAGTTCGAGGTGCAGCCGGCGCCGCCGCCCTGTGACCCCTCGGGTCTCAGCCGTACTGTCGCCGGTGTCGTCCACCGGAACGAGCTGTGATCGTCTCTCGCGATGACGACGTCGGTGTTGGCAGCGTGTCCGGTTCGGGCCTCCTCGCCGGGCCGGGCGCACTATCATCGCGCGTATGAGGGTCCGTCACAATGTTCGCGCGGTCCTGCTGGAAGGCGATCGACTGGTGTTCCTGCGCCGGAGATGGCCGGGGTGCTCGCCCTATTGCACGACGGTCGGTGGCGGCGTCGAACCCTACGACGCCGGCCTTGAAGCGGCCCTTCGCCGCGAAGTCATGGAAGAACTCGGCGCCACGATCGGCCCTGCCACCGAGTTCCTGACCTTGACCGAGCCGGATGACAAGGTCACCGTCGTGCGGCACTACTTCCGCGCCGAGGTGCTGGACATGGATCCGGCCCGTCGGGGTGGTCCCGAGCTGGACGATGCCGATACCGGAGACTTCTCGCCGGTCCGGGTCGCGCCGGACGCGTCCGCCGTGGCGGCGCTCGAACTCCAGCCACCCGAACTCGTCCGCTACCTGTGCGAACATGCAAGGACGTGGATCGCCTGAGGGACAGTGCTGCCCGGCTGCGCCCGCGAAGGGATACCCACTCCGTCCGTGGCGGCTGCCACACGGTGGTCACCGGGACGGTGCTGCCCGTCCCGGTCGATCTGGTCCTGTGCGGATCGATGCTCGGCTCTTCCCGTTGGCTTCGAGCCGGAAGTGCCGGGTGACCGCGATCGGGGAATCGTCCGGAGCCGCGGCCGACGCCTCCTGACCCGTGGGTCTCTGTTGACGCCTTCGACGGCCGGCCAGGGGCACGCTGCTGGAGGTTCACGCTCCGGGTGCCGATCTCGGAAGCGGTCGGCTCGGGCTTGCTCCCCTCCTCGACCCGGACCAGGCCTGCACAACGCCCTCTTGGTTCTCGGTGGTCAGAACCTCCACCAGGGCTTCGACAGCGGCCACGGCATCCGGCGTGGCCAGCACGAGGACCGGATCAGGGGTCTGCAACAGGAATCCGCTCCAGACCCGGAAAACAGCGCTGCCGTCCGCCCCCTCCTTTGCGAAGGAGATACAGCCCGGCAGATATCTCGCGTCGTTGCGCCCTCCCGGCACCCAGGGCGGCGGACCGTCCGCGAACCGGAGGTAGTTGTGACTGGTGGACGGATACCACTGGCTCAACGCGCTTGCCCGTGCGGCCAGCACCAGTTCCTCCGCCACCGGCGGCACCCACGAGTCCGTGCCCCGCAGCGACTCATCGTGAGCTTGCGCGCAGAGCAGCCGCCAATCCCAGTCGTCGTCCAGCGACCATTCGGCGTCCTCTCCCATGTGCTGAGTCTCACCGAACTCCTGAGCGCGGGAAACCCCCAACGGGAAGCCGGGCGGGCGCGGTTGGCGTTCCGGCGGCTACGGGTGCCCGCAGCCGCCGCACCGGGGGTGATCCCGTTCGCCCGTACCGGAGGAGGATTCAGTGCGGGAGCGCCCGCGGCGGACGCTGGTTCTGCTCGGCGATGTACGAGCCGTATTCGGGGCGGCCCGCGACGTCGTACGACTGGACGGAGACGCCCGCCCTGGTGATCAGCCCGCCGGTGTGCCGGAACTTCGTCGGCAGGGCGCCCTCCTGGAAGAACCGGCGGCCGGAGCCGAGCACGACCGGGAAGGTCACGAGGTGGAGGGTGTCGACGAGGCCGAGGTCCAGCAGGGAGCGGACCAGGGCGCCGCTGCCGTGCGCCTGCAGCTCGCCGTCGGTGCGCTCCTTGAGGGCGGTGACCTCCTTGGCGAGGTCGCCGGTGAGGACCGTGGTGCCGGACCAGGCGGGGTCGGTCAGGGTCGCGGACGGCACGTACTTCGGGAGTGCGTTGAGCCGGGACGCGATCGGGTTGCCGGGGTCGGTGATCTTCGGCCAGTAGGACGCGAAGATGTCGTACGTACGGCGGCCGAGCAGGAAGGCGCCGGCCCGCTCGAAGACCTCGGCGACGAACCGGCCGAAGTCCTCGTCCCCGTACGTGAAGCTCCAGCCGCCGTGGGTGAAGCCCCCGCTGGGGTCCTCCTCGGGGCCGCCGGGCGCCTGGTGGACGCCGTCGAGGGTGACGAACATGGTGGAGACGAGCTTGCCCATCGCGGTGCCTGCTTCCTGGGGGTGCGGTGCGTTGTCATCAGCTCAGACCCCCGGGGCACCGGCAACTCATCGGCCGGCCGGTCTCCGGTGTGCCCTCATCCCGCGTGCGTGGAGAACATTCCGCCGGTCGGGCCCTGCTTGTCGCCGCCCTGGGCCTTCTTCAGGGCGTTGGCGAGGCTCTCGATCGTGAGGGACTGCAGGATCACCCGGCCGTTGCCCTCCAGGGTGGCCAGGGAGAGGCCCTCGCCGCCGAAGACCGCGTTCATGAGGCCCTGGCGGTTGAGGCCGCCGACGCGCTGGACGCCGTACTGGATGCCCTCCTCGAAGGCGACGACGCAGCCCGTGTCGACCTCGATACGGCCGCCGAAGTCGGCGGGGTTGAGGTCGATGAAGTTGCCCGCGCCGGCGATGATCACGGTGCCGTGGCCGGTGAACTTCTCCAGGATGAAGCCCTCGCCGCCGCTCATGCCGGTGCGCCCGCCCTGGAAGGCGATGCCGAACTCGACGGTGGACTCGGCCGCGACGAAGGCGTCCTTCTCGGCGAACCACGCACGCGTGCCGTTCAGCTCCAGCGCACGCATCTCGCCGGGGAGCACGCCGGCGAAGCCGACGGTGCCCTCGCCGCCCTGTGCGCTGAAGTACTGGAACGCCAGCGACTCACCGGCGAGCATGCGCTGGCCGACCTGCATGGCGGTGCCCATGGCCTGGCGCAGCATGCCGCCCATCCCGCCACCGCCGCCGCCCTGCTGCTGACCGCCGCCGTTCGGGCCGCTCAGCCGGGTCTCCATGGTCACGTTCGTCGTCTTGAACAGGAACTTGCCGGCCTCGCAGTACACGGTCTGGCCGGGGTGCAGATTGACGACCGCCATCTGCATGGCGTTGCCGACGATCTCTTGCTGAAGGGTCACGAGAGAAGAACGTAGCCGACGCTCCGCCGGTTCCCTCCGCCCGCCCACCCGGGCGACGCGAGACTTCTCCCGCACCGCGGCGAACGCTCCGGTCCCCGCGCGACAAGTACGGGGTGGGGCCGCTGTTCATGCGGCGACGACGGGAGGTCCGGTGGAAACGGACGAGCATCTACTCACCCGCTCGATACGGGAGCCGGAGGCGTTCGAGCTGCTGGTGGTACGGCATGCGGGGGCGCTGCACGGTTACCTCGCGCGCCGGGCACCGCGAGCCGCGGACGATCTGCTGGCGGAGGTGTGGCTGCAGGCCTTCACCGGCCGCGGTACGTACGACGCGGCCCGCGGCACCTTGCGCACCTGGCTCTTCGGGGTGGCCAGGAACGTGCTGGCCGCGCACTGGCGCCGCGCCGAACTCGACGGACGGGCGCTTCCCCCGGACGAGGAGAGCAGCGACCCGTGGCGGGCGGTCGACCAGCGGCTGGATGCCGCGGCGGTCGCGCCGCTGATCCGCGACACCCTGGCCGGCCTGCCGCACGTGGAGCGCGAACTGCTGCTGCTCGTCGCCTGGGAGCAGCTCACGCCCTCGGAGGCCGCGGCCGTGGTCGGCATCCCCGCGGGCACGGCCCGCTCCCGGCTGCACCGTGCCCGTACCCGGCTGCGCACCGCGCTCGGCTCGGCCCCTTCGCTTCCCCTGACAGGAGATCTCGTATGACCGAGCACGAGCAGCACGGACCGGACGTCCTCGACTTCCCCGGCGCGGACCGGCTGCGGGCCGCGGGCGATGTCGCCCCGCCGGGCCCCGCGGTCGTCGGCGACGCACTCACCGCTGTGCGCGCGGCCGCGGCGGACCGCGCCACGGTGGTGCCCTTCGCGTCCCGGCCGCGCCACCGTGGGCGGCGGATGGTGGTCTCCGCCGCGGCGGTCGCGGCCGTCGCGGCGGGCGCCGCCGTCTACCCCACCGTCGGTTTCGGGGGCAACCCGCCGGCCGCCGCGGCCGACGCGGCAGACTTCCTGCACCGCATGGCGGACACCGCGGGCGCCGGGTCGCCCTCCGACGCCCCGTACTGGAAGGTCGAGACGCGTACGTCGGTGTCCTCCTCGGCTCCCGGTGGGGTGCCGTGGACCAGGACCAGGACCGAGACCGAGTGGCTCGGCCGGAACAGTTTCCTGCGCACCTCCTCCGGCGACGGCGGGGTCGTGGAGTTCACCGGTCTGGCGAACGGGTGGGCCCTGTCGCCCGACGGCGGTGCCCGGTCCACGACCGGCTACCGTGTCGCACAGCCGGGCCGGCACGAGCTGACGTCATGGAACGTCGGCGGCCTGCCCCCGGCCCGTCGCAAGGCCGTCACCTGGGACGACCTGAAGACCCTGCCGACCGAGCCGACGGCACTCAGGGCGAGGCTCCTCGACGGTTCCGGCGGCCCCGAGGCCGACCGGCGGCTCTTCAACGGCGTCGAGGCCCTGCTGGCCGACGCACCGGCCGGCCCCCGTCTGCGGGCCGCGCTCTTCGAGGTCCTCGCCGGCATCCCGCACGTGCGGCTGGCCGGGAGTGTCAAGGACAGCGCGGGACGCAGCGGCACCGCCGTCGAGCTGGGCACGGGGTCCGGGAGCAGCCGGATGATCATCGATCCCGGGACCTCCGAGCTCCTGGAGGCCAGGACGGTCGCGCGGTCCGCCGCCGGGAGCGACGCCGGAACCGTGCGCACCACGTACCTCTCCGCCGGGCCGTCCGCGGACGCTCCTCGTCCCCGCACGCGGTCCGGGACGTCCACGGCGGAGGCCGCACCCCGATCCGACGACTGATTCCGGATCAGGCGACCCGCACGAGGCGACCCGCGGGAGCCGAGGGCTCTCGTGGAGGCGGGTCGGGGCGGGGGCGGGCGGAGCGGGGTCAGGACAGTTCGCGGTGCCTCGTGGTCAGGGCCGCCGCTCCCGCTTCCGTCGGGGTGCCGAACAGCCGCAGGCGGGAGATCCCGCCGTCCGGGAAGATGTCCACGCGCGCGTGGGTGCCCACGGCCGGGGAGGCCAGGACGAAGCGGTGGTCGGTGTCCGGCTGGAGGCGGGTCCGCGGCAGGACCTCGCGCCACTCGCCGTCCGCGCCGTCCCGCACCGACACGGACGCCCAGCCCGCGCTGTTGCCCTTCAGGTACGCCGTGTCGATCTCGATCGCCCGGATCTGGGACTGGGTGACCAGGCGGTAGCGGATCCAGTCGTTGCCCTGGTCGCGGCGGCGGCGCGTCTCCCAGCCGTCGTCCATCTTGCGGGAGCGGCCGGGCCGGATGGTGTTGGTCGCGGGTGAGTAGAACAGGTTGGAGGCGTCCTCCACCCGGCCGCCGTGCTCCAGGGCGGCCACGTCGAAGGTGCCGAGCACGGCGAGCCACTCGGGGTCGGGCACGACCTCGCCGTACACGCGCACGCGCGCGATGCCGCCGTCGGGGTGCTGGTTGACGCGGAGGTGGGTGAAGCGCTGTTCGACGGAGACGGTGAAGCCGTTCGCCGCGTGGCCGCCGACGGGGGTGCGGGGGACGAGGGTCGTCCACTTCACGTCGTCGCCGAGCAGTTCCTCCGGGGACGGCGAGCCCGCGACCGACGTGCCCTCGACGGACACCGCCTGCGGGTAGTTGCCGCGGAAGTGGGCGGTGTCGACGACGATCCCGCGGACGACGCCGGCGGCGCCGAGCCGGACCAGGGCCCAGTCGTGGTCCTCGGCGGTGGGCCAGGGGTGGTCGGCCGAGACCCCGCGGCGGCGGCGCGTCTCCCAGCCGTCCATGATCTTGCCCTTGTGCCCGAAGTGCTCGGGGTCGAACTCGGCCCGCTCCGGCACCAGCAGGTTCTCCCGCTGGGCGAAGAACTCGTCGTTGGCGGCGACGACCCCGGCCCCGAGCTGCCGGTCGGCGAGGTCGGCGTACTGGGTGAAGGGGAAGTCGGCGGTGCGGTAGTCCGCGTACGGGTCGCCGCCGGAGTAGGGGTGCGCGTCGCCGGTGAAGCTCGGGATCGCCGTCAAAGGTGTTCCTTTCGGTGTCGGCCGCCGCGGGTGCGGGAGGAGGGGAAGCGGGTCAGGGGGTGCGGGTGAGGAGGTGGCCCTTCGGGGGCGTGAACTCGCCGTCCGCGACGATGCGTTCGCCGCGCAGCCAGGTGGACCTCACCACGCCGTACAGGGTCTTGCCCGCGTACGCGGTGACCCGGTTGCGGTGCTGCAGGCCCGCCGGGTCCACGGTGAAGGTCTCGTCGGGCGCGAGGACGGCGAAGTCGGCGTCACGGCCGGGCGCGATGGCGCCCTTGCGGTCGTCGAGGCCGGCGAGCGCGGCCGTGCGGGCCGACATCCAGCGGACCACGTCCTCGAGACCGTGGCCGTGCCTGCGGGCTTCCGTCCACACGGCGGCGAGGCTGAGCTGGAGGCCGGAGATGCCGCCCCAGGCGGTCGCGAAGTCGCTCGTCTTCAGGTCGGCCGTGGAGGGCGAGTGGTCGGTGACCACGCAGTCGACGGTGCCGTCGGCCAGCGCCTGCCAGAGCAGGTCCTGGTTGGCGGCCTCCCGGATGGGCGGGCAGCACTTGAACTCGCTGGCGCCGTCCGGGACCTCCTCGGCGGTGAGGGTGAGGTAGTGCGGGCAGGTCTCGACGGTGAGGCGGACGCCGTCCGCCTTGGCCGCCGCGATCAGCGGCAGCGCGTCGGAGGAGGACAGGTGCAGGACGTGCACGCGCGCGTGCAGACGTTTCGCCTGGGCGATCAGCTGGGCGATCGCCGTGTCCTCGGCGTCGCGCGGACGGGAGGCGAGGAAGTCGGCGTACTTCGGGCCGCCGTGCTGCGGGGCGGCCGCCAGGTGGTGCGGGTCCTCGGCGTGCACGATCAGCAGGCCGTCGAAGGAGGCGATCTCCGCCAGGGACCGGGCCAGCTGCTCCTGGTCGAGGTGCGGGAACTCGTCCACGCCGGACGGCGAGAGGAACGCCTTGAAGCCGAAGACGCCTGCCTCGTGCAGCGGGCGGAGGTCCTTGACGTTGTCGGGCAGCGCGCCGCCCCAGAAGCCGACGTCGATGTGCGCCTTGTCGGCGGCGACCTGCTGCTTGACGCGGAGGTTCTCGACGGTCGTGGTCGGCGGGAGGGAGTTGAGCGGCATGTCGACCAGGGTGGTGATGCCGCCGGCCGCCGCCGCGCGGGTGGCCGTCCAGAAGCCCTCCCACTCGGTGCGGCCGGGGTCGTTCACGTGCACATGGGTGTCGACCAGGCCGGGCAGCAGGACGTCGTCGCCGAAGTCCTCCAGGCGGGCGCCCTGCGGGACGGGGGCGTCGTAGGGCAGTACGGCCGTGATCGTCCCGGCGGAGACGGCGACCGAGGCGGCCCGTGTCCCCTCCGGGGTGATGACGCGCGTCGAGCGCAGCACCAGTTCAGCGTCGGACACCCGGACCCCTCTCTCTGCCGCCGTTTTACTTCCGCGAAACGGGATTTACACCCACGCAACGGAATTCAACGTTCTGTTGAAGGAGTCTTCACTCCCACTCCCGCGCCGTCAAGGGCACACTGCATCCCGGGGCCCCGACAGGCGTCCACTCTGGACGTTTCCACGAAGCGGAATTACACTTCCGGCAAGCAGAACGTAGCTACGTACGACCAGGGAGTCAACCGGCTGCCGGGTAGGCTTCTGCCCTTCCCGCCAGCCCCGAAAGGAACGCGCCGTGCCGACGTCCAGCGCCAGCACCACCGACTCCGCCAAGTCCGGCGGCGGCGTCCAGTCCCTAGAGCGCGCCTTCGATCTGCTGGAGCGGATGGCGGACGCGGGCGGCGAGGTGGGCCTCAGCGAGCTGTCCGCGAGCAGCGGGCTGCCGCTGCCGACGATCCACCGGCTGATGCGGACCCTGGTCGCCTGCGGCTATGTACGGCAGCAGCCGAACCGGCGGTACGCGCTCGGCCCGCGGCTGATCCGGCTCGGCGAGTCGGCGTCCCGGCTGCTCGGCACCTGGGCACGGCCCTACCTCGCGCGGCTGGTCGAGGAGACCGGGGAGACGGCGAACATGGCGCTGCTCGACGGGGACGAGATCGTCTACGTGGCGCAGGTGCCGTCGAAGCACTCGATGCGGATGTTCACCGAGGTGGGGCGGCGGGTGCTGCCGCACTCCACGGGCGTGGGGAAGGCGTTGCTGGCGAACGTGCCGGACGCCGAGGTGCGGGCACTGCTCGGGCGGACCGGGATGCCGGCCGCGACCGAGAAGACGATCACCACTCCGGAGGGTTTCCTGGCCGCCCTGGCGGAGGTGCGGCAGCTCGGGTACGCCGTGGACGACAACGAGCAGGAGGTGGGGGTGCGGTGCCTGGCGGTGTCCGTGCCGGACTCGCCGACGGCGGCGGCCATTTCGATCTCCGGGCCCGCGGGACGGGTGACGGAGGCGGCGGTCGAGACGATCGTGCCGGTGCTGCAGCAGGTGGCTGTGGAGTTGTCCCGGGCGTTGGTGAGCTCAGGAGCCTGAGGGGTAGGGCCCGCCTCGCCGTGGGCGGGCGCGGGTCGCACTGTGGCCGGTCGCGCAGTTCCCCGCGCCCCTGGGCAAGTGACCTTGGCGGCGTTTCAACGTCTCGTCTCTCCGAACAGGTCCACCGCCTGCCGCACCTCCGACAGGCCCCGCGACAGTGCGCTCATCGAACCGATCGCGCCCGCGATCAGTAACAGGGAGCGGCGCAGGCGCGGGATCTCCGGCATGCCGCCCGTCGCCATCGCGGCCAGGGCCGCCAGTTCGTCCTCGGCTATCGCGCGGTCCGGGAACTCGGCCGGATGCGCGGCCAGTTCGCGGCGCAGCCGGGAGACCGCCGTGCGCAGTTCCGTCACTCTCGGATCCTCGTCACTGCCGGTCACTGGCCTCTGTCCCAAGCTCCGCAACACAGCTCTCCCCCCCTCGCCAGGTGCCCCTGAACGATGGTCGGGCGCCCGGGGACGCGGGTCAGTAAACGCCCTCCCGCGCGGAAAGCGCTACAGCGCGGACCGAATTTCAGCCCTTCGGAACCGGCCGCCCGCTCCGGCGTCGGGTATGCAGGACGCATGACGGACACGCATGACCAGATCGCCGGGCTGCTGCTCGCCGCCGGCGGTGGCAGACGGCTCGGCGGGCGGCCCAAGGCGCTCCTGACGCACCGGGGGCGGCCGCTGGTGGAGCACGCGGCCGGGGTACTGCGGGCGGGCGGCTGCGGGCCGGTGCACGTGGTCCTGGGGGCCCGCGCGGACGAGGTGCGGGAACGGGCCGAACTCGGGGCCTGCGTGGTCGTGGAGAACCCGGACTGGGCCGAGGGCATGGGGTCCTCGCTGCGGGTGGGGCTGGAGTCGCTCGCCGGGGCGGGGGTGCGGGCCGCCCTGGTGTCACTCGTGGACCAGCCCGGGATCGGGGACGCGGCGGTGGCGCGGGTGCTCGGCGGGTACCGGGACGAGGAGTCACTGGTGTCGGCGGCGTACGACGGGGTGCGCGGCCATCCCGTCCTGTTCGGCTCGGCCCACTGGGCGGGGATCGCCGCGACCGCGACCGGGGACCGGGGCGCCCGCGCCTACCTCAGGGCCCACGAGGAGGCGATCACGCTCGTCGAGTGCGGGGACGTGGCCGAGCCGTACGACATCGACACGGAAGCGGACCTGGGCCACCTTGAGTGAACGGGGTGGCACTGAGCGCCACCTTCGCTCGACCCGGAGAATCTCGACATCAACAAACCATTGAACTTCCACGATGAGGAAACTAGTATCCACTGTTCAGAAGCACCGGTCCCCCGGATCGGATGCGCTTCGCTCTACCCGGAACGACTGGCACCCGGTGCCACCGCTGAAGGAAGTGACAGCTCATGTCCGCACCAGCGCCGTCTCCGCCGGCCATTGTCGACGCCGCACCCCTGCCCCGGCAGGAGGAGGTCCTCACCGACGCGGCGCTCGCCTTCGTGGCCGAGCTGCACCGGCGGTTCTCGCCGCGCCGTGCCGAACTCCTCGCCCGCCGCGCCGAGCGCCGCGCCGAGATCGCCCGCACCTCGACCCTGGACTTCCTGCCGGAGACCGCCGCCGTCCGCGCGGACGACTCCTGGAAGGTGGCCCCCTCCCCCGCGGCGCTGAACGACCGCCGGGTCGAGATCACCGGTCCCACCGACCGCAAGATGACCATCAACGCCCTCAACTCGGGCGCCCGGATCTGGCTCGCCGACTTCGAGGACGCCTCCGCCCCGACCTGGGAGAACGTCGTCCTGGGCCAGCTGAACCTCATGGACGCCTACACCCGGACCATCGACTTCACGGACCCGGCGAGCGGCAAGTCGTACGCCCTGCGCCCCGACGAGGAACTGGCGACGGTCGTCATGCGGCCGCGCGGCTGGCACCTGAACGAGCGGCACGTCGAGGTCGACGGCGAGCAGGTGCCCGGCGCCTTCGTCGACTTCGGGCTCTACTTCTTCCACAACGCGCAGCGGCTGCTCGATCTCGGCAAGGGACCGTACTTCTACCTCCCGAAGACCGAGTCGTACCTCGAAGCCCGGCTCTGGAACGACGTGTTCGTCTTCGCGCAGGAATACGTCGGCATCCCGCAGGGCACCGTCCGCGCCACCGTGCTGATCGAGACGATCACGGCCGCGTACGAGATGGAGGAGATCCTCTACGAACTCCGCGACCACGCCTCGGGGTTGAACGCCGGGCGCTGGGACTACCTCTTCTCCATCGTCAAGAACTTCCGTGACGGCGGGCCCCGGTTCGTCCTCCCGGACCGCAACGCGGTCACCATGACGGCCCCGTTCATGCGGGCGTACACCGAACTCCTCGTCCGCACCTGCCACAAGCGCGGCGCGCACGCGATCGGCGGCATGGCGGCCTTCATCCCGTCCCGCCGGGACGCCGAGGTCAACAAGGTCGCCTTCGAGAAGGTTCGCGCCGACAAGGACCGCGAGGCGAACGACGGTTTCGACGGCTCCTGGGTCGCGCACCCCGACCTGGTCCCGATCGCCATGGAGTCCTTCGACCGGGTCCTCGGCGACCGGCCGAACCAGAAGGACCGGCTGCGCGAGGACGTCCACGTCGAGGCCGCCGACCTGATCGCGGTCGACTCGCTGGAGGCGAAGCCGACCTACGCCGGTCTGGTCAACGCCGTGCAGGTGGGCATCCGTTACATCGAGGCGTGGCTGCGCGGGCTCGGCGCGGTGGCCATCTTCAACCTCATGGAGGACGCGGCCACCGCGGAGATCTCGCGCTCGCAGATCTGGCAGTGGATCAACGCCGGTGTCGAGTTCGAGAACGGCGAGAAGGCCACGCCGGAGCTGGCCCGCAGGATCGCCGCCGAGGAACTCGACGCCGTCCGCGCGGAGATCGGCGCCGAGGCGTTCGCGGCCGGCCACTGGCAGCAGGCCCACGACCTGCTGCTCACCGTCGCCCTCGACGAGAACTACGCGGACTTCCTGACCCTGCCCGCGTACCAGCAGCTGCGCGGCTGACCTGGCCTAGTCCTGCGCAGCCTTGTCCGAGTGGCCCAGGGACCTCCCCGGGGCCACTCGGTCGCGTACGGCCTGCTTCACGGCCGTCGGCTCCGGGAAGCCCTGTTCACGCCGGTCCCACACCACCTCGTCACCGACCCGCACGACGAAGACGCCGCCCCTGCCCGGCTTCAGCGCCAGCTCCGTCAGCTCGGTCTCGAAGGTGGTCAGCAGCTCCTGCGCCAGCCAGGCCGCCCGCGGCAGCCAGCGGCACTGGGTGCAGTACTCGATCTCGACGCGCCGGCCGTCAGTCATCCGAGGTGCACCGACCAGTCCTGTTGGGCCGCGGGCTTGCCGTGCAGGTCGGGAACCCGCTGCAGCCAGGCCGGGCGTCCCTGCCGGGTCCTGGCCGTGCGGGCGGCCTCCTCGGCCGCGAGCTGGTCGCGGCCCGGGAAGTCGGTGGGGAGCCACTCGGCGGAGGCCCGCGCCCGGGCCAGCAGGTAGCCGACATAGGCCTCGCGCATCTCGTCGGGCGTGCCGAAGTCGGTGAGCCAGGCGTCCGGGACCTCGGCGAGGACGTCCCGGAGCAGCTGCTCGGTCACCCTGGGCGCGAGTTCGGCGTCGGCGGCCCGGGTGTCGGGGCCGTACCGGCCGAGGGCGTGATGACGGAAGTCGTACGCCTTCTCCGGTGCCGAGGTGTCCCAGCGATGGTGGAAGACGAGCGCGGCACCGTGGTCGATGAGCCACAGGCGCGGGGGTGCGATGCCGAAGGTCGGCCAGACCATGAGGTTGGAGCTGTGCACCGTACGGTCGACATTGACGGTGAGCGCGTCCAGCCAGATGATCCGGCCGGCCTCCAGCGGGTCCACCGGGAAGACCTCGGCGATCTCCGGAGTGAAGTCCTTGGCGCCGGGCAGGAAGTCCATCCCGAGGTTCACCCCGGCGCTGGCCGCGTGCAGCTCGCGTACCTCCTGGTGCGGCTCGTGCCCCGCGACCGCCGGGTCGAAGTGCACCAGGACCAGCTCGGGAAACCGCAGTCCCAGGGCCCGCGCCAGCTCCCCCACGATCACCTCGGCGACCAGTGCCTGCCGGCCCTGCGCGGAGCCGGTGAACTTGACGACGTACGTCCCCAGGTCGTCGGCCTCGACGAGCCCTGGGAGCGAGCCGCCCTCACGCAGGGAGGTGAGGTAGCGGGTTGCGATGACTTCTCTCAGCATTTCCCCAGGCCATTCAGCGTTCCAGCCGTGCAGTCGACAGCGGAGGACGACGAGGGCAGGGCCCTGGTCCTCCCGTCTCCTCCAGGCAGCTCGTCGATGGCGGCGTGCCCGTTGCTTCCGGCCCCCGGCATGAAGTGAGCATAGTAACCGAGCGTGATGACCGGCGAAAAGAGCGCCCGCGCCGTTCCTCGTGACATCTCCCACCCCGTGCGGTCCTCACCCCGTTCGGTCGTGTTCGCGTCGCGCCGCGGTGTCACTGCCGTCCCACTGGTAACGGTCCGTGCCGGGCAGCCCCACGAATTGCAGCACCCGCTCGACGAACTCGTCCCGCAACTGGGCGAGTGTCTCGGGCACGTTGTAGTACGTGGGGATCATGGGGTACACGGTGGCTCCCGCCTCGGTGACGGCCACCATGTTGCGCAGGTGGATGAGGTTCAGCGGCGCTTCGCGCAGGCAGAGGACGAGCCGGCGCCGCTGCTTCAGCATCACGTCCGCAGCTCGCTCGACGAGGCTCTCCGCCTGCCCGTGAGCGATGCGCCCGAGGACACCGGCCGCACACGGCAGGATGATCATTGTGTCGCTCGGGTAGCTGCCGCTGGTCACCGGCCCGGACATGTCGGCCGGATCCAGGAAGCGAACCTTCGGCGACGTCGCCTCCAGTGCCTGGACCACCGCGTCCGGATCGTCTCCGGTCTTGAATTCGAAGGCCACGAGTTTGGCCCCGTTGGCCGACACCAGCAGGTCGACATGGCCGACCCGGTCGTCCCGCTGAAGTGCGCCGAGCAAAGTCCTGGCCACCCCGGTGCCACCCGCGCCCGTGACGGCGACCGTCACGTTCTGCTGGGTCACGATGATCCCCTTTCGTGGCTCGCCGGACGGGCGCTCGCCTGCGACTCACCGGGCCGGCTCACACGCTCATCGCTACCTCGCCCGGTGACCGCCAAATCCTGGTGGTCACTCGACCGGCGGCTTCACCTCGCTCTCCCGGGTCCCGCCTGTTCAGGGCTGCCGCAGCGGGGGGACGACGGGAAGCTCGACCGCGTTGCGGATGTCGTCGATGGTCATCTTGAAGCTGTCCGGGTAGGCGTCGCGCCGGGTGCGGCGGGCAGGCTCGGAGGTGCGCCAGGTGTACATGCACTGCCGGCAGCCGTAGATCTCCCAGACCCCGGCGACGGGGGAGGTGTGGATCCGGTCCAGCTTGTCGTGGCCGCAGCGCGGGCAGTCGGCGGGTGTGACGTTCTCCGTGGTCCTGGTGGCCATGGTGGCGGGACCTCCGTTCGGATTTCAGGGGGCCGGTGGTCACTGCTTGGCGAGCTGCTGCAGCTTGGTGAGCCACTCGCCCGTCTCGGGCAGGTCGTGTACCTGGTTGCCGTAGTTGCCGCGGTTGTCGGGCCTGGCCGGGGTGGTGGCGTCGATGATGAGCTTGGCGCCGGTGCCGGGGTTGTCCGACTAAGGAGGGGCTGGAGGGTGCGCAGGGCACCCTGATCCTCTTCCAGCTCGGCTTCCTCGACCCGGCCACCATCGCCGCGGCCGGCATCGACCCACCCTTTCCGTGGGGCACGCTGCTGCCCTCCCGGGGGGAGGCCGAGCCGGTCCAGCGGACGCTCCAGCTGCTCATGGAGGCGTACAAGGAGACCGGCACGCTGCGGCTGGACGCGCAGATCGAACTCGTCCGGCATCTGCTGGCGGCGCTGGTGCTGCGGCTCTCACACCTGTACGTCCGCGAGCGGGGTGCGTCCAGGACCGGCGAAGCGTTCCGCGCGTTCCACGCGGCGGTCGAGCGCGACCTCGCCGAGAGCCACACGGTCGCCGACTACGCCCGGGCGCTCGGGTACAGCCCGCGGACGCTCACCCGCGCCTGCATCGCGGCGACGGGACACAGCGCCAAGCGGTACCTGGACGACCGGATCGTCCTGGAAGCCAGGCGCCTCCTCGTCCACACCGAGCTGCCGACCTCGGCAGTCGCCGGACGACTCGGCTTCCCCTCCCCCACCACCTTCTCGAAGTTCTTCAAGCACCACACCGGCGAAACCCCCACCGCCTACCGGTCGCACGCCGCGGGGCAAAGTCGCGAAAGCACCGCCGTCCGCCCGGAGAGCGGGCCCGGCGGCTTGTGACGCGTGCGATCGCAAGGCGGAGGGGCGTCCTGCCTGATCTCGCCGGGCCCGAAGGCAGCCAGGGGGCGTGGCCGGTGAGACCGACGGCGAGGGCGTCTTTCACCGGCTGATTTCGTCGGTCGGCGCCCCTGCCGCTCCGCCGGTTTCAGGCCAGGGGGTTCGGCAACGGCAGATAGCGTGCGTCGGCCCCGTCCGCGCCGGTCCAGCGCAGCAGGAGGTTGGTCTTGCCGGGCAGGGTGGGGGAGGCCAGCAGCCCGGCCGCCTCCGGGAGCGGCTGCCGGGCCAGTTCCCGCCGGGCCGCGGGCCACGGGTCGAACCCGGGGTGCCGCTCGGCGAGCGCGGCGGCGACCTCGGTCAGGTGGTTGACGACGAGGCAGTACACCAGCCGCTCCCACCCGGCGGCCCGGTCCACGTCGGCCCGCAGCTTGACCCCTTCGGCGTCCCGGTACAGCGCCTGCACCGGCGTGCCGCCGGCGTCGACGGCGACCAGGGTGTTCTGCAGATGCGCTTCGAGGACGACGCCGTGCTCGGCGAAGGCGGTCAGGGCCGGGGGTACGACCGCCCGCAGATACGCCTCCCACCAGGCGCCGGGGTCCGCCGCCGCGGCCAGCGGATCGCCGTCGAAGCCCTCGACCAGCCCGGCGGCGAGCAGCGGGGTGGCCCCCGGCAGCAGCGGCCCGCGCAGCCCGTCCCGGACCAGTACGGCGAGTTCCTCGAAGGCGAAGCGGGCGGTGCGGTAGCCGCGGTCGCCGAGCCAGCCCGCGGGCCCGCCCATGGCCCGGAACGCGGCGCTGACGGCCGCGTTGGTACGGCCCAGTTTCCTCAGGTCGTGGGCCCAGAGGCGGCGGATGTCGTTGGTGATCCGGACGTCCAGGCTGAACTTCAGGAAGAGGTCCCGCTCCGGCTCGTACACGGTGCGGATCGCGGCCGTCGGCCAGGCCGTGAAGCCGGTCTCGCCGAGACGCAGCAGCCGGCCGTCGGCGAAAGCCGGGGCGAGGTCGCGGCCGACCAGGTCGAGCTGCCAGGGGTGGGCGGGCAGCAGCCGGTAGCCAGGCGGTACGGCGGCCAGGGCGTCCAGCGCGGCCGTGTCGCCCTCCTCCACCACCTCGTCCTCCCGGACCGCGAGCAGCAGCAGCGGGAACCGGGCGTGCGCCTCGGGCGCGTACGGCAGCCAGCCGGTGACCGGGCCGCCGCCGCGCGCCTTGGGTGCGGGGTGGTAGGGATGGCCGGTGATGAGGGACTGCTCCGAGCGCAGGTACGGGTCGTCGGGCGCCGTCGCCCGCGCGCGTGCCGTGAGCAGCGCGGCGACCGTGTCCCGGCTGTCGAGCATCTCGGCCGGCAGGTCGCCGTTGGACAGCCCGGTGTGGGTGCGCAGTTCCTCGGCGACGAGTTTCACGAGTTCGGCGTGGCCCAGCCGGTGCCAGGTGCCGTCCGCGTACACCTCGGGCGCGGTCGGCCGACGTTCGCCGCGCACCCGCAGCAGCCGTCCGCCGCCGGGCAGCCGGTGGACCCGCCACGGCCCTTCCCCGGCGTCCGGGAGCGGCCGGGCCACCTCCCGCAGCAGGCAGTTGAGCAGGGGCGCGGCAGCATACGCGTCGGCGCGTGCGCCGACCGCGTCGCTGAGGGTCATGAGATCCACGCGTTCCATTCGTTCGCTACGTCCACACAGTCCGTTCCTGATCAGTATGTCGCTCGTCACCGGCCATCATGACCGTCGTACCCGTCCCCGAGGAGCCCTCCCGTGCACCGTCCCTCCCCCATCGAGACCCGGCTGGCCGCGGAGCTGGCCGAGGTGCGGCCGGACCTCGTCGGCCGGTACACGGCCGAGTTGCCCGGTGCGCGGGCGGCGGTGCTGACCCGGCTGTGGCGGGCGCTGGCGCACGAGCCGCTGCCGTGGGTGGCCCACCGGGTGCGCGGCGCGCACAGCCTCGCCGTGCGGCTGGCCGACGGGCGGGCGCTGCACGGGCCGCGGGCGGATCCGTACGCCACGGACGCGTACGTGACCGCGGTACGTCTGGACGGGGTGGCGTACGACGATCCGGCGCGGCTGATGACGGATCTGGGGTGGCCGCACTCGGCCGGGCTCGCGGCCGAACTGGCGAACAGTGCCGCCTCGCTGGCGCTCTCCCGGGCCGATCGGGAGGTTTCGCCGAAGGAGTGGGCGGACCGCGACTGGGAGTGGGAGCAGCGGGTCGTCGACGGGCATCCCTTCCACCCCAACTGCCGCTCCCGGCCCGGCTTCTCGGCGGCGGAACAGCTCGCGTACGGGCCGGAGCACCGGCCGGTCGTACCGCTGGAGACGGTCCCGGTCGCGGCCGGGGACTGTCTGCTGACCGGTGACTGGCCGGACGAACTCCGGGACGGGGAACGTCTGTTGATTCCGGTGCACCCCTGGCAGCACGCCCACGTCCTCAAGGGCGGCTCGGCCGGGCCCTGGCAGGACGCGCACCCGCTGATGTCCCTGCGCACACTCGCCCTTGCCGACGAGACACACGTGAAGACCGCGCTCAGTGCCCGGCTGACCTCGTCCGTGCGGGACATATCGGCGTACTCGGTGGGCGCGGCGTCGACGTTGTCGGCGTTCGCCACCGGCCTGGCGGACCGCGCGGACGGGCTCCTGCACATCACCCGCACGCTGGGCGCGGTGACCGCCGGCTCCCCCGACCTGGCGGCGCTGCTGCGCGAGTCGCCGCAGGCGTACGCGGCACCGGGCGAGCGGGTCCTCCCGGTGGCCGCGCTGGCCACCACCGCGCTCGCCGCATCGCCGTCCTGGCTGGCCGAGTTCACCCGGCTCGCGCTGACGGTGGGGCTGCGGCTGCTGGACCTGGGCGTGGCCCTGGAGGCACACGGCCAGAACCTCCTGGTCGTGCTCTCCGGGACCGGCGCCCCGCTGCGCCTGGTCTACCGCGACCTGGCCGACATCCGGCTCAGTCCGGCCCGCCTCCGCCGCCACGGCATCACCCCGCCCGGTCTGACGGGCCGCCTGGTGACGGACGACGAGACGACCCTGCGCCGCAAGCTGTTCGGCTCCCTGGTCGCGGGCGCCCTCGCGGGCACCGCGGGTTCGGGACCGGCCCTGGCGGCGGCTCTGGAGGCGGCCGTTCGGCACCTGCCCGCCACTGCCGACCTGACGGCACTCCGCGAAGGACCGCTGCCCACCAAGGCGCTGACCCTGATGCGGCTCTCCCCTGAGGTGCCCGGGGACCAGTGGACGACCCTGCCGAACCCGCTCGCCGCCCTCCGTTGACCTGCCGGTCACTCTCTTTCAGCGGTCCGGACCTCGTTTTGGAGCCCGGCGCCTTTGATCAATAGGATCCGCCGATGATCAGAACACATCGGCCGGCGGCAGGAGTCTGTGCTCTGCTCGCCGCCCTGGCGGCCGGGATCGCGTTCCCCGGCCATGCGGTCGCCGACGAGACCGAACAGGCCGCTCCCAAGGTGGAGCTCGTACTGGACGTCAGCGGTTCCATGCGGACGGCGGACATCGACGGCGGGACGCGCATGGCCGCGGCCAAGCAGGCGTTCAACGAGGTGCTGGACGCGACGCCCGAGGGGGTCCAGCTCGGCATCCGCACCCTGGGCGCCAACTACCGCGGCAACGACCGCAAGGAGGGCTGCAAGGACACCGCGCAGCTGTACCCGGTCGGCACGCTGGACCGCACCGAGGCGAAGACCGCCGTCGCCACCCTCTCGCCGACCGGCTGGACGCCGATCGGCCCCGCGCTGCTCAAGGCGGCCGACGACCTCCAGGGCGGTGCCGGGACCCGCCGGATCGTCCTGATCAGCGACGGCGAGGACACCTGCCAGCCGCTGGACCCGTGCGAGGTGGCCCGCGAGATCGCCGCCAAGGGCGTCGGGCTGACCATCGACACCCTCGGCCTGGTGCCGGACGCCAAGACCCGCGACCAGCTCAGCTGCATCGCGGACGCGACCGGTGGCACCTACACCTCCGTCCAGCACAAGGAGGAACTGACCGACCGGGTCGGCCAGTTGGTGGACCGGGCGGCGGACCCCGTGGTCACGCCGGTGGCCACCGAGGGGACGGACCAGTGCTCGTCCGCGCCCGCGCTGAAGTCGGGGCTGTTCACCGACCGCGAGGAGTTCGGGCAGCAGCGCTGGTACAAGGTGGACGTCAACCCCGGCCAGGAGCTGCGCGCTTCGGTGAGCGTCGCGGCCGACCGGGCCGTCAACGCCGACTACGGCGTGCTGCTGCGCGCGGTGACCGTGCACGGGCGGGAGATCGTGCGCGGCGAGGCGTCGGGCCTCGGGCGTACGGACGTCATCTCGACCGGGCTGCGATACCCGAAGGCGGAGAGCGACGACGACGAGGACACCACCCCGGAGACCGTCTGCCTCCAGGTGACCAACTCCTTCTCGGCCGCGTCCGGGGTGAAGACCAGCCCCGGTCTGCCGGTGGAGCTGACGGTGGACGTGGTGGACGGGCCGTCGAAGGCGAGCGACGTCGCCTCCTTCGGTCTGGGCCGCGGCTGGTGGCTGCTCGGCGCGCTGGTGCTGACCGGCTTCCTCGCGGGTCTGCTGTGGGGCTGGGTGTCGCGCTGGCGGGTCGCGGTCTGGAGGACCAACTGATGTCGATCACACGTGTGTTGAGTGCCGCCCTGCTGGTGGTTGGGCTGGCGGCGGGACCGGCGGCCGCGGATTCCTCCCCCTCCCCCAGCGCCTCGCAGGACAGCGGCGCGCCCACCCAGGCGGGCACGTCCTTCCGTACCGCGGCCGAGATCGACCAGGGACAGCAGGCGACGGCCAGCGGGTCGACGGGCGACTACCTGTACTGGTCCTTCCCGGCCGACGCCGGCCAGCGACCCGACGTCAGGGCGACGGTGAAGCTGCCTGACTCGCACGCCGGGCAGACCTGGCAGCTCGACGTGTACGACGGGCTGCGGCGCCGGCAGGCCTGCCAGTACGGCGCGCAGACCCGCACGGCCGCGCAGGGCGCCGCCTCGGTGGAGCTGGCGTGCGTGATGCGCACCGTGCGCGCCTGGTCGGAGCCGTGGGCCGACGACCCGCTGCCCGGCACGTACTACATCCGGCTGACGGTGGTGGACCTGACCTCGGCCGACCTCGGCCAGCCGGTGAGCGCCGAGGTGAAGGTGGACTCCAAGGACATCGGCGGCTCGGCGGCGGTGGACGGCTCGCTGGCCGAGCCGCTGGTGCCGGGGATCGCGGTCAAGTCCTCCTCGGGCGACAGCAGTTCCGCGTCCGACGACAGCTCCTCGTCCACGAGGTCGGCGGTGCTGTCCAGCATCGAGCCCGACGACGGCTGGTCCTCCGGCTGGTGGAGCGACCGCTGGGTGTGGACCGGGATCGGCGGCGTGCTGGCCGCGCTGGCGGGGATCGGCGGGTACGCGCTGACCCGGGGGTCGGGCCGGCCGAGGAGTGTGCCGCCGGGCATGTGATCCGACACGGATTCCGGTGACTGGGCCCCCGTTCGCGGCGGCCCAGTCGCCGTTTTCAGGCGTCCCGCAGCTCCTTGGCCAGCGCCCCGTCCCCGGTCACCGTCACCCGTCCGTCCCGTACCGCCTCCACCAGCCCCAACTCGCCCCGGGCCAGGGCGGTACCCGTCCCGGCGTCGAGCACGAGCCGGGCGTCGGGTTCGGCCGGTGCCGGGCCGTCGCCGTACACCGGGCCGTCCTCCGCTCCGACGCGCAGGTGGAAGTCCCCCTCCCCCAGCCGGACTTCGACGAGCCCCTCGCCCGCCAGGGCCCGCAGCAGCGGCAGCGCGAACCAGTGGGCGCGTACCGCGTCGGTGGGCCGGCGCTCGCCCAGTTCGGGCTCGCCCCACTTGCCCAGCGCCTGCAGCACCGGGAGCAGCTCCCGCCCCCGCGTGGTGAGTTCGTAGACGTATGCCGCCCCCGGCGGAGGCAGCCGCCGCCTGGTCGCGAGACCGTCCCGCTCCATGTCCTTCAGCCGGGAGGCGAGGACGTCCGTGCTGACCCCCGGCAGATCCGCGTGCAGGTCCGTGTAGCGGCGCGGACCGGCGAGCAGCTCCCGGACGATCAGCAGGGTCCAGCGGTCGCCGACGACGTCGAGGGCGCGGGCCGCGGAACAGTACTGGTCGTAGCTTCGGCGAGGTGGCATGCGACGCAGTCTAGACAAGATGTTGGACTTTCCAAGCTCCCACTTGGTAAAACCAAGCAACACGAGTTTCCGGAGGGGCGCAATGGAGTTCCGGCAGTCCAACAAGCTCAGCGAGGTCTGTTACGAGATCCGCGGACCGGTGATCGAGCACGCCAACGCGCTGGAGGAGGCGGGCCACAGCGTGCTGCGCCTGAACACCGGCAATCCGGCGCTGTTCGGTTTCGAGGCGCCGGAGGAGATCCTCCAGGACATGATCCGGATGCTTCCGCAGGCACACGGCTACACCGACTCGCGGGGCATCCTCTCCGCCCGCCGGGCGGTGGCCGGGCGCTACCAGACGCTGGGCCTGGAGGTGGGCGTCGACGACGTGTTCCTCGGCAACGGCGTCTCGGAGCTGGTCTCCATGGCCGTGCAGGCGCTCGTCGAGGACGGCGACGAGATCCTCATCCCGGCCCCGGACTTCCCGCTCTGGACCGCGGTGACCACCCTCGCCGGCGGCAAGGCGGTGCACTACCTCTGCGACGAGCAGGCCGACTGGTACCCGGACCTGGCCGACATGGAGTCCAAGATCACGGACCGCACCAAGGCCGTCGTGATCATCAACCCGAACAACCCGACCGGCGCGGTCTACCCCCGGGAGATCCTGGAGGGCATCCTCGACCTGGCCCGCCGGCACGGCCTGATGGTCTTCGCGGACGAGATCTACGACCAGATCCTGTACGACGACGCCGTCCACCACTCCACCGCGGCGCTCGCCCCCGACCTGGTGGTCCTCACCTTCTGCGGCCTGTCCAAGACCTACCGGGTGGCCGGCTTCCGCTCGGGCTGGCTGGTGGTCACCGGCCCGAAGCAGCACGCCAGGGACTACCTGGAGGGCCTCACCATGCTGGCCTCCATGCGGCTGTGCGCCAACGCCCCCGCCCAGTACGCCATCCAGGCCGCGCTCGGCGGCCGCCAGTCCGTCCGCGAACTGGTCACCCCCGGCGGCAGGCTGTACGAGCAGCGCAACGTGGCCTGGGAGAAGCTCAACGAGATCCCCGGCGTCTCGTGCGTCAAGCCGAAGGGCGCCCTCTACGCCTTCGCCCGCATCGACCCCAAGATGCACCCCATCCACGACGACGAGAGGTTCGTCCTGGACCTGCTGCTCCAGGAGAAGATCCAGGTCGTCCAGGGCACCGGCTTCAACTGGCCCGCCACCGACCACTTCCGCATCCTCACCCTGCCCCACGCGGAGACCCTGGAGACGGCGATCGGCCGGATCGGGCGGTTCCTGAGCGGCTATCGGCAGTAGTCGTGCGGTAGTGGTCCGCGGCCGTCCGGGTATGCCGTCCTCATGACCCAGCGGCCTCTGCTCCTCCTCGACGTCGACGGCCCCCTGAACCCCTTCCGGGCCCGGTTCCTGCGGCACCGCGGGTACGTGACCCGCCGGCTGCACCCCGCCAACTGGTCCGCCCGCCAGCGGCCCGGCTCCCGGGCGCTGCGCCGGGGGCTGCGGGTGCGGCTGCATCCGGGGCACGGGGCCCGGCTGCTCGCACTGCCGTACGAACTGGCATGGGCCACCACCTGGATGCACCAGGCCAACGAGATGATCGGGCCGGTCGTCGGGCTGCCCGAGCTGCCCGTCATCGAGTGGCCGGAGCTGTTCGCGAAGGATCCGGACGGCCTGTACTGGAAGACGCGGACCGTCCTGGCGTGGGCGGCCGGGCGGCCGTTCGTGTGGGTGGACGACATGGTCACCGAACTCGACGTCCGCCATGTCGCCGAGCACCACGACGGGCCCGCACTGCTCCTTCCGGTGGATCCCCGGCACGGTCTGCGGGCGCGTGACTTCGCCGAACTGGAGCGCTGGGCTCTTAGCCTCTGACGTATGGCTGATGTCTTTCTCGTCCGGCACGGTGAGACCGAGTGGTCGCGGTCCGGACGGCATACCGGGTGGACCGACGTGCCGCTCACCGAGCACGGCAGGGACGAGGCGCGCCGGCTGGAGCCGCTGATCCGCTCGCACCGCATCGGTGCCGCCTTCGTCAGTCCGCTGCAGCGGGCCCGCGAGACCGCCGAGCTGATCGGGGTGCCCGACGCCCGGGTCGACGACGACCTGCGGGAGTGGGACTACGGCGGCTACGAGGGCGTGACCACCGTCGAGATCCAGCGCACCCGGCCCGGCTGGTTCCTGTTCACGGACGGGGTCGCGCCCGGCCCGCCGGACCATCCCGGGGAGAGCCCGGAGCAGGTCGGGGAGCGGGCCGACCGGGTGCTGGCCAAGATCGGGGCGGCCCTCGCCAATACGGAGGGGGTCGTCCTGCTGGTCGCCCACGGGCACTTCCTGCGCGTCCTGACCGCCCGCCGACTCGGCCTGCCGCCGTCCGGCGGGGCCCTGTTCCAGCTGGCGACCGGGACCCTGTGCCGGCTGGGCACGGAGCACGAGCGACCGGTGATCGCGGGGTGGAACATCCGGCCCGGCGGATAGCGGGACCGCGTTGTCAGTGCCCGGCCGTAGCCTTCGGAGAAGGGATCCGGAGACGGGATCAGTACCGCGCTCGACGCCGGGGAGGTGTGCACCGTGACCCGACCGCCCACCGCCGCCCAGCAGCGGGTCATCGACGCCGCCGACCCGGTCACCGGGCGGCTGCGGGGCACCGAGGCCCAGCTGGCGGCACTGGTGAGGCACGGGCTCGCCTTCCGGCACCCGCGCCCGCCGCACGAGCACTTCCTGACGCCGGCCGGGCACCGGATACGGGAGGTTACGGAGCCGCCGGCCGCGGCGGAGCCCCGGGCCGTGGCGGAGCCCGAGCCGACCGGGGGCTTCGCCGCGCGCGTCGGCGGCGAGGGGGCGGCCGAGGCCGGGCCGGCCCGGGTCCGCGAGGTGCACAGCGCCTGGCAGGGGCTGCTGGAGCTGCGCCGGATGACCAATCCCGACAGCGCCACCGACCGGCCGTGCGGCTGGGAGCGGGCGCATCTGGTGCGGGCCGCCGCGCTCGCCCTGGAGGCGGGCGGACAGCCGCCCGAGGGTCCGGACACCCCCGGGTACCGGGTGCGGGCCACCCCGCAGCCGGAGGCGGTCGCCGTGTACGCGCCGGAGGGCGAGCCCTTGCGGGCGTGTGCGGCCACCCTGGAGCGGGCGGGCTGGCAGACCGGCGAGTACACGGAGCCGCGGACGAGAACGCGCTATCTGCTGGCATCGCCGCGCCGGGTGTGACGGGCGTGTCAGGATGCCGCCAAAGGATCAGTGCGCCGTACACGAGACGACGTACACGAGACGTCGCAGGCGAGACGTCATACGTGAGACGTCGTACGCGAGAAGGGGAAGCCGTGAGCGAACCGTATTCCGTCCGGGTGACCGTCCGTGGCTACGAGACCGATGTGCAGGGGCACCTGAACCAGGCGGTGTACCTCAACTACGCCGAGCACGCCCGCTGGTCGCTGCTCCGGGCGGCCGGGGTCGGCCAGGCCGGGCTGATAGGGCGGGGAGTCGGACCGGTGACGCTGGAGACGACCATCCGCTACAAGCGGGAACTGCTCGCCGGTGACGAGGTCGACGTGACCTGCGCGTTCGAGTGGGGCACCGGCAAAACGTTCCGCGTGCTGCAGAAAATCACCAAGGCGGACGGCACTCTGGCCGCGGAGATCGACGCGGTCGGCGGGCTGCTGGACCTGAAGGCCCGGAAGCTGGTCGCCGATCCGCGCGAGATCTTCGAGGAACTCACCTCGATGCCGGAGCTGTTCGGGCTCTGACGCGGTCCGCGCCGTCCGCACGGCGGTCTACGCGTCGAGCAGTTCCGGCTGGTGCTCGGCGTCGTAGACCGCGCGGGACTGCGCGATGTAGTGGCGGTGGTGCCCGGCCCAGTCGGTCAGCCGCTGCAGGGTCTCGTGCAACTCCAGCGCCACCGGGGTGAGTTCGTACTCCACGCGCGGCGGCACGGTCGGGTACACCGTGCGGGTCACCAGGCCGTCGCGCTCCAGGTTGCGCAGGGTGAGGGTCAGCATCCGGCGGCTGATGCCCTCGATGCCGCGCTCCAGTTCCGTGAAGCGGATGGGGCCGCGCGAGGCCGCCACCAGGATCTGCACGCTCCATTTGCCGGCCACCCTGTCAAGAACCTCGCGGACCGGGCATGCGTGCGCGTTCACGACCTGGCTGGTAACACCGCTGTTCGGCTGGGTCATCCAGCTGCCTCCTTACGCCGTCCTCTCATGGTCACTCACCATGAACCCCGTTACGAGTCGTGCACCTGGCGCACGACCGGTTCCTGTTGATGTCCACGGCGAGCTACGGCGATTGCGGAGGCCAGAAGGCCATGTCGACCACGACCGGCGCACCGGCCGCACCGGTGACTCCTTCTCGAACATACCTGCGCCGGGCGTCCCTCGCCGTCCTGTGCGCGGGTGCGCTGATGACGATCCCGGGTGGTGAACGCCGATCTGATCCCGTTCGGGGGACTGCTGCTGCTGTTCGGCCGTCTGGGTGATCTGGTGGGCCGGAAGCGGATGTTCACGGCCGGGCTCGCCCTGTTCACCGCGGCCTCCGTGGCGTGCGGGCCGGCGACGGGCCGGGGCGCACTGATCGCGGCGCGGGCGGTGCAGGGCGCGGGCGGCGCGATGACCTCGGCCGTGGTGCTCGGCATGCTGGTGTCCGCGGGGGCGCCGACGGTCCGGGGGCGGTTCTGGTCACCGGCGCGCTGATGCTCACCGTCTACGCCATCGTCGGCCCCGGCGCGCCTGAACAGGGCGCGGGCGGCGCGCCCGAACCGAACGGGGCCGGCGCGCCCGAACCGAACGGGGCCGGCGCGCCCGAACCGAACGGGGCCGGCGCGCCCGAACCGAACGGGGGCCGGTCGCTCAGGACCCCGCGAAGGCTTCCCGGTGGTCCTCGGCCCACTCCCGGTAGGTCCGGGCCGGCCGGCCGAGCACCTCCCGGGCGTCCTCGGTGAGCACCGCGTTGCCTCCGGCGCGGACGAACGCCAGGCCGGTCAGGACGCCGTCCACCTGGGCCCCCTCCATGCCCCAGGCCGTGCGGAGGAAGTCGCGGGTCTCGTCCGGGGACAGGTCGCGGGTCGGGACCGGGCGGCCCAGGACCTCGGCGAGCACGGCGGCCTGACCGGGGACGGTGATCGCCTCGGGACCGGTCAGGGTGTACGTCCGCCCCGCGTGCCCGGCGTCGAGCAGGGCCCGCACCGCCGCCTCGGCGATGTCGCGGGGGTCGATCACGCCCGAGGCGCCGTCCCCGGTCATGTTGGGTACCGGCTCACCCGTGCGCAGGGCCTGCAGCCAGGTCAGCGTGTTGGAGGCGAACGACGAGGGCCGCAGCACCGTCCAGGCGAGTCCGCTGTCCCGCACGGCCCGCTCCCCGGCCACGTGCCAGGAGCCGGAGGGACCCGAACCCGGATCGCCGGTCGCGATGGCGGACAGCTTCACCAGCCGCTCCGCTCCGGCGGTCCGGGCCGCGGCGGCCAGGGCCGCGTCCTGTCCCTCGTCGGGACCGGCCGGCCTGAGCAGGAACACGGCCGTCACGCCGGCCAGCGCGGCCTCCAGGGACGCCGGTTCGGCGTAGTCCCCGCGCACCACCTCCACCCCGGCGGGCACCGTCGCCTTCGCCGGGTCGCGGGTGAGCGCGCGCACCTTGGCGCCGCGTCCGGCCAGTTGTCGTACGACGTCACGTCCGATGGTGCCCGTGGCACCCGTCACCAGAATCATGCGGTCCACGGTGGTCCCGCCGGGGCGCCCTTCTCTTGGAAATTCCGGCACGGCCGGGCCGCCCGGACGGCGGCGCGGGTCGCTTACGGTGGAAAGGTGCCGATGACCATCGCCGAGCCGCTCGCGACCGTGCCCGACGCGCTGCGCCCCTGGGTGGCGGGGGTGCGGACCATGTCCTTCGCGGAGCCCCCCGAGGGGACGTTCGTCCAGCTGCCGGACGCGTTGACCAAGGTGGTGCTGCGGGTGACGGCGGACGGGCAGCGTGACGTCCTCGCGGTCGGGCCGCGGGTGCGGGCCGCCTACCACGAGGGGAAGCCGCACATCTCGTGCGTGGAGCTGGTCCTCGCTCCGGGCACCGCCCGCGCCCTGCTGGGGGTGTCGGCCGCCGGGCTGGTCGGCCGGGTGGTGCCGCTGGACGCCCTGCCGGGCGGGGTGGCCCGCCGGTTCGCCCGTGAGGTGCGGTGGCTGGACCCGCCGGCGGCGCTGCCGCGGATCGCCGAGGTGCTGCCCGGGATGCTGTCGGAGCGGACGGACGCGGGCCGGACGGCGTTGCTGCGGGCGGGCGTGGACGCGCTGTCCGTGCGGCTGGACCGGGCGCCCGCGCAGGTACGGGACGTGGCCCGGGAACTGGCCGTCAGCGAACGCCAGTTGCGCAACCTGTTCACCGACGGCGTCGGGGTCTCCCCCAAGCACTACGCCCGTATCGACCGCGTCCGCACGGTCGCTGCCCGCGCGGGCAGCGTCGGCTGGTCCGAACTGGCCGCCGCCACCGGCTACTTCGACCAGTCGCACATGACGACCGACTTCCGTGCCCTGATGGGCGTCCCGCCCCGCTCGTACTTCACGGGCCGGCTGCCCGCGACCACGCCCTGCCAGGCGATCCGGACCCGGCGGCCCTGACCCCGGGTGCGGCGTCGCGGTCCCAGGTGGCGGGCGTGACCCCCCGTTCCCGCAGTGCCGCCTTGCGCACCTTGCCGGTCTCGGTGAGCGGCAGTTCGCCGACCGCCTCGATGTAGCGGGGCACGGCGAACGCGGGCAGTTCGCGGGCGCAGTGCCGGGCCGGGTCCGCCGGTCCGGGTGAGATGCCGCCACAGGGCATGCCGAGGACGGGCAGGGTGACGGCGACGGCGAAGACCCCGTCGCTGAGGGCCTCCACCCGGTCCGACTCGTTCCTGACGCACTCCCCGTCGGCCCGAGGTGACTTTCTACCGCCGGCCCGGCTCCTGCGTCACGTGATCGACTGAGGTGCCGCGAGCGGTACGGCGGTCTCCGTCGTCGTCGCCCTCGCCTCCGCGCGCCGCCGACCCAGGTGGTTGAAGACCAGGTTCAGCACCACCGCGGTCACGCACCCGGTCGAGATCCCCGAGTCGAGGACGATCCGGGCGGTCTCCGGGAAGGCGTGGTAGAAGTCCGGCTCGGTGATCGGGATGATGCCGACGGCGAGGGAGACGGCGACGACCAGGACGTTCTCACCCTTGTCCAGGCCGGCCCCGACCAGGTTCTGGATGCCGCTGGCCGCCACCGACCCGAACAGGACCACGCCCGCGCCGCCCAGGACCGGACGGGGTACGACGGCGATCAGCGAGGCGGCCATCGGGCACAGCCCCATCAGCACCAGGAAGCCGCCGCCGGCCGCGACCACGAACCGGCTGCGGATCCGGGTCATCGCGACCAGGCCGATGTTCTGCGCGAACGCGCTGCACATGAACCCGTTGAAGAGCGGGCTGAGCGCCGAGCCGAGGGTGTCGGCGCGCAGCCCGGCCGCGATCGTCCGCTCGTCGGCGGGGCGTTCGACGATCTCGCCCAGCGCCAGCATGTCCGCGGTCGACTCGGTCATCGAGACCACCATCACCACGCACATGGAGAGGATCGCGGCGAGCTGGAACTGCGGGGCGCCGAAGTGGAAGGGCGTCGGGAAGCCGAGCACGTCGGCGTCCGCGACCGGGCCGAAGTCGGTGACGCCGAACGGGATCGCGACGACGGTGCCGGCGACCAGGCCGAGCAGCACGGCGATCTGCTTGGCGAAGCCGTGGGTGAAGCGGCGAAGGAGCAGGACGATGAGGAGAGTTGCGGCGGCCAGCCCCAGGTACCCGGCCGAGCCGTAGTCCTTGGCCGCCGGGTCGGGGCCCTGTGCCCAGCCGAAGGCGACCGGGAGCAGCGAGACGCCGATGAGCGTGATGACCGTGCCGGTGACGACGGGCGGGAAGAAGCGGATGGCCTTGCTGAAGAAAGGGGCGGCGAGGAAGCCGAGCAGGCCGGCGACGATCACCGCGCCGAAGATGACGGGCAGGGCGTCGGACCTGTCGTGGGTGGACGCGGCTATCGCGGTCATCGGGGCGACCCCGGCGAAGGTGACACCGTTGACGAAGGGCAGCCGGGCGCCGATCTTCCAGACGCCGAGGGTCTGGAGGAAGGTGGCGAGGCCCGCGGTGAAGAGGCAGGCGGCGGTCAGGAAGGTCAGTTCGGCGCCGGTGAGGCCGATGGCCGCGCCGACGATCAGGGGCGGGGCGACCACTCCGGCGTACATGGCGGCCACGTGCTGCAGGCCCGTGGTGGCCATTTTCAGGGCGGGGAGTTTCTCGTCGACGGGGTGCACTGGTTGCGCGGACACTGCGGCTCTCCTCCGGTCGGTTACGCATCGGCTCTGACGCGGGTTTCAGGGAGGTGGTGCGGGTGATCGAGGTCGTGCGGGACCCGAGAGGAGGACGGTGACCGTTCCCGGGCGCGCGCAGGGCAGCGCGCGCCCGGGAGGCGGCCGCCGTGGGCCCTTTCGGGGTCCACGGCCACCGGCCGGGAGCCGTCCCTCCCGACCGGAGCTCAAGTGCTGTGCGGAGAAGTGGGGTTACCGCCCGGCGATGTCCGCCAGCCGCCGGGCCTCGGCCCGGGTCGCGCGAGCGATGGCGTCCTCGTCGACGTGCAGCAACCGGTTGTCCTCGACGATCTGACGGCCGTTCACGAAGGAGGCGGTGACCGGGGCGGCGGCGCCGAGGACCAGGGCGGTCACCGGGTCGGCGATGGAGGAGTGGGCGAGGGTGTCCAGCTTCCAGAGGACCAGGTCGGCGAGCTTGCCGGGTTCGAGGGAGCCGATCTGGCCGGCCCGGCCGAGGACCTGGGCGCCGCCGTAGGTGCCGAGGCGCAGCGCCTGGCGGGCGTTCAGGGCCGCCTCCCGGTGCGCGCCGAGGCGGTTGATCAGCAGCGCGTTGCGCAGTTCGGTGTGGAGTTCGCCGGACTCGTTGGACGCGGTGCCGTCGACGCCGAGGCCGACCGGGACGCCGGCGGCGAGCATGTCGGGGACGCGCGCGATCCCGGCCGCGAGGCGGGCGTTGGAGGACGGGCAGTGGGCGACGCCCGTCCTCGTACGGGCGAACGCGGCGATGTCGGAGTCGTTCATGTGGACGCAGTGCGCCATCCACACGTCCTCGCCGAGCCAGCCGGTGGACTCGAAGTAGTCGGTCGGGCCCATCCCGAACAGTTCCTTGCAGAACTGCTCCTCCTCGACGGTCTCCGAGCCGTGCGTGTGCAGCCGCACCCCGAGCCGGCGGGCCAGCTCGGCTCCCTGTCGCAGGAGTTCGGTGGAGACGGAGAACGGTGAGCAGGGCGCGACGGCCACCTGGGTCATGGCGTCGAAGGAGGCGTCGTGGTGCTCCGCGACGGTGGCCTCGGTGGCGGTGAGGGCGCCCTCGAGGGTCTCGACGGCGAAGTCCGGGGGCAGTCCGCCGTCCTTCTCGCTGCGGTCCATGGAGCCGCGGGCGAGGGTGAAGCGGACGCCGGTCTCGCGGGCGGCGCGGATGATCGCGCCGGAGAGGTCGCCGGCGTCCTTCGGGTAGACGTAGTGGTGGTCCATCGCGGTGGTGACACCGCCGCGGGCCATCATGGCGAGCGAGCCCTGCGCGGCCGCGTACACCATGGGCTCGTCGATGCGCGCCCAGGTCGGGTAGAGGGCGACGAGCCAGTTGAAGAGGTTGTGGTCGGTGGCCAGGCCCCGGGTGATCCACTGGTAGTAGTGGTGGTGGGTGTTGACCAGGCCGGGGGTCACCAGATGGCCGGTGGCGTCGACACGGCGTACGACGTTCTCCAGGCCCTCGGGTGCCCTGCCCGCGCCGAGCGACTCGATGCGGTTGCCGGCGATGACGATGTGCCCGGTGGCGTACTCGGTGTCGTGGGCGTCGACGGTCGCGATCGAACAGTTCTCGATGACGATGCGCTGGTCTGCTGCCATGATTCGTCCTTTTCGCTCAGTGGACTTGGGGAGTGGGCACGGCAGGACCCTGGGGATTTGAGTGCCGCGGCCGGGGAGTGGGGCTCCCCGGCCGAGGGTGCCGAGAAAGGGTGGGTCAGAGGTTGGTGAGGTCCACCGGAATCCTCGCCTCGCAGCCGTCGCGGAGGATGGTCGCCTCGATCAGGCCGTAGGGCCGGTCGGCGGCGTAGTACACCTCGTTGTCGTTCTTCAGCCCGAACGGCTCCAGGTCGACGAGGAAGTGGTGCTTGTTCGGCAGCGAGAAACGGACCTCGTCGATCTCGCCACGGTTGTTGATGATGCGCGAACCCATCTGGTAGAGCGTCTGCTGCAGCGACAGGGAGTAGGTCTCGGCGAAGGCCTGGAGCATGTGCTTCTTGGTCTGCTCGTAGGACTTCTCCCAGTGGGGCATCTTCTGCTCGTCGTCGGTCCAGTTGAACCGCCAGCGGGCGGAGACCTGGGTGGCCAGGATGCGGTCGTACGCCTCGGGGAGGGTCGTGTACCTGTCCTTGACGTAGCCCCAGAACTCGGAGTTGGTCGAGTTCATCACGACCAGGTCCTTCAGGCCGGAGACGATCTCCCACGACGCGCCGTCGTACGTGATCTGGGTGAGCCGGGTCTCCTGGCCCTTGCGCACGAACGAGTGCTTGACCTCGTCGGCGCCGATGAACTTCGAGTTGGCGTCCGAGGCCTCGATGCGCTCCCAGGCGTACTCCTCGATGCGGATCCGGGCCCGGTGGATGGGCTCCTGCGAGGTCACGAAGTGCCGGGCGAGGTGGATGCCGAACTGCTCGGCGGACTCGATGCCGTGCTCCTTGGCGAACGCGAACACCGTGTTCTTGGTGGTGTCGGTCGGCAGCACGTTGGCGTTGGAGCCGGAGTAGTGGACCTCGTCCATGTCGCCGGAGAGCGACACGGAGACGTTGAGGTCCTTGATGTGGTGGGTGGCACCGTCCCGCGTGATCTTGACGACCCGGTTCTCGGCCTTGCCGTACTGGTTCTGTCCCAGGATGGTGGGCATGTAGCTAGCTCCCTCGGTAAACGGAGTAGCCGAACGGGTTGAGCAGCAGCGGTACGTGGTAGTGCTCGCCCGGTACGACGGCGAAGGTGATCGCCACCTCCGGGAAGAACACGGCCGGTCCGCTGTCCCGATTCGCGGGGGCGTCCTGCTGCGCATCGGCTTGCTTCTTCTCGAAATACGGCTCCACGGCGAAGTCGAGCCGTACGTGTGTGGTCCCCTCCGGCAGGTCCGGAAGGTCCTTGCACCGGCCGTCCGCGTCGGTCGCGGAACCGCCGAGCGCCTGCCAGTCCGCCTCCCGGCCGCCGCGGGCGGAGAGCCGGACGGCGACGCTCCCGGCGGGGCGGCCGACGCTGGTGTCCAGGATGTGGGTGGACACGGAGGCGGTGGTGCTGGTGCTCATGGTGTCAGGCGTCCTCTTCAGTCTGCTTCGGCTTCGGTCTGCTTCGGCTTCGGTCTGCTTCGGCTTCGGTCTGCTTCGGCTTCGGTCTGCTTCGGCCGGTCTGCTTCCGCTTCGGCCTGCTTCCGCTTCGGCCTGCTTCCGCTTCGGCCTGCTTCCGCTTCAGTCTGCTTCGGCCAGCCGGCCGAGCCGGATGCGGTTGATCCTGCCCAGTTCGGTGCGGACGATCTCCCGCTCCTGCTCGGGCGCGTTGCCGATCCGCTCCTTGACCGCGTCCCGCATCTCCTCGCCGGTGCGGCCGGTGGCGCAGATCAGGAAGACATGGCCGAACCGCTCCTGGTAGGCGAGGTTGAGTTCGAGCATCTCCGCCTTGAGGGCGTCCGCGGCGCCGGCCATGCCGGACTGCTCCCGGGCCGAGGTGGGGTCGCCCGGCCTGGGGCGGCCGATCGGCGGGTGCCCGGCCATGGCCTCGGCGAGGTCCGCCGCACTCAGCTCGGCCATGGCGGCGTCACTGGCGGAGTAGAGGGCCTCCGGGGTGGCGTAGGGGCGGGCGGCGAGCAGGTGCCGGGCCCAGGCGGTGGAGGCGCACGCCTCGTGGAGGGCGGCGAGTGCCGCGGGCTCCTCCAGTTCGTTGAACCGGGCCAGGCCCGGGGGCGTGGAAGTCGACGTCACGGGAGCCTCCGTGGCCGTATGCGGCCTTCGTGCTGAACGGGCTGCCGTTAGCTAACGCCCTCCGGAACTCAGCGTCAACACTTTGTTGAAAATTCCGCGTAACAACCCCCGCCGCACACCGGGAGGGTCAGCCCTCCTTCTCGCGGTTCAGGTAGTTGTAGACGGTGAACCGGCTCACGCCGAGAGCGCCCGCCACGGTCTCCACGCCGTGCCGTACGGAGAAGGCGCCCCGCGCCTCCAGTATGCGCACGACCTCCTGCTTCGCCTTGCGGTCCAGGTCGGCCAGCGGCCTGCCCTGCTTGCGCTCCATGGCGGCCAGGATGTGGTCGAGGGAGTCCGCGAGCTGCGGCAGCCGTACGGCGACCACGTCGACGCCCTCCCAGGCGAGCACGACGTCGTCGGGGCCGGCCTCGTCGGGCGGGAGCATCTCCCCGCCCATGGCGTCGACCAGCGGCTTCACGGCGGTGATGAAGGGCTCGTCCGCGTTTCCGGTCACTTGTCGCCACCCTCCCCCACCACGTTGACCTGCAGCGAGATCCGGGTGGCGCCGGCCTCCAGGGCCCTGCGCAGCAGCGCGTCCACGGCGGTGAGCACGGCGTCGGAGCCGCCCTCCGCCGTGTTCCCGAACGGCCCGACGTCCACCGCGTCCAGCTGAGCACCCTCGATGACCTCACGGGCGACCAGCGCGTGCGCGGGGGCCTCGTCGAGGTCGAAGGGCTCGGTCGTGAACTCCACTCTCAATCGCACGCGCTCAACCTAACGCGCGGCGCCGGTGTTCGGGCAGTCCTCCGGGATCACCGGCCCTTGCGCAGGAAGCTCCGCAGGCGCCGCTCCGGCCAGGTGTTGATCACGTCGTCCGCGGTGAGCCAGCCGCGCTGGGCGGTGCCGATGCCGTAACGCATGTTGGCGAGGTGCGGGACGGCGTGGGCGTCGCTGTTCACGGCGAACCTCACGCCGTGCCGGCGGGCCCGCAGGATGTCCTCGTCGCGCAGGTCGAGCCGGTGCGGGTGGGCGTTGATCTCCAGGGCCGTGCCGGTGCGGGCGCAGGCGGCGAAGACCGCGTCGAGGTCGGCGTCGATGCCGGGCCGCTTGCCGATGAGGCGGGTGGTGGGGTGGCCGATGATGTTCACGTACGGGTTCTCGCAGGCGCGGACGAGCCGCCGGGTCAGGGCCTCGCGGCTCTGCTTGAAGTGCGAGTGCACCGAGGCCACGCACAGGTCGAACCCGGCGAGGAAGTCGTCCGGCCAGTCCACCCCGCCCTCGGGACCGATGTTCAGCTCGGTGCCGTGCAGCAGCCTCAGGCCGCCGCGCCGGCCCCTGGTGGGGTACGTGCCGTCCAGCTCACGCACCCGTTCCCGCTGGGCCAGCATCCGCTCGTCGGTCATCCGCTGCATGACCAGGTCGGGCGCGTGGTCGGTGATCGCGTAGTAGGCGTAGCCGCGCCCGGCGGCGGCCTCGGCCATCTCCTCCAGCGGGGCGAGCCCGTCGGTGAGGTCGGTGTGGGTGTGCAGGTCACCGCGGAGGTCGGCCTCGGTGACCAGGTCGGGCAGCTCGTCGCGGAGCCCGGCCTCGATCTCCCCGCGGTCCTCGCGCAGCGGCGGCGGGATCCAGGGCAGGCCGAGGCGGGCGTACACCTCCTCCTCGGTCGCGGAGACGATCTTCTCGCCGCTCTCGGTGTCGAAGAGGCCGTACTCGGAGAGCTTGAGCTTCTGGTGCACCGCGATCTCGCGGGTGCGGATGTTGTGGGCCCTGGAGCCGGTGAAGTACTGCAGCGCGGCGCCCCACGAGTCCGGCGGCACGACCCGCAGGTCGACGTTGAGCCCCTTGCCGGTGCGCACGGACGTCTTGGTCCCGCCCTGCCCGATGACCTCGGTGACGTAGGGCAGCCCGGTGAACGCCTTCATGAGCGGGGCGGAGTCCTTCGCCGCGGCGAGGATGTCGATGTCGCCGATGGTCTCGCGCATCCGGCGCAGCGAACCGGCGTAGGCGCACCGCTCGCAGCCGGTCACCGCGGAGAGCGCGCCGACGACGTCCTCGGCCAGCTCCATGACGACGTCGATCTGCACCCGCCCGCCGGAGGACCGGAGCAGTTCGATGCCGTGCAGGATGTTCTCCTCGGTCCTCGGCCCGAAGCCCTTGAGGTCGCGCAGCCGTTCGTCGCGGATGGCGGCGGCGAGTTCGTCCACCGAGGAGACGCCCAGTTCCTCGTAGACCGCCATGGCCTTCTTCGGGCCGAGGGTGGGCACGGCCGTCAGCTGCCGGACGCCGTCCGGGATCCTCGCGCGCAGCTCCTCGACGGCGGCCACCGTGCCGGTGTCGAAGTACTCGCGGATCTTCTGGGCGATCGACTTCCCGACGTTCGGGATCTCCTGCAGCTCCTTGAGGCCGAGTGTGGCGACATCGGCGTGGTGGCCGCCGACGGACCGGGCGGCCTTCTCGTGGACACGCGCCCTGAAGGCGTCTCCACCGGTGATCGAGACGAGGTCCGCGTACTCCTGGAGCAGCGCCGCCACCTCGTCGTTGGACCGAGCCATGCCTTCAGGGTAGGGCGCCCGTTTCGCGCGAGCGCTCTTGACAGCTCTCGCGGGTCACAGGCACTCTTCCATTAAGCAGAAATCAACTTCCACAATGTGGAAACAGAGACAGTGGAAGGGAGCGCCCACCCCATGGGATTTGCAGAGCAGCGCTTCACCGTCAACCTGTCGATCCTCTTCACGGAACTCCCGCTCCTGGAGCGCCCCGCGGCCGCCGCCGCGGCCGGCTTCACCGCGGTCGAGCTGTGGTGGCCCTGGGTCGACTCCCCCACCCCCGCGCGGCCGGAACTCGACGCGCTGCGCCAGGCGATCACGGCGGCGGGCGTCCGGCTGACCGGCCTGAACTTCTACGCCGGACAGCTGCCCGGCCCCGACCGGGGCGCCCTGTCGGTCCCCGGCGCGGAGTCGGAGCGGTTCCGCGCCAACATCGACGTGGCAGCCGGCTTCGCCCGCACCCTGGGCTGCCGGTCGCTCAACGCCCTGTACGGCAACCGCGTCGACGGCGTGGACCCGGCCGAGCAGGACGCGCTGGCCCTGGCGAACCTGGTCCGCGCCGCGGAGGCGGCCGACCGCAACGGGGCGGTCCTGCTGATCGAGGCGCTCAACGAGCCGGAGTCCCCGCGGTATCCGCTGGTGTCGGCGCCGGCCGCGGTCGCGGTCGTCGACAAGGTGAACGAGACCTCGGGACTCGGCAACGCCCGCTTCCTGATGGACCTGTACCACCTGTCGATGAACGGCGAGGACCTGCCGTCGGTGATCGAGCGGTACGCCTCGAAGACCGGCCACGTCCAGATCGCCGACAACCCGGGCCGCGGCGCCCCGGGCACGGGCTCACTCCCCCTGGAAGACCTCCTCGACCGGCTGCGGAAGGCCGGTTACGACGGCTGGGTGGGCCTGGAGTACAAGGCGGGCGACCGCCCGAGCGGGGACGCCTTCGGCTGGCTGCCGGTGGAACAGCGCGCCGCCCGTTGACGTGACCGTCCCCGGGGGCCGCCGCCCCCGGACCCCCGCTCCGGCCTTCGGCCTCGCCCTCGAACGCCGGACGGGCTGCCTGACCGACGCTTCCAGAGAGGCACCCCCTATGAGCAACACCCTCCCCAAGATCGCCTGGATAGGCCTCGGCATCATGGGCTCCCCGATGTCCGAGAACCTGGTCAAGGCGGGCTACGACGTCACCGGCTTCACGCTGGAGCAGGACAAGCTGGACCGGCTGGCCGCAGCCGGCGGCACCGCGGCCGGCTCGATCGCCGAGGCGGTGCGGGACGCGGACGTGATCATCACGATGGTCCCGGCGTCCCCGCAGGTCGAGGCCATCGCCTACGGCCCGGACGGCATCCTGGAGAACGCACGGTCCGGTGCGCTCCTCGTCGACATGTCGTCCATCACCCCGCAGACCTCGGTCGACCTGGCGAAGGCGGCCGCGAACAAGGGCGTCCGCGTGCTCGACGCGCCCGTGTCCGGCGGTGAGGCCGGGGCCGTCGAGGCCGTGCTGTCCATCATGGTCGGCGGCGAGCAGGCCGACTTCGACGCCGCCAGGCCGATCTTCGAGGCGCTGGGCAGGACCATCGTGCTGTGCGGTCCGCACGGCTCCGGCCAGACCGTGAAGGCGGCCAACCAGCTGATCGTCGCCGTGAACATCCAGGCGTGCGCGGAGGCCGTGGTCTTCCTGGAGAAGTCCGGCGTGGACCTGGCGGCCGCGCTGGACGTGCTGAACGGCGGCCTGGCGGGCTCGACCGTGCTGACGCGGAAGAAGGACAACTTCCTCAGCCGCGACTTCAGGCCGGGCTTCCGGATCGACCTGCACCACAAGGACATGGGCATCGTCACGGACGCGGCCCGCACCGTCGGCGCCGCCCTGCCCGTCGGCGCCGTGGTGGCGCAGCTGGTCGCGTCCCTGCGCGCGCAGGGCGACGGCGGCCTGGACCACTCGGCGCTGCTGCGCGCGGTGGAGCGCCTGTCCGGCGCACAGGTCTGAGCCGGACCACACGGCTTCCGGGCGGTGCCGGCGCCGACATCTGTCCTGTCGCGCCCAGGCGCCGGCGCCGCCCGGAATCAACTTCAACAAACTGTTGACGCCCGGCGGGCCTGATCCTAGGCTCCAAGAAGGCTCCACGAAGCGGAAATGAAATTCCGCTGACACCTGTACGGAAGGCCCACGATGTCGAAGCGCGTGCTCACCACCGAGTCCGGCGCCCCGGTCGCCGACAACCAGAACTCCGCCTCCGCCGGCATCGGCGGCCCGCTCCTCCTCCAGGACCAGCACCTCCTCGAGAAGCTCGCGCGCTTCAACCGCGAACGGATCCCGGAGCGTGTGGTGCACGCCCGCGGCAGCGGCGCGTACGGCCACTTCGAGGTGACCGACGACGTCACCGGCTTCACCCACGCCGACTTCCTGAGCGCGGTCGGCCGGCGCACCGAGGTCTTCCTGCGGTTCTCGACGGTCGCCGACTCCCTCGGCGGCGCCGACGCCGTCCGCGACCCGCGCGGCTTCGCCGTCAAGTTCTATACGGCAGAGGGCAATTACGACCTCGTCGGGAACAACACCCCGGTGTTCTTCATCAAGGACCCGCTCAAGTTCCCGGACTTCATCCACTCGCAGAAGCGCGACCCGTTCACGGGCCGTCAGGAGCCGGACAACGTCTGGGACTTCTGGGCGCACGCCCCCGAGGCCACGCACCAGGTGACCTGGCTGATGGGCGACCGCGGCATCCCGGCGTCGTACCGCCACATGAACGGCTACGGCTCGCACACCTACCAGTGGACGAACGCCGCGGGCGAGGCCTTCTTCGTCAAGTACCACTTCAAGACCAACCAGGGCGTGCGCTCGCTGAGCGGCGAGCAGGCCGCCGAACTGGCGGGCAAGGACCCGAACTCGCACCAGACGGACCTGCTCCAGGCCATCGAGCGGGGCGTGCACCCGTCCTGGACGCTGTATGTGCAGCTGATGCCGGCGGCCGAGGCGGCCGACTACCGCTTCAACCCCTTCGACCTGACCAAGGTCTGGCCGCACCGCGACTTCCCGCTCCAGCGGGTGGGCCGCCTGGTCCTGGACCGCAACCCGGACAACGTCTTCGCCGAGGTCGAGCAGGCCGCGTTCTCCCCGAACAACTTCGTGCCGGGCATCGGCCCCTCCCCCGACAAGATGCTCCAGGGCCGGCTGTTCGCCTACGCGGACGCGCACCGCTACCGCCTGGGCGTCAACCACACCCTGCTGGCCGTCAACGCCCCGAGGGCGACGACCGCGCAGAACTACGGCCGGGACGGCTTCATGGCCGCCAACGCCCAGGGCAGGCACGCGAAGAACTACGAGCCGAACTCCTACGACGGCCCGGCGCAGACCGGCCGCCCCCTGTCGGCGCCGCTCGCCGTGACCGGCCACACGGGCACCCACGAGGCCCCGCTCCACACCAAGGACGACGACTTCTCCCAGGCGGGCGAGCTGTACCGGCTGATGTCCGCGGAGGAGCAGCGGCGGCTGGTGGCGAACATCGCCGGCAGCCTCTCGCAGGTCTCCCGCGACGACGTGATCGAGAAGAACCTGGCCCACTTCCACGCCGCCGACCCGGAGTACGGCAGGCGGGTGACGGAGGCGGTCCGCGCCCTGCGCGAGGACTGACCCCACAGGCGGCCCGCGGCGGCCGACCGGCCCGGATGAGGGGTGGCCGGTCGGTGTCGGCGCGCGGGCGGGGCGAGGACCGCGGCGGCGTGCGAGCCAGTGCGGTGGTGAAGGAACCGGACGCCCTTCTCGACCAGAGGGAAGGACGCCCCGGCTCCGTCGCACCCGCCGCGGTCCCAGCCATACCCCCCTTGAGCCCCGTCCGGCGGCGCGAACGTCCTGTCGCGCCCAGCCTCGCGCCGTCGGACGGCCACAGCAGCAGAAGAGAGCCCCACGGGAGAAGAAGGCCCCACGGACTCCCCGAGCGCCGGATGCGGAACCGCCCGCGTCCGGCGCTTCGGCGTGCGTTTCCGGCCCCGCCGCAGGAGCCTTGTGGCATGACTGCACATCCACCGACCGAGTTCCCGCACATCGTCGTGCACGCCCCGGCCCTGGACGGCTCCCGGCGGGTCACCGAGGGCGACGTGACCCTGGGGATCGCCTCGCACCTCGACGACGTGATCGAGATCCTGCGGATGGCCGACCTGGACCGGATCGAGGTCGAGGAGAGCGACCTCATCGAATGGCAGGGCGGCGGCCCGGACGACTGGCCGGGGCTGACCGATTACCCCGAAAGCTGAGGTACCGGGACGAACGGACGGCCGATCCTCAAATCAAGCTCTGAATACTGTTCAACATGCTTCAACCGCCCCAGTCAGGGGGCATATTCACGTCACACGGTGCCCGCCGGCACGGGGGCGGCGGGCACCGGGTCACCGACAGCGCGAAGCGGGCGGCCCATCCTCTCGGATGGACCGCCCGCTCCCGTTCCGGCCGGCTCAGACCTTCAGCGTCCTGACGGACGTCGGCGCGTGGCCGGGCTCGGTCGCGATCTCCTCGAACTCGACGACGTTGGAGATGTCGTTGGTGGTCGACATGGAGATGTTGGTGACCCGCTCCAGGATCGCCTCCACCACGACCGGCACCCGGTGTTCGGCGGCCAGTTTCCTGGCCTCCTCGAAGGCCGCACCCAGCTCCGCCGGGTCCGTCACCCGGATCGCCTTGCAGCCCAGGCCCTCGGCGACCTTGACGTGGTCGACGCCGTAGACGCCCAGTTCGGGCGAGTTGATGTTCTCGAACTCCAGCTTGACCTGGAAGTCGATGTCGAACGCCCGCTGTGCCTGCCGGATCAGGCCCAGGTAGGAGTTGTTGACCAGGACGTGGATGTAGGGGATCTTGTGCTGCGCGCCGACCGCCAGCTCCTCCAGCATGAACTGGAAGTCGTAGTCGCCGGAGAGGGCGACGACGGACGCCTCCGGGTCGGCCTTGGCGACGCCCAGCGCGGCCGGGACCGTCCAGCCGAGCGGGCCCGCCTGGCCGCAGTTGATCCAGTGCCGGGGCCTGAAGACGTGCAGCATCTGGGCGCCGGCGATCTGCGAGAGGCCGATCGTGGAGACGTACCGGGTCTCCGGGCCGAAGGCCTTGTTCATCTCCTCGTAGACGCGCTGCGGCTTGATCGGGATGTCGTCGAAGTGGGTACGGCGCTGGAGGGTCGCCCGCTTCTCCTGCGCCGCGGCCGCCCACCGCGAGCGGTCGGGGAGGCCGGTCGAGGCCTTCAGCTCCCGTGCCACCTCGACGAAGAGCTCCAGGGCGGCCTTCGCGTCGGAGGCGATGCCGTAGTCGGGGGCGAAGATCCTGCCGATCTGGGTGGGCTCGATGTCCACGTGGACGAAGGTGCGGCCGGCCGTGTAGACGTCCAGCCTGCCGGTGTGGCGGTTGGCCCAGCGGTTGCCGATGCCGAGGACGAAGTCGGACTCCAGGAAGGTCGCGTTGCCGTAGCGGTGCGAGGTCTGCAGGCCCACCATGCCGGCGTTCAGCTCGTGGTCGTCGGGCAGGACGCCCCAGCCCATCAGGGTCGGGACGACCGGGGTGCCGGTCAACTCGGCGAACTCGACGAGGAGTCCGGCGGCGTCCGCGTTGATGACCCCGCCGCCCGCGACGATCAGCGGGCGCTCGGACGCGTTCAGCATCCCGATCGCCTTCTCGATCTGGGCGCGGGTGGCGGCCGGCTTGTAGACCGGGAGCGGCGCGTACGTCTCCGGGTCGAACTCGATCTCGGTGAGCTGCACGTCGACCGGCAGGTCGATCAGGACCGGGCCCGGCCGGCCGGAGCGCATCAGGTGGAAGGCCTGCTGGAAGACGCCCGGGACCTGCGCGGCCTCCAGCACGGTGACGGCCATCTTCGTGACCGGCTTGGCGATCGAGGCGATGTCGACGGCCTGGAAGTCCTCCTTGTGGATCACCGCGGTCGGGGCCTGGCCGGTGATGCAGAGGATCGGGACGGAGTCGCCGGTGGCCGAGTACAGGCCGGTGATCATGTCGGTGCCGGCCGGTCCCGAGGTGCCGATGCAGACGCCGATGTTGCCGGGGTGCGTACGGGTGTAGCCCTCGGCCATGTGCGAGGCACCCTCGACATGGCGGGCGAGGGTGTGCTGGATGCCGCCGGAGGCCTTGAGCGCCGCGTAGAAGGGGTTGATCGCCGCGCCGGGCACACCGAACGCATCGGTGACGCCCTCGCGCCTGAGGATCTCAACTGCCGCGCGGGCAGCGGTCATACGAGCCATCGAGAACTCCTGCTTTCGGCTGTCGGATGCCTGCTCCCGGCGCGCCCCGCGGTGAGCATCGTTTCCAGTTGTTCGAGTTATTCCGCATTACGGAAACTAACTTCTACTATCTGAAATCAATGTAGGTGTGGTGACGAACGTCGTCAAGGGACGGACAACCGGGCCCCGGCGGGAGCACCATGGGACGGCTGAACCGACGCAACGCCTGAGGTGGGGCCATGTCCGAGAGCGTGCCGGTGCGCTGTCCGGCCTGTCGGCGCGAGCACGTCTACACCGCGCCGTCGTACCCCTGCGCCTGCGGCGCGCCGGTCACCCCGGACCTCGACGGCACGGCCGGGCCGACGCCGGTGGCGCACCGCGCCTGGGACGCGGACTGGGTGACGGTGAGCTGCGGGTCCTGCGGACGGCGGGACCAGTGGCCGCAGCCGGAGCTGGGCTGCCCGTGCGGGGCGGTACTGCGCATCGCGGTCGCCGACGGCGTGTCCGCGCCGCCGGCGGAGCCCGGGCCCGGACCCGAGCCCCGGACCGTCTTCCACCCCGTGACGATCCGCACCGCCCGGGACGCGGTCACCGCGGCGGCGCTCTACCTGCGCTGGCTCGGCTACCGGGACATACGGCGGGCCGACCAGCGGCCGCCGTCCGGCATCGGGCTGGCCGCGCGGGGGCTGGTGGCCCAGGTGGACCCGACCGTGCAGCCGGCCTCGCTGCGGGACGTGGAGTGCCTGTGGCTGACGGCGATGACGGAGGACTCGGAGTGCGTGTACTTCTCCCTTGCGGGGTACGCCGAGGAGGCGCGGGAGCGGGCCGACGCTCTGGGGGTGCCGTTGTTCGTGCTGGACTTCACGGGGACGCCGCAGCCGGTGAACGGGCCCGCGGACGAGCTGCGCGCCGCGGGTGGGTGACCTGGCTGCGGGCCGGTGGGGGCTTGCCGCGCCCACGCGGCGGAGCCGCATATCGACACAGCCCCGCGCCCCTTACGGGGCGCTGAGACTTACGGGGCGCTGTAGGTCTCCCTCAGTTCGATCTTGCGGACCTTTCCCGAGACCGTCATCGGGAAGTCGGTCAGGATCTGGATGCGGCTCGGCACCTTGTAGTGGGCCAGGCGGCCCTCGCAGAAGGCGCGGAGTTCGTCCAGGGTGGGCGGGGCGGCCGGGTCGTGCGGGATGACGCAGGCGAGGACCTCCTCGCCGTACCTCTCGTGCGGCACCCCGACCACCTGGACGTCCCGGATCTTGGGGTGGGCGTAGAGGAACTCCTCGATCTCGCGCGGGTAGATGTTCTCGCCGCCCCTGATGATCATGTCCTTGATGCGGCCGACGATCTCCACGTAGCCGTCCTCGCGCATCAGCGCCAGGTCACCGGTGTGCATCCAGCGGCCGGCGTCGACGGCCTCCGCCGTCTTCCCGGGCTCGTTCCAGTAGCCGAGCATCACGCTGTAGCCACGGGTGCACAGCTCGCCCGAGGTGCCCCGCGGTAGGGTGACCCCGGTGGCCGGGTCGACGACCTTGACCTCCAGGTGCGGCAGCACCCGGCCGACGGTGCCGGTGCGGTGTTCGAGGTCGTCCTCGATCCGGGTCTGGAGCGAGACCGGCGACGTCTCCGTCATGCCGTAGCAGATGGAGACCTCCGCCATGTGCATCTCGGCGACCACCCGCTTCATCACCTCGACCGGGCAGGGCGAGCCCGCCATGATGCCGGTGCGCAGGGTGGAGAGGTCGTACGACGCGAAGCCGGGCAGGTTCAGCTCCGCGATGAACATGGTCGGGACGCCGTACAGCGAGGTGCAGCGCTCCCGCTGGACCGCCTCCAGGGTGGCCCGCGGGTCGAAGGACGGGGCCGGGATCACCATACAGGCGCCGTGCGAGGTGGCGGCCAGGTTGCCCATCACCATGCCGAAGCAGTGGTAGAAGGGCACCGGGATGCAGATCCGGTCCTGCTCGGTGTAGGCGATCGACTCCCCCACGAAGTAGCCGTTGTTGAGGATGTTGTGGTGGGAGAGGGTGGCCCCCTTCGGGAAGCCGGTGGTGCCCGAGGTGTACTGGATGTTGATGGCGTCGTCGCAGGACAACTCGGCCGCGCGAGCCGCCAGTTCGGGGGCCCTGTCGGCTGACCCGCGCGCGGTCAGGGCGTCCCAGCTCGGGTCCCCGATGTAGACGGTCTCCCGCAACTGCGGGCACCTGCCCCGCACTTCCTCCACCATCGCCCGGTAGTCGCTGGTCTTGTGCCGGAGCGAGGCGAACAGCAGTGAGATCCCCGCCTGGTTGAGGACGTACTCGGCCTCGTGGGTGCGGTAGGCCGGGTTGATGTTGACCATGATCGCGCCGATCCGGGCGGTGGCGTACTGCACCAGCACCCACTCGGCGCAGTTGACCGCCCAGATGCCCACCCGGTCGCCCTTGGCGATCCCGCTCGCCAGCAGCGCGTACGCCAGCCGGTCGACGTCGGCGGAGAACTGCGCGTACGTCCAGCGCCTGCCGGTCGGTACGTCCACCAGCGCCTCGCGGTCCGGCCAGGCCGCGACGGCCCGGTCCAGGTCGGCCCCGATGGTGTCGCCGAGCAGCGCGGTGCCGCTCGTGCCGTGCGTGTAGGACGAGGTCACCGGAAGTCCTCCTCGCGGTACTCGGCGGCCGAGCCGGCGGCCGTGGCCTCGCGCAGTTCGATCCGGCGGATCTTCCCGGACACGGTCTTGGGCAGCGGGGCGAACTCCAGCCGCCGGACCCGCTTGTAGGGCGCCAGGACCTGCCGGGAGTGCTCGAAGAGCACCTTCGCGGTGTCCGGGCCCGGCTCCCAGCCCGCCGCGAGCACGATGTACGCCTTCGGCACGGCCAGCCGCAGGTCGTCCGGCGCGGGCACGACGGCCGCCTCGGCCACCGCCTCGTGTTCGAGCAGCGCGCTCTCCAGCTCGAACGGGCTGATCTTGTAGTCGGACGCCTTGAACACGTCGTCGGCGCGGCCGACGTAGGTGATGTAGCCGTCCTCGTCCCGGGAGCCGATGTCCCCGGTGCGGTAGTAGCCGCCGGCCATCGCCTCCGCCGTACGGTCCGCGTCCCCGTGGTAGCCGGTCATCAGGCCGACCGGCAGCGCCGACAGGTCGAGCGCGATCTCGCCCTCCGCCGCACCGGGGGCGCCGCTGACCGGGTCCAGGAGCTCCACCCGGTACCCCGGGCTGGGACGGCCCATCGATCCGGTCTTGAGGGGCTGGCCGGGGCTGTTGGAGACCTGCACGGCCGTCTCCGTCTGCCCGAACCCGTCCCGGATGGTCACGCCCCAGGCCCGCCGCACCTGCTCGATCACCTCGGGGTTGAGCGGCTCGCCCGCCGCGACGACCTCGCGGGGCCGGGTGGCCAGCTGGCTCAGGTCCGCCTGGACGAGCATGCGCCACACCGTCGGCGGGGCGCAGAAGGACGTCACGCCGTGCCGGTCCATCTCGGCCATCAGCCGGCCCGCGTCGAAGCGCGAGTAGTTGTGGATGAAGACCGTCGCCTCGGCGTTCCAGGGGGCGAAGAGGTTCGACCAGGCGTGCTTGGCCCAGCCCGGCGAGGAGATGTTCAGGTGCACGTCACCGGGCTTGAGGCCGATCCAGTACATGGTGGCCAGGTGCCCGATGGGGTACGAGGTGTGGGTGTGCTCGACGAGCTTGGGGCGGGCGGTGGTGCCCGAGGTGAAGTAGAGCATCAGCGGGTCGTCCGCGAGGGTGGGGCCGTCGGGGACGAAGCCGGCCGACGCGGTGTACGCGTCCTCGTACGGCTCCCAGGGCCCCGCCTCCGACGGCGGCAGCCCGCCCACCGCGATCCGGGTGTAATCGCCCGGCACCTCGGTGAACTTGGCGGCGTCCTCGGCCCGCACGACCACGTGCTTCACCCGGCCCCGGTCGACGCGGTCGCGCAGGTCGGCCGGGCCGAGCAGCGGGGTGGCCGGGATGACCACGGCCCGCAGCTTCATCGCGGCCAGCGCGGTCTCCCACAGCTCGGCCTGGTTGCCGAGCATGACCAGGATGCGGTCCTCCGGCTCGACGCCCCGCGCGCGCAGGTGGTTGGCGACCCGGTCGGAGCGCTCGGACAGCTCGGCGAAGGACAGCTTCGTCTCGCCGCCGTCCTCCTCGACGATGTGCAGGGCGGTGCGGTCGTTGCCCTCGGCGATGACGTCGAACCAGTCCAGCGCCCAGTTGAAGTGGTCCGGGCGCGGCCAGGCGAAGCCCTCGTAGGCGGTGGCGTAGTCCGCACGGTGTTCCAGCAGGAAGTCCCGTGCCCTGCGGAAGTCCTCCGTCGCACTCGTCATACGCGTCTCCTTCAGTACCGGACCATTGCCGGGCGGCTCTCTGGCATCGTGTAATCCGTGATGCAGGTCTCACTACCCCCGAACGGGGGTGTGGACCGCACAAGGCCGGGGTCGAAGGGGCAGGACAGGTGGCAGCTGAGGTCGCGGGGGCGGTGGAGATACGTGGTGCGCTGTCCAGACTCCGGCGCACCACCGGGCTTCCGATCGCCTTCGGCGGGCTGGTCGAGGCGGGCCGGACACAGGTCCGGATCAGCGAGCTGACCGGCACCAACACGGCGTCGCTGCGCTCGCTCGCGGTCACCTCGGGGAACGGCCTGGGCGGGAAGGCGGTCGCCCTGGCCCGCCCCTGCGCGGTCGTCGACTACTCGGCCTCGCAGCAGATCAGTCACGAGTACGACATCCCGGTGGCGGCCGAGGGCCTGCGCTCGGTGCTCGCGGTACCGGTGGTGGTCCGGCGCCGGGTGCGGGGCGTGCTGTACGGCGCGCTGCGCTCCGCCCAGCCGCTGGGCGACCGCACGCTGGGCGCGGCGGTGGCGGCGGCCCGGGACGTGGAGCAGGCGCTGCTCGTGCAGGACGAGGCCAGGGGCCTGCTGGCGGCGGCGCGGCCGGCACCGGCCGCCGTACCGGATCCGGGGGCCGCCTGGGAGCAGGTGCGGGAGGCGCACGCCGCGCTGCGCGCCCTGGCGCCGCGGATCACCGACCCGGAGCTGCGCGCCGAACTGCTCGCCGCCTGCGGGCTGCTGACCGCGCCGGCGCCGCATCCGGCGGCCGAGGCGGTGCTGGCGCCGCGGGAACTGGACGTGCTGGCATGGGTGGCGGCCGGGGCGACCAACGCGGTGGTGGCCGAGCGGCTGGGGCTGCGGCCCGAGACGGTCAAGGGCTACCTGCGCTCGGCGATGCGGAAGCTGGGCGCGCACACCCGGGGGGAGGCGGTGTCGGCGGCTCGTCGGACGGGGGTGTTGCCATAGCCGGAGGGGACCCATTCCATTCATGCGGACGCGCACTGAATTGCCATATGCGAAGCCCCTGTTATTTCCCTCACCATGCCGTTCGGCCGGATTTCAGGGTTCATTGCCTAGAATTTGGCCCGGACACGACACACGAGGGGAGCGGTGACCGTGCGACGGGACTTCCAGGAGCCTGCCAGATGCCGCCCCGACCTGGTCATCGGCCGGGCGGAGCTGTTCGCGGCCGCCCGGGAGCAGCTCTCCTCGGGGGGCAGCGTCCTCCTGCACGGGCCCGCCGGAATAGGAAAATCGACCGTCCTGCGGGCGCTGGACGCGGAATACTCCGGTACCGCCCGCACCGTGTTGCGCTGCTCGGCCACCGAGTCCGAATCCCATCTTCCGTTCCTCGCCCTCGCCGACCTCTTCGGCCTGGTCCTCGACGACGTCTCCGCCCACCTGCCCGGCGCCCAGCGCACCGCCCTGGAGTCGGCACTGACCGGCCGCGGCGAGTCCACCCTCCAGCGCGACGGCCTCGCCCTGCGCCTGGCCGTGCTGTCCACGCTGCGCGTACTGGCCGCCGAGGGACCCGTACTGATCGTCGCCGACGACCTCCAGTGGCTGGATCCGGCCAGCGCCGAACTCCTCGGCTTCGCCGCCCGCCGCCTCGGCGGCACCCCGGTCCAGCTGCTCAGCGCGGTCCGCACCGAGGGCCAGGAGTACGACCGCCACCTACGCGCGTCGCCCCCGGACACCGTCGCCGTCCGCCTCGGCGCGCTGAACCGCAGGCAGGTCTCCGAACTCCTCGACCACCGCGGCCACACCGGGCTGAGCCGGTCCACGGTCCGCGAGATCCACCGCACCAGCGGCGGCAACCCGCTGTTCGCCCTCGAACTCGGCCGCGCCCTCGCCGAGAACCCGACCCCGCCCCGGCCCGGCGAGCCGCTGCCGGTGCCGACCTCGCTGCGCGCCCTGGTGCTCAGCCGCCTCGACATGCTCTCCGTCGAGGCCCGCCGCACCCTGCTGGTGGCCAGCGCCGGCGCCCGCCCCACCCACGCCCTGCTGCACGCGGCAGGCCGGGAGAACGCCGAGGCCGAGTGCGCCCAGGCGGCCGAACTGGGGCTGCTGGCCACCGAGCCGGAGGGGCCCGCCGTACGGTTCGCGCACCCCCTCATCTCCGCCGCGCTGTACGCGGAGGCGCCCGCCCAGGAGCGCCGGGCCGCGCACGCCGCGCTGTCCACGGCCGCCTCCGACCCGATCGAGCGGGCCCGGCACCTGGCGCTGGCCACCACCGGCACCGATCCGGAGGTCGCCGACCGGCTCGCCGAGGCCGCGACCGAGGCCCGGGACCGGGGCGCCCCCTCGGTGGCCGCGCAGATCGGCCTGCTCGCCGCCCGGCACACCCCCGGCGACAGCACGCCCACCCCGGACGAACGCCGGCTCCAGGCCGCCGAGGACGCCATCAGCGGGGGCGAGATCGACCTCGCCCAGGACATCGCCCGCGAGGTGCTCACCCGGGCCACCCGTCCGGTGGACCGGGTGCGGGCCTGGATCCAGGTCATCGACTGCGCGGGCCACACCATGACCGAGGTGGACGCGGCCTTCCCGCACGCCCTCGCCGACGCCGGCGACGACCCGCGGCTGCTCGGCAAGGTCCACTACCAGCTGGCCTGGCGGGCGCTGATCGTGGGCGGCGACTTCACCGAGGCCCGGCAGGCGGCGGCACACTCCGCCGACCTCGCGGCGGAGGGCGGCGACCGGCGCACCGAACTCCTCGCACTCTCCCTCCAGGCCCAGGTCGAGACCCTGATGGGCCATCCGGCGGCACCCGCCACCATCAAGCGCGCCCTGAAGGAGCCCCAGGACCCGAACGTGGCCTGCCACCACAACGGAGCGGGCAGCGCCAGGTTCCGCTGGCTGGTGATGGGCGACCAGCTGGCCGAGGCGCGGGCCACCGTCACCGCGCTGCTGCGCGAGGTCCGCCGGCGCGGGCAGGTGGAGAGCGAGGTGCACTTCCTGCGCGGCCTCGCCGAGACCGAGCTGCGCTCCGGGCACTGCGGCCGGGCCCTCGACCTGGCCCGGGAGGGCCTGCACCTCGCCCACGACTCCGGGATCGGCGAGACCGCCTCCGCGATGCTCACCTCGCTGGCCGAGGCGTCCGGCGGCGACGTCGACCGGGGCCTGGCACTGGCCCGGGAGGCGGTGCAGCACGCCGAGCAGGACGGCGACACCATGTACCTGTCCCGGGCCCTGGGCGCCCTCGGATACGCCCAGTTGGTGGCAGGCGACCCGGCGGGCACGGTCCGCTCGCTGCGCCGGGTACGGGAACTGGAGCAGAGCCTCGGCATCACCGACCCGGCCCGCGGCCGCTGGCAGGGCGACCTCGCCGAGGCACTCGTCCGGGTGGGTGAACCCGCCGAGGCGCAGGACGTCATCGACGTCACCCGTCAGCACGCGCTCAGACTCGGCCGGGAGAGTGTCCTCGCCGCGCTCGACCGGGCCGAGGCGCTGGTCCGGGCCGCGCACGGGGAACGCGACGCGGCCGTCACCCTGCTGACCTCGGCTCAGGACCGGTTCGCCAAACTGGGCTACGGCCTGGAGGAGGCGCGGGCCGCGTTCGCCCTGGCGGCGCTGCGCGAGCGGCGCTCCCCCACGGCGTTCGACGAGGCCACCCGGCTGTTCCGGCGGTGCCGCGCGCTACCGTGGCTGCGGCAGGTGGACGAGGCCGTCTCCGCGCCGGAGCCGCCGGTCGAGGCACCCGCCGCGCTGGACGCCCTGGACGGTCTTGCCGCGATGGAGCGTCAGGTCGCCGCGCTGGTCATGGAGGGCGCCACCAACCGGGAGATCGCCGCCCGGCTGTTCATCAGCGTCAAGACGGTCGAGGCCACGCTCACCCGGGTCTACCGCAAGCTGGGCATCCGATCGCGCGTGGACATAGTCCGTTTGGCCGCGGGGCGACGCGCGAAGTGAGAGCGCTCCCGGTTAACTGAGGCGGACCGAGGGTTTTCCCTCCGCCATCCCCCTAGGGGGTTCCCTCATTGGGAGGGTGGGGTTCCGGGTCCTAGCTTATGGATGTGCCGCTCGCCCGGGCATACGGGGGTCGGTCCCGCGACCCCCGTGCTGCACCCCCCACACCCGCGCGACCCCCACCGGCAACCCCCACTGAGGAGACTCATGTTCGGGCACCACCGCGCAAGAAAGTCAGCCGCAGTCCTGGTGGCCACCGCCGCCGCCGCGGCGACCGCGCTGATCGCGTCCCCCACCGCGTCAGCAGCCCCCCAGCCGATCGTCGGCGGAACGACCACCACGACGACCGCGTACCCGTTCATGATGCAGATCACGGACGCGTCCGGCAGCCAGTTCTGCGGCGGCACCCTGGTGTCGGCCACCAAGGTGGTGACGGCCGCCCACTGCATGGAGGGCGAGTCGACGAGCAGCGTCCGCGTGGTCGGCGGCCGCACGTACCTCAACGGCACCAACGGCACGGTCAGCAAGGTCAGCAAGATCTGGATCAACCCGGACTACACGGATGCCACCAACGGCGACGACGTCTCCGTCCTGACGCTGTCGACCGCGATGTCGTACACCCCGGCGTCGTACGTGACGTCCTCCCAGACGAGCGTGTACGCGGCCGGCACCACGGCCCGCATCCTCGGCTGGGGCACCACCTCGGAGAACGGCAGCTCCTCCAACCAGCTGCGGACCGCGACCGTCCCGATCGTGTCCGACTCCAGCTGCAAGAGCTCCTACGGTTCGGACTTCGTCCAGACCGACATGGTTTGCGCCGGATACACGTCCGGCGGCACAGACACCTGCCAGGGCGACAGCGGCGGTCCCCTGCTCATCGGGGGCGTCCTGGCAGGGATCACTTCCTGGGGAGAGGGGTGCGCGGAGGCCGGTTACCCGGGTGTCTACACCCGGCTGACCACCTTCTCGAACCTGGTGACCGCGCAGGTCAACTCGTAACCAGAAGGCCTCCCGAGTATCACTCGGGTGAGTGACCAGGGGGCGTTGCGGGCTACCACGAGCAGCCCGCAGCGCCCCCTATCCATGCCTGCGCCTACTTGTCCGCGGTGAGCTGCCCCGCGGCGCCCCAGCTGTCGGCCGGGACCTCGTGGATCCAGACCTGCACGGTCTCGGCGGGGATCCGGTACGCCTCGACGAACGCGTCGGTGACGCGCCGGACGAGATCCCGCTTGAGTTCGGGGTCGCGGGGGCCCTGCTGGACGGTGACGATCGGCATCGCTGGACTCCTTCGGTGGGTGGCCCGTTCGGGGTCCCGTCCGGAGTCCGGCCCGGGGTCCCGTTCGGCCCTGTTCGACGGGTCCAGTCCATCGCGCCGGGCGTCCGCGGCCAAGAAGCAGATCGCGACCGCAGCGATCAGATTCCGTGATCGTCGCAGGCCAGCAGCAGAGTGGCCAGGTGCGGGGAGAGCGGGGCGGCAGGCACGGCGAGACCCGTCGGCAGGGCAAGGCCCGGAGCGCGGAACGGTACGAAGGCCACCCGGGGGCTGTGCAGCACGCGCGCGTGGGACGCGTACACGACCGTCCACAGCGGGCGGGTGCCGATGCCGGCGAGGGTGTCCTGGAGCGAGCCGGGCGACGGTCCGGGCAGCGGCTCGAAGCCGGCCTCGCGGCAGGCGCCGACGACCAGGTCGGCGAGGGCGGGGTTGGTGCGGCGCTCGGTGAGCGCGAGGGGCAGGCCCGCCAGCTCCTCGACGCCGATCTCGGCGCGGCGGGCGAGGGGGTGACCGGCGGGGACGGCGGCCACCAGGGGGTCGGGCCACAGCGGATGGACCCGCACCCCGGGCACGGGCTCCACGGCCCGGACGAAGGCGGCGTCCAGCCCGCCGCCCGCGACCCGGGCGAGGCGTTCGGCGGCCGGCAGTGCGAAGAGCTCGACGGGCACGTCCGGCGCGCGGCGCGCGAACGCGGCCAGCACCCGGTCCAGATGCGCACCGAGTCCGGTACTCGTGCCGACCCGCAGCCCGGCCGGCGGGGCGACCACGGCCCGTGCCCGCTCGGCCGCCGCCAGCACCGCCCGCGCCTCGGGCAGCAGCCGCTCCCCCGCACCGGTGAGCCGGACCCGGCGCGGCGAGCGGTCGAACAGCTCGGCGCCCAACTCCCGTTCAAGACGCTGTATCTGCTGGCTGACCGCCGACTGCACGATGTGCAGACGGCCGGCGGCCCGCCCGAAGTGCAGCTCCTCGGCGACGGCGACGAAGTAGCTGAGCTGCCGCAGTTCCATGGCCCCGACTCTAGAGCCCGGTCCGAACACGCTGTTTCAATGGACTCCTTACGGGTGTCGCGGGAGGGATGGTGCAGATGCTGCACACGGTGTCGACGGACCGGGTCCTGGCGTTCGCCGCGATGTCACTGCTGGTCATCGCGATCCCGGGGCCGAGCGTGCTGTTCGTGATCGGCCGGGCGCTCGCCCACGGCCGCCGCACCGCCGTGGCCACCGCGATCGGCAACGTCTTCGGCTCGTATCTGCTGGTGGTGGCGGTCGCGGTCGGCATCGGCCCGCTGGTGGAGCGGTCGGTGACGGTGTACCTGACGGTCAAGCTGCTCGGCGCGGCCTACCTGGTGTACCTGGGCGTGCAGGCCGTCCGGCACCGCAGGCGGCTGACGGCGGCCGCGGTCCGGCGGGCCCCGGCGGGCGAACCCCGCGGCGATCTGCGCACGGTCCTGGACGGCGCCCTGGTGGGTGCCACGAACCCCAAGGGCGTGGTCTTCTTCGCCGCCGTCCTCCCCCAGTTCGTCGACCACTCGGCGGGCCGTGTCCCCCTTCAGATGCTGCTGCTCGGCCTGGTCCCGATCTCCATCGGCCTGGTCACCGACACGCTGTGGGGCCTGACGGCGTCCGCGGCCCGCACCTGGTTCGCCCGGTCGGACCGCCGCCTGTCGCTGATCGGCGGCGCGGGCGGCGTCACGATGATCGGGCTGGGCGTGACGGTGGCGGTGACGGGCCGGGCGGACTGAACAGCCACCGGCCGCAGCCGTTCACCGGCCGGACGGATCACCGGCCGGCCCGGGGTACGACGGCCCCGAACCGGATGTCGTAGGAGGTGCCGGGATGCAGGACGGCCAGCATCCGCTCGCCTTCCGCCAGGATCGCGTCCTGCTCCGCTCCCCAGCTCCTCTGCCCCTGCCCCTGCCCCTGCCCCTGCCCGAAGACCTCGACGACCAGGGCGTCCTCCGTCAGCTTCCACACACCGGCGAGGAAACCGTCGACGAGCAGGGTGCGGTAGGCCTGGTTGCCCTGCCAGGCGCGGCCCCGTAGCTCGGGCGGGACGACGCGGGTGCGGTCGGCGTGGGAGAGGAGCAGGTTGTCGAACTCGGGGAGGAAGCGGGGCGGGGCCGGAGTCGCGGGGTCGGGGCGGGGCGCGCCGGGGAGGTCGAAGAGTTCGGTGCCGGTCTCGTCCCGGAAGGTGAGGAGGCGGGGCCGCAGCCGTTCGAAGGCCGGGCGGAGCCGGGTCAGTCCGGCCCAGGTCTGCATGTCCCTGACGGAGGCCGGCCCGAAGGCGGCGAGGTAACGCAGAACGGCGGCGTCCGTGGCCTCGGCGGCCGCCGCCGGCTCGGCGGGGCGGCCGAGCCAGTGCTCGGCGGTGGTGAGGGCGACCTGCCCGGACCGCCCCCACAGCCCGCGCGGGGTGACCTGCACGAGGGGCAGGGTGCAGCGGGCGGCGACGGCGAGGGACTGCGGGTCGGCGTCCGGCCACTCGGCGCGCAGCGCCTCCCGCAGCCCGGCCATGGTGCGCGGCTCGGCCTCGACCAGGTCCCGGGCGAGCGCGGCGAGCCGGTCCAGGTCGACACCGGCCAGCCCCTTGCGGAAGGCGGTCAGCTCCCGGCTGCGTGCGGGCTGGACCAGCGGGCGCAGGGTCAGCGCGTCGGCGGCGGTGTGGGTGTGGATGGTCGACCGCAGCGTGACGATCCGGACCACCTTCCGGTCGGCCATCAGCCGGGAGAGCTGCTCGGGGGCGAAGCCGTCGAGGCGGGCGGCGAGGGCGTAGTACGGCGGCTTGACGTTCTGCGCCTGGAGGCCGACGAGGTGCGCGACGGTCTCCTGCGCCGACCGGGGTGAGCGGCGCAGCAGGAGCTGGCGGTCGAGGGTTGCGCGGTTGAGGGCGCGGGTGCCGAGGACCGGGCCGGACGGCTGCTTGGTCATACCGGGCACGCTAACGCCGAACGAGGACAGATCCTGTCCGCATCTCTCACCGAATCCCGCCCTCGATTCCCTCCGCCGGGCCCGTATGCCCCGTATATCCTGCGACGAGACTCACCGATCACGCGTGATCACTCCGACCACGCGGATCACACAGCTCACGCCGATACAGGCTCCACCGAGAGGCGGCCGCGATGTCCGAGCGACGCCCCAGTCCGGCCCCGAAGAACACCGCGAACGGCCGTAACGGCCGGGGCACCAGAAGGTCCGTCTGGCGCCGCGCCCTGCCGCAGGAGCAGGACGACACGGCCGAGCTGCCTGCGGCAGGGGCCGCGTCGGGCGGGGGGCCCGCCGAGCCGCCGAGCATCGTGGAGGCGGCGCTGTACAGCGACGGGGTGCGGGTGTCGACACCGGCGACCCTCGCGGAGACGTACCGCGAACTGCGCGACACGCCCTCAGGCATGGCGTGGATCGGCCTGGCCCGCCCCACCTCGGACGAACTCCTCTCCCTGGCCAGCGAGTTCGACCTGCACCCGCTCGCGGTCGAGGACGCGATGGAGGCACACCAGCGGCCGAAGCTGGAGCGGTACGGCGACACGCTCTTCGTGGTCCTGCGCGCCGCCCGCTATCTGGACGCGCCGGAGGAGGTCGACTTCGCCGAGCTGCACGTGTTCGTCGGCCCCGACTTCGTGATCACGGTCCGGCACGGCGCAGCCCCGGACCTCTCGGCGGTCCGCCGCCGCATGGAGGACTCCCCCGACCTGCTCAAACTCGGCCCCGAGGCGGTCCTCTACGCGATACTCGACGCGGTGGTCGACGGCTACGCCCCGGTCGTCGAGGGCGTCCAGAACGACATCGACGAGATCGAGACGGAAGTCTTCCGCGGCGACCCGTCCGTCTCCCGCCGCATCTACGAACTCTCCCGCGAGATGGTCGAGTTCCAGCGCGCGACCCGGCCCCTGGTCGGCATGCTGCACGGCCTGATGGCCGGCTTCACCAAGTACGAGACCGACGAGGAACTCCAGCGCTACCTCCGCGACGTCGCCGACCACGTCACCCACATCAGCGAACGCGTGGACGGCTTCCGCCAGGCCCTCACCGAAATCCTCACGGTCAACGCGACCCTGGTCACCCAGCAACAGAACGCGGAGATGCGGGCGTTGGCGGAGGCGGGGTTCGAACAGAACGAGGAGATCAAGAAGATCTCTTCATGGGCGGCCATTCTGTTCGCTCCGACGCTGGTGGGGACGATCTATGGAATGAACTTCAGGGAGATGCCGGAGTTGCACTGGGTGTTGGGTTACCCCTTTGCAATCATCCTGATGGCGATCGTATGCACCAGTTTGTACTTCATTTTCAAACGGAAAGACTGGCTCTGAGTAACTGACCCCCGGGGCCCGCGTCGGGGCATCACGGGGGCGTCCGCGACCGCCTGAAGCCCCGCCCAGGGCCGCTGGGGAGAATCCGGGGAGAATGAAACCCGCGCCGCTTCGGCTGGCGCTCCCCAGCCTCAGACCCACTCGCCCCGACCGGGGCTTCCTCACTGCCGTGACAAGGTGCTCATTCAACACGGAGAGTAGCCAGTACCGGGATCGAGGGGTCGTCAGGGAAATTCGGTCGAAAGGGTCACGGTGGGCTGCGACTCCGGCCGGATGCTGCTCAAGGTGACCAGGTCCAGTTGTTCGGGCAAGACGACACTCGCCCGGTCGGTGGCCGACCGGCTCCAGCAGGTCGCCGTGCACGACTTCGACAAGGTCGGTGCGCCAGAGCATGCCCATCGTCAGTGGCGCCACCGAGCGGCCGAACACCGGGTGCGTCGCGCGCTGGAGTATCAGGGCTGGACGCACCTCATCCGGCTGACCGGCCGAAACGCCAAAGGGGGCGCAGCGGTGCTGCGCCCCCTCTACTTACTGGTCGTCTCAGAAAGTGTTGAGCTGCGAGTCTTCACCGGCGGCAACTGACACGACGTCACCCAAACTCCTGCCGTTCCTGGATGCGTCACGCCGATCCAAGACCTACGGGGCCGCCCCAGCGGCTGTACGCCGACCGGGGCTATGGCTTCGACAGGTACCGCCGCCTGCTGTGGAAGCGCGGCGTCAAACCCGTGATCGCCCGCCGCGGCGTCGCTCACGGCTCCGGAGTGGGCGGGGTTCGCTGGGCGGTCGAACGCGCCTTCGCTCACCTGCACTGGTTCCGCCGCCCAAGGATCCGCTGGGAGATCCGCGACGACATCCACGAAGCCTTCCCCACCCTGGGATGTGCGCTCATCCGCCGGCGATGCCTGTCACCACAGGCCCAGGCTCACGCTCTCCCGCAGTAGCCACGGCGCTTGTGCTGGTCGGCCAGGTATTCCGGGCCGCGTTTGGGCGCAGGTGCCCCGTGGCTCTGGCGTCGGGCTCGGCCTGCTGGTCAGTGCTCGAGGAGGGCGATGCGGATGGCTCGTTCGACGTGAGCGGCGGTGTTCGCGTAGCCATGGGCGTTGGGGTGGACCAGGGTGACGCGCTTGTTGATGGGAGCGCAGTTCAGCAGGGTGCCGGCGAGCTTGGCGGGCCAGTAGTCCTCGGCGTCGCCGCAGATTCCCTCGACCCACTTGGTGCCCGCGGGCTGGCAGGCGTCGTGGCCCACGCTGGAGGAGTAGACGTCGACGTAGCGGTCGCCGAAGAACGACGTGACCCGCTGGATCGTGCTGTTCAGCTGCTTGAGGACGTCGTCACGGAGCCAGTCGATGTCGGCGTGCTTGATCGAGCCCAGTTCGGTGAGGGAGAGGCGGTTGCAGGCACTGCCCTCCTGCGGCAGGACGGCCGGGTAGCCGACGGTGATCACCTTGGCGTTGGGTGCGGCCTCGTGCACCTTGGCCAGCATTTCGATGTACTCGTCCTGGACCCGGGCGAGCTTGTCCTGGATGCTCTCCTCCCCCTCGGGAGGACTGGTGTAGTGCTCGCGGCAGGACTTGCCGGGTGTGGCGCCCAGTTCGAGGCACTTGAGGAGCATGCCGCCGAACGGCAGGCTGTTGCCGCCGACGCCGAGGGTGACGATGTCGGTCTGGTCGTTGAGCTTGGCTCGCTGGATCTGCGGGTCCACTGCGGGCCAGCCTCCGGTGGGCGGCTGGACCGGGCTGATCGGCGTCTGCTTGGCCGTGGCGATGTCGGCGATGGTGGCGTTGCCGCAGCTCACGTTGGTCAGGTGAACGGGCTTGCCCGGCGGGAACTCGTCGAACTCCCGGTCGACAAGGCCGGGGTAGGCCTCGCTGGTGCGGTCACAGCCGTCGCGCGCCGCATCGCCGAGCGGGGGCTGCGGGTGCCCGACGAACCCGCCGGCGGTGTACGAGTCACCCAGCGCGGCCCACTGATAGTGATCGGCCGCACCGGCGGAGCCCGCGGGCACCAGCGCGGAGACCGCCAGCGTGAGCCCCACGACCAGAGCCCTCGCTCGCAGGTGGGAGACGGGGTGCCGCATGGCTCCCCCAGGACGGGCAGGCAAAGCCAGGGCGGCCAGTCGGCCCATGGACGTCGAACGCATCCGCGCTCTCCATTCACTCAGAGTAGTCATGTGACTACGGAATGAAGGTAGGCGAGAGCATGTCATCGTTGGACGGGTGTGCCGGGTAAACCACCCGCGCGTATTGTCCTGAGGTTCTGGGCCACGGCGAGTGCGCCGGGTGGCCAACCCCTGACAGCGACGAGACGTGCTACAGACAGCCGACGTTGTCGGACCGCACCCGGAGGATCTGGGTGCCGGAGGCCGCCTCATCCTGAAGCGGTCGAGGTCTTCCAGGTGAGCCTGGCCGTGCCAGAACGCGGTGTCGATCACGCCTGGGTTCACGACCGGGACTCCGATGCAGCGGGTCGATGCACCTACCCGCTTGGCACTTCAGCTGTTGATCACTCTAGGCTGACGGCGCCTATGTTCTGCGCGGTTTGCGTGGCCTGCCCCAGCTGCCGTGCGGCCGGTTTCGTTCCTGGGCCAGCGTCGCGGCGTCGAACTGGGCCTTGCTGGTCACTGCTCGTGGTTGAGGCACGAGCATGGTCGCAGTCGATCGCCACGGGATGGCCGTGGCCCACCCGACCAGGGGCATGGTCTCGTCGTAGTGCGGAGCGAACTGCGCGACGGTGATGGCGGGCATACGGTAGTTCAGGCTGCGGACGTGTTCGATGAACGCGTCGGGCAGCGAAACATGGTGCGTTTCCACGTAGTGCGGGAAGTCCTGGCGCCACAGCCAGGAACCGTCGGTCATCAGGGATGAGCATCCCGGAGAGTGCCGGTGGGCGCTCCCGGTGATGACGTCACGTCCGCCTTCCATGACGTCGATGAGGACGTGGCCGGCGTCCAGGTAGGCCACCAGGTCGGTCTCATCCGGCTCGCCGGCAGGCTGGACGGCATCGCGTATCGATCCGCTCGGCTGGCCGGAGCCGTTGTCCAGTTCGTCGTAGAAGCCCAGCAGTCCCAGCACGGCGTCTCCTTCGACGAGCCTTTCCATCCCGCTGGCACTGGTAGACACGTCCACCGTTGACCATCGGTGTGCGAAGACGAACGATCACGCGGTGGCCGCAGGTCACAGCGTAGACGCTGACCACTGGCAGGACGCGTTCGAGGGTCCGATGGACCCGCAGCGCAGGCAGGTTCGCCCGGGTCGAACGGCCCCCGACGCCATGCAGCACCTGCTGGGCCGTGCCGAGTGGGACGCCCATGCTGTGCGTGATGACCTACGCGTCTACGCGGTCCAGCACCTGCACGACGACCAGGCAGCACTCGTGGTCTGCGAGACCGGCGACGTGAAGAGGGGCAGCCACACCGTCGGCGTCCAGCGCCGGTACACCGGCACCGTAGGGAGGATCGAGAACTCCAAGGTCGCCGTCTACCTCGCCTGCGCAGGCCGGCGCGGACACGCCGCACTGGAGGAACGCGCCACCGGATACGTCCTCGCGGTGGCCCGCACCCACGAGGTCACCACCGGAACCGGGAAATTCCGCGCGGACACCTTGGCCAACAAGCTCCCCGAGCGCGCCTGGCAGAAGCTGTCCGCCGGAGCCGGAGCCAAGGGGCACCGCTTCTACGACTGGGCTCACGTCGACCTGCCCAGCACCGCTTCCGGCCACCGCCACCTGCTGATCCGCCGCAACCGCACCACCGGCGAACCCGCCTACCACCGCTGCTACTCACCCCGACCGGTACCCCTGGCAGCCCTGGTGCGGGTCGCGGGATCCAGACGGAGAGCCGAAGAGACGTTCCAGTCCGGAAAGGGCCTGGCCGGCCTCGACGAGCACCAACTCCGCCGCTACATGTCCTGGTCCCAGTACGTGGCGCCCGGCTTCAGCACGGCGACGGAAGGAACAGGGCCGGCCCGGAATGAACTGCGACGCCGTCTTCGCACGGCCGCAGGTGGCAGAACAGTCGCTCTGCCCAGCACGGCGCGTCCGAACGAAGCCACGGCCACGGTGACACATCGACGGCCAGGGCCAGGCGCCCGCCGTCGAAACGCGGAAGCGACAGCCCGGCCGGCACCGTCCGCAGCCGATCGACGTCGATCCGGCCGAGGTCAAGGCCGCCGTACATCGCTCCGTGCCCACGACGATGCTCGGGCAGCAACGTCAGCCGCCCCCTGACCACCCTCGACATCACGGGATCGAACCGGACCACGATCCCAACCGACGTCCAGCATCCCGTGCCGTACGGCGAGGCCGACTGGAATCGTGGAATGCGCTACACGGTTTTGAACGCGTTCAACTCTATGGTCCAGGCTCACCCGAGACGAGGGAGGGGTAGCCGATGAAGATTGTGATTCCTGGGGGCACCGGACAGGTCGGCGCGGTCCTGAAGCGCGCACTCGACGCCGCCGGCCACGAGGTCGTGATTCTCACCAGACGCCCCAGACACGAGGGCGAGGTCCAGTGGGACGGCCGGACCCTGGGGCCATGGACGGCGGCGGTGGACGGCAGCGACATCGTCATCAATCTGGCCGGACGCACGGTGAGTTGCCGATACACGGCGGCCAATCTGCGGGAAATGATGGACTCCCGGGTCGACTCCACCCGGGTCGTGGGCGCCGCCATCGCGGGCGCTGCCCGACCGCCCCGGGTCTGGCTGCAGATGAGCACCGCCACGGTGTACGCGCACCGCATCGACGCCCCCAACGACGAGGCCACCGGTGTGATCGGCGGTACCGAACCGGGCGTGCCGGGCTACTGGGCGTACAGCGTCGAGATCGCCAGGGCCTGGGAGCAGGCTCAGCAACAGGCCGAAACGCCGGCCACGCGCAAGGTCGCTCTGCGCTCGGCCATGGTGATGAGCCCGGACCCCGGCGGGGTCTTCGCCGTCCTGCTGGGACTGGCCCGCCTGGGTCTCGGCGGCCCGGTCGCCGGTGGGGCACAGTACGTGTCGTGGATCCACGAACACGACTTCGTGCGCGCGGTGGAGTTCCTGATCGACCGGGAGGACATCGCAGGGCCGGTGAACCTGGCGGCTCCCCATCCCCTGCCGCAGCGAGCATTCATGCGCGCCCTGCGCTCCGCGTGGGGTGTACCGGTGGGTCTCCCTGCCACCAGGTGGATGGCCGAGGTCGGCGCGTTCGCTCTGCGTTCCGACACCGAACTGCTGTTGAAGAGCCGCCGTGTCGTCCCGGGCCGACTGACCCAGGCCGGCTTCGACTTTCAGTACCCACAGTGGCCGCAGGCCGCGGATGAACTGGTGCGCCGGGTGCGCCGGGTGCGCGAACGGGTCGAAGGCGGTTCCGCGGCACGCCGGTGAACGCAGCGTCAGGCAGCAGACTCACCCTCACGGCCTTCGTCCTGGTCACGTGCACCTTGGTCGGAGCACATGATCAGACGAAGGTCGCCCCCCTCGTCCGGCGAATCCCCGTGCGAGCGAATCCGTGCGAGCGAATCCGTGCGGCGAATCCGTGCGAGACGCCGTTCGAGACCGTGGCACCATGTACCGCATGACGACGCACCGAAAGGTCCATGCCGCGTAGACGGCCAGGACAGATCCGCGCCGGCACCACCGCCGGCCACCGGACAACGCGTGCAAGGCCAGTCATCGGCGGCCTGTCTTCGCGTGCGCTCTCCGAGATCATCCGTCTCGGGCACACCCGCAGCTATCTCCAGCCAGGCGACGTCAGCGCCGCCGTGGGCCTGTGGAAGGACTACGTCCACCAACCCGAGCGTGATCTGTGGCACGACTACGAGTGGGGCAACGTGCACTGGTACTGCTGCGGCAATCCTCTCGAAGCCCGAGCCCTGCTCGACACGGTGATGCAGGCCCTGTCGCCACGAAGCGCCCGCGAACTCCGAAGGATCGTCAGCCGGTCGGACGCCGTCCGGAACCTTCCGACCCCGCCCTACGAGGTGGACGGAAGATAAGGAACAAGCTCGGACCAGCCGCAGAAGCAAGGGAAGTCGGCATTCCCCATGCCCTGACAAAAGTCCTCACCCGACCCTTGACTGGTCTGGACCAATCACGCTTTGCTGCTGAGGTCACCACTCACCCCCTACCTCCGGAGTGGCACATGAGCGCAACCATGCCCGACGGGTCCCGCAGACTCATGCATGGCAGGTGCATGACAGCATTGTTGGCCGTCCTGGCCTGCCTCCTCGGCGCGTTCGCCGTCCTCGGCACCGCGCGCCCCGCTGCGGCGGCGGACTGCGCCGCGGCCTGGAGTTCCGGCGCGGTCTACACCGGCGGCATGACCGCCTCCTACAACGGCGACAACTGGCAGGCCAAGTGGTGGACACAGGGCGAGACGCCCGGCGTCGCCGAGGTCTGGGCCGATCAGGGAGCCTGCGGCGGTTCCGGCGGCGGAGGCACCGGCGGCACCTGCAACTACCCCGCCTGGGTGGCCGGACAGTCCTACACGACCGGCGCCGTCGTGCGGTACACCCCCAACGGCCAGTACTACGTCGCCACCCACGACAACCCGGGATACGACCCCACCATCAGCACCTGGTACTGGTCCCCGTACACCTGCACCGGAGGCTCCGGTGGCGGAGGGACGGGCGGATTCGTGGTCAGCGAAGCCCAGTTCAACCAGATGTTCCCGAACCGGAACTCCTTCTACACCTACAGCGGCCTGGTGGCCGCGCTCAGCGCCTACCCCGGCTTCGCCACCACCGGCAGCGCCACCGTGCAGAAGCAGGAGGCCGCGGCGTTCCTGGCCAACGTCGACCACGAGACCGGCGGCCTCGTCTACATCAACGAGGTCGACCAGTCCGGGAACTACTGCGCGAGCGAGCCCTACGGCTGCCCCGCCGGCACCTATGCCTACTACGGACGCGGGCCGATGCAGCTCAGCTGGAACTTCAACTACAAGGCCGCCGGCGACGCCCTCGGCATCGACCTGCTGGACAACCCCGGCCTCGTCGCCTCCGACCCGGCGATCTCCTGGAAGACCGGCCTGTGGTACTGGAACACCCAGACCGGCCCCGGCACGATGACCGGCCACAACGCCATGGTCAACGGCGCGGGCTTCGGCGAGACCATCCGCAGCATCAACGGCAGCATCGAGTGCAACGGCGGCAACACCGCCGAGATGCAGGACCGCGTCAACGACTACCTCTCCTTCACCTCCATCCTCGGTGTCCCCGCAGGCTCCAACCTCACCTGCTGACCGCCGGCGGCCTGCATCCCGGTGCGCCGCACCGGAGCGGTACGGAAACCGACCACCGCTCCGGTGCGGGTGGCCTCCGCCTCGGAGACCCGCCGACCCGCCGGGGCGTGCTCGCCGTTCCGGACCGGTCAAGACGGCCGGGATCGACGTATCTGACGGGCCCGGCACGACGTGCGTGCCGGGCCCGTCTCCGTCGTGCGGCACCCTGGCCGTGCGGCGGCGCGGCGGTCGTCCGATGCGTGGGGAGCGGCCGCCTGGGCGCTTCGGGGCGGTGGGCAACCTGGGTCGGTGACCGAGGGTGTACTGGGCGAAGAGGCCGGAGACGCCGCCTCTTGCGAGGTGACGGAGGCGGTCGCCTGCTCGTGGGCCTCGGTCACGGCCGGGTTTCCCGCCCGGCGCGTTCGTCGCCCTCGCGGTAGAGCACCAGGTGCTCGTGGTGGAGAACACCGTCGCGGATGTCGCCGGTGGCGGTGAAGCCGGTGTCGTCGACGTAGTCGAGATGGCTTCCGGTGACGGTGTAGCTGCCGGTGTAGGCGCTGCGGCGGTTGCCGCGGGCCTCGTCGTAGCGGCCGTTCGGCAGCAGTTCCTGGCGGATGAACCCGTCGGCGGTCACCCACATGCCGACGTACGGGTGCGGGTCACGGGGCGTGTCGTTGCTGGTCATGTCTCCACGATCGGCCCGGCGGCCGGTGCCGACCAGGCCGCCGTCTCCCCAGGTGGGGGCTTCCTGGGTGCCGCGCACCCAGGATCGGTGGACCGGCCGGATCGTGGGTGCCCGACACCTAGGGACAGAGCGGCCTGGTTCCGGTTCCGCCGTGCGACGAACCTGATGGTCAGGCGGCTGCCGTGGCCGCCGGACACTCGCCTCGGACCGGCGGGACGCTCGATCCCGTACCGGACACCCCGATGAGGCGACTCCACCGAGGAGCACGCAATGACCATCACCCTCACCGACGCCGACACCGTGAGCTGGAACCCCGAGGCCCTCGACGAGATCCTCTCCAACGACGAGGGCCGCCCCGTCCTGTTCACGAACGCCCGGATCCTGACGATGGACCCGCTGATCGGGGCCATGGTCGGCGCCGACATCCTGTTCGTCGGCCCGCTGATCGTGGGGGTCGGCCCCGGCATCGTCACCGCGGCCGGCGACGACAACGCCATCGTCGTGGACGCCACCGGCACGACCGTCGTCCCCGCCGTCATGGACGCCATCGCGCTGGCCGGCGGCCGCGGCCACCGCTCGGAGTACGTCGCGACGCTGGCCCCCGGCAACACCACCGACTTCCTGGTGGTGCCCGACGAACTCGCCGACGACGTGCCGGACGCGGTGGCCACCCTCCTGACCCACCCGGAGCGGGTCCGCGCGCTCGTCTCGGCCGGCAGGCCGGTGCTGTGGGCCGGAGCCGACGTCCCCGGCCGGGCCGCCGCGCCCGAGACGGGCTTCCCGGACGCGGAGGACCTGACCGGCAGTCCGCGGGTCGGTGTCTGGATCGACCGGAACGACTTCCTGCACCAGGAGCTCACCGCCGACGGCCGCTACGACGAGACCCGGGGCGGCCGCCCGCACGCCTACCAGGGCCGGTACCGGATCGACGGCGACCGCATCGACTACCTGGACGACCTCGGCTTCTGGGCCTACGGCGAGTTCCGGGGCGACGAACTCCACCACGCGGGCTACGTCATGAAGCTCGGCTGACCTTCCCTTCCGCCGGTCCACCCTCCCCTCGCCGTACTGAAAGCAGAGCCTCATGAACCTCAACGACACCACCAGCGCCGCCGTCCTCGAAGAACTCCGGCGCCGGCCCGCCGACCGGCGGCGCATCCTGTTCACCGGCGCGACCGTCGTCACCATGGACCCCGGCCTCGGTGTCGTCGACGGCGGTGACGTCCTCGTCGAGGGCGACACGGTCACAGCTGTCGGCCCCCGCCTCGACGCGCCGGACGCCGTGGTCGTCGACGCCACCGGCACGATCCTCGCCCCCGGCTTCGTCGACACCCACCGGCACGCCTGGGAGGCCCAGTTGCGCCGGATCATGCCGGACGTCGACGACCTCGGGGGCTACGTGATGGCCACCCTCGCCCGTTACGCCACGGTCTACCGGCCGCAGGACATGTACACCGGCACCAGACTGGCCGCGCTGACCGCGATCGACAGCGGCATCACGACCATGCTCGACTTCTCGCACAACTCCCGTTCCCGCGAGCACTCCGACGCCGCCGTCGAGGCGCTGCGCGACACCGGCATCCGTGGCGTGCACGCCTCCATGGGCCCGCACTTCGGCGACTGGGACCGGCAGTGGCCCGGCGATCTGGCCCGCCTCAAGGAGCAGTACTTCAGCAGCGACGACCAACTGCTCACGCTGCGCCTGGCGACCCTGGCCACCGACGAGATCGCCGGACCGGCGCTCGCCTACGGCCCCGAACTCGCCCGTGTCGCCCGGGAGCTGGGCATCGGGGTGAGCGTGGACGCCGTCTTCGGCACTGCCTCCTCCGCCGCGGTCCTGCGCTGGGCCAAGGACGGCGTCCTCGGCCCCGACGTCACCCTCATCCACGCCACGGGGCTGACCGCCGAGGCGTGGCGGGCGATGGGCGAGTCCGGCACCACCGTGGCCCTCGCCCCGACCTCCGACGCCCAGATCGGTCTGGAGACCGCGGTCCCCGCCGTCGACGAGGCGCTGTCCGTCGGCATCCGTCCCGGACTGAGCATCGACGTCGAAGTCGCCCTGGCCAGCGACATGTTCACCCAGATGCGGGCTCTGCACGCCATCCAGCGGATGCGCGCGGTCAACGCCGCCTACGGCACCGACCTGCAGCCCTCGCGCATCACCACCCGCGACGTCCTCGACTTCGCCACCCTCCAGGGCGCCCGCACCAACGGACTGGGAGGCGTCACCGGTTCACTCACGCCCGGCAAGAAGGCCGACCTGCTGGTCATCCGGGCCGAGGACCTCAACAACATGCCCCTCAACGACCCGATCGGCACGATCGTGCTGGGCTCCGACGCCCGCAACATCAGCGCCGTCCTCGTCAACGGCGAGCCCCGCAAGTGGGCCGGCCAGGTCCTCGGCGTCGACCTGGCCGCGCTGCGCGACGAGGTGCACGCCTCGCGCGAGTACGTACTCGGCACCCCGGCCGTCTGAGCGTCGTCCCACCCCGTTCCGTGGTCCCCCGGCCGCTCCGCCCCGCTTCTTTCCCGCCGGCCGGGGGCCCGTTCGGAGTCCCCATGTCCCCCGGGATGCGACGGCGGCGCCGGGCACCCCGGAGCAGGTCACCTGGACCGCGGCGGTGTTCGGCTTCGCCTACGCCGCCGGTTCCTCCTCGGCCCGCACACCGTGCCGCCGGCCGTGTCCCTGCGGTGTCAGCCCGCGGCGGCGGTGAGTGCTCCCAGGGCGCTCGCCTGGGTCCGCCAGTCGGTCTGGTTCGGGCTGGTACCGGCCCAGCGCTCACCGAGGGCGTTGAGGGAGGTCCGGTCCTGTGCCCACAGGGTGTCCGCCTGCTTCTGCACGTAACTGCGGTACGTGCCCGAGCCGGTGGCGGCCGCCAGGTCGGCGAGGTTGCGGATGAAGATGCCCTTGAACTGCTTCTGGTTGTCGTCGCAGGACGCCGAGCCGACGTCGCAGGACTCGGTGAGCACTCCGCCGACGGTCAGCGCCGGGTTGCCGATCGCGGCGTCGGCGAGCGTCCGCGCGGTGGTCAGCAGGGAGCTGTCACCGGTCGACCTCCAGAGTTCGGTGAAGCCGCCGATGGCCAGCCCCTGGTTGTAACTCCACACGGTGGAGCCGTTGTTGGTGCAGGCCGAGGTGAGTCCGTCGTTCACGAGGCCCGACGAGTCGATCATCCCGCTGGCCCGGTACCAGGCGGCGGCCGTCTCCGCCCGCTGGAGCCACACGGTGTCGCCCGGGATGCGCTGGTGCAGTGCGGTGGTCAGCCACAGGTACTGCCCGTTCGTCACCGCGTTCTTGTAGGTCCGCTCGCGGTCCCACCACACGCCACCGCCGCAGGTACCGGTGTCCCAGTACTGCTGAACGTAGTTCGCGATGGTCACGGCCTCGTGGAGGTACCGGGAGTCGCCGGTGTAGTCGTACGCGTCGATCCAGGCGATGGCCCACCAGCCGGAGTCGTCGATGGACCGGCTGACGAAGTCGCCCTCGATCGCGTCCGAACTGCGCACGCCGGCGGCGAAGACGCCCTTGTTCTGGTCGAAGGTGCGCGCGACGACCCAGTCGTAGTCGTGCGTGCCGGTGGTCTTCGCGAAGTCGACGAGGGCGGTGAGGGTGGCGGCGGAGTTCCACCAACTGCTGGGCCACCAGCCGTTGTAGGGGTCGTACGAGGTCATCAGCGTGTCTGCCGCCGCGCGTGCTCTGGTCGGTGCGGGCCTGACCCACGCGGTGCAGCTGCCCTCGTTGTGGCTCGCCTCCCGGCCGCAGGCGCGGACCGCGCCGCCGTAGAGGAGGCCGCGCGGGTCCCGGGTGGCGTACATCGCGGTACGGGTGCCGGTCGCTCCGGACGGGGTGGAGGTACGGCCGAGGGAGGAGCCGTCCGGCCAGGTCGCACCGCCGTCCCAGGAGCGGTCCAGCCAGATCTCGTCACCGGCGCCGCCGCTGTCGATGCTCGCCCAGGCCATGGAGTTCCGCTGGTCGACGTGGAGCCGGACGGTGCGGCCGTAGAGGGTGGTGGACGGTGCCGGCTGGTCGTCACCGGCGGCCTGGCCTGCGCTCGTGCCGTCGCAGAGGGTGTCGCAGACGGTGGGGTAGACCCAGTTCGTACAGCCGACGCCTGCCGCGTCACCGCAGGCCCGGACCAGTCCGCGGCGGTGGTCCCGGGGGTCGGTGATGTTGTACATGAGCGTCCTGGTGCCGGTCCAGGTGCCCGGGATGCTCGCCTTGCCGAGCAGTCCCTCCCAGGTGGCACCGCCGTCCCAGGACCGGTCCAGCCACACCGAGTCCCCGGTCACACCGTCGTCGATGCTGGCCCATGCCATGTCGTCCGCGTCGGACACGTGCAGTTCCAGGCGGCGGCCGTTGAGGTCCTTGTCGGGGACCGGGAAGGTCTCCTGCCGGGCCTGCGAGGGATCGAGTGTGTCGCAGGCCAGGACGCACACCTGGGTGGCGGCGGACGCCGGCGCCGCGACCGGCACCAGGGCGGCGAACGCGAGCGCGGCCGCCGACAGCAGGCCGAGAAGGCGTGGTACGACAACGATGTCCGAGCGGTGTGAGGGCACCGGGGCTCGCCTCGATTTCACGATGGGGGATGACGGTCGGCGCACATGACGGGGGCCGACGGCTCTGGTCGGACCCGGCCGGAATCGAGCACTGGTCCATACCGGTCTGCGAGGCAGTGAACCGGCTTGGCGAGGCCCTGTCAATGCCACAAGGGTTCATCGATCCAAGGGAGTTGAGAGTCATCCGTGACGGCTTGACACCCGGTTTCCGGGCGCCCATCATCGGTGGAACTTCCGCGAGGCTCCTCGTGCGTCCACCTGTCGCAACAGACGCGAGGCTTCGTGCGGCACGTTTTTGAATCGTTTCAGAACCTGCGTCTCCAGGCACCCGCATCCCCCACCCAGGAGGTCTCCATGCGCCGTCGCTCACCACTGGGCAGACCGCCGGGCCGACATCAGCTGCTCGGTCTCGCCGTCCTCGCGGCCACCGCGCTCGCCACCGGCCCGGCCCCTGCCACCGAGGCCGTACCGATGTCCGCCAAGGAGACCCCGGCGGCCGCCCGGACGGCGGCGGCCGACCCCCTGAACTACTCGCCGTCCTCACGCACGCTCAGGCCGACCGCCGTCCTCCGGACGTCCGGCAGCGTCGCGAACCCGCAGAACGTGCTGAGCGGACAGCCGACCCGGATCTCCGGCTCGCAGTCGGCCGTCACCCTCGACTTCGGCAAGGAGGTCGGCGGCGTGACAACGTTGTCCTTCGGGAGTGCGAGCGACAGCGGTCAACGGGTCGGCCTGGCGTTCAGCGAGTCCTCCCTGTACGCGGGCAACAACAGCGACCGCAGCAGCGGCCGCGACGGCGAGGACGGCGCCCTCTACGCCACGGTCTCCGCCAACGGCACCTACACCGTCCCCACCGCTCAACTCCGGGGCGGCTTCCGCTACGTGACCGTCTTCCTGGACACCTTGGGCTGGGTGGACCTGAAGGGCGTCAGCCTCGCCTTCACCGCGGCTCCGGGGAAATCCGACCCGGCCGACTACCCCAACTACTTCCACTCCAGTGACGACCTGCTCAACCGCATCTGGTACGCCGGGGCCTACACCGTGCAGCTCGACACAATCGCCTCGGACCAGGGCCGCGCCTGGCCTCCGCCCGCCTCGGCCTGGGACAACAGCGCGACCGTCGGCGTGGGCGACTCTGTCCTGGTCGACGGCGCCAAGCGCGACCGCACCGTGTGGCCCGGCGACATGGGCATCGCCGTCCCCACGCAGTACGCGTACTCGGACGACCTCACCTCGACCCGCAACGCGCTCACGACGATGTACGACGCGCAGTCGGCGGACGGCGAGATCCCCTGGTCGGGGCCGCCGTTCAACCTCACCGGCTCGGACACCTACCACACCTGGACGCTGCTGGGCACGTCGACGTACTACACGTACACCGGCGACCGGGCCTGGCTGGACTCGGAATGGGCCGGCTACAAGCGCGGGATGGCCTTCATCACGAACAAGATCGACGGCAACGGCCTGCTGAACGTGACCCGTACCCAGGACTGGGCCCGGGTCGGCCAGGGCGGGGAGAACATCTCCGCCAACGCGCTGCTGTACGCCGCGCTCAGGGGCGGCGCGGCCCTGGCCACGGCCGAGGGCGACAGCGCGCTGGCCGCGAGCTGGACGGGGAAGGCGGACGCGGTCAGGGCGGCGGCCAACTCCCGGCTGTGGGACGCCTCGAAGGGCATGTACAAGGACAACCCCACCAGCGGCCTGTATCCGCAGGACGGCAACTCCCTCGCGGTCTGGTACGGGTTGACCGACTCGGCGGCCAAGGCGAGGAGCGTCGTCGCGGGACTCGGGAAGAACTGGGGCGCGTACGGCCCCACCACCCCCGAATGGGGCGGCAACGTCTCGCCGTTCGCGGGCGGCATGGAGCTCAACGCCCGGTTCACCGCGAACGACGACTACACCGCCCTGGACCAGATCCGGCGTACCTGGGGTCACATGCTCGACAGTGACATCGGCACGAAGAGCACCTTCTGGGAGGGCGTCAAGGCCGACGGCGGCCTCGCCTACGGCGGTTCGTTCATGAGCCTGGCCCACGGCTGGTCCTCCGCGCCCACCTCCACGCTCACCTTCGACGTGCTCGGCACCGCACCCGAGTCGGCGGCCGGCACCTACCGCTTCGTCCCGCACCCCGGCGACCTGACCAGCGCCGAGGGCCGTATCACCCTGCCCCAGGGCGCCGTCGCCGCCTCCTGGTCCCGCAACCCCGCCGCCGGTACGTACTCGGCGCAGCTGACCAGCCCGCCCGGCACGACCGGCCGCATCGGCATCCCGAAGTTCGGCGGCACCGGTGTCTCCGTCTCCGTGAACGGCACCACCGTCTGGCGGGACGACACCTTCACGTCCGCCTCCGGCATCACCGGCGCGAGCCAGGACGACACCTACGTCTACCTCACCGGCGTCGCCCCGGGCAGCTACACCGTCACCGCCACCGGCCTCGGCAACCCGGCCGCACCCGCCGACCCCGCCACCACCGGCACGCTGCGCGCCGGCTACACCCGGTGCGCCGGGGAGGGCGGCACCTGCTCCTTCAGCGGCACCCGCTCGGTGGCCTACGGCGCCGGGACGTACACGTACAAGACGGTGACGGGCAGCACCGCCTGCACCAGTGACTCCTTCGGCGGCGACCCGGCGCCGAACCTCGTCAAGTCCTGCTACGTCGCCGACGCCGGCGGCCCGCCCGGCTACACCGCCTGCGCGGCCGAGAACGGCACCTGTGCCGTACCCGGCTACAACCGTGACGTCGCCTACGGCGCCAACGGCAACTTCGTGCACCAGGTCACCAACGCCTCGGTCGGCTGCTCCAACGCCCACTTCGGCGATCCCGTCGACGGTGTCGCCAAGTCCTGTTACCTGCCGCCCGCCGGAGCGCCCGCCGGGGGCTGGACCAAGTGCGCGGACCAGAACGGCACCTGCCCGGCCGCCGCCGGGCAGCCGGTGATGTACGGGGCGTTCGGCGCGTTCACGACGCTCACGGCCACCGGCGACACGCCCTGCACCGACGCGAAGTTCGGCGACCCGATCCCGGGCGAGTCGAAAGCCTGCTACACCGCCACCGGCGGCCCGGCCGGCTACGCCACGAACTGCTCGGACGAGACCGGGACCTGCGCGTTCAGCGGGCAGCAGACCGTGGCCTACGGCGCCCGGGGCACCTTCGTCTACCGCACGTTCACCGGCGGCACCGGTTGCACGACCGCGGCGTTCGGTGGCACCGACCCGCTGCCCGGCGTACGGAAGGGCTGCTACCTCACTCCCTGAGCACTCCGGCCGCCCGCCCGAGTGCGCTGGGCGGGCTGCCGGATCACTCGGGGTGCGCCACGGCGTCCTTCTGCAGCTGCACCGCCGCGAGCAGGCTCAGCCCCGGCTCCGCCTGGCGCAACGCCTTCACCGCGGCGACGGAGGTGATGTCCCCGGTGAAGCCGGCGGCGGCCAGCCGGGAGCGGACCCAGCGGGCACGCAGCCGGGACTCGTCGGCGGCGGTGGACTCCACGAGTGCGACGGCACGTTCCAGCCCCGGGCGTTCCTCCGGCGCGGCCTCCGCCAGTGCCTGGCGCAGGGCGGCCGCGATCCCGTCCGCGTCCCGGATGGTCAGCACGAAGGTGTTCTTCCTGCCCAGTCCCGTGATTCCTGTCATGAGCGCCAGCCTGACGGCCATGGCCGGTGCGCGCCAAGCGACTTGAGGAGGCTCAGAGGTGCGACGGCGGCCTACGGCTCGCCGGGCCGGCCGTAGCGGTAGACGAACGGGCCGGTCCGGCCCGCCGGCGCGCGGGTGAGTCCTGGGCTGTCCTCCAGCAGCCGGGCGCCCGGGTCGAGGGCGCCGACGTACACGAGATGGCGTGGCGGGGGGGGGACAGCGCTCGGTTGTTCCTCCCCCGCCACGCCGGATCGAACGTCAGACGGCCTGGGCGGTGGGCAGGACGGTGATCTCGGTGAGGTTGACGTGGCGCGGGACGGCGGCCATGAAGGCGACGGTCTCGGCGATGTCGGCGCTCTGCAGGACGTCGATGTCGTGGATGAGGTCGGCCATCAGCTTGGACGCGTCAGGGTCGGTGACGTGGTCGGGAAGCTCGGTGTCGACCATGCCGGGCTCGATGGTGGCCACGCGGACCATCTTCGGGCCGAGTTCGACGCGCAGCAGCCGGGTGAGGTGGCTGATGTACGCCTTGGTGCCGGAGTAGACGGAGAACTTCGTCAGGATGCGGGTGGCCGCGATCGAGGAGGTGTTGATCAGGTCGGCGGGCCTGCCCGCGGCCGCGGCCTCCGTCAGGTGCGGAACGAACGCGGCGATCACGTTCATCAGGCCGCCGATGTTGAGGTCGATCTGGCGCTGCCAGTCGTCGACCTTGAGTTCCTCGATGCCGGAGATGAGCTGGACACCGGCGTTGTTGAACACGAGGTCGGCCTTGCCGAAGCGCTCGGCGACCTGGTCGGCGGCGGCCTGGACGGCGGCGCGGTCGGTCACGTCGACGGCCAGGGCGAGCGCGGTCCCGCCGGCGGTCTCGATGTTCTTGACCACGCCGTCCAGACGCTCCTTGCGCCGGGCCAGTACGACCACGGTGGCGCCGAGTTCGGCCAGCCGCTCGGCGGTGACGGCACCCATGCCGCTGGAGGCGCCGGAGACGACGGCGACGCGGCCGGCGAGGGGGGTACCGGTGAGCAGGGCAGCAGACATCACAAAACCTCGATCTCTTTGATCACAGGGGGGTGTGGGGGGAAGGGGAGGGAGAAGGCGTCGGGTGCCCGAACGGGTCGGGCTGGTCGGACGGGTCGGACGGGTCGGGCACCCGGCGCAGCGTCGGCGTCAGGCGGCGTCGTCGTGTGCGGTGGCCGCGGACTTCTCGCGCCACGGGGCGAGGTCGTCCTGCACCTGCTGGTACTTGACGTCGAGCCGCTCCATCGTGTCGCGCCCCAGGTAGAGATGGGTGGGCAGCTTCTCGGTGGCGGCCACCTCGACGATGAGGGCGGCACCCTTGACGGGGTCGCCGAGCTGGGCGTGGTTGGCCTGGTCGATCCAGTCGAGGGTGACGTGCGCGGGGGTGTCGTCGTAGTCGCTGATGCGGTGCTGGGCGACCGACAGGGAGCTGGCGTCCAGGAAGTCGGTGCGGAAGACGCCCGGTTCGACGACCATCGACTGGATTCCGAACGGCGCCATCTCGGCGGAGAGCGCCTCGCTGATGCCCGCGACCGCGAACTTCGACGCGGAGTACAGGCTGACGCCCGGCTCGCCCTCGAATCCGGAGCGGGAACCGATGTGCACCAGGCGGCCCGACCCCTGCTTGCGCATCACGGGCAGCACGGCGCGGGTGACGTTGATCAGGCCGAAGACGTTGAGGTCGAACAGCGACCGGGCCTCCGCGTCGCTGATCTCCTCCAGCGCGCCCAGCAGGCCGCGGCCGGCGTTGTTCACCAGGACGTCGATGCCGCCGAACCGCTCCACGGCGGCCTCGACCGCCTGCGGGATGCTGTCGTTGTCCGTGACGTCCAGGGCGACCGCGAAGACCTTGTCGGAATTCTTCAGATCAGCCGGTACTCGCTCCGGATTTCGTACGGCGACCACGACATTGTTGCCGCCTGCCAGAGCGGCACGGGCGATTTCCGCGCCGATTCCGCGGGAGGCACCGGTGACAAACCACGTAGCCATGGGAAAACCTCTTTCGTTGCTTTCCCCTTGTGGGGGATTTCCTTGTTGACGTATTCGAGTCTGTCCCTCCTCCCCGGCGATATGAAGGCAGCGGTTTTCCTGGGAGTCCTGCACCCAGGATGGCGCTCAGGTGCCGTATGCGGGGTTCTGCTGGTGCGGCACCCCGGGCACGCTGACGGAGCCCAGCAGGGCCAGCCCGTCGGCGGAGGGCGAGCCCGGCTCGGCCTGCAGGACGACGAGCTGCTGTCCCGGGGCACTGCGGATGGTGAGGGCTTCGTGCCGCAGCTCCAGGTCGCCCACGACCGAGTGGTGGACCTGCTTGATCTCGTAGGGCGGGACCCGGGTGTACTCGCGTGCCCACAGGGCGCGGAACTCGCCGCTGCGCACCGACAGCTCACCCACCAGCTCCAGGATGCGGGGATCCTGCGGGGTGCTCGCGGCGGTCTGCTGGAGGTCGGCGACCGCTCGGTGCCTGGCCCGCTCCGGGCTGCGGTAGAAGCTCTTCGCCGCGGGGTCCAGGAAGAGCATGCGCAGGACGTTGTCGTGCTCCGCGAAGTCGCGGTAGAGGGCGTCGGCGAGTGCGTTGGTGGCCAGCAGGTCCTGGGCGTGGCCGATGATGAAGGCCGGCGTCAGGGTCCAGCTCTCGATCACCTGCCGCAGGTGCGGCCGGACCCGCTCGACCCGGACGGGTGCCTTGGTACGGCGGCCGCCGGGCAGGGCGAGCCGGAAGAGCGCCCGCTTGTCCTCGTCACCGAGTTGCAGCACGCGGGCCATCGCCTCCAGGACCCTGGGCGACGGGCTGAGCTCGCGGCCCTGCTCCAGTCGGCTGTAGTAGCTCAGGCTGACCCCGGCGAGTGCCGCGACCTCGTCGCGCCGCAGCCCGGGCACCCGTCGCCGGCCGGCGGCGGGCAGCCCCGCCGCCGCGGGGCTCAGGCGTTCTCTGCGGCTGCGGAGAAACCGGCCCAGCCCCTCCACCGGGTCGAGGTGCGTGTCGTTGTCCATGTCATTGAGGCTAGGCGGAGAACGCCCGGGAAAGTCCCGCCGACGGTGGGTGCATTACACCCAGGATTACGGGCTGGCGCACCAGGACCGCGACGGCCCCCGGCCCGCGGTTTCGGACCCTCCCCTCTTCCCGATCCCGTCTTCCCGATCTCACTTCCCCGATCTCGCTTCCTCGGTCCAACCCTCTGTGTTCACGGCACGACCATCCGTGATAGTGCGTGACCGGCGCTTCTCATCGACCGAAATCCATCTAGTCTTGCCGCATGAGCAATGGGACGCCTTTGGGTGATTTTCTCCGAGCCCGCAGAGAAGCCCTGAAGCCGCACGACGTCGGTCTCCCGGAACACGGACGACGCCGGGTACCGGGACTGCGCAGAGAGGAAGTCGCGCTACTCGCGGGAGTCAGCTCCGACTACTACATCAGGCTGGAACAGGGACGCGAGAACAGCCCGTCCCCACAAGTCGTCGATGCCGTCGCGCACGCGCTGAAACTGGACGCGGAGTCCACCGACCACCTCAACCGCCTCTGCCTGGCCGCCTCGCAGCGTCCGCACAACCGGGGCGAGGCCGGCGTCAGCGCGCAGCTGCTGCAGCTGATGGACGGCTGGGACCACACGCCTGCCTTCGTCGTGGGCCCGGCACTCGACGTCATGGCGGCCAACTCCCTGGCCACGGCCTTGCACAGTGGTTTCGAGAGGTTCGACAACCTCGCCCGGATGGTGTTCGTGGATCCGGCGGGCCGCGACTTCTACCAGGAGTGGGAGCGGGCCGCGCACTCCTGTGTCGCCGAGATCAGGGCCGCCTACGGCCATGACCCCGAGTCCGCCCGCATCGCCGAGGTCGTCGCGGAACTGTCCGCCCGGAGCGAGGAGTTCGCCGCGCTCTGGCAACTGCACGACGTCAAGGGCAAGTCCCAGGAGGGCAAGCACCTCAAGCATCCCCAGGCCGGGGACCTGCACATCAAGTTCGCGGCCTTCACGGTCAACGGTGCCCCGCACCAGCAGCTGGTGGTCTACCAGGCCGAGCCGGCCAGCCCTACGGCGGCCGCTTTCGAGACGCTGCGGACCATGGCCACCCAGCCGCAGCAGGCCAGGACGGCGGCGGTGGACGCGGGCAGCTGACCATTCGAGGAGTTCGGCCTGACCGCCGTGACCGGCGAGAAGGTCCAGGCACCGCTGGTCGCCGAATGCTTCGCCACCATCGAGTGCCGGGCCGACGACGCCGGCCGGGCCTCCCCGTCCTGCCGGCAGGACGATCAGGAGAGCGCGGAAAGCGGGTCCGGTGAAGGGGCTGAAGTGGTGGCACCGGGCGACAACACGGGGGTACGTCCACTGCGGCTGGGCGGCTCGTGCGGTGCGGGCGCCGGCCGTCACATCGCCGCGGAGGCGGTGAACAGTGCGCGAACGGCGGTGCGCACCTGGTCGGCGACCACCTCGGGGGTGGTGGCGTCGAGCTTGCCGTCGAGGTGCAGGAAGGCCAGGCCGTGGACGAGGGCCCACACGGTGACGGACAGCGCGTCGGTGTCGGCGCCGGGGAAGGCGCCGCGGACGATGCCGCGGACGATGCCGCGGACGTACTCCGAGATCGCGGCGGTCGCGGCGACCCGCTCCGCGCTGTTCGGATCGCAGGGCTCGGCGAACATCACCCGGAACAGGGCCGGGCGGTCCAGCGCGAAACGGACGTAGGCGACGGCGACCGCGGCCAGTTCGTCCGGGGTCGTGGGCGAGGGGTGCGCGGCGAGCAGGTACTCGGCGAGTTCACGGTAGCCCTGCGCGGCGACCGCGGAGACCAGGGCCTCGCGGTCCGCGTAGTGGCGGTAGGGTGCCGTCGCCGAGACACCGGCCCGTCGCGCGACCGCCCGCAGGGACAGCCCGGCACTGCCGTCCTCCTCCAGCAGCTCCCGCGCGGCACGCAGACAGGCCGCGCGCAGATCGCCGTGGTGATAGGTGCTGCCCGCCTGCGACATTTGCCACACTCCCTCAAGTTTACATCGCTTACATCGTCGACCTAATGTGAACGATGCATACATCGTAAGCGGTAAAGATCGAGAGGGGAACTCGGATGACCAGCGAGCTGTTCTCGTCGTTGTCCCTGCGCTCCGGGCAGGTACTGAACAACCGGATCGCCAAGGCGGCCATGGAGGAGAACATGGCCGGCGACGGCCAGCTCCCGGACAAAGCGCTGTTCGGGCTGTACCGGCGGTGGGCCGCCGGCGGCACCGGGCTGCTGATCACCGGGAACGTCATGGTGCACGCCGAGGCGCTGACCGGCCCCGCCGGCGTCGTGCTCGACAAGGCCGCGCCACTGGAGCCGTTCACCGAGTGGGCCCAGGCCGCCAAGTCCGGTGGCGGAGCGGTCTGGATGCAGATCAACCACCCCGGCCGCCAGATCGGGTCCGACATGCCCGGCGTCGTCTGGGGCCCGTCCGCGGTCGCCGTCGACCTGGGCAGGCACAGCAGCCGTTTCGGCAAGCCCGTCGCCATGACGCCGGAACAGATCAAGGCGACCGTCACCCGGTACGCCGTCACCGCCCAGCGCGCCGAACAGGCGGGCTTCGACGGCGTGGAGATCCACGCCGCGCACGGCTACCTGCTCTCGCAGTTCTTGTCCCCGCTGGTCAACAAGCGCACCGACCAGTGGGGCGGATCGCTGGAGAACCGGGCCCGGATGCTGCTGGACGTCGTCCGTACGGTGCGCGCCGCCGTGTCCCCGTCGTTCGCGGTCGCGGTGAAGCTGAACTCCGCCGACTTCCAGCGCGGCGGCTTCGACGCCGACGACGCCCGCCAGGTGATCCAGATGCTCGCGCCGCTCGGCGTCGACCTGGTCGAACTGTCCGGCGGCAGCTACGAGAGCCCGGCGATGTCCGGCCGCCCCGCCGACGCCCGCACCCAGGCCCGCGAGGCGTACTTCCTCGACCTGGCGAGGGACCTGGTCGAAACCAGCCCGCTGCCGCTGATGCTCACCGGCGGCATCACCCAGCGGTACACCGCCGACAAGGTCCTGGAGAGCGGGGTGGCGGTCGTCGGGATGGGCACGGCCCTCGCCGTCACCCCCGACCTGCCCGAGCGCTGGCGCCAGGGCCGCGAGGCCGACGACCAGCTCCGGCCGGTCACCTGGTCCGACAAGGCCCTCGCCTCGGCGGCCGGCATGGCCCAGGTCCGCCACCAGATGCGCCGCATCGCCCGCGGCAGCCGCCCCACCCCCCGCACCCACCCGGCGATGGCCCTCCTCGCCGAGCAGCGAAACCAGCGACGGGCCCTGCGCCGCTACCGTGCCTGGCTCTCCGCGTCACAACGCCCCGCGTGAGCGTGCCGCCGAAGGGGCCGCCGCGAAGACGGGAACGCCTGCGGCCTGGTGCACGACCAGTAGAACAGCGGACCGAGATCCGGTCGCACCTCGCCCCGTCCGAACTACCGGGCTGCTTGGCCGCTTGGCCGTTTCCGACCGCCCCGGCTTCTCGTGGCAGGCCCGCCGTTCACGAGACGTCAGCCGCTACGGTGCCACCCTTCGAAGGTCACTGGTCCACCGCTTCCAGGTCGTAGGGCGGCACCGGCCACTCGGGCATCCAGTCCGTCTCGATCTCACCCGCGAGCATCCGCGGAAGCCATTCGCCGAACTCCATGTCCGTGTCGTGCCAGTCGTGCCAGTTACGGCGGAACGCCGACACCGTCCACCTCCCGCCGCCCTGGTGAACCAGGAACAACTGGTCCCCTTCAACGGTGTTTCCCCAGAGAAGCGCTCCCCCCGGCGACGGAAGCACCTTGCACGGAACCGTGCTCGACTTCTCCATCCGGGCTGCCATGAGATCCGCGTACCCCCGCAGGCTGCGTCCCCCGCAGAGAAGCAGGTACTCGCAGACCACGACATCACCGAAACCACCGGCGATCTCCACGAAATCGCGGGGGAACGTCACACCCCAGTCGGCCGCGACCTCTTCCAGCGCCGCCTTGCTGTCCGGACGACTCGGCCGCCCGAGCAGCCGCGTCAAATCCGGTCCCTGGTGCAACCCGCTCATGGCACATCCCCATCTGACAGGAGCCACCGCAAGCGGTGGCATTGTTCCGGATCACGCGTTCCTCCGGCACGGCACGGCGTCCCGGGTGTCGTACCGCGGCATCCCCCGCCGGCACGTGGGGCGGCTCGGTCCGCGCGGGGTCGTTCTCGCCGGCCCGGTGTCCGAGCCCTGCGGCGGGCCGTGTCACGGCGCGGCGTACCCGGGCACCGAAGGCCAGCGCACGGTCAGGACGACGGACTCGTCCTCCGCGATCCAGGAGTGGTCGACTCCCTGGCCCCAGACGACGTAGTCGCCCTGCTCCTCCAGGAGCACGCTGCGGCCGGGGAACTCCAGGCGGAAGCGGCCCGTGACGAGGACCAGGAGTGCGGTGCGCACCTCGCCCTGCACCCACTGCGTTCGCTGTTCGCCACGTGCGTGGACGCCCCATTTGACCTCGACGGCCTGACTGTACCGGGGGTCGTCGGGCTCCTTGAAGTGTCCGAGCAGCCATCCCCGGTCCAGTGCCGCGTCCTTGCCCGCCTTGCCCACGTACACGCTGTCCGCCATGCGTCGGAACGCTAACAGCCGGCTGTCGTGCCGCTCTGGGCGGAGTGCCGGGCCGGCGCCGCTCAACGGAGCGTGTCGAGAAGCAGGTTCGCGGCCGTCTCCGCTCCGTCGGTGCGCAGTCCGGCGCCCAGTGCCCTGGCCCGCGCCCGCGTCTCGGGTGCGAGGGCCGTCTTGAACGCGACGCGCAGGGTGTCGGCGGCCGGATCCGGTTCGTCCAGTGCCGCGCCGATGTCCAGGTCCGCCACCCGCCCGGCCCAGTACGGGTTGTCCGCCAGTTGGAGGGCCACGACCACCTGCGGCACGCCCGCCCGTGCGGCCGTCAGCGTCGTGCCCGCGCCGCCGTGGTGCACGACGGCGGCCACCCTGGGGAACAGCTGCTGGTGACTGACCTCGCCGATGGCGAAGCAGTCGTCCCGGGCCTCGGGCAGGACCAGGTCCGCCCAGCCGCGGGAGACGAGCACCCGGTACCCCTGGGCAAGGCTCGTCCCGACGGCCTTGCGGGCGATGTCCGGCGACGGGCTGATGCTGCCGAACCCGACGTAGACCGGCGGCTCCCCCGCGTCCAGGAACGCCACCAGGTCGGCCGGGAGCGGGCGTTCGTCCGGCAGCGTCCAGGCGCCCGTCTGTACGACGTCGAGGCCCGGCGCCGGCCACCACGGTCCCAGGACCGGGTCCGCCGCCAGCCACGGCCGGTCGGTGTACACGTGGTCACGGACGTTGTCCACGGGCGGCAGGCCGATCGCTGCCCGGTGGTCGTTGAGCACCTCGCCGAACTGCGCGTTCACCTGGCGGGCGTCCCGTTCCCACAGCGCGAGGTTGTCGTCCGCCGCCGGCTCGGGCCAGCCCGGTCGCGGTGGCGGGGCGTGGTGGGGCGACGGCAGGTTGACCGCCGAGTAGCACGCGTACACGTAGCGGATGCCCGCGGCCTCGGCCACGGACCGCGCGGCGATCTGCGCCAGGCCGGCCGCCACCAGCACGTCGCAGCCGTCGGCCGCCGCGGGGAAGGCGTCGAACTGGGTGCCGACCATCTCGGTCCGGTAGCGGGACAGTTCCGCCGCCGTCGGCAGAGCCGTCCCGCGCATCAGTTCCCGCACCGGCGGCCCCACCGGCACCAGTTCCACGCCGATTCCGGCCAGCCGCTCCGCGAACTCCGCGTCGGGCGGGGCGCACATGCGCACCTCGGCTCCGCGTGCCTGCAACCGCACCGCGAGGGCCACCAGCGGTTCGACATCGCCTCGCGTCCCGTAGGTGGACAACAGCACCCGCATCCAGCGCCCTCTTTCGCTCTGACTTCCCCTGCGTTGCAGCCCTTGCCGTACGTGTGTGACACCGGAGGCGGCGGAGGTTCCGCGAGCACCGTGGTGCTGGATACCCAGGCACGTCGTGCTCCATGCGGGCGCGGTAGGGGCCCTCGCGGGGCGACGGCCGTCTCGCCTGGAGCCGCCCCGGTAATTACGGTGATCGCGAGCATGTCCGCACACAACTGCAAGGCGCGCAAGGTTCCCCGGTCGACAACAGAATCCGAGAGCCACTCCATGCATCGTTCTTCCGCGCCCGTCCCCGATGTCTCGATCATCCTGCCCTGCGCCGGATTCGGAACGCGTTTCAGCGCGCCCTACCCGAAGGAGCTGCACTGTCTGGCCCCCGGGGTCACCGTGCTGGACCGCAGCCTGGAAGCCGTCGTCGAACTGGCCGACAGCGGCCTCAACGTGCGTGTGGTCGTCGTGTTCGGAACACACAAGCTCGACACCGTGGGTTATCTCGCCCGCTATGCCAAGACCTTTCAGATGGTCTTCGTCTACCAGGACGAGTCGCTCGAACCGGGCCTCGAAGGCGCGATCCGCTCCGGTCTGCCGATGACCCGGGGGCCGGTGGCCCTGGTGCTGCCCGACATCGTCCTGACCGGGCGGGACAGCGCCGACAGCCTTCTCGCCGCCCTGCGATGCGTGGAGGTGACGGGGTGGAGCGTGGTGGCCGCCGAAGAGCGGGATCCCGGCACGCTGCGGCAGATGGGCGCGCTCGCCGTGGCCGAGGAGGGCGGCGTCATGACCGTCGGGGCGGCCACCGACAAACCGTCGGACCCGTCGGGCTTCAACGCCTTCTGGGGCATGGTGGCGGCCAGTGCGGACGAAGCGCACCGGTTACCCGACGTGGTGGGCAAGGGAGTGGACAGCCCGCTGCCGGGTGCGATCGCTCTCATGGTGGAGGGGATCGTCAACTACAACACCTCCGCTGGCTGACCGCCCGACTCCGAGGTGTCCGAGGCGTAGGTGTCCCAGACGTAGGTGTCCCAGACAGGAGAGCGTGCGATGGCGGATGACACGGACGGCACAGAGCGCGGCGGCGGGGCCGATGCCGAGCGGTTGCGGCTGGCCGATGCGGACACGGGGCGGGTGGCGTGGCGGCGCTGGGGGCCGTATCTGAGCGAGCGGCAGTGGGGCACGGTGCGCGAGGACTACAGCCCCGGCGGTGACGCCTGGTCGTACTTCACCCATGACCAGGCCCGGTCCCGGGCCTACCGGTGGGGCGAGGACGGCATCGCGGGTGTCAGCGACGACAAGCAGCGGCTGTGCTTCGCGCTCGCGCTGTGGAACGGCCGGGACCCGATCCTCAAGGAGCGGATGTTCGGCCTGACCAACGCCGAGGGCAACCACGGTGAGGACGTCAAGGAGTACTACTTCCACCTCGACTCCACGCCCACCCACTCGTACCTGAAGTACCTCTACAAGTACCCGCAGGCGGCCTATCCGTACGACGACCTCGTGCGCGTCAACCGGGACCGCGGGCGCCACGACCCCGAGTACGAGCTCCTCGACACCGGCGTCTTCGACGAGGGCCGCTACTTCGACGTGTTCGTGGAGTACGCCAAGGCCGGTCCCGAGGACCTGCTGATCGAGATCACCGCGCACAACCGCGGGCCCGACGAGGCCGCGCTCCATCTGCTGCCGACGCTGTGGTTCCGGCACACCTGGTCGTGGGCGGGCGGCAGCGCGGTGCCCGGCCTGCGGCACACGGACGGCGCGATCCTCGCCGGCCACGAGGAACTCGGCTCGTACCGGCTGTACTTCGAGGGTGCGGCGGACACCCTGTTCACCGAGAACGACACCGACAACGAGCGGATCTTCGGCAGCCCCAACGCCACCCCCTACGTCAAGGACGGCATCGGCCGGTACGTCGTCCAAGGCGAGCAGGACGCGGTCAATCCCGAGCGGACCGGCACCAAGGCGTCCGTCCACCACGAGCTCACCGTGCCCGCGGGCGACAGCGTCACCGTACGGCTGCGCCTGACCGGCACCGAACTCACCGATCCCTGGGGCGACTTCCAGCAGGTGTTCGACATGCGGCGGGCCGAGGCCGACATCTTCTTCGAGGGCGTGGTCCCGGACGGTCTCGGCGAGGACGAGCGGCGGCTGGTGCGGCAGGCGCTGGCCGGGATGCTGTGGAGCAAGCAGTACTACTACCTCGACGTGGAGCGCTGGCTCGCCGAGCACGGCGTCGACCCGCTCGCCGCCGACCCGCGCGTCCGCAACAGCGCCTGGTACCACATGGTCAACGACGAGATCATGTCGATGCCGGACACCTGGGAGTACCCGTGGTTCGCGGCCTGGGACCTCGCCTTCCACACCATCGCGCTGTCCATGGTCGACATCGGGTTCGCCAAGTCGCAGCTGGAGCTGCTGCTGCGCCGCCTCTACCTGCATCCCAACGGGCAGATCCCGGCGTACGAATGGAACTTCGGCGACGTCAACCCGCCCGTGCACGCCTGGGCCGTTCTCTTCGTCTACGAGCTGGAGAAGCAGCGCACCGGCCGCGGTGACCGCGTCTTTTTGGAGAACGCCTTCCAGAAGCTGACGAAGAACCTCTCCTGGTGGCTCAACCGCAAGGACGCCGACGGCAACAACGTCTTCCAGGGCGGTTTCCTCGGCCTGGACAACATCGGGGTCTTCGACCGCAGTGCGCCGCTGCCCACCGGCGGCCACCTCGACCAGGCCGACGGCACCGCCTGGATGGCGCTGTACTGCCAGAACCTGCTGGAGATCGCCGTCGAGCTGGCGGCGGAGAACCCGGTCTACGTCGAGCAGGCGCAGACGCTGTTCGAGCACTTCGCGTGGATCGCGGTCGCCATGAACCGCATCGGCAAGGACAACGCGAGCCTGTGGGACGAGCAGGACGGCTTCTTCTACGACGTGCTGCGGCTGCCCGACGGCAGCGCGACCCCGCTCAGGGTGCGCTCCATGGTCGGTCTCGTGCCGCTCGTCGCGACCAGTGTGGTCGGTGCCTGGACCGACCGCCGGTTCCCGGAACTCGTCGAGGGGGCACGGGAGTTCGTGCGCCGGCATCCGGCCGTGGCGGGCCTGGTCGCCTCGCACGACGTCCTCGGGTCGGGGGCGGCGGGGCGGCACCTGTTCGCGTTGTTCGACGAGGACCGGCTGCGCCGGATCCTGGCCCGGATGCTGGACGAGGAGGAGTTCCTCGGCCCGCACGGCATCCGCTCGCTCTCCCGGTACCACGCCGACCACCCGTACACCTTCGACGTGCACGGTCAGACCTACGGGGTCGGCTACCTGCCCGCCGAGTCCGACTCGGGCATGTTCGGCGGCAACTCCAACTGGCGCGGCCCGGTGTGGTTCCCGGTCAACGTGCTGCTCGTGCGCGCCCTGCTGAACCTGCACGCCTACCACGGCGACGACTTCACCGTGGAGTGCCCGACCGGCTCCGGGCGGCAGCTGAACCTGTACGAGGTCGCCCGCGAGATCTCCGGCCGGCTCACCTCGACCTTCCTCAGCGACGCGGACGGCCACCGCCCGGTGCACGGCACCCGGCCCGAGTTCGCCAAGGACCCGCACTGGAAGGACCTGATCCTGTTCTACGAGTACTTCCACGGTGACAACGGGGCCGGCCTGGGCGCCTCCCACCAGACCGGCTGGACCGGCCTGGCCGCGGTCACCGCCACCCTGTTCCATGTCGTCGGCGCGGGAGACTGGGGCGCCCTGCGCGAGGAGCCGCTGTCATGACGGTGATCTACGAGATCAACACCCTGGTCTGGCTGGGCGAGTTGAGCGGTCGGTACGGGCGCCGGGTCACCCTCGGGGACGTGCCCGGCGAGGTCTGGGACGAGGTCGCACGGCCGGGCATCGACACCGTCTGGCTGATGGGCGTGTGGGAGCGCAGCCCGGCCGGGCTGGAGATCGCTCTCGCGGACGACGGCCTGCTCGCCTCCTTCCGCGCCGCGCTGCCCGACCTCACCGAGGCGGACATCGCCGGATCCCCGTACTGCGTGCGGAACTACGTCGTCGACGAGGGCCTCGGCGGCCCGGACGGGCTGGCCGCGGCACGGGCCGCACTCGCCGCACGCGGACTGCGCCTGATCCTGGACTACGTCCCCAACCACGTGGCCCCCGACCACCCCTGGCTCACCGGACGCCCGGACTGCCTGGTCCGGGGCACGCCGGACGACCTGACCCGCGATCCCGGGGCCTTCCTGGCGGCGGGCGGCCAGGTGTACGCGCGCGGCCGGGACCCCTACTTCCCGCCGTGGCCGGACGTGGTCCAGCTCGACGCCTTCAGCGAGCAGCTCCGGGCGGCGACGGTCCAGACGCTGGTGTCGATCGGCGACCAGGCCGACGGCGTGCGCTGCGACATGGCGATGCTGCTCATGAACGACGTGTTCGCGAAGACGTGGGGCGACCTGGCGGGAGCGGCCCCCGAGGCGGACTTCTGGCCGTACGTCATTCCCCGGGTGCGCGAGCGCCACCCCGGTCTCCTCTTCGTCGCCGAGGCGTACTGGGACCTCGAATGGGCCCTCCAGCAGCAGGGCTTCGACCACTGCTACGACAAACGGCTCTACGACCGCCTGGTCCACCAGGACGCCGGGTCCGTCCGCGCCCACCTCGGCGCCGGCCTGGCCTACCAGCGCGGGCTCGTGCGGTTCCTGGAGAACCACGACGAGCCCCGGGCCGCCGCCACCCTGCCGGGCGACCGGGAGCGGGCGGCGGCCGTGGCGGTGGCCACCCTGCCCGGCGCGACCCTCTGGCACGAGGGCCAGTTCGAGGGCCGCCGGGTCCGCCCGCCCGTCTTCCTCTCCCGCCGGCCCCAGGAACCGGCCGACGCGTCCCTGAGTGATTTCTACTGCCGCCTGGTGGCCGCCGCGGCCCCCGTCCGCGAGGGCGACTGGCAGTTGCTGGACTGCACCGGCTGGCCGGACAACGACACCCACCACAACCTGCTCGCCTGGTCCTGGACCACCGCCCGGGACCACTGCCTCGTGGTGATCAACTACTCCGGGGAGCCGGCCCAGGGGCGGGTTCCCCTGCCCTGGACCGGACTCCGGGGGCGCTCCTGCCGGCTGACCGGGCTGCTCGACGGGAGCGCCTACGACCGGGAGGGCGCCGAACTGGCCGACCCGGGCCTGTTCGTGGCGCTCGACGCCTGGCAGTGGCACCTGCTCTCGCTCCCCCGCTGACCGGGAGGCCGCCGACCGTCTGGTCGGCGGCCGGGGCCGGTGCCGAGCACTGCGCCGGGTGCGCTCAGCCGGTGTAGCCGGTCACGTCGCCGATCCAGGTGATGAAGTCGGCCGGGTCCTCGTCGGCGCCGTGGGCGGCGTCCCAGTACATGAGGGCGTTGACGTCGTCGCCGAGGTTCGCCAGGCTCAGGGCCAGGTTGCCGACGATCGTCAGCGCGGTGTCGGTGTCCTTGGTGCCGGTGCGGATCCACCAGTACTTGGCCCGGTCGTCGTTGGACTCGCCGATGAAGTACATCGGGTTCATCATCTCCAGCTTGCCGGGGATGTCGCTGTCCAGGGACGAACCGCCGCTGCCGCTGGTGTCGTTGGCCAGGCTGTAGTCGGTGAAGTGCCGGGCCTCGGTGGTGTCGACGCCGAACTCGTTGTTCTCGCCGGCCGACAGGTCGAAGGCGTCGAAGGCCGGGGCGTCCTTGCCGCGGGATCCGACGTGGTCGAGGTAGTCGGACCAGGAGAACGTGGCCGACGAACCGTCCCAGGTGATGAAGGTGTTGGCGGACAGGTAGGTGGTCCGGTCGTCGTCCGAGAGGTCCGCCAGGTAGCTGGTGGCCGCCGGTTCGAGGTAGGTCGCCAGCAGGTAGTCGTCGAGGTTGTCGGCCGTGACGGTGCCGTAGTCGTCCGCCGTCAGGGCGAGCCCGGACTGGTACGTCTCGAACAGGGTTTTCAGGTCCGCGGAGACGTCCTGGTCCACCTCCTCGCCGCTGCTGAGCGTGTTGGTGCCCCAGTTCCACTCATAGGCGCCGTCGGCGTTCTCCAGGTCGGTGATGGGGCACCAGGCGCCGGTCGCGTAGACGATGTCGTCGGCGTCGGCCGCACCGAGTTCGCTGAGCAGGTCGTCGTAGAGCGAGCTGCCGCCGGAGGCGCCCAGCAGGGCCGACAGGGCGCCGCCGGCGCTGGTCCCGGCCGTCACTATCCGGTCGGTGTCGCCCGGGATGGTGCCCGCGTTGTAGCGCACGTACCGGATCGCGGCCTTGAGGTCGACGATCGCCGCCGGCGCGGTGCCGTAGTAGTCGCCGCTGGAGTCCACCAGGGTCCGGCCGCGCGCGCCCGGCTCCACCGCGACGTACCCGGCCGCGACGGCCAGTTGCGCCCGGCTGCTGCTCACGCCCGTGTTGGTCGACACCGAGGACGGGAGGTAGCCGCCGATCGAGTTGGAGACGAGGATCGGGGCGTCGGTGGCGTCCACGGCGGTGCCGTCGATCGACACCGGGACGCTGACGGTCAGGCTCTGGTAGGTCTCGTCCACCGGGTCGGTGACGTAGGTGACGGCCGACCAGAAGTGGTAGGTGACCTCCTTGTCGCCGTCGTCGGTGGAGATCGTCGTCGTGATCTCGGTGTACGCGTCGGGGTCGAAGGCCAGCGAGTCGGCGGCAGCCGCGCCGGACGACGCGGTCGCCGCCGACGCGGTCGTGCCGCCGGTGATCCCCACTGCCGGAACGGCGACCGCGGCCGCGGCAATTCCCTTGATCAGGGCCCTGCGGTTCATCTTGTGCGTCATTTCGTGTCTCCTTCGCGAGGCGCAGCAGTTTCCGAACCGCGGGCGACGGCATGACGGGATTTCTTCGCCGATGGGAGCGCAGGTGCGGGTGTCCGGAGAGTTCTGAAACTGCTTCACGGGGCGCTTGTCTCGATCTCGGCAGCGAACGTAATTCATTGCCGACAATATTGTCGGCAATTCCGGCGACTCCACGGTCAACCCATAGAGACCGCTGCGCAGCCTGAGATTCCTGAAATCACGCTGCGGGCATCGCGCGATGGTCAAGAGTGCGTCACATGACCGCGGCGGCTGAGCGGGCGGGAGCCGTCCGACGTACTGAAGGAGCAGGTAGACGCGACTCCGACGAAGGGCACCTTCCTTGATCCCGCGACGCATCGGCCCGAGCCTCGCCCTGGGGCTCGCCTCCGCCTTCCTGCTGGGGGCGTGCGGCTCCTCGAACGACACCGGCGCCGGGAGCACCGCACCGGCCGCCCCGGTCACGTCGGCGACCCCGGCCGCGTCGGCTCCGGCCACCGCCACGCCGGCCGCCGGCGCAGGCGACGCGAGCGGGCAGCCTGCCACCACCGCAGCCGTGCTCACCGGGTCGGCCCAGGGCCTGGGCAGCATCGTCACCGACGACAAGGGGCGGACCCTCTACCGCTACGACAAGGACCAGCCGAACCCCTCCAAGTGGACGTGCTCCGGCACGTGCACCGAGACCTGGCTGCCGGTGATCGTGCCGGAGTCCGTGCAGGCCTCGGGGGTGGAGAAGAGCCTCCTCGGCACGGTCCACCGGAACGGCGAGACCCAGCTCACCCTCGCCGGCTGGCCGCTCTACCGGTACGTGGGCGACACGGCGGCCGGGCAGACGAACGGCCAGGGAAAGGACCAGGAATGGTACGCCGTCACCCCCTCCGGCCAGAAATCGACGGCGACGGGCTGACCGGCCGACGGCCCGGCCGGAAGAAGCCGTCCGGGCCTTTCCTCAGCCGCCGGAACGGGCCGCGACAAGCGATTTCCAGGACCTGTTCCGTTTGAACGGAATTTCGAAGACCGTGGAGAACAGCCACGCCGAGAGGACCGAGACCGGCAGGCCCACCGCCAGCGTGAACCAGAACGTGGGCAGTCCCGGCGCCACGAAATGCGGGGCGACCCGGCGGATCACGGCCAGCACGATCGGAAGATGGATCAGGTACAGGCTGTAGGAGAACCCGCCGAGGCCGTGGACGGGGCGCGCGGTCAGGAGCCGTACGAGGACGGCGGGCCTTCCGGTGGCGACCGCGGCGAGCAGCATCGTCATGGCGGGGGCGACGGCGAGGTCGATCCAGAAGTAGTGGTTCACCGTCCAGGCCGAGCCGCGGACGGCGCCGAGGACCAGGACCGGCAGGGCGGCCAGGACGGCGAACCACCCCCACGGCAGTCGTCGTACCCGGTCCGAGGCGGAGACGATGCCCGCGCCCGCGACCCCCGCGGCGAACACCGGGGCGAGGTGGGGTGCGAGCCAGTTGTCGCCCTCCACCGGGTTGGCGCCGGGCGCCGTCAGACCGAGGACGACCACCGGGACAGTCACCGCCGCGGCCAGGGCCGCCGCGCCCCAGCGCCGGCGGACGAGGAGGAGCAGGGGGAAAAGCAGGTAGAGCTCGGCCTCCACCCCTATCGACCAGAACGCGCCGTTCGGCGTCGGGGCGGTGAGGATGTCCTGGGCGACCAGGCCGTACACCAGGACGGTCGCACCGGTGGGCGGCCCGAGGTGCGAGGCCGGCACCACGAACCACGAGACCAGCAGGCTCAGGGCCAGCGCCGCCCAGTACGGCGGCAGGATGCGCCAGGCGCGCCGGCGCAGGAACTCACCGACACCGGACGGCCGCCAGCCGTGCCGGGCCGGGGAGATCGCCAGGGAGAACCCGGACAGCACCAGGAAGAAGACGACGGCGAGGCGCCCGAACATCAGCCCGCCCAGCCACGGTGGCGCCGAACTGTGCGGATAGCCCGGGAAGGTGTACAGCCAGCAGTGGAACAGCACGACGTACAGCGCGGCCAGGCCGCGGAGGCCGTCCAGGCCCCGCACCTGCGGACGAACCTGCGCTCCGGCACCGTTGCCGCTCTCCCCCCGGCGCACGGGGACGACCGGCTCCAGGGTGCTGCCGGCCGGGCGACTCGAATCCACTGAAATGGCGCAACCCTTCCTCCTGGCACCGGCTGCCGCGTGTGTCGGTGCCGTCGGGCAGCACCGCGCCGCCCCCGGGGACAGGTACGTGGCCCCCGGCCGGGCCGTTCAACGGTCCGCCGCGGGGGCGCCGGCCGCCCGGCGCCTTACGGAGTCGTGACGTGCGGGCGTGGGCGCGTGGTCCGGGGGCCGCGCGCGCCTAGCGTGGCCCCCATGCGTGTACTGGTCACCGGCGGTGCCGGGTTCATCGGGTCCCATGTCGTCGAGGCGCTGACCGGGCGCGGGCACGAGGCGCTCGTGTTCGACGTCCGGGACGACCCGGGCGCCGACGTGCGCAGCCCGGTGGCGGTGGCGAAGGCCCTCGCGGGCGTGGACGCGGTCTGCCACCAGGCCGCGATGGTCGGCCTGGGGGCCGGGTTCGGCGACGCGGCGGAGTACGTCTCCCGCAACGACCTCGGCACGGCCGTACTGCTCGCCGCGATGGCCGAGGCGGGGGTGGGGCACCTCGTGCTCGCCGGGTCGATGGTCGTGTACGGGGAGGGGCGCTACGAGTGCCCGCGGCACGGTGTCGTACGGCCCGGACCGCGCGCGGTCGCCGACCTGGACGCGGGGCGGTTCGAGCCGAACTGCCCGGTGTGCGGTGACGAGTTGACGCCGGGGCTGGTGGGTGAGGACGCGCCCGTCGATCCGCGCAACGTGTACGCCACGACCAAGCTGGCCCAGGAGCACCTGGCCGCCGCCTGGGCCCGGTCGACGGGCGGCTCGGCGGTGTCGCTGCGCTACCACAACGTGTACGGACCCCGGATGCCCCGCGACACGCCCTACGCGGGCGTCGCCTCCTTCTTCCGTTCCTCACTGGCCCGGGGCGAGGCGCCCCGGGTGTACGAGGACGGGCGGCAGCGCCGGGACTTCGTGCACGTCCGGGACGTGGCCGCCGCCAACGCGACGGCGCTGGAGGCGGGCTCCGCGCCGGGTGTGCTGACCGCGTACAACACCGGAAGCGGCGAGCCGCACACCGTCGGCGAGATGGCCCGTGCGCTGGCCGAGGCGCACGGCGGGCCGCAGCCGGTGGTCACCGGGGAGTACCGGCTGGGCGACGTACGGCACATCACGGCCGACTCCGCGCGGCTGCGCGCCGACCTGGGCTGGAAGGCCGAGGTCGGGTTCGCGGAGGGGATGCGGGAGTTCGCGCGCGCCCGGTGAGGGCCGGGCCCGGGACACGGAGCGGGACGGGGCACGGGGCGGTCCCGGACACGGGGCGGTCCCGGACACGGGGCGGGACGGGACACGGGGCGGTCCCGGACACGGGGCGGGACGGGACACGGGGCGGTCCCGGACACGGGGCGGTCCCGGACACGGGGCGGGACGGGACACGGGGCGGGACGGGCCCTCGCCACGGGCCGCCGGGAGCCCCGGACGGTCGGGGGCCCGGACGGACGGGGGCCCGGACGGACGGGGGCCCGGACGGACCGGTGCCGCCGCCCGCGACACAGACCGGTGGTGCTGCCCGCGATCAGGAGGCGGCGGCGGGCAGCACCACCTCGAACCGGCAGCCGCCGGGGATGTTGTGCACGGTGGCCCGCCCGTGGTGGGCCTCCACGATGCCGCGCACGATGGCGAGGCCGAGGCCGGCTCCGGCCGGCGGGGTCCGGGCGTGGGTGCCGCGCCAGCCGGTGTCGAAGACGCGGGGCAGGTCCTCGTCGGGGATGCCGCCGCAGCCGTCCGTGACGGACAGGACCACCGCGCCCTCGGCCGACCGCTCGGCGGCGACCGCGACCGTGCCGTCCGGGGGCGTCCGGCGGATGGCGTTCACCAGCAGGTTGCCCAGCACCCGGCTCATCTCCTTGCCGTCCACCTCGACCGGCACCGGCTCCACCCGGTCGCCGACCAGCCGTACGCCGTACTCCCGGGCCAGCGGGTCGACACCGGCGAGGGCGTCGCCGACCAGGTCGTACACGGACATCCGGCTCGGGCTCAGGGCGAGCGTGCCGGCGTGGATGCGGGAGAGCTCGAAGAGGTCGCCGACCATCTCGTTGAGGCGCTCGACCTCGGTGCGGATCTGCTTGTGGTAGCGGCCGGGGTCGGTGGCGACGCCGTCCTCCAGGGCCTCCGACATGGCGCGCAGGCCGGCCAGCGGGGTGCGCAGGTCGTGCGAGATCCAGGCGACGAGTTCCCGCCGCGAGGTCTCCAACGCGCGTTCCCGCTCCCGGGACTCGGCGAGCTTCGCGCTCGTCGCGGCCAGCTCGCGGCTCACCTCCGCCAGTTCGGCGGTGGCCGGGACCGGCGGCGCGGCGAAGTCGCCGTCCTCGCCGAACGAGCGTGCCGCGAGGACGAGGTCACGGCTGCGGGCGACGACCCAGCGGCCCAGTATCAGCGCGGTCGCCAGCGACACCGCGGCCGCCATCGCGACGACCGTCGTCACCACCGACAGGTCGTGCGAGGAGAGGAACATCGCCCAGGCGACGGCCAGGGTGCCGGCGAGCATCGCGACCACGCCGACGGCGGCGACCACCGTGAGGGACGCGGTCAGCGAACGGCGCCGCAGCAGGCGCAGCGCGGCCGCCCCGAGCAGTCCGGTGCCCGCGGCACCGGCGAAGGCGTACAGGGCGATGAGGAGTGTGTCGCGCATGTCAGGCCGCCCCTTCCCGTCCGGCCGGGCCGTGCTGGTGGTTCCGGCCGTCCTGGCCGTCCTGGCCGTCCTGGCCGCTCCGGTCGTGCTCTCCGTTCGGCTCGAAGCGGTAGCCGACGCCCCACACGGTCTGGATCAGCCGCGGCCGGGCCGGGTCGTCCTCCACCTTGGCGCGCAGCCGGCGGACATGGACCGTGACGGTGGACAGGTCGCCGAAGTCCCAGCCCCACACGGCGCGCATCAGGTCCTCCCTGCTGTACGCCCGCCCCGGGTTCCGCAGGAAGAAGGCGAGGAGGTCGAACTCGCGCAGGGTGAGGGCTAGTTCGGTGCCGTCCTTGGTGGCGCGCCGGGCGCCGGGGTCCAGGGTGAGCCCGGCGGACGAGAAGGACCGGTCGGTGGGGGCGGGGCGGCTGCGGCGCAGCACCGACTCCACCCGCAGGACCAGTTCCCGGGGGCTGAAGGGCTTGGTGACGTAGTCGTCGGCGCCGACCTCCAGGCCGAGGATGCGGTCGTCCTCGTCGCCGCGCGCGGTGAGCATGATGACCGGGACGGGGGCGTGGCCGCGCAGCCGCCGGCAGACCTCCAGGCCGTCCATGCCGGGCAGCATCAGGTCGAGCACGACCAGGTCGGGCCAGTGGGCGGCGGCACGGGTCAGGGCGGTGGGACCGTCGCCGGCGTGGTCGACCAGGTACCCGGCGCGGTCCAGGTACCCGGCGACGATCTCGGCGACGGTCGGATCGTCGTCCACGACCAGGACCCGGGCGGCACCGGCGGTGACCCCGGCCTCGGTGAGCTCGTACGGCTGCTGCATGCCTCCACCCTCGCACCGGGCCGTCGCGGGTGTCGCGGCCGGGCGCGGGCCCGGGCCGGGACGTCCCCGTTTCGTAAGAAACCGCGGAGGCGGGGGCGCCGGTGACGCCGGGCGCCGACGTCCGCGTTTCGTAAGCAGTCGAGGCCCGGAATGTCCGGTCTGCGTTCGTAAGGTGAAGGCCGTGACCACCTCACCTTCCTCTCCCTCTCCGTCCCCGGCCCCTCCCCCCGCGGCGGACGTGGACGTCGTCCTGCCCTGTCTGAACGAGGCAGCGGCCCTGCCCTGGGTGCTCGGCCGGATCCCGGCGGGCTGGCGGGCCCTCGTGGTGGACAACGGCTCCACCGACGGCTCGGCGGACATCGCCCGGTCGTACGGGGCGACCGTCGTCCACGAGGCGCGGCGCGGCTTCGGCGCGGCGTGCCATGCGGGGCTGACCGCGGCGACCGCCGGCATCGTCTGCTTCTGCGACTGCGACGCCTCGCTGGACCCGGGCCTTCTCGTGCCGTTCGTGCGGGAAGTCCTCGACGGCGAGGCGGACTTGGTGCTGGGCCGCCGGCGACCCGAGGGGCGCGGCGCGTGGCCCGCGCATGCCCGCGCGGGGAATCTGGCGCTGGCGCGGATGCTGCGGCGCCGCACGGGGCTGCGCCTGCACGACCTCGGTCCGCTGCGGGCCGCTCGCCGCGAGGGGCTGCTCGCGCTGGACCTGGACGACCGGCGCAGTGGGTATCCCCTGCAGATGGTCGTGCGTGCCGCCGACGCGGGGTGGCGCATCACCGAGCACGAGGTGGCGTACCTGCCGCGCACCGGTACGTCCAAGGTGACGGGGACCTGGCGCGGCACCTTTCAGGCGGTGCGGGACATGAGCCGGGTGCTGAAGGAACAGCCCCGGGTGCGGGTCGGCGGGGGCTGATCGCGCAGTCCCCGCGCCCCTCACGGGGCGCGGCGTCCGCCGCGTCCCGAGCCGCCGGCGGCATCGCAGTCCCCCCCCCGACCGCGGGCAGTCGTGCCTCCCCGGCGCCTTGAGTGCCCGGCAGGTGCCCCCGGGGCGGCACGCCGGCAAGCGAGACCCCCAGCCCTCCCCCGCAGCCCCCGAGGAACCCTCACATGACCACCCTCCTAGTCATCGCCAAGGAACCCCGCCCCGGCAGGGTCAAGACCCGGCTCACCCCGCCCTTCTCTCCCGCGCAGGCCGCCGCCCTCGCCGAGGCCTCGCTCGCCGACACCCTGGACGCCGTGGCCGCGGCCCCCGCCGCCCGCCGCGTGCTGGTGCTCGACGGGGAACCCGGCCCCTGGCTGCCGCCCGGCTTCGACGTCGTGCCGCAGTGCGGCGGAGGGCTGGACGAGCGGCTCGCGGACGCCTTCGCGCACTGCTCAGGCCCGGCCCTCCTCATCGGGATGGACACCCCCCAGGTCACCCCGGCCCTGCTCACCGTGGACTTCGCGGAGTGCGACGCGTTCTTCGGCGGCGCCGAGGACGGCGGGTTCTGGGCGCTGGGGCTGGCCGACCCCGACCCGGCCCTGCTGCGCGGGGTGCCGATGTCGACGCCGGAGACCGGCGCCGTCCAGCGGCGGCGTCTCGTCGGCGCCGGGCTACGGGTGTGCGACCTGCCCCGGCTGCGGGACGTGGACACCGCGGCCGACGCGGCCGCCGTCGCCGCCCTCGTCCCGCACGGCCGGTTCGCCGCCCTGCTGTCCCGGTGCGCTGCGCACAGCGGAACGGACCGCCGATGACCACCTCACCGCCCGTCCCCCGGACCGGCTGGACCGGCCGGACCGGCGCCGACCCCTACGCCGCCGCGCTGCACGCCGGGCACGGCCCGCTGTTCCTGCGCCGCACCGACGGGTGGCTGCTGCCCCTGGACGTCGAGCGCTGGTGCGCACGGGCCGACCCGGTCGACCGGGCGGTCCTGGACCGCTGCGAGGGCGCGGTCCTGGACATCGGCTGCGGCCCCGGGCGGCTGGTCGCGGAACTCGCCGCCCGGGGCCGTCCCGTCCTCGGCATCGACGTCAGCGCGGCCGCCGTGGACCACACCGTGCGGCTCGGCGGCCAGGCGCTGCGCCGCTCGGTCTTCGAGCCGCTGCCCGGCGAGGGCCGCTGGGGCACCGTCCTGCTCATGGACGGCAACGTCGGCATCGGCGGCGATCCGCGCGCCCTGCTCGGCCGGGTGGGCCGGCTGCTCGCCCCCGGGGGGCTGCTGATCGCCGAGACCGCGCCGGTGGACGTCGACGAACGCGCCGACGTCCGCCTCACCGACGCCCAGGAGACCGTCGGCGCCCCCTTCCGCTGGGCACGGCTGGGCACCCCGGCCCTGCTGCGGTACGCGCGGGGCTGGGAGCCGGAGGCTCAGTGGGCGACCGGCGGGCGCCGCTTCGCCGCCCTGCGCGACCGCCGTGCCAGCAGGAGCGCCGAGCCGCCGAAGAGCACGGCGGTGATCAGCAGCCAGCGGGCCAGGTAGCCGTCCGTGGAGAGGCCGGTGGCCGACCGGTAGTGACCGGCCACCATCCCGCTGATCAGCGGGAACCACACCAGCAGGAGCAGCGCGGAGAGCGCGGCCGGCACCCGGACGTACATCGTCCACTCCCGGTGCCCGGCGGCGCCCAGCCCCCGCGTCACCGTCCGGTCGGCCAGCGCGTACAGCGGCAGCAGGACGAGGTCGTGCAGCAGCGCCGCGCCCACCACCCACAGCGCCACGCCGAGCCAGTCGCCGGCCAGCAGCCGTACCCCGGCATAGACGGCGAGCGCGAACGAGCAGGCGAGGAGGAGGATCTGCAGGGGGCTGCCGATGACGGGGCGCGGGCGCATCACAGGTCTCCGAAGGTCATCCGGGCCACCCACTTGGTGTTGAGGACACCGGGAGCGGCGGGCACGATCACGCGGGCCGGGTAGCCGTGGTCGGGGGACAGGTCCTCGCCGTTCACCTGGAGGGCGAGCAGGGAGCGCGGGTCGGCGACCTGGTTGGCGCGCAGGGCCGCGCGGCGGAAGGCGCCGTGCCGCTGGATCGACTCGACGAGCACGTCCGGCGGTTCGGTGTCGTAGCCGACGAGCGCGGCGAGGTCGCGCAGCCGCACCCCGCGCCACCACTGGTCGGCGGTCGACCAGCCCTCGACGCAGGCGATCGGCAACGCGGAGCTGTGCAGGGGCAGTCGGAGCAGTTCGGCGCGGCTGAGGCGGACCGTCCGGCCGTCGCGTCCGGTGACGACGAGCCGCCACGCGTCCGCCCCGGTCTCCTGTGCGTCGATCCCGGCGTACGCGGCCGTCTTGTTGATCTGGAAGCCGTCCGGACCGCTGCCCGGGTCGGCGCCGCCGTGCGGGGCGAGCAGCGCGGTGCGGCGCCATACACCCCCGATGCTCTGCCCGGCGGTCGTGACGAGCAGCAGCAGGGACGCGCCGCCCACGAACCACAGCGCGCCGCGCCGGGAGACGGTGGGCGGGTCCGGCCGGGGGGTCGCCAGCTCCGCTTCGTCGCGGTTCCCTCGGCGTTCGCGGACCGCCCGCAGCGCCGTCGGCGTCTTCAGTGCCGCGTGTGCCAGGAAGGCGGCGAAGAACACCCAGGCGCCGTAGAAGTGCAGGGGGTAGAAGGAGCCGGGGAAGACGTAGTCGAGCTGGACGTTGAGGACGCCGGTCGTGAACTCGAAGAGGCCGCCGCCGACCAGCAGCAGCAGCGAGACCCGCTCCAGGGCGTGGGCCAGCGAGCGGGCCGGGGGCAGCGTGAACAGCTTCGGCACCACCGACCACAGCTTGGCGAGCAGCACCGGGATCAGGACGATGCCGAGGGTGACGTGCAGGCCCTGGGTGACGCGGTAGAGCCAGTACGGGTCCGTCGGCCAGGAGAAGAGGTAGAAGCCGAGGAGGCCCTTGTCCGGGGTCTGGTCGTTCACCGGCGCCAGGTCCGGGTTGTACGCGGCGTACGACAGCAGTCCCGTCACGAACAGCACGGTGATGCCGGCGAGCAGCACCAGGCCGAGCACCGAGGTGAACCAGGTGCCGCGCAGCGGGCTGCGCCAGAAGCCGGGCGAGGTGGGGAGCCGTGGATCGTCGGGTCGCATGGTCCGACCGTAGGCCGGGGAAACCCCCGGAACGGGTGCGCGACCCATGACGAAAGTCTGACGTCAGCCGCTTGATCCACACTCCGTGCCGGTGTCCGGCCTAGCGTTCCGGTGTGACCCGCGCCCCGCACCGTGATCGGCACGCCGATCCGTCCGCCGACCCGTCCGCCCGTCCGTCCGCCGGCCTCTCCGCCGATCTGCTCGCCGTGCTCGCCGCCGCGCTGCTGGTGCTCGTCGCCGTACTGGTCGGCCGGCACCTCCAGGACACCTACCGCAACCTGTTCGTGCACTGGCCGCCGCTGTTCGCCGACTGGGACCCGCACGTGGGTCCGGGCACCCCGGCCGCCCTGCTGGTCGCGGTCGCGGTGGTGGCGTACGGGCCGAACCTCGCCGTGCGGCTGCCCTGGCGCGGGCTGCTGGGCGCGGCCTGGGGTGCCTGTCTGGCCTGGACGTGGTCGCTGGCGCTGGTCGACGGCTGGCAGCGGGGTGTGGCGGGCCGGCTCACCAGCCCGAACGAGTACCTGACGGTCATCTCCCGCTTCCACGACATCCCGGCGACCCTGCGGGACTTCACCCACCACATCGTCAGCGGCACCCCGTCGCCGTGGCCCGCCCACATCGCCGGGCATCCGCCGGCGGCCACCCTCACCTTCGTCTACCTCGACCGGATCGGGCTGCACGGCGGCGGCTGGGCGGGCGCCTGGTGCATCACGGTCGGGTCGACGGCCTGCGTCGCCGTGCTGGTCGCGGTGCGGGCCCTGGCCGACGAGCGGCTCGCCCGGCGGGCCGCGCCCTTCCTGGTGATGGCCCCGGCCGCGGTGTGGGTGGGTGCCTCGGCGGACGGGTACTTCGCGGCGGTCGCCGCCTGGACGGTGGCCCTGCTGGCGCTCGCGGTGACCGGCCGGTCCGTGGCCTGGGCGGCGGGTGCGGGGCTGCTGTACGGGCTGACCTGCTACCTGTCGTACGGCCTGACGCTCTTCGCGCTGGTCGGGGCGGCGGTGCTGGTGCTCGGCCGGCGCCGGGTGCGGGCCCGCCCGGTCGTGCTCGTGCTGCTGGTGGCGGGGGCGGTGGTCGTCCCGTTCGTGTTCACCCTGGCCGGGTTCGACTGGTGGCAGGGGTACCGGCTGCTGGTCACCCGCTACTACCAGGGGGTCGGCGGGACCCGGCCGTACGGCTACTGGGTGTGGGCCAACCTGGCCTGCACGGTGGTCATCACGGGCCTGGCGACGGCGGCCGGGCTGCGGCGGGCGGGAGCCGTGCTCGTCCACCGCCGTACCGAGCCCGTCGCGCGGCGGCGGCTCGCCTTCCTCGTGGGCGCCGCCCTGCTGGCCCTGCTGCTGGCCGACCTGTCCGGGATGAGCAAGGCGGAGACGGAGCGCATCTGGCTGCCGTTCGCGATGTGGCTGCTGCCGGCCTGCGCGTTCCTGCCCCGGCCGCGCGCCTGGCTCACCGCGCAGGCACTGCTCGGGCTGCTGCTGAACCACCTGCTGTTCACCGGCTGGTGACGCCTTCGGCCGGGTCCGGAAGGACCGACGGCCGCAGGTCCGCCGTCCGGGCCTCCGCCGCCGCGGAGAGCTGGGCGAGGAGGGTCGCCAGCGCCGCCCCGTCACCGAACTCTGCGAGCAGCCGGGCCTGGTCGCCGTGGACCCGGCGGGCGGCACGTCCGTGCAGGTCCTCGCCGCGCGCGGTGAGGTGGAGCAGGACGCGGCGGCGGTCGTGGGGGTCGGGGCGGCGGTGGACGAGGTTGTCCGCGACCATGCGGTCGACGAGCTTGGTCAGGCTGGGCGCCGGCATCAGGGCGTGCTCGGCTATCTCGGACATGGGGTGCCCCCGGCCGTCCCCGACGAGCGACAGGACCCGCCACTCCTCGACCGTGCAGTCCTCCTCGGCCAGCACCGCGGCCAGCCGCCGCACGACCCGCCGCTCGGCATGGCTGAGGAGGTGGGCGAGGTCCGGCGAGGAGGGTACGGACGGCATTGCCGGTGTCCTTCCGGTAGGTCTACTCTGCGCGCAGAATACGAGTCTTGGCGACGGCGCCGGGGCCCGGGACCGGAATCCGCGTTCCCCATGCCCGCACGGAGGTGGCCGATGCGTCCGGCGCCGCCGAACGACGGGGGCGGCACCCTGCTCCTCGCCCTGGTCGTGCCGTTGCAGGGACCGGCGGGGGTTCTCGGGCCGTCCTGCGAGTCGGCCGCCCGGCTGGCCGTGGAGGAACTCAACGCCGCGGGTGGGGTGTTGGGCCGGGAGGTCCGGCTGGTCACGGTGGACGGCGGGGCGCCGCCGGCCCGGGTGGCGGCCGAGGTCGGGGCGCTGGTCTCGCTGGGTGCCGTGGACGGGGTGGTGGGCTGGCACACCTCGGCGGTACGGCAGGCGCTGCTGCCCCGGATCGCGGGCCGGGTGCCGTACGTCTACACCGCGCAGTACGAGGGCGGCGAGCGGACCCCCGGCGTCTTCCTGACCGGTGAGACCGACGTCGCCCAACTGCTGCCCGCGATGCGGCTGCTGGCGGAGGCGGCCGGGGTGCGGCGCTGGTGCACGGTGGGCAACGACTACGTCTGGCCCCGGGTGACCGCGCGGACCGCACGGGCGTACGCGCGGGAGTGCGGCGGGCGGGTGCGGGACGAGGTGTTCGTGCCGCTGGGGACGGAGGGGTTCGGGCCGGTGCTGCGCCGGATCGAGCGGTGCGAGGCGGACGCGGTGCTGATGCTGCTGGTGGGCGCGGACGCGGCCCGCTTCAACCGGGCGTTCGCCGGGTACGGGCTGCACCAGCGCTGCCTGCGCCTGAGCACCCACATGGACGAGAACATCCTGCTGGCCACCGGCGCCGACGGCACCGACGGGCTGTGGGCGGCGGCCGGGTTCTTCGAGACCCTCGCGACCGCCGAGAGCCTCGACTTCGGCGCCCGGCACGCGGCCCGGTTCGGGGTGCACGCCCCGGTGGTGGGGAGCCTCGGCGAGTCCTGCTTCGAGGGGGTACGGCTGCTCGCGGCGCTGGCCGAGCGGGCGCGGTCGCTGGAGGTGCGGGCGATGTGCGCGGTCGGGGACGCGGTGTCGTACGAGGGACCGCGCGGTGCCGTCCGGCTGCGCGGCAACCATCTCGCCCAACGGCTGTACCTGGCACGGGCGGACGCCTTCGACTTCCACGTCGTCGCCCAGCTCTGAGCACAACTCGCCCCCGGGAACCAATACTTCCCACGGGAAGTATCAAGCTTTGTCTTTTAAAGCAGGTGAAACGTTCGGGAAACAGCGCGCCGCGACTCTTCCGTGCAAACGACCGGGGACGAGAGAGGGCAGAGTCGTGACGGAGATCGTCGGCAAAGAGGCGCCACCGGCCGTGGCGGACGGCGGGACGGACCGCGGCACGGACGGCAAGCGCACGTACAACGACTGGGCGCAGAACGACACGCTCGAGGACTACTCGCTGCGGTACGCGCCGAAGTCCTTCCGCCGCTGGACCCCCTACGTGGTCGCCACCACCGCACTGGGCGGCATCGCCTATCTCGCGGACTTCGCCATCGGCGGCTCGATCGCCATCTCCAACGGCTTCTCCAGCGCGCTGGTGGCGATCCTGACCGCGGCCGTGGTCATCTTCCTCACCGGCATCCCGATCTCGTACTACTCGGCCAAGTACTCCATCGACATGGACCTGTTGACCCGGGGCGCGGGCTTCGGCTACCTCGGCTCGACGCTCACCTCGGTCATCTACGCCAGTTTCACCTTCATCTTCTTCGCCCTCGAAGGCTCGATCATGGCGCAGGCCCTGGAGCTCGGCCTGCACATCCCGCTGGCCGTCGGCTACCTGATCTGCTCGGTCATCATCCTGCCACTGGTCATCTACGGCATGACCGCGCTGTCGAAGATGCAGGTGTGGACGCAGCCGGTCTGGCTGGTGCTGATGGTGGCGCCGTTCGTGTCCGTCGCGATCCAGGAGCCGGGCAGGTTCTCGGAGTTCACGCACTTCGCGGGCAACTCGCCGACCGGGTCGAGCATCAGCATGCTCGGGGTCGGCGCGGGTGCGGGCGTCGCGCTGTCGCTGATCGCACAGATCGGCGAGCAGGTGGACTACCTGCGGTTCATGCCGGACAAGACGCCGGAGAACGGCCGCAAGTGGTGGGGTGCGGTGCTCTCCGCCGGTCCGGGATGGGTGGTGCTCGGGGCCGCCAAGCAGCTCGGCGGCGCGTTCCTCGCCTTCTACATCGCCGGCAGCGTGGGGCTCACCAAGGCCAACGAGCCGATCCAGCAGTACGTGTCCGGTTTCAAGACGTTCGCGGCGCCGATCGCGCTGGGCCTCGCCACGTTCTTCGTGATCCTCTCCCAGATAAAGATCAACTCGACGAACGCGTACTCCGGTTCGCTGTCCTGGTCGAACTTCTTCTCCCGGCTGACGCACCGTCACCCCGGGCGCGTGGTCTACATCTTCCTCAACGTCGGCATCGCGCTGGCCCTGATGGAGGGCGGTGTCTTCGGCTTCCTCAACACCGTACTGGGCTTCTACTCCAACGTGGCGATCGCCTGGATCGGCGCGGTCGTCGCCGACCTGGTCATCAACAAGCCGCTGAAGCTGAGCCCGTCGTACATCGAGTTCAAGCGGGCGCACCTGCACAACTTCAACCCGGTCGGCTTCGGCTCGATGCTGATCGCGTCGGCGGTCTCGATCGCCGCCTACTTCAACGCCTTCGGCGCGTACGGCAAGGCGTACTCGCCGTTCATCGCGCTGTTCCTGGCGATGGTGCTCTCGCCGCTGTTCGCGGTGCTGACCAAGGGGAAGTACTACATCGCCCGCGTCGACGACCTCGAAGAGCCGCTGCTCGGCCCGGACGGGCTGCCGTCGGCGGCCACGCTGACCTGCACGGTGTGCACCACCGACTTCGAGCGGCCGGACGTGGCGAACTGCCCGTTCCACTCCGGGGCGATCTGCTCGCTGTGCTGCAGCCTGGAGAAGGACTGCCACGACTCCTGCAAGACCGGCCCGGTCGCGCTCGCCATGCCGACGGTGCGGTCCGCGGACTGACCCGCCCCCGGAGGACTACCGCTCCGGCTCGTGCCCTTCGGCGCGGGCCGGAGCTCCTGTCTGCAGGCCGTCCATCAGGAGCCTGATCTGGCGGTCGGCCTGGCCCTTCCAGTCGCCGGCCGCGTCCAGCCGCAGCAGACCGCCCATGGCCCGGACCACGTCGGCCGTCTCCATGTCGGACCGGAGCGTCCCGGCGGCGACGCCCGCGGTGAAGAGCGTGCCGATGGTGTCGTAGACCTTCGAGTACGAGCCCTCCGTGCCGCCCGAGCGCAGCGCCTCGGACATGTGCTGCTTCGTGACGAGCAGCCCCGCCAGCCGGCCCATGAACTCGCGCAGCGCCCGGTCCGGCGCAAGGGTCGCGAGGAGGTCGGCCGCGTCGGCGCACACCTGGTCCACCTCGTGCTCGTAGGCCGCGAGGACCAGCGAGTCCCGGGTCGGGAAGTGCCGGTAGAGGGTGCCGATGCCGACCCCGGCCGCCCTGGCGATGCTGTCCAGCGGCACGTCCTTGCCGGTGCGCGTGAACTCCTCCAGCGCCGCCGCCACCAGCTTCTCGCGGTTGCGGCGGGCGTGGGCGCGCACCGGCCGCGCGGGTCCCTGTTCGTTCATGCCGTACTCCCCTCCAGGCCGGTCACCGTACCGGGCATCCTGCCCACTTGCTTACCGGAGGATCCTCCACTAACGTCGTTGCTACCGGAGGATCCTCCGGTAACTGTCATCGTACGCACTGCGCACATCGAACGGAGTCCTGCCGTGAACACGGTTTCTCTCGGTGACCTCACCACCTCCGCCCAGGGGCTCGGCTGCATGGGCATGAGCGAGGGCTACGGCCCGACCAGCTGGGACGACGCGATCGCCACCATCCACCGCGCCCTCGACCTGGGCGTCACCCTCATCGACACCGCCGACGCCTACGCCTTCGGGCACAACGAGGTGCTGGTGGGCCGGGCGCTCGCGGGCCGCCGGGACGAGGTGCAGCTCGCCACGAAGACCGGCATCGACCGCATGGGCGCCGACACCTGGGCACTGCGCGGCGACCCGGGCTACATCAGGCGGGCCTGCGACGCCTCCCTGCTGCGGCTCGGCGTCGACCACATCGACCTCTACTACCTGCACCGGCCGCCGCAGAACGCCGAGATCGAGGAGTCCGTCGGCGCCATGGCGGAGCTGGTCAAGGAGGGCAAGATCCGGCACATCGGCCTGTCCGAGGTGACCGGCGAACTGCTGCGCCGCGCGCACGCCGTGCACCCGGTCACGGCGGTGCAGAGCGAGTACTCGATCTGGTCCCGGGACGTGGAGGCGACCGTCGGGGACGCCCTGCGCGAACTGGGCGTCGCCCTCGTGGCGTACTCGCCGCTCGGCCGGGGCTTCCTGACCGGCACGGTCGACGTCGCCGCACTGCCGGCGAGCGACGCGCGCCGGCGGCTGCCCCGGTTCCGGACGACGGACAACGAGGCGATCGCGGACGCCGTCCGCACCCTGGCGGCGGCGAAGGGCGTGGCCCCGGCGCAGCTGGCGCTGGCCTGGGTGCGGGCCCGGAGCGCGCACCTCGGGGTGCCCGTGGTGCCGATCCCGGGCACCAAGCGCGTGAAGTGGCTGGAGCAGAACGTGGCCGCCGCCGGCATCGAGCTGACCGCCGACGAGACCGCCACGCTGGACGGGCTGGCCGCGCAGACGGTGGGCGGCCGCTACTGACCGACCTCTCGTGTGACCGCCCTCACACGGTCCGGTTCGAACTTCTCCGTCTCCGCGGCGTCCTGCCGATGTCCACGAACCCGCCGGACCCGGAGAAGAACATGACCACGCCCCTGACCGATCCCCAGGCCGACCCCCTGGCCGCCGGAACGCACACCGTCGAGATCGACGGCCTCGTGCAGCGGTACCACGTGCACGGCACGGGACCGGTGTGCGTCGCGCACTCCGGCGGACCGGGCATCGACTGGGAGTACCTGCGCATGCCCGAGCTGGAGCGGCACCTGACGGTCGTCTACCCGGAGCCGGTCGGCAGCGGCGGCTCGGGCCGGCTGCCGTCCCACCCCGACGGCTACACGCGGGCCCGTTACAGCCGGTTCCTCGGTGCGCTGATCGACCGCCTCGGCGTCCCCGAGGTGCACCTGCTGGGCCACTCGCACGGCGGCTTCGTCGCCCAGTACCACGCCCTGCACCACCCCGGGCGGCTCGCCGGGGTGATCCTGTACGAGAGCCTGCCGGTGACCGGCCCCGAGCACACCGCCGAGACCGTGCGGCAGGTCGAGGCGTTCGCCGAGCGGAACGCCGGGAACCCCGGGCTCCCCGAGGTCCTGGCCGCCTTCCAGGCCATCCCCACCGCCACCGACGACAAGGCGCACACCGCCGTCGCCCAGGGGCTGTTCCCCGCCTACTTCGCCGACTACTGGGGCCGGGAGCGGGAGTTCGCGCCCGTCCGGGCGGCCGTAAGGACCACGTACGTCTCCGGGCTGGCCGAGGACCTGTCCCCGATCCTCTTCGACGACCGCGCCGACCTCGGCGGCCTCACCGTTCCCGCGCTCGTGCTCGCCGGCCGCCACGACTTCATCTGCGGAGTGCGGTGGGCCGGGGAACTGCACACCCTGATTCCCGGTTCGGAGCTGGTGGTCCTGGAGAACAGCGGGCACTTCGGCCACCTGGAGGAGCCGGCGGCCTTCGCGGACGCGGTGACGCGCTTCGCGACGGCCACCCGCCAGGCGATGCGGGCCGCCGCTTCGGCGGCGGCCCGGACCGCCCCCGCCGGGGCGGCTTACCATGAGGCGTGTACTCCTGGAGTGAGGCCCTCGTCCTGACCTCGGCGAGCGCCTGGGACGAGCTCTTCACCGGCCTGCACGGTGCGAGCCGGATCAGTGTGCCGGACCGTGAGGCACCGTGGAGCGCGCGTCTGGAGTGGCAGCGGTCGACGGCGTACGGCGTCGCCCTGTGCGCCGGCGGGCGGGAGACGGTGCAGCGGGAGACCCGGCACATCCGGTCCGATCCCCGGGGGACGTACGAACTCCTCGTCCCGCTCGCCGGAACCGCCTGGGTGGAGCAGGGGCCGTCGGCCGCGGAGATCGGGGCCGGCAGCATGGTGCTCTGCGACATCGACCGTCCGATGACGTTCGCGCACGACGCGGACTTCCTGTCGGTCGCCTTCATCATGTCCGGCGCGGACATCGCCGGACGCAGCCGGACCGCGGCCGGCGAACCTCGGTTGCTCGGCGCCGAGCGCGGACTGGGCCGGATCGTCCGGGAGTTGGCCACCACGCTCCACGAGGAGCGCGCGGAGCTGTCGGAGCGCACCTTCGACCTCGCGTGCGACCGGCTGCTCGACCTGGTGTGCCTGGCCGCGGAGGGCGGCACCGACACGGCGCCCGCCGGACAGCGGGCGACGGTCGAGGCCGCGATCCGCCGCCATGTCCGGCGGCACGCCTGCGAACCGGACCTGGACGTCGTCGCCGTCGCACGGGCGCTCGGCTGGTCCGTGCGCTATGTCCAGCAGGTGCTCCAGGAGGCCGGCACCACGGCCCGCGACCTGATCCGGCGCGAGCGGCTGAACGCGGCCCGCGAACGGCTGGCCGGCCCGGCCTGGGCCTCGTACTCGATCGCGCAGATCGCGCACTCCTGCGGTTTCGGCAGCCACGCGTCGTTCGCGACCGCGTTCCGCGCGGAGTTCGGGACGACACCGAGCGAGGCCCGGCGGCGGCACGCTAGCTGAAGTAGCGGCGCGGGTTGTCGACCAGCATGGTGGTCAACTGGTCCTCGGTGACGCCCGCTCGACGCAGCGCCGGGAGGACCTGGTCGTGCAGGTGGGTGTAGTGCCAGTCGGGCGCGATCTGCTCCTTCACGCCTGGCGGGAACCAGTCGATGTGGCAGGACGCGTCGTGGGACAGCACCATCCGCCCGGCGAGCCCCTCGGCCGCGAGGGCGGCGACGGTCGCCACCCGCTGGTCGCCGGGGAGCAGGATGTCGAGGCCGAAGCGGTCCATGCCGACATAGGAGCCGTTGTCGATCAGTTCGTGCAGGTAGTCCAGGTCGGCGGTGTCACCGCTGTGGCCGACGACCACCTTGCCGAGGTCCGCGCCCGCGCTGCGCAGGATCTCCTGGGCGACGAGGCCGGTGCGGGCACCGGCGTTGGTGTGCACGGTGATCGGGGCGCCGGTGGCCAGATGGGCCTGGGCCACCGCGCGCAGCACCCGCTCGACGCCCGGGGTGAGCCGGTCCTCGATCGCGCACTTCAGGAAGGCGGCCCGGATCCCGGTGCCGGCGATGCCCTCGGTGAGTTCGCGGACGAAGAGGGCGGTCATCCCCTCGGCGCCGCCGAGCATGGTGCCCGGGCCGTGGTAGCGGAAGTAGTCGGGGACGTCGGCCAGGGTGTAGATGCCGGTGGCCGCGACGATGTTGAGGTCGACCTGCTCGTTGACCCGGGCGACGCGCGCGACGTCGCGGCCGAGACCGATGCACGTGGGGTCGACGATGGTGGTGACGCCGGTCGCGGCCAGCGCCTTGAGGCGGCTCACGGCGTCGTCGACGCGCTCCTGCTCGTCCCAGGTCTCCGGGAGGCTCTGCCGGAACTCCTCGCTGAGCACGAAGACGTGCTCGTGCATCAGCACGGTGCCGAGTTCGTCGGCGGGTACCGGACCGCGGACGGTCTGGACCGCCTGGACCGGGGAGTCGGTGGTCATGGGTTGTCGTCGCCTTCCTGCGCATGACGTGGGAAGGCCGACCTTTCCAGCACGGGGGCGGCACCGTCTTTCCAGTCGGCGCACGGTTCTTTCGCGTCGGCGTAGTCCGCCGCCATGAGCGGCAGGGAGAGATGGGCCATGTCGCCGGGCGGGGGCGTGCGCAGCGACCACAGGGGCGGAGGGGTGCCGTCGGCGACCGCGGCCGGGGCGTCGGTCAGGTTCATGCGCTCGCGCAGCCGGCCGTAGAAGTCCATCGCCGCGAGCCGGACCACCCGCAGCCGGGTCGGGGCGGCGTACACGCCGACCCAGTCCCCCGGCTGCAGTACCCCCCGCACCTGGCCGTCGACGCTGACCGCGGCCTGTCCCGAGCGTTCCAGGACGCGCAGGCCGACCGCTTCGTTCGGGGCGGTGACGACCGAGCGGTTGAACGTCATGTGCGGGGCGACCGGGGTGAAGACGAGGGCCTCGGCGCAGGGCGAGACGACGGGGCCGCCGGCCGCGAAGCTGTAGGCGGTCGAGCCGGTCGGCGTCGCCACCAGCAGCGCGTCGGCGGAGTAGGAGGCGAGCAGCCTGCCGGAGACGTAGACGCCGACGGAGACCTGGCGGTCCCGGGACAGCTTCTCCAGGACGATGTCGTTGACCGCGGCGACGTGCAGCGGGACACCCCAGTCGGTGTCCTGCTCGCAGTCGGTGCGGACCTGCGGCGGCGGCAGCAGCGGCCCGCGGCCGTACTGCATCAGCCGCTCCATGTCGGCCGGCACCTCCAGGCGCCGGGAGGCGCGCATCGTCAGCAGGAGTCTGCTGTCGACGGTGTAGCGGTCCTCGCGGATCGCGTCCAGCGCCTCCCGAACCGAGCAGACCGGCACCTCGGTCAGGAAGCCGACCCGGCCCAGGTCGACGCCGAGGACCAGCGCGTCGTTGCGGGCGGCGAGCCGGGCGCCGCGCAGGAAGGTGCCGTCCCCGCCGAGGGTGACGATCAGGTCGGGATCACCGGCGGCCGCGACCTCCTCCCCGGAGTGGTGCCGTCCGCCGTCGTGCCACACGTCGATGTCCGTGCACCGCACGTCGTGCTCCGCGGCCCACGCCCGTACGGCACGGGCCGCGTCCACCGCCTCCGCACGCCCGCCGTGCACCACCAGTCCGAGCCCGTTCACCGTCATCTCCGCCTCCAGGACACCACCGTGCGCAGCCGCTGCTCCCACGCTGTCACGGCACGGGCGGATCTGTCGGGCGGAGCGGGATCACAGTCCCAGGGAGATGGCCAGCCGGGTGAGCTCGGCGGTGGTGTTGATGTCCAGCTTGGCGCGGATCCGGCGGAGGTAGGCGTCGATCGTGTGCCTGGAGAGCCCCATCTGCCGGGCCGCCTGGAGGTAGGTGCAGCCCGCGGCGATGTGCTTCAGCGTCTCGCGCTCACGCGGGGCCAGCGCGGCGGCGGTCTCGGTGTGCTGGGTGAGTGCGGTGAAGCTCATGAGGGTTCCTTGACCGATCGATCCGATAGGGGCGATTTGTCCGTTTACAAAACCCTCACAAGCCGACGTCATGACGGTGTCCCCCGACTGTCACAGGCGCGTCACAGCAACCTCCCGCGGGCGTGGCGGCGGCGGTCCGGGCCGGCCGCGGCGGCGGATTGGTGCTCCGTGCCGGCCGGGATCATCCTGGGGAGAGAGCCGGCCGTGCAGGTTCCGCGAAGGATGAGCGGCGATGGAACGACCTCCCACCCCTCCCAGCCACCCGCCGCAGACGTACGCCGTGCCCCGGAGGGCCCGCACCGCCTCGGTCACGGTCGACGAGCAGGGTACCGTGACCGGCTGGAGCGACGGGGCCCGGCTGCTGCTGGGCTACCCGCCCGCCGAGATCCTGGGGCAGCCGGCCGCCCGGCTGCTCGCCGAGCCGGACCGGAGCGCCTGGCGCAACGCGGCGGACGTACCGCGCTGGAGCGGCATCGTGGCACTGCGCCACAGCGACGGGCACCGGCTGGAACGGGACGTACTGGTCCACCGCAGGCCCTCCGGCGAACGGCCGGGCGGCACGGAGTGGCTGGTGGTGTCCGCGGTGAGCGGCCCGGCGGAGGCCGCCGCCGGGCAGGCGCTCGGCGAATGGGCCTTCCAGCAGTCGCCCTGTGTCTCCGCCGTCTTCGACGAGGAGCTGCGGCTGGCACGGGCCAGCGTCGCGACGCAGCGCACGCTGTCGCTGGCGGAGGGGATGATGCGGGGGCTGCGGCTGACGGACGTCGTGCCGTACGAGGGCAGCGCCGAGGCCGAGGTGAGCATGCGGCGGGTCCTGGACGGAGCCGGACCCCAGGAGGTCCGGCTCCATCTGGATCCGGCCGACCCGGAGCGCACCTGGCACGCCCGGCTCACGCCGCTGGCGGACTCGGGCGGCCGGGTGCGGGCGGTGGCCCTGACGGCCCACGCCGACGCGCCCCAGCAACTGGTACGGCGCCGGATGCTGCTGCTCGGCGACGCCGGGGTGCGCATCGGCACCAGCTCCGACGTGCAGCGCACCGCGCGGGAGCTGACCGAGGTCGCCGTCCCCGACTTCGCCGACGTGTGCGCCGTGGACCTGCTGGACGCTCTGCCGCGCGCGGACGCGCTCGCCCCGGGGCACCCGCAGCGGCCCGGCGCGCCGCCGCCCGACGGCGTCGCCCTGCGCCGGGCCGCCGTACGGTCGCGGCCCGGCACCGCTGCGCTCCCGCGGCCCTCCGGCGACGTGCTGCGCTGCCCTCCGTGGTCGCCGTCGGGCCGGTGCCTGGCCGAGGGGCGGGGCAGGGTGCACCCGGGCGACGACGAGGCCGTGAGCCGCTGGGAGCGGGAGGATCCGCAGGCCGCCGGGTGGATCCGGGAGAGCGGGACGCACTCGCTGCTTGCGGTGCCGATCAGGGCGGGCGACAGCACCTTCGGCGTGGCCCTGTTCGGACGGAACCGGCGGACCGAGCCGTTCGACGCGGACGACCTGTGGCTGGCCGAACAGCTCGCGGCGCGCACCGCCACCGGCATCCAGAGCGCCGCACGCGCCCAGCGGCAGCACACCACCACCATGACGCTGCAGCGCAGCCTGCTGCCGCAGACCCTGCCCGAACAGGCGGCCCTGGACATCGCCACCCGCTATCTGCCCTCGGTCAGCCAGGCCGGGGTGGGCGGCGACTGGTTCGACGTCATCCCGCTGTCCGGCACCCGGGTCGCGCTCGTCGTGGGCGACGTCGTCGGCCACGGCATGCGGGCCGCCGCCACCATGGGGCGTGTCCGCACCGCGGTCCGCACCCTGGCCGACGTCGACCTGCCGCCCGACGAACTCCTCAGCCACCTCGACGACCTGGTGGTCCATCTCTCCGCCGAGGAGGCCGGTGCCGACAACGCCGCCGAGACCGCCGGCGGCGTCGGCACGACCTGCCTGTACAGCGTGTACGACCCCGTCACCCGGCGGCTCAGCGCCGCCCGGGCCGGCCACCCGCCGCCCGCCGTGGTCACCGCGGGCACCGTCCGCTTCCTCGACATCCCGGCCGGTCCCCCGCTCGGCCTCGGCGGCCTGCCCTTCGAGTCGTACGAGACGGAACTCCCCGAGGGCAGCCTGATCGCCCTCTACACCGACGGCCTGCTCGAACCCCGCGAGCACGACATCGACGACGCCCTCGACACGATGTTCGCCGCGCTCGGCCGCCCCGCCGAGACCCTGGAGACCGTCTGCGACCGGGTCCTGACGTCGATGCTCACCCACCGGCCCGACGACGACATCGCCCTGCTCGTCGCCCGTACCCGGGCCCTGCACGCCGACCGGGTCGCCACCTGGGAGCTGCCCTTCGACCTCGCCGCCGTCGCCGAGGCCCGCAAGCTGGCCACCGAGCAGCTGGCCGAGTGGCAGCTGGAGGAGGCCGCGTTCGTCACCGAGCTCGTCGTCAGCGAGATGGTCACCAACGCGTTCCGGTACGGGCGCCCGCCCGTCCGGCTCCGCCTGATCCACGACGACCACACCCTCACCTGCGAGGTCTTCGACTCCAGCAACACCGCCCCGCACATGCGCCGGGCCCACACCTACGACGAGGGGGGACGCGGGCTCCTCCTGGTCGGCCAGCTGACCAGGCGCTGGGGCACCCGGCACGGCGGCACCGGCAAGACCGTCTGGGCCGAGCAGCACCTCGCCGAGGGCTGAGGCTCGGCCGCGGGGCCACCGGCCGCTGTCACCGACTTCGGCTGCGACTGCGACTGCCGACAGCGGTCACCGACTTCGGCTGCGACTGCCGACAGCGGTCACCGACTTCGGCTGCGACTGCCGACAGCGGTCACCGACTTCGGCTGCCGACTGCGGCTGGCTGCTATCGGCGGAACACCGGGCGGGCCCAGGCCGGCGGGTGCGGGGCGTCCTCGGTCGGGTCCGCGGTCTCCCGGACGACGGTCGGGGTGCGGACCGTCCCCCGGCCGACCGTCGGGGCGCCGTCGGCGTCCCGGTGGACGGCGGGCTGCCCGGCCGGTCCGGGGCCGTACGCGGCGCACCGCAGCGCCGCCACGAACTCCAGGCAGGAGCCGTACCGGTCCTCCGGGGCCTTGGCCAGCGCCCTGGCGAACACCTCGTCGAGCGCCGGCGGCAGCCCGGCCCGTACCTCGCTCAGCGCGGGCGGGGCGTCGTACTGGTGCGCCCACAGCAGCGCGATGTCCTCGTCCCGGACGAACGGCGGACCGCCGGCGAGCATCTCGAAGACGACGCAGGCGAGACTGTAGAGATCGCAGCGCCCGTCCACCGGGCGCCCCGAGATCTGCTCCGGTGCCACGTAGTCCAGGGTGCCGACGAACTCGCCGACCGTCGTGAACCCCGTCAGCGACAGCGACTTCTTGGTGAGCCCGAAGTCCGTGAGGTAGACGTGCTCGGGGTGCTCGCTGTCCGTGCCCCGCGCCACCAGCACGTTGCCGGGCTTCACGTCCCGGTGCACCAGGTCGTGCTCGTGCGCCGCGTCGAGCGCGGAGGCGACCTGGGCGGCGATCCGCAGCGCCGCGTCCACCGGCAGCACGCCCTCCTTGTCCAGCAGGGCGCGCAGGTCGGGCCCCGAGACGTACCGCATCGCGATGTACAGCACGCCGTCCGTCTCGCCGGCCTCGAAGATCGGCACGATGTGGGGGTGGTCGATGGCGGCGGCGACCCGTGACTCGTGCGTGAAACGGCGGCGGAAGGTGTCGTTGCGCACCATCTCGGGGGCCAGCAGTTTCAGGGCGACGGTCCGGTCCAGGCGCAGGTCCCTGGCCCGGTAGACGACGGCCATGCCGCCGCGCCCGATCTCGCCCTGGACCTCGTAGCCCGCGATGCGCGTCGCCATCACCCACATCGTATCCAGCGGCCCCGTGGCCCGCGAGCAGACCGGGCTCCGCCGATTCGGACCGGATGGAGATCAGAAGGGACGGGTCAGAAGGGGCGGGTCACAGGGGTGCCGCCTGCCAGCCGGTCCAGCGCGTCACGGTCACGAGGACGACCGCGCCGGCCGGCGGGTGTTCCCGGTACTGCGGGTACTTCGCGCCCAGCGGCCCGACCAGCGCCGCGTCGGCGGGAACCACGACCGCCTCGCCGTCCGCCCGGACCCACCACAGGCGGTCCCAGTTCTCGTCGTACGCGTCCGCGAGCAGGCACACGGACGGCTGCGCGGCGATGTTGCGCAGCCGCTTGAGGCGGGTGGTGGTCTTGGGTTTGTGGTCCACCGCGGTGACGATCCCGTCGGCGCCGTGCAGGGCGAAGACGACCGGCACCAGATGGGGGCGGCCGTTCCCGTCCACGGTCGCGAGCCGGGCCACGCGGGCCGCGGCGAACCGGCGTCGTGCCTCGCCCCCGGCCAGCTCCGGCACCGCGCGCCCCGTCCCGGTCAGGCCCGGCGCAGCGCGTCGAGCACGTCGTCGTCCGTCAGCTGCCCGAAGTCGTCGTACCACTGCCCGACCGCGCTGAACACGGCCGGGCGGTACGGGCAGACGACGAGGTCGGCCTCGGCGGCGAGCGCGTCCAGGGAGTCGGGCGCGCCGACCGGGACGGCCAGTACGGTCCGCGCGGGTCCCCGGCCCCGTACGTGGCGCAGTGCGGCGCGGGCGGTGCAGCCGGTGGCGAGGCCGTCGTCGACGACGAGCACGGTACGGCCGCGCAGTGCGGGCGGCGGGCGGCCCTCGCGGTAGCGGCGCTCGCGGCGGCGCAGTTCCTGCCGCTCCCGCTCGACGACGGGGGCGAGGGCGTCCTCGCTCAGGTCGAGGTGGGCCAGGGTCGCCGGGTCCAGGAGCGGCGGGTCGTCCCCGGCGATCGCGCCGACGCCGAACTCCTCGTGGTACGGGGCTCCGATCTTGCGGACGACGAGCACGTCGAGCGGGGCCGACAGCTCGCGCGCCACCTCGGCGGCGACGGCCGCACCGCCCCGGGGCAGCGCCAGCACGATCGGGTCGGGCAGGGCACCCTCGTCGCGCAACTCGCCCAGCACGGCGGCGAGTTCGCGGCCCGCGTGGCTGCGGTCCCGGTAGCGCACGGTTCGTCCTCTCCGGGCGGGGTCGGGGGCTCCTTCCTCCATGCTCACACCCGGAGGCGCCGAAGGCCGAGTCCTCCCGAAGAATTCGAGCGCAACCTTCTAACAAAATAATCATCAAAATTGTCAACAATCCTGCGCCTCCTTGCCTACAGTCGGGGACTCGGAAGAGCCGCACAGCAACCCGCTGTACAAGGAGGTCCACGGGTGGAGATCAACCGCAGAACCGTTGTCCGGGGCGCCGCAGCCATGGCCGCGATCGGAATGGCCGAGGGCGCGGCAGGCAGGGCTTTCGCCGGCACCTCGTCGTCGAACGGCTCGTCGAGCACGGCGGCGGCGGACTCGGCGTACTCGCTGGAGTTCGATCCCACCGCCTGGTCGTACGACGAGGCCAACGACGTGTACTACCAACTCGGGAAGGTGTACGTCACCAACCCGGCCGCGACGGACATCGAGAGCCTGTCGGTCTACGTGCCGGGCGCCTATCTGAAGGCCACCGCGAACAGCGACGGCACCACGTACACCGCGACGGTCGACCCGAGGGGCACCGTCGGCGCGTACTCGGGACGCACGGCGCCGATCGTGATCCCGGTCAACACCCCCGGCTACGCCGCCCAGAAGCCGGCCACGTCCTACAGCTACAGCAGCGTCTCGCAGTACCTCGCGGCCGGGCACATCTACGTGTGGCCGGGCCTGCGCGGCCGGGACAGCTCGACCGGCACCCGCTCCGACGCGGCGCCCTGGGGCGTGACCGACCTCAAGGCGGCGGTGCGCTTCCTGCGGTACAACCGGAGCGTCCTGCCCGGCAGCACGGACGACATCGTCCTGTTCGGCATGAGCGGCGGCGGCGCCCAGGACACCGTGGCGGGCGCCTCCGGCGACAGCCCCCTGTACCACCCGTACCTGCGCACGATCGGCGCGGCGATGACGGACGCCAAGGGCAGGCCCCTCAGCGACGCGGTCGCCGCCGTCATGGCCTGGTGCCCGATCACCAGCCTGCACGAGGCCAACCTGTCCTACGAGTGGAACATGGGCCAGTTCGCGTCGGCCGGCACGCGCGCGTCCGGCACCTGGACCAGCGCCTACTCGGCGGACCTCGCGAAGGCCTGGCCCCGGTACGTCAACCGCCTGGGGCTGCGGGACGAGCAGGGCAGGCACCTGAAGCTGACCGAGTCCGGCAGCGGCACCTACCTGGCCGGCAGCTACTACGACCACCTGGTGGAGGTGATCACCACCTCGCTGAACAACTTCCTGTCCGACACCACCTTCCCGTACACCATCACCACGATGGGCGGGCCGCCCGGATCGGGCCAGTCGGGCACCTCGACCACGTACGAGACGGTCGACGACTACATCGCCTACCTCAACACCGCCGGCACCTGGGTCACTTACGACGCCACGGCCAACACCGCGAAGGTGTCCGGCCTCGAAGGCTTCGTCACCAGCCAGAAGACCGCGAGCAAGCCGGTCGGCGCGTTCGACGGGTACTCCCGCGGGCAGACCGAGAACGGCGTCTTCGCGACGGGGCTCGACGCCCCGGCGCACTTCGCGCCGCTCACCCGTGACGTCGTCAGGGCGAACGAGTCGACGTACGCCACGTACTCCGACTGGAGCTCCGACTACGGCTCCGCGGCGTACGACGACGACTTCGCGAAGAGGGACAGCGTCGGCAAGGACATGGCCTGGCGGGCCGACGCGTACAACCCGCTGTACTTCCTCTCACCCGCCTTCGACGGCTACCGCCGGTCGCAGGTCGCGTGCCACTGGCGCATCCGCACCGGCATCATGCAGGGCGACACCGCCAACACCACCGAGATCAACATCCAGTTGGCCCTGCGCAACTACGGCATCCGCGACGTCGACTTCGCCACCGTCTGGGCCCAGGGACACACCGAGGCCGAGCGCACCGGCGACCCGACGACGAACTTCATCAGCTGGGTGGAGTCCGTCACCGGGAAGTGACCACCGGCCCGGACCACCCGGGCGCCCGACCACAGCACTTCGGCCGGGCGCCCGGCACCATGCCGTCAGAAGACGACCCACCACCCTTCGCGGGCCGCCTGCTCGGCCGTGTAGGACACGCCGTGCGCCTTGAGTCCGGCGGCGTCGAGGAGGGTGATCTCGCCGCCGTGGTTGCCCAGTCGGGCGCCGCCGGAAAGCGGCACGGCGAGGGCCGCGCCGGCGGCGAGGGGGCCGGCCGGTACCGGGGAGGCCTGGCCGACGCGGTCCAGGAGGCGCCAGCCGGTGAGGTCGACCGGAGCGGGCGAGGCGTTGAGGAGGGTGACGGTCTCCGCCTCGGGGGCCGGACCGGCCGGATTGACCAGCGCGGCGACGATCCGCACCGGCCGGTCGCCGGGCGCGGGCCGGGAGGTGTCGACGTCGGGGAGGGTGTGGCCGGTGGCGTCGTCGGTGTGCCAGGCCTGGCTCTGGAAGGCGAGGAAGATCCCCACCCAGCGCTCCGCGGCCTGCCCGGCGGCCGGGAAGCGGACGAGCAGCCCGCCGTCCTGCCAGACCCCGTCGTCGGCGCTGAAGCGGCCGCTGTTGCCCTGGTTCATGTGGATGTCGTGGACGCCGTTGCCGGGCAGGAAGCCGAACACCTTGTCCTTGACGCCCGCCTCGGGCCCCCAGCGCTCGCCGAACAGGTACAGCCGGGCGCCGGGGTCGTCGACGGCCCGCCGGACCCAGTGGTCGAGCAGGTCGGCCAGGTCGTTGTCGGGCCCGGAGCGGTCCGCAGGCAGGACCCGCATCTTCGCCGGGTCGAAGAGGTTGCCGCGGACGAAGTCGAGGTTGGGGCCGCCGGGCCCGGACGGCAGCGTGTTCCAGCCGCTCGCCAGGTCCGCCAGGCGGGCGGTGAGGGGGTGCCCGAAGTCGTCGTCGACGAGGTAGAGCAGTTCGGCGGGCTTCTCCTGCGAGAGGACGTTGACCGCGGCCCGGTAGTGGGTGCCGGACTCGTCGGTGAGGTGGATCTGGTAGTGCGGGCTGTCGGCGGCGCCCTCGCGCCGGGTGTCGACCGCCCGGGCGATCAGGACGCCATAGGTCTTCAACGGCATGATGACCAACTCCCCGTGAAGGCGGGCGGTTTGCCCGCCATGGCGGGGATCGTACGGGGCCGGGTCCGGCTCCGGCCCGGGTTGGACGAATCTGTCGGTCCTGTGAACATCCCGTGTGCGACCCGCGCACGGTGGCCGGTTCCCTACGATCGTGCCGTGGTCAACTTCCTCCTTCAGCGGACGGCTCCGCTGCCGATCGACGAGGCCTGGCGCCGGCTCACGGAGTGGTCCCGGCACGCCGACGTGGTTCCGCTGACCCGCGTCACGGTGCTCACCGATCCCCCGACCCACGCGGGCACGGTCTTCGTGGCCCGCTCCGGGTTCGGGCCGCTGTCGTTCGACGACCCCATGGAGGTGACCGTGTGGGAGCCCCCGCAGGACGGCGGCTCCGGCCGGTGCCGCCTGGTCAAGCGCGGCAAGGTGGTGCTCGGCTGGGCCGAGTTGCAGGTGCACCCCGGGCCCGGCGGCCGCACCCGGGTGGTCTGGCACGAGGAACTCCGCATCCGGGGGCTGCCGTCGCTCTTCGACCCGCTGGTCCGCCGGACCTCCCGGGCCGTGTTCGGGCGGGCGGTCAACTCGCTCCTCCGGCGGCCCTGACCGGGGCCCTGGCAGGGGGAGCTAGGCCACCGACCCGATCCGCCGTGCCGGGAGCGCCGCAGACGTCGCGTCGTGGTGGATCGGGGTGTGCGCGCCGGTCAGCGGGACCCCGGTGCCGCCCCGGCGGTTCGCGACGATCTCGGCCGCGATCGACAGCGCGGTCTCCTCGGGCGTACGGGCGCCGAGGTCCAGGCCGATGGGCGACCGGAGGCGGGCCAGCTCCAGTTCGGTGACGCCGACCTCGCGCAGGCGTTCGTTGCGGTCCAGGTGGGTGCGGCGGGAGCCCATCGCGCCGACGTAGGCCACCGGGAGGCGGAGGGCGAGCCGGAGCAGCGGGACGTCGAACTTGGCGTCGTGGGTCAGGACGCACAGGACGGTACGGCCGTCGACCCGGGTGCGCTCCAGGTACCGGTGCGGCCACTCGACGACGATCTCGTCGGCCTCCGGGAAGCGGCTCCTGGTGGCGAAGACGGGCCGCGCGTCGCACACCGTCACGCGGTAGCCGAGGAACCTGCCGACCCTGACGAGGGCGGACGCGAAGTCGATCGCGCCGAAGACGATCATCCGGGGCGGCGGGACGGACGACTCGACCAGCACCGTGAGCGGCGCTCCGCACCGAGAGCCCTGCTCTCCGATCTCCAGGGTGCCGGTGCGGCCCGCGTCCAGCAGGGCGGCGGCCTCGGCAGCCACCGTGCGGTCCAGCTCGGGGTGGGCGCCGAAGCCGCCCTCGTGGGCACCGTCGGCGTCCACCAGGAGCGCGCGGCCCTGCAGCTCCGCGGGCCCCGTGACGACCCGCGCGAGGGCCGCCGCCCGCCCGCCCGCGGCGGCGGCCAGCGCCGCCGCGACCACCGGCCGGACGGGGTCGTCCGCCCGGACCGGGGTGACGAGGATGTCGATGACGCCGCCACAGGTCAGGCCGACGGCGAAGGCGTCCTCGTCGCTGTACCCGAAGCGCTCCAGGACGGTCTCCCCGTCCTCCAGCGCCTGCCGGCACAGCTCGTACACGGCGCCCTCCACACAGCCGCCGGACACCGAGCCGACGGCGGTCCCCTCGGCATCCACCGCGAGAGCGGCACCGGGCTGCCGCGGCGCACTCCCCCCGACCGCCACCACCGTGGCCACGGCGAAGTCACGTCCGTCCGCGACCCACCGGTTCAGCTCCTCGGCGATGTCCAGCATGTCCGGATCTCCTTCCAACAAGGTCAGGGACAGCGCGCCCCGAAGGGGCGCTGGGGTCCCCCCGGCCGAAGGCTGGGGGAGGAACTGCGCGACCGGCCACGACGGACCCGCACCCGACCACGGGCCCGTCACGGCGCTCCCGGCGGAGCGACCTAGTGGACGCCCAGCCAGCTCTCAATGGGATTGAGGGCGAAATAGACCAGGAAGATCCCTGTCAGGCCCCACATGAATGCCCCGATCTCCCGCGCCCTGCCCTGAGCTGCCTTGATGGCGGTGTACGAGATCACACCGGCGGCCACACCGGTGGTGATGGTGTACGTGAAGGGCATCAGGACGACCGTCAGGAACACCGGAATGGCGGTGGCCCGGTCGGCCCAGTCCACGTGCCGGGCGTTCATCAGCATCATCGCGCCGATGACCACCAGGGCGGCCGACGCGACCTCCTGCGGCACGATCGCGGTGAGCGGGGTGAAGAACAGGCAGGCCGCGAAGAACAGGCCGGTGACGACGGAGGCCAGACCCGTACGGGCCCCCTCGCCGACGCCGGTCGCCGACTCGATGAACACGGTCTGCCCGGAGCCGCCCGCGACGCCGCCGATCGCGCCGCCCGCGCCGTCGATGAACAGCGCCTTGGACAGGCCCGGCATCCGGCCCTTGTCGTCGGCCAGTTTCGCCTCGGTGCCGACACCGATGATGGTGGCCATCGCGTCGAAGAACCCGGCGAGCACCAGAGTGAATACGATCATCGCGACCGTCATCGCGCCGACCTTGCCCCAGCCGCCGAACTCGACGTGCCCGAAGAGCGAGAAGTCCGGCATGGAGACGGCGGAGCCTTGCAGTTCGGGGGCGCCGTCGGCCCACTGCTCGGGGTCGACGACCCCGAGGCCGTTCAGCACGGCCGCCACGACGGTGCCGCTGACGATGCCGATCAGGATCGCGCCGGGCACGTTCCGGGCCTGCAGCATGAAGATCAGCAGCAGGGTGCCGGCGAAGAGCAGCACCGGCCAGCCGGTCAGTTCACCGGCGGGGCCGAGGGTGACCGGGGTGGCCTTGCCCTGGTGCACGAAGCCGGACTTGTAGAAGCCGATCAGCGCGATGAACAGGCCGATGCCCATGGTGATGCCGTGCTTGAGCGCGAGCGGGATCGCGTTCATGATCATCTCGCGCAGGCCGGTGACGACCAGGAGCATGATGACGACGCCGTACATCACGCACATGCCCATCGCCTGCGGCCAGGTCATCTGCGGGGCGACCTGCGAGGAGAGCACGCCCGAGACCGAGAGGCCGGCCGCGAGCGCCAGCGGCACCTTGCCGACGAAGCCCATCAGCAACGTGGTGAAGGCCGCCGCGAACGCCGTCGCGGTGATCAGCGCCTTCTGGCCGAGCGTGTCCCCGGCCGCGTCCTTGCCGGACAGGATCAGGGGGTTGAGCAGGAGGATGTACGCCATCGCCATGAAGGTGGTGACGCCGCCGCGCACTTCACGCGCGACGCTCGATCCACGCCGCGATATGTGGAAGTACCGGTCGAGCCAGGACCGTCCGGCCGGGACGCGGGTGCCTTCGCCCGCGTCTTCGGCCGTCGCCCTGGGTTCGAGTGACTGCTGGGTCATGGTGCCGTCTCCCAAGGTTCACAGGGGCCCCCGCGCATGCCGATGCCTTCGGCGGCGCACGGGATTTGGGAAGTGCATGACCCGGGGGACGGCCCGGAGGTGCACGCTTGTGGGTTCGGCGCCGGGTGGTCGGACAACTGCCCGGCGCCGGGCTGCCGTTCGGCGGTGTTACGCGTTGCCCGTCAGGTGTTCCGGGCGGACCGGTGTCCTGTTGAGCTCCAGGCCGGTCGCGTTGCGGATCGCCGCGAGGACCGCCGGGGTCGAGGACAGGGTCGGGGCCTCGCCGATGCCGCGGAGCCCGTACGGGGCGTGGTCGTCGGCGAGTTCGAGGACGTCGACCGGGATGGTCGGCGTGTCGAGGATGGTCGGGATCAGGTAGTCCGTGAAGGACGGGTTCCTGACCTTCGCGGTCTTCGGGTCGACGATGATCTCCTCCATCACCGCGATGCCCAGACCCTGGGTCGTACCGCCCTGGATCTGGCCGACGACGGAGAGCGGGTTGAGCGCCTTGCCGACGTCCTGGGCGCAGGCCAGCTCGATCACCTTGACCAGGCCCAGCTCGGTGTCCACCTCGACGACCGCGCGGTGCGCGGCGAAACTGTACTGGACGTGGCCGTCGCCCTGCCCGGTGTGCAGGTCGAAGGGGACGGTCGGCCGGTGCCGCCACTCCGCCTCGATCTCCACGGCCTCGTCGCCGAGGACGTCCACCAGGTCGGCGAGGACCTCGCCGCCGTCGGTGACGACCTTGCCGCCCTCCAGGAGCAGCTCGGCGGTGGCCCAGGCGGGGTGGTACGTACCGAACTTGCGGCGGCCCAGCTCCAGCACCCGCTCGCGGACCAGCTCGCAGGAGTTCTTCACGGCGCCGCCGGTGACGTACGTCTGCCGCGAGGCCGAGGTCGAACCCGCCGAGCCCACCTGGGTGTTGGCCGGATGGATGGTCACCTGCGCCACACCGAGCTCGGTGCGCGCGATCTGCGCGTGGACGGTCACACCGCCCTGCCCGACCTCCGCCATCGCCGTGTGCACGACGGCGACCGGCTCGCCGCCGGCCACCTCCATCCGCACCCGCGCGGTCGAGTAGTCGTCGAAGCCCTCGGAGAAGCCGACGTTCTTGATGCCGACCGCGTACCCGATGCCGCGTACGACGCCTTCGCCGTGCGTGGTGTTGGACAGACCGCCGGGCAGCTGCCGTACGTCCGCGCCCTCGCTGCTCTCCCACTGGCGCTCCGGCGGCAGCGGCATCGCGGTGACGCGGCGCAGGAGTTCGGCGACCGGGGCCGGCGAGTCCACCGGCTGGCCGGTCGGCATGATCGTGCCCTGCTCCATGGCGTTCAGCTTCCTGAACTCCACCGGATCCATGCCGAGTTGCCCGGCGACCTTGTCCATCTGCGCCTCGTAGGCGAAGCACGCCTGGACCGCGCCGAAGCCGCGCATCGCGCCGCAGGGCGGGTTGTTGGTGTAGAGGGCGATGGCCTCGATCTCGACGTCGTCGACGACGTACGGCCCGATACCGAGCGAGGAGGCGTTGCCGACGACGGCCGGCGAGGCGGAGGCGTAGGCGCCGCCGTCGAGCACGATCCGGCATTTGACGTGCGTCAACTTGCCTTCGCGCGTTGCCCCGTGCTCGTAGTATAGGCGGGCCGGGTGGCGGTGGACGTGGCCGAAGAAGGACTCGAACCGGTTGTAGACGATCTTGACGGGCTTGCCGGTGCGCAGCGCCAGCAGGCAGGCGTGGATCTGCATCGACAGGTCCTCGCGGCCGCCGAACGCGCCGCCGACGCCGGACAGCGTCATCCGCACCTTGTCCTCGGGCAGGCCGAGGACAGGCGCGATCTGGCGCAGGTCGCTGTGCAGCCACTGGGTGGCGATGTAGAGGTGGACGCCGCCGTCCTCCTCCGGCACCGCGAGCCCGGACTCGGGGCCGAGGAAGGCCTGGTCCTGCATGCCGAAGTAGTACTCGCCCTTGACGATGACGTCGGCGCGCTTCGCCGCCTCGTCGGCGTCGCCGCGGATGATCGGCTGGCGGTGCACGATGTTGGGGTGCGGGACGTGGCCGATGTGGTGGTCGTCGCGGCCCTCGTGGACCAGGACCGCGTCGGGCGCGGTGGCCGAGGCCTCGTCGGTGATGACGGGCAGCTCGCGGTACTCGACCCTGATCCTGGCGGCCGCGCGGCGGGCGGTCTCCGGGTGGTCGGCGGCGACGATCGCGACCGGCTCGCCGTGGTGGCGCACCTTGCCGTGCGCGAGAACCGGGGTGTCCTGGATCTCCAGGCCGTAGTTCTTCACCTCGGTGGGCAGGTCGTCGTAGGTCATGACGGCGTAGACGCCGGGCTGGGCGAGGGCCTCGCTGGTGTCGATGGACACGATCTCGGCGTGCGCGACCGTGGAGCGGAGGATCTGGCCCCAGAGCATGTCCTCGTGCCACATGTCGGACGAGTACGCGAACTCGCCGGTGACCTTGAGGGTGCCGTCCGGGCGGAGCGTGGACTCGCCGATACCGCCCTTCGACCGGGAGCCCTGGGTGACCTTGGTGGGAGTGCCGAGCGGAGCGCTGTTGGTGGGCATGACGCTCAGACCGCCTCTCCCTGCCGGGCGGCCGCGAGGCGGACCGCGTCCATGATCTTCTCGTAGCCGGTGCAGCGGCACAGGTTGCCCGAGAGCGCCTCACGGATGTCCGCGTCGCTCGGGTTGGGGTTGCGCTCCAGCATCTCGTCGGCGGCGACGAGGAGGCCGGGGGTGCAGAAGCCGCACTGGACGGCGCCGGCGTCGATGAAGGCCTGCTGGACGGGGGAGAGTTGGGTGCGTTCGCCGGTCCGGGAGTCGGAGGGGGGCTTGGGCTGCCAGCCTTGCGAGGTGTCACGTGTGACATGTGACATAGCACTGTGCCCCGCCCCGCAGGCCCGCCGCTCCGCGAACTCCGCCAGCCCCTCCACGGTGACGACCTCCCGCCCCTCCACCTGCCCCGCCGCGACCAGGCAGGAGCACACGGGCACGCCGTCCAGCCGGACGGTGCACGACCCGCACTCCCCCTGCTCGCAGGCGTTCTTGGAACCGGGCAGGCCGAGCCGCTCCCGCAGCACGTACAGCAGGGACTCGCCCTCCCACACGTCGTCGGCTTCCTGCGGACGTCCGTTGACGGTGAAGTTGACGCGCATCAGGCGACCCTCCCCTTCTGCTCGGTGGTGCCGCGGTAGGACTCCCAGGTCCAGGTGAGCGTGCGGCGGGCCATCACGCCGACCGCGTGGCGGCGGTAGCTCGCGGTGCCCCGGACGTCGTCGATCGGGTTGCAGGCGGCGGCGCACAGGTCCGCGAACTGCTTGGCGACCGACGGGGTGATGATCTTCCCGTTGTCCCAGAAGCCGCCCTCGTCGAGCGCCGCGTTCAGGAAGTCCTCGGCGGTCTTCGCCCGCACGGGCGTCGGGGCGGCCGAGCCGATCCCGGTCCGTACCGTCCGCGTCTCGGGGTGCAGGGCGAGGCCGAAGGCGCACACCGCGATCACCATGGCGTTGCGCGTGCCGACCTTCGAGTACTGCTGGGGGCCGTCGGCCTTCTGCACGTGCACCGCTCGGATCAGCTCGTCCGGTGCGAGGGCGTTGCGCTTGACGCCGGTGTAGAAGTCGTCGATGGGGATGAGCCGGGTGCCGCGCACCGACTCGGCCTCGACCTCGGCGCCGGCCGCGAGCAGGGCGGGGTGGGCGTCGCCGGCCGGGGAGGCGGTGCCGAGGTTGCCGCCGACGCCGCCGCGGTTGCGGATCTGCGGGGAGGCGACGGTGTGCGAGGCGAGGGCGAGACCGGGCAGTTCGGCGCGGAGGTTCTCCATGATCCGGGTGTACGGGACGGAGGCGCCGAGCCGTACGCTCTCCTCGCCGACCTCCCATTCGTAGAGATCGCCGATGCGGTTGAGATCGAGGAGGTACTCGGGCCGGCGGTGGTCGAAGTTGATCTCGACCATCACATCGGTGCCACCCGCAATCGGCACTGCGGTGGGGTGCTCGGCCTTCGCGGCGAGCGCCTCCTCCCAGCTGGCGGGGCGAAGGAAGTCCATGACCGGCTCTCTTCTCCGTCTCGTGAGTCTCGTGAGTCGTGCGGATTGAGCCAATCCGTGTGCGGCGGGCCCGGCTCGTTCATGTCCTGTTAACGCGGAATGACGCCAGTACACCGCCCCTTACTCCAGCGGGGTCAGTCACTGAAACCATGAAGGAGTTGGCTGGCCAGCACGGGCATCTTGTAGATTCGTATGAACGGAGGTCATCAGTAACCTCTTGGTTTTCCTGTGGAAACGCAGGAAACGCCCTGGCGACCACCGGTGGCGGCCCGGCAGCCCTCGGTGACGGCCCGCGGAGGCGCCCGCCGGGCACCTCCCCCGTGACCCTTCAAGATTCATCGTAGATTTCGAGACACAGAACGGCGGCGACGAGATGCGGCTGCGCGCACTGCTGGACACCGATGCGCTGGGCCTGCGGCTGCTCGGCGGCGAGGACGAGCTGGACCGTACCGTGCGCGGGGTGATGACCACCGACCTGCGCGATCCGAGCCGCTACCTGTCCGGCGGTGAGCTGGTGCTGACGGGCCTGGCGTGGCGCCGGGACGCGGCGGACTCCGAGCCGTTCGTACGGCTGCTGGTGCAGGCCGGGGTGGTCGCGCTGGCGGCCGGCGAGGCGGAGCTGGGCGACGTCCCGGACGATCTGGCCGTGGCCTGCGCGCGCCACCGCCTCCCGCTCTTCGCGGTGCACGAGTCGGTGGCGTTCGCGACGATCACGGAGCATGTCGTACGGCAGGTCAGCGGCGAGCGCGCCGGGGATCTGGCGGCCGTGGTGGACCGGCACCGGCGGATGATGACCTCGGGCCCGGCGGGCGGCGGCCCGGACGTGGTCCTCGACCTGCTCGGCTCCGACCTCGACCTGCGCGCGTGGGTGCTGTCCCCGGCCGGCCGGCTGATCGCGGGCTCCAAGGTGTCGGGGCCGGCGCTGCCCGCCGAGGCCTGCGCCGGTCTGGCCGCCGAGCACCTGGCCGCCACCCGCACCGGCCGCCGCGGCCCGCACCGTGTCCTGCTCGGCGGCACGACGTACTCCCTCTTCCCGATCCGCTCCAGCGGCCGCTCCCCGCAGGGCGGCCGGGACGTGCGCGAGACCGTGCTGTCGGACTGGCTGCTGGCGGTGGAGGCGGACGCCGGTGACTGGCCGGAGGAGCGGCTGGACCTGCTCCAGGGCGTCACCCAGCTGATCGCCGTGGAGCGCGACCGCCGGGACGCGGCCCGCACGGTGCGGCGCAGGCTGGCGCAGGAGGTGCTGGAGCTGGTGCAGACGGGCGCGGCCCCGGCCGAGATCGCGGCCCGGCTGCGGGTGGCCGCGCCGGTCCTGCTGCCCGGGCTCGGTGCCGCCCCGCACTGGCAGGTGGTCGTGGCCCGGGTCGAGTGGGAGGGCGGGGAGGTCGAGGGCGGCCCGGTCGCGCAGTCCCTCCTGGAGGAGATCCTGGTCGACCCGCTGGCGACCGGCCCGGAGCCCTCCGACCGGATAGCGGTGGCGCACACCGGCGACGAGGCGATCGCCCTCGTGCCGCTGCCGGCCGTCACCGCCGAGCACGACGGCTCCGAGTCCGGCATCCACGCCGACGCCCTCCTGGAGGCCGTACGGGTCCCGCTGGCGGCGGGCCTGGACGACGACGGCCGGGTCACTCTCGGCGTCAGTGCGGCCGTGCACTCGGCGGAGGGGCTGCGCGGCGCGCTGGAGGAGGCCCGGCACGCCCGCCGGGTGGCCGCGGCCCGTCCGGGCCGGGTCTGCGCGGCCGGTCATCAGGAACTGGCCTCGCACGTCCTGCTGCTCCCGTTCGTCCCCGACGACGTCCGCCGCGCCTTCACCGCCCGTCTCCTGGATCCCCTGCGCGACTACGACCGCCGTCACCGGGCCGAGCTGATCCCGACCCTGGAGGCGTTCCTCGACTGCGACGGCTCCTGGACCCGCTGCGCCACCCGTCTCCACCTGCACGTCAACACGCTGCGCTACCGCGTGGGGAGGATCGAGCAGTTGACGGGCCGGGACCTGTCCCGGCTGGAGGACAAGCTCGATTTCTTCTTGGCGTTGCGGATGAGCTGAGGTCACGCGGGCGTGCGACCGGCTCGTGCCAAGTGCCGCCGCCGTCCCACGACTTTGTGAAATTATTCACCCACCCTCTTGGCCCCGCGCGGCGATCGGTGCTGGAATGCGGCCACCACTTCACTGCTCGACGGCGCGCAAGGGGAGGGCAACGTGGCGTACTCCGCCATGTCTGGGAACGGAACGACCGACGGTGACGATCCGCTCCAGACCGCGGTATGGCGGCTGCGCTCGCGGGCCTGCTGGGCCGACGCGGCGGCTCTGCTGCCGTCGGACACGCCGACGTACACCCTGCAGCGGGCGGGGCTGATGGTCGAGCGGTGTCTGTACACCGAGGGGGGCTGGGAGGAGGCCGAGGACGCGCTGCGGACGGCGGAGGCGGTGGCCCGGACCGACGAGGAACGGGGCGCGGCGGCCTGTGAACGCGGCCAACTCGCCTACGCGGCTACGCTGCACGGGGTCCGCGACCGGGCGGACGAGGCGCGGGCCGCGCTCGGCAGGGCGGCGGCGCTGATCCCGCCGGGGGCGCCGGGACGGGCGCTGCTCGACTTCCGCCGGGGCCTGCTGGCGGAGAACCTGACCCGCTCCCCGCAGGCGGCCCGCGCCGCGTACCGCCGGGCCCATGCGGCCGCCACCGCCCATGCCGACCCGCTGCTGCTCTCCTTCACCTGGCGTCATCTGGCCGGACTGGCGCTGCGTGAGGGGGAGTTGGCGGAGGCGCGGCACGGTTTCGCGGAGTCGCTTCGGATCAGGGAGGAGCTGGGCTACCTGGTGGGCACGGCTCCGGCGCTCGCGTCCCTGGCCGACACGGAGTCCGAGCCGGAGGCGTCCCGTCTGCGCGAGGAGGCCGGCCGCCTGTTCCGCCTCCTGGGCGGTGTCCCGACCTGGCTGGCGAGGCAGCTGACTCCGCCCGCACCGGGGGCGGCGACCGCCTGAGGCCCGACTCAGAGGAAACTGAGAGTCTGCTGTGACAGCGTGACGCGCCCCGACCCTCACAGGAGCGCTTCGCCATGAGCACCGTCAACGGGCTGCCTGCCCATGTCCTGCTGGTCCACATCGTCGTCGTCCTGGTCCCGCTGACCGCCCTCGCCCTGGTGGCCGCCGCGCTGTGGCCGCGGGCGGCCCGGCGGCTGGGCGTACTGCTGCCGGGGCTCGCCCTGGTCGCCCTGGTCAGCGTGCCGTTGACGACCCAGGCCGGCGAGTGGCTGGAGCGGCACGTGACCGAGGACACCCTGGTCCGCCGGCACACCGAACTGGGCGACGGTCTGCTGCCGTGGGCCCTGGGTCTGTTCGTACTGGCCACGGTGGTGTGGTGGGCGACGCGGGGCAGCGGTCAGGAGCAGGCCCCCGGCAGGGGTGCCCGCTGGTCGGCGCTCCCGGTGCGGATCGTGGTGGGCGTGCTGTCGGTGGCCGTGGCGGCCGGCGCGGTCGTCGACGTGTACCGGATAGGCGATTCGGGCGCGAAGGCGGCGTGGCACGACGCGTACCAGAAGTCGGCGCAGGGCAGCTGAGCCGTGCCGGGGCGGGGACGCTTACCGGCGCCGGCCGGGTGCCTCCCCCGGCCTTCGGCGGGGCGGCGCCCCTTCAGGGGCGCGGGGAACCGCGCGGTCCGGCCCCCGCGGCGCCGCACCCGGCACCCGGCACCCGGGCCGCACTCCTACGGCGCGCCCCCGCGCAACGCCACCCGCCGCTCAGCCCGCGTCGGCGAAATGCCCGGACGCCAGCCGTCGCACCGCATCCAGCTCCCCCGCGACCAGCGCCTCCAGCAGCGCCGCGTGCTCGGCCGCGTCCGCCATCAGGTCGGCGCGTGCCCCGTGCAGCGGAACCGCTCGGCGGTGCAGGTCCTCGGCGATCTGGACCAGTTGCTCGTTGCCCGCGAGGGCGAGCACCGCCCGGTGGAAGGCCCGGTCGGCCTCGGCGTACGTCGCCCGGCAGCCGCTCTCCGCGGCCCGTACCGACTCCTCGGCGAGCGGCCGCAACGCGGCCCACCGCTCGGCGGGTACGCTGCGCGCCAGCCGCAGCAGCACCGGTACCTCGATCAGCGCCCGTACCTCGGCCAGTTCCGCGAGCTCGCGGGCGCCCCGCTCGACGACGCGGAACCCGCGGTTGGGCACGACCTCGACCGCGCCCTCCTGCGCCAGCTGCTGCATCGCCTCGCGGACCGGCGTCGCGGAGACCCCGAACCGCTCCCCGAGCGCCGGTGCCGAGTACACCTCGCCGGGCGCCAGCTCCCCGCTGACGAGCGCGGTACGCAGGGCGTCGAGGATCTGCCCGCGCACGGACGCGCGCTGCACGGCGGGCCTGGAGTGCGGGATCGGGGGCTCGCTGTGAGTGTGCTCACCCCGGGCGGCGGGCTGGCCGTCGGGGAAACCGGGCGCCTTCCGTGCCGACTCCTCGGACCGTGACTGCGCCGGAACCCTGGCCGTCCCGGCGGGGGCCGGGTGCGCGCGCTGGTTCACAGGTCCTCCTCCGGCTCGGCGGCACTTGGGTCATTAACGGCGGGTTGTTACTTGTCCGTCAAGCACCTTAGGCGCACAAGGCGCTGGTTCAAATTTCCGAACGGGTGGGTAAGGTAAGGCATACTTATCTGAGTGTCGGCCCGCACCCGATCGGTGGTAGCCCATGTCCTCCCCCGTCTCCGCCGCCTACGCGCGCCTCACCGAGGTCTGCCCGGACCTGGCGGTCACGGAGCTGGGTCCCGGCGAACCGGCACCCCGGGGCGGCGACTGGGTCGGCGCCGCCGAGCTGGCGGCCGGCGGCCCCGGATTGGACGCGTTCCTGGCCTGGGACGAGGAGCAGATCCTGCGGGACGAGGGGAAGCCGGCCCGCCGCGACGTGGTCGCCACCTTCGGCCTGCACCGCTACGGCTGGGCCGCCTGTCTCCTGATCACCCTCCCCTGGTTCCTGGACCGCCGGGTCCCCCGCCTCCCCGCGACCGCGGTGTCGTACGACCGCACGGCGGGCCGGATGGCCGTGCGGGTCGATTCCTTCGCCTGCCTCCCGGGCGACCCGGCGGCGGCGCTGCCCGGCGCGGTCGTGGTGGCCGGCGAGGAGGCGCTGCGGGCCGAGGTGCGGGCGGCCGTCGCCGAGCACCTGGAGCCGGTCCTCGCCGGCTTCGGGCCGCGGATGCGGCGGCGCGGGCGCGCGCTGTGGGGGATGGCGACGGACGAGGTCGTCGAGGGGCTCTGGTACATCGCGGGGCTGCTCGGGGACGAGGCACGGGCCGTACGCGAACTCGAACGGCTGCTCCCGGGCGCGACCCGGCCGTACGTCGGCTCGGCCGCCTTCCGGGTGCTGTCAGGACCGGCCGGGCAGCCGCTGCCGACCCGGGACCGGGCGAGCTGCTGCATGTACTACACGCTGCGCCCCGAGGACACCTGCGCCACCTGCCCGCGCACCTGCGACGACGAACGGATCGCCAAACTCACGGCGGCCGCCGCGGCCTGAGTCCCCCTCAGGCCCCGCAACACCCACCCCCGGGGACACGGCACCCGCTGGCATCCACTAAGATCGCCGATGGCAAGATCACCCCTGCGCGGACAGGAAATTCACAACTTCCTCACTTGCCGCAGGAACTTTCCGAGGAACCACCCGTATGGGTAGTCTTACTCGAACTCAACTCCCGCCCCTCACGCGGCAGTTCGAGCAGAATGCCGCCCTGGGGCATCCCCTTGCACTTCCTTGGCGGCCTCTTGCCCCGAAACCCCCTGAGGGCCAGTGGGATTGGGCCACTATGGCGGGCGATACGCCCTATCCCAATGCAAGGGACCCCTAGATGAGACTGACCGACATATCGCTGAACTGGCTGCTTCCCGGCGCCGTACTGCTCCTGGGCATGCTGGTCGCGGTGGCGGTGCTTGCGCGCTCCAAGCGGTCCGGCGGGGAGCACGCGAAGGACGACTCGTGGGAGCGCAGCGAGGAGCGCCGTCGGCGCAAGGAGGCCATATACGCCACCGCCTCCTACGTCCTCCTGTTCTGCTGTGCGGCGGTCGCCGCGGCGCTCTCCTTCCACGGGCTGGTCGGCTTCGGCCAGCAGAACCTCAACCTGTCCGGCGGCTGGGAGTACCTGGTGCCGTTCGGCCTCGACGGTGCGGCGATGTTCTGCTCCGTCCTCGCGGTGCGCGAGGCCAGCCACGGTGACGCGGCGCTCGGTTCCCGGATTCTGGTGTGGACGTTCGCGGGCGCCTCTGCCTGGTTCAACTGGGTGCACGCGCCCAGGGGCGGCGGCCACGACGGTGCTCCGCAGTTCTTCTCCGGCATGTCGCTCTCGGCAGCCGTGCTCTTCGACCGCGCGCTGAAGCAGACCCGCAGGGCCGCGCTCCGCGAGCAGGGTCTGGTGCCGCGCCCGCTGCCCCAGATCCGTATCGTTCGCTGGATGCGCGCTCCCGTCGAGACCTACCGGGCCTGGTCGCTGATGCTCCTGGAGGGTGTGCGCAGCCTGGACGAGGCGGTCGAGGAGGTGCGCGACGACAAGCGGCAGAAGGAGGAGAACCGACTGCGCCGCCGCGAGGCGCACCGTCTGGAGCGGGCTCAGCTCAAGGCCATAAGCCGGGGCCACCGGGGATTCGTCGGGCGTGTCGGCAGGCAGGACGAGGTGCACCAGGTGGAGCGCGCCTCCCAGCCCACTGCGGAGCCTGCCATAGCGCCGGAGCAGCTGCCCGTACGCCAGCGGCCCTCCCTGCAGCCCGTCCGCAAAGGGTCTGACCCGATCACGGTCGACCTGACCGCGGAGGACGACACAATGGCGCTGCCGCGCCTCGACTCCCTGGAGCGCAAGCTCAAGGACCTGGAGCAGCAGTTCGGCTGACCGCCTGCTGCCGTACAGCACCTCGGGACGGGGGCGTGACCATGACGGTCACGCCCCCGTCCCGTTGTGCATACCGGCGCGCATCCGGCCCGGGGCCTGTCTTCGGTTGTGAGCGGCAGGCTTCGAGGGGGTCGCCGATCCCGATGGCCGCTGCGCGGGGAGGCGGTTCGGCGAGGTGGCTGTCGGGCGGCTCGTCGTATCGGGTGCTCGCGTCTTCCGGCAGAACGGGACACGGGCCCACGCGACACCGGCGTGGACGAAGCAGCTGCGGGCGTCCCGGGAATCCGTGCTCGGCGTGCGGGCTACGCCCGGCCGAGTTCGAGAACAGGGATCGTGCGCACACCGGCTGTCTGGCGTGCGTACTCGGCGAAGCCCGGGTAGCGCCGCGCCTGTTCGGCGTAGACACGGTCGCGTTCATCGCCGGCCAGATCGCGGACGGTCACCTGGTAGGCCTCGGTTCCGCGTTCGACGCTGCCGGCGCCGGCCTCCGCCAGGTTGTAGTACCAATCCGGATTGTTCGGCGCTCCGCCACTGGTCGCGAAGACATAGATGATGTCCGGCTCGGTCTCGTGCGGCAGATACATCACCGGACTGACGTACTCTCGTCGGCTCTTGCGGCCGCGGTGGTGCAACAGGACGATCGGAGCGCCTTCGAAGACCCCGCCGACCCTGCCCTCGTTCGCCCGGAACTCCGTGATGGTCTTCGTGTTCCAGTCCGGTGCCTCGCTCATGTCGAACTCCTGTTGGTCGTCGGTCGTCAGGATCGGGTGAAGCGCAGGTCGGCCGTCATGACGGCGGGTCCGCGCAGCATGCCGGCCCAGTTCCAGGACAGGCCGTACGCGGTGCGGTCCACCTCGAACCGGGTACTGAGCGTCACGGCGTCGGGTGTGGTCTCGGTGATGGTCGCGGTCAGTGTCTGCGGACGGGTGACGCCGCGGACGGTGATCCGGGCGTCGACGGAAACGGTCCTGCCGTCCGCCCCGAGCGTTGCCCGGCGCACTGCCACGGAGATCGTCGGGTGGTGCGCGGTGTCGAAGAACCGGTCGGAGCGCAGGTGCTCGTCCCGCTTGGCGTTGGCGGTGTCCAGGGACGCGGCGCCGATGGTGACGGTGCCGTCGGCGGACCCGTCGTCGTGGACCTCGGCCGCGCCGGACCGCGCGGCGAAGGTGCCTTGGACGGTTGCCAGGCCCCACATGGCTTTGTGGCTCACGCTGATCGTGGATCGGGTGGTGTCCAACGTGTAGGTGCCGGTTGCGATGGCGGTAGGGGTGGACATCGGGAAGTTCCTTTTCGAGGGTGGGTTTGTTGCCATGTAAACAACACTGCCGTCCACGCTATGCCGCGAAGGGTTACATGTCAACAAAACCAGGAAGCCCCCAGAAGTGGACGAAACCGCCTGTCCGTACGTGCCGACAATCTAGGTAGGCTCGACCGCATGGAGCAGGAGCGACTGAACGAACGGGAGACCCGGGCCTGGATCGGGTTCCAGCGCATGCGCATCGAGGTCAACGAGGTGCTTGCCCGTCGGCTGGCCCGCGACTTCGGGCTGACCGAGGCGGACTTCGTGATCCTGCTCAGGCTCTCCAGAATCCCGGAGCGCAGGCAGCGCGCCCGCGACATGGCAGCTGCGCTGCACTGGGAGCGAAGCCGCCTCTCGCGTCAGATCTCCCGGATGGAGACCCGGGGCACCGTCAAGCGTGCACCCAGCGAAGGTGATGCCCGCGGCTACGACATCGTGATGACCGACGCGGGACTCGCCGCGTTCGACGCCGCCTGGCCGGCCTGGGTCGAGGGCATCCGCCACTGCTTCGCCGACGTGCTGTCCCCGGAACAGCTCGACGCCCTCATCGGCATCACCGAGGCCATCGACAACCACTTCAACGCGCAGCACCTCCTCGGCGGGTCGAACGGCCCGGATCAGGCCGACGGCGCCTGCGCGGAGGGGGGCATGGCCGAGTCGGCCTGCTGAGGCAGTGCCACCGCCGGCAATACCGCCGTCCGGTTTCGCCGGCCGGTTTCGCCCCGGCCCTTTCTCGATTCGTTGACATGTAACTCTTTTGCGGCGTAGCGTGACGTCAAAGTTGTTTACATGGCAACAAAAAGCGGGACTTCGTCGAGGAGAGGTATAGACCATGCCAAAAGCGGTCAGGTACGACGGGTTCGGCGGGATCGACGTGCTGCGGGTCGACGAGGTCGAGCGCCCGGTTCCCGCCGAGGGGCAGGTCCTCGTGCGGGTCAAGGCGGCCGGTATCAACCCCAGCGAAGCGGCCATCCGCACCGGGGCGGTGGCACACATCTTCCCGTCGACGTTCCCGTCCGGGCAGGGCAGCGACCTCGCCGGGATCATCGAGGAGGTCGGCGCCGAGGTCGACGGGCACTCGCCCGGCGAGGAGGTGATCGGGTTCAGCAACAAGCGCGCCTCCCAGGCCGAACTGGTCCTGGTCGAGGCCGGCGACCTCACCCGCAAGCCGGAGAACGTCTCGTGGGAGGTGGCCGGCAGCCTGTACGTCGTCGGCGTGACCGCATGGGGCGCGGTCCATTCGGTCGAGCCCAAGGAGGGCGAAACCGTCGTCGTGTCAGGGGCCGCGGGCGGCGTCGGCTCGCTCGCCGTCCAGCTCGCCCGCCGCACCGGAGCCACCGTCATCGGCCTGGCAAGCGCGAGCAACCACCCGTGGCTGAGCAGCCACGGTGTGATCCCCGTCGCGTACGGTGACGGCGTCGAGGACCGGATCAGGGCCGCCGCGCCCAGCGGTGTGGACGCCTTCATCGACACCCACGGCAACGGCTACGTCGAGCTGGCCCTCGCCCTCGGCGTCGCGAACGAGCGGATCGACACCATCGCCGATTTCGCGGCCGCCGCGAAACACGGGGTGAAGACCGACGGAGGAGCAGAAGCGGGGCCGGGCGCCCAGGTGCTCGCCGAGCTGGCCGCACTGATCGCCGACGGACGCATCGAGGTGCCGATCGCGAACGTCTATCCGCTCACGCAGGTCCGCGAGGCCTACACCGAGCTCGAACGCCGCCACACCCACGGCAAGATCGTCCTCAAGCCCTAGGCGGCCTCCGCGTCCAGTTCGAACCAGACCGACTTGCCGACCTCGTGCGCCTGGACGCCCCAGGCGTCGGCGAAGGCGTCGACCAGTACGAGGCCCCGGCCGTGCGTGCCGTCGTCGGAGTCGCTGTCCGGGGCACAGACCCGCGGCCTGCGGGCCACGAAGTCCCGTACTTCCACCCGTAGTTGGCCCGACTCCACGACGGCCGTCAGCACCGCCTCCCGGTCGGTGTGGACGAGCGCGTTGGTGACGAGTTCGCTGGTGAGCAGTTCCGCTATCTCGGAGCGGCCGGGCCGCCCCCAGTGCCGCAGCAGCTCGCGCAGTTCCCTGCGCGCCTCGGGCACCGCCCGCAGGTCCGACCGTCCCAGCCGGCGCCTGAGCTGCGACGTGTTTCCCCGTTCCGTCGTGTCGGTCTCTTCCCCCGCCGTCTGCGCCGAGGAGGCCCCGATGGCCACGGGACCGCCCCCTCGTGCCTGACTGTTCATGACCCCCGCCCGCACGCTGTTTGCCGGATCCCCTCCTGATCGAACACGTTCACGGGGATCCATGCCCGCTCGGGCACGGGCCAGTCATGTCACGCCGATGACGACCGGGTGTTCGGCCAAGTCCCGGAACCGGCGCGGCCGGTACGCCGCCGCCCGGACCGCCCCGTACGCGCCAAGGGTGCCGCGGACCCGGCGTGATTCAGCCCTGTATGCAACCCCCCGGGCTGTTTCACGCGGTCCGCGGCACCGGCGAACCTGGCCGAAACCTGTCCTTCCGGCTACTTGCTCCCGAGGCCCTTGGTGCCGATGTTGACGATCTTGTGGGTGTCACGGGTCATGTCGACGACCAGCTTCGAGGTGGTGTTGCGGCTCCAGGTGAGCGTGATGACGGCCTCCGTGTACTTTCCGGTGCCGTTGTCCGTGACCTTCCACTTGAGCGGGGTGTTCTGGGCCCGCAGCACCCCGTCCGCGTGCTCGCGGTTCTCCCAGGCCTTCAGCTTCTTCAGGTAGGTCGGGGCGATGTAGTAGGCACGCAGCGCGGTGGGCAGGTTGCCGCTGCCGTCCGGGTCGCTCTCCGCGTCGATGTAGGCGCCGTAGAAGTCGGCGATGCGGGTGATGTTGTCGGCCGGGTTGCCACTGACGGTGCGCGGTGCGCCGGCCGAGGCCTGGGCGGTGGCGCCGAGCCCGAGGGCCACGGCGAGGACGCCTGCGGTGAGGACGGCGCGGGTCTTGCTGCTCATGTCTGTTCCCCGTTTTCTGTCTGTTCGTGTCTTTGCGTCTTGCGTCTTGCGTCTGGGGCCGCCCTCCCCTCCCCCGAGGGAGAGGGCGGCCCCGGTCCCGGTGACCGTGTGTCAGTGGAGCTTGTTCACGGCCGTGGTGGTGGTCTTCTTGAAGGCGTTCACGGGCGCGTCCACGAAGCCGCCGAGCTGTCCCCAGTCCACGACGGTGACGGTGCGCCCCTCCCGGCCGACGGAGATCATCCGGATGTCACTGGCACCCCAGGCGGTCACGGTGCGCAGGGCGTAGACATGGGCGCCGTCCCCGGCCGGGAGGGTGCCGTGGTCCTGGAACGTGGCCCGGATCTGCGGGTCCGCCATCTCGATCCGGTCCGCGCAGGACACGATGTCCTCGTCGAGCTTCGCGAACCGGCCCTTCGCCAGGCTGACGCTGGGCAGCTCGGCGCTGACCTGACGGGCACTCGTGTCGAGGTCGGTCCGGAACTTCCGGTACCAGGAGTCCTGGCCGCCGCCCAGCCCGACGCCGATGCAGATGTCCTGCCTGACCTCCTCCGGAATACCGGCGGTGACCTTGCCGGCCGTCCAGGACGTGCCGGCCCGCGGCGGCAGGTCGGCCGCCGCGAGGAAGCCGGGCGCCCTGGGTGCGGCGGCCGCGGGAGCGGCGAGTGCGGTACCGGCGACGAGTGCGGCGCCGGCGAGTGCGGTGAGCGCGCCTGCTCGGGTGCGCTTGGGCATGGGTGTTCCCCCGTGGGTCGGTGCATGGGTGTGGGCTGTCGCCGGGGCGGCCGGCTGGTCGGTCCGGCCCTGCTCGGTGCGACACCAAGAGCATCGGCCGTCACCGGCGTGGACCGCAACGGCGACCGGCCGTTTCCCCGCCCTGGAACCATCCCAGCCCCGTTGACGTGCAGGTATATGAGTGCCTGGGATGGCGAGGACCGGGGGAGGGTACCCGTGCGCGACGACGTCGAGGAGTTCGCGGCGCTGCTGCGGCAGTTGAAGGACCGTACGGACCGGAGCTACGGCTCCCTGGCCCGTCGGCTGAACATGAACACCTCCACCCTGCACCGCTACTGCGCGGGCGAGGCGGTACCGCTGGACTTCGCTCCGGTGGAGAGACTGGCCGCGTTCTGCGGGGCGACACCGCAGGAACGGCTCGAACTCCACGAACGCTGGCTGCGCGCGGTGGCCGCACGCCAGCGCCCACGCGCGGCGGAGCACACGGAGCGCGCCGGGAACGCGGAGAACACCGAGAATGCGGAGAACACCGCCCCCCAAGCTGCCGCGGAACCCTTGGCGGAAACGGCCCCCACAGCGGCAGCCGCCCCCGTCGCCCGCCCCTGGTACCGACGGCGGCGCACGCTGGTCGCCTCGGCCGTGGCCACCGTGCTCCTGGCGACCCTGGGCACCCTGGCCGCCCTCCCGGACCACCGGCAGGCCACAGGGAACGCGGCCCGGGACCCCGGCTCCTCCGCCACGACCGCCGCCGGTGACGCCGAGCGCCACGGCAGCGGCACCACCGGCCCGGCGCCGAACCGCGCCTCGGCCACCCCCTCCCCCACGTCCCCGTCCTCCCCCGGCGGCACCGGGACCCCCTCCCCCTCCGGCAGCGGCGCACCCGGCTCCCCGGCCCCGACCGGCGTCCCCCTCGCCTGGACCGCGAACTCGCAGCTGTGGGACCTGGGCTGCGACCACGACTACGTCATCGACAAGCAGCCGGCCCGGGTCCCGCCGCCGCCCGCCCCGCAGGACGCCGGCGCCTGGGCGGCCACCCAGGGCGCGGTGCACGGCGGCAACACGATCGTGGACGTCTCCGTGCAGGGCCGCTCGGCCACCGCCGTCGTCCTGGAGGCGCTGCGGGTGCGCGTCGTCGGCCGTACGGCTCCCGCGCCCGGCATCGCCTACTCCATGGCCGACGGCTGCGGCGGCGGGCTCACCCCGCGGTACTTCGACGTGAACCTGGACAAGGACCGCCCGATCGCCCGCCCGGTGGCCGGTGAGGGTCCCGACGGGGGAACCGTCTCGACCATGCACCTGCCCTACCGGGTCTCGGCCACCGACCCCGAGGTGCTGCGCGTCAAGGCGAGCACCGCGGGCTGCGACTGCCGCTGGTACCTCGAACTCGACTGGTCGTCACAGGGCCGCAGCGGCACGGTCCGGATCGACGACCACGGACGGCCGTTCCGCACCAGCTCCATCAAGGGCCTGCCGCACTACTGGTACGGCTCGGTGGACGGCGTCCGCCAGTGGGTGCCCACCGACTGAGCGGTGCCGCCGGTCACGGCCGGGGTACGTTGCGCAGGTTGGAGCGGGCCATCTGGACCATCCGGCCCACGCCGCCGTCGAGGACCATCTTGGACGCGGAGAGCGCGAACCCGGTGACCATCTCGGCCTTGATCTTCGGCGGGATGGAGAGCGCGTTGGGGTCGGTGACGACGTCGACCAGGGCGGGCCCCTTGTGCCGGAAGGCGTCCCTGAGCGCGCCGGCGAGCTGCTTCGGCTTCTCGACCCGCACCCCGTAGGCGCCGCAGGCCTGGGCGACGGCGGCGAAGTCGGGGTTGGTGTTGCCGGTGCCGTACGCGGGCAGCCCCGCGACCAGCATCTCCAGCTCGACCATGCTCAGCGCCGAGTTGTTGAAGAGGACCACCTTCACCGGCAGGTCGTACTGGACCAGGGTGAGGAAGTCGCCCATCAGCATGGCGAATCCACCGTCACCGGACATCGACACGACCTGCCGCCGCCGGTCGGTGAACTGGGCGCCGATCGCCATCGGCAGCGCGTTGGCCATCGAGCCGTGCGAGAAGGAACCGATGACCCGGCGGCGGCCGTTGGGCGAGAGGTAGCGGGCCGCCCACACGTTGCACATGCCGGTGTCGACTGTGAACACCGCGTCGTCGTCGGCGAGTTCGTCGAGGACCGAGGCCACGTATTCCGGGTGGATCGGGACGTGCTTCTCGACCTTGCGGGTGTACGCCTTCACCACCCCCTCCAGCGCGTCCGCGTGTTTCCTCAGCATCCGGTCGAGGAACCGCCGGTTCTCCTTGGCCCGCACCCGCGGCACCAGGCAGCGCAGCGTCTCGCGCACGTCGCCCCACACCGCGAGGTCCAGGCGGGAGCGGCGGCCCAGCACCTCGGGGCGGACGTCGACCTGGACGATCTGCACGTCGTCGGGGAGGAAGGCGTTGTACGGGAAGTCGGTGCCGAGCAGGATCAGCAGGTCGCACTCGTGGGTGGCCTCGTAGGCGGCGCCGTAGCCGAGCAGCCCGCTCATGCCGACGTCGTAGGGGTTGTCGTACTGGATCCACTCCTTGCCGCGCAGGGCGTGGCCGACCGGGGACTTGATCTTCCCGGCCAGCTCCATGACCTCCGCGTGGGCGCCGGCCGTGCCGCTGCCGCAGAACAGGGTGACCTTGTCCGCCGCGTCGATCATCGCGACGAGCTTGTCGAGTTCGGCGTCGCCGGGGCGGACGGTGGGCCGGGAGGTGACGATGGCCGCCGAGGCGGACTGTTCCGGGGCGGGCTGGTCGGCGATGTCGCCGGGCAGCGAGACGACGCTCACCCCGCTGCGGCCGACCGCGTGCTGGATGGCGGTCTGGAGGAGGCGGGGCATCTGCTGCGGGCTGGAGATCAGCTCGCTGTAGTGGCTGCACTCCTGGAAGAGCCGGTCGGGGTGGGTCTCCTGGAAGTAGCCGAGGCCGATCTCGCTGGACGGGATGTGGGAGGCGAGGGCGAGCACCGGGGCCATCGAGCGGTGGGCGTCGTAGAGGCCGTTGATGAGGTGCAGGTTGCCGGGGCCGCAGGAGCCGGCGCAGGCCGCCAGGGTGCCGGTGATCTGGGCCTCGGCACCGGCCGCGAAGGCGGCGGTCTCCTCGTGGCGGACGTGGATCCAGTCGATGGCGGAGTTGCGGCGGACGGCGTCGACGACCGGGTTGAGGCTGTCGCCGACGACGCCGTAGAGGCGGCGCACACCGGCGCGGACGAGGATGTCGACGAACTGTTCGGCGACGTTCTGCTTGGCCATGGCGGTCGGGCACCCTTCGGCTGCGCGGATCTCCGGCTCCCCCGCGATGCCCTTCCATGTATCCACAGAGGCCGCGCTCACGCCTCCCAGACGGCCGCCGCCGTACGGTCGTCGGCGTACCCCTTGACCCGGACCTGGGCGTCCGCGAGGAACGCGGCGAGGCCCGGCGGGGTGCGGCCGGACCAGCGTCGGGCCAGGTAGGCGCAGAGCGCGGGCTCGCCGCGCAGCGGTTCGGCGAGGCCGCCCGTGCACATCACGAGGGCATCACCCGGGCGGGCTACCGAGGCCCGGAACAGGAACGGGTCGCGGGGCGGCTCGGGGGCCGGTTCGTAGGGGCTCGGCGGGGTCGGGATGCCGAGGTCCATGGTGAGCCGGTCGCCCTGCGGGGTCTCGGAGGGCAGCGAGCCGAAGCCGAGCACGGGTTCACCGGCGCTGTCGGTGTCGACGCGCGGTTCGATGTCCTGCCACTCACCGCCCCGCAGCCGGAACAGGCCGCCCTCGCCGACCCCGAAGAAGACCCGGGTACGGCACTGGGGGTGGGCAGGGAGCAGGAGGCAGCGCAGGCTGGCCGCGTACTCCTCGGGGGCGATGCCCTGTTCGGCGGCGCTGGCGCGGAGCTTGCCGAGGCTGCGGTCGGTGAGCCGGTGCAGCCCGGACTTGAGGTCGCCGCGCCGGGCCGCCTGGATGTCGTCGGTGAGCCGCTGGTGGCTGCGGCCCACGGCGCGGGCGATCCACTCGCACAGTTCGGCGGCGGCCCGGTGGGCGCCGGGGGTGGCGCGGGCGCCGGTGGCCATCGCGACCAGGACCAGGGCCTGTTCGCCGGCTCCGAAGCGGGCGGTGAGCAGGGCGTCGCGGCGCGGTTCGCCCCGGTACCGGGCGGAGTCGCCGCGCTGCGAGACGGCGCGCAGGGTGCAGGCGCCGTACCGGGCGCCGTCCAGGACGGTGTCGGAGACCAGGTCGTCGAGTTCGTCGGGGTCGGCGGCGGGCAGGGCGGTGGGTTCGGCGTCGTAGGTGGGCGGTCCGGAGCCGACGTAGTCCACGGAGGAGGCCGAGGCGGCGGCCGGAACGGCCGGGGCGGCCGAGGTGTCCGGGATCTCCTGGGGCGCGTACGCGGGCGGGCCGGGCAGGTCGGTCCTGGTGGCGGGGTGGAGGTCCGCCGGGCCGTCGTCCGCGGCCGGCGGCTCCTGGTCCTCCTCGTCCCAGGGCCAGGTCTGCACGGCGGCCCGGGGGCCCTCGGCGGGGGCGGCGGGCGCCCGCTGGGCCGGCACCGTCGGCGGGGGCGGCTCGTCGTCGCCCGGCTCCGCGGTGACGCCCCGCCGTCCCCCCACCGTCTTCTTCGCCGAGGCGAAACGGTCGTCCAGGGAATCGGGTGCGGAAGTGGGTCCGGTGTCCTCGGTGGAGTCGTCGTACAACTGCCCCCACCAGTCGTCGTCGTGACGGGTGGGCCTACCCCCTGGCTGGCTCATGCCCCTAATTGTCCACCGCGGGGGCCGGATGAAAACGGGGCATCAGGAAAATCCCGCACCCGACCCCCGCTCGAACGGCGTGGCGAGGGACATCCCGAACACCCGTGCCAGGAAAGGGAATCGGCGACACGCGCGGGACGGACGGGACAGACGGGCACGCAGGACACGGACGAGGCGTGCCGGACAGGGGTGACAGCGGTGGAGTGGGTGCCGGTGCTGACACGTGTGAGTCGCCGGGTGGTCCCACCCCCCACGGGAGAACCACCCGGCGACACCGGAGTGACCGGCCCCAGATCCCCTACGCGTACCCGCGTCGTGGGGCCGGTCACCGTTCGCACGGCCGAACGCCCTCGCGTCGGCCGGAAGGCCAGATTGTGACGGGTCTTCCTGGTGGTCAGCTGTGAATGGCGCATCGGTTTCCCGTGCGAAGGCGCTGCGATGACGTGATCTTGGCAGAGTGACCCGCGGTACGGCGATGATGGGCCGCGGCGGGTTTGCGCCGTGGCCGGTTCCCGCCATGCCACCGCACGTCGAGGGAGGGACACGGGTCGATGCTGGCAGCGCTGGGGCTGGACGAACGGGACGAGTCGGCGTACCGGGCGCTGATGTCCGCGGGCGCCGCCGACGTGCCGGGCCTGGCACGGCGTCTGACGCTGGCGGAGCCGGACACCGAGCGCGCGCTGCGCCGGCTGGAGCGGCACGGGCTTGCGGCCCGGTCCCCGGGCTGCCCGGACCGCTGGGTGGCGGCGCCGCCCGGGGTCGCGCTGGGCGCCCTGCTCACCCAGCAGCGGCACGAACTGGAGCAGGCGGAGCTGGCGGCGGCGCTGCTCGCGGAGGAGTACCGGGCGGCCGCCGCCGGGCCCGCGGTGCCCGACCTGGTGGAGGTGGTGACCGGCGCCCCGGCCGTCGCCCGGCGGTTCCGCCAGCTCCAGCTGGGTGCCCTGGACGAGGTGTGCGCGCTGGTCACGGGCAAGCCGGTGGCGGTCACCGGGACGGAGAACGAGGCGGAGGAACAGGCCGCGCAGCGGGGCGTGCGCTACCGGGTGGTGGTGGAGCGGTCGGCGCTCGGCCTGCCGGACGCCGTCCCGGAGCTGACGGCCGCGCTCGGCCGGGACGAGCAGGTGCGGGTGGTGGAGCGGGTGCCGACGAAGCTGGTGGTCGCCGACCGCGCGCTGGCGCTGGTCCCGCTCACCTCGCAGGCCGCGGAACCCGCCGCCCTGGTGGTGCACGCCAGCGGCCTGCTGGAACTCCTGTGCGGCCTGTTCGAGTCGGTGTGGCGGGAGGCGCTGCCGCTGCGGCTCGGCGCGACGGGGGTGGTCGAGGAGGAGCCGGACGGCCCCGACACCACCGACCTGGAGGTGCTGTCGCTCCTGCTGGCGGGCCTCACCGACGCCAGCGTCGCCAAGCAGCTCGACGTGGGCCTGCGGACCGTGCAGCGCCGGGTGCGGCGGCTGATGGGGCTGGCCGGGGTGTCGACCCGCATGCAGCTGGGCTGGCACGCGTACGAACGGGGCTGGGTGACCCGGAACTGACCTGCGTGTCCGCCCGCCGTCCGGCACTCTGGGCAGATGGGAGCAGGGGAACTCCTGCTGGTCGGCCTGGTGCTGGTGCTCGGCCTGTGCGGGGTGCTGGTGCCCGGGGTGCCGGGGACGGGACTGGTGTGGGCCGCGGTGCTGTGGTGGGCGCTGTACGACCCGCGTCCGGTGGCCTGGACGGTCCTGGTCGGGGCGACCCTGGTGCTGCTGGTGGCGCTGGTGGTCCGCTGGGTCCTGCCCCCGCGCCGGCTCCGGGCGAGCGGCGCCACCCCCAGGATGGGCGTGTACGCCGGTACCGGCGCCGTCCTCGGTTTCGTCCTGCTCCCCGTGCTCGGTGCGATCCCCGGTTTCATGGCCGGGATCTACCTGCACGAACGCCTCCGGCTCGGCCGCCGTGCCGAGGCGCGGGCCGCCCTGCGCACCGCGATGAACGCGGGCGGCTCCAGCGTGCTGGCCGAGCTGTTCGCCTGCCTGCTCGTCGCGGCCGGCTGGCTGACCGCGGTGATCTGGGCCGGCTGAGTGTTCAGAGCAGGTCGGCGAGCGGGACGGCGTCGGCGAGGGCGCGCGTGCCGGTGTCGTTGAAGTGCAGGTGGTCGCCGGGGTCGTAGGCGGGCCGGATACGGCCGGGCTGCTGCGGATCCCGGACGACGGCGTCGAAGTCGACGTACGCGTCGAAGACGTGTCCGGTGCGGATCAGCGCGTTCACCCGCTGCCGTACGGCCTCCCGGGCGGCGGTGTAGGCGCTGTACCCCTGGTACGGGGTGAGGGTCGCGCCGACCACCCGGATCCCCCGCCCGTGGGCGCGGGCCACGATGGTCCGGTAGGCCCGTACGAGATCGTCGGGGTCCGTGACCTCCGGGGTGCCCTTGATGTCGTTGATGCCTTCGAGGAGGACCAGGGTGCGGACCCCGCTCCGGTCGAGCCCGTCGGCGTCCAGGCGGCTGAGGGCCGCCGGTCCTCCGGTGCTGTCGAGCAGGAGCCGGTTGCCGGAGATGCCGGCGTTGAGGACGCCGACCGGGAAGGACCGCAGCCGCTCGGCGAGGCGGTCGGGCCAGCGGTGGTTGGCGTCCATGCTGGTGCCGTTGCCGTCGGTGAGGGAGTCACCGAAGGCGACCACGGTGCCGCGGGTCACAGCCCGCACGTCGACGCCGGTGACGTAGAACCAGTGGCCGGTGGTGCGGGTGTAGGCGCCCCCGTCCTCGTCGTCGGCGCGCCCGGTGCCGTCCTCGGCGAGGTAGCTGGTCTGCAGGGCGACCCGGTGGTACGTGGCGGGCCCGGAGTCGCCGGGGGTCTCGACGCTGACCAGCAGGTCGGCGCCGGCCGGCACGACGAGCGGCACCGGGTCACTGACCAGGTCCTGTCCGACGGGTACGACGGCGGTGCCGGCGCCCGCGAAGGTGGCGGCGCGCATCGAACCGGCCACGGCGGCCGGGCCGCTGCCCTGCCGCAGGGCGACGGTGACGGCCCCGAGCCGGAGCGGGGCGCCGCCCAGCCGGTTGCTGACCCGCACCCGGACCTCGCTGCCGCCGACGCTCAGGTGCACCACGTTGCGGTACGCGGCGCCGGGCACCGCCGGTTCGGTACCTGACGGCGCGGCCTCCCAGCTCCCGGCCCAGAGCGCCGGCTCCGGGTCGGCCCCGGCCCGCCCGCTCACCCCCATCACCGACAACAACGCCACGACGAGCACGCGCCCGAACCTGCCCATCCGCACCTGCCCTTCCGAGGCCTACTGGAGGGGAAAGTGACATACAGGCGGTGCCCTGAACAGCGACGCGACCAGGAGACCACCCGGGTGGCGGAGTGGGGGGTTTTCTGTTCGGGTGGCGACGGTCGTTCTGTGGCCGCGGGTGGGTGGGGGCTGGTCGCGCAGTTCCTCCCCCAGCCTTCGGCCGGGGGTACCCCCAGCGCCCCTTACGGGGCCGCTGCCTAGCCGTGTCCAGCGGCACCCTGCCGGCGCCGGTAAGCGTCCCCACCCCCACCCCGGCCGGCGTCACGCCAGCAGGTGCCGGGAGGCGTACGAGCGCCAGGGCCGCCACTCGTCCGGTACGTCGAGGCCGGGCAGGCCGGGCAGTGCGACGTCGGGGTCGGCGAGGGCGCGGACGCGGACGGTGGCGACGGTCGCCGGGTCCATCCCGGGCAGGGCCCGCAGCGCCGCCCCCGCCTCGTCCCGGTCGACGCCCGGATCCAGCCGCAGCGTCCCGTCGGCCAGTGCCGCGGCGAGCGCGCCGAGGCTGCCGTCGGGCTCCGCCGCGGCGAGCACCGCGGGCTCGGGGAACAGGTGGGTGGGGCCGCCGGACGGAGCGTCCAGCGCCGTGCCGTACCGCCGTACCAGCCGCTCGGCGCCCGCGGTGCCGACTAGGGCCCGTACGGCGGCCTCGGCCGGGTCGGCGGCGCCGGGCGACCGCAGCCCCGGCCGGGCGGCGACCAGCGGGGCGAGCCGGGGGTCCTCGGCGAGCCGCTCGTCGACGGCGTACGGATCGGCGTCGAGGTCGAACAGCCGGCGCAGCCGCTGTACGGCGGTGGTCAGGTCGCGCGGGTCGGTAAGGCGCAACCGGGCTTCGAGCCAGCCGCCGGGGTGGGCGCCGAGGCCCGTGGCGGACGCGCGCGTCGTGCCGGTCCGTTCGTCGACGGCGACGACCGCACGGCCGTACGGCAGCCGCAGGGTTCGGCGGTAGGTGCGCGTGCCGGGGGTGCCGGTGACCTCCTCCACGCCGGGCACGGCCTCGTGTGCCAGCAGGTCGAAGACGGGGCCAGCCTGGTACGGGCCGCGGTGGGCGAGCCGCAGCGGGATGCCGGCGGCCGGGGAGCCGCGCCGGGCGCCGCGGCCGCCGGGCGCGGCCTCGCGCAGCTCGCTCGGGGTGGTGGCGTACACGGCGCGGACGGTGTCGTTGAACTGCCGCACGCTGGCGAAGCCGCTCGCGAACGCGATGTCCGTGATGGGCAGTTCGGTGGTCTGCAGCAGCGTGCGGGCGGTGTGCGCCCGCTGGGCGCGGGCGAGGGCGACGGGGCCGGCGCCGAGTTCCGCGGTGAGCTGCCGATGCACCTGGCGGGCGCTGTAGCCGAGCCGGTCGGCGAGCCCGCCGACGCCCTCCCGGTCCACCACCCCGTCGCCGATCAGCCGCACGGCCCGGCCGACGACGTCGGCCCGGACGTTCCACTCGGCGGAGCCGGGGACCGCGTCCGGGCGGCACCGGCGGCAGGCCCGGAACCCGGAGCCCTGGGCGGCGGCCGCGGTGGGGAAGAAGCGGACGTTGCGCCGCTTCGGGGTGACGGCGGGGCAGCTGGGACGGCAGTAGATGCCGGTGGTCTCGACGGCGAAGAAGAACGCGCCGTCGAACCTGGCGTCTCGGCTGCGGACCGCCTCGTACCTGGTGTCTTCGTCCATCACGCGTCAAGTGTGGGTGATGGCGGGGGGTGGGGCTGGCGGGAATCGGACGTGGATGCCTGCCGGTGCGGACGTGCCCGTGCCGGGCGGGGGGAACCGGGGCCGCGCGACCGGCCCCGGTTCCCCCCACTCCCGCGGTCAGGTCCCTACCCCCACCGCCCCCGCTTCGCCTCCATCGCCGCCTTCCCCTCCGCACCCCGCTTCTTCCAGTCCTTCTTCATCTCGGACCTGAGCCGGGCGTCCGTCTTCGCGACGATCCACTGGTTCTCCCGCATCAGCTTGCGGTAGCTCTCCAGCCGGCGTACGGGCAGTTCCCCGGCCTCCACCGCGGAGCGCACCGCGCAGCCGGGCTCGCTCTCGTGTCCGCAGTCGGAGAACCGGCAGCTCTCCGCCAGTTCCTCGATCTCGGCGAACACCTGGCCGACGCCGGTCTCGGCGTCGTACAGCCCCACGCCCCGCAGTCCGGGCGTGTCGATCAGGACGCCCCCACCCGGGAGCCCGAGGAGGTTGCGGGTGGTGGTGGTGTGGCGGCCCTTGCCGTCGACGTCCCGGGCGGCCCGGACGTCCATCACGTCCTCGCCGAGGAGCGCGTTGGCGAGAGTGGACTTGCCGGCGCCGGACTGGCCGAGCAGCACCGACGTCCCGGAGCCGACGAGGGCGACCAGCACGTCCAGGCCGTCGCCCGCGTGCGCGCTGACCGTCAGGACGGGCACGCCCGGTGCCGTCGTCTCCACGTCCTGGACGAGGTGCGCGAGGGTCGCCGGGTCCGGGACCAGGTCGGCCTTGGTGAGGACCACGACCGGCTGCGCGCCGGACTCCCAGGCCAGCGCCAGGAACCGTTCGATGCGGCCGAGGTCGAGCTCGACGGCGAGGGAGACGGCGACGATCGCGTGGTCGACGTTGGCGGCGAGGATCTGCCCCTCGGACCGCTTGGAGGAGGTGGAACGCACGAAGGCGGTCCGGCGCGGCAGATACGCGCGTACGTAGCGGGGGTTGCCGCCGGGTTCCACGGCGACCCAGTCGCCGGTGCACACGACGCGCATCGGATCGTGCGGGGTGACGAACGCGGTGTCGGCGCGCAGCGGCCCGCCGGCGGTGACGATGTCGCACTGCCCGCGGTCGACGCGGACGACGCGCCCGGCGAGCAGGCCGTCGGCGTCGTAGGGGGCGAACTCCTTCGCCCAGGCCTCGTCCCAGCCGTAGGGAGCGAGCGCGGAGAAAACAGCGGAGCTGGAAGTCAAGGGTGACCCTTCACAGGGGCGGCCCGGGAAGCCGAGAGGTCAGCCGGTGGCCGCAGAGGTGGAATGGATGAACTTCTGGTCGCGGGCAGCGCCCATCGCAACGACAGCCATCGGTCAACACCTCCCTGATCGAACCTGGTCGAACCCGGTCACCCGCGGGCACCCCGAGGGGCAGCCGCTCTGACGTCACCGACCTTAGAAGCCGCACGCACCGCGCCGCCACCGAATTACGGCCCGGGGCAGGGCGGCTGCTGCGCGACCGGGTCCGGCGGACGGTGTCGTACCGGGCACGGATTGGTTGCGGCCGGGGCTTTCCGCCGCGACCGGAGACGGGCCCCGGGATCATGACGGCCATGAGCCGAGACCGGTACGTCGACTTCCTGCGCGCGTGGGCGATCGTGCTGGTGGTGCTCGGCCACTGGCTGATCACCGCGCTGGTCCGGGAGCCCGACGGGCGGATCATCGCCCCGGAGCTGCTGGCGACCGTGGACTGGACCCAGTGGCTGACCCTCGGGTTCCAGATCATGCCGCTGTTCTTCCTGGCCGGGGGCCATGCCGCGGGCGGTTCCTGGGCGCGGGCCCGAGCGGCCGGAGGTACGCCCGCGGGGTGGCTGGGGCGGCGGGCGCTGCGGCTGCTGCTGCCGGTGGCGGTCTACAGCGGTGCGGTACTGCTCGCCGTCGGCATCTGCACGGCGGCCGGTGTGGACGCGGACACGCTGGCGCTGGTGGGCTGGGCGATGGGGATGCAGTTCTGGTTCCTTCCGGTGTACCTGCTGCTCAGCGCCCTCACTCCGGTGCTGTACGCGGCGCACCTGCGGTGGGGGCCGCGGGTCCCGCCGGTGCTGGGGGCGGTCGCCCTGGTGGCCGACGTGCTCGTGGTGGCCGCGCACACGCCGTATGTCGGACTGCTGGACTACGTCCTCGTGTGGGGTGTCGCCTACCAGTTGGGGTTCTGCTGGCGGGACGGGCTGCTGACCGGCCGCCGGCTCGTGCCGCTCGCGATGGCGGCGGGCGGTGCGCTGGCCTTCGCCGCGCTGGTGGCCCTCGGGCCGTTCCCGGTCAGCCTGATCCTGGTGACCGGGCAGAGTCCGAGCAACACCGATCCGCCGTCGGCCGCGATGCTGGCGTGGGTGGTCGCCCAGGTCGGCGTGAGCCTCCTCGCGGCGCCTCCGCTGCGGCGGCTGCTGGACCGCGAGCGGGTGTGGCGGGCGGTCCGCCCCGTGGGCGCGGCCAGTATGACGCTGTACCTGTGGCACATGCTGCCGGTCCTGATCGCCGCCGCCGCGTTCTACCTGACCGGCCTCGCGCCCGAGCCGGCGCTCGGGTCCGCGGCCTGGTGGGCGCTGCGCGCGCCATGGCTGCTGGTGCTCGGCGCCGTGCTGGCCGGAGTCGTCTGCGCACTTCGGCCGCTGGAACGCGGGCTGGGCGTGCTGTACGCGCGGACCGCCCCGGACGCCGGTCTGCGCGGCGCCTGGCCGCTGTGGGCCGGGCTGGCCATGGCCGTCGCCGCCCTGGCCCGCTTCGCCGTGCGGGGCTTCGCGCCGGACGGGCGGTTCCCCGTGGCGCCCGCCGTGGGCCTGGCGCTGGGCACGGTGCTGGTGATGCTTCCGCGGTGGACGTCCGCGGAGCGCCTCGGACAGCCCGGGGCCACGCGCACCCCGGACCGGGTCTGAGGCTGTGCTAGGGTTGTGGTGTTGCAGTTGTGGTACCCATGAACCTATGTGCGCCTGACGGGAATGTTTCTCCTGCAGGCGCATTAGTTGTTTTACCGGCATCTCCGGATGGGGCCTCTGCCTACAGATCGGAGAAGGTCATGGCACAGGGAACCGTGAAGTGGTTCAACGCCGAAAAGGGTTTCGGCTTCATCCAGCAGGACGGTGGCGGCCCGGACGTGTTCGCCCACTACTCGAACATCCAGTCCCAGGGCTTCCGTGAGCTCCAGGAGGGCCAGCGGGTCTCCTTCGACGTCACGCAGGGCCAGAAGGGCCCGCAGGCGGAGAACATCGTCCCCGCCTGATCGCCGGACGCTCATCCACCCGCCGGGGTCCGTATCGTCATGGTGCGGACCCCGGTTTGTGCTGTTCCAGGAAGGCAGACAGCTGCATGCCCCGCAGGCCCCAGAAGTCGAACAGACGCACCTCGTCGTCCACGTCCTCGGCGGCGTCCCCGCCGTCCGGGGCAGCCGCGCGTGAGTTCCGGCTGCCGGAGAACACGACGCCCGGACTTCCCGCCGTCGACGACTTCGCCGCCCTGGACATGCCCGCGGCGCTGCTGAAGACCCTGACCGCGCAGGGGGTGACCACCCCGTTCCCCATCCAGGCCGCCACGCTGCCCAACTCGCTGGCCGGCCGGGACCTGCTGGGACGGGGACGCACCGGCTCCGGCAAGACCCTCGCGTTCGGGCTGGCGCTCCTGGCCCGTACGGCAGGGCTGCGCGCACGGCCCAAGGCGCCCCTCGCGCTCGTGCTGGTGCCCACCCGTGAGCTCGCCCAGCAGGTCACGGACGCGCTGACCCCCTACGCGACGGCGGTGAACCTCCGGGTGGCCACCGTCGTCGGCGGACTGTCGATCACCAAGCAGGCCGCCACCCTCCGGCGCGGCGCCGAGGTGGTCGTGGCGAGTCCCGGCCGCCTCAACGACCTCGTGGAACGCGGCGACTGCGTGCTCGGCGACGTCCGCATCACGGTGCTGGACGAGGCCGACCAGATGACCGACATGGGCTTCCTGCCGCAGATCACCAAGCTGATCCAGCAGGTACGGCCCGACGGGCAGCGGCTGCTCTTCTCGGCCACCCTCGACCGCAACATCGACCGGCTGGTGCAGCGGTTCCTGACCGACCCCGTGGTGCACTCCGTGGACCCGTCCGCGGGGGCGGTCACCACCATGGAGCACCACGTCCTCCACGTCCAGGACGAGACCGACAAGAAGGCCGTCACCACGCGCATCGCGGCCCGCGACGGCCGGGTGATCCTCTTCCTCGACACCAAGAGGTCGGCCGACCGGCTCGCCAAGCGGCTCCTCGCCGTCGGCGTCCGCGCCGCGGCACTGCACGGCGGCCGCTCCCAGCCGCAGCGCAACCGCACCCTGGAGCAGTTCAGGAACGGGCAGGTCACCGCGCTGGTGGCGACCAACGTCGCGGCCCGGGGCATACACATCGACGACCTCGACCTCGTCGTGAACGTCGATCCGCCGACCGACCACAAGGACTACGTCCACCGAGGCGGCCGTACGGCCCGCGCCGGGGGCTCCGGCAGCGTGGTCACACTGGTCCTGCCCGAGCAGAAGCGGGACGTCACCCGGCTCATGTCGGACGCGGGCATCCGCCCCCGCACGGCCCGCATCGCGTCGGGCGACGCCGAACTGACGACCCTCACCGGCGCCCGCGAGCCCTCCGGCGTGCCCGTCGTCATCGAGGTCCCGCAGCCGACGCCGGCCACGTCGCCCCGCCCGGACCAGAAGAGCGCCGCCAAGTCCGGCAGCCGCCGCCGTTCCGGCGGCGCCGGCGGAGCGGCGACCGGCCGCGGCTCGGGCCGTCGGGCCGCCACGACGGACGGCGGCCGCAAGGGAACCGCCGGGGTCAGGCAGGATGCGGCCGGGGCGGGGGGTCGCGGTGCCGACCGCAGAGCCGCGGCCGGTTCGACCGCCGGCAACCCGGCCGGCAAGGAAGACCGCGGGTCACGGCGACGCACGCCGCCCGGCGGCGCCACCGGCAACGCGTCCGGCAAGAACCCCCACGGCTCCGGCCGCCGGGGCGGCCGCCGCACTCCGGCCAACTGAGCCCCCGCCAAAAGCACCGCGACACACCGCCGCCCCTTGACTGCGCCACCGTCGTGGCTGGTCGCGCAGTTCCCCGCGCCCCTTCAGGGGTGCAACAACACACCGCCCCATCAAGCGCGCCCCGCACACAACCCCACAACAGGCCGTCCCCCAACTGCAGCACCATCGTGGCCGATCGCGTAGTTCCCCGCGCCCCTTCAGGGCGCCTCGTCGTGCCCCGTCAGGGGCGCGGGGAACTGCGCGACCAGCCCCCACCGGCCCGCACCCGGTAGGCGGCCGGGCGTCCCCGCGTCGGCGTCTATCGACCTGCGGCGAACGGGCCGGGTATCTCCCCCGAGCCGCGTCGGATCAGCCGGGTCGGCATGACCACCGTGCGTGGGGGTGAGATGTCGCCGTGGATGCGGGCGAAGAGGAGGTGGGCCGCGCTGGTGGCGAGGGCGACCGGGTCCTGGGCGATGACCGTGACGGGCGGGGTCAGCCGGGCGGCGAGCGCGAAGTCGTCGAAGGCGACGAAGGCGAGACCGCCGGGGGCCGCGGTCAGGGCGCCGAAGGCGAGCAGTTCGTTGCCGGCGAGGAGCGCCGTCGGGGGGTCGGGCAGCGCCAGCATCGCGGTGACCGCCGCGGCCGCCTCCGGACCGGTCCGCACGCCGTCCCTGAGCAGGGCGGGGTCGGCCGTGATGCCCGCGGTCGCCAGCGCCGCGAGATAGCCCCGCCGACGCTCGCCGAACGTCCAGGTCCTCGGCGTGTCGCCCAGGTAGCCGATCCTGCGGTGGCCGTGCGCCACCAGCTGCTCCACGGCCGCACGCACCGCGCCGAAGTTGTCGACCACCACCGCGTCCACGTCCAGACCGGTCGCCGCCCGGTCGACGCAGACGATCTTCGTGCCCTGCGCCTGCGCGGGCCGCAGGAAGCGGTGGCTGCCGGCGGCCGGGGTGAGGATCAGGCCGTCGACCCGGCGGGCGGTGAACGCTGCGATCACCTCGCGCTCACGGCGCAGGTCGGCGCGGCTGGAGCCGATGAGCATGATGCTGCCGCGCTGCCGGGCGACGTCCTCGGCGGCGGAGGCGACCGCGGCCATGAAGGGATCGGTCACGTCGTCGACCAACAGGCCGATGATCTGGCTCAGTTCGTGGGTGCGGCGCAACTGCCGTGCCACGTCGTCGCGTTGGTAGCCGAGCTTGCGGACCGCGGCCTCCACCCGCGCGGCGGTCCGCGGGGCGACCGCCGCGTCGCCGTTGACGACGCGGGACACTGTCATCGTGCTGACGCCCGCTTCCGCGGCAACGTCCTTCATGGTCGGCCGGGTGGCTGCCACGCCACGTCCTCCAGCTGCGTCACGTTTGAGCGTCGACTCGTTAACGTTACCAACTCGCACGCGTGTCAACAGCTGTGCGAACAACGGGAGATGACGGCGCGACCAGCGCGCTCGGCGACCGGCTGCACCACCCTTGACACCCCGCTGTGGGCGCCCCAAGAATCAGCCAAGCTGTTAACGATACCAACCAGAAGGCACAACATGGCCTCTGCAAGGGAACCACTGCTCACGGCACATGGGGTGGTCAAGCGTTTCGGCCACGTCCAGGCGCTCTCGGGCGCCGATTTCACGGCATACCCCGGCGAGGTCGTCGCCCTCATCGGTGACAACGGTGCCGGCAAGTCCACTCTGGTGAACGTCCTGTCGGGCGTACTCTCCCCCGACGCCGGCGAGGTCCGCCTGGACGGCGCTGCGGTGCGGTTCTCCGGTCCGATGGACGCCCAGCGGCAGGGCGTGGAGACCGTCTACCAGGACCTGTCGCTCGCGCCCGACCTGGACGCGGCGGCCAATCTCTACCTCGGCCGGGAGATCGTGCGCGGGGGGCTGCTCGGGCGCATCGGCGTCCTCGACCGGCCCGCGATGCGCCAGGAGGCGGTCAAGGCCTTCGCCGAACTCGGTGTGGAGCTGAAGGATGTGACGGCTCCTGTGACAACGTTGTCCGGCGGTCAGCGGCAGTCCGTCGCGGTGGCCCGTGCGGTCGCCTTCGCCCACAAGGTCATCTTCATGGACGAGCCGACCGCCGCGCTGGGGGTGATCCAGCGCGCCCGCGTCCTGGAGACCGTCCGCAGGGTCGCCGACCGGGGTATCTGCGTCGTGCTGATCAGCCACAACATGCCCGAGGTGCTGTCGGTCGCGGACCGGGTGGAGGTGCTGCGGCTGGGCCGGCGCGTCGCGTCGTACACGGCCGCCGACACGACGATCGAGGAGCTGGTCGGGGCCATGACCGGCTCGCTGGACGGGCCGAACGGCACCGGGGAAGCGGAGGGCGCACGATGACGGCGCAGAGCGAGAAGGCCCCGGCGGCCGTGGGCGGCCGCTCCGCGGTGCCCGACTGGGTGCGCCGCGCGGCGACCCTCAACGAACTGTGGACCTTCGTCATCCTGGTGGCACTGGTCCTGTTCTTCACGATCGCGGCGCCGGGCAAGTTCTTCACCACCTACGACATCACCCAGATCGCCGTGAACGCGGCCATCTACCTGGTGCTCGGCGTCGGCATGACGTTCGTGATCATCACGGCGGGCATCGACCTGTCGATCGGCTCGGTGCTGGTGCTGGCCGCGGTGGCGGCGGGCGAGTACAACATCCATCACGGCGGGGCGACTTCGGGCTGGGGCACGGTCGCGTTCTGCGTCGTCATCGCGCTCGCGGTGGGCACGGCGTGGGGGGCGTTGCAGGGCGCGGTGGTGGCGACCGGCAAGGTGCCGCCGCTGATCGTGACGCTGGGCGGGCTCGGCGCGGCGCTGGGGATCGCCGAGCTGGCCACCGGCGGCCAGGACCCGGCCGGGGCGGCCTCGACGCATCTGCAGAACAGCCTGGGTTTCGGCAAGGTGCTGGGCATCCCCTGGATGGTGATCCTGGCGGCCGTGGTGACCGCGATCTTCGGTGCGGTGCTGGCCGGCACCCGGTTCGGCGAGCACACCCTCGCGATCGGGTCGAACCCGACCGCCGTCCGGCGGGCGGGCATTCCGGTGGGCCGGCAACTGATCAAGGTGTACGGCCTGATGGGGCTGCTGGCCGGGCTCGGCGCGGTGATGTGGCTGGCCTCGTACGGCACGACGTCGATCGCCGGGCACTCCACCGACAACCTCAAGGTGATCACCGCGGTGGTCCTCGGCGGCACCAGCCTGTTCGGCGGCCGGGGTTCGGTGCTGGGCACGGTGATCGGTGTGTTCATCCCGGCGGTGCTGACCACCGGGCTGATCGTGATCGGCGTCCAGCAGTACTGGCAGGACGTGGCGGTGGGTGTGGTGCTGGTCGTGGCGGTCTACATCGACCAGCTGCGCAGGAAGACCCGGGAACGCGCATGACTGAATCGCTCGTGACTAAGGAGGACTGGGTGATGGGGAGCATTCGCAGCAGGCGTCGGTTGCTGGTCGCGGTGGGCACGGTCCTGGCCCTCGGCGCGGGGGCCTCGGCGTGCGGTTCGTCCGACGACGGTGGCGGCTCGGGGAGTTCGGGCAGCGCCAAGGGCAAGAAGGTCCGGCTGATCACCGGGGTGAAGAGCGACCCGTTCTACATCACCATGACCTGTGCCGCGCAGGCGGAGGCGAAGGCCAAGGGGATGGACTTCACGGCCGACGGTTCCGCGCAGTGGGACGTGTCGGTGCAGCGTCCGCTGCTCGACTCGACGGCCGCGTCCCGGCCCGACGGGCTGCTGATCTCGCCGGTCGACACCAGCGCGCTGACGCCGTCGCTCAAGCAGATCCAGTCGGCCGGCACCAAGGTGGCGCTGGTGGACACGACGGTGACCGACACCTCGGTCGGCATCACCCGGATCTCGTCGGACAACGAGAAGGGCGGCCGGGTCGCCGCCGACGCGCTGGCCAAGCTGATGAACAAGAAGGGCTCGGCCATCGTCATCAGCGTCAAGCCCGGCGTGTCGACGACCGACGCGCGGATCAAGGGCTTCACCGAGGAGATGGCCAAGTACCCGGACATCAAGGTGCTGCCCACGCTCTACGACAACGACCTGCCGGCCACCGCGGCCTCCCAGATCCAGTCGACGCTCGCCGCGCACCCGGACCTCGGCGGGGTGTTCGCGGGCAACACCAACACCGGTCAGGGCATCGCCACCGGTCTGAAGCAGGCCGGCAAGGAGGGCGCGGTGAAGGTGGCCGCGTTCGACGCCGAGCCGGACGAGATCGCCTCCCTGAAGGCGGGCACCCTCCAGGTGCTGGTCGCCCAGGACCCGGCGGCGATCGGCCGGCAGGCGGTGGACCAGCTCGCCGACGCCTTCGAGGGCAAGTCGGTCAGCAAGTCGATCGGCACCAACATGGTGGCGATCACCAAGGACAACATGAACGAGCCGTCGGTCAGCAAGTACTTCTACAAGTCGCAGTGCTGAGCGCGGCGTCGGGAGAAACGGCCTGACATACGGTCAGCGGCCGGGCGGACCCGCCCTCTTGGGTCCTCCCGGCCGCCGGTCGTACGGACGGCTCCGCTCAGTTCAGCGAGCAGGAGTCGCCGTTCAGCGTGAACGCGTACGGCGTCGAGTTGCTGCCGCTCCAGGTGCCGAGGAAGCCGAAGGACAGGGTGCCGTTCGCGGCGACCGTCTGGTTGTAGTCGGCGGCGTCGGCGGTGACCCGGGCGCCGTCCTGGCTGACGGTCGCGTCCCACATCTGGGTGACCTTCTGTCCGTCCCGGAAGGACCACTGGACCCGCCAGCCGGTCAGGGCGCTGGTGGTGGTGACGGTGACGGTGGACTGGAAGCCGTCGGTCCACTGGTTGACCAGGTCGTAGGAGACCCGGCAGGCGGCCGCCGCGGGGGTGGTGGGGCGGGCGGAGGCGGAGGCGGTGCCGTGGTGGCCGGTGCTCGCCGTGGCCGAGGAGGTGCCCTGGGGCTCCGGGTCGGGGTTCTTGTGGCCCGGCTTGCCGGTGGTGGCCGAGGCGGAGGGGGCCGCCGAGGCGGACGTGGTGTGGGTGGTGGTCGGGTCGGCCGAGGGGACGTCGGCGGTGGGGTCGGCGACCGGCTGGCGGTCGTCGTGGGAGGCGGTGGCCGTGTCGTCGCCGGAGCCGCCGCCCATCGGCATCATCGACACGCCGAGCGCCACCAGCGAGATCAGCACCGCCGCGCCGAGCAGACCGTGCCGCAGCACCTTGCCCCGCCCGGCGCTCTCCTTGGGGTCGCCGCCGTCGTGGTCGACGGTGGCCGGGCGGCCCGCGCCGAGCCGTACCTCGGCGGCGCGCCGGCGACGCTCCAGGTAGGCGAGGCCGCCCCAGCCGATGACCCCGCCGGCGAGCGCCGCGGGCAGTCCGCCGCCGTGCAGCCGCAGACAGGCGGCGGCCTCGGCGCACTGCACACAGGTGGCCAGGTGCCGGGAGAGGTCCACGGGCGTGTCGGCCGCCGAGGACCGGGTGACCGCGTCCAGGAGCCGCGCGTAGCTGCGGCACTCGGCGGCCATCGGCGAGTCGAGGTGGGCACGGTGGCAGCGGTCGCGGAAGAGTCCGCGCACCTGCTCCAGCTCCTGGGCGACGACGGCCGGGTCGAGACCGAGCCGGCGCGCCACCGAGGACAGCGGCAGCGCCTCCACCTCGGCCAGCCACAGCAGCGAGGCGTCCGCCTCCTGCATGTCGCGCAGGCCGCGCAGCGCGACGGGCCGCTGCAGCGGCGGTCCCGTGTAGCGCGCGGCCTTCTCGGAGTTGAGCCACAGCCTGAGGTCCGGGTCGAGCTTGTGCCCGAGCCCGCCGGTCTCCCAGGCGGCGGCCGTGTTGCGCACGGCGGTGAGCAGCAGCGGGATCATCGGAAGCCGGGCGGCGCGCCGTCCGGAGCTGCGGACCGGCGCGAAGTCCGACTCCCGGGCCTCGCGCATGCCGAGCGTGAAGGCCTCGGTGGCCAGTTGGTTGGCCGTCAGAGAGCCGGACGTGCACAGGTCGGCGTAGGAGAGCACTGCGTCCCAGCATTCGGAGAACAGCGCTGCCTCGGCGGCGTCCTGGGGGGTCGGCAGGTCGGGCATGGGTCTCCTGCATCCAAAGCGAGGTCAACTCACCGTATCGGCAACGGAGTTGGGGGGAACCTCACGGCAGGGCCCGAGCTTTTCACGTCTCCTGCACAACTGACAAGCGGCATATGCGAAACCGGTTACCAGTGGTCGTGCCACGGATTCTCCCCGTCACCCGTACCACCGGTCCCCGGTGTCACGTCAACCGCTGTGCCGGCCGGCCGGAAAGCGCCTTCTTGCCCGCCGTGGCCCACAACTCCGGCCCCTAGTACGGACAGCGACCGCGTTTCGACTCACCGTTCCCGGAAGTCTCCTGAACCCGCCGGGTGTCACGCCTTCGCCGGTTCCTCGGCGGGCAGGCTGTCCATGAAGGAGCTGACGGAGAAGACGGCCCGGCCGGGGCCGGGCTCGCCGTAACCGGGCGGGGAGGAGAGGCCGAAGTCCTCCATCGTCTGGCGGTAGGCCTGCAGCAGCCGGATGTGGTACTCCAGCGGGGCGCCGTGCGGGTTGGCCTTGCCGAGCGGGGTGGTCGGCTCCGGGCACCAGGTGGTGAAGCGGGGCGTGATGCCCTGGGACATGAAGAAGCGGAGCCCCTCGGTGGTCGACGCGATCGCCTCGTCGACGGTCTTGAACCCGAACGGCTCGGCCATCTCCACGCCGGCCACGAAGTTGGGGATCACGTTCCGCGCACCGAAGATCTCGGCGGAGTCCAGGATCCGCCTGTGCCACTCGTCCCGGCCGACGTACCGCTCCTTGCCCGGGCAGTACATCTTGAACAGGTACTCGTCCCACACCTCGTAGTTGGGGTGGTAGATCTGCACGCCGTAGTCCTTGAACCGCTGCACGTCGTCGCGCGGCAGCGCCTGCGCGACCACCTTGCCGATCCACCGCCCCGGGAACCGCTCCTCGATGGCCTTGGCGTAGTGGCCGTAGAAGTCGGCCTCGTCGCGCCCCGAGACCGTCTTGGTGATCGCGCCGCCGGTCAGCGTGTAGGCGGTGGACGCCTTGGCGGTGTCGTAGCGGTCGATGATCTCCAGGGCTTCGAGGACCTCCTCGACGTCCTTCACGCCCGTGTACGGCCGCCCGGCCGCCTTGTGCTGGCGCCAGTTGTGGTTGATGTCGCAGTACTGGCACTCCTCCTTGGCGCCGAAGTACTGGCAGACCCGGAAGACGGTGAGGTAGATCAGGTAGCCCCACTGGATGGTCGGGGCGACCTCCATCACGGACTTCCCGTTGGAGAGCTTGTGCCGGTAGTACTCCGGCATCGGCGGCACGCCGACGTCGGCGATCCGCTTCCCGTCGAGGTAGAGCCCGAGGATGCCCTCGTCGTCGGCGGCCACCCGGTACGGCGAGGCGGGGTTCACCCGCACCGACACCACGGTCCGCCGCAGGTCGTACGGGCCGCCGGTGAGGATGATCTCCTCCGGCGGGCGGCGCAGCGCGGCCTCGCCCAGCTCGGGCAGGGTGCCGTGGTCGAAGGAGAAGATGAAGTACGACTTCGGCTTCACCTCGCCGCTCTCGTTGTCGCTCAGGGCGGACGGGTCGAAGGCCACACCGCCCCGGAGCAGGTCCTCCTTGAAGACGGCTTCCCTTGGTACGTGCGGGAACCTCTCCATCAGATCCTCGACCAGCGCGGTACGGCTGCCCATCCCGTGTCTCCTCCCGGCTCAGGCGTTCAGCTCCTCACGGTATGCCCCCGCCTCGCCGTCAGCCGTGCCGGGTCCCCTCTCGGCGCGCGATGTGTCCCGGTACGGGGGTGTCCGGGGGCAGTACGGGGTCCGTCACCGGCGCTCCCCAGGCCGAGGTCAGCGGCAGGACGCCGGCCCACAGCCCCAGCTCCGCGTCCGGTCCGTCGCCGTCCTCCGGCGCGCCGGTACGGATCTTGACGGAGGCCTCTGCCAGGGAGAGGGCGAGGAGCGTGGTGGCCGCGAGTTCCCTGCGGTTCGGCAGCCGGGCGTACGACCACTGGCCCGGGGCCGTGTGTTCGGTGAGCAGGCGCAGCCCCGCCAGTTTCTCCTCCGGGTCGGTCACCTTGCGGGCCGTGCCGTGGATCACCGCGCTGCGGTAGTTGACCCCGTGCTCGAAGACGGACCGCGCCAGCACCAGGCCGTCGACGTGCGTCACGGTGACGCACACCGGGGTCCCGCCCGCGAGACTGCGGCTGGCGACCGAGCCGTGCAGGTACAGCTGCCGCTCGTCCCGCCCGTACACCGTCGGCACGACCAGCGGCCGCCCCTCGGCCACCACCCCCAGATGGCAGACGAACCCGGCGTCGAGGATCGCCTCCAGATCGGCCCGGTCGAGGCTGCCCTGCTCACGCAGCCGGCGATGGCGGGTCAGGTCGGTGGCCGGGAGGCGCGGGGGCAGCGGGTCGGGCGTCATACCCGCACGCTACCGATATCGCGACATGATGGCCACATCTTCAACGATCTCAGCAATGAGATGGACCATGAACAACGAAATCCGCAGTCCACGCTCCGTACACTCAGCCGTCGGCAACCCGCTTTCCCGGACTGAGAAAACGATCACGATGCGGCGCCCCCGAGTGCGCGAGGAAGGCCCGCGCTGTTCTGCCGGCGGCAGAACAGCGGCCCGACCGGACTCGCCGATCACTACCGTCCAGTCGCATGACGATGATCACCACGCGCACGGTCGAGTACCCGGCCGACGGTCTGACGATGACCGGGCACCTCGCACTCCCGGCCGGGGTCGATCGCCGGCCCGCGGTGCTGCTCGGGCCGGAGGGCATGGGGCTCAGCGACGTGGAGCGCCGCCGGGCCGACGCGCTCGCCGGGCTGGGATACGTGGCGCTGGCCTTCGACCTGCACGGCGGGCGTTATTTGGGTGACCCCGAGGAGATGCTGGCCCGTTGCCTGCCGCTGCTCGCCGACCCCGACCGGATGCGGGGCATCGGTCATGCGGCGCTCGACGTGTTGCGCGCCGAGCCGCGGACCGACCCCGACCGGATCGCCGCCGTCGGCTACGGCACCGGGGGCGCCGTCGGGCTGGAACTCGGGCGCGACGGCGTCGACCTGCGCGCGATCGGGACAGTCAACGCGCTGACCACGGGCCGGCCGGGCGAGGCGGCACGCATTCGCTGCCCGGTGTGGGCCGGGGTCGGCTCGGAGGACCCGATCATGCCGCCCGCGCAACGGGCCGCGTTCACCGCCGAGATGCAGGCCGCGGGCGTCGACTGGCGCCTCGTGGTCTACGGCGGCGCCCTGCACGCCTTCCACCACCCGCCGGTCGACCACCCCGTGGTCCCCGGCGTCGGCTACCACCCACGGCACGCGCAGCGAGCCTGGCACGACGTCGTCGGCCTGCTCGCCGAGTGCCTGACCGCAACGGGGTGATCTGGTCGACAGCGGAAGCCGGACGGCGCGGACGTCACGGGGTTGCGGGGGATGCGTACCCGGCCGGCGTGTCCGTCCGTGGTCCGGTCAGCGACGCCGTGTCGACTCCCGCAGCACCACATGTGTCCCGAGCACCAGATGCTGCCCGTCCGGCAGCTCGTCGCGGTGCAGGGCCAGGCGGACGGCGGCGCGGCCCAGTTCCTCCTGGGGTACGTGGACCGTGGTGAGCGTCGGGTAGACGTCCCGGGCGACCGGGATGTCGTCGTAGCCGGCCACGGCGATGTCGTCGGGGATGCGGCGGCCGGACTCCCGCAGGGCCTGGATCACGCCGGTGGCGATCATGTCGGTGGCCGCGAAGATCGCGGTGAAGTCGCGCCCGGAGGCGAGGAGTTCGCGGGTCGCCTGGTAGCCGTAGGAGCGGGAGAAGACGCCGTCGAGGACGAGGCCGGGGTCCGGGACGAGGCCGAGGAGTTCGTGGGCGCGGGTGAAGCCGGCGATGCGCTGGGCGCTGGTGGACAGTCCGGGCACCCGGCCGAGGTAGGCGATGCGCCGGTGGCCGCCGGAGAGGAGGTGGCCGGTGAGGGCGAAGGCGCCGCCCTCGTTGTCGTAGTCGACGACCGTGGCCGGGACGCCGGGGCCGAGCGGCGGGCGGCCGACGAGCACCAGCCGGGAGCCGGACCGGTCCAGGGCGTGCGCGAAGTGGGTCATCCGGTCGTGGTAGGCCCTGTCCTCCAGGGCGCCGCCCACCACGATCACCGCGTCGGCGCGCTGCTCCCGCATGGTCTCCACGACGGCGAGGATGCGGCGCGGGTCGCCGTGCGTGGTGCACAGCATGCACAGCCGGCCCTCCGCCGAGGCCTGCTCCTCGACCCCGCGGGCGATGTGCGCGTAGAAGGGGCCGGTGACGTCGTCGACGACGAAGGCGACCGTGTTGTTGGTGGCGCCGCCGAGGGCGCGGGCGTGCGCGTTGACCACGTAGTCCAGCTCGCGCATGGCCTTCAGGACCCTGGCGCGGGTGGTGGCGGCCACCGGGTAGGTGCCGCCGAGGACCCGGGAGACGGTCGACGCGGAGACCCCGGCCCGCGCGGCCACGTCCCGAACCGTCGAGGCGTCCCCGTTCGGCGCCGGCTGTGTCCGCTTCGCCACCGCGCGGCTCCCCTTCGTCATGTGTTCAGGTCACCCTACGAGACCGCCGGAGGGGCCCGGCGGACGGCCCGTCACGCGGCCCGCTCCAGGGCCGAGTGGTCGACGGCGTGCAGGAGACCGGCACCGGTGAGCAGCCGGCCGGCCTCCTCGACGACGGTGAGGCCGAGCCGTGCCAGCTCGTTGCCCTGCGAGCCCGCCAGGTGCGGGGTGAGGAAGGCGCCCGGAAGGTCGAAGAGGGGGGAGTCGGCGGGCAGCGGCTCCGGGTCGGTCACGTCGAGGATCGCGGTCAGGCGGCCGGTGCGCAGCTCCTCGGCCAGGGCGTCGTGGTCGAGGAGGGCGCCGCGCGCGGTGTTGATCAGCACTGATCCGGCCGGCATCAGGGCGAGTTCGCGGGCGCCGAGGAGATGCCGGGTCTCCGGGGTCTGGGGGGCGTGCACGGTGACGATGTCCGAGCTGCGCAGCAGGTCGTCGAGGGGCAGCAGGGGGACGCCGAGCCGGGCGGCCTCCGCCGCGTCCACGTAGGGGTCGGCGAGGGCGACCGACAGGTCGTGGGGGTGGAGGAGTTCGATGAGGCGGCGGCCGATGCGGGAGGCGCCGACGATGCCGACCCGGCGGTGGAAGTTGCCGATGCCGGGGACGATGCCGCCGTAGGGGAAGGCCCGGTGAGTGCGCAGCAGGTCGCGGAGGGCGAAGACGTCCTTCCCGGCGAGCAGGATCATCGCCAGGGTGTACTCGGCGACCGGCAGTGCGTTGGCGGCGGCGGCCGAGGAGACGGCGATGCCGCGCCGCCACACCTCGGGCGTGGTGAAGCCCTTGACCGAGCCGGCCGCGTGCAGCACCGCCCGGAGTTTCGGCGCCGCGTCCAGGGCGGCCGTGTCCAGGACCGGGCAGCCCCAGCCGGTGACCAGGACCTCGGTGCGGGCGAGCGTCTCCCGTATCCGGGGGTCGGTGAAGTCGTGCGCCACCAGAGTGGGATCGATTTCTACGCACTCGCGCAGCCGCGCGAGCACCTCCGGCGGGAAGACGTGCGGCACGTTCTGGGCTGTCATGGCGAACAATGCCTGGGGACGCTCGGGCAAGGAAGTGACCTTCCGGCTCGGTGACGCGCGGATAGCAACCGGTCTCTACCGTAGGTCTCGGCGAATGAGAGGGTCAATGGACAGGCACTGCCCGGCGGGGACGGACACTGCTCACAGGACGGCCGGCACTCTCCGGCGCACGACAGGGATGGGACGGCAGAGATGACGGATCCGGCGCAGACGGTCACCAACTGGGCGCGGAACATCACGTACACCGCCAAGGAGTTCCACCGCCCGCACTCGCTCGACGCGCTGCGGTCACTGGTGGCCGGCAGTGCCCGGGTGCGGGTGCTGGGCAGCGGGCACTCGTTCAACCGCATCGCCGACCCGGGCCCGGACGGCGTACTGGTCTCGCTCGCCGGGCTGCCGCCGGTCGTCGAGGTGGACACCGCGGCCCGTACGGTCCGGGTCGCGGGCGGGGTCCGGTACGCCGAGCTCGCCCGCACGGTCCACGCGCACGGCCTCGCGCTGCCCAACATGGCCTCGCTGCCGCACATCTCGGTGGCCGGCTCGGTCGCCACCGGCACGCACGGCTCGGGGGTGGCCAACGGATCGCTCGCGGCGCCGGTACGGGAGGTGGAGCTGGTCCTCGCCGACGGCTCGCCGCTGACGATCGCACGGGGGGAGGCCGGGTTCGAGGGGGCGGTGACCTCGCTGGGGGCGCTGGGGGCCGCCACCGCGCTCACCCTGGACCTGGAGGCGGCCTATGACATGGCGCAGACCGTGTACACCGAACTGCCCCTGGACGGCCTGGACTTCCCCGCCGTCTCCGGCGCCGCCTACAGCGTCAGCCTGTTCACCGACTGGCGGGAACCGGGCTTCCGGCAGGTGTGGGTGAAGCGGCGCACCGACCGGCCCGCCACGGAGTTCGAGTGGGCCGCGCCCGCGACCGAGGCGATGCACCCGATGCCGGGCATGCCGGCCGGCAACTGCACCCAGCAGTTCGGAGTGCCGGGGCCCTGGCACGAGCGGCTGCCGCACTTCCGGGCGGAGTTCACGCCGAGCAGCGGGGACGAGCTCCAGTCCGAGTACCTGCTGCCGAGGACGGCGGCCCTCGACGCGCTGCACGCCGTCGACGCCGTCCGGCAGACGGTCTCCCCGCTCCTGCAGACCTGCGAGGTGCGGACGATCGCCGCCGATCCGCAGTGGCTCAGCCCCGCCCACGGCCGCGACTCGGTCGCCCTGCACTTCACCTGGGTGGACGACCTGGCGGCCGTGCTGCCCGTGGTGCGCCGGCTGGAGGAGGCGCTGGAGCCGTTCGGCCCGCGGCCGCACTGGGGCAAGGTCTTCGCCGTCCCGGCGGCGGACGTGCGCGAACGGTATCCGCGCCTCGGCGAGTTCCGCGCCCTGGCCCGGGACCTGGACCCCGACGGGAAGTTCGCGAACCCCTTCGTGGCGGATCTCCTGGACGGCTGACGGACGTGACCGGACCGACTTAATCAAACCCTTAGCGTAATGCCTTGTCGAAAGCGCTTCCCAGGCCATAGCCTTGCGCCGCGTGAAGCACACATCACGTGACATCCGCACCGCGAACCGCTACGAGGTACTGCGGCACATCATCGCCGAGTCTCCCACCTCCCGGCAGGAGCTGGCGGCCGTCACCGGGCTGAGCCTGGCCACGGTCGCCACCCTCGTCGGGGAGCTGCTGGAGCTGCGGATGATCACGGAGGTCGGCTTCGAGGACTCGGCGGGCGGCCGGCCCCGGGGGCTTGTCGCGGTCAACGCCTCGGGGGGCGCGCTGATCGGCGTGGACATAGCCGAGACGTACGTCCACGTCGAGCTGTTCGACCTGGCCCTGAACGTGCTGGCCCGCGCCGAGGAGGACATGCGCCCCGGCGCGAACCGGCCGGAGCAGGTGGTCGGCCAGGTGGCCGCGGCGGTCGGCGCGGTGGTGGCGCAGGCCGGGATCGAGGGCGCCCGGGTGCTGGGCGTCGGGGTGAGCGTGCCGGGCCAGGTGGACCGGGCCACCGGCATCGCCGAGTACGCGCCCAACTGGGACTGGCACGACGTGCCGTTGCTCGACCTGCTCTCCGAACACATCGCCTACCCCCTGCACCTGGACAACCCGCTGCGGGCGTGTGCGGTGGCCGAGCAGTGGTTCGGGGCGGCGCGGGGGCGCGGGGACACCGTGGTGGTGAACCTCGGGACCGGGGTCGGTGCCGGGCTCGCGCTCGGCGGCGGGCTGCACCGGGGGGTCAGCAACAGCGCCGGGGAGTGGGGGCACACGACGCTCGTCCTGGACGGGCGGCCGTGCCACTGCGGCAACCACGGCTGCGTCGAGACGTACGTGGGCGCCCCCGGCATCATGCTCAACCTGCGGGAGCTGAGCCCGCAGAGCCCGCTGCTGCACCCGGAGGACCAGACGGCCACCGTGGGCGCGCTGGCCCGGGGGCTGGCGGACGGCGATCCGGTCGCGGTCGCGGTGGTACGGGACACGGCCCGTTACATCGGCGCCGGGATCGCCAACCTGGTCAATCTGCTCAACCCCGAACTGGTCGTGCTCAGCAGCTGGGTGGCCCGCGGGCTCGGCGAGCCGCTGCTGGCGGAGGTGCGCGAGGCGGTCCGGCGGCACGCGCTGGGGCGGCCGTTCGCCGCCACCGAGATCGTCCTCTCCCCCATCCCCACCGACCCGGTCTGCCTGGGCGCGGCCACGTTCGCCCTGGAGGGCGCGCTGCGGTCGGTGGGCCTGCGCAACGGGGGACGTCCGGGCCGCACCGTGCCGGCCGCCCGCTGACCGGCCCGGTCGTCGCGGCCGTGGACGGCGCCGTCCCGCCGGTGGTCGAACAGTCCAAATCGCGGCTCGATTAATCCATTGCCGGGCTCCTCGGCGCTCTGCGACCGTCGTGGCGTATCCGCGGCCGGTCGGCCTCCCAAACCGACCGGCCGTACGTCGTGCACGGAACGAGGGAGTACCCAGCGTGGCCGGAACCATCGAGGTCCGCGGTCTGTCCCGCACCTTCCACACCACCGTCCGGCGCCCGGGTTTCGCGGGCGCCCTGCGGTCCCTGGTCAACCCCGAACGCGTCGAGAAACAGGCGGTCTCCGACATCACCTTCGACGTCGCGCAGGGCGAACTCCTCGCCCTGCTCGGCCCGAACGGTGCGGGCAAGTCGACCACCATCAAGATGCTCACCGGCATTCTCACCCCGACCTCCGGCGAGGCCCGGGTCGCGGGCGTGGTGCCGTACCGGGAGCGGGAGCGCAACGCCCGCAACATCGGGGCGGTGTTCGGGCAGCGGACCCAGCTGTGGTGGGACCTGCCGGTGCGGGAGTCGTTCGCGATCCTGCGGGACATCTACGAGGTGCCGACGGCCGAACACGGGGCGCGGCTGCGGGAGTTCGACGGCCTTCTGGAACTCTCCGCCTTCTGGGACACCCGGGTGCGGCACCTCTCGCTCGGCCAGCGGGTGCGCTGCGACCTGGCCGCCGCGCTGCTGCACGACCCGCCGGTCGTCTTCCTGGACGAGCCGACCATCGGCATGGACGTGGTGGTCAAGGAGCAGGTCCGCGAGTTCCTGCGGTACCAGGTGGCCGAGCGCGGCCGTACCGTGCTGCTGACCACGCACGACATGACCGAGGTGGAGCGGCTCGCCGAGCGGGTGGTGCTGGTCAACCACGGGCGGCTGGTGCTGGACGGCTCGCTGGACGAGATGCGGCGCCGGTTCGGCTCGACCTGGCAGGTGCGGGCCACGCTCGCCGACGCGCACACGCCGGTCGTCCCGCTGCCCGGCATCACCCTGGTGCGCCGGGAGGGCCCGCAGGTGGTGTTCGGCCCGGACGGTCCGGCCGCGCCCACGGTCCACGAGGCGCTGAAGCTGGTCATCGAGCGGCACGAGGTGACCGGCGTGGCGGTGGACGAGGCGGACCTGGAGGACGTGATGCGGGCGGCATACGCGCAGGCGAAGGCCGAGGCGGTCTGAGATGGCCCTCCTGTACGCCTGGCGCGCCGCCCGGGTCACCCCGCTCGGCGAGCTGTACACCCCGCCCCGGATGACCGGGGTCCTGCTCCGGCTCACCGTGCAGGTGGTGCTGGTCGCCTCGCTGTGGCGGGGCCTGTACTCCCAGTCGGGTACGACCGCTGGTCTGGACCGCGGCCAGGCCGTCACCTACGCGGTGCTGGCCGTGCTCGCCTCCCGGCTGCGGGAGCTGGACCAGTACGCGGGCCGGGACTCCGTGATGCAGCACATGCACTTCGGCACGATCGTCTACTGGTACCTGCGCCCGCTGCCGCCCCAGCGCTACCACGCGCTGCGCGCGGTCGGCGAGCAACTGTACGGGCTTGCCTGGGCGTCAGGGGGATACGTGGTCTGTCTGGCGGCCGGGGTGGTGGATCCGCCGCGGTCGGCCGCAGTGGCGGCGGTCTTCGCGCTCAGCCTGCTGCTCGGCCAACTGGTCCTCTACTACGTCATGCTCCTCATCGACCAGTTCTGCTTCTGGACGCTGCGCAACAGCGCGGCGATGCTGATCCTGGTCTTCGCGCAGAACCTGCTGTCCGGGGTGTACGCGCCGCTCTGGTTCTTCCCGCACTGGTTCATCACGCTCAGCTCCTTCCTGCCCTTCCAGGCGACGCTGAGCGTGCCGCTGTCGCTGTACGTGGGCCGGATCCCGCTGTCGGACGCCGGCCTGCAGCTCGGCGTCCAGGCCGGCTGGGTCGTGGCGCTGTGTCTCTTCACCCGTTTCGTGTGGCGGCGTGCCGCCCGCCGTGTCATCTCCCAGGGAGGCTGAGGCCGTTGAACGCCGTCCGGATCGCCTGGCGCATCACGCGCCTCAACTTCCGTGCCCAGCTGGAGTACCGCACGGAGTTCCTGATGATGATCGCGATCGGCGCCGTCTGGCAGGTGTCGGTGATCGTGTTCGCGACCGTGCTGCTCACCCGGTTCTCCGGGATGGGCGGCTGGGACAGCTCGGACGTCCTGCTCATCCCGGCGACGCGGATGCTGGCGCACGGTCTGTTCGTCCTGGTCCTGGGCCGGGTGCACGGGGTGGGCCGGTACATCCAGGAAGGCAGGATCGACGCCTATCTGCTGCGCCCGATGCCCGTGTACCGGCAGGTGCAGCTGGAGTACTTCCCCACCAACGCCATCGGTGACCTGACCGTGGCCGCGGGCCTGATGGCGGGCGCGCTCGGCCGCAGCCACCTCGACTGGACGGCGGGCCGGGTCTCGTACCTGATCGCGGCGGTCCTGGGCGGGATGCTGCTGGAGGCGGCCCTGTTCACGGTGGTCGCGTGCGCCTCGCTGCGCTACCCGGCCGCCGACTACTGGAGCCGCTGGCTGGAGGAGCTCCTCGGCACCTTCGGCAGCTACCCCCTCAACGTCCTCCCGAGGGCGGTCGGGGGCCTCCTCACCTACGGCCTCCCGCTCGCCTTCGTCGCCTACTTCCCGGCGGCCGTGCTCACCGGTCACGGCCACTCCACCGGCGCCCCCTACTGGCTGGCGGCCGCCTCCCCGCTCCTGGGACTGCTCGCCTACCTGGCCGCCCGGCTGCTGTGGCGGTGGGCCCTGGGGCACTACACGGGGGTGAACGGCTGACGTTCCCCGCCCGGGTCAGGTGCGCCCCGCGCCACGGATCGGGGTGCACAGGCCCGCGAGGGCGATCAGGGTGCAGCAGGCTCCGGCCGCGGCGGCCACGGGGGTGGTGCCGTAACGCTCGGCCGCCCAGGTGAGGACGGCCGCCCCGACCGGGGCCAGCGAGTACTGGAGGGTCCAGTGCGCCGAGGTGACCCGGCCGAGGAGGGGTTCGGGGGTGATCTCCTGGCGCAGTGACATCGAGCAGGTGCCCGCCATGCCCACACAGGCCAGGTAGACCGCGGTCACGACGGCCACGGCGGGCACCGTGTGCAGCCGGCCGAGCCCGGCGAAGGCCAGTCCGCACACCGCGGTCGTGCCGATCCAGGTCGGCCCGAAGCCGAACCGCCGGCGGAGCCGGGCGACCAGCAGCGCCCCGGTGATCGTACCGACCGCGCCGACCGCCAGCACGGTGCCGACCGTCCCGTCGTCGTGGCCGAGATCGTGCTTCAGGTGGTAGATCAGCAGGTCGTTGATGCCGAGGGTGAGGAAGCTGAAGACGCAGAGGAGCCCGGTGAGCGAGCGCAGCACGGGATGGCGGACGAGGTACGCGATCCCGGTGCGCAGGTCGCGCCCCAGGCCGGTGTCCTTGGGCACGCGCTCGTCTCCGGCGCGCTCCCGCAGCCGTACGAAGAGCAGGCAGCTCGCCGACACCGCGTAGCTCGCCGCGTCCACGGCCACCGCGTCGGCCGGTCCCGTCCAGGCGGCGATCAGGCCCGCGCCCAGCGGGCCCAGGACGCCGGCCGCGGCCGCCGTGGCGTTCAACCGGCCGTTGGCCTCCGTGAGCCGGCCGGTGCCGACGAGTCCGCGCACGACGGTGACGTACCCGACGGCGAAGACCATCCCGACGGCCTCGCACAGGGGCAGGACCACGTACAGGAGCCACAGCTGCGGCCCGGCGAGCCAGACGAGCGGGACCAGGCCGTAGAGGACCATCCGGACCAGGTCGCAGGCGATGAGGAGCCTGCGTCGGTCGACCCGGTCCACCACCACGCCGGCGAAGACCGCCGCCAGCACCATCGCGGCCCCGCCGACACCGGTGAGCAGGCCCATCCGGGCCACCGAGCCGGTCGCCTGGAGTACCAGCAGGGGCAGTGCGATCAGGCTGAACGAGTCGCCGAGCACGGAGAGGGTCTGGGCGAGCCAGAAGAACCCGAAGTCCCGCTGCCGCCAGAGTGGTCGGCCGTCCGCCGCGCGCCGCCGCGCCGCCGTCCGCGCCACCCGCCGCGCGCCGTGTGCCACGGCTCCCCCTTCCGCCTCTGCGCAACCCTATGCCGCCGGGCAGCCGCCATAATCACTTGCCACCAAAACCTAGAGGTCCTAGCTTTTTGGCTTGGAACCCTGACTGGAGGCGTCACATGGCACGTGCCGGGATCACCGCCGACCGGCTGGTCGCGGCGGCGGCCGAGCTGGCCGACGAGGCCGGCTTCGAGCAGGTCTCGCTGTCCGCGCTGGCCCGCCGCTTCGGCGTGCGGGACGCGAGCCTCTACTCGCACGTCCGCAGCCTCCAGGACCTGCGCCACCGGCTCGCCCTGCGCGCGGGCGGCGAGATGATCGACGGGATCGCCGTCGCCGTGGCCGGCCGTTCCGGGCGGGACGCGCTGGCCGCCTACGCCGACGCCTACCGCGCGTACGCGCTCGCCCACCCCGGCCGCTACGCGGCGACCCGGATCCGTATCGACCCCACGCTCGTCGACCCGGGCAACACCGCCATGCGCCGCACGGTGGAGATCACCTACGGCATGCTGCGCGGCTACGGCCTGGCCGAGCCCGATCTCACCGACGCCGTACGCCTGTTGCGCGCCACCTTCCACGGCTACTGCGCCCTGGAGGCCTCGGGCGGCTTCAACGCGCCGCGCGCGGTCCGCGCCTCCTGGGAGCGGGCGATCGACGCCCTGCACATCGCACTGCGCAACTGGCCCCGCGAGGAGACCGACCACCATGGCTGACCTGCACCACGACGTCACCGGCAGCGGCCCCGTGCTGCTCGTGCTCCCCGGCGGGGCCGGGCACCCCATGGGCCTGGGCCCCTTCACGGAACGGCTCGCCCCGCACTTCACGGTCGTGACGTACGACCCGCTGGGCCTCGCCCACGGCCACCTCGGGGACCCCGTCGCCGACCAGAGCGTGCGGGACTGGAGCGAGGGCGCGCACCGGGTGCTGGAGGAGGTGCTGGGGGCGAGCGAGTCGGCGTACGTCTTCGGTACCAGCTCCGGCGGCATCGCCGCCCTCGACCTGTCGGCCCGCCACCCGGACCGGCTCCGGCACGTCGTCGCGCACGAGCCGCCGTGCGTCACGCTGCTGCCGGACGGTGAGCGGCTGCGCACCGAGCTGATCGAGCAGCTCGACGCCGCCCGCCCGGCCCCCGGGACCCCGATGGCCGTCTTCCTCGCCCACGTCCTCCGCCCCTTCACCGCCTACCGCCCGCCGGCCGCCCTGCCCCGCCTCACGATCGCGGCCGGGACCGACTCGAAGGGCCAACTCCTGTACCGCACCGCGGAGTCCGTCGCCGAGCACACCGGCGCGGCCTTCGCGGAGTTCCCCGGCGGGCACCTCGGCGTCCTGGAGGACCCGGCCGGGTTCGCCGACCGGGTCGGGCGGACACTGCTCGGGACCGGGTGACCCGGCAGGGGTGACACGGAGCTACCGGCCGCACACCTGGAATGCAGTGACGGAGCAGCCGTGATTATGGTGGACGGTAGGTCGTCACCGAGGGGCTGACCCAGGGCGCAGGCTCCGCCGGCCACCGCACGGCGCCGTCGCGGCGCGATGCCCGTCAGCCTTGTGCGCTCGGCGCCATGCCCTTCCAGGACTTCCCGACCACGCCGTTCTCGGATATCCAGGGAGCATTCCCATGGCTGACCAGACCGCCTCGATCGTCCTCGAACCCGAAGCACGGGCACTCGCCGAAGCGACCTCCCACCACCCGTTCCTGTACGAGCTGGACCCCGCCGCGGCGCGCAAGGTCCTCGACGACCTCCAGGCCGCGCCGGTCGACAAGCTGCCGGTCGACGAGGAGTGGATCACCGTGCCGGCCGCCGTGGGCGATGTACGGGTACGCATCGTCAGACCGCAGGGTGCCACCGGAATGCTGCCCGTCGTGCTGTACATGCACGGCGGCGGCTGGGTCCTGGGCAACGCCGGCACCCACGACCGCCTGGTGCGGGAACTGGCGGTCGGGGCCCGCGCGGCCGTGGTCTTCGTGGAGTACACCCCGTCGCCCGAGGCCCACTACCCGGTGGCCATCGAGCAGGGCTACGCGACCGCGCAGTGGATCGTCCGCGAGGGGGCCGCCAAGGGGCTGGACGCACGGCGCATGGCGGTGGCCGGGGAATCGGTGGGCGGGAACATGACGGCCGCACTCGCCCTCATGGCCAAGGAGCGCGGCGACGTCACGTTCGTACAGCAGTCGATGTACTACCCGGTCACGGACGCGGCCATGAACACCGGTTCCTACGACCAGTTCGCCGACGGCTACTACCTGAGCCGCACGCTGATGGAGTGGTTCTGGGACGCCTACACGACCGACCCGGACCAGCGTGCGGAGATCACCGCCTCGCCCAACCAGGCCACCACCGAGCAGCTCTCCGACCTGCCGCCCGCTCTGCTGATCGTCGACGAGGCCGACGTGCTGCGCGACGAGGGCGAGGCGTACGCCGCCAAGCTCCGCGCGGCCGACGTTCCGGTGACGACGGTGCGCTACGACGGCACGGTCCACGACTTCATGATGCTCAACTCGCTCAGCAGCTCCGAGGCCGCCCGCGGCGCGATCGACCAGGCCACGACGTTCCTGCGCAACGCCCTCGGCACCGACCAGGACTAGGGCGACCTCCGGAGGCACGGCAACCTTCCGGGACCCGGCGGCGACCACAGGGCATGACTTCCGCACCACGCACCACACGTCACCGCCGGGTCCGTGTCTTCCGCAAGCCCGCGATCGGGCTCCTCGCGGCCGGCGGCCTGCTGGCCGGCGCCTGGTACGCCACCGCCGGCGCGGCGACGGCCCCGAACCTCGAGGTCACGTCCACGGCGGTGAGCCTCGGCGCCAAGTACCCCTACCTCTCCGCCGGTTACAACAACACGCGGGAGTGGAACCGCACCGCCACCGCGGTCGCCCCCGACGGCACGCTGCGGGTCGCCTGGCCCGCCGCCGACGGGGTGCACGTCACCCCGCTCACCGCGGCCGGCAAGCGGTCCGGCGCCGACACGGTCGTCAAGGGCGCCAAGGAGGTCGGCGGCCTGGTCGCCCACACCGACGGGTTCGCGCTGCTCACCCGGGTCGCCGACACCAACAAGTGGAAGGAGACGGCCGCCGCGATCGTCCGCTACACGGGCGGCAGGCGGACCTGGACCACCAAGCTCACCGGCACCGCCTCGCACGACACCTCCCCCACCCTCGACGGGCAACTCACCTGGAACGGCTCGAAGTACGGCGCCTACTTCGTGGTGCACGGCGCCGGCGGCTTCGCCGACGGGCACTTCGGCGACAAGCTGTCGTACGTCAGCGCCGGGGGCAAGAAGCTGAGCGGCGGCTGGAGTTGGGGCTGCTCCCACAACGAGGGCATCGCCCTGCACGCCGAGACCTCCGGCGCCTTCACCTCCCTCTGCTTCGACGACTGGCGCTCGGGCCTGTTCGTCTCCACCGGCATCGGCGCCCCGGACACGGCCCCGGTCGTGCAGCGGGAGCAGTGCTGGGCGGGGTACTGCGGCGGCACCTTCCCCGGCCGCACCGGCGACCTCGTCGAGTCGTCCACCGGCAGGTACGCGACCGCGTTCGCCTCCCGGGGCGCGGCCTCCGCGAAGAAGAACCCGGCCGACAGCAGCGGCCGCGGCTGGACGGTCACCCCGAGGACCGCCACCCACCAGGTCGCCGTCGCCTTCCTCAAGAACCGCAACTCCGGGCCCGGCAAGGCGATCTACCTCACCAGCGCCAGGACCGTGGAGAACGTCAACGTCCACCTCGCCCCCTACGGCAAGGACAAGCTCCTTGTCTCCTGGGAGTCCCTGAAGAACGCCAAGTGCTCGGCCGGCACCTGCACCGGCACCTTCACGGGCACACACCTGCGGCTGATCAACTGGAGCGGTGACTTCGTCAGCGCGGGCCAGGTGGTGAGCGCGCGGATCACCGGTGACCTCGCGGTCCTCAAGGACGGCTCCCTCACCTGGGCCTACGCGCCGGTCACCCCGAGCTACGGCAGCCCGCTCAGCGGCGCGTCCCCGACCACGACGACGCTGCGGATCGCCCGCCTCACGCCGTGACGCCCGCAGCCCTGCGGACCGACTCGGTCATCCGGCGCATGACCTCGACGGGCAGCGCCGGATTACGGGCGGCCGTCTCGGCACCGTCGCCGCGCAGCAGCCCCGTCAGGAGCCGTACCGGGAGGTTCGGATGGAGGGCCGCCGCCTGCCGTACGTGCTCATGAGGGTCCGCCAGCAGCCGCGCGGCGGCGACGGCGGGCAGCCGGGGGTCGGTCGCGGCACGGTGGCGCACCTCGTCACTGGGGTCGCGGCTGAGCCGGTCCACCAGAGCGGGCGTGGACTCGGGGTCGTCCAGGGCCAGTCGGCGCATCCGAGGGCTCGGGTCGTCCGCGTACCGCAGCAGGCCGTGGCGGGGGAAGTTCGGGTGGCCGCGAGGGCGGTCGGGGTTGGTCAGGCTGCCGGTCCACCACCGCCACACCCGCAGCAGCGTCTCGGGCGGCGTGTCGTCGCAGGACTCGGCGAGGAAGAGCTGTACGACCCGGTCCTCGTCGTCGGCGAGACGGGCGAGCGCGTCCGGCGGCAGGTGCCGGGCGCGGGCGACGCTTCTGCGCACGAGGGGGTGCGCGGAGGCGGCAAGGCGGCTCATGGCCGCCGGGTCTTCGTGGAGCGCCATGACCCAGTCGAGCGGCCCGTAGTGGCCGCCCGGATCGAAGTCGACGGGGATGCCGGCGCGTTGCTCCTCGGTGAGGTCGGCACGGACGGACACGGACCACCGGACCCACGGGTCCGGGTCGCCGGCGAGCAGGGCGACCAGGTCGGGTTCCAGGTGCGGATTCGACGCGAGGGAGCGGCGCTCGTCCGCGTCCCCGTGGCGGGCCAGGTGCTCGGCGAGTGCGCGCTCCGGTCGGCAGCTCTCCAGCACCTCACGCTTGACGTCCCCGGACTCGTACACCGACCGGGGCATCGGGTGGTCCCGATGGTGCAGCGACAACGCCCGCTCGCGCACCCTGTCGTGCGGGTCGGCCAGGAGCGCTGTCCGGGCCGCGGCGTCGAGATGCGGCCAGGCGGTCGCGCAGGCCACCGCCCGCACCCCGCCGTCGGGGTCGTCGGACAGGGCGACCGCCAGGTCGGCAGGCAGGTTCTCGAGGCGCGCGGCCTCGCAGCGCACCCGGGCCGAGGGATCGGCGGCGAGCCTGCGGCAGATGTCGTCCGGCAGCTCGGCCCGGCGGTCGGCAGCCAGAAGGGTGAGGATCCAGCGAGGCTTCTCGTCCTCCTCGGCCGCGATGACACGCGCCCACTGCTCGGGCGTGATGTTCGGCTGGACCTCGGCCGCATGCGCCCGTGTCTTCCAGTCCGGGTCGGCCAGCATCGTGTCCACGACGTCCGTCGGCATAGCGCCGTACATGGCGTAGGAGGACCTCTTCAGCAGCAGCGGCCGCAGGTCCTTCGGGGTGGCCGGGTTGAGCGAGAGACCGCTCGCCCAGGAGTCCAGCAGCTTCTCCGTCGGGCCGGGCCCCCGGAACAGCGCCTCCCAGGCGGCCGCCCGCTCCTCCTCGGTCTCCGCGGCGGCCTCCCGCGCGGCCGCCTCCTGCCGCTCCCTGATCCGGTCGACGGCGACCAGCCAGACCGTGTACTCCTCCGTCGTGGCTCCCACCAGGGCGTCGCCGTCCAGGGAGAGCGTCGAGAACTCGGGCCGTCCGGGCCGCTCACCGAAGACTCCGGCGAGGTCCCAGCCGTCGGTGAGCCGGACCCGTATCCAGCGCCTGTGCCCGTTGCCGTGGAAGTCGACGAGGAAGACCCCGTCACCGTCGAGCAGGCCCGCCTCGGACGCCAACCGGTGCCACTGCGCGTTGAGTTCCGCGACCGGATCGGGCAGGTCGAGCGCGACCTCCACGGTCGGCTCCGCCTCCCACGCGATCACGTGCCGCCACGCAACCGGCGGCGGCACCACCTCCTCGACACACGGTTCCGCCACCAGCTCGAGCCCGGCCCGCCCCAGCAGTTCGGCCAGTTCTTCTCTCCACCCCATGATCGGCATCATGCCCGACACGGCTCAGCCCCGCCCGATGTGCTCCACATCCGCTCCGTCGCCCTGCCACCGAACCCGCAGCCCGACACCCCCGCCCCACAGAACAGTCAACTCCCGATCCCCGTCGGCGCGTACCGTCACCGTCTCCCCCAAGGGCTCGGCATCCACCGCCCCGGTGAGCCGGCTCAGGGCGACGAACAGGGTCGGGCCCTCCCCCGTGACCCCGGTCAGCGCGCCGTCGAGGCCGACAGCGGGCAGCAGTTCGGCCCGCAGCCCCTCGGGGGCCGACCACCCGGTCACCCGGACCGGCGTCCCCGCCTCGGCCCCGGCCACCAGGAAGGCCCGTACCTCCACCGCCCCGTGCACGAGCACCGCGCTCGTCACCCGGGCGCCCGAACCGGACGCATGCCGCGACGCCGCCCAGCCCTCCCCCACGCCCAGCGGCTCGATCCGCGTGCGGCTCGGGTCGTCGCCGACGATCACGCTGTTGTCGTACGACGCCGAGGGCGCGGTCACGGTCGAGTAGCCGAGCCGGGTGTAGTACGGGTCGTAGCGGACGTCCTCGCTGCCGTGGTTGTGGAGGCGGACGACGCCGTCCGAACGCGTCGACTGGAGCAGCCAGTTGGCGGGCGTGATCGGGGTGACCGCGTCGGTGCGCTCCGCCGGGCCCGGTTCCTCCGGCGCCGTCCACACCTCGTGCTCCGGCGGCAGCAGCAGGCCGAGGAAGCCCTTGCTCGCCCAGTACGGGGAGGCCGGGCCCGAATAGCCTTGCAGGACGGTGGTGTCGGGGCCGTGCCAGCCGAGGGTCAGGAGTCCGTGGGCGTCCACCGCGCCCCGGTCCAGGAAGTACTTGAGCGCTCCGGAGGCCAGACGCCGGGTCTCCCCGGGGGACAGGGGCGTGCGGCCGGTGAGCGCGCCCAGCCACAGCGGGGCCGTGGTCGCGAAGCGGTACGTGAGGGAGCGGCCCTGGTGCATGGGGGCGCCGTCGCCGCCGAACAGGCGGGCGTAGTCGGCGAGATGGCGTTCCAGGCGGCCGCCGTACAGGTCGAGCAGCTTGTCGTCGTCGGCGAGCCAGGCGTGCAGTACCGGGTAGAGGTGCATCGCCCAGCCGTTGTAGTAGTCGTACTTGCGGCCGTCGCCGTCCGTGTACCAGCCGTCGCCGGTGTACCAGTCCTCGATGCGGGCCAGGCCGCGGTCGACCGCCCGGTGCGCGGCCTCCGGCTCGTGGCCGACCTCGGCCAGGAAGCCGCCGACGGTCACCGGGAACAACTCCCAGTTGCAGGGCCAGGGTTCGGCGGTCAGCGCGTCGGTGAGCCAGGCCGCCGCGCGCTGTCGGGCGCCGTCGTCGAGCCGGTCCCAGAGCAGGGGGCGGGTCAGGCGCAGGGCGAGGGCGATCGAGGCGGCCTCGACCAGCGGCTGGCTGCGGTCCTCGATGCGCGGCCAGACGCCCGACACACCGGCCGCGAGTCCGTCCGCGTACCGCTGGAGCGCGGTCTCGTCGCGGCGGAAGGCGGCGAGGAGCAGGGTGCGGGCGTAGCCCTCCAGGCCGTCGGAGAGGCTACCCGACCAGCTCTGGTGGTCGCCGGGGAGGTGGTAGAGGGCGCGGTCCGGGGTGGCGTACGGCTCGACGGCGGCGAGCAGCGCGTCGGCCGCGGCCTCCCAGTGGGCGCGGGTGTAGCCGGTGCGCGGGCTGAGGCCGCGGTCCTCGGGAGGCAGCTGCATCGGGGCTCTTTCTCGCTCGTACCAGAACTCGTACCGGACCTCGTAGCGGAGCTCGTACCACGTGAACCTGGGGCGCCCCGGTTCCGGTCGGGACGCCCCAGGCGTTCATCCCGCCCGCACGGTGTCCCGGGGCACCAGGTGCTGGGCGAGCAGTTCGTCACGCACCAGGCCCGCGTAGACGGTGGCTCCGTACGCGGAGGTGTGCGTGTTGTCCTTCTTCTCGTTGTACAGGTACAGCGCCTTGGAGCCCTCCACCCCGAGGGACTCCACCAGCGCCTTGGTCTTCGCCGTGAGGTCGATCAGCGGAACGTCCTCGGCGGCGGCGACCGAGCGGATCACCTCAGGATGATTGACGCCGAGCCCGTTGACCAGAAGGGCGATGTCATTGTTCAGCGTGCCGTCGGCGTTGAACCAGCGGCGCACGATGGGTGTGACCAGCACCGGGCGCCCGCCCTTCGCCCGTACGCCCGCCACCAGCGTCTGCAGATTCGCGCGGTAGGTCACCTCGTCGGTCGAAGTATCGTCGTCGGCTTCTCCAGGTTCAGGTGGTGTCCCCGAGAAGACGCTCTGCCGCCACCGGCCGGACGCGACAGCGACGCTGATCGCCGAAGCCCCGAGTAGGAAACCGATGAGACCCGTCAATGCACCAGCCGGGACACGCGCCGGCCTCCACCAAGACCTTTGACAGCCTCACACGAGTACGCCCAGTGCCCGACGCGGAACAGCGGCGCGGGAGCAGTCAGCCGGTACTTCACCACTACCTCGATGCTCCCGCCATAGAGCCGGCAAATGGTAGCAGGAATGTGAGAAAGGAGCCCCCACAGGGAGCAACAAAGCCCATCCGAACTGGGCATTTAGCTTGATCACTAGATTCCAATCCAGGACTGCGGGTGTGTCAATTTCCGTACAGCAACGGCCCCACCGAGGGCGTCAACACCAAGACCAAACGGATCGCGCGCCAGATGCACGGACGAGCAGGCTTCACCCTGCTCCGGCACCGCATCCTCCTCGGATAACAGCACGCTCCGTCACCACCGAATGTGAGACAGGGCCGTTAAATTGACACACCCCCGGCCACGCGAAGCTGACGCCTCATCAGGTCAAAGAGTCTGGGCGATGCTCTCTACCGCCATGACGAAAGAAGATCAACGTGATGGACGACACCGTTGACCATCGCTCAAGATCCACACATGATCCTCACAGCTCTTGGTAAGAAAAAATTAAGGACGGGGTGGGGTCGTGTTCACGCGACAACGGCGGCATGGCTGGCGCCAGGTGATGCGAAGCGGGGCGGTAATTGTCGCGCTCCTGGGGGGTATGGTCCCAGCGGCCGGGGTCGCGGGCGCGACGCGGGCGCTCGCCGATGACGGGGCGACTGCGGCAGCCGCCGACCCCACTGCGGAGTCGAGGGCGAGCGCTCTCGCGGCGAAGACCGGCGAGCGCGTGGCCGTTGACGCGGCGACCACCGAGTCGTCCCAGGTGTTCGCCAATCCCGACGGCACTTTCACTCAGGAGATGAACGCCGCTCCGGTCCGTGCCCGCGAGGATGACGGCGCCTGGGCCCCCATCGACACCACCCTCACCCGCGACGCCGACGGCTCGGTGCGGGCGAAGAACACGACCACCGACCTCATCTTCTCGGGCGGCGGCAGCAGCGACAAGCTGATCACGCTGAAGGACGGCGGGCGCGAGCTGAAGCTCGGCTGGCCCACCGCGCTTCCCGAGCCCCGACTCGACGGCGCCACGGCTACCTATCCTGGAGTGCTCCCCGACGTCGATCTGCAGCTGACCGCGCTGAGCACCGGCTACACCTCGGTGCTCGTGGTTAAGACCGCGGAGGCGGCTAAGAACCCGGCACTGGCGACGATCAGGATGACGGTCTCCGGTGACGGACTGGACATCGCACCCACCGCCGACGGCGGCTTCGTCGCCCATGATGCCGAGGGCACACCGGTCTTTGAGAGCCCGGCGGGGCGGATGTGGGACTCTGCGGGAGACAGCCCGGCCGGCCCGTCCGGTGTTGGCACCCAGCTGATGCGGACGACTTCCGAGACCTCCGGGGCCGAGGAGACGGGCCCGATGCCCGAGGCCAAGGGCGAGCCGGCCCCTTCGGAGGGTCCCGGGAGCGGTGACGCGGCGGCAGAGTTGCCGCTCAAGGTGACCGGTACGACCCTGGAGATCACCCCCGATCCGACACTGCTGCACGGTGCGGACACGGTCTTCCCGCTGTACATCGACCCCCCGACCAAGGGCGTCGTCCTGGGGGACTGGACGGCGCTGGCCTCCAACGGCACCAAGTACTGGAAGTTCGACGGGGACAAGGGCGTGGGGCGCTGCTCCAACTACGCCGGTTACCTCTGCTCGAACACCCCGTACACCCAGCGCATGTACTTCGAGTACCCGCTGTCCTCGATCCACGGCAAGAAGGTCCTGGACGCGACGCTGGAGGTCTATCAGGTCTGGACGTTCACCTGTGATCCGCACTGGTACGACCTGAGCCATGTCACCAAGACCATCTCCTCCAGCACCACCTGGTCGAGCCGCCCGGCAGCGGACGACCTGATGGGCGACCGGAACGTGGCCTACGGCCGAGGCTCTCTGTGCAGCCCGTCGCAGCCGGCGAACTGGGTGCGCTTCAGCGACAACGTAGGCGAGGAGACCAACGAGAACCTGACCCCCACCCTGGCCTCGGCCGCCGCGAACAAGGATCCGCAGATCACGTTCTCGCTGACCGCGCACGACGAGTCCGACGCAGCCTCCTGGGCACGCTTCCGCAACGACGCCAAGCTGTCGGTGACCTACGTGTCCTACCCGGGCAAGCCGACCTCGTACGGCGTCCAGCAGGGCAACACCGGGCAGGTCTGCAACCCCTCCACGTCGCCCTTCGTCACCAGCACCACCAAACCGAAGATGCTGGCCCAAGTGCAGTCCGCCGACGGCTCCAACGCCCAGCTGCGCGCCGCGTTCGAGGTGTGGAAGGCAGACGGCTCCAGCCGCGTCTGGTCTGCGAACTCGCCGGACGCCGCCTGGGTGGCCGACAACGCGACACGCGACGCGACCACCAGCGCCCTTGCACCGCAGACGGACTACCGGATGCGGGTCAAGACGCAGGCGTACTACAAGACGGACCGCGGAGACACCGGCGTACTGGACTCGTCCTGGTCGTCGTCCTGGTGCTACTTCCGGGTCGACACCGACTCACCGCCGCCCCCGGTGGTGACGAGCACCGACTACAAGCCGGCCGAGACCGACCCCGCCGCGGGCGGCGTGGGCACACCCGGCAAGTTCACCTTCACCCCCGGGGACAGCGACCCGGTCGCGGCCGGGGTCCAGTCCGACGTCGTCAGCTACCAGTGGAAGCTGAACAGCGGCAAACTCTCCGACCCGATCCCCGTCCCCAAGGGCGGCTCCACCACCCAGTCGATCCCACCGAACCAGGCCGGTGAGAACACCCTCCAGGTCTTCGCCTACGACGCGGCGAAGCACAGCTCCCTGACCGGCTACTACAGCTTCCTGGTGAAGGGGGCCGAAAAGGCCGCTGGTATCTGGCACCTGGACAACGCCCTCACCGATACCACCGAAGCCACCCAGCACCCGCTGACCGGTTCGGGTGCCACGTGGGACACCCTGGCTCGCAGCGGCTTGGGCGCGGCGAAGTTCAACGGCACGAGCGCCTACCTGGCCAGCTCCGGCGCGGTGCTGGACACCACCAAGTCCTTCACCGTCTCGGCCTGGGCACGTCTGACGAAGAAGGACGTCAACTACACCGTCCTGTCGCAGGCCGGCACGAACGCCTCCGGGTTCCAGCTGTACTACTCGACTGCCTACAACGCCTGGATCTTCAACCGCCACCAGACCGATGTCGTGGAACCCGCCATCACCCGCTCGGTCGGCACCAAACCGCCGGTCCTCAATGTCTGGACGCACCTGACGGGCGTCTACGACGCGGCGGCGAACACCATCCAGCTCTACGTCAACGGCGTCCCGCAGACCACGCCGGTGCCGTTCCCGGCCAGCCCGTGGAAGGCGTCCGGCAACCTCCAGGTCGGACGGCTGTGGCACGCCGCGACCGGCAAGGAGTACTTCTCTGGGACCATCGACGAGGTCAAGGTCTGGTCCCGAGCGCTCGCGGACACCGAGGTCGCCCACGAGGCCTGGCTGGAGGATGAGGACCTCAGCGACGGCACCGCCGGCGACCCGGTCCCCGCGCTCGTCGCCAAATGGGACGCCGCAGACATGGCGAACGCCACCGGCACCACGGTCAAGGACACCAGCGGCTTCGGCCGTAACCTCACCCTCAACGGGGCCGCGCTCACTCAGATCACCACGGGCGACCCGGACATCGGCGAAGAGGTCACCACCACGCAGACGATGACCCTGAACGGCACCAGCGCGTACGCCACCGCGACCGGCCCGGTCGTCGACGACTCCGGTTCGTTCACCGCGACCGCCTGGGTCACACTGGACCCCGCGAAGCTCGCCGACACCAGCAAGTCGTACGCGGTGCAGGTGTTCGGTCAGTCGGGGACCAGCCAGTCCTCCTGGGGTGTCTGGTACGAGCAGTCGGCCGGCAGCACCGACGGACGGTGGACATTCGGCCGACCTGCTACGGACGGCACCGGTGCTGCCTGGACCACGAGCGAGTCCACCGCAGTCAAAAGGGCCCAGCTGGGCGTCCCCGTCATGCTGACGGTCGTCCACGACGCCCAGGCCGCGGCCGACCCCGACGACACCTCCAAACTCGGCGGACTCAAGCTCTACGTCGACAGCGCGCTGATGGGCGACGAGGACGGCATCCCGTTCTCGACCCCCTGGCAGGGCTCCGGGGCATTCGAGATCGGCCGGGCGAAGATCAACGGCGCCGCCGCACGCTACTTCCCCGGATCGATCGACAGCGTCCGCGTCTGGGCCGGCGCCACCTCCACCGACACGATCGCCAACCGGCGCAACACCGAACAGCGGTAATAACCAGGGGCAGGGGCGGGCCTCTGCGGCCGTCCTTGCCCCCACCATGCGCTGTTCCGCTCACACCACTGCGCACTCCTCACCGACGCGCTGCCGAGCCCGGCGTCCTCGGAGAACCGGCCGTCCGCCGAACAACTCTGCCTCTATCCACGAAACGGGGAAATCATTGTCCTCATCACCCTTGCGTCCACTCCTGCCAGGAGCTGTCGTACGCCGCTGGCTCGGCCGTGGCGCGCTGGTCCTTTCCCTGGCCGTCCTGCCACAGGTCGCCGTCCCTTCGGGATACGACTTCGCTGCACAGGCCCAGCCTTCGACGGCCCGCAAGCCGTTGGAGGACCAGCCCAACGCGAAGACGGACAAGGTGGGCGTGCTCAGACCCGGCATGTCCAAGGCGCCGAAGGACAAGGCCGCCCCCGCCTCCCGCAAGACGCGTGAACGGCTGCAGAAGGCCGCATGGCCGAAGACGGGAAGAGCCACCGCCGACGTCCCGGCTACGGGCAGAACATCGGTCGCCGTCGGTGGACTCGACGTAAAGCTGGCCCAGGTGCCCGCTGCGAGGACCAGGGGCAAGACCAGAACCGGTGGGAAGGCTACCGGTCCGGCCGAGAAGGTAGCGCTCCGCGTACACCCCCGGTCAGCGGCGAAGAAGGCCGGCGTCAACGGCGTTGTGCTCACCCTCGACCCGGCGGGCGCCGCATCCAAAAAGCAGTCCGGAGACAGCGACAACGTCCGTGTGTCCCTGGACTACTCCTCCTTCTCCGATGTCTATGGCGGCAACTTCGGCCCCCGGCTGCGCCTGGTGACCCTCCCGGCGTGTGCGCTGACCACCCCGGAGAAGAAGTCCTGCCGTACCCAGAAGCCGATAACCGGCGCGGACAACGACGCGCAGGCACAGACCCTGACCGGCACCGTCTCCGCCACTGCGTTGAAGGCCGGCACCCCGATGCTGCTCGCGGCAGCGGCCGACAGCTCGGGTGGAGGCGGCGACTACGGCGCCACCTCCCTGTCCCCGAGCGCGACCTGGGAAGCCGGCGGCAGCACGGGGGACTTCACCTGGAACTACCCGCTGCGGGTCCCCCCGGCCACGGCCGGCCCGGCCCCGAACCTGTCCATCTCCTACAACTCCGGCTCGGTGGACGGCCGTACGGCCGGTGAGAACAACCAGACCTCGGTGATCGGTGAGGGCTTCTCCCTCACCGAGTCCTACATCGAACGCAAATACGCCTCGTGCAAGGACGATGGGGAGACCGGCAAGGGCGACCAGTGCTGGAAGTACGCCAACGCCACCCTCGTCCTCAACGGCAAGGCCGTCGAACTCGTCAACACCTGCGCCGACAAGGCGGCCTGTGACACCGCTGCCCTCTCCCAGGCGTCCGGCGGCGGCTGGAAGGTGAAGAACGAGGACGGCTCCAAGGTCGAGCACCTGACCGGGGCCACCGGCAACGGCGACGACAACACCGAGTACTGGAAGGTCACGGACGCCTCCGGCATCCAGTACTTCTTCGGCAAGCACCGCCTGCCCGGCTGGAGCGACAAGGGCACCACCGACACCGCCGACGACGACCCCGTCACCAACTCCGTGTGGACGGTCCCGGTGTTCGGCAACAACCCGGGTGAGCCCTGCTACAAGTCCACCGGTTTCGCCGACTCCTCCTGCAATCAGGCCTGGCGGTGGAACCTGGACTACGTCGTGGACCCCCACGGCAACGCGTCCTCGTACTGGTACACCAAGGAGACGAACTACTACTCCAAGAACGCCGACACCGCGGTCAACGGCACCGCCTACACCCGCGGCGGCTACCTCGACCGCATCGACTACGGCCAGCGCAGCGACCTTCTCTACAGCAAGCCCGCCGCCCAGCAGGTCCGCTTCACCTACGCCGAACGCTGCCTCACCTCGTGCACCAGCCTGACCAAGGACACCAAGGCCAACTGGCCCGATGTGCCCTTCGACATGATCTGCGCCGCGAGCACCAAGTGCACCACCCAGATCGGCCCGGCCTTCTTCACCCGCAAGCGCCTCACCGACATCACCACCTCGGTGTGGGCGGGCACCGGCACCACCCAGCGGGACGTCGACGCCTGGCACCTGGACCAGGACTTCCCCAACACCGGTGACGCCTCCTCGCCGAGCCTGTGGCTGAAGTCCATCCAGAACACCGGCAAGGCCAACGCCACCACGGCCGCCATGCCGCCGGTCGTCTTCGGCGGTATGCAGCTGTCCAACCACGTCGAGGGCAGCGGCCCGGACACCCTGCGCTACATCAAGTGGCGCGTGCGCACCATCAAATCCGAGACCGGCTCGACCATCACCGTCAACTACTCCGACCCGGACTGCATCTGGGGCAGCAGCATGCCGGCGGACATCGACAAGAACACCCGCCGCTGCTACCCGGTCAAGTGGTCCCAGTCCGGCGCGACCCCCGTCATCGACTGGTTCCACAAGTACGTCGTGACCTCCGTCTTCCAGGACGACCCCTACGGCCACGGCGACACCGGCGAGAAGTACTACGACTACCAGGGCGGCGCCGGCTGGGGCTACGCCGACGACGAGGGCATCACCAAGGCCGCCAACCGCACCTGGTCGCAGTGGCGCGGCTACGGCAAGGTCGTCGAGACCTCCGGCGACTCCGAGGGCCCGCGCTCCAAGAAGTCAACCCTGTACATGCGCGGCCTGAACGGCGAGAAGGAACTCGACGGCACCGCCCGCGTGGAGAAGGTCACCGACTCCACCGGCACCGCGATCGACGACTCCCGCCAGCTGTCCGGCTTCGTCCGCGAGACCATCGTCTACAACGGCACCGACGAACTCAGCGGCACCATCAACACCCCCTGGTCCCACAAGACCGGCACCCACACCTACACCTGGGGCACCACCGACTCCTGGATCGTCCAGGCAGGCCAGACCACCACCCGCACCAAAACCTCCACCGGCACCCGCACGACCACTCAGAAGACCACGTACGACCCCACGTACGGCATGCCGATGACCGTCGAGGACAGCGGCGACACCGCCAAGACCGGCGACGAGACCTGCGTGAAGACCAGCTACGCCCGCAACACCACCGCGTGGCTGGTGAATAAGGTCTCGCGAGCCGAGACCTACAGCACTACGTGTTCGGCTGTCCCGGTCATCCCCGACGACGTCATCTCCGACGTCACCACCGGCTACGACGGCCAGGCGGTCGGAATCGCGCCCACTCTGGGCGAAATGACGGCCACTTACCGGGTCTCCAGCTACGGCGCACTGGACAAGAAGCCTGTCTACCAGCAAGTCTCCGCCTCCACCTACGACAAGCTGGGCCGCCCGGTCACCGCGACCAACGCCCTCAACCAGACGGTCAGGACCACCTACGTCCCCGACGACACCGGCTACGGCCCGCTGACGTCCAAGACCACAACGGACCCCAAGCTCTTTGCCTCCACCAGCGTGGTGGACCCGGCCTGGGGCGCCGCCACCAAGACCACCGACCCCAACGGCAACGTCACAGAATGGGCCTTCGACGCGCTCGGCCGTCTGAAATCAGTCTGGAAGCCGGACCGTTCGCGCGCGCTGGGTGACGCAGAGAGCATCGCCTACGCGTACAGCATCAACAACGACAAGGAGACCTGGGTCCGCACCGACGCCCTCAAGGCCGACGGCAAGACCTACAACAGCTCGTACGAGATCTTCGACGGCCTGCTGCGGTCCCGCCAGAAGCAGGTCCCCGCACCGGACGGCGGCCGGGTGATCTCCGAGACCTTGTACGACGACCGCGGCCTGGCCTACATGTCCAACGCTCAGGTCCACGACAACAACGCACCGTCGGGCACCCTGGCCAACACCTTCCCCGGCTCCGTCCCCGCCTCCACCGAGACGGTCTACGACGCGGCCGGACGCGCCACCGAATCGATCTTCCGGGTCTACGACCAGGAGAAGTGGCGCACCAAGACCGACGACCAGGGCGACCGCACCGCCGTCACCGCCGCCACAGGCGGCACCGGCACCCTGACAATCACCGACGCCCGCGGCCGGGTCACCGAGCGCCGCGAGTACGGGGGCCCCGCCCCCACGGGCAGCGACTACACGCGCACCTTGTATGAATACACCGCCGGCGGTCAGGTCAAGAAGCTGACGGGCCCGGACGGGACAGTGTGGACGTACGGCTACGACCTGCGCGGCCGCAAGACCACCTCGACCGACCCGGACAAGGGCCAGGTCGACACCGCCTACAACGACGCCGACCAGCCAATCACGGTCACCTCCACCCTCAAGGGCCTCTCCCGGACCCTGATCACCGACTACGACGAGCTCGGACGCAAGATCGGCACCTGGGACGGGACGAAGGACACCACCCACCAGCTGACGAAGTTCACCTACGACACCCTGGCCAAGGGACAGCCGACCGCCGCGATCCGCTACGTCGGCGGCACAACCGGCAAGATCTACTCCCAGGTCGTCACCGGCTATGACGCACTCGGCCGCCCCAAGGGCACCAAGACCGTCATTGCCGCCAGCGACCCCCTGGCCACTGCCCTCACCGCCGCCGGCGCATCGCCGACCTTCACCACCTCCACCACCTACAACATCGACGGCACGATCCAGTCCACCTCGATGCCCGCAGTGGCTGGCCTTCCCGCAGAGACCGTCACCAACAGCTACAACAGCCTCGGCATGCTCACCGGCACCGACGGCATGACCGACTACGTCCAAAACATCGGCTACTCCCCGTACGGCGAGATCCAGGAGACCCGCCTCGGCACCTCCACCGGCGCCAAGCAACTCCAGATCCTCAACCAGTACGAAGACGGCACCCGCCGCCTGTCCAACACTCATACCGTCGACCAGACCAACACCGGATACACCAGCGACGTCGACTACGTCTACGACGCCACCGGCAACGTCAAGTCGGTCACGGACCAGGCGAACGGCAAGGACACCCAGTGCTTCGCCTACGACGGCTACCGCCGCCTCACCGAAGCATGGACCCCGACCTCCAACGACTGCGCCACCGCCCGCTCGGCATCCGCGCTCGGCGGCCCCGCCCCGTACTGGACCAGCTGGACCTACAAGCCCGGCGGCCTGCGCGACACGCAGATCGAGCACAAGACCGGCGGTAACACCACCACGTCCTACGGCTACCCCACCGTAAACGCCTCCGGCGCCGGCCAGCCCCACACGATGACCTCGGTCACGGTCGGCACCGCCGCGGCCAAGTCGTACGAGTACGACGAGCAGGGCAACACCACCAAGCGGTACAGCCCGACAGGCACAGCGCAGAGCCTTGACTGGGACATTGAAGGAGAGCTGACCCAGCTCACCGAAGGCACCAAGACCACCGGCTACCTGTACGACGCAAACGGCGAACTCCTCATCCGCCGCGGCCCCGCCCAGACCGTCCTCTACCTGGCCGGCCAGGAACTCCACTACGACACGGCCGCCAAGAAGTTCACCGCCCAGCGCTACTACCCGGCTGGCGACGCCACCGCGGTGCGCACCGAGACCAGTCTGTTCTGGATGGTCGACGACCACCACGGCACCGCCTCGATGACGGTCAACGCCACCACCCAGGCCATCACCCACCGCTACACCAAGCCCTTCGGCGAGGCACGCGGGACAACACCGTCAACCTGGCCCGACGACAAGGGCTTCCTCGGCAAACCCGCCGACGCCGACACCGGACTCACCCACATCGGCGCCCGCGAGTACGACCCAACCACAGGCCGCTTCCTCTCCGCCGACCCCGTCCTCGCCCCCGAGGACCACGAGTCCCTCAACGGCTACGCCTACGCCAACAACACCCCCGTCACCAAGTCCGACCCCACCGGCCTACGGCCGGTCACCGCTTGCGAGCAGGGGTGCAGCGATGGCAAGGGCGGCAGCTACCGCGACCACATGACCATGGGGGCAAACGGGACCTGGGTCTACCACTCGACCAAGACCTACACGCAGAGTTATGGAAGCGGCACCATGACTGTCACCGTCCGCACTGACGGGGGACACGCGTCAGCGACGGTGGTGTTCAAGAGCGGGCCAGATCCGGTCCCAGCGAAGAAGGGCAGCAACCTCACCACCAACGTCCTGGGCCATCTGGGCGGTATAGCCTACGGCCTTGACGAGGTGAGTGACTTCGCTAACCCCTTCTGCTGGTTCGATTCAGGTTCCTGCAGTGCCACTGACGACACGAAGGAGACCTACGACGGATGGGCGAGCGGTGCTGGAGCGGATACTGACTCCAGTCTCTACGCGGCGGCGTGGGAAAACGGTTCACTGGCCCCGTGGCTGGCCATCGGCGGAAAGACTCCCGAAGAGAGTTCTGAGATTGGTCTCGCCCGCCGAGGCGTAAATACAGGAGCCTTCACCGGGCTTCAGGTCGCCATGCAGAAGCGTGTGGTCAAGTTCATAGCGGAGGCCGCCGGTGTTGGGCTCGACGGCGTCAAGATCAAAATCAACCGAGACTCCGAACTGATCGGCAAGAGCTTCTACGGCCACACTTCTCCGAACAGGACCATCACCCTGTATCCGGATGCGTTCACGTCAGAGGAGACTCTTGCCGCGACGATAGGCCATGAACGCACGCATGTCATGCAGATCGATCTTTACGGCCCCCCCGCAGATGAAACAGCAAGGAGGGCCTATGAGAATGCGGCCTACGGCATCGAGGAACAATTCGTGAACTACTTCAACGGAAAGCTGAAGCAATGAGTGATCGACTGGCTTGGCTAAAGGCGCTAGCCGCTGCTCGCGAGTCCGGCGAGACCAACCACATCTCATGTCCGAATTGCGGTCGCTCTGAGTTGAAGATTCGCTACATCGTCGACAATGAGAGTCGGATCGGCTATATCTTGTTCTGGTGCGCGGGGTGCCTGCACGGTATTACAGTGTCGCGTGTGCGCGCTCCAGAAGGAATCCCGACGTATGCCCTTGACGATCCAACGTCGACCGAAGGCGTACCAGAATTCATTCATGTGGAGTGAGGGTCTTGCGGATTTCCAAGGTGCGCATTACGCAGGCATTACGCAGATTAGCCCTAATGGCACTTCGTAGCATTCCGTGCGCCCGATGCCTACCTACCTGTCTCAGGAGGGCATCGAGCGCACGGCTGTCGAGCCATCTGTAGTGCCGAGTTCGACAACGCGGCGTGCCCTGGAGCTCTGTCCAGCCTGGACACCGGCCGGCTGCCAACGGTCTTCGGGGAGCGGGTGCGCCGCAAGCTCAAACTGCTCGGTTCCCAGCACATCGCACGGGCGGCGGCCACGGGCACCGAAGCGGTGGCGTCATGAGCCTGTGGGCGGCAATGACGGTGGACGCGGTCACCCAAGAGGTCACCCATCGGTACACCAAGCCGTTCGGCGAGACCGGCGGCACGGCACCATCGGCCTGGCCAGACGACAAGGATTTCCTCGGCAAGTCTGCCGACGTTGACACGGGCCTGACCCACGTGGGTGCCCGCGAGTACGACCCGACCGCCGGCCGCTTCCTGTCGACCGACCCGGTCCTGGCCCCGGACGACCACGAGTTCCTGAACGGCTACGCCTACGCCAACAACACCCCTGTCACCAAGTCCGACCCCACCGGCCTGCGGCCGGTCACCAGTTGCGACCGGGGGTACAGCGACGGTAAGTGCGGCAGCTACCACGACTACATGACCATGGGGGTCTATCAGGAATGGCCGGGTAGCCCGGAGCGTCTCATCCCCGGGCTCCCACAGAGTGAAGTAGGCCGCCGACGAGGTGCCTCTGGGTGAGGTCCTTTTCCGACGGCCCCTTCCCGAACCGGGCAGGCGAGATTTCCCCGCACCCGGCACCGCCGGATGCTCGGCAACGGCTACTGTGCTCGGCCCGTCGAGATGGACTGCCACTTCGAATCGATCTGCGAGTCCTGCACGTTCTTCGTCACCACGATCGAGTTCCGGCCCACCCTCGAACGCCAGCGAGACGACGCGGCGGCCAAGGGACAGGTCGCTCGCGAGCAGATCATCGACGGACTCCTCAGCCGACTTGAGGAACAGGCTGGCTGATGCCTTCTTCCAGGCGGCCACCGATAGCTACCCCTCCGTCCAACCGCCCGGTCGATCCAGCTAGGTTTGCCACGTCCAATGACGGCGATCAAGCAGGTGAGGCGCATGGCAGGACATGATGAGTTGCAGCAGCTGCTCGGCACACCGGCACCACGTCAGCCCTCGCCAGAAGACTGGGCCGAGGTTGAGAACTACATTGGCTCGCCGCTTCCCAGCGACTACAAGGCTTTCCTGGACACCTATGGCGCCGGGGTGATTTCCGACGAACTCGTGGTCTTCCATCCTCGGAGGTCCAGTCCGCTGCTGGAACGCATGCGCAGCATCCACGAGAGATTCGCCGCACGACGCGAGCGTCGACCGGACGACTTCCCTCACCCGTTCCACCCCGAGCCCGGCGGCCTGATCTCCTGGGGCTACGACTACGGCAGCGACGAGCACTTCTTCTTGCCCTGCCACCCGGATCCGGACCGCTGGAAGATCGTCACCATGGCCCACGAGGAGGGATGCGATACCTTCGACGGCCCGTTCGCCGACTTCATCGTGGCGTTTATGGAACGACTCGAGTTCATGGACGAAGACGGCAACATCCGCCCTGCCACCCCAAGCTTCGAATCCTGCTGATCGATCGACTCTCCAGACCGCGGCATGGTCCCCTCGGGGTTGACATCGAGACCCGCATATTAGAGGCGTGCCGGCCGGGCAGGTCCGTTACGACAACCTCACCCCGGCCGTGAAGAAGGTGGTCTTCCGCAGCCGCTCCCGGGAGGAGAACCCGCGCTGGACCAACTTCCACGAGTACTACGGTTTCACCCCTTTTTACTGCGAGCCGGGCCTGCGCGGCGCCCACGAGAAGGGCGGAGTCGAAGGCCAGGTCGGCTACTTCCGCCGCAACTACCTCACCCCGGTGCCGCAGGTGGACACCCTGGAAGAACTCAACGCCCGGTTGGCCGAGTCCGAGGCGAAGGAGGACGAGCGGCGGATCGGGGCAAGGATGCGGACGATCGCACAGGACTTCGCCCGCGAGGCCGGTCACCTGCTGCCGCTGCCGGACGATCCGTTCGCCACCGGCATCACCCTCACGCCCCGCGTCGACCGCTACGGCGTGATCACCGTGAAGATGTGCCGGTACTCGGTCCCGGTCCGCTTCATCGACCGCAAAGTCACCGTCACGCTCACCTGCGACGACCTGACCGTCTATACGGCCGGCGGGAGATCGCCCGGCACCGGCGGCTGGCCGGTCGTGGCGCCGAACACCTCGTGCTGGACCATTACCTGGAAGCCTTGCTGACCAAGCCAGGAGCGCTGGAACGCTCCGAGGCCCTCCACCAGGCCCGCGCCGAGGGCACCTTCACGGCCGTCCACGAAGCCTTCTGGGCCGCAGCCAAGAAGGCCCTCGGCGACATCGAGGGAACGAAAGCCCTGGTCAAGGTGCTGTTGCTGCACGCCACCAGCAGCACGCCGACGTGGTGGCCGGGATCCGCGCGGCCGTCGCGGCGGGCACCTTCAACGAGGACGTCATCGCGCTGGAGGCACGCAAGGCGGCCCAGACGGCCGGGCGGGCACCGACCGTCACGGCCGGCACTGCCGCTCCGGAGCCGTTGGATCTGGACCCGGCCCAGGTCACGCCCCTGACTCCGCGCCGTCTCGCCCGTGCTATGCCCGCCGACCAGCGTCCCCTGCCCCGCCTGGAGCAGTGGGACGAGCTGTTGCAGCTTCGCCGGAAGGACTCATCATGACCACCGCTCATCACGCGCTGACCGCACAGGCATCGGACGCGGCGATCGACACCGCCTGCCGACTGTTGCGGCTGCGCACCATGCGCGCCCAAGCCGCCGACACGATCGCCCGGGCCGAACGCGAGGGCCTGTCCTATGCCGGGTTCCTCGCCGAGTTGTTGATGGCTGAGTGCGAGGACCGCGACCGCCGACGAGCCGAACGACGCATTCGAGCGGCCCACTTCCCGCGAGAGAAGTCGCTGCGCGAATTCGACTACCGCGTCAATCCCCACGTCGATCCGGCGGTCATCCACAACCTCGCCACCTGCGAATGGATCGCGAAAGGCTACCCTTTGTGTCTGATCGGCGACTCGGGCACCGGCAAGTCGCACCTGCTGATCGCGCTGGGCACCGCTGCCGCCATGGCCGGCTACCGCGTCCGCTACACCACCGCGGCAGCCCTGGTGAACGAGCTGGTCGATGCGGCAGACGACAAGCAACTGGGCAAGACCATCGCCCGCTACGGGCGCGTCGACCTCCTCGAAATCGACGAGCTCGGCTACCTCGAACTCGACCGCCGCGGCGCGGAAATGCTCTTCCAGGTTCTCACGGAGCGTGAGGAGAAGAGCAGCATCGCGATCGCCTCCAACGAGGCTTTCAAGGGCTGGAGCCGGACCTTCACCGACCCGCGGCTCTGCGCGGCGATCGTGGACCGCCTCACCTTCAACGCCACCCTCATCGAGACCGGCACGGAGTCCTACCGCCTCGCTCGCTCCAAAGCCAGGAAGAGCGGCCAAGCGAACTGACCAGGGGACGATCGGCACAGCCTCCGTATCTACAGATCTGCGAACACGTGCTCAGGCAAGTACGGAGAAGTGCCCGTCACCAACCAATACTGAAGTTCTTGCAGCCTCGTGAGAGCGGCCTCGTAATACGTCGACGGCTCCGGCCGGGGAAACCGCGGATGGGCCGTGAGATCGGGAAGCCAGTCAACACACAGCCAGAACCCTTCCACCAACCATCGCGGCAAGTCCTGCTGATCACTCTCCTCGAACGCTGCACACACACCACGCATGGCCCGCTCCAGACGCGCGAACGCCTCCTTGTCCCATCTGTGATCATGGATCACGATCGAAAGGAACGCGTCCTCGTTCTCCGAGAACTCCTGCCGCAGCACAGCGAGATCATCCATCAGGCCATCATGGCGGTGCCCACTGACACCTCGGCGTCGGGGCAATGAGCTGATCAAGTCGCCCAGAGCCGCGGCTCACCACACTCGATACCCGGCTGGTCCCACATCGGGCCGTCCCCCGGGGCCACTTCGAGACGTCTGAAAGACACAGAAACCCCACGGTCTGGGGCCGCTGGAAGCCAACATGCTGGGGCCGCTGAACAACGTCACAGCCATGGCAGAGGCCGCCGCCAGCGAGCTGACCGTGCCTGCGCAGGCCGGCACCGAGAGCCGCCAGCCTGCGGCCACAAAGGTGCAACCGGAATCTCATGGTCTGTCAGCCCGTCGGCACGCAGGTTCGCGCACGTCGCGGCGGCCGCCCGGTGCCCGCCTCGTGCACACGCCCAAGCCGGTCGAAGCGTGAGCAGGACACCGAGGATCGACGGAGGTCGACCGCCGTGGACCTCGGCATGCCAACTTTCGGGCAGATCGCGACACGGGCGAGCGACATCGCGGTCCCAGAACGAGTCTGCCGAGCTGCGGATCTTTCGCCACCTGATCCAACGAAGTGGACGAACCGTCTCCCTGACCCGCAGTGAGGCTGGAGCGAAGGAAGTACGGAAATCCGCGTGCGCGTGCTGTGACGATGGTCCTACTCTCGGCGCGGGTGTTGCGAGATAGCTGCACCTGTTTTGAATGCACGGTGAGGATCCGCGCGTGATCTCAATCTACCTGTCTCCGAGCAACCCCCGCTGGACCCCGAAGACCGAGGCCGATCTCCAGGCCGCGATCACCGGCGGTCTCATCGAGGAGAAGCACTACTTCGACGCCAAGGAGATGCTCGCCACGAAGGGCGACAACAAGGAGTTGGCGCGCGACCTGTCGTCCTTCGCCATCGACGGCGGCACGATGATCGTCGGGCTGGCCGAGGACAAGCAGAACGGCGCCTTCAGCCTCGTCCCGCAGCCCCTGCAGGGGCTGCCTGAGAAGGTCGAGCAGGTCGCCCACTCCCTTCCCGACCCTCCTCTGGTGATCCTCACCGACCCCATCAAGTCGGAGGCCGATCCCGCCCAGGGATACCTCGTCATCCACATCCCGGCCAGCCCGATGGCCCCCCACATGGTCGACGGGCGCTACTTTGGGCGCGGCGACAAGACCAAGCGGACCCTCCCGGACTCCGAGGTCGTCCGGCTTCACGAACGACGTCGGAACACTGAACAGGATGCACTTGCACTGCTGAAGCAGGAGATCGACGACGACCCGATGCACGACGTCGGCAAGCAGTCCCACCTGTTCCTCGTCGCCCAGCCCCTCGCTGCCCCGCGGGACATGCTCCTGGCCCTCACCAGCGGACCGAAGTGGAACATGCAACTCGCCCGGTTCATCGAAAAGGTCTACACCCCCGAGGTCAACGCCCGCGTGGATGGCCTTGAGGTGTATCCGAAGCTCATCGACGCGGGTAACGGCTACCGACGCAGCGGAGGGGCAGCCCGGGCCAGCAGCAACCTCGGCGACGGCCGCATCTTCACCCGGAACCCGGGTGCCTACCACGACGAAAACGCGATCGAGCTGCGGGTCTTCGAGAACGGAGGTCTCCGGCTCTTCTCCAGCCGCCTCTCCGAGCGGTTCGACGGAGATACCGAGGACCACTTCCTCTACGATCCCGCCGTGGTAGGCAACACCCGCCGCTTCCTCGCGCTGGTACGCCAGGCCGCAGCAGACGCTGGCTATATGGGTAACTGGGCCCTCGCTCTCGGCCTCACCAGGCTCCGCGGCCGAAGCCCCTACACCAGCGTCCCGCAGAACTACCGGGGGACCTCCGTGCAACGGAACCGCTACGACCGGGATACCTACGAACAGGCCACGGAGACCACCTGGGCGGAACTCAACGAGACCGCCGGAGCGGTCACTCGCCGCCTCGTTGGCTCCTTCCTGCGGACCCTCGCAGCCGAGGAGTACTTCGACACCGCGCTGAGCGACGACTGACTCGAACTCATGAGGCTGCTCAGCCTCCATTCGCGGGCGGCTGAGCGGCCTTTTGTCAGTCCAGGAGTGGGGTCGGCGCGACGTTTGACCGCGAAGCGCAGTGCTCCGTCCATGGTGAGGGTGCTGCCGGCGATCGTGTCGGTTCCCCGCACGACGGATCGACCGTCGGTGACGTCGAGGTCGCCGAGCCGGTAGTCGCCATCGGGGGCGAGCGTGGCCGCCATGGCGTCGGGGATCAGTACCGGTCGTGCCGCGCCGGCGGTGGCTGCGCGTGCGGGTCCGGTCACCCCGCCGGCTGACCACCCTGCTTGATCGCCGGATGCAGACGCTCCAGCAGCGCATACAGCGTGGCCCGTTCGCCGGGGTCGAGCGTGTCGACGGCACCGTGCGCCTGCATCGTGCCGCGGATGCTGCGCAGGACGTCGCGGCCGGCGTCGGTGGCGATCACGTTCTTCACGCGGCGGTCGGTCGGGCTCACCTCGCGGCGCACGAAGCCGCCCGCCTCCAGGCGGTCGACGATGCCGGTGATGTTGGAGGCGTCGCAGGCCAACTGCTCGGCGATCTCCCGCATCGAGGCGGGGTCACGGTGGACGTGGGTGAGGACCTTGACCTGCATGTGCGTGAGACCGTACGGCGCCGCGGCCGCCGCGAAGTCCTGGCACACCGCGCTGCCCGCCGCCGAGAGGAGCTCCAGCAGCTCGATCTTGGACGGGACCGACACCGGCGTCACCTGAGCAGGCACAGAGGTACTCATGACAACCGAGCGTACCCGAAACTGCTTGAGGACTTCTAAGCTTGACTACCTCAAGCATCGAGGCCTACCGTCGGCTGCGCAAATCCTTGAGGACCTCATGTATCGAGGTCCTCAAGTAATCGATTCCTTGTGACAGCCGAAGGAGCCCGCCCCTATGGGCACGTCGACTGGGAACGCCCCCCTCCAAAAGCGCCCGTCTGCGGCGGCCTCCGGGCCGCATGAAAACGTCATCGTCCTCGCTCTGGGGCTGGCCTCCATGCTCGTGTCGATGATGCAGACCCTCGTCGTGCCGATCCTGGGCCTGATCCAGAGCAGCCTGCACACGACCGCAGCGGGCGCCAGTTGGGTCACCACGGTGACTCTGTTGTCCGCCGCGGTCTTCACACCGCTGCTGGGGCGCTTCGGTGACCAGCACGGCAAGAAATCCACCCTCGTCGCGGTCATGGCCGTCCTCATCGCCGGCACCCTCCTCGCCGCCACCACGCACTCCCTGGCCTGGCTGATCACGGCAAGGGCGCTGCAGGGATCGGCCACGGCGATCTTCCCGCTCGCGTTGTCGGTCCTGCGAGACGAGATCCGCCCGGAGCGGCTCCACGCGGCGATGGCGATGGTCAGCGGCGCCTTCGCCTTCGGCAGCGGTATCGCCCTGGTCGCGGCCGGTCTGATGACCGCAGGCTCGCACCCCGACTACCGGAATGTGTTCTGGCTGGTCACCGGACTGTCCGCGGTCACCCTGGTGGCCGTCGTCGTCCTGGTACCGGCCACCCGTCACACGGCCAGAGGGCGCACGGACATCCCCGGAACCGTCACTCTCGCCGCGACCCTGGTGCTGCTCCTGCTGCCCGTCACCCAGGGACACGAATGGGGCTGGTCCTCGGCGCGGACGGTGGGCTGCTTCATAGGTGCGGTCGTGGCGGCCGGGGCGTGGATGCTGATCGAACTGAAGGTGCCGCAGCCACTGGTGGACATGCGGATGTTCGCCCACCGTCCGGTCCTTCTCTCGAATCTCGTCGGACTCCTGGTCGGCTTCGGGATGTTCGCGCTCTTCGTCGGCGTGTCCGCCCTCGCGCAGGTGCCGCCGCAGATTGCGGGGTACGGCTTTGGGGCGAGCGTGCTGCGGGCGTCGGTGGAGTACCTGCTGCCCGTCTCCGTGATCGCGCTGCTCCTCGCGCCCGCCGGCGGCCGGCTGGTCACCCGGTACGGACCAAGGGCCGTCCTGCTGACGGGCTCACTGCTCGGCACGGCAGGCTTCGTCTGGATCGCCGTCGACCACCGCCACACCGTGTCCGTCGTCGGCGGCAGCGTCCTGATGGGCGCGGCCGGCAGCCTGGGCTACGCCGCCATGCCCGCGATCACCATCGCCAGCGTCCCCCGTCACCAGACCGGCATCGCCAACGGCATCAACTCCATCGCCCGCTCCGCCGGTGGCGCCGTCGGAAGCGCGGTGATCACCACCGTCCTGGCCTCCAAGAGCCTGCCCAAGGCCCCGGTCCTGCCAGCCGAATCACAGTTCACCCTCAGCTTCGTCCTGGGAGCCGTCGGTCTCGCGCTCATCGCACCGACCGCCTGGTTCGGCCTGCGCCGCATCGGACTGGCGCCGCACCACACCGGCGAGAGCGCACCGATCCCGGACACCGCGACAGAACCCGAGCCCACGCCGGCCGGACCGCACCGAATCAACTAACCACACCGCTTCAACGACGCCCTTGAGGCGGCCGCCATGACCCCTGTACCGAACACGCAGAACGACCAAGGAACATACTCATGACACAGACCCGGGCATCACAGGCCCCCGCCGCTCCCTTCCACCGCCTGACCGGAATGACACGGCACAACGTCGACATGGGCGGGCTCAACATCGCCGCCTACGAAGCCGGGGCCGGACCCGAGACCATCATGCTGGTCCACGGCATCCCCGACTCTTCGGCGGTCTACCGGCACCAGATCCCCGGCCTGCTGGCGGCGGGCTACCGGGTGATCGCTCCGGACCTCCTCGGCCACGGTGACTCGGCCATCCCCGAGGAGCCGGAGAACTACACCATCGCCAAGGACGAAGAATCCCTGTGGGCGATCGCCGACGCGCTGGACGCCTGCACCTTCCATCTCGTCGGGCACGACCGCGGCGCCCTGTCGACCTGGTCCATGGCCGCCAACCGGCCGGACCGGGTGACATCGTTCACCGCCCTGTCTGTCGGCCACCCCAGTGCCCGGAAGGCCGCCGGCTGGGAGCAACGGAAGATGTCGTGGTACATGCTCCGGCTGCTGCTGCCCGACGCTGAGGACTGGGTGCGCGGCGAGGCCGAGGGCGAAGGCGGCCCCTGGTCCACCTTCCGCTGGTGGGTCCACAACCACCCCGAGACCGACGCCTGGATCCACGACCTTGAACGGCCCGGAGCCCTCAGGGCCCTGGTCAACTGCTACCAGGCCAACGCCAACCCTGCCCACACACGCGGCCCCGTCTCGCGAGTGTCCGTCCCTGTCCTCGGCGTGTGGCCGATGCAGGACCCCTACTGCGGCCTCGAACAGATGACGCGCTCAAGCGAGTGGGTCGACGGCCCATGGCGCTTCGAGCCTCTTCACGGAGCCGGGCACTTCCTCCAGCTCGACCGGCCGGAGGCAGTGACACGCCTCATCCTGTCGCACGTCGAGGCCTACCGCTCGAAGCGAGCCGCCTAAAGAGGTCGTTTTCATCTTTAGACGCCGTTTCTTATGGCGAGGCAAGATGCATGAGGGCACCGGAAGGGCCTGCTGTCTGTGACGTGTGGCAGTCTCTCGCCATGACTTACGATCTCGCCGTCTGGGAGGGTGACCACCCGGTTGATGACGCCGCTGCCGGCAAGCTCTTCAGCGACCTTTATTGTCGGTACATAGACATCGACACCGGCGTGGATCGCCCGCCGACAGACCGCATTGCGGCGTACGTCGCAGCGCTGCTGCAGCGGTGGCCCGATATGACGGAGGACGAGCACGACATCTCGCCGTGGTGCAGTGGGCCACTGATCGATGAGGCCAGCGGCCCGCTGATCTACTTCGGCCTGCGATGGAGCATGGCTGAGGAAGCCTCCGCATACGCGGCAGAACTCGCCTCATCGATGGGACTTGTCTGCTTTGACGTCTCGAGGGACGAGCTCCGCTCGTAGCCGCCGAGCGAGTCGGCGGTGGCAGATGAGGGCTGCTGCTATGCCAACGAAGGCGAGGAAGTGTTCCGGCTTTCGCTCGTAGCGGCGGTGCAGGCGTCGGCAACCGGCCAGCCATGACACGGTCCTCTCGACCACCCAGCGGTGACGGCCGAGCCGCGTGGACGACTCGATGCCCTTGCGGGCGATGCGGTGGCAGATACCTCGTTCACGGAGCCATTTCCGCAGGTGGTCGTAGTCATAGCCCTTGTCGGCGTGGAGCTTGGCGGGGCGTCGGCGGCGGGACCCGCGGCGGGAGCGGATAGGTGGGATCCCGCGCACGAGCGGTTTCAGCCCGAGGCTGTCGTGCATGTTGGCGCCGGAGATCCCCAGTGACAGGGGCAGTCCGCTCCGGTCCGTGATGAGGTGGATCTTCGATCCCAACTTGCCACGGTCGGTCGGATTCGGTCCGGTCAGTGGCCCCCTTTTGCGGCCCGGACACTGACGGAGTCGATCGCGCACCGTGACCAGTCCAGCTCACCACGGCTGCCGAGTTCGTCCAGGATGACGCGGTGGAGCCTGGCCCAGACCCTGTCCCGGCTCCACTGCACAAAGCGTCGGTAGACCGTGGGCCAGGCCGGTCCGAACACCGGCGGCAACTGCCGCCAGGTACAGCCCGAGCTGGCCACGAAGACGATCGCGGCGAGCGTTTCGCGATCACCCGCCCGACGCCGGCCCCCGCCCTGCGGACGCCTCACCTCCGTCGGCGGCACCACCCGCCGGAACAACACCCATAACTCGTCCGGCACCAGCCGCTCAACCAGGTCCGTCATGCACGATTCAACGAACGATCACACCAAAAGAAACGGTGTTTAAAAGCACTGCTGTTCCCAGCAGACCGCCGAGCACGGCCGCCCGGGATCTGGAGCGAGGGGCCGCACCGGCTGCCGCAAGTGCGGCTGCCTCCCGATCCCGGGCCAGCGGCCCTGTCCGTCCCGGCGTATAGAAGCCAAGCTTAGGGCCAGCCCCCGAGAGTCGTCGGCATCCTCTCGCCGAAAGTCCTCTTCGATATTGAAATCCTCACCGACGCGAGACCGCAGCGCACGGCGCAGACTCTTTTTCGAAAATTTAGTTGTGCCCCTTCATCAGGGAAATCAGCGCCTGGATCAGCACCGCTACACCCATCAGGACGAAAAGGACAGGAAAAATCACGGTCATCTGAATCTTTTGGTACCGGCGGCTCCGGACCCTGACCGCAGTTCCCCTCAACCGAGCTGGCAATATGCGATCAAAGACGTCCGCGCGCCGAGTGCTCATATATAGAGTCAGGATCCCCCAACCCACGAAGAAGGCACCGAAAAGGACCTCGACAGTCCAGCTTCCCCAATCCATCAATATCCTTTCAAGGGAAGAAAATCAGTAGCTCCACGATTTACCCCACGGAGCGACCTCATGACTGTAGTTCATGCCCGCAAAGGCGCCGAAGCCCGGGGTGAACGACAGACCGAACCACCAGTTACCGGACCCCGAATGACCCTTTTCTCCAAAATTGATACATCCTCCCATTTCCACAGCGGCGCAGAGGGAGTAGGACACGGAGCCCTGTTCCTCAGGAGTTGCCGTTGCCCATGAGAGGGCTTTTCCGAACCCACCGAACCCTAGAGCGCCGACGCTGCCCCACACACCTCTATGAGCGTACTGCCCACCAGCGCAGAGAACCCAGCAGACGGTGAAGCCAGCCCCGAGATGACCGTCCAGATAGCCCAAGGTCTTGTCAGCGGCATTTGCCAATTTCTCCTGCTCTGCCTTGGCTTCTGCGGCATCGGCACGCTGCTGTGCGGCGGACTCCCCCAGCTCTAGACAGGCTTTGTTGCACGTGATACCCGTACCGATGGAATTACTCGAGCTGCTCTTCTTCTTGGTGCTCTTCTTACCGCTGCTGGTCTGCCCATATCCAGTAGCGACTCCACCGCCGGTGGGATTACCGTTCTTGGACAGGCTGCCGTCGCCATGAGTGACGACTCCGTTGCCACAGCTGACACCGAATTCCTTGCCACAGGCAAGGCCCTCTCCACTGGGATCCGAGAAGGTGATGGGGTTACCGGCGCCTGGAGTGACCCCTCGGGTCCCGACACTTCCGTTTTATGCCGCGAGGTCCAGCCGTTGGTGGCAGCGGGTCCTCGCCTGGTACGGCGTGATGTAGCCGATGGTCGAGTGGATCCGCTCCCGGTTGTAATGCTCCGCGATCCAGCGGAACACGTCCTGCCGAGCCTGTGCGCGGGTCTCCCAGATCGTCGTTCCGATCTCCGCTTTCAGGACGGCGAAGAAGCTTTCCGCGGCGGCGTTGTCGAAACACGAACCCGTACGTCCGGTGCTCGACCGGACGTCCAACTCGCCCAGGAGAGCGCGGAATTGGTGAGAGGTGTATTGCGACCCGCGATCCGAGTGAAAGATGGCGTTGCCAGCCGTATGCCCGCCCGTATGCGCCATCCGAATCGCGTCTGCGACGAGTTGCGTACGCATGTGGTCCGCCATCGACCAGCCTACGACCTCCCGTGTGCACAGGTCGATCACCGTCGCGAGGTACAGCCATCCCTCGGCCGTCGGCAAACAGGTGATGTCCCCGACGAATTCCAGGCCCGGCATCGGTGCGGTGAAGTCCCTTTGGACGAGATCCGGCGCTGGCGGCGCCGTGCGGTCCTGCTTCGTCAGCGACCGCGACTTCCGGCGTGTAATCCCGACGATCTCGCGCTCCCGCATGATCCGCGCGACGCGTTTACGGTTCACCGGGTTCCCCTGGTTGCGCAGCGCCTGAGTGACCCTGCGGGCGCCGTAGGCTCCCCGGGAATCGGTGTGGATCGCCCGGATGCTGCCGGCCAGGACCTCTTCCGCGTCGGCCTTCTCCTGCCGTGCTTCCCTGTTCTGGTGCCAGGCGTAGTAGCCGGAGCGGTCCCAGCCGAGAACATCGCACATCCGCTTCACCCTGTGGGCGCTCCGGCGGTCTGTCGAGGAGCGCACCAGATCCACCGCGTCCCGCTTGAACTCTTCGGGGTAGTTCCTCCGCTTTGCCACCATGGATCACTTCCCCTGGATGACGAAGCATCCAGCGTCCAGGTGTCGGAATTTCGGGGGTCACTCCACACTGATGAGTGCTTCGAGCTTCATCACCGGAACGCACGGAGCTACGGGCGCCGCCGGTGCGGAGGTCTTCGCAAGGAGACAGCGCCCTTCCCTGCGCCCGTCCCGTCGGTGCTGCCGGGCCGGGAAGGGTGCTACGCGTGGTCCTCGGTAAGGAAGTCGAACCCGTCCGTCGGACTCTGGACCAGAATGAAGCTGGCCTTCTCGACTGGATCCGGATTTCTGATCCAGTGCTTGAATCCCGGCGGAATGATGGTGACGGACCCTACCCCGCACAGACTCGTCTCGACCCCGCCAGCCGTCTCACAGGACGACTCGATCCTTCCTTCCGTGACGATCGAGATATCCCAGCTCACGCTGTGATGATGCCTCGGAATTGCCCCGCCGGGTTCGAGCACATACACACTGGCCTGCAACTCGGACGCCTTGTGTATCAGCGCCTTGGAGGCCAGCAGATGCTTGGACTCGAAAGGAAGAGCCGTAAAATCGATGATCACTTTGGGGTGATTAAATTCTGTCATGAAGAAAACTTTCCACATCTCAGGATTTCAGCTGCCCATCGCTTCAAAATACTCCATTCCGCAAGCTCCGGTCATGATTTTGATCCCGCGTGACCATAACGTTTTGGCGACCGTGTCGAGCCACCTGGTTTATGGTCCCGGCGGTACAGAACGGGGGCGGGCGCGGTTCCGCGTCACTATGGTGAGCCTGTACTGCAGGTCACTGGCGCAATATTGGGACGGGCATGGCGGAAACCATAAATCAGGGCGGCGTACGACGCGGGCATCGGGCGGCTGTCTTCGACCTCGACGGCGTACTCGTCGACACCGCGGTGCATCACAGGGCGGCCTGGCAGAAAATCTCCGCCGAGTACGGTTTTGACCTGTCAGCGGAGACCGCGGAGGCGACCAAGGGAGTGGGGCGCTTCGAGGCTCTCGACCTGGTGATGCGATCGGCAGGCATCAAACTGAGCGAATCGGAGAGAATGACTGCTGCGGCACGGAAGAACGAGTACTATCTCGATCTTATTGCGGATATTTCTCCTGCTGAGCTTCTGCCCGGTGCAGTTTCCACACTCCAGTCTCTGGACAGCCTCGGCGTCCGTATCGCGCTGGCGTCCGGGAGCAAGAACGCCGGTGGCATTCTCGACAGGACTGGCATCAGGGACTTTTTCGACGCGGTCGTGGACGGCACGGTGGTCGCCGCCCCCAAGCCGGACCCCGCTGTCTTCCTGGAGGCGGCCCGACGGGTCGGTGTCAGCCCGGCGGACTCCGTGGTGTTCGAGGACGCCGCAGCCGGGGTGGAGGGCGCGAACCGGGCAGGATGCACCACCGTCGGCATAGGCCTGCCCGCCGTGCTCTCCGCCGCGCGCCTTGTGGCCCCGAGTCTCCTGGAAGTCGACTGGACCGCTTTCTTCGGGCCGGCCGGGGTCTGACCTCGGCCGCTCCGTCACACCTGGGCCCGGCCGAGGAGGAGGTGCTCTGTCGCGAGTGCTGTCGCGCCCCGGGCCGCCGCGTACAGATGGCTCGGTGATGAGCGGATGCTGAGTGACTCGCTGAGCACCGGGTGCAGCGCGGGCAGCAGTTCCGAACGGAATGCGCCGAGCAGGTGCTCGTTGAACAACACCGCCACTCCGCCGATGGCGATGTGGTGCGGGGCCAGGGCTTCGGTGATCGGGATCATGACCTTCCCGAGTTGGGTGCCTGCACGTTCAAGGGCGGCGGTCGCAGCCGGGTGCCCCTGTTCGACGAACCGGCCGAGCTGGGCGACCGTGCCGACCTCGATGCCCAGGCTCCGGGCGTGAGCCAGGATGGCGGGCGTACTCGCCACATCACGGAGCAGCTGGCTCGGTGAGGAGCCGTACCCCGTCCGCGTCGGCACCCGTCCCAGTTCGCCGGCGAGGTTGCGAAGTCCCCTGTGCAGCTGCCCGCGGATCACCGTGCCCAGGCCGATGCCTCCGCCTCCGACCCTCAGGAACAGGCATGTGCAGTCCTGGTGGTCGGCGAACTCGCCCAGCGCCATGAGGTTGGCGTCGTTCTCGGTGAGGACCGCGATTCCCAGGGTGTTGCGGAACTCGTCGCCGACGACGGAGTGCTGCCACTGTGAGAGCCGCGGGTTGAGTACTTTGGCCCGGTCCTCGACTGGGCTGGGCAGGCCGACCACGGCTGTGACGATGTCCGTCCGTTGCAGTCTCGCCGCACGGACCATGCTGTCGGTCTGATCGGCGGCGAGCCTGGCCGCTGCCGTCGGGCCGTCCGCCAGGTCGAAACGGACGGTGCTCTCCTGTAGCACGCGGCCGCGTAGCGTCACCAGCGCCGAAGTGAACACTTTCCAGTCGAACAGGGTCACCAGGACCAGCACCCGTTCGTCCAGCAGGCGGAACAGGGTTGTGGGACGTCCGGGCTGGCCGGTCGGGGCGGGGGCCTCGGCGGGGACGAGCCACCCGAGTCCCAGGAGTTCGGACAGTCGCAGCGCGACCGTCCGTCGTGTCCAGCCGGTGGCCTGCACGAGATCGGCCCGGGACCGTTGCTCGTGGATCAGGAACTGCCTCAGAAGCAGCACATGCTCCGGTCGGAGGGTGAGCGAGGGGGGCATGGAATGATGCAATCACGCGAAGCGGACCACCGGCTTCCCGGACATTACAGGGCCGCGTCCCAGTGGCCGGCGAACGCGTCGACAGGACTCTGTCCGCTTGCGGCGAGTTCGCCGAAGAGGACTTCCAGGCACGCGTCGACGCTGGCGGGCGTCGGCGTGTAGCTGTTGACTGCGGTCTTGATCATGGGCATGTCCTGGAGCAGGTACGGGTCGGCCACCGACACCAGTGCCGTCGGCAGCTTGCGCACGTGCCGCGGTGCGTCCGGCGCCTGCGGGCGGGAGAAGGTTACGCGCAGGGTGTTGCTGTTGCCCATGAACCGTACGTTTGCGAAGTAGAGGCAGACGTCGAACTCGTCGTGCAGCCGGGAGGCTGCGGCGACGGTCCGGTCCTCGCCGGGGATATGGCGCACGGTCACCTCCAGGCCCCTCTTCTCCAGCCCGGCGACGAAGCGCCCGGCGAGCGAACCGCTCGGATCGTAGTAGGTGGGGCCGTCGCCCAGGACATAGACCAGGGCTCGGCGGTGGGTCTGTGCGCTCAGCGGGAGCAGCGGCAGCGTGTCCTTGACCAGCGTGGCGGAGGCCCGGGCCAGGTCCGTCCGCCACTGGTCCTCCTCCTGCGGGGCCGGCTGTTCGCGGTCCGTGCGGTCCGTGCCGTCGTTCAGGCCGATCGACGCCTTGAGGGCCAGGACGGTGCGCACGGCCGAGTCCAGGCGGTGCAGAGGCAGGACGCCGGTCTCGACCGCGTCGAGCAGGATGGTGAAGTCCTCTTCGAAGTCGACGTTGCCCAGGAGCATGTCGCACCCCGCCGTGATGGCCATCGGCACGGCCTGTTCGCGGTCCATGACCGTGGTCATTCCGGCCATGGCGGAGTTGTCGGTGACGACCAGCCCGGCAAATCCCAGGTGATCACGCAGGAGCCTGGTGGCCAGTTCGTGCGCCAGGGAGGCCGGCAGGAGTTCTCCCGGCTGGATGCCGGGTACCAGTTCACGCGACCATGCGGGGTGGCGAATGTGCCCCACCATGACCGTCCTGGCTCCGGCTGCGAAGTTCGACCGGTAGACCGGCTCGAAGGAGTTCCTCCATTCCTCCAGGGTCTGATCGTTGTTGGTGGCCAGGAGGTGCTGGTCCCGGCCGTCGATGCCGTCGCCGGGGAAGTGCTTCACGCTGGTGGCGATGGAGCGCTGCTCAAGTTCCCGCACAAAAGCAGTCGAAAGCTCCGCCACCAGAGCGGGGTCGTCGCTGAACGCCCTGGTGTTGGTGATGGGGTTGCGGCTGTTCAGGGCGATGTCGACCACGGGCGCGAACGCCCAGTTGACCCCGATCTCGTTGGCTATGCGGGCGCAGTGGACCGCGAGCCTGTGCGCGTGCAGCGGGTCCCTGGAGGCGGCGATCTGCATCGGGTTGCCGAAGGAGATCTCCTCGTCCAGCACCGTGCCGGCACCGGCCTCCAGGTTGGCCGCCACCAGCATGGGCAGCCGCGACCACTCCTGCAGAGTCGCGATGTCCGCTGCCGCAGCCGAGCGGGAGCGCCTGGTCAGCATCACCGCGCCCGGCTCGATGTCCCGCTCCCGCAGCCATCGTGTCCAGGCCTTGGCCTCACCGGCCGGCAGGTAGGGGCACATCACCTGCCCGACCTTCTGGCGTACGGAGAGAGCAGAGAGCTGTTCCTCCACCCAGCGGACTTGTCGTTCGTCGAGCCCGAAAGGAAGGGCCCTCAGGTCCGGGCCGGCGGTCGTGCAGGTGCTCATTGCGGATCCTCTGTCGAAGTGCTGGCCGGACGGGTGTTACCGGACTCGTTTGATCGGCAGTACCAGGAGGGCGCCGACCAGGCACGAGAGAGCAGCGCCCCACAGCATCAGGGGGTAGTTGTGAGCGTCGGGACTGCCCACCTTCAGCAGGGCGAGCGCGGCCACCGGTGCCAGGGACTGGGGCAGGGCCATGGCGATGTTGATGACGCCCAGGTCCTTGCCGGACTGCTTTCCGTCCGGGAGGACGTCGACGACCAGGGCCTGGTCCACCGCCAGGTAGACGCCGTAGGCGAGGCCCATGACGGCCTCGGCGGTGTAGAAGCCGTTGACGCTGTCGGCACGGGCGAGGACGACCATGCCCACGCCGAAGAGAAGGGTGGAGCCGCCCACGAACAGCTTCCTCCGCTGGAGGCGGTCCGAGAGCCATCCGGAGAACGCCGTCCCGATCAGCAGGGCGATCGTGTACAGCAGCACTCCGAAGGCGACGGCGCTGATCGCCTTGCTCTTGGACATCCCGAGGTGGTCCTGCATGTACAGCAGGCGGAAGGTCACGAACATGAAGTTGGCGAGGACGATGAAGAGGCGGGAGAGCCAGACGAGGGTGAAGTCGGAGTGCTTGACCGGGTTGACCCAGAACGTTCCGGCGAGGGTCTTGAGTGTGAAGGCCGGGAGCCGGGTCTCGGGTACCTCGTCGCGGGCCACGAATCCGTACACGAGCATCAGCGCCAGCCCGAGGAAGCCCGGTGCGATGAACAGGACGGGCAGGTTGGACACCAGGTAGACCGAGAGGTAGGTGCCAGCCAGGATCGAGACGTTGTTGGACAGCCACAGCACACTGGACGCCCGCCCCCTCAAGGTCCGCGGCACGTTGTCGGCGAAGCTCGCCATGAAAGGAGCCAGCGTCGCGTTGGCGATGATCTGTGCGGCGAGCCAGCCTGCGATCAGCTCGTTCTTCGATGTCGCGGCGGAGATCCACCACAGCACGAGGATCAGCAGGGCCGACCCGCCATAGAGCCAGGGCCTGCGCCGGCCCCACCGGGTCCGGGTCCGGTCACTGAGGGCTCCGGCGATCGGATTGGCGAACAGCGCGCCGAGGGCACCTACCGACAGCACCGACCCGATCACGTCCACCGCGCCGGCCCCGGCGATTTCCTGTGCCTTGAGCTGAAGGCTCACATACACCGGGGACATGAGCGCGACGTGAATGCCGAAGGAGCCCAGGAAAAGCGCCGGGAGGAAGAAGCGGGGCGCCTTCTCCGCTCGTGAGTCGTCGGTTCTCGGGACTTGGACCTCTGCTGGAACCACCATTTCTAGCTCCCTCGAAACGCTTCGGGTGTTCCATTCGAACAGAGGGTGACGCTAGAGCGGCAAGGCTCTGCTTCCCAGCGTTGTGGGCCCGAGGGCGCAAAACCCTTGTAGGCCCGGCCGGCCCGGCTCGACCATCAGTACGTCGGACCGGCACCGGTAGATCTCCGCAGCGACCCCGCCACGAGTTTCCGCTACCGTCGCCGACATCGCTCCGAAGTCTGTCGTGCTGGACAAGGAGTGGCAGAGTCGCCCCACGAACACGGCGCGCCACCGATAAGGCCAGATACGGAAACCTACTGGAGAACCTCCCGCCAGACGTCCCGCTTGTTTTTTCTGGGAGCACTTATAAGTTCGGCGATCATCGTTTCGGCGGGCACGCCATCCCGCCACGGATCGCCCCAGCCTTGACTCGTGGACGGTCCGGCCAGCCGTCCTGCCGCCAGGCCGCCGTCGGGCGTTCTCGCTCAGCTTCTCGCGGCCATGCATTCGAGGAGCGTCGTATCGCGGCAAGCCCCAAAGGCGACATGCCTTCTGATGCCCGCCGGCGCATCCTGACGGAGGCGTCAGGTTTCCGGCTGCGCGCGTACGATGCCGCGCGCCACCCCCAGCGCGACCATGTCCTGCGGACGAAGCCGGAGCTGGTCTGAGAGTGAAGACGCCTGATGCGCAGGGCGTTTCAAGATCGCTGCGGCGAGTTCGGGAACGATCACGGAGAAGTAGCTGTCTGCGGTGACCCAGGTGTTGCCGGCAGCTGCCAGGGCGAGGGCGCCTCCGGAACCGCCCTCGCCGATCACGAGGGTGGTCACCGGCACCTGTGCGCTCGCCACCGTCGCGAACAACTCGGCGATGGCGGCTCCCGCTCCGGTCCGCTCTGCTTCGGCGTCACTGGCCGCACCGGGGGTGTCGACCAGCGTGAGCACCGGAAGGGAGAGCCGGTCGGCGAGCTTGATGAGTCGGGTGGCAGTACGGAAGCCGGCGGGACCGGTCGCGGTGCCGTTCTGGGCAGCGAACGCGATGGTACGGCCGTCCCGACGGGCACTGCCGAACCCGCACAGCATGCCGTGGTCGATGCCGCCGCACCGGTCGCCGCTGATCGTGACACGGTGCGTGAAGTAGGCGTCGAGGTACGCCTGCGCGCGAGGGCGAGCGGGGTCGCGGGCCGCGTGTACGGCATCCCAGCCGGTTTCCGGGAGGGAGGCGTGAGTGAGGCCCTCGGGTGGCTCGGCAGGGTGGACGGGGCGATGGGAATGGTGAGGGGCAAGCAGGCTGACCCACCTGGCCGCTGACTCCGGAAGCCCCTCCTGCGTCACGACCACATCCACGTGCCCCCAGGCGAATTGGCTTTCCGCCGTGTACGCGGCCGGGTCGGCGCCCGCCGGCCGGACCCGTGAACCCGCGAAGCCGACCTGGGCGCCCGACATGGCGATGACGACGTCGGCGCCCGCGCCGAGAGTTGCCCAACCACCACCGGTGGTGGGATCCAGCAGCACGGCGATCTGGGGCAGCCCCGCCGCGCGCGTGAGCGCCGACTGCCGGGCCACGCGCTGGAGTTGGACCAGCGCGCGCATGCCTTCCTGCATCCGGCTTCCGCCTGTGGCGATCAATGACACGAGAGGGAGCCGCCGTTCACGGGACGTCGCGTACGCGGCTTCCAGCCGGTCACCCGTCCGCTCACCCAGTGAGCCGCCCAGGAAGCCGAACTCGAAGGCGATCAGTACGACCTCGACACCGCCGAGCCGCGCAGTTCCGCACACGACGGACTCACGTTCCCCGGAACGCTCCACCGCGCGGGCCAGCGCGGCGTCGTATCCGGCCCAGGCGAGCGGGCCGTCACTCGTGTGCGCTCTGTCGGGCGCGGGGAGTGCGGTGAACGAGTCCGCGACGAGAGCAATGGCCTTCCTGGCCGTCACACGCTCAGCCACGAAGTTCCCGCTTCAGGATCTTGCCCATGTCGTTGCGGGGCAGCCGGGGCAGGAACCGCACTTCTCGGGGGCGTTTGTGCGGTGCCAACTGTGCTGCCACGTGCGCGGCGAGGGCCTCCGGCTCCGGCGGATCGGCGGGTGTCCGCGGGACGATCCACGCCACGATGCGTTCACCGAGGTCTTCGTCGGGCTCACCCGTCACGGCCGCCTCGCGCACTCCCGGGTGCTCCAGCAGGACGTTCTCGATCTCGCCCGCGCCGATCTTGTAGCCGCCGCTCTTGATGAGGTCGGTCGTCTTCCGGCCGACGATGCGGACGGAACCGTCGGAGTGCCTGACGGCCATGTCGCCGGTACGGAACCAACCGTCGGGGGCGAAGGCCGCGGCCGTCGACTCCGGACGGTTCAGATACTCGTCGAACAGGTTGGGCCCACGGACTTGCAGTTCGCCCACCGTTTCGCCGTCGTACGCCGTGCTCGCCTCGCCCGCCTCGTCGACCAGCCGCACCTCTACACCGGGCAGCGGTGTGCCGACCGTGCCGGTTCGGGGTGGCCCGTCCGTCCGCACGCTGGTGTTCATCAGGGTCTCGGTCATGCCGTAGCGCTCGATGACGCGCCGACCGGTCGCTGAGGCGATCCTCTCGTGGTCGTGCACGGGCAGGGCGGCCGACCCCGAGACCAGGAGGCGGGCTCCGGCGAGGGCTTTTCTCAGGTCCGGGTCGGTCGGCAGGGCCTCGGCGATGCGGTGGTACATGGTCGGGACACCGAAGAACATGGTGGAGCCGGTGTTCAGTTCGTGAGCCACGCTCTCCGTGGTGAACCGCCCGAGGTGGCGTACCGAACCGCCGCGTCGCAGCGGGCCCAGGATTCCGAGAATCAACCCGTGTACATGGAAGAGAGGCAGAGCGTGGACGAGTACGTCGTCCGCGGTCCACTGCCAGGCGTCGGCCAGCGCGTCCAGATTGCTGGTGATGGCGCGCCGGGAGAGGACGACGCCCTTGGGCGGGCCGGTGGTGCCGGACGTGTAGATCACGAGGGCCGCCGTGTCGGGTCCCACCTCGGACAGGGCCGTCGATCGAAGCGTCACATCCACTTCGATGTCTATCCGCTCCAACGAGGCCAGGGCGGAGGGCAGTTCAGTGCCGGGTGCTGCCATGATCAGCGCGGGGGCGCTGTCGGTGGCTATATGGGCGAGCTCACGTTCACCCGATTTCGGGTTGAGCAGCACAGCGGGGATGCCGGCCTGCAGCGCGGCCACGATGGCGACGGCTGTCTCGATGGTGGAGGTGGCCCACACCGCGACCCGGCCCCGGGAGTCGGTCGCTTGAGCGATCCGGTCAGCCAGCGCCTGGGAAGCAGAAGCCAGGTCCGTATAACTCAGCGTATGGGTACCGAACGTCAGCGCGGGGGCGTCGGAGCGATCGGTAAGCGACGGGAAGAGAGAGGTCATGGGAATCACTTGCGGCTTTCGACAGGGCCGGCGGCGGGTTCCGGGTGGGGGTGCGCCGCAGCGGGCGCGCTGTCGCGGGCCTCGAAGGGCACGTCGTTGACGAACGTCACGGGTTCCCGACGCGCCCGGTTCACTCGCAGGTCGAAGATGTCGAAGCGGTTGTACGAGCCCGACAGATCGTGGAACTGCTTGGGTTCGAGTATGTCGTCCGGGTCGAAGTCGCAGTACAGCAGACCCTCGTCGCGTATGACGTCGCTGATCACGTCGCCGAAGGGATCGATGACCAGTGACACACCCCTGGCGCTGCCCTCGATGACCCGGGCGGCATCCTCGCCCAGGGCGCTGAGCGTCTGCGCCGACTGTGCGCCGAAGACGGACGAGACGACGACGTTGAATACCTTGGCCTCGAAGGAGTGAGCACCGGCGCGGATGCGGATCGCGTTCTCCAGGTCGTAGTTCTTGCCGGAGGAGGCGGGATCGCGCGTCGGCCACAGCGGCGGGTACGTCGAGACGTGCACTTGTTCGGCTTCGGCCATCAGCGTGTAGCGGGCCAGGGGATTGGTGTTCTCGCCGCAGATCAGTGCTCCCAGACGACCCAGAGGAGTCGGGACGACCCTGAGTCCGCTGCCGTCTCCCGGCGTCCACACGAGCTTCTCGTAGAAGGTCGGAACGATCTTGCGGTGGTGGTTGAGGACGGTTCCGTCGGCCGCGATGAGCACATTGGAGTTCCAGACACTCCCCAGGCTCGCGGGGTTGCGCTCGCTGATGCCGATCGACACGAGGATGTCGTGGCGACTGGCGGCCCGGCGGATCTCCGCGACCTCGGGGCCGTCGATGTAGACGGAGTTCCCCACGAAGGCCGTGAAGAGGTGATGGTTGTGGATCGGAGCGCGCAGTGCCGTCCAGACGGGGAAGCCCGGGACGAAGGACTCGGGGAAGGCGATGAGCCGGGCACCGTTGCGGGCGGCCTCGCTGATCGCGTCGACTGCTTTGCGTACGGTCTCGCGCTTGTCCAGGAGGACGGGTTCGAGGTGGGCGGCAGCGACGGTGACGGTGCTCATGGGCGCTCCTGCGTGACGAAGACGAGGCGCTGGTGGATGCGGTTGCGGCGCGGGGTGGAGGGTTGTGTCGCGCCTGAACCCGTGGTGGCGCGGCAGGCCAGGATGTGTTCGCCGACCGAGGGAGGCGTCCAGGAAAGGGTGAACTTCTGCCAGCCGTGCCCGATGCGGGGCGCGAGCTCGGCCGGTGCCCATGTGTGGCCTCCGTCGACGCTCACGTCGACCCCCGTGACGGGTTCGGACGCCCAGGCCCACCCCCAGATGTCGACGGGCTTGCCGACATGGACGTCTCCGTCCACCGGAGCGACCAGGCATGAGTTGGGGGCCAGCTCCCAGACAGGCGTGGCCTCTGTGGAGCCGTCTTCCGGCGGGTCCATGTAGTACTTGGTGGTGAAGGCACCCGTACTGCGGCGGTGGGACAGAGTGAGTGACGTCAGCCACTTGGTCGAGTTGGTTCCGTAGTAGCCGGGGACCACCAGGCGGACGGGTCCGCCACGCAGCACGGGCAGCGCAGCTCCGTTTACGGTCAGGGCGACGAGCGCGGTCCCGTCCAGGGCCTTGTGCAGCGGGAGATCTTTTTCGTAGCGCTCGTGGTACGTGCGGTCGTACACACCCTCGTCGATGCCGGTGGAGATGACGTAGGCCGCGCCCTCCTCCACGCCGGCCAAGTCCAGCAGATCGCTGAGCCGGACACCGCCCCAGCGGACGTTTCCCATCCGACGCTGGGGGATCGCCGGTAGGAGTGGGCTGCCGGCGCATTCGTGCACCGAGATGATCTCCGTTTGAGGCAGAGCCCTCAAGTCGTCGAGCGAAAAGGTCAGCTGGTGGGTGACCGCGCCGCCGATCATCAGGGTCCAGGCGCTCGTGTCGGCATCGGGGATGCCCAGATGCCAGACGGAGAACAGATCGGCCTCCGGTGTGAGGAAAGACGTCATGTCATCGGGCCGCAACCTCTGGTCGAGGCCGAAACCCTTCTCGAGCATGGGCGTGCGTCGGGTGTTGTCAGAGGTGTCGGTTCGGGGGGAAGTTGGCACGGCGCAGGCGCTCGTTTCTACTCGGTGTCCAGGTCCTTCTCGATGAGTTCGGCGGTGCGGGCGTGCAGTCCGACGGACGATCCGACGACGGCGGATCTCGTGGGCATGACGAACTCCTCGATACGAGAGGGAAAGAGAGGGGCGTCGGCTCTCCTGGACGTCGCTTCGTGTTCGCCACCCCCGTGGCGGGAGGAACGTGCCGGATCGGGTGGGTCAGCGCCAGTAGTCGTTGGCGGCGGCGATGGTGGCGAACTCGGTGGCGATCACCTGGCCTATGGCGATGAGGGAGTCGGGGTTCTCCGCGTAGACCGGGCGCAGTCGCTCGCGGGCCTCGGCGTCGGGCTGAGTCGCCTTGATGGCGAGGCGCGCCATTTTTATGGCGAGCTCGCGGCCCTCCTGGGGAGTGGCGGTCTTGAGGGAGTTGCTGGGAACGAGTTCCATGACGGTGCTCCTACGGGTGGGACGACGGTTGCGGCCGTTCGGCCGTGGTGGAGCAGAAGTGCCACCGCGCGCGGTCTTCCCCTTCGGGTGAGTGGCCGCGCGCGGCGTGGGTCGGGCGTGGTCAGCGGCCGGGTACGGGGAGGTCGCCCTCGACGTACTGGGCGCGGCCGTCGGCGAAGGACCAGTCGTCGTGGCCGTTCTCGAAGTAGCTGATGAACAGGTCCTTGCCGTCGACGCCGGCTTCGGCGAGCTGCGTGGCGAGCGTCTTGTAGAGGTGCTGCTTGTCGCCGGTGGCGCGGCCGCGCTGGGTGAAGATGTGGACGATGACGGTGCCGGTGCTGCTGCGCTGGAATCCGAGTCCGGCGTCGAGGGCGATGATCTCGTCGGGGTCGTGCTGGGTGATGATCTGGAACCGGTCGCGCTCGGGGACTTTCAGGACGTCGATGAGGGACTGCTGTACGGCGTCGGCGATGGCCCGGATGTTCTCGGGGCTGCGGCCGCGGATCAGGTCGATGCGTGCCAGAGGCATGGGGAACTCCTTCGGTGCTGGTGCGGATCAGGGCTTGAGGTCGGTCCGCGATGGCCAGGACGGGGGGGTGAAGCCCGTGTCGTCGCGAGCGTGCTCGATGGTTTCGCGGCCTTCGGTGAAGTGGGCCCGGCTCCCTGGAGTGGGCGGGGGCGTTGACGGGGGCACCGAGCATCGCCACGGCCGCGGCGGGCGCCGTTGACCTCGCCATCCGGGTCGCGCTCGCCGTCCTCGGGGCTGTGGACAGCCGCCACGGCGCTGACGGCCAGCTCGCCGCCGTCCGGGCGCCTGAGGTTGTGGTGGTCCCAGGCCGTCAGGCCCTTCGCCGGGGGGTCGAGACGCTCGGCGCCACTTGTCGTGGTGAGCAGCAGCGAGGTGGACCGGGGCGAAGGTACGGCCACGATCTGACCAGGACCAGGTTGGCGTCCGCGAGCCTGTCCTCGGTGAGCGCCAGGTCCTCGGTCTTGGTCAGGTAGCCGTACGAGCCCCGGGCATCGAAGGTCGGGTCGGAGACTATGAGCACGCCGCCGAGGCCGAGGAGAGTGGTGGGGCCACCCACCACCATGACCGAGCCGCCGTGGCGGGGGGAGAAGGGGTGAGGGCGATCCCATGGTGCCGGGGCTCCTTGGTCTGGGCAGGAGGAGGGGCCATCCTGGGGCGCCGGGTGGTCCGGCCGCTCCACATCCCTCCGCCGTCGACCGTAAGGACAGCAAGGCGGCAGGCGGAAATGCCGCTCCGGTTGAAGCTATGCCTCACCTGCATGGGCGCAGGTCGCCGCCGCTTCCGGTGCAGCGTCCAGGAAGCGGCGAAGCAGCGCGGGCCCTCGTCCCGTGCTCGTGACGGACACGAGATTCTGATCGTCGCGGACGACGCGGGTGAGATCGATCTGCTCGCCACGGCATTCCGACTGGCTGGCTACCGCGTGGCCGACACGGCGAGCAGCGGTGCCGCAGGGGTCGCCAAGATCGCGCGGACCCGATTCGACCTGGTGGTCTTGGACGCCACGCTGCCCGACCTCGACCAGCTCGCGAGGCGATCCCTGCTCGCCGCCGCCGAGGTGCCGCCGCTGCTCTTCCTGATCACCTGCGAATACCTCCACACGTTGCTTCCGGGGCTCGGCAGACGCACGGAGGACTACGTCACCAAGCCCAGCCGGACCACCGAGGTCCTGGCCCGCGTCGAGCTTCTGCTGCGTGGCAGGCGACCCCTGCGCGGGACGGCGGCATCCGTCTACGGCGACCTTGGTGCTGGACGACGCGACACGCCGGGCCCGGCGTGGCTCCCGGCCGCTGGGCCTGACCCCTGCCGAGTACCGGCTGCTGTCACACCTGCTCGACAAGGCGGAGTGCGTGGTGTCGAAGGAGCAGATCAGCCAGCAGGTCTGGGGCGACTTCCGGGCCTCCGAGGCCATCGAGAAGCTGGTGTCCCGGCTGCGGCGGAAGGTCGACCAGGGGGAGACTCCGCTGATCCACACGAGCCGCGGGTTCGGTTACTGGTTCGGCCGAGCCCACGACTGAGGCCCGCCGCCACCTGGACTGAGACCCGCCATCGCGTGTGACGGCCCTCACGTCCGGAAAATGTCCGCCGGCCGTCCGGATCGTGTCAGGCCTCCTCGCTTGCCTGTGGGGCACGCACCGCCCGACAGAGAGGAGGCACCATGGCCGGCATTCTGCGTCCCACGGACCAGTTCCATGTGGGCATCGTCGCCCAGGACTTCGAGGCCGCGAAGGAGCAGCTCTCGAAGCTGTTCGGCTTCGACTGGTGCGACGACATGGGCGGACCCGCCGAGGTCGGCCTGTCCACCAGGCGACGCGGTCATCGACTTCCGTTGCGCCTACGCGCGGTCGGCGAGCCCGGCGCCCCGGCTGGAGATCGTCCAGCGCGTCCCCGGGACCCTGTGGGAGCCGACGCCCGGTTCCGGCATCCACCACTTCGGCTACTGGTCCGACGACGTCGCGGCCGACACCGCCGAGCTCGAACGGCACGGCTATGTGACCGAGGCGACCCGCAAGGGTCCGGACGGCGGGCTGTTCTTCGCGTTCCTGCGCAGCGGCGGAGCGACCGGGTTCCGGGTCGAGCTGGTCAGCAGGGCCGCGCAGCCCTCGCTGGAGCAGAGTTGGGCCCGGTAGGCCCCGCAGTACTCACCGCGATCACTCTCACCGCAGTCACCGAATTCACGGGACACCCCTTCACCCCTTTCACCTAGGAGCAGGCAAGATGACGACCGTAGGAATAGCCACCGGCGCCGGACGCGGGATGGGAGAGGCGTGCGCGCGGCGGCTCGCCGACACAGTGGACGTGCTGCTGCTCGTCGACCGGGATGAGGACGCGGCGGCGGCCGTCGCGAAGAGCCTGAACGATGCGGGCCACCGGGCCTCGTCTGAGGCGTTCGGCCTCGATGTCACCGACCGAGCCGGACTGGCGCGGCTCGCCGACCGGGTCGCGCGGGCCGGCACACTGCGAGCCGTCGCCCACGCGGCCGGTATCTCGCCCAGCATGGCCGACTGGCGCCGGATCTTCGAGGTCGATCTCATCGGCACCGCGCTGCTCGCCGAAGCGCTGCGCCCGCTGGCCACCGAGGGCACCGCGCACGTGTACTTCTCCTCCATGTCTCCCCTGCTCGCCCGCGTCGAGCCCGATGCAGCCGTCGGCGCGATCCTGGACGACCCGCTCCACGAGGACTTCCTCGACCGCATCCGGGAGGCGGTCGGCCCGGACATCGAGCAGTCCACGCTGGCGTACCCGTGGGCCAAACACGGCGTGGCCCGGTTCGCCCGCAAGGAGGCGGTGCGGCTCGGCCCGGTCGGAGCGCGGGTGTGTTCCCTCGCGCCGGGCATCATCGACACCCCTCAAGGACGGCAGGAGGCGGCCAAGCAGACCTCGATGCAGAGGCTGATCGAGGCGACGCCGCTCGGCCGGACCGGGCGGTCCGAGGAGGTGGCGTCCGTCGTCGCGTTCCTGCTGTCGGACGAGGCGAGCTTCGTGAACGGCATCGACATCCTCGTCGACGGCGGTGTGTTCGCCGCCGTACGGGACAGGTGACGACCGGGCCGCCGAAGTCGTCGCGGAAGAACTGAGCCACCTGGCGGGAGACGGACGTAGCGCCGACAGAGGATGAGTCGATGTGGAGCAGGTAGGCCATGGTCTTCTCTTTCTGAACAAAAGGTTCGAACAGATGTGACCGTGGCGGATGTCGGCCGAGCTCGTCGAGGCCCCACCCCTCCGGTACGCACCGGTGCGCTCGCCGGGCTCGATCTCGATCGGCGGGGAGGGGTAGTGCCCGTGCCCGTCCCTGGCCAGTGAAGACCGGGTGCGTCATGTGCGCCTCGCCAGGGCTGGTCAGCTCCAGCGGGGCGCGCAGACACCTCAGCCAGGCGCCACCCGGTTTCGCAACTCGCCGACGCGGCTGACTCGCGTGGTCACCAGGTCACCAGGGCGCAGGAAGAGTTGCGGGCTACGCGCGCTGCCGATACCGGCCGGAGTGCCGGTCAGCACGACGTCTCCGGCGTGCAGCGTCATGCCGCGGCTGAGTTCGCTCAGCAGCCGCGGAATCGAGAAGGCCATCAGCTCGGTGGGCGCGTCTTGCAGCAGTCGGCCGTTGACCTCGCATTGGACCCGTAGCAGGGCCGGATCGCCGACCTCGTCGGCAGTGGTGATCCACGGGCCGAGGGGCATCGTGCCGTCAATGCTCTTCCCTTTGAGCCACTGTCCTCCATGAGCGCGCTGTACATCGCGCAAGGAGACGTCGTTCGCCACGCAGTAACCGAACACGTGCTCCAGGGCCTCCTTCTCGGCGAGGTCGCGGCCGTCTTTCCCGATGACGAGCGCGAGTTCGGCTTCGTAGTCCCACTGGAGCGAAAGCCCGGCGTCGTATGCGATCACGTCGAAGGGACCGATGACGGTGCTGGGGCCCTTGGTGAAGAACGTCGGGTGCCGCGGTCTTTCGATCGGGTCTTGGCCCGCTCGCTGTCCGCGGGACTCCTCGAAGTGTTCCCAGTAGTTCCAGCCCGTGCAGAGGATGTCGCGATTGAAGCGGCGCAGCGGCCGGTCGAGCTCGACTTCCGCCAGAGGCCGAATCGCCGCGGTAGCGAGGTGCGCGCGCACCGCGTCGAGCGCTTGCGGCCCGCCGCGCACGACGTCGTCGACAGTGTCCGCAACCTCAGGCAGGGCGACGGTCGTGTCGTCGCGGATCACGCCGAGGCGCACGACACCGTCGATCCGGACCGATGCGAGCTTCATGGCATGGCCTCGAGCAACTCGTCGGCGGTCGTGATGTCCGCGAGCAACGCCATCGTCGCCAGCGAGGCGTCATGCGCCGCCTGCGAGTTGGTCGCGCACGCGTCGGCGACGATGACGGTGCGGTAGCCGAGATCGACGGCTGCTCGGGCGGTTCCCTCGACGGACAGGTTGGTGGCCACGCCGGTGAAAACGAGCGTGTCGATCCCGGCCGCGCGCAGCCACGTGTCGAGCTCGCTTCCGGCGAACCCGGTCAGGCGCTGGTTGGTCACCACGAGATCGTCGGTCTGCGGCTCGAACTCGTCGGTGATCTCGGCGCCCGGGGTGCCTTCGACGTGCAGGCCGAACTGCACGACGTTGCGCATCAGCGGTGAGTTGTCAACGAGGTCGGGAAACCCGGGCTGGAATGCGATCCGGGTGTAGACGACCTGGACTCCGGCCTTGCGGGCGCGCTCGAGAATCCGAGCGACGGTGCGCAGCACACCCGTGCGCTCGAGTTCGGGTCCGAAGACGGCCGCCCCGGCACTGTCTGGTCCGATCATGTCGTGTTGCAGATGGATCGCGATGATGGCTGTGCGGTCAATCTCCAAAGGCTTCATTGCCGTCATGCCTTTCTTCTGAGCGGGTCGGTCCGCGCAGCACGCTCTCGACGGCGCGCGACAGGCCCTCGGAGTCGGAGTCGGTACGGGAGCGCCAGGCGACGTGGTTGTCGGGGCGCACGAGGATGGCACCGGCAGGGTCCACCTCGGCGAGCGCAGTCCAGCGGCCATCGGGATCGGTCCATCCGCCGTGGCCGAGTTGGACTGTTTCGATGGCCACCGCGTACTTGTGTGCCAGCTGCTCGGCTGCGCTGCGCCAGGCATTTCCGTCGGGGCCGACGAGCAGCACGAATCGGGAGCTCGGTCCGGTCAGGTCGTGGGTGGAGAGCCGTTCGCCGTCTCGCTCGAGCCAGGCGTGCGGCAGGCGATGGCCGGGACGGCTGGTCGGGAGGTAGGTGCTACCCATGGGATCGGCGACCGGGGCAGGGGTGCCGTCGGGCACGAATGCCCCGGCAGGGTAGGCGAAGCCGAGTTCGAGGTTGTGGGCGTGATACGTGATCCGCTGAGTCCGGAAGATCTCCGCGGCGCGGGCACGGCGACTCGCGCCGATCGGCGAGTCCTCGAAGTACTGTGCGATGACCGCGGCGCGCAGCTGCGTCGGCATCGAGGCGGTGAGTCCCATCGCCGGAAGCAGCACGTCGTGGTTCATGGCGGCGAAGGTCGCCCACTGCACGTTGCGCAGGCCTGCCGGGCGCCGTTCGCTCTCGTAGCTGTCCAGCAGCGTGTCGGAGGCCTGCCCGCCCAGCACGGCCGCCAGTTTCCATGCGAGGTTGTGCGCGTCTTGGACGCCGGTGTTCAGTCCGAGCCCGGTGGCCGGCGAGTGCCGGTGCGCGGCGTCCCCGGCCAGCAGGATGCGGCCGACCCGGTAGCGCTCGGCGACGACCGACTCGATCGACCACCGATTGACCCGGTGGATGGTCGGCTCGAGTTCCGGCAGGTGCAGAAGTTCGCGTATGTGCGCGGCCATCGCGTCCTCGCCGGCGCCCGGGTCCGATCCGGCCGGAACAGCCACATGGAGATTCCATTCCTCCGAGCCGGCACCCCAGGTCGGGCCCACGGCAACGAGGCAGCCGCTGCTGTAGGCGTCGGCGCGCAGTGGGTCGAGAAACCAGGTCATCAGGGTGTCGTCGGGCCACCAGCGCGAGAGATCGGCGCTGAAATGAGTGCTGAGAATGTCGATCAGCCCGCTGCGGCCCTCCATGTCCACGCCGAGGCCGGGCCCGACCGTCCGGCCCCCGTCGGCGGCAATGACGTAGTCCGCGTGCATCGTGAACTGCTGACCGGTCTGCCCGTTGCGCACCACGGCGACCACCTCGTCACCGTGGTCTGTCACGGATACGAGTTCGTGGGCGAACAGGATCCGACCCGGGCCGCGATCCTCGGCGTGCTGTTTGAGGATCGGCTCCAACCGGGACTGCGGAAGGTTGTAGCTGAGCTCCGGGCTGTCGACGGCGTACCGGTCGTGGAGCTCTCCGCCGCCGAACGCGTCGATCTGAAACAGTTGCCGCCCGTCGAAGGGGCCGTCGCCGGCCAGTGAGGTCTGGTAGCGGACCCGGCCGATGCTCTGCATCCTGGCTGCGGATTCCGCCACGGCGTCGGCGAGACCGTGCTGTCGGAAGATCTCCATGGTGCGCTGGTTGAGCACGTGTGCCTTGGGCAGCGGGGAGGGGGCGTCTCGGCGCTCGACCAGCAGATGGTCGACACCGAGGTCCGAGAGCAGAACCGACGAGGTGAGCCCGACCGGGCCGCCGCCGATGACGAGTACGGGAACGTTGATCGTGGTCATGGGGCAATCGCGCTTTCCGTGTCAGCCGAGCGGTCCGAGGAAGGTCCGCCCCTGGTGGGTGGCGGAAGTGCCGGGCACGGTCTGCGGCCAGTCCGCCGTGATCTCGCGGCGGGTGTGCGGCGGGCGCGGCTGCCCGTCCCACCCGATCTGCTCCATCGCGCAGTACAGCAGCGCGCGGTTGCCGTCGGGGTCGGTGATGTACGCGGCTTCTTCGATGCCGGGATGCAGTTCACGGTGCACGTCGGTCTCCACGGCGATGCCGTGGCCGCGCAGGAACGAGACCGCGTCGCGCAATTGTGCGTAACTGCCCAGCCGGAAGCCGTATGCCAGTACGGTCGAGCGGCTGCCGCCGTTGATCTCCGCGCGCAGCGCCGAAGGCACCAGCGCCAGTGTGTGGTGGTGTGTGTCCACCCGGAGGAAGGTGCACCGGCGGCCCCGGAACTCCGTCTCCTCGGTCAGCTCGAACCCGTACATCTGCTGGTAGTAGCGGGTGGAGGCGTCCACGTCCGCGACGAACAGCAGCAGTGGGCCCTGGTCGACGATCCGGAACGGCCGTGGCAGCAGCACACCGCCGACATCGAATCGGGGCTCCATCGCATCCTCGGAGCGGAACGTGCCGTGCGGGTCTGCGCCGCCGTCCGCGTGCCAGGCGTCGATCTCCTGCATCTCCGCGCGGAACGGGAGGGCCGGCGCCTCGATCATTCCCGGAGACATGCCGCGCGGCTTGCTCAGCCGGTTCCAGCCGATCTGTTCCATCCCGTAGAACAGCTCCACCCGGTAGCCGTCGGGATCGAACGCGTACACCGCGAAGTTGCTGCCCGGCGAGTCCCGCCCGACCTTGAAGATTTTCCTCTCCCGCTCGACGAAGAAGTCCCGCGCGGTCACGACCTCGGCCAGCGAACCGACCTGGAAGCTGATCTGGTTGAACGTCATGCCGCCGCGCGCCCGCTCCTCCTCCGAGGTGCCGAAACGCTCGTCCACCAGGACGAAGGAGTGGTGGTCGGAACCGAGGCTCGTGAAGTGGCCGATCGGGCCGTCGACTCCGGGTGGACCGGGCAGCACGTCGGTGTGCCGCAGCCCCAGCACGTCCCGGTAGAACGCGAGAGAGGCGTCGATGTCGCGGACGTTGATCCCGACATGCCCGAGCCGGTGGATGCTGAACGGCCGCTCCAGGCGCACCCCGCCCACCACGTAGTCATTCGAAGTCTGCATCGTGCGCCTACCCTTCCCTGCCGTCGAAGAACTCGATCACGGCTTCGTTGAATCTCCGGGGGTCCTCGAGGTGGGGCCAGTGGCCGACGTGCTTCATCTCGAGGGATGTCGCGTTCGGGAGGATCTCCGCCAGCCTGCGCCCGGTCTCCAAGAACGTGTCCTCGGTGTCCACGGCCAGCACCAGCAGCACCGGGGCCAGAACCTGTGACCACTCTTCGGCCGACACGAGATTGACCTGCCTGCGGGCGGGGTCGCGGAGTCCGTCGATGGTGTGCCGCACGGCGGATCTCGCGTCGGGAAGAAGGTAGGCCCGGCGCCGCACCGCGACGATGTCCGGCATCACCGACGCGTCGTCGAACACGAGGTTGCGGATGACTCCGCGCACCCGTTCCCACGTAGGATCCTCCACGGCCGCGCTGCGCTGGGACCCGACCCGTTGCACCATCGTCTCGTCGAAGGACAGGCCGACCGCCGAGATGAGCGCGGCGTGCTCGGTCCGGCCCGGGAAGTCGACCATGAACCTGGCCAGCACACCGGCCCCCAGCGAGACGCCCACGAACGACGCCTTGGCGATATCGAGCACGTCCATCACCGCGCCGAGATGCGCCGCGTATACGCCCATGTCGTAGTCGTGGTCCGGCTTCCCGCTGAATCCTGAGCCCACCAGATCGAACGCGATCACCCGGTAGTGCTCGGACAAGGGACCGATGTTGCGGCAGAACGTCTCCAGGCTCCCCTGAGTGCCGTGCACCAGCACGACGGCGGGAGCGTCCCGCGCACCCGCTTCGAGATACCGCGTCCGCACGCCTCCCGCCGTGATCCACCCGTGAGTGAAGGACGTGCCAAGCAGCTCCATCCACACGCTGCTGTCCGCCGGATCGTTGTTCCCCATCGCGCCCAACCTCCGCTCGCTTCGTGATCGGGAGCATAACGAGCGGTCGACAGCAAATCAATGGTTCATATACGATTTAGCTTTACGGGCCGAGCTTCGCTTCTTCAGAGAGGTAAACGATCATGTCGAACTCCGCGATGGGCCAGGCGGCCGAGCTGTCAGTGAGCGATTTCTCCCCAGGACGCTGGGTGCTGGACCCGGCGCACACTTCGGTCACGTTCCGGCACACCGGGTTCTGGGGCCTGTTCACGATCAAGGGCCGGTTCCGCGAGGTGTCGGGCGAGGGCCGCCTGCTTCAGGACGGCTCGCTGAACGGCACGCTGGTCGTCGATGCCGCCTCGGTTGACACGAAGGTGGCCAAGCGTGACGAACACCTGCGCGGCGTGGACTTCTTCGACGTGGCCAACCACCCCTCGTTCGCCTTCGCCGTGACCGGTGCGGCGCTCGGCGACGGGCCGGCCCTCCAGGTCGCGGGCGAACTCACCGTGCTCGGCACGCCCCGCGCCTGCGCGGTCACCGCTCAGGTCAGCGACGCCTCACCGGACGCCGTCACGCTCAGCACCGAACTGGGCATCGCGCGCAAGGACTTCGGGATGACCTGGAACAAGCTCGGCATCATGAAAGAGATCACCACCGTCACCATCACCGCGCGGTACCGCCTGGTCGAGTCGTGATCGTCGGGACGGAGGCGCGCGGCCTCCGTCCCGTCACGCGTCCGTCGAATGCCAAGATCCGGTGGCGATGTCGAGGACCTCCTCGCTGAGCGGGCGGTCGGGGTGGCTGAACGCGCGCATCCACTCCACGGTCCGGCCCTGCTCGTCCTCGAGCCGCAGCACCACCATCAGGACCGGACTGTCCAGGTTCAGCCCCAACTGGCGCGCGATGACCGGGGGCGGAGTCGTCGCCTGAATCCGTCGGCGGACCCTGGCCACCTCGACGCCCTCCGCACGCAGGATCGCGGCCATCGGCTTGCTGCCCAGATCGCGTCGAGAATGCCGTTCGCCCAGTTCGGGCCGTTGCACGTTGTGCGTCACCGCGAGGCCGTCCAGGCTCAGGCGCACCGTGCGCACGGCCTGCCACAGTCGGCTGCCCGACGGCATGTCGAAGGCCCGGCACGCCTCGGCGGGCGCGATGTCGACCCCCGAGTTCACCAGCCGGTACTTGGCCGACCACACCCCTGCGACCGCGGGAAAGAAGTGCGCCACGAGCGGCTTGTTCTCGGACGGAGTGAACACCGCCCGACCGCGGCGCCCGCGCCCACGATCGACGTAGCCCTCGGCGGCCAGCCGCTCCAGCGCGTTGCGCGCGGTGATGAGACTGACCGCGAACCGCTCGGCGACGTCCTTCTCGCCCGGGAAGTCATCCCGGCCGAACCACAAGCCGTCGAGGACCTCAGCCCTCAACTGCCGGTAGATCTGCACCTGCATGGGCACATCGGCACTCAGCAGATCGGAGTGGTCCCCGCTGGTCGAGGTCAAGGGAGTAGACGTCACGTCCACATACTACATTCACCTACGGTTAGGTGAATCGGTGAATCCTTCGGCGAAGCTTCGCGTGCGGCTGCCAGGAAGGCACTGCACCATACCGATGCGGCGGTATGCGGCGACAGACTCGAGCCACCCGTCATGGTTGGCCGACTCCACGACCCGGCGAGGCCTCTGCGCCTCGGGACAAGCCCCAGGGGCCGGTCGTGCCGGCGCGCTTGTTGAAGACCGGAGTCCAGTGCTGGACGTCGGCCGGGTCGAGACAGGTGCACCGCGCGTGCGCCGGTCGGGGTGTCTGGTTCGCCGCGCGCCTAGCGATGTCGATACACCGCTCACGCAACGCCTGGACCGGGCACCGCACCGGGCCAGGGTCACCGTGGCCTGCCACACGGCTGCAGATTGTCCGGGTCCTGCGTACTGCGGGACCTGCCGGCCTGTAGTACGGCAGGCGTCCGGCACGGGCGTCGACGACCTGATCGCCCGAGCCGCCATGGCCAGCGTGCCACTGCGCCGTTAATTGGACTATTAGATGCAACGTTAGTAGCGTACGGGCATGCGACTGACGCGATTCACAGACCTCGCGCCGCGCGTGCTGATGCGCCTGGGCGCCGAGGAGGGCGAACTGCCCGCCACGCGTCAGGTCGCGGCCACCATGGACGTGCCCTACGCGCACACCGCGAAGGTCGTTGAGGTTCCCCCTGCCGGCCGGACAGCTTGATACTGGGACGGATGGTCCCGGAGGAAGCAGTCACAGGTAGTGAGTAGCAAGAGCAATATGAGTAAGCGGTACACGGCCGAGTTCAAGCGGGACGCGGTCGCCTTGGCGTTGTCCTCGGAGAAGACGGTCACCGAGGTCGCGAGGGATCTGGGCGTGAGTCCAGAAGGGCTGCGCGGGTGGGTGAAGCAGGCGAAGGTCGACCGCGGTGAGGGACCCACCGGGGCTTTGACCACTGCGGAGCGTGAGGAGTTGGTCCGGCTGCGGCGGAAGGTCCGCGAGCAGGAGGCCACGATCGAGGTTCTGGGAAAAGCGACCGCCTTCTTCGCCCAGGACAAGATGAGGTAGACACCGCGGCACGGTGTCGTTTCATCGATGCGGAGAAGGCGTCGGCGGGTAATCCTGCAGGTCACAGCGTTGCGTTTCTGTGTCGTGTGCTGGGAGTGCCCCGTTCCACCTACTACGCGCACAGGGCGTCACGGCCGGCGCGGACGGTACGGGAGCGGGCCGAGGAGGTGCTGGTGGGTGAGATCCGGGTGCTTCACTCCGGATCTCGCGGTGCCTACGGGGCCCCGCGGATCCACGCCGCCCTGCGGCGGGCCGGGCGGGTGGTGAATTCCAAGAGGATCGAGCGGCTGATGCGCAAGCACCGGATCGTCGGGATCACCCGCCGTCGGCGGCGGGGCCTGACCCGGCAGGCGAAGCGGGCGGTGTTCGCGCCCGACCTGATCGGCCGGGACTTCACCGCGCCCCGGCCCGGGATGCGGCTCGTCGGCGACATGACTGAACTCAGCACGCGGGAAGGGAAGTTGTATCTGGCGACCTGTATCGATCTCGCGACGCGGGAGGTGGTCGGCTGGGCGATGGCCGACCACCACCGGGCCGAGCTGCCGGTCGCCGCCTTGCGGATGGCGGCCGGGCGTGGCGGCCTGGAGCAGGGTTGCGTCATGCACACGGATCGCGGCAGCGAGTACACGAGTGGCGAATTCCGCAGTGAAATAGGCAAGTTGCGCATGAGGCAGTCGATGGGGCGCGTCGGCTCTTGTTACGATAATGCCGCCGCGGAAAGCTGGTTCGCCATCCTGAAAGCAGAGATCGGGACGACCATGTGGGAGACCCGCGAGGCCGCCCGGGCCGACGTTTTCCGTTACGTCGAGGTCGAGTACAACCGCAGCCGGCTCCGTCGGCACCCCGACTACGGGTACGTCACCCCGCTCGAAACGAGATCCTTGCTCAGGCAGAACCTCGTCCCGGCAGCGTAAACACCCGCTGTCCACTTCGCGGGGGGAACTTCACGTCGCCAAGCTGCAGCACATGGGCCTGGTCGAGGCCCGGCGCGGCCGGGGCGGCGGGCTCGCACTGACCGCCGCCGGGCGGGACGCCTCCATCGGCGGGCTCGTGCGGGAGCTCGAAGGCTCCGGGGACGTCGTCGACCGCGAGGGAGCGACCCCCTGTCCGCTGCGCTCGGCCTGCCGGCTGCGCGGGGCGCCACGACAGGCGCAGGAGGCGTTCTTCGCCTCGCTCGACCCGCTGACCTTGGCCGATCTCGTCACGTCACCGACGGGACCGCTCCTGGCGAGCCTCTCGCTGACCTCCCGCACGGACTGACTCCCCCCTCGAAGACAGTCCGCGATCCTTCACACCCTTAAATATGAATGCCAGATGCACATTAAGCGTCAAGGGGTCCTGTTCATGCTCACCGCCCAGTAGGCCACCGCTCCGGCCTGGCAGACCTCACCGATGTTCCCCTCGCCCCGGGCACCCGCGCCCACCTCTGCGGCCCGCTGCCCTTCATGCGCGCGATGCGCGAGCAACTGCTCGCCAAGGGCGCCGCCCCGGCCGACCTCCACTACGAGGTGTTCGGCCCGGACCTGTGGCTGGCCCAGTCCTGACGTGCTGAGTCGCGCCCCGCGACGACGGCGCACAAGGTGAGTACGTCAACCAGCCGTCGCCGCTGCGGACGCGTCCAGTCCACCGCAGGCGGCCTCCCTCCCTCACGTCTGACAATCATCCAGGAAGGGCTTCGATTCGCCGGCCGGGGGTATGCTCCTGCCCACCCTGGGCCCTTGGAGGTCGACGTGGAACTCTCCGACCTGCGCGTCTTCCTGGCTGTCGCGCGGACGCACGGCATCACCAAGGCCGCCCAGGAACTGCACACCGTGCAGTCGAACGTCAGCGCCCGAATCCACGCCCTGGAGAAGCAGCTCGGGGCCCCACTCTTCCGCCGGCACGCACGGGGCGTGGCCCTGACCAGCGCAGGTGAGCAGTTGCTGCCATACGCCGAACGCATCACCAGGCTCGTCGACGAGGCGCAGCATGTCATCGGTGACGAGAGCGATCCCTGCGGACCGCTGCGTATCGGGTCCATGGAGACCACGGCGGGTCTGCGCCTCCCCGTGGTACTGGCGGCGTTCGCGGAGGACTGTCCCCGGGTCGACCTGTCGCTGGTGACCGGTCCTACCGAGCACTTGGTCCGTGAGGTCGCGGAGTACCGGCTCGACGGCGCGCTGGTCAGTGGCCCGGTGCGGCGACCCGATCTGGTGGAGACGACGGTGTTCGAGGAGCGGCTCGTCCTTGTCACGGATCGCCGGGTTTCCGAGCTGGACACCGTGCTGGGTGATCCCAGGATTCTTGTCTTTCGCACCGGCTGCTCCTATCGCAAGCGGCTGGAGACCATCCTGCACGCGCGGGGCGCCGTCGGCGTTCGCTGCATGGAATTCGGAACGCTGGAGGGCATCCTCGGCTGTGTCGGGGCCGGGATGGGTGTCACCTTGCTGCCCGCCGCCGTGGTCGAGGGGCACGCCTCCCGTGAGCAGGTGCGGGTGCACGAGCTGCCGGAGGATCAGGGACGTGCGGACACTGTCTTCGTCCAGCGCGTGGACGCACCGCCGTCGGCGGCCCTGACGCGCTTCCTCTCGCACGCCCGGGCCGTCGAGCAGGTTCCACCTGTGCTGCGCGTGGTCGGTGGTTCGGTCACGGCGACCGGCTAGTTCACTGATCCGAAGCGCGTTGGCCATCGGAAAGTTCTCTATCAGCGATGGCTCCCATCGCAACCAATCGTTGGATCTGAAATCTGGGTGAACCTACCGTCCCCTTAACGCCGCGCTGCGCCGCCGCTTCTCCGGCGGGGCGGTTGCCTGGACGAAGGGGACTTCGGTTTGCTGACAACGCGTCTTACCCACAGCTTCGGAATCGACCATCCCGTCGTGCTCGCCCCGATGGACCTCGTCTCCGGGGCCCGGCTCGCCACCGCGGTGACGGCCGCAGGTGGCCTCGGCATGATCGGCGGGGGCTACGGCGACGGAGAGTGGCTGAAACGGGAGTTCGCCGCTGCGGCCGGCACTCGTGTGGGGTGCGGGTTCATCACCTGGAGCCTGGCCCGTCATCCCGAGCTGCTCGATATCGCTCTGGAGAACCGACCCACCGCGGTGATGCTGTCCTTCGGTGACCCCACGCCCTTCGCCGACCGAGTCCGCGCCGCCGCCGTACCGCTGTTGTGCCAGGTCCACACGCTCGACCAGGCCCGCCAGGCCCTCGATGCCGGCGCGGACGTGGTAGTCGCCCAGGGTGGCGAGGCCGGCGGTCACGGCGTGGGGACGCGGTCGACCTTCACCCTCGTGCCCGACATCGCGGACCTGATAGCCGATCGCGCGCCCGAGACACTCCTCCTGGGCGCCGGTGGTGTCGCGGACGGTCGCGGTCTCGCCGCCGCACTCGCCCTCGGCGCCGACGGTGTCCTGGTCGGTACCCGCTTCTGGGCGACCGAGGAGGCGGTGGTCTCCGCGCGAGCCCACGCCCGTGCGGTGGCGGCCAGCGGCGACGACACCCTGCGGACCAGCGTCTACGACATCGTGCGGCAGTACGACTGGCCCGCCGAGTACAACGGCCGACTGTTGCGCAACGAGTTCACCAACCGCTGGCACGGGAGGGAAGCGGAACTCGTCGCACGTCTCGACGAGGCCGCCGCCGAATTCCGAGTGGCTGTCTCGGAGCAGGACTTCGATGTCGCGAACATGATCGTCGGCGAGGGCGTGGGCCTGGTCCAGGAGATCCTTCCCGCCGGGGAGGTGGTGCGGCGCCTGGTCCAGGATGCCGCCACTCGGCTCGGCCGGTGGGCTCCGCGGACGGCCGCGACCATCGGCTGAGCCTGCCAGGCCCGCGGTGACCCCGCCGCGCGACCGACGTCGACGTCCAACTGCCCGCACCCTGTTCGTCCGCTCGCTCGGCGAGTGAAGGCCGTCGCCGCTCGGCGACCGCCCCCCGTACGGCTCAGCAGGTGATCGGTTCCGCACCTGTCCGCTCGTTCCCGCACTCACATGCGACACCGCCGCACCGGCGTCGGGAGGGATCGCTTTGTCCAGTCCCCAGCCCCCGCAGACCTCTCCGCGAGAACTGCGCCGCATCATCGCCGCATCCAGCACCGGCACACTCATCGAGTGGTACGACTTCTTCATCTACGGCAGCCTCGCCGTCGTCTTCTCCGGCTTCTTCTTCCCCGCCGGCGAATCGAGCCTCGCGCTTCTGGTAAGCGTGGCGGCGTTTGGCACCGGCTTCGTCGTCCGCCCCGTCGGAGCAGTGTTCTTCGGCAGGCTCGGCGACCGGGTCGGCCGTAAGACGACCTTCCTCACCACCCTCATCGTCATGGGCGCGGCCACCACCCTCATCGGCTGTCTCCCGAAGTACGACACGATCGGCACGGCGGCACCGGTACTGCTGGTACTGCTGCGGCTGCTCCAGGGCTTCGCGGTGGGCGGCGAGTACGGCGGCGCCGCCACGTACGTCGCCGAGCACTCGCCAGCCAACCGCAAGGGCCTCTTCACCAGCTTCCTGCAGACCACGGCCACCCTCGGGCTGCTGCTCTCCATCGGCGTCATCGTCGCCTGCCGCCTCCTGCTGGGCGAGGACGCCTTCACCTCGTGGGGCTGGCGCCTTCCCTTCCTGCTCTCCGCCGTCCTCGTCGCCCTGTCGCTGCGGATGCGGCTCAAGCTCCACGAGTCGCCCGTGTTCGTCCGCATGCAGGCCCAGGGCACGATCTCCAAGGCACCCGTCCGGGAGGCGCTGGGCAACCCCCGCTCCCTCGGCCTTGTCCTGCTCACCGTGTTCGGCCTGACCGCCGGCCTCGGCGCGGTCTGGTACACCAGCCAGTTCTACGCCCTGTACTTCCTCCAGAGCGTGCTGAAGGTCGACTTCCTCACCACCAACATCTGCATGGCGGTCGCGCTGGTACTGGGCGCGCCGTCCTACATCCTGTTCGGCCGCCTGTCCGACCAGTACGGCAGGCAGCGCGTCATCGTCACGGGCCTGGCTCTGTCGGCCATGAGCTTCCTGCCCCTGTACGCGTGGATCCGCGCAGCCGCCGTGCAAGAGGCGTGGTGGCAGGTCGTCGTGGCGATTTCCCTGCAGATCGTGTTCAGCGCCATGGTGTACGCGCCGACCGCCGCCTATCTGACCGAACTGTTCCCGCCCCGGATCCGCTACACCGGCCTGTCCGTGTCGTACCACCTGGGCACCGGGGTCTTCGGCGGGTTCATGCCTCTCATCGCGCTCTCACTCACCGAGTCGACAGGCAACCAACTCGCCGGTATCGCCTACCCGATCGCGTTGGCGGCCGTGTCCACCGTGGTCAGCCTGACGCTGCTGCGCGGAGGCAGGGACAACAAGCTCGTCCGTGCCGTGTGGGACCGGCTCGACGCCTCCGAACAGACGGAGGCACTCGAACAGACCCCTGCCAACTGACCGACCGGGCCCGGTCGTCCCGGCCGTGGACGAGATCCGGGATTTCTCCGCCCAGATCTGCGCCTGACACTCCCCAGAGCTTCGCCCCAAGCACGCTACGCCGGAAGCCCGTTACCTCCGAGAAAGGTCTTTGATGACCACGACAACGACCGCCACCGTGCACATCGACCACTACATCGACGGCCGTGTGGACGACCTCGATGCCGAGACCCGCGGCGAGGTGTACAACCCGGCCACGGGCCAGGTGACTGGCCTTGTCGCCCTGGGCACCACCAAGGATGTGGACGAGGCGGTCCGGGTCGCCGCCACGGCGTTCGAGGCCTGGGCCGCCACCCCGCCGCATATCCGGGCCCGCATCCTGTTCCGATTCCGCGACCTGGTCGAGCGGGACATCGACCGGCTGTCCGCGATCATCACGGCCGAGCACGGCAAGGTGCTTTCCGACGCCAGGGGCGAGGTCGTTCGCGGGCTGGAGGTCGTCGAGTTCGCGTGCGGCATCCCGCAGCAGCTGAAGGGGGAGTTCTCCGAGAACGTCTCGCGGGCCGTGGACGCGGTGTCGCTGCGCCAGCCGCTCGGGGTGGTCGCCGGGATCTCGCCATTCAATTTCCCCGCCATGGTGCCGATGTGGATGTTCCCCGTCGCACTGGCCTGCGGGAACACCTTCGTCATGAAGCCGTCGGAGAAGGACCCCACCCTCAGCGTCGAACTCGCCAAGCTGCTCACCGAGGCCGGACTGCCGAAGGGCGTGTTCAATGTCGTCCAGGGAGACAGGACCGCGGTCGACGCCCTGCTCGCCCACGCGGACGTGGAGGCGGTGAGCTTCGTCGGCTCGACGCCCGTCGCCGAGTACGTCCACCGGACCGCCACCGCCCACGGCAAGCGCGTCCAGGCTCTGGGCGGGGCGAAGAACCACATGGTCGTGATGCCCGACGCCGACCTCGACCAGGCCGTCGCCGCGCTGATGGGCGCCGCCTACGGCTCCGCCGGCGAGCGCTGCATGGCCATCTCGGTCGTGGTCCCCGTCGGCGACGACACCGCGGACGCCCTGCGCGAGCGTCTCGTCACCGCCCTCGCCGACCTCAAGGTCGGGCCCGGCACCCAGGACCAGGTCGAGATGGGCCCGCTGGTCACCAAGGCCCACCGGGACAAGGTGGCCCACTACCTGGCCGTAGGCGTCGACGCCGGCGCCGAACTCGTGGTCGACGGCCGCCGCAACCAGTTCCCCGGCCACGAGGGCGGGTTCTTCCTCGGCGGCTCCCTCTTCGACCACGTCACCCCGGACATGCGGATCTACCGCGAGGAGATCTTCGGCCCGGTCCTCGCCATGGTCCGCGCCCAGTCCTTCGCCGAAGCGCTCCAGCTGGTCAACGACCACGAATTCGGCAACGGCACGGCCATCTTCACCGCCGACGGCAACACCGCCCGCACCTTCCTGACCAAGGTGAAGGCGGGCATGGTCGGCATCAACGTGCCGATCCCGGTTCCGATGGCCTTCCACTCCTTCGGCGGCTGGAAGAGGTCCCTGTTCGGCGACCATCACATCCACGGCCCCGAAGGCGTGCGCTTCTACACCCGCTACAAGACCGCCACCACCCGCTGGCCCGACGACACCAAGGTACGCGCGGAGTACTCCATGCCCACACACGGCTGACACCCGCTCCGCAGAGGTTCGTGCCGACGGCCACCGGAGTGTCGGCACGACCATGTCCCACGTCCCAGGGTGCTGAGCACCCTGACGGCATGCTGACGGTATCCCCTGGCCTGCCTGGCCCCCCACTGGACACCAGCAACCTGAATCAGCCCGATGGGCCGCGGCGACGGTGGGGGTGCTGTTGATGGCCGCTCTTGCATGACGACACCGACTCGCCGGTGGATGTGATTCGCAGCACTGGATGCCGGAGCCGGGGCGACGATGATCGGGACCATGCTGCCACGCGCCGAGGAGAGCGGCGTCAGCCAGACCCGCCAAGACGCCCTGACCGACCTCGCGTTCACCGACACGTGCCTTCACCGGACGCGCCGCCCGCGCCCTGCGCAGCACCTTCACCGGCCGGTACGACACCATCACCCCCAGCGGCTACCCGGTCCTGTACCACCTGACCAGCCCTACGCGAACCCGCCACCGCAGCCGGCGGAACCGGAAGGGTCAACCTGCGGACAGGATCCGGATACCGCCAAGCCCGCAGCGAACTGACAGCCCACCCGCTCGCACGGTTGGCGAGCGGGTGAACCGATCAGGAAGCTGATGGGTCCTGCCGCGCCCGGTTGACCGACGGGCTGTTCAGACGCCGACCTCTTCGAGGAAGGAGAGGATGAGCTTGTGCCACTGCTCGGGCTGTTCGAGAGGCACCATGTGGCCGCTGGCCACCTCGGTGAAGCGGGCTCCGGGGATGGTGTCGGCCATATTCCGCTGCAGGTACGGGGGGACGATCAGGTCGTAGCTCGGAGCGATCACGAGAGTAGGGGCCTTGATCTCGGGCAGCTCGGCACGGGTGTCGACTCGGGAGATCAGATCGAACTGATCCGCGGTGCCCGGTTCGCCGTCCGCGCCGGCCGTGGCCGCCGCCAGCACCTGCTCAGGCATCGACGCCAGCGTCGGCGCGCTGATCGACACCCAGGTCAGCAGCTTGGCCAGCAACTCAGGGTCGCCGGCCGCCATCACCCCGGCCGTGATCTCTCCGGCCAGCTTCATGGAGGTGTCGAGGTAGGAATACGTCCCGGTGAGCACCAGCGCGCTGACCCGGTCGGGGTGGCGCGTGGCCGCGCGCACCGCCACAGCCCCACCCACGGAAAACCCTACGACGGGAAACCGGTCCAGGCCCTCGTCCACTGCGGCGGCGACGAGCTGATCGGCGAGCTGGTCAAGGGTCAGAGGGCTGTCCGAACGCGGGGTGTCGCCGGAGCCGGGGTAGTCGACGCCGACGACGGTACGCCGGGCGGCCAGAGCATCGAGGATCGGGCCGAAGTGGGCCGCGATGCTGCCGCCCGCGCCGTGCGCGAGCGCAATGCCGGGGCCGCTGCCCCTGAGCGTGCGAGCAAAGGCAGTGTTGGTCATGACAACCTCCGTAGGGTGTTGAAAGCGGTGATAGCGAGATGGCTGACCAGCCGTCATGAATCGACGCCGGCCAGAGTCGGCAACGCGGCCTTGTACCGATGAAGTGAGCGTGAGGCCACGTCGGTGTCGATCGGGTGCCGATAGGCCCGGGTGGCCTGTGTCAGTAGGCGACCGTGATGTGGCGACGGATGCTGCGGCCGGTCTCCAGCTCGTCGATCAGAGCGGCGGCGTAGTCCTCGGCACTGATGCGGCTGTGGCCGGCCTCGTCGCTCAGCAGTTGATTCGCGCCCACCCGGTAAGTACCGGTGCGGTCACCGGGCTCGATCTCCACGGGCGGGGAGAGGTAGGTCCATTCCAGGTCGTCGGCGTTCGCCTGGATCAGCTCGAGCAGAGCGACCTGGGCGGGCACTTGGTACCGGTATTCCTCGGGAATGTCCTCGAGCGTGAGGCGGTCGATCACCCGGACGCCAGGGGCCACCTCGAGGCTCCCGGCGCCGCCGACCACGGCAAGCCGGCGCACCCCGGCCTCGCGCATGCCGTCGAGCGTGGCGCGGCCCACCGCCAGCAGCGGCTCGACCTGCGGCTGGCGAACGGCAAGCACCACGGCGTCATGCCCGACCGCCAATGTCGCGACGGTGCCGGCGTCGGCGGCATCGGCGGTTCGGGTTCCGTCCGTGCCCTGGCGCGTTACACCGGTCACCTCGTGGCCCCGCCCGCGCGCCTCAGCCGCAATCCTGCTGCCGATCATCCCGCTGGCCCCGAACAAAAGGATCTTCACGGCTAGGCCTCCCTGAACACTGCGTTTGCACCGACGCCATGACAGTATCCAAAAGATACTGGTTTCTTCAAGGAAACCTTGGTATCCTTTGGGAACTATGAAGCCTGAATATGATTCCATTCCGCGTTGCCCAACCCGGGACGTGCTCGACCGAGTCGGCGACAAGTGGTCCGTCATGATCGTGGCCCGCCTCGGCGGCGGGCCACGACGGTTCAGTGAACTGCGTGACCTGCTGGAATTCGTGACCCCCAAGGTCCTCACCCAGACCTTGCGCGGGATGGAACGCGACGGCCTGCTCATCCGTACCGTCTACGCTGAGGTGCCACCGCGCGTCGAATACGAGCTGACCGGCCTCGGCCGCTCGCTACGCCCGGCGATCGAAGCCCTGCACACGTGGGCCGAGGAGCACGCAGGTGACATCCTGGCCGCCCGAGACGCCCACGACGCCGCCCAGACCGTTTCCTAGCGCAGTTGCTTTCCGGATGCATCCGCTGCTGCTGCAGCGGGACTTGACCACTCCCGCTGCAGCAGCAACGGAAACGAGGGGCGTCACGTCCGGCGGGGTCACGCTCGGCGACATGACGGGCGACGGCATGGACGCCGGGACGGGCATACCGCTCCAGGGAGCGGACGGAGGCGTGGCGGGAGCGGGCCAGCAACATCGGCGTGGATGTGCCGTTCTCCGCATCGTATGTCAACGCACTGCGCCTGAGCCGGTGGAGGGTCCAGCCGTCGAGGTCCTCGATGTCCTCGGGTGAGGCGAGGGAAGTGGGCAGCAGCCGGGTGTTCTCCTCGAAGATCTCCACGGCCCGGCGGTAGGAGAGCCGGGCCCCGTCGGCCTCCGGGCACACGTCGAGCGTCGCTGTCCCGGCCGGGGCCTTGCGGTCGGTGAGGAACAGCGGGCCGCGGGTGCGGCGCGCGAAGAGGCGGGGCAGCAGCTGGGCGGTACCGGACTGCCAGCGGATCCACTCGGTCGCCCCGCCCTTGGCGGTGACCTTCCCGCACTTGTCCTGCGGGTACAGGTCTGCCACGTTCAGACACAGCACCTCGTCGGACTCGTAGAGCATCTTCCAGAACGTCTTCTCCCGCAGCGCGACGTCCAGGCGCCACAGGGCGGCGATCTGGCTCTCGGCGTACCAGAGCCGCTTGTGTTCAGGATTGCTTCCTGGTGACGAAGATGACGCGCTGGTGGATGCGGTTGCGGCGCGGGGTCGAGGGTTGGGTATTGCCTGAGGGTGTCGTGGCGCGGCAGGCAAGGATGTGTTCACCGACCGTGGTGGGCGTCCAGGTGAGGGTGAACTTCTGCCAGGAGTGTCCGGTCCGGGGTGAGACCTTGGCCGGGGTCCACGTGTGGCCCGCGTCGATACTCACCTGGACCGCCGTTCACTCGGTTGGGCCGCGGGCCGAGGTCACCATCTCGCGGCTTCCGGGTGGGCTGCGAGGCGGGTGAGGGTCTGGGCGGCGTGTTCGTTGCGGGCCTGGCGGTAGCCGGTGCCCGCCCACAGGTGGATGAGTTCGGTGTCCTGCGCAGTGGTGGCTGCTTTGCGCAGCGGGCTGGTGAGGTGGTGGAGGGCGGGGTAACCGAGCGGGGCGAGTGGTTCGTAGGTGTCGGTGAAGCGGTTGCGCAGGGTGCGGGCGGGGCGGCCGGTGAAGGCGTGGGTCAGCACGGTCTCGGTGAAGGCCGGGTCGGCCAGTGCGGTCTTGTGGGGGGCGGACGCGCCGCTTTCGCGGGTGCGGAGCAGGACGGTGCCGACCATGGCGGCGTGGGCGCCGGCGCGCACGGCGGAGGCGACGTCGGCCGAGGTGGCGATGCCGCCCGCGCCGATCACCGGCAGAGGGACGGTGTGCCGGACGTCGCTGATCAGGTCGGGCAGTGGGACAGGGGCGAGTGGCCTGGTGGGGTGGAGGGTGGCGGAGTGTCCACCGGCCGCTGGGGCCTGCACGATCAGCAGGTCCGCGCCGGTCGCGGCGGCGGCGAGAGCCTCGGCCGGGGTGGTAACGGTCTGGGCGACGAGGCTGCCCGCGTCCTGCAGCGCCCGGACGGTGTCCGGGCAGGGCAGACCGAAGGTGAAGGAGACGAGGGGGACGGGCGACTCGAGGAGCAGTTCGATCTTGTCCGTCCAGGCGTCGTCGTCCTCGGTGGGAAGCGCGCCAGGGAGGGTGAGGTGGTAGCGGTCGGCCTCCGGCTGAAGGGCGCGGGCGTAGGCGCGGTAGGTGTCCCGATCGACTGGGACGGAGTTGGGGACGAACAGGTTGACGCCGAAGATCCCTGCGCTGGAGCGGACGTGCGTGATCTGGACGGCGAGGTCGGCTGGGGTCTTGTAGCCGCCGGCCAGGAAGCCGAGTCCTCCGGCGCGGGCCGCGGCCTGGACGAGCGCGGGGGTGCTGGGTCCCCCGGCCATTGGGGCCGCCCAGATCGGCAGGACGGTGCGCAGGCGCGACAGGTCACGGGGCATGGCTCCTCCGGCGGGTGGCGGCGGTCAGCAGACTGGCGGGCGTGGGCGCGCCGGACGACGTGGAACCGTCGCCGACCGCGGCTCTGTCTTCGACGCTAGGCCGCAGGGCATGGCGATGGAAATGCCGGTTACGCTGGCTTCATGTTTCCCAGGCATACTGCGAGACGAGAGTGACCGCCACCGGTTCCGCGAGCGCCTCCGGCATTGAGCTGCGGCATCTGCGGGCCTTCGTCGCGGTGGCGCGGCGCGGCTCGTTCACCCAGGCGGCCCAGGAGCTGCTGATCACGCAGCCCGCCCTGAGTCGCACCGTGGCGCAGCTGGAAGGGGGGCTGGGGGTGCGGCTGCTGGAGCGCTCCTCGCGCGGTGTCGCCCTCACCGACACCGGTAGGGGATTCCTTGTCCACGCGGAGCGGACCCTTGCCGCGTTCGACGCGGCCCTGGCCGCGGCACACCAGGACCTGACGCTGCGGCTCGGCTTCAGCTGGCTGCTGCCCGACCCCTGGGCTCAGCGTGCCATCGCCGGTTTCGAACGCGACAGCGGCGCGCAGGTCGAGTTGGTGCGCTGCGACGACCCGCTGGACGCCCTGAACCGGGAGAGCGTCGACATCGCCCTGGTGCGCGGTGCCCGAGCGGTCGGCGGCGCGGTGCGGACCGTGCACCTGTACGACGAACGGCGCGTCGCCGTCCGCGCTCGCACCGAAGCCGATCAGCGGGAGACCTCCCACGTCCCGTCGGACATGCCCGACACGCTGCGCTGGCAGGACGCCCACGAGTGGACCCTGGTCGTGAACACCGGCAGCGGCACCACCGGTCCGTGGTGCTGGCCGAACGGGGGTGGCCCGCGCCGGTACGTGGACACCGCGAACTTCGACGAGTGGCTCGAATCGGTGGCTGCCGGGCGCGGCATCGGCGTCGTCCCCGACGTCGCCGAACGCCGCATCCACCATCCCGCGCTGCGGTTCCTCTCGTTGACCGGGGCCCCGCCGAGCCCGGTCCGCCTCGCCTACCGGCCCGACAACAGCGCCGGCGCGGGTTCCGCGCTCCTGCGGCACTTCCTCAACGCGGCCCTCGACGCGGCCACGACCTGCACCCATACGGGCGAGCCATACCCGTAACCGACGGGGCATCTCCGCTTGCGGGGGTGGTCTTCCTACGGTCGGCTGCGAAAGGGAAACCGGGCCCGGGCCCCCCAGAGCGCCCTGGTGCCGCCGGTACGCCACGCTGATCGATCAGCGCGCCATGCCTTCGATCGCGCCCCGAGGTCCCTCTCGCCGCCTGACGGTCCCGCCCCGAGGAGTTCGACCATGCCCCTGGTACGCATCGACCTGATCCGCGGCCGCAGCCCGCAGGACATCGGCGCCATCGCCGACGCCGTCCAGCAGTCGCTCGTCGACGTGCTGAAGGTCCCCGAGCGCGACCGGCTTCGAACACGGCACCGGCACCGGCACCGTCCACATCTTCACCCAGCGCGGCCGCAGCACCGAGGAAAAGCAGCTCGTGTACCGCACGCTCGCCGAGAAGCTCGCCAAGGCCGGCGTCGAGGGCAAGAACCTGTTCGTCAGCTACTTCGAGAACGGTCCCGAGGACTGGTCCTTCGCCGACGGCCGTGCCCAGTACGTCGAGGGCGACCTCCCCGTCCCCGGACACTGAGCCCGCCTCACGCCGCACCGCCTGCCCTGCCAAGGCGCCGCAGCGGAGGGTGCGTCACATACGAGGCGTCCATTCCCCGCCGCTTGGTGTGGTGGTTGGCGATCATCGCCCAGATGGGGCGGGGCATGGCGGGGTGGGCCGGGGCGGCCTTGTCCAGCGTGTCGGTTCGCGACCATATTCCGACCCCTCCCGTGCCCCGCACCTCGCTCAACGCTGAACCTTGTCCTCGGGGGCAAGGCCGAGCTCAAGTGTGTTGCGCCACGGCAATCAGCGCACACCACGGGCTCTCGAACAGCTCAAGCCCGAGGCGGCATGGCGTGGCGCACTGCGAAGTGCGCACGACGGTTGAGCTCCGGAGTGGCCTCCTCCAGCACGCTGATCCGGTACGACGGTTGGTTCGCTGCTCGAACCACCCCGCCAGTCCAGCGTTGTCGGTCGACCACGGCCGGTGGAACCGGACGGGGCGCGCGCCGTCCGAGAAGTGCCGGTGGTTCCGGCGGCTTCTCGGACGGCGCTGTTGCAGGCAAGAAACTGTCCGACTCCGAGGCAGATGTCCCTTTATGCGCGGAATCCTTCCCTGGCGGCTGGACCCTGGCGGTCAGGGGGTGTGCGGTATCGCCGTCAGTACGTCGCCGTCCAGGTTGGAGCGGGATGCGAGCTGATCGAGGAGGGCTTGGAGCTGCTGGGTCTCCTCGTCGGGCAGGGCCAGCAGGGGTGCGCGGGGCGGTCCGGCCGGACGGTTCTGGAGCTGGAGTCCTGCCTTGATGGCGCGGGGCAGGCCGTGGCCCACGATGAACTGCAGGAACGGCAGGAGCTCGGCCAGGATCGCGTCGGCCTGTTCGTCCTGTCCGCGGATCGCCGCGGTGTAGAGCTGGAGTGTCCAGTCGGGGACGAGACAGGGGGCAGCGGTGCACCAGCCGGCGGCGCCGGCGCGGAAGGCGTCGAGGGCGACGGGGTTGTTGCCGTTGTAGACCGACAGGGCGCCCTCGGACAGTTCCCGCAGGGCGGTGAAGCGGGGGACGTCGCCGGAACTCTCCTTGACCATGGTGAGGTTGGGGATTTTCCGGGCGAGCCCGACGATGGTCTCGGGCTGGAGGTCGATTCCGCTGGTGCCCGGGTTGTTGTAGAGCATGATCGGCAGGTCGGTGGCGGCGGCCACTTCGGCGAAGTGTCGCGCGAGTTCTGCCTCGGTCAGTTTCCAGTACACCTGTGGGAGCACCATGAGGGCGCTCGCTCCGTGCCGGGCGGCGACACGCGCGCGGCGGACGGTGCCTTCTGTGGTCAGGTGCGCGATGCCGACCAGGGTGGGGACGCGTCCGGACACGGTGTTCAAGACGGTCTCGCAGACGGCGTCCCACTCGGATTCGCCGAGGTAGGCGCTTTCGCCGGTGCTGCCCAGCGGAGCGACGGCGTGGCTTCCCGAGGCCACCAGGTGGTCGGTGAGGTCGCGCAGCGTGGCATGGTCGACTGCGCCGGTGTCGGGATCGAAGGGGGTGATGGGGTAGGCGATGATTCCCTTGAGGGGCGGGGTGGACATCAGAGGTTCACCTCGGTCGTGAGGCAGTCGGGGTGGTTGCGCACGGCCCTGCGGGCGTAGTAGGCGAAGTTCGCCTTGCTGCGGCGGTCGGTGGAGGTCCAGTCGTGGGCCTCGCGGGCGAGCTCGGGGTCGAGCGGCTGGATGGTTCCGGCGGCCATGGCGAGCAGCTGGAGGCGGGCGGCGCGTTCGATGAGCATGGCCAGGGTGCAGGCCTCTTCGATGGTGGCGCCGGTGACGAGCTGGCCGTGGTGGGCGAGGAGGATGGCTCGCTTGTCGCCGAGGGCAGCCGAGATGATCTCGCCTTCCTCGTTGCCGACGGGGACTCCGGGCCAGTCCTTGAGGAAGGCGCAGTCCTCGTAGAGGGGTGTGGTGTCCATCTGGGAGACCATCAGTGGGACTTCGAGCATGGCGAGCGCGGCGGTGTGCAGCGAGTGGGTGTGGATGATGCAGTTGACGTCTTCGCGCGCCCGGTAGATCCAGGAGTGGAAGCGGTTGGCGGGGTTGGGCATGCCGCTGCCCTCCAGGACCTTCAGGTCCTCGTCGACGAGCACGAGGTTGTCCTCGGTGATCTCGTCGAAGCCGAGGCCCAGGCGCTGGGTGTAGTAGGTGCCGGCCTCCTGGCCGCGGGCGCTGATCTGGCCTGCGAGTCCTGAGTCGTGGCCGCCGTCGAAGGCGATGCGGCAGGTGAGGGCCAGCTTCTGCCGTACGGTCAGTCCGGAGTCGGCGAAGTGCTCGCGCATCTGCTGTTCGGCACGTCCGACGAGGACGTCTTTGGAGTCGTGCAGGGTGGTTGCCATGTTCTCTGCTCCAGTTCCCAGGGCCCACCGCAGTTGGCGGGCTCTGTGTCCGGGTCTGCGGGGAGAAGGTGCCGGGCGTCGCCCGGCTCTGCTCAGCGGCTGGCGTAGTCCGCGGCCAGGCGGTCGAGGAAGGTGGCCAGCCGCTCGTTCATCGCCGTGTAGTCGTTGGCCCGCAGCTGGTCGGGCTGCTGGACGTAGGGGCGGTCGGCGAGGTCGGCGAGGTCCTTCTCGGAGTGTTCGATCAGGGCCTCGATGCAGGCGGGGGTGAACTCCATGTGGCACTGGAAGCCGTACACGTACCGGCTGTAGGCAACGATCTGGCGCGGGCAGCCCTCACTGGTGGCCAGCACGACGGCGTCCTCGGTCAGCCCCGGCATGTCGTTGTGCCAGTGACCGGTGTCGAAGGTGTCCCCGAGGCCGACGAGGAAGGGGTGCCGGCGGCCCGCGGCGGTGAGGGAGACGGGGAAGGAGCCGATCTCCGTGTTCGGGCTGGAGTCGAAGGCGGCGCCCAGCGCCTCCCCGACGAGCTGGGAGCCCAGGCAGATCCCGATGACCGCCTTGTCCGCCTCGATACAGGCGACGATGAGGGCCTTCTCCGCGTCGGCGTCGAAGTGCGGGCACTCCTGGGTGGTCGTGCTGGGCCGCTGAGGGCCGCCCATTACGATCAGCAGGTCGATGCCGTCCGCGCCGACGGGCAGTGCGTCGCCCTCGTGGACGCGGGAGTAGCTGATCTCGTAGCCCCGGGCCCGGACCCAGTCCTCATAGGCCCCCGGGGCCTCGAACGACTCGTGGACGATGAAATGTGTGCGCATGGCGGAGCGGCCTTTCTGCCTTGCTGATGCGTGCTGTTGTGGTCCGGGACGAAGCAGCGCACGCCGCGCCGGCCGGGGACAGGTGGCGAGGAGGGAAGGGACGCGGGCGCTGGTACCGCGAGCAAGGCGGAGTGCGGCGATGGCGGGTCGGGATCGCGTAAGCGAGCTCGGTCAGTACCGGCCGGGGCGTTGCAGGACGTCGGCGAGGTCGTCGGCGAACTGAGCGGCTTGCTCGTCGGTGAGCATGGAGGTCGTCACCCGCAGCGCCTGGGCCGCGGACGTTCCCGAGCTGAACAGGTCACCTGGCTGCACCGCCCAGCCGCGCCGCGCCAGAGCGTCCGCGACCGGGCGCGCGGGCGTCTTCAGCGGGATCCACGCGTTGAGCCCGTCCGACCGGCAGCCGTCCGGCACGGCGATCCCGCGTTGCGCGAGCTGTGCCAGCAGCAGGTTTCTGCGTTGTACGTAGGTTTCGCGTGCCCGCGCGGTCAGGGCAGTGACGTCGGAACTGGCCAGGAGGGCGTGGGCGGCGTGTTGGAGCAGTCCGCTCACCCAGGTCGCCCCCGTGTTGAGCCGGGTTCCAAGGCGGGTCGCGGTCTCCTCGTCGCAGGCGACCAGGGCCAGACGCATATCCGGACCGAGGAACTTCGACAACGACCGCACCAGCGCCCAGCGCATACTGCCCGGCACCGTGACCCGGTGATAGGCGGCACGGGAGACGGCCCAGAAGTGGTCGTCCTCGATCATCAGTACCTGGGGGTGGCGGGCCAGGACTGCCTGGAGTTCGGCGGCGCGCTCCGCGGTGATGCTCACGCCGGTCGGGTTGTGCGCGCGGGGCGTGCACACCACCGCCCGCACTCCGTCCTCCAGAGCCATGCGCAGGGCGTCCGGGCGCATGCCCTGCTCGTCGACCGCCACCGCCACCGTGCGGAAGCCATTCAGCCGCAGGGTGCCGATGCTCGCCAGGAAGCACGGGTCCTCGACCGCGACCGCGTCCCCGCGGGTCAGATAGGCGTTCAGCAGCCGTTCCGTCGCGTCGACCGCGCCGTGCGTGACCAGGACACGGAAACCGGTGTCCCCGAGGTCGGGCGCGTAGTGCTCGGTGGCCCACCCGGCCAGCCGCTCGTCGACCGGGGGCGCACCGTACAGTGCCGGCCTGTACCCGTCCCCGTGGAACGCCCGAAGTACGTCGGGCAGAAGTTGCGGGTCCGGGTTGCCGCTGGCCAGGTCGGTCAGCCGCCCCCCGAACCACGCCCCCTCACTGGCCAGTTCAGGAACCCCGGCCACCACGGTCCCACCGCGACCGCGCGTCACAGCCTCGCCCGCGGCCACCAGCTGCCGGTAGGCCGAGGCGACCGTGTTCCGGTTCACTCCCAGCTCTTCCGCGAGCATGCGGACCGGCGGCAGCAGGTCCTGCGGCGCCAGCTCACCCGACGCGATCAGATCCCGCACACTACCGGCGATCTCCGCCGCGGTCGTCCCGTAGATGGACATGTCGTTCACCTCCCGAGTCCGACCCTAGCATTAGACCTAGGACATTGAAAATACGTCCTAGGTCAAACTTCGCCGATGGTTGCCCATGGTCATCAGCGGCGATGGCGAACTCGTGGCCGTGCAGTCAGTCGGGACGAAGGCCACCGGAATCGACGACCGTGCGTCGGAGACAGGGCAGCACGGCCCGACGTGCGGGGCAGGGCTCAACCCGCACATCCAGGTGTTCTGTTCACGGAGGTTCGTGACAGAGGCCTCGGCGGCTGAGGGAACTTGAAACGGGTGAGGGCCTTCTGGCTCGGTGTGGTTTGCGACATCTACGCCCAGCAACAGAAAGGCCCTCGTGCCCCAACGTAATGCCCCCTGACCGAGACCGGCCGTCTGCGCCTGGCCGCTGCGTGGTGGAGGACGGTTGGCCCCATCGCCGGGCCGCCGAACGCTTCCAGGTTCCGCCCACTACGGCCCGGCGGTGGGCCAACTGCTACCGCGCGCACGGCGACGTCGGGATGACCGACCTCTCCTCCCACCCGCACACGAGCCCGGTCCGCACCCCGACCCGCGCCGAACGCCGGACCACCAAGGTCTGCGTTCCCGCCCCGCTGGGGGCCGACCCGCGTCGCGCAACTACTCGGCCTGGTGGCCTCTCCCGTGCACCGCGTGCCGACCCGCTACGGCCTGGCCCGCCTGGACCGGGCCACGAGCCGTGTCATGCGCCGCTGCGAACGCACCCGGCCCGGCGAACTGGTCCACGTCGACATCAAGGAGCTCGGCAACATCCCTGACGGCGGCGGGCACAAAGTCCTCGGCCAAGCCGCCGGCCGCAAGAGACCGCCACCGCCCTCTGGGGGCGCACACCTTTTTCATCTCCTGCGGGATCACCCCCAAGCGAACCCGCCTCCACTGGCCGCAGATGAACGGCAAGGTCGAACACTTCAAGCGCGCTACGACGCTCTGTCGTATCCCCGGTGCAGCCAGGAGGAATTCGACAGGAGGCTCCTGGGTCTGATGGCTTACCTGGATCCGAAAGGTGGAAGGGGGCCGGAGCATGCCAGGGAACCAGCAGCCGGGTCCAAGCGTCAGGGGCCGCCCCAGCCTCGAAACGGGGAGACGGTACCGGCGCTACTGCTCTGCCAGGAGGCGGAGCGTGGTCTCCCGTTGTGGGTTGCGGTCGGCGGGGGCACCGGCGAACGCACCGGTGACAGGGTGGATCATGACCTCGTCCACGTCGTACCGGCGCGCGAACGCTTTAATGCACGCACGGGCTTGTGCGCCGGTGCCGATCACCCAGGGAGAAGCGATTTCGGCGGCGGCGTGCTCCTGGCCGACAGGGATGCGGTGGGCCTCGGCCTCTTCGACCATGACCTGAGGCGTCAACCTGCCTGCGCGCAGGTTGAGCAAGTCGTGCAGGTAGGGCAACGTGAGCCTGCGCGCCTCCTCTTCCGTCTCAGCGACGACGGCGTTCATCGTGATGATCAGCACCGGCTTGTCCGCGTAGGGAGAGGGCCGGAATCTCGTGCGGTAGACCTCAGCCGCTTCGTCGATGCCAGGGGCGCCGGTGGTGCCCTGGAAGCCATAGAAGTGGTGAGCGTAGACGTAGGGCATCCCGGTCTCGGCGGCCAGACGAGCCGAGAACGGCGAAGATCCCAGCACCCAGACCATCGGGACACTCTCGGCAGCGGGGGTCGCCTTTACCGTGAGGCTGTGATCCTGTACCTGGAAACGGGCCCCCTCGGGCCGGAGCAGGGCCTTTATGGACTCAATCTCTTGCGGATATCGCCTCGCCGGGTCCTCGACACCTCCTCCCCGGAGCAGGAGGGTCGCAACAGGCTCGCCTCCCGGGGCTCGGCCCAGCCCCAGGTCGATCCGGCCGGGAAAAGCGGCCTCCAAGAACGCGAACTGCTCCGCGACGGCGAGAGCGGTGTGATTCGGCAGCATCACACCACCCGACCCCACCCGGATTCGGGTCGTCCTCGCGGCCAGCAGGCCCAGTGCGACTCCCGGGGCGGTCGACGCAGTGGGCGCATTGTGATGCTCCGCGACCCAGTACCGCTCATACCCCAACTGATCCGCTACCTGCGCCAACGCAACGCTCGCTCTGATCGCCTCGGCGCTGGTCTGGTCACTACGCACCGGCACAAAGTCCAAGATCGACAGCTTCATCCAAGCCTCCACGAAACGGGGAATAGTCCAACATCAGCCACGCATAGTCATCGATCCAGACGGGATGTATGCGGGCGAGACGGCGCGCAGCGTCACAAGGCTGCGGGCTTCGGGATCCTCAGCGATCACGGCTCGCCGCTGCGAGAAGTTCGCGGGCACGCACGGCATGAACCGGAACCGGGACGGCTTCCAGGAACGCTCGGGCGGGATCATCGCCCGCGGACTCGGCCGACGTGGAGTACGGGGCGACGAAAGTCGGTGTGCCCGGCTGGAACCGCCACCCGTCCGACAGACTGCCGGCGTCGACGGCGTCGAAGCCAATGGCATCGAGGAACGCCACCACGGCCGCCTTCGCATCGAGGTCGTCACCAGCGACCGGCAGCGCGGTCCTGTCAGCGGCGTCAGAGGGCCGGGCCAGCGCAGGAAGCCGGATGAAGTCCACCGTGTTCAGCGCCTTCACCACCCGCGCTTCCGGCAGCGCGCGTTGGACCAACTCGCTCGAGGTGACCCTGCCGGCATCCAGCTCAGCGATCTGACCGTCCCGCTGCGGGTAGTAGTTGGTCGCGTCCACGACCGTCTTGCCTGCCAGTGCCTCGGCGGGGAGGTCCCGAAATGCGGACAACGGCAGCGCGAGCACCACGATGTCCGCGGAACGTGCCGCGCCGGCAGAGGTGGCGGCAGTCGCAAGAGGACCGAGCTGCTCGACGAGGTCGCTCAGACTTTCGGGGCCGCGAGAATTACTGACCGCCACCTGCAGTCCTGCGGCGGTCGCGAGCCTGGCCACGTCCGTCCCGATCTTTCCGCTGCCGATGATGCCCACGACCTGCGTACTCATCCCTGTTCTCCTCCGACATCGACGTCCGTTGCGGCGTGCCCACCTGTTACAGCCCCCGTAGCACTTCCGAAAAGGTAGCACTTCCTTATAAGAAGTAGCTGCCGGGTATGATGGCGGTGTGACCTCTGCCCGTGACCACGTCGTTGAGATGAGCGTGTTCGACCCGGACTGCCTCTCCCGCTGCGTGCTCGAACACGCGACGGGCCGGTGGGGTGGGCTGGTGCTCGCTGTGCTGGTCGCCGGTCCAATGCGGTTCTCAGAGGTGCGTCGAGCGGTCGGGGGTGTCACCGATCGAATGCTCACCCAGACCTTGCAGCGCTTGGAGACCGACGGGCTGGTCTCGCGTACCCCACACCCGACGGTGCCACTGCGCGTGGACTACGACCTGACCGAAATCGGCCGCCCGATCGCCGAGCGGCTCTGTGGACTCATCGAGGCGATCTACGAGCAACTGCCCGCGATCGTGGAACGGCAACGACGTGCCGAGAGCGCGTCGCAGGCGTCCCCCTGAACGGTCACCGCCTTTGTCACGGTGGCTCCCACCCACGTCGTGTGACGGCGGTTGAGAGGCAGTTGTCCACGCGTGGGGCGAAGCCGCCGCAGGGCAATACAGCGCACGGACGCGGATCCTGCTCCGGAAGCGTCATGAGACGCCCTCGCCGTAGGTCTTGTCCATGGGCGGATGGCTGCGGCCAGGGCTCTTGAGCGCGATGTGACGAGCAAGGCGAGTAACGGCAGGCAAGCCAGAACGACAAGCGCCACGGGAAGGCCGACATGGTCATCGATCCAGCCCTCGGCGGGACTGAGCACGCCGCCGACACAGACAGCCAAGCCGACGGTGACGCCGCTGGGCCACGCCCATGTTGTGCGGCAGGTAGTCGTGGCCGACCACGACCATGACCATGACCGAGAAAGGCAGATACAGGCTGCCCTCGGCGACGTGGCGAGCGACGTACGTCTTCGTCGCAGGTTCCAGCCGCATCCGGATGAGCGTGATGGTGTGCAGGGCCCGGTTGAACTGCCGGACGCCGCTGCGGTTGAGCCGGTCCCACCTGCTGCACTCCCTCGCCTCCGACGAGAGCGTGCGAGCCGAACTGACCTGTATGGGCGTTCGCATAGCTTGATCGTCGACAGGTTCACCAATACGGCGCGCAGCGATACGCCGCTGACGGCTCGGCAGTTTCGTGCTCGATCACGTTGTCGCAGGCCATCAAGCCGCACGCCCGGCCACGGCGGAACACGTAAGCAGCGAGCCGTTCCCTGCCTCGACCTGGGCAGACCCTGCGACCAAGGTGTCGCTCGGGGCAAAGTGGCCCGTCCCCAGAGGCGTTGGCGGAAGACTCCTTTCCGAACGTCAGTCGTCGATGAGGCCGTTGGCCCGTGAGTAGCGCTTGCGGAGCTCTCGCTTGAGGATCTTTCCCGCACCGGAAAGCGGCAGGGCATCCGTGAACTCGACTGAGCGAGGAGCTTTGTATCCGGCGATCAGAGTTTTCGTGTGGCCCCGGATTTCCTCTGCGGTGGCGGCGAAACCTTGCCTGAGCACGACAACGGCGTGGACGCGCTCACCGAACCGCTCGTCGGGTACTCCGATAACCGCGCACGTGGCGACCGCAGGGTGCTGCGCAACGGCGTTTTCGACCTCTGCCGAGTAGATGTTCTCCCCGCCCGAGACGATCATGTCCTTCAGCCGGTCCGCGATGTAGAGGTAGCCGTTCTCATCCATGTACGCGCCGTCACCGGTGTGGTACCACCCTCCCCTCAGGGCATCGGACGTGTCGGCGGGATTGTTCCAGTACCCGAGCATCACGTGACCGCCCCTGACGAGGACCTCACCAACGGTACCGACCGGAGCATCGGTACCGTCCGGTGCGGCGATGCGGATCTCGGAGTGGGCAGCGGCCCGTCCCGCCGAGCGCAGGTGCCCCTCCGCGTGGTCCTGCGCAGTCAGCAGGGTGGCGATGGGAGCCACCTCGGTCATGCCGTACGCCTGGACGAACCCGGCGTTGGGGAACGCGTTCATGGCGCGTTTGAGGACCGCCTCGGCGATCGAGGACGCGCCGTAGAGAACGCTGTGACAACTGGACAGATCGTGCTTGGCCATGTCCGGATGGTCCACCAGCATCTGGATCATCACTGGCACCAGGAGCAGGGACGTGACCCGATGTGTCTCGATGGCCTTCATCACCGCGATCGGCTCGAACGCTGGGATGATCACATGGGATCCCCCGACCAGGTGCTGCGCGGTCCACACGGCCAGGTCGGCCAAGTGGAACATGGGAGCGGCGTGCAGCATCCGACCATCGGGGACGGCCAGGCCGGCGTGGGCCTGGCCCCCCGTCGCCGAGACCCGCAGATTGGAATGGCTGAGCATGACGCCCTTGGGGAAGCCCGTGGTACCACCCGTGTAAAAGATCCCTGCCAGGGTGTCACCACCAGCTCTCACGTCTTCCACCGGTTCGGCAGCGGCGATCAGTTGCTCGTAGCCGAGCATGCCCTCGGGTACGGCGCCGTCGCCGCAGTACACGACGGTGTCCAATGCCTCTTCCAGGGACGGCACCACAGGGGCGAACGCGTCGTCCACCAGCAGCATGTGAGCCCCTGAATCGTGCAGTGAGAACAGGATCTCCGTGGGAGCCCAACGGATGTTCAGGGGGACGACAGCCGCGCCGGCCCACCACGTAGCCAGGAGGTACTCGTGGTAGCGGTCCGAGTTGAGGGCGAGCATGGCCACGCGGTCCCCGGTTTGGACACCGAGCAGCTTCAGGGCTCCTGCCAGGCGCGAGATCCGGTCGGCGGATTCGGCGGCCGTGCGTACCCGATCGCCGAAGATGGTGCTGGGAGCGTCCGGTCCCTGCTGGACGGCTCGGTGAATGCTCTGGGTGAGATACATAGTGACTCCCTGGGCGGATACGGTACGGCGGCGGATGAATTCCGGTCGTCGTCCTTCGCAGCTGCAGAAGCCCCCGGCCGCTCTTGCGGCCGAGGTGACCGGCGACGAGAGCAGGAGACCCATACGCCTGCTCCTTGAACTCCTCGTACATCGGCTCGGCTCCGGCCGGCACACTTCGGAGCGAGAGTCAGCTGTAGAGCTCGCCCTTGTCTGCCTTCTCGATCAGCGAGGACGGCGGGAGGAACCGATCGCCGTACTGGGCGGCGAGGTCATGGGCCCGGGCCACGAAGCCGCTTGGTCCGCCGTCGTACTGGTTGATGTACTGGATGACGCCGCCGGTCCAGCCGGGGAAGCCAATGCCGTACAGGGACCCGATGTTGGCGTCGGGCACCGAACGGAGCACGCCCTCGTCGAAGCAGCGGACTGTGTCCAGGGCCTCGGCGAACAGCATGCGTTCCTGCATGTCCCGGAACGGGATCTCGTAGCCGGCCTTCGTGAAATGCTCGGCCAGTCCCGGCCACAGGCCGACCCGCTTGCCGTCGGCGTACTCATAGAAACCCGCGCCGGAGGAACGACCGGCTCGGCCGAACTCGTCGATCATGCGGTCGATGACCGCCTCGGATCCGTGCTCCGGCCATCCCTTGCCCTCGGCCAGGGCCGCGGCCTTCGTCTCCTCGCGGATCCTTCGCGGGAGGGTGAGCGTGAGTTCGTCCATGAGCTGCAGAGCGGGGGCGGGATAGCCCGCCTGGGCGGCGGCCTGTTCGACAGAGGCGGGAGCGACGCCCTCGCCGACCATGGCCACCGCCTCGTCGAGGAACCGGCCGATCACCCGGCTGGTGAAGAAGCCTCGGCTGTCGTTGACGACGATAGGGGTCTTGCCGATCTGCCGGGCGACATCGACGGCCTTGGCCAGGGCGGCGTCGGAGGTCTTCTCCCCCACGACGATCTCCAGCAACGGCATCTTGTCGACCGGGGAGAAGAAGTGCAGGCCGATGAAGTTCTCCTGGTCCTTCACGCCCTCGGCAAGCCGGGTAATCGGCAGCGTCGAGGTGTTGGAGCCGAGGAGGGCGCCGGGCTCGACGACGTCCTCTATCTCCTGGAAGACCTTCTGCTTGAGTGCGACGCTCTCGAACACTGCCTCGATGACGAGATCACAGCCCGCGAGTTCTGAGACTTCGGCGGTGGGCGTGATCCGGGCGAGCACCTCGTCGGCCTGCTCACGAGTGGCCGCACCGCGGGCGACGGCCTTCTCCAGCAGCTTGGCCGAGTAGGTCTTGCCCTTCTCGGCGGCCTCGATGGACACATCCTTGAGCAGTACGTCCATGCCACTGCGGGCACACACGTAGGCGATGCCCGCGCCCATCATGCCGGCGCCGAGCACAGCGACTTTCTTCGCGCGCCGTGTGTCGCGGCCGTCCGGTCGGCTGCCTCCGGCGTTGATGTGCTGCAGGTCGAAGAAGAACGCCTGAGTCATGTTCTTGGAGATCTGGCCAGTGACCAGTTCCGTGAAGTAGCGGCCCTCGATGGTGAACGCGGTGCCGATGTCGACCTGCGTCCCTTCGACCGCGGCGGCCAGGATGTTGCGAGGGGCCGGATAGCGGGCGCCCTTGAGCTGTCTGCGCAGGGTTGCCGGGAACGCCGGGAGGGCGGCAGCGAAGGCGGGGGTCGCCGGCGTACCCCCCGGAATCCGGTACCCCTCGGTGTCCCAGGGCTGGACGGCGTCGGGGTTGTCCTTCACCCACCGCTTCGCGCGGGTGATCATCTCTCCGGGCGTGGCGACGACCTCGTGGACCAGGCCGATCTCCTGCGCGGCGGCGGGCTTGTGGCGCTGTCCCTGGAGCAGGACCTTGGTGAGCGCGTCGCTGACGCCCAGCAGCCGAACGGTCCGCACGACGCCGCCCGCACCGGGCAGGAGGCCCAGAGTGACTTCGGGCAGCCCGATGCGTGACCCTTCGGCGTCGAGCGCGATGCGGTAGTGGCAGGAGAGTGCGATCTCGAGGCCTCCGCCGAGCGCGGCACCGTTGATGGCCGCGACGACCGGCCGGCCCAGCGTCTCCAGTCGGCCCAGCATGTCCTTCATGCGGCCGACGAATGCCATCGCCGCCCCGGCGTCCTGCGGTTTCATCCGGATCAGCTCGGCGAGGTCTCCGCCGGCGAAGAAGGTCTTCTTCGCCGAGGTGAGCACGACGCCGGTGATCGTCTCCCGTTCGGCCTCCAGCCGGTCCATCACGACGCTGAAAGCATCCATGAACGCGGTGTTCATCGTGTTGGCGGACCGTCCGGGAGCGTCCATGGTGAGAACGACGATGCCGTCGGTGTCCCGCTCCCAGCGGATGAAGTCCTGCTCGGTCATTGCTTTGTCTCTCGCTTCAGTGGGTCGCGGGGTCACAGGCGCTCGACGATGGTGGCGATCCCCATACCGCCGCCGACGCAGAGCGTGCACAGGCCGTAGCGCAGGTCCCGTCGCTCCAGTTCGTCGATCACGGTGGCGAGGATCATCGCGCCGGTGGCACCGAGGGGATGGCCCATCGCGATGGCGCCGCCGTTGACGTTGACCTTCTCCAGCGGAAGGTCCATGTCCTTGAGGAAGCGCAGGACGACGGCGGCGAATGCCTCGTTGATCTCCACCAGGTCGATGTCGTCGGTGGTGAGACCTGCTTTGGCCAGGGCCTTACGGGCGGCCCGGGCCGGACCGGTGAGCATGATGGTCGACTCGGCGCCGGACACGGCCGTCGCCACGATGCGGGCTCGCGGGGTGAGGCCGGCTTCCTGTCCGACCTGCTCGCTGCCGATGACGACGAGCGAGGCTCCGTCCACGATCCCGGAGGAGTTGCCCGGGGTGTGGACGTGGTCGATCTTCTCGATCCAGTGGTACTTCTGCAGTGCCACGGCGTCGAAGCCGGCCAGTTCGCCGGGCTTGGCGAAGGAGGGTTTCAGCGCTCCGAGTCGGTCCAGGGTGGTGTCCGGCCGGATGAACTCGTCGTGGTCGAGGACGTTCAGACCGTTGCGGTCCTTGACCGGTACGACGGACCCGGCGAACAGCCCGCCCGCCTGCGCCTTCGCCGCCCGTTCCTGGGAGAGCAGCGCATAGCGGTCGACGTCCTCGCGGGTGAAGCCTTCGACGGTCGCGATCAGGTCGGCGCCGATGCCCTGCGGGACGAAGTACGACTCGTACGCCGTTTCGGGGTCCATCATCCACGCGCCGCCGTCGGAGCCCATCGGCACCCTCGACATCGACTCCACGCCGCCGGCCAGCACCAGGTCCTCGAAGCCCGACCGCACCTTCTGCGCCGCGGTGTTCACGGCTTCCAGGCCCGAGGCACAGAACCGGTTGAGCTGCACGCCGGCGGTGGTCTCCGGCAGACCCGCCGCTAGGGCGGCGGTCTTGGCGATGTCGGAGCCCTGGTCGCCGACCGGCGTGACGACGCCGAGCACGATGTCGTCGATCAGGTTCGGGTCCAGTGCCGGATACCGGCGCCGGATCTCGTCGATGAGACCGACGACGAGGGTGATGGGTTTGATCCCGTGCAATGAACCGCTCCGCTTGCCCCTGCCTCGCGGTGTCCGGATCGCATCGTAGACAAACGCTTCAGTGCTCAAGGGGTGGTTCCTCTCTGGTGCCTGCTCGCCGCATGCTCACAGCGAGCGGGCGATGAGTTCCTTCATGACTTCGTTGGCCCCGCCGTAAATGCGCTGGACGCGGCCGTCCGCGAAGATCCGGGCGATCGGGTACTCGAGCATGTAGCCGTAGCCCCCGTGCAGTTGCAGGCACCGGTCCACAACCTCGGTCTGCCGGTCGGTGATCCAGTACTTGGCCATGGACGCCGTGACGGCGTCCAGCTCACCGCGCAGGTGGCGGGCAAGGCAGTCGTCCAGGAAGACCCGTGCTACGCGGGCGACGGTGGCACACTCGGCGAGTTCGAAGCGCACGTTCTGCATGTCGAGGAGCGGCTTGCCGAACGCTTGGCGCTCCTTGACGTATGCCGTCGTCGCGGCGATCGCGCTCTCCATCCAGGCCAGGCCGATGGCGGCGATGATCAGCCGCTCCTGAGGCAACTGCTGCATCAGCTGCCCGAAGCCCCGGCCCTCCTGGCCGCCCAGCAGGTTGGCCGCCGGAACCGCCAGCTCGTCGAAGTACAGCTCGGCGGTGTCGGTGCTCTTCTGACCGATCTTGTGCAGCACACGCCCGCGCTGGAAGCCCGGTGTCCGGTCGTCGACCTCGGCGACGAAGAGCGAGATTCCGCTGGCGCCCTGTGCCGGATCGGTCTTCGCCGCGATGACCAGCAGCTCCGTGTTACGGCCGTTGGTGATGAAGGTCTTCGCCCCGCTGATGACGTACTCGTCGCCGTCGCGCACCGCTCGGGTCCGGATGTTCTGCAGGTCCGATCCGGCGCCGGGTTCGGTCATCGCGACGGCCCCGACGAGTTCCCCGCCGGCCATCCTTGGCAGCCATCGCAGCTTCTGCTCTTCGGTGGCGTAGGCGTTGAGGTAGTGGGCCACGATCCCGGAGTGCACGCTGATGGCCATGGCCCCGGCCCCGGCCCGCATCTGCTCGTCGATCAGCACGGTCTCGTGGGCGATGGTCCCGCCACCGCCGCCGTATTCCTCGGGTATCGAGGTGCACAGCAGGCCCAGCTCTCCGGCCCGCCGCCAGAGTTCGGGGTCGGGATAGCCCTGGCGCGCGAACTTCTCCTCAAGCGGCGCGGCCTCCTTCACGAAGAAGGCGCGAGCCAGCTCCCGTACGGCGTCCAGCTCCTCGCTCCCCCAGGGAGAGTGGTACCGAGCCATGCCCACACCCCACTCCTTCCAAGCTCATCAAGCAACCTAATGGCGATTAACAATCTGGAGCCATACCAGCTTGCTGTCAATGACTTTCACGTGCACTATTTACCCTAGTGACGATTAACTTTGGAGGATGGGTGAGCACATACGGGCAGGTCCGCTACACCGTGGCCGACGCAGTGGCGACGATCACGCTCGATCGCCCCGAGGCGCGCAACGCCTACACCGTGCGGATGGCCCAGGAGCTCCGGCACGCCTTCGACCGGGCGGACGCGGACGACGATGTACGCGCGGTGGTGCTGACCGGTGCCGGACGGGACTTCTGCGTGGGCGCCGACCTCTCCGACGGGAGCTTCGACATCACCGGGCGGGGAGAAGACGACCTCCCACCGCTCGAACTGGAACCGGCCGGCTGGGTGTCGTCTCGCATCCACACCATGGACAAACCTGTCATCGCCGCTCTCAACGGAGCCGCGGTCGGTGCGGGGGCGACCGTCCCGCTGGCTGCCGATTTCCGGCTCGCGTCCACTGCGGGCAAGTTCGGCTTCCCCTTCACCCGGCGGGGCATCGTCGGCGAAGGTGGTTCCACCTGGTTCCTGCCCCGCCTGGTCGGCTTGCCGAAGGCGCTCGACTGGATGATGAGCGGGCGGGTATTCGACGCCCGGGAGGCCCTGGACTCCGGGCTGGTACGCAGCATCCACCAGCCCGAGGCGCTACTGGAGGCAGCGTACGAGCTGGCGGCCGGCATCGTCACGCAGGCGGCTCCGGTCGCGATCGCCATCACCCGCCAGATGCTCTACCGTATGTCGTCTCTCGACTCGCCTCTGCAAGCCCACGACCTGGAGACTCAACTCGTGGCCGACCTCGTGCACAAGCCCGACGCGGCGGAAGGCGTCACGTCGTTCTTCGAGAAGCGGCCGCCCGTTTTCCCGAGCCGGGTGAGTGACGGCCTACCGGACTACCTGCCGTGGACGGGCGGAGAATGAGTCCACAGGCGCGCAGCGCCACCAGGCCGAGACGAGGATCCCGGCGCGAGCAGCTCGCCCAGATCGCAGCCGAACTCTTCGCACGCCAGGGCTATCACAACGTGTCGGTCAACGACATCGCCGCGACCGCCGGCCTCAGCGGCCCAGCGATCTACCGACACTTCCCGAGCAAACAGGCGATGCTCGACCACATCCTGCAGACAGGCATGGAACAGATCCTGCGCATCGCCGAGATTCGACTGGGGCCCGACATTCCCGGCGCGCCCGCCGAGCGGTTGTGCGGGGCATTCGAGGCCCTGGCGGCCCACATGATCAGCCACCCTGAGGTCGGCGCCCTGTGGCGCCGGGAACGACGCCACCTCCCCGCACCCCGACGATCTGGCACGGCCCGCCTCATGGCGCAGATCGCAGACCTGGTCGTCAGCGAACTGCACCGCCTGCTCACCGAGTTGGCCACCGCCGACGCCGAAGTCCGGGCCTGGGCCGGAGCAAGCGTGCTGGGCAGCATCTCCGATCACCGGGTTCGTCTTCCGCAGGGCGTTCTCCAACAGTTGCTGGTGACGATCGCCATGGACGTACTCACCGCCGAGCCAGGCGAGGCGGTGGGGTCGGTACGGCAGGAGCCACACCGCGAGACCGGGCTTCTGGACACGCGGCGCGAGCAATTGCTCGTCGTCTCGGCCCAGCTGTTCCGGGAGCACGGCTACCACGCCGTGACGATGGAGGACATCGGCGCCGCCACCGGCATAGCCGGACCCAGCATCTACAGTCACTTCAGCGGCAAGAGCGAGCTACTGCAGTCCATCGCCGAACGGATCAGAGAGCGGCTCCGGCAGACAACCGCACAGGCCCGTGCCGCGGACCAGGCACCACGCCAGACACTGGACCTGCTCGTCGGTGACTACGTCGACACCGTGGTGGAGTACCACGACTTCGTCGCGGCGTACTTCAGCGAGGGCAACAACCTGCCCCATCGTGAAGCCGCAGAACTTCTCCGCTTCCAGCGGGCCTACACCAAGCACTGGACGGAGCTGCTCACCACAGTCAGGCCCGAACTGCCGGAGAAACAGGCACGCATCCACGTCCACGCCGCATTCACCGTCGTCAACGACATCGCGCTGAACCGCCGCTTCGCCTCCCGCCCGGAGCAACCGGCAACTCTGCGCACCCTCATGTCGGCCGCACTCGGCACAGCACCTCTCCCCGTCGGCTGAAACGACTCGCCCCGGAGCCGCGTGGTGGCCTCTGAAATGTGGTTCTGGATCACATTCGGGGGGAGACGGAGCGGCGAACTCTACGTGCACGGACGGCCTCGGCCGCTAGTTGCTCGCACTCGCGAACGCCATCAGCAGATCCACGAACGCATCGAACGCGGCAACAGCCTGCGAGCCATCGCCCGTGAACTCCACCTCAGCCGCGGCACCGTCCTGCGCTTCGCCCGGGCCCCGATGTCGAACAGCTCCTCGTCGCGGCACCCCACCGCCCAAGCGTGATCGACGACTACCGGCTCTGTCTGTCTCACCGATGGAGAGAGGGCTGCACCAACACCACCGCGCTCACCCGGGAGATCCAGCAGCTGGGCTACTGCGGCGACATCAACCCCGTCCGCCGCCACCTGCGGCCCTGCCGCACCGTAACGATCCCGACGGATGCTCCGCTGCCCCGCCTGACCGTTCGCCGGGTCACCGACGGGACCACGCGCCGGCCCGAACACCTCACCGAGACCGAGCACAAATTCCTTGATGAGCTGTGCGAACGCAGCCCAGCCCTGGCCCTCGACGTCTGGCTCGCCGATGTCCGCCTCGACGGACAACGAGAACTCCGTACCCTGGCCGCCGGTATACGGCGCGACCGCGCAGCAGTACTCGCCGACCTGACCACCACCTTCACCTCAGGAGCCCTGGATGCCTGCAGTGTGGACACCCTGCGACATCGTGCCCGTTCCGTTGGAGCCGCAGTTGAAGTTACCGAGCTGGGTCCCGGCCCGCGGGCCGGTGTTCGCGCGGTACGTCGGACTGCGACCGGCAGATGAAGACGTCCGGGCCGACTCGTGCGAGCCGACCCGGACGTCGTGATCACGGTCAGACGAGGTCGAACCGGTCCGCGTTCATGACCTTGACCCACGCCGCGATGAAGTCGTTGACGAACTTCTCCTTCGCGTCGTCCGAGGCGTAGACCTCGGCGAGGGCGCGCAGCTCGGAGTTGGAGCCGAAGACGAGGTCGGCACGGGTGCCGGTCCACTTGACCGCGCCGGTCGCGTCGTCACGGCCCTCGAAGACCGTCTGATCCTCGGAGACCGACTTCCACGTCGTGCCCAGGTCGAGCAGGTTGACGAAGAAGTCGTTCGTCAGCTTGCCCGGGGTCTCGGTGAGGACGCCGTACGCGGTGTTCTGGTAGTTGGCGCCCAGGACGCGCAGACCGCCGACGAGGACGGTGAGCTCGGGGGCGCTCAGGCCGAGCAGGTTCGCCTTGTCGAGCAGCAGGTACTCGGCGGGCAGGCGGTTGCCCTTGCCCTGGTAGTTGCGGAAGCCGTCGGCGGAGGGCTCGAGGGCGGCGAAGGACTCCGCGTCCGTGTGCTCGTCCGTGGCGTCCACGCGGCCCGCGGTGAACGGCACCTCGACGTCCACACCGACGTCCTTGGCGGCCTTCTCCACGGCGGCCGCGCCACCGAGGACGATCAGGTCGGCCAGGGAGACCTTCTTGGCGCCGGAGTTGAATTCCGCCTGGACGCCCTCCAGGACGCGCAGGACCTGCGCCAGCTCGTCGGGCTCGTTGACGTCCCAGCCGGCCTGCGGCTGCAGGCGGATGCGGGCGCCGTTGGCACCGCCGCGCTTGTCGCTGTTGCGGTACGTCGAGGCCGACGCCCACGCGGTGGAGACCAGCTGCGAGACCGTGAGGCCCGAGTCGAGGAGCTTGGCCTTCAGGGCCGTCACGTCGGCGGCGTCGATGGCCTCGCCCTCGGCCTCCGGCAGCGGATCCTGCCACAGCAGGGTCTCCGCCGGGACCTCCGGGCCGAGGTACAGCGACTTCGGGCCCATGTCACGGTGGGTCAGCTTGTACCAGGCGCGGGCGAAGGCGTCCGCGAACTGGTCGGGGTTCTCCAGGAAGCGGCGCGAGATCCGCTCGTAGACCGGGTCGAAGCGCAGCGCCAGATCGGTGGTGAGCATGCCCGGCGCGATCTTCTTCTCCGGGTCGTGCGCGGAGGGGACCGTGCCCGCGCCCGCGCCACCCTTCGGTCGCCACTGCTTGGCGCCGGCCGGGGACTCGGTCAGTTCCCACTCGAAGCTGAAGAGGTTCCAGAAGAAGTTGTTGCTCCACTTGGTGGGCGAACTGGTCCAGGTGACCTCCAGGCCGGACAAGATCGCGTCGCCGGCCTTGCCGGTGCCGTAGGTGCTGGCCCAGCCGAAGCCCTGGGCCTCGATCGGGGCAGCCTCCGGCTCGGGGCCGACGTTGTCCGCGGGGCCGGCGCCGTGGGTCTTGCCGAAGGTGTGGCCGCCGGCGATGAGGGCGACGGTCTCCTCGTCGTTCATCGCCATCCGGCGGAAGGTCTCCCGGATGTCGCGGGCCGCGGCGATCGGGTCCGGGTTGCCGTTGGGGCCCTCCGGGTTGACGTAGATGAGGCCCATCTGGACGGCGCCGAGCGGGCTCTCCAGGTCGCGGTCGCCGGTGTAGCGCTGGTCGTCCAGCCACACCTTCTCGGGACCCCAGTAGACGTCCTCGTCGGGCTCCCAGACGTCCTCGCGGCCGCCGCCGAAGCCGAAGGTCGTAAAGCCCATGGACTCCAGGGCCACGTTGCCGGCGAGGATCATCAGGTCGGCCCAGGACAGACTCTTGCCGTACTTCTTCTTCACCGGCCACAGCAGACGGCGGGCCTTGTCCAGACCGACGTTGTCCGGCCAGCTGTTCAGCGGCGCGAAACGCTGCTGGCCGGCGCCGGCGCCGCCCCGGCCGTCGAAGATGCGGTAGGTGCCCGCGCTGTGCCAGGCCATCCGGATCATGAACGGGCCGTAGTTGCCGAAGTCGGCCGGCCACCAGTCCTGGGACTCGGTCAGTACCGCGGCTATGTCCTGTTTGACGGCCGCGAGGTCGAGGTTGTTGAACGCCTCGGCGTAATCGAAGTCCTCACCGAGCGGGTTGGCCACGGCGGGGTTCTTGGCGAGGATCTTCAGGTTGAGACGCTCGGGCCACCACTGACGGTTGCCACCGCCCTGGGTGGGGTGTGCGGCACGCTCGTGCGCGACGGGGCATTTGCCTTCAGCGGCGCTGTTCTCGGACATGAGGGGAAACCTTCCGGGTTTGGTTCTCAAGCCTTGCGGACGGTGGAACAGGTGGGGCACAGGCCCCAGTAGATGACCTCGGCCTCGTCGATCGCGAAGCCCCGGTCGTCGGACGCGGTCAGACAGGGGGCGTGACCGACCGCGCAGTCGACGTCGACGACCGCCGCGCACTCCCGGCAGACCAGATGGTGATGGTTGTCGCCGACCCGGCCCTCGTACCGGGCGGGGCTGCCCGGTGGCTCGATACGGCGGACCAGGCCGGCCGTGGTGAGCGCGTGGAGGGCCTCGTAGACGGCCTGTAGGGAGATGTGGCCCACGCGCTTGCGCACGTCGGCGGTGACCGCCTCCGCATCGAGGTGATCACCGGCGCGAACGGTCTCGAGCAGCGCGACACGGGCGGCCGTCACCCGCAGGCCGGCCCCCCGCAGCTCCTCAGGGGTGGTCGGGGTCTGGGGTGCGTTCATGAGCGGCAGCCTAAGGACCTAGACACGAATGATTCAAGTAAGTGAGTCATTCAAGATTTGCTGTAGAGTTGACTCGATCCAATCTGTGATCCGTCTTTTAAGCCTTGGGGTGACCCGTCGCCATCAGGCAAATCCATCCCGTTGCGGCTGGCGCGAGGGCGCGGGCCCCCACCCTCCGAAAACGGAGTCCTCCATGAAGTGCTACGACTGTCTTCAGGAAGCCCGCAGCGATGCCGAAGGCATCGGTGTCTGCTCCCAGTGCGGCCTCGCCACCTGCGAGAATCACGCCCGTATCCGCCAGGTGCAGGTTTCCCGCTCGGTCGGCCTGGGCCCCTTCCGGGGCTACATGGCCCGCAAGTTGGTGTGCCACGCCTGCGATCTGGCCGGGAGTACCCCCTGATCCGAGGCTGGAGGAGCGCCGGCATGACGGATCAGCCGGCGGGCGACCTGCTGAAGCGCAAGGGATTGCGCAGCGCCGCGCGATGCTGACCGCGCTGGAGGGGCATCCGCATTCCACCACCTCGGACCTCGAGACCGGACTCGGCGTGGGCACGTCCTCGTACAGCGGCCTGTCCAAGCAGGGCCTGTGCAACGCGCTCGAGGAGCTCACCAGCGCCGAACTGGTCTGGCGCGTCGAGCCGGCCGACCCCCCGGCCCGGTACGAGCTACGCGTCGGCGACAACCATCATCAGGTCCGCCGGCGCTGCGGCGGCATGCAGGACGTCGGCTGCTCCATCGGCGAGGCTCCATGCCTCGATCCCGGGGAAAACCAGGGCTACACGTCGACGGGGCCGAGATCACGTGGTGGGGGCTGTGCCCTAACTGCCAGGCCAAGTCGTGAGACTTCACGCCGAGCGCGTGGGCGAGTCGGCCGGTGCGGTGAGCCGCCGGATCTCACGGCGTCGCACGCAAGGAACCTGCCCGCCCGCGATCGTCTGCGCGTGGGCGACGCCCTCCGGCGTGGGGTTGCGGTGCCGACGACCGCGACCCGCAGATCGTCCTCGGCTGCGGTTCCGCGTAGGAGCAGGCCGGCATCCGGAGCGGTGGGGACGGTCCACGCAGAATGCCCCGCCGGCCAGGTACCGACCGGCGGCGGCGCGTCCGGCGCCCCCGCGGTCCTCTTCGGCGAATCGAGCCCGACAGCGACCGGCTGGACCGTTCGAGCCACGAACCCGGACTTCACCGAACACACCCTCACCGCCATGGTGATGTGCACCGCACCCTGGCCGGTAGCTCATCAGCCTCTACACCACTACCGTCGGAACTCGTGCACATTTCGGTTCCCACGCAGGCACTGGCTGCCTCCCGAACCGGTGTACGACTGCTGCCCGTTCGTTCCCGCGAACAGAACCATGGGTACACAAGTGCTGGTGCTGGCAGGCCACTTGACGGCACATCCGCCGTTCTGCCGGGCGATGCTCACCGGATCACGCGCGTTCGCCATGACCAGGACCTTGAACGGCTTCTTCGGCACGCTCAACCGGACCGCCGTACGGCGCCGACGAGATCTCCTGTGCGGCGGTGAAGCTGTGGCCGACGGCGTACTGTTTCACGCGCGGCCACCGCATCCGCGTCCAGATCTCAAGCGGCGCCTTCCCCGCTACAACCGCAATCCCGGCACCGGCGAGCCCCGCGCCGGCGCCGTCACACTGCACGCCGCGGATCAGCACGTCTTCCGCGATCCGGAACACCTGTCGGCCGTGATCCTGCCCATCGGGCACAGTCGGTGACGCCACCGGCCTCCTCCGCATCGTCGGGGATGCTGATTCGCCCGACCGCTCCTACAACGCCACCGGGACCATGTCTGAGCAGCCGGGACTCAGTGATCACAACCGGTAGGACAGCGGCTTCTGACGGCCGGTGCTGTCTGTGAGCGCACCGTGGGCGGGTGAAGTGAGGCCGACGGCGGAGGCAGCACGGTCTCGGGTGACCAGCCTGGCGGCCCCCGCCGGATGGACGGCGGGGTGGATCCACGCGTCAGGGAACGTCGAACAGCACCCGCCTCTCACCCTCGGCCTCGCCGCCCAGGCCACCGACGACGCAGTCCCCTTCTTGGTCCGGAAGGAGGCTCTGCGCGTCACACCCGCCGCTGAGTGCTTCCTTGACGGCGAGGGGCAGTCCCTCAGCGGGTGAACGCCGTCTGCATCAAGGGGTATGCCACACCGAACTCAGACCAGGGACCGAAGGTGCCCTCCTCCAGTACCTCTTTCGCCGCCCGGACTGCCCCGCCCAGTGCCACATAGCTCAGCATGCCGCCAAGCGAGATACGAGCGGCGCCGGCTTCGGTGAACTGAGCGACGCTCGGACCACCCGGCATCGCCATCACGTTCACCGGCAGGTCGACGGAGGAGACCAGGGAGCGCAGATCCGTCAGGTCCAGCACCATGGGGGCGAACAGCACGTCGGCCCCCGCCTCTTGGTACGCCTGGAGCCGCTTGATCGTGTCCGCGATATCCGGACGCCCCCGGAGGTGATTCTCGCAGCGAGCCGTGAGGACGAACGGAGACGGTCCCGCGTGCGCGGCTTCGGCTGCTGCGGCGACGCGCTCGACGGCATGGGCGAATTCGTAGATCGGATCGTCGGGACGACGTGTGTAGTCCTCGATGGAACACCCGATGAGTCCCGTTTCCCTGACCAGCCCGATGTTGCGCGCCACATCGGCCGGAGCGTCAGCGAAGGCGTCCTCGAAATCGCCGATAACCGGAACAGCGACCGAGTTCGCGATCTCACGTGAATGGTCCAGGACCTGCTGAAGGCTCGTGCCGCCGTCCAGGCGGCCTTGTGATGCCGCTAGACCGCCACTCGTCGTGGCGAGGGCCGGATAACCGACCGCTTCGAACAGCTTGGCGGACCCGGGGTCCCAGGGGTTTGCCACCAGCAGAGGTTGTTCGGAGTGATGCAGCGCGAGGAACCTCTCCACTTTGTGCGTATCGAGATTTTGATTCACCTGTGACTCCTTCGGGCAGATGATCCGGAATGTCCACCTCGGACATGAGCCACCCGACTCGTTCACCGAGCCGAGTCGTCGAAAGGCGCTGTTCGGCTGCGGGCCTTTGGTTCCCTTGCCCCGTTCCGCGGTCGACGCTCGTCAGCGGACCGCGTCGCGGCGCTGACATGTTGCGATCGGACCGGAGCCGCGAAGAGGCAGTCGCGGACAGAGAGCCGCATCAGGACCCACCGCCCCCTGTACGGTGAGTGCCCGAATCTCCCGGGGAAGCCATGGGGATCCCGCGCCGCAGTTGCGCGAGAGCCTCACCGACGATCACGGCAAGGCTGGTCCGGCAGTCTTCGGCCGCCCAGGTCTCGATCGAGGTCTGCACCGCCACCCTGGCGGCGCCGGCCACCAGCTTCGTCGCTAGGTCAAGGCTGCCTGTGCGCTCCGCAAGAGCCTGCTCCAACAGCCGGTGAACCCGTTCGTAGGAAGCCAGTTGCTGGGCCAGCACCGCAGGGTTGTTCCGGGACAGCCGCAACAGCGCGTTGACGTCCTCCTGGTCAGTCACCATGCCCGAAACGGTCTCGGGCAGTACGGCTGCCAGACTGTCCCAGACAGATTCGCCGGTCGGCCGCCCCCGCAACGCCTCGGCCATGACCTCGACATGGTGAACGACCGCTTCCACGATCGCTTCTTCACGTGAGCCGAAGTAATTGCGAAACGTCCGCTCCGAAACACCCACAGCTTCGGCCACGCTTTCCGCACTGACCGCGTCCACCCCGTTTTCGCATGCCTGCACCCAGGCGGCCCGGCTGAGCGCGGCGCGGGTTGCCTGCTTCTTGCGTTCCCGCAACCCTGCCTGCTGCGTCATGACAGCTATGATCCTGAAATTCTTCCCTTCCGGCAAGTTTTCCCAGAAGGAAACTTTTTAGGGAGTTCAAAAATCTCGACGTTCTCTCCCTTTAAGGACAGAATGACCTGAATCATCAGGACATCAACCGACTGCTCTGCATTCGGTGGGTTGAGCCAGGTAAGTCGCCTGCTCGAAGCACAAATGCGCTCATGCAGGTGAACCCTCCAACAGACCTACTCCGGCCTTCTCCGCTTCCAGCCAGAAGCAGTGGGCGTCCCCCGGGCACAGGTTGTGGTGGTACCGGACGTCGCAGACCACCGGACTCGGTACGGCAGGGTTCACATCGCGTGCGCCCTGCACCACGATCGGCTCAGGCGGCGTGCCCGCGGGCCCCCTTGCTCGCGGCCAAGACACCCCTGGTCTCCAAGCGCGGGGCACGGCAGCCGTGCAACGTCCGCGGGCGGCCCTTACTTCTACTTCACCTGCTCCGACAGCACCGGCGAGGCTGTGTCGACCGGTAGTTCGGGCCGGTCTGCGAGGTCGTGTACGGCTGGTTGTGGCCACCAGATGGGTCCCTGCTCCGGCTCCGACGACCACCCAAGCTGCCGCGCCGTGCTCGTGAGCAAGGCGGTGGAGGGCGTCCTCGCGGCGGTGGCAACTGCTTGCCGGAGCCGATCGGTCAGGCAGGGATCTCCGGCACGTCAATTCCATGCACACCCGTTGACGTTGCCCCATGGGGCAAGGCTTAGCGTCCACCCATCCCACTGAGGCACAAGCCGGAATGTCCCCTTGCGCATGGACAACGCCACGGCCTCCACCGGCGAGAGTCGCGATCGCAGCACTCGTCGGCAACGCTCTTGAGTGGTACGACTTCTTCCTCTTCACCACCGCCGCTGCCCTCGTCTTCGACAAGCAGTACTTCGCATCCTCCGACGCGGTCACCTCGACGCTCGCCTACTTCGCGACACTGGCCGTCGGCTTCGTCGCCCCGCCCCTCGGAGGGCTGATCTTCGGACGGATGGGCGATCGCGTGGGCGGAGTATCTCGAAGCGCTGGAACAGCAGGCCGCACTGTGCGCACGCACCGCCGCCCTGCACGAGCGATACGACCTCCTCGTCGCCCCGGCCGTCCCGGTCCCCGCCTTCACCGCCGGGCAGGACACGCCGGACCCGGGAGACGGGCACTGGACCAGCCGGACACCCTTCACCTACCCCTTCAACCTCACCGGGCAGCCCGCCGCCGCCGTGCCCTGCGGCACGACCGCCGACGGTCTACCGGTCGGCATCCAGCTCGTCGGCGCCCGGCACGCCGACGACCTCGTCCCGCGCGCAGCGCACCGTCTGCAGGAGGCACTCGCCCTTCCTTCGCACACCCCGGCACCCGCCATGAGACCGGTGCGCGAACCGGCCCTGCGAGGCTCTCACACCGCCTGACACACAAGGGAGTTGACGACATGACATCCATGCACCGCACGGCAGCGTCAAAAGCCCCGGCCGGCACACCACCCACGTCCCGCGTCAAAGCCTGGGGACTGACGTCGGGCCTCATGCTCCTCTATCTGATCAACTACGGCGACAAGGTCCTCCTCGGCGTCGCGGCCCAGCCGCTCAAGGACGAACTCGGTCTCAGCGCATCGCAGATCGGACTGGCCGGGAGCGTCTTCATTCTTCGCCATGACGCGGGCGGTTTCCTCGCCGGACCGGCCGTGAAGCACGCGCCACTGAAGTGGGTGCTGGCCACGCTCGCAGTCGGCTGGCCCTCTGCCTCCTGCCCATGATCCTGGCCGCAGGCTTCGCCGTGCTGATCGGAAGCCGGCTGCTGCTCGGCCTGTTCGAGGGGCCCTCCAGCGCGCTCATCCACACAGCGGTGTACTCCTGGCACCCCGTGGAGAAGCGGGCGCTGCCCGGCGCCCTCATCACGTCGACGGCGGCGCTCTCGAAGATCGTCCTGGCCCCCGTGCCGAACTACCCGGTGGTCGTGTACGGCTGGCGGTCGGCCTTCACCGCCATGTGCGCTGCCGGTCTGGTCTGGGTGGCACTGTGGCTGACCACACGGAGCCCCGGACCCTACGGCGCGCAGCGCACGACGGACCCAGCCGAGGACCGCGAGGACGACACGACGTCCAGGGCCAGGTGGTTCGTGATCTTCCACACGCCGACCTTCCTCGGCGCTTTGGCCGCGGCGTTCTCCTTCTACCCCCTCGTCTCCGTGATCCTGACCTGGCTGCCGTCCTACTTCGAGGCGGGCCTGGGCCACTCCCGGATCGAGGCGGGAACAATGTTCGGCTTCCCGAGCATGGTCGCCCTGGTCGTGCTGTCCGCGACCGCCTTCTCGGGGGACCGGCTCATGGCCAGGGCGTCAGCTCCCGGATCCATCGGGGGATCCTGCTGGGCGCGTGCCTGCTGGTCTGCGGCGGTCACTCTGCCCCTGATTGGTACACCGGGCCTGGTGGTCGCCGTCGTGTCGATGGGGTACGGGCTGGGCACCGTGGTCTTCCCCCTGCTCAACGCGGCGATATCCGAGATCTGTCCCAAAGAGCAGCTGGCCGGGACCCTCGGTGTTTTCCTCGCGCTCATGAGCTCCAGCGGCATCGTCGGCCGCTACCTGCCGGGCTGGATCATAGACCGCGCGCAGTCACCGGCCTCCGGCTACGCACTGACGTTCCAGTTCCTCGGCGTGGCGGTCGTGGCCGGCGCGATCGCGGTGCTGCTGACCGTGCATCCGCCCCGCGACGCCCGGCGCGTCCAATCGGCGCTTGACCTTACCCCCCGGGGCAAGGTTTAGCGTTAAGCAGGGTGAATGGCATGAAGATCAGTGAACTCGCACATCAGGCCGATGCGACAACGAAGGCTGTCCGGTACTACGAATCGCTGGGGTTGATCACACCCGAGCGCACGGCGGCCGCCGATCCCGACGGGCAGCGCACCATCAACGGCACCATCCGTCCGCACGGGAAGCAGGGGTTCACTCCTCGACAACCAGATGGATGCGCAGATTTGCCGGGGCACCCCGGCCTGGTGTAGTTCGACCGGATCGCCGCGGTCCGGCCAGACGGGCGCGGTCCGGATCTGAGCGGCCGGCGTCGGCGTAGGCAGGAGGATCGGCACGTGACGCACAGCCCGTCGAGGCGGCCACAACCACCCGTCTCGACATGTGACGGGCATGAGGGAAGCCCGCCACCTCGTGATGACGGGGCTTGGGCAACAAGTGGGTGCTGGGTCAGTCGGCCCCGCTGGAGGGGCCGCGTTGTCGCCGTGCGCGAAGATGACCAGTCATGGCCATCAGTGAAGAGGAACGCCCTGACGCGGCGGACGACGACCTCCAAATCGAGCCTTGGCACGAGTCGGATCTGCTCCGCGATCTGGCTGCCCTGCGGTCGGTCTCCGACACGAAACGCCGCGGCTACAAGCTCGAATCACTGTTGGAGCGGATGTTTCGACGGGCTCACTACCAGGTCGTGCACAATCCGAGGATGGCGCGCCCCCGGCAGACCGACTTCGCGATCATCTCCCACAGCCGCCACTATCTCGTCGAAGCGAAGTGGGAGCGCCGGCCTGCCGGATCCACGGTCGTCGATGCGGTCCGCAGCCGCCTGGGCCGTCTCGACGGCACTGCTATAGCTCTGCTGTTCACCATGTCCGGGATCACCGAGCAAGCGAACGAGGCGATCGTCGCGGACCGCAGGGACGGACTGGTCCTCGTCTTCGACGAATTGGACATCCTCAGGGCTCTGAGGGACCCGCAGGAGTTGGACCGCCTTCTTCGCCTGAAACACGATGAACTCATTGTCCACGGGCGTGTCCATCGCGGCGAAAGAGAGCGTGAGGCCGAGAAAGCCGTCCGCAGTCCGCGCAAGACGGCAGGGAAGCTGCCCACGAGCCGCTACAGGCTGCTCAACGGCAGCGGGGACACAGTGCCATGGTTCTACGGAGCAGGGGGGTTCAGCTCCGGAGTCTTCTGCCTCGACCTGCCCGACGTCGACTGGGTGCCGGCTGCGGGAAGCGGCGTGTGCCTGGATATGCCGGTCACCGCATGGGGCCAGCCTGCCCTCCTCCGCCTCCTTGACGCGCTCAACGAACTGGGGTGGATGGGAGAGCGGAGTCAGTGGAGCATCCAGCAGCATGGCCGGAACTGGCATGGCTGCGGAGCCGATGGCTTTGCCAAGGCCCTCAAGGGCTGGGAAGAACGGACGAGCGAGCTTGAAGATCCCCACCACAGCGAGGAGTTCGTCTACTTCGAAGTCTGCGACGGCGGCTTCTACACCGTGTCAGGCAGCATCTCCGCAGAAGAAACACGCCACGTCATGCGCTGCAACGTCTCCTTCCAGCTCATCGGGGTGCCGCTGGACCCTGGCTCGCTGCAGCAGCTCTACCGGCAGTTCGACGTCCCCAGCCGCGGCTACTTCCGTCCCCTGGTCGCACGGTCAGTCACCCGACAGGGATTCCACGGCCGCATCCCGCTGCACGTGCTGGGGTACGTCATCGAGCCCGCCGATCAACGCTGGGACGACGAAGACTGGGTTGTCGGCGTCCTGGCAGTGAATCCCTTCTACGGCACTGCCCTCCAGCCACCCGACGATCTATCAAGCGACCTGGAACACGCTGGCGTGATCGTATGCAACCTGCGCTCGCACCATCCCCTCAGCAAGCCGCAGGAGCGCTACGAACTGTGGTCGTACGAGCGGGCCAGGACTTCAGACGCCCACGCACTGCGCATCGTCGCCGAATGGTGGGAGTCCGACGACGGCGACGAGCAGCGACCGGCTGTCCGGCGGGACAATCGGCGCTACGTTCAGGAACTGGCCGACCAGGCGCCTCCGCTGACCCCCGAGCAGCGGGACCGCCTGCAAGCCCTGCTCTGGCGCAAGCCGACCGAGTCGAAGCCAATCGCCGCCCCGAACCGGCCCCCACCACGCCGGTGTTCCAGCACCATCAACTCTGCGGTGTCCTCGCCGTGACGGATGACACCGTCTTTTTCGCCCTCATCGCCTTGCTGATGCCCTCGTATGACGCGCCCTCAGAAAACGGGGTCATACATTGAAGCACAGGTGGGAATGCCCTCTGAACTGTGTGTTCCTTGTTCACGACCCGGTGAATCACCGTACCAATGACGGAGACAGGACGGTCGTCTTGTCGTTGTGTGCCAGCTGGATCAGGACCAGGTCACCCGGGCGGATCAACGGCTGGACGGTACCCCAGAGTCGGGGATTCTGGAGATAGGTCACCGTACTTTCCCCGGAGTCCGCGTAGTTGGCGACGGCGACGCCCTTGCGCAGGTACTGCGGAAGCTGCTGGCCCCAGCCCGAGTAGGGGTCGGCGGGCTGGTCGCAGACGGTGGAGTCGCCGACCAGGAAGAGCTGTCGGGTGTGCCGGGCGGAAGGGGTGACCCTGATGCCGGCGAGGGCGGGGGCCGGGCCGCCGATCGTCAGGTCGAGGCCGGGGGTTCCGTCGGGGCCGGTCGGCTCGCCCTCGGGGGTGCGGACGTTCACCGTGAAGGCGCGGGTGAGGTGCCGCCCCGCCGCGACCGGAGTCTCCGGGAGGAGCGAGCGCCGGGTCTCCCCGGCGATGCTCGTACCGGACGCGGTGTCGCCGCCGAGCCGGACCGTCACGTCGTAGTCGCCCGGCGGGACGTCGAAGTGGCAGGCGGTCGCGGTGCAGTTCTCGATGCCGAGGGGCGGCCGCCGTCCGTGGGCCTGGGCGGCGGGAGCGGTCGTCAGGCAGGCGGCGAGGACGGCCGCCGCGAGCGCGGCGGCACGGACACCTTTGAAACGTCTCACCCGGGACTCCTCCGTCGTGGCGACATGGTCTGGCGCGGACCGTACCCCAGGCTGGCAAGCGCTTTCCAGACCTTGGACCTATTTCCGGGAACTGCCAACCCCATGACGGTGAAAGCCCTTTCGCGAAATCGATTCAACTGGCACGCTCACACTCACCCGCACCCCCGCCCCACCGAAGGAGGCACCCCCATGTCCGGATCCACCGGGAGACCGCTCGGACGCCGCACCTTCGTCCTCGGCAGCGCGGCCGCCGCCGGCACCGCCGCCCTCGCCGGACCGCTCGCCGACACCGCCGCGGCGGCGAGCTTCGGCTGGTCGGACGACGGCTCCAACTACGTCGTGGACACCGGCGCGAGCCTGGTCTTCAAGGTCTCCAAGACCAACGGCGACCTGACCTCGCTGGTCTACAAGGGCACCGAGTACCAGGGCTACGGCGGCAAGAACTCGCACGTCGAGTCGGGCCTCGGCACCTCCACGGTGACCATCGCCCAGTCGGGTTCGACGATCCTGGTCTCCGTCGCGTACGGCACGCTGAGGCACTACTACGCGGCCCGCAGCGGCGAGAACAACGTCTACCTCTGGACCAACAAGGCCGACTCGTCCGTCACCGCCACCCGCTACATCGTGCGCGTCAAGGCAGGCCTGTTCCTCAACGACGAGCCGGACTCCTACACCTACGCGCCCACCGTCATCGAGTCCGCGGACGTCTTCGAGAAGTCCGACGGCCAGACCCGCGCCAAGCACTACTCGAGGCTGCGGGTGATGGACTACGACTACATCGGCTGGACGACCGGCAGCGTCGGCCTGTGGATCGTGCGCAGCAACCACGAGAAGGCCTCCGGCGGCCCCTTCTACCGCTCGCTGCTGCGCCACCAGAGCGCCGACGGCGGCGGGCTGTACGAGATCCTGTACTACGGCGAGAACCAGACCGAGTCGGAGCGCTACGGCCTCCAGGGCCCGTACGTCATCGCCCTCACGGACGGCGGCGCACCCTCCTCGGCCCTCTACCCGGGCACCCTGACCACCTCGTGGGCGGACTCGCTCGGCATCTCCGGGTACGTGGCGGCGGGCGGGCGCGGCCGGGTCGCCGGCGTCGGCATCACCGGGCGGGACACGGCGTACGCGTACACGGTCGGGCTCGCCAACTCGGCTGCCCAGTACTGGGGTTCGGCGCGCTCCTCGGACGGCTACTTCTCGATCGCGGGGGTACTGCCCGGGACGTACACCCTCACCGTCTTCAAGGGCGAACTGGCGGTCTACACCGGCTCGGCGACCGTGACGGCGGGCGGCACGACCACGCTCAACACCATCGCGATCGCGTCCTCCAACGACCCGAGCAACGCCTCCGCGATCTGGCGGATCAACAACTGGGACGGCACACCGGGCGGGTTCAAGAACGCCGACCTGATGACGTACGCGCATCCGTCCGACGTGCGCGCCGCGTCCTGGACCGGGAACGTGGTGGTCGGCAGCGGCACCGAGACCTCGGCCTTCCCGTGCTACCTGTGGAAGGACGTCAACAGCGGGATCATCGTGTACTTCAGGCTGACCGCCGCCCAGGCCGCCGCCGCGCACACCCTGCGGATCGGCGTGACGACGGCCTACGCGAACGGCCGGCCGCAGGTCGTCGTCAACGACACCTGGACCTCCGCCGTCCCCTCCCCGCCCACCCAGCCGAGCACCCGCTCGCTGACCGTGGGCTCGTACCGGGGCAACAACCACACGTTCACCTACAGCGTCCCGGCGTCCGCCTGGCTGACGGACACCAGCGCCTACAACACGCTGAAGATCTACGTGGCGAGCGGTTCGGGGACGACGTCCTTCCTCAGCGCCGGCACCTCGATCGACGCGATCGACCTGCTGGCCTGAGCCGGGGACCCGTCAGGTCCCGCGCGTCCACTGCTGGTTGGTGCCGCCGTTGCACGTGTACGTGATGACGGCGGCCGAGTTGGCGGTGGACGCGCCGCTCACGTCCAGGCACTCGCCGGTCGTCCGGGCCTTGATGCTGACGTAGGAGCCGGAGGTGACGACCGACCACTGCTGGGCGGTGGCGCCGGTGCAGTCCTCCTGGGTGACGTCGGTGGAGTCCTCCTGGAGGCAGAGCGAGCTGCCGCGGCCCATCAGTGCGTAGTAGCCGGTGCCGAGGTCCTTGAACCACCACTTCTGGTTGGTGCCGCTGTTGCACGTGTACTGGCTGATCGCAATGCCCTCCCAGAGGGACTGGTTCGGCACGTCGGCGCACTTGGCGCTGTGCCGCGCGATCAGGGTGTTGTAGGTGGCGCCGGTGCCGGTGACCGTGCCGGCGGCCGTGTCGACGGACACCTCCGGGTACCAGGACATCGACATCGAGGTGTCGGTCGAGAAGGTCAACGGCAGCCAGACGTACCGGGAGTCGTTGACCGTGCCGCCGAAGGAGTTGCCCCAGCGGTCGCCCATGTAGAGGTACGAGGTCCCCGAAGTGCCGCTGACCGGGAGCACGTACGCGGTCTGGGAACCGTACGCCGTGGAGTCGCCGACGTTGGCCCAGGAGGTCCAGGGGCCGGCGAGCGAGGTGGCGGTGGCGTACTTCTGCTGGTTGGGGCTCCAGCCGGTGGCGGCCGAGGTCAGCATGAAGTAGACGCCGTTGCGCTTGAAGAGGGCCGGGGCCTCGCGGCTGGCGCCGGCCCAGGGGTTGGCGACCAGGCTGTCGATGCCGGTGTAGTCGGCGGTGAGCTTGTAGATGTGCAGGTCGGCGTTCTCGTTGGCGGCCGAGACCATGTAGGCGGTGCCGTCGGTGTCGACGAACGTGGTGAGGTCGCGGGACATGTACTGGCCGAGCGGCTGGAAGCTGCCCTGGTAGGTGTAGGTGCCGTCGACGGTGTCGGAGACGGCGACGGCGGCGCGGGCCTGGCTGTAGTCGACTCCGTTCTCCTTGTGCATCCACATCACGAACTTGCCGGTGGAGGCGTTGTAGATGACCTTCGGGCGCTCGATGTAGGCGGTGGAGAGCTCGGAGGCGGAGGACTGGGCGAGGACGTGGTTGCGGAACTCCCAGGTCTTCAGGTCGGTGGAGCGGTAGGCGTCCACGTACTTGAAGGTGTTGTCGGAGTTGCGGTCCTCGCCGAACCAGTAGTAGTAGGAGCCGACCTTGATGACCCCGCCGCCGTGCGCGTGCACGACGTTCCCCGAGGTGTCGGTGAACTGGGTGCCGTTGGTGACGGTCTGGGAGGCAGCCGCGGCGGGGCCCGCGGCGGCCAGGGCGCCGACCACCGCCAGACAGAGGGACAGCAGGATCGCGTACGCACGTCTCATCTCACACACGCTCCTTGAGTGTTCCTGATGGGTTGTGGGGGGTTCTGAGATCGCCGAAAAGGTAAGGGCGTGTTACGAGAAGGTCAACGGGTCTGACAAGACAAGGGGGAAAGCGATTTCTGAGGCCCTGGTCGCGGAACTCGATTTTCTGTTATCCACGGCCGTCCGGTCCCGTCTCCGATCACGTGCGCACCCATCTCCACACCACCGCAGCGGCCGTCGGCGCCCTCGCCGCCCTGCTGGCCTCCGCTCCCCCCGCCTCCGCCGCCGGCCCCCGCGACGTCACCGCCGACGTGCTCGCCGGCCGGGACGTGACCCTCACCGGCGACACGGCCGTCACCGTGCCCGCCGGGACGACGACGTACGACGGCGTCCTGCGCGGCGAGGGCACGCTCACCGTGCGCGGCGGCGGGACGCTGATCCTCACCAGGGACAGCGACTTCACCCTGCCGAAGGCACGGCAACGGCAGGTCGTGCGGACCCTGGGCGGCAACCACCCGTACACGACGGTCACCCGCCCCGACCCGCCCGCGATCACCGTCGAGCGCGGCACGACCCTGCAGTACGGCACGGGCGGCGGCACCGGCCTGATCGGCCACTTCCCCTACAACACCCCCGGCTACCAGCTGAACCAGCTCAACATCCGCGTCGACGGCACCCTGCGGCTGTCCCTCACCCGCACCTTCAACATCGGCACCATCAGCGGCTCGGGCCTGGTCACCCAGCCCCGGAACATGTGGGGCACGCTGGACCTGGCGGGCACGCACCCCTTCTCCGGCGTCATCGACAACGGCACCGGGATGGCCGTCGGCCGCCCCGAGTACCCCGTGGCCCTCCCCGACGCCCGCGCGATCCTCAACCAGGGCTCCTGGATCATCGACACCCCGCTGTACCAGACGGTCACCCTGCGCCAGGACTTCTACCAGCGGGAGTACGGCAGCGACGTCAACGTCCACTCGCGGCCGGGCAGCAAGGTGGTCCTCACCGGCCAGTACGGCTACAGCGACCGGGGCGGCGACACGAACCCGTCGCTGAGCGACCCGTCCCTCGACTGGCGGGCGCTTGCGCACCAGGTGAACAAGCGCGGCACCAACATCGAGGGCGCCGACGTGCACTGGGGCGACGGCACGACCCACCGCATCTTCATGCCGGGGACGAAGGACACCGTCTACATCAACCTGCACGAGGCGAGCGGCCGGCGCTCGAAGCTCACCTTCGACTACGACGGCCCGGTGACCCTGGGCGCCCCGATCGGAGGCGGCCGCTACCACGACACGCTGGCCGCGCCCGGCGCCGGGGACATCGTGATCGCGGGCACCCGCGGGAACGACGTGACCTTCGCGGCCGCCCAGGACTACGACGGCTCGACCACGATCGAGAACGGCGCGGTGCTGCGGCTGGGCTCGGGCGCGAAGGGCGGCGACGGCTCGCTGCTGACGGGCACCGCACGCCGGCGCGTCGACAACGACGGCACCCTGATCGTCCGCAACACCTCGACACCGATCCGCCTGTCCCACGTCGGCGGCTCCGGGGCCCTCGTGCAGTCGGGGGCGGCCACCACCACGCTCACCGGCGGCGCGGTCACGTACACGGGGACGACCACCGTCGGACAGGGCACCCTCGCCCTGCGCTCCGGGGCGACCCTCGCGCACAGCGAGGCGATCCGGCTCACCTCGGCCGGGGCCCGCCTGGACCCGGGCCCGGCGGGCCTGCGGGTGCGGACCGCGCTCTCCGGGAAGGGCACCGTGCTGGGCTCCGTCACCAACGACAGCCTGGTGGCGACCGGGGTGACGGTGAAGGGGGACTACACCCAGCGCAGGCGGGGCGAACTGGCGCTGCAGAAGCAGCCGTTGAAGGTGACGGGCGCGGTCGCCCTGGCCGGTGCCCTCGACATGTCCGCCGCGGGCACCGCCCCGGCCCGCCGCATCACCGTGATCGACCACACCGGCAGGGCCCCGACCACCGGCACCTTCGACGGCCTCGCCGAGGGCACCGCGGTCAAGCTGGCCGACACCGTCTACCGGCTCACCTACCGGGGCGGCGACGGCAACGACGTGGTCCTGAACGCGGAGTCGGCACCGGCCTCGACCAAGGCCGACACCGGCGACACCACGACCGTCGCGCCGACCGCGCCCGCGACCGTGACCACCCGCACCGCCGCCGACCCGGCGCAGCCCTTCGGCTGGTGGCCCTACGCCCTCGCCCTCGGCCTCCTGGGCGGCCTCGTGGTCCCGGCGACCCGGCGCACCCGGCGCGGGAGCCGCCGCGGAAGCGGGCGGCACGCCGCCTGACCGGCTGCCGGCGGCGGTGGCGGTGGCGGCGTGCGGACTCCTTGGGGACGGCGGCGCACGGAGCGCCGCGGCGTCGTTCGCCGGAAGCCGGATGCCGGATGCCGGATGCCGGATGCCGGATGCCGGATGCCGTCGAGCGCATACTGTCCGCCACCATCTGGACACCGTCCGGCTCGGACCTCCAGCGCCCTGTCACACATCACCGCGCCGTCCGGTCAATAACCCAAACAGTCGCGAACTCTCTCAAATCGGACATTCGCGCCTGTTCCTGGATTCGGCATCCCGCCACTGACCGAAGGACACGAGTTCGATGTGCAGCACTGACACGGCGACACCGGGGAGCCGGACGGACGCCCCCGAGATATCCGACTCGGCGATCGCGATGCTCGACGAGCGGGGGACGGTGCTCGGATGGACGCAGGCCGCCGAGCGGCTCGTCGGACACCCCGCCCGGGAGGTGGTGGGACGGTCCGCCGCGGTCGTACTGCCGTCCTTCGACGAAACGCCGACGACGTCGGCGTTCGTCGCGCGGTGCCGCGCCCGTCAGGGCTGGTCGGGGACCACCGCGGTGCGCCACCGGGACGGCCGTTCGCTCACCGTCAGCCTGCGGCTCTCGATGCTGTGGGGTCAGGACGGAACGGTCCGGTGGCTCGTGTCGGTGACCGACGTCGGCAGGCTCTCGCAGGAGGTCACGAACGGATCGGTGCGGGAATCGCTCCTCACCCGGGCACCGATCGGCATCGTCGTCCGTGACCCGCAGCTGCGCTGCACCTGGGTGAACGACACGATGGCGAGCCACGACGGCGTCTCCCGCGACCAGCGGTTCGGACGCCGGGCCGGCGCTGCGCCGCCCGGTGCCGGGGCCGAGGCGTTCGAGGCGGTGATGCGGCAGACCCTCCGTACCGGCACCGCCAGCGTCCACGAGTTCCGGCGGCGGCTGCCGGCGAACCCGCGCCGGGAGCACGTCCTCGCGGCCTCCTTCTTCTGTCTCCAGGACGCCGAAGGCCGCGCGCTGGGGGTGTGCGCCATCAGCGTCGACGTCACCGAGAGCCGGCGGGCACAGGAGCGCCTCGCGATCCTCAGCGAGGCCAGTACGCGTCTGGGCGGCACCCTGGACGTGATGCGGACCAGCCAGGAACTGGCCGACCTCGCGGTGCCCCTGTTCGCCGACTACGCCGTCGTCGACCTGGAGCACTCGGTCCCGGCCGGCGAAGGCCCCCCGGCCCACATCGGCCCGGTCGGCGAGCGCCTCCCCGTCTTCCGGCGGGCCGGTGCGGCCTCGATCCGCCAGGGGGTCCCGGAATCGCCGTGGGAACGCGGTGAGCCGGTGCCCGCGCCGCCCGCCGGGCCCTTCACCGACATCCTCCGCACCGGAAGGTCCCATCTGGAGCCGGTCCTGGACACCGCCCCGGGCACCTGGGTCGACCAGGACCCGGTACGGGCGCGGACGATCCACGAGAACGGCATGCACTCGCTGATGCTCGTACCCATCCGCGCCCGGCAGGTCCTGCTGGGCGTGGCCCTGTTCGTCCGCACCGAGGACCCGGCGCCGTTCCAGGAGGACGATCTGCTCCTCGCCGAGGAGCTCGTCAGCCGCGCCGCACTTTCCCTGGACAACGCCCGCCTGTACGCCCGCGAGCACGCCACAGCACTCGCGCTCCAGTGCAACCTGCTCCCGCAGCGCCTGCGGGGCGGCACGGCGGTCGAGGCGGCCTCCCGCTATCTGCCGGCCGACCCGGACATCGGCGTCGGCGGCGACTGGTTCGACGTGATCCCGCTGTCCGGCGCCCGGGTCGCCCTCGTCGTCGGCGACGTGGTCGGCCACGGAATCAACGCCACCGCGGCCATGGGGCGGCTGCGCACCGCCGTCCACATGCTCGCCGAGCTGGAACTGCCCCCCGACCAACTGCTGGCCCGCCTCGACGACACGATCGAGCGGCTGAGCGAGGGCGTCCCCGACACCCCGGGCCAGACGACCGCCGTGACGGGGGCCACCTGCCTGTACGCCGTCTACGACCCGGTCACCCGGAAGTGCACCATGGCCGGGGCCGGGCACCCCCCGCCCGCGATCGTCGACCCGCACGGCCGGGTCACCTTCCCCGACCTGCCCACCGGCACCCCGCTCGGCGTCGGGATGGGGACCGCCTTCGAGGCCGTGGAGCTGGAACTGCCCGAGGGGAGCCTGCTGGCCCTGTACACCGACGGCCTGATCGAGACCCGCGACCACGACATCGACGCGGGGATGCACCGCCTCGGCGAAGCCCTGGCAGAGCCGGGGCGCTCCCTGGAGGACCTCTGCACCCGCGCGACGGACACCGTCCCGGGCCTGGCGCCGTCCGACGACGTCACCCTGCTCCTCGTCCGCCCCCTCTCGCTCAGCCCCGCCCAGGTCGCCTCCTGGACGCTGCCGAGCGACCGGACCGCCGCCCGCAGCGCCCGCCGCCTGGCAGCCGGTCGGCTGGCCGAATGGGGCCTGGACGGTCTCGCGGACTCCACGGAACTGATCGTCAGTGAACTGGTCACCAACGCCGTCCGCCACAGCACCGGCCCGATCGGCCTGCGGCTGATCCGGCACCAGTTCCTGACCTGCGAGGTGTTCGACACCAACGACTGCTTCCCGCACCGGCATCGCGCGGACACCACCGACGAGAACGGCCGCGGCCTGTTCCTGGTCGCGCAGCTGTCACGCAGATGGGACTCCCGGCCGGTGTCCGGCGGCAAGGTCGTCTGGTCCGAGCAGGACCTTGCCCCGTCGCCCGCACACGGGCCCGCACCGGTCCGCCCGCTCCGGGCCCGGGAGTCGGGTGCTCGTGTGCCGGTGTCCCTGTGACGGCCGGTCCGGTCACCCGGTGGACACGGCCGGTCGTCCGGTGCCGGTTCGGCTAGCGTCGGGGGCATGACCAGCGACCACTCCCCCAGCCTCGCCGACGCCCTCGCCGCCGGGACGGTCGTGCTCGACGGCGGCATGTCCAACCAGCTGGCGTCCGCCGGGCACGACCTGAGCGACGAGCTGTGGTCGGCACGGCTGCTGGCCGAGCGGCCCGACGCGGTCGGCGACGCCCACCTCGCGTACTTCGCGGCGGGCGCCGACGTCGCGATCACCGCCAGCTACCAGGCCACGTTCGAGGGCTTCGGCCGGCGCGGGATCTCGCGCGAGGAGGCCGCCCGGCTGCTCGCGCTCAGCGTGGAGCTGGGGCGCGACGCGGTCCGGCGGGCTCGGGCGGCGGGGATCGTCCGGCCGTTGTGGGTGGCCGCGTCGGTCGGGCCGTACGGGGCGATGCTGGCCGACGGCTCCGAGTACCGGGGGCGGTACGGGCTGAGCGTCGGGGAACTGGAGCGGTTCCACCGGCCGCGCCTGGAGGTGCTGGCCGGGGCGGGGCCGGACGTGCTGGCGCTGGAGACCGTGCCGGACGCGGACGAGGCGGCGGCGTTGCTGCGGGCGGTGCGCGGGCTGGGGGTGCCGGCCTGGCTGTCGTACAGCGTGGCGGGCGGGCTCACACGGGCGGGGCAGCCGCTGGAGGAGGCGTTCGCCCTGGCCGCCGACGTGGACGAGGTGATCGCCGTGGGCGTGAACTGCTGTGCGCCGGAGGACGTGCAGCGCGCGGTGGAGACGGCGGTGCGGGTGACCGGGAAGCCGGTGGTCGTCTATCCCAACAGCGGGGAGGTGTGGGACGCGGAGGCGCGGGCGTGGACGGGGCGGTCGTTGTTCGACACCGGGCAGGTGACGGGGTGGCGGGATGCGGGGGCCCGGTTGATCGGGGGGTGCTGCCGGGTGGGGCCGGAGGGGATTGCGGGGGTGGTGCAGGCCGTGGGCGACCGCGGGTCCGGTGGGGGCTGGTCGCGCAGTTCCGCGCGCCCCTGAAGGGCGCTACTGTCCCCGGGGGAACCGGTTGGCGGGGGTGGGGTTGACCAGGAAGAGCGAAGAGGCGGGGCGGAGCACCATCCGGGACGTGGCTGCTCGTGCGGGGGTGTCGGCGTCCACGGTGTCCCGGGTGCTCGGGGGTGACTACCCGGTCAGTACGGCCACCCGCAACCGCGTCCTGCGGGCCGTCCGCGAGCTGGACTACGTCGCCGACGCCCGTGCCCGAGCGGTCGCCGGGGCCGGTACGCCCACGCTCGCCTTCGTGCTGGAGGAGATCACCGGGCCGTCGTTCGCGCACATGGCGTACGGCGTGGAGCGGGAGGCGGCGCGGCTCGGGCATCTGTCGCTGGTGTGCAGCACCGACGGTGACGTGCGGCGGGAGCTGGAGTTCATCGAGATGATGCGCGCCCAGCGGGCCGCCGCCGTGATCCTGGTGGGCGGGGCGGCGGACACGGCCGAGTACCGGGACCGGACCCGCCGGGTCGCCGACTCGCTCGCCTCGGCCGGGTCGCGGCTGGTGCTCTGCGGGCGGCCGCCGCTCGGACCCGGCGCACCGGTCACGGTCATCGAGTACGACAACGAGGGCGGCGCCCACGCCCTGGTCGCGCACGTCCTCGCGCAGGGCCACCGGCGGGTGCTGTTCCTCGGCGGGAAGCCGGACCACACGACGGCGCTGGGACGGGAACGCGGGTACCTGGCCGCGCACCGGGCCCGCGGCATCGAGCCCGATCCCGCGCTGCTCCTGCACGGCGACTTCACCCGGGACTCCGGGCACCGCCTGATGCGGCAGGCGCTCGCGCGGGGGCTGGAGTTCAGCGCGGTGGCCGCCGCCACCGACATGGTGGCCGCGGGCGCGCTGACCGCGCTGCACGAGGCGGGTCTGGCGGTGCCGGGGGACGTGTCGCTGGCCGGGTACGACGACATACCGTTCGCCCGTGACCTGCACCCGGCGCTGACCACCGTGCACGTGCCCTACGAGGAGCTGGGGCGGCTCGCCGTGCGCACCGCGCTCGGGCACCGCGCGGAGTCGGCCGCCGAGCACCTGCTGCTCGGCACGCACGTGGTGGTACGGGACTCAGTGGCGGCGTACGGCGGCGACTGAGCGGCGCAGCCGGCGTACCGCCAGGGCGAGTTCGGCGGTCCGCTCGGGATGCGGCGCAGGTGCGCCGGGCGGCCAGAGGGCGAACTCCGCGTCCCGGGGGCCGGACACGGTGCGGGGCTCGCCGTCGCCGAGGACGCGGACCGGATGGGTGTCGTCCCAGGGCTGCCAGCCGGGGTCGCCGGTGGCGGCGAAGCGGACCCAGGCGCCGTGCATCGCGTCGGCGAGGTCCTGCGGGGCGCCCTCGCCGGCCAGCCGGGCCGAGTCGGGGTCCTCCCCGGTGTCGAAGACGAAGCCCAGTTCCAGGGCGTGGCAGGCGCCGAGGCCGGGCCGGTTGGAGGGCCAGGCGAACTCGTAGAGGTAGGAGGTGCCGGGGCGGGCCCCGGCCAGCCGGTGCAGGGGGAGGCGGAGCAGGTGGTCGGTGACCAGCTGGCCGACGGTCTCGGCGGGGCCTGCCTCGGGATGCAGGGTGCGGTAGCCGCGCGGCACCTCGTGACCCACGTGGCAGCGGGCCATGGCGCCGGCGAAGGCGACCGGGCCGAGCCGCTCGACGTGGTCGACGAGGCCGCCGGGGACCAGCCAGAGCCGGTACTCGTCGCGGGTCCAGCCCATCAGGAGGTCGACGCCGGGCGCCGCCTCGCCGTCGAGGAGGGCCTGGAGCGGGTCGCGCGGGACGAGGTCGCCGTCGACGACGATCCCGAAGGCCGGGCCGCCGAGGACGGGGCTGCTGAGCCGGCCCGCCTCGGCCTGGGTGCGCAGCAGCAGCCCGCGGTCCACCTCGGCGAAGGCCTGGGCGGTCGCGGGGACTCGGAGCCGGTTGGCCATCCGGCGGACCATGCGCCGTACCTTGTCCCGTTCCGCGGCCTCGGGCGGGCCGCTCTGCAGGACGGCCCGGCGGATCAGGCCCTGGGTCTGGGGGGCGGCGAGCAGGGCGCCGGCGCTGATGGCGCCGGCGGACTGGCCGCAGAGGGTGATCCGGGCCGGGTCGCCACCGAAGGCCGCGATCGTGTCGTGGACCCAGCGCAGGGCGGCGAGCTGGTCGCGCAGCCCGGGGTTGGGCGGGGTGTCGGGGAACAGGCCGTAGCCCTCCACGCCCAGCCGGTAGTTCACCGAGACGAGGACGACCCCGTCCCGGGCGAACGCATGCCCGTCGTACACCGGTACGGCCGAGGATCCCCTGGTCAGGGCGCCGCCGTGCAGCCAGACCAGGACCGGAAGCCGGGCGCCGGGTCCCGGCTCCGGGGTCCACACGTTGAGGTTGAGGCAGTCGTCGCCGGGGATCACCGGGTCGGACAGGTACTCCGCGAACGCCTGCGAGTACGGCGGTTTGGGCGCCGTCGGCCCGAACGCGCCCGCGTCCCGGACGCCGTCCCAGGGCTCGGGCGGCACGGGCGGACGGAACCGGTGCTCCCCGAAGGGCGGGGCGGCGTACGGGATGCCGCGGAACACCGCGACCCCGTGCTCCCACCTGCCGCGCACCGCCCCGTACGGGGTGCCGGCCACGGGGTCCTCCGGGTCCGTCCGCTCTGCCGTCATCCGCCCCACCAGCTCCTCCCGCCGCGGGCACCGGAAACGCCGGTAGGAAAAGAGCACCACAGCGTCTTCCAGTATTCCGGCACCCACGGCGGCCCGGGGGATGCGCGCGGCTACTTGGCGTACATCAGAGTGCCGAAGCCGAGTTGGTCGTAGCCGCCGCTGTCGGAGCCGTAGTCACCTCCCCCGCCCTCGGGGGCGACCAGGTCGTAGTACATGGCGGAGATGTACTTGTCGTCGAGGTACAGGCGCCGGTTGTAGTGGAAGTGGAGCATGGCCCAGACCGGGCGGACCTGGCCCCGGGAGCTGTCGGAGACGACGGTCTGGGACGACTGGGCGCAGCTCTGGCCGGTACCCCAGGTGTAGGTGGTGAACGGGACGTCGTCGCCGATGTTGTACTTGGCGACGTACTGGGCGGCCTTCATGAACCGCTTGTCGTCGTAGGAGTAGAGGTCCTCGCCCTGGTTCCAGGCCATTTCGCAGATCGCGCCCATCTGGCCCATGCCCATGACGGTGTGGCCCTGGTCGCGCCCGGACTCCTGCCACTGGCCGAGGGCGTAGCCGTCGGAGTCGGTGTACAGGTAGGGCACGGCGTGCTCGATCGAGCCGTTGCCGGCGCCGGACCTGAAGTAGGTGACGGCCTGGTCGTACTTGGCGCTGTCCTCGTTGAGGATGCCGATGGCCAGCACCGAGGCCATGTTGCACAGGTCCCAGTTGGCCCAGTAGTTGGTGATGCAGGCGTCGTTGTGGTTGGTCAGGAAGCTGTTGTTGAGCGGGTAGAAGACGTTCGCCAGCATCTCCTGGGCGGCGGCCAGGTCGAAGCCGTCGTGGTCGCGCATCAGCTCGCAGGCGTTGGCGAACTGCCAGCCGTAGAGGCCGGCCGCGAGGAACCGGTCGGCGTTCCCGGTGACCGTGGTCAGCGTCGTCGACCAGGCGTTGAGGATGTTCACGGCGCACTCGGCGTTGGCCTCGGTGCCGCCGACCTTCCAGCGCAGGGCGTTCTGGTAGGCGGCGGCGATGTCGCCGTAGAGGAGGCTGTAGTTCTGTCCGTCGCCACCGCGGATGACGGTGGCGGTCGCCCGGTTGGTCCAGGTCGACTGGGAGTGGGAGTTGGCGGTCAGCCTGTTCCAGCCGGACAGCCAGGGGTCGGTTCCCGCCGCGACCCTGACCTTGGCCCGATTGATGTCACCGGCGTTGTGCAGCATGCCCGGGTGGGTGAAGGCCGACGGGGCCGCGTCGGCCGCCCGGGGGGCGGCGGCCGAGGCGGCGACGGCGAGGACGGCGGCCGACTTCAGGACGTCACGGCGGCTCAGCCCGCCTGATGGGGTTGGTTGTCGATCGCGGCGGCTCATCGCGATGGTTCTCCTTCGGTGGGGGGAGTTCAGGTGAGTGCGACACTCACCTCTTCGAACTGCGCGGTGCCGAGGGTCTGCGGGGTGCGGGAGCACACCACGAGGCCCACGTAGTAGGGGGCGTCGCCGAAGGCGGGGATCTCCCCGTCGGCCACGGGGGTCCAGGTGACGCCGTCATCGGTGGACAGGGCTGCGCCGAAGGCGGTCCCGGTGCGCCTCAGCCGCAGCAGGACGGGGAGGGCGACGGCCGCTCCGCCGGTGAAGGCGGAGGCACCGGCCACGGTCCTGCGCAGCATGAGCTGTGCGGTGGTGCCGCCGGTCACGACCACTGCGGCGGCCTGGTCGAACGGCGACAGCGACTTCGCCATCAGCAGGCCCACCCGGTCGGCGCCCGCTCCGGTGCGGGAGACGAGCCGGGCGACGATCTCGCAGTCGCCGGTGACGGGCCGCCGTACGAACTGGCCGGTCATTCCCTGGCCGTTGGCGTTCAGGTCGACGCCCGCGCCCCGCACGGTGAAGGTGCCGTCGGCGTACGACGCGCTGCCCGGCGTGGTGATCGCGACCACGCCCAGCGTCCCGAAGTCGCGGTCGTCGAGCACCGTGTCGCCGAGGTCCCCGTACGTCCACGGCTCGGGCGGCGCGGTGCCGACCGTGAGCGCGAGGGTGCCGGTGGTGGTCCCGGAGGCGTTGGCCGCGGTGGTGCTGACCGTGAACTCGCCCGTCTCGCGCGGGGTTCCGGAGACCAGACCGGTGCGCCGGTCGATCCCCAGCCCGGCGGGCAGCCCGTCCGCCGTGAACAGCACGGGCTCGTGCGAGGCCCGCAGCAGGTGCCGGAAGCCGACCCCCTGGTTGGCGAACGCGGTGGGCGCGGAGACGAGCCGGGGCTGTGCCGGGGTCGGCATGACCGCCTGTACCGGCATCGAACGCGGGCCGCGTCCTGCGGTGTTGGTCTTCACGACCGTGTAGTGGTACGTCGTGCCCGGGGTTCCGGTCGCGTCGGCGTACCGGACGCGGGTGCCGAAGCCGACCGGGCCGACGCCGGTGGCGAGGGTCCGGTACGGTCCGTCGGCGCGGGTCGCGCGCAGCACCGTGCAGCGGGCGGACGGGTCCGGGTCGCTCCAGGCCAGCTCGACGGCGTCGGCACCGCTGCCGGGCCGCAGGCCGGTCACGGTGCGGGCGGGGCGCGGCACCTGCCACACCGTGCCGGACGGTGAGGTCACGCTGACGTTGTCGAAGGCGCCGGTGCCGGTCTCCGCGTAGTCCTCGTCGACACCGAGGCAGGAGGTGAGCACGAGGCCGGCGTACCCGGTCCGACCCAACTCGACGTCGGTGGCGCCGACCTGCGTCCAGCGGACGCCGTCCGGGGAGATGGCGCCCGTGCACCGCGCTCCCTTCCGGGTGACCCGCACCCAGTAGGGTGCCCGCAGCCGGTAGCCGTCGCCGGCGCCCTCGACGTAGGGCGCCTCCAGGGGCGTCGCCGATTCGGGCAGCGCGCCCAGGCCGGAGAGCGGGAAGGCCGCGTTGACCGTGATCGCCTGCTGCTGCGAGGGCGGCACGGGCGTGCTGCCGGTCGCCCGGACCGCGGCGCCGCGCGTCGGCCGTACCGTCCACACTCCGCTCCAGGTGTGCAGCGGCAGCCCCTGGATCAGCATGGAGGCGTGCGCGGCGGTCGCGTCCAGCGAGGCGCGGACGGTGACGCCGATCTTGGAGTACTGGGAGCTGAGCGGCCACACGATCCGTGCGGTGACCGTGCCGTCGCCGCGCAGCGGCAGGTGGACCAGGCGGTAGGTGTCGTCGGTGCCGCTCGCGTCCAGGACGAAGCGCTCGCCGTCGAAGGCGGCGGAGCCGGGGATCCGCACCGCCCCGACGTCCTGGGTCGCCCAGGGCGCGGGGAGTCCGGCGCAGGCCGCCGCCCACGCGGAACCACCGCTCGCGCCGCGGGAGCCGACGGCGGACACCGTGTAGTAGTACGTCCGGCCGGCATGCACTCCGCGGTCCGTGTACGCCGGTTCCCCGACCCCGGACGCGATCTCCTCGTACCGGCCGTCCGCGGCGCTCGCCCGCAGCACCGTGTAGGAGTCGGCCCAGGCCGACGGCAGCCAGGTCACCGTGACCGACCGGTCCTCCCCCACCGCCGTGACACCGGCCGGCGGCGTCGGCACGCCCGGCGCGGGCGCGGTCGCACCGGCGTAGGCGAACGTGCCCCAGCCCGGCAGGTCGTCGTTGCCTCCCTCGACGACGCGGGCGCCGCCGGTACCGCGGAAGACGGCGTTCCTCGTGAACGGGGTGTCGAGCCCGCGCACACCCGCGTAGTGGGCGTACGCCATCTCGTAGACCGGCGGCAGGGTGCCGCGCGAGGTGGCGGAGACGGCGAGCTTGACGTACTTGCCGGTGCGGTCGAGGTCGGGGACGAAGGGGACGTCGCCGCCGAGGTTGTAGCGGGCGGCGTACTCGACGTTGGCGAGGATGCGGTTGCCGTCGAAGCCCCACAGGTCGACGCCCTGGTTCCAGGCGACCTGCGCGGCGTCGGCGAGCAGGCCGACCGCGAGCTGTTCGTGGCCCTGGTCCCGGCCGCTCTCCTGGCCCTGGCCCGCGTCGGTGACGATGCGGTGCAGGACGCTGCCGTTGCCCGCACCGGCCGCGGCGAAGCGCAGGGCGTCGTCGAAGAGCGCGGGCTCGTCGCAGAACACGCCGATGGCCAGCAGGGACTGAAGGGACGTCAGGTCCCAGTTGCCGTTGGCGTAGAGCGTGTAGCAGGACAGGGCCGGATACCAGACGCGCAGGAAGGACTCCTCGCAGCCCGCGATGCCGGCGTCGCTCCAGCCCCCGTAGCCGGTGTGGCGCAGGAGTTCGGCCGCGTTGACGAACTTGAAGGCCTGGAGTCCGGCGCCCAGCGGGCCGTCGGCTCCGGTGACGGCGGTGAGGGACGCGGACCAGGCGTCGAGGATGTCCCGGGCCTTGTCGGCGTGGGCGCGGTCGCCGGTCACGGCCCACAGCAGGGCGTTCTGGTAGGCGGCGGCCGAGTCGGCGACCGCCTGGTTCTGGTAGTTGGCGGGGCCGCGGCCCCAGGTGGTGATCTGGCCGGTGTTCTGCACGGTGTAGGCCGCCGAGGAACGGGGGTTGGCCGCGAGCGCCAGGTAGCCGTCGTGGACCGGGGACTGCTGGGCGGCGACCGCGGCGGTCATCCGGGCGAGGTCGTCGGCGGAGTGCAGCAGGCCGGGGTGGGCGAAGGCCGACGCGCCCTGCTGCCGTTCCTGGGCCGCCGCCCGGCCGGACACGAGCAGCCCGCTCGCGCCCGCCGCCGGCAACAGGGCCGCAGTGCCGCCGAGGAAGCCGCGGCGGCTGAGCGGACGTGTGGTCGACGGCGGCTCTGCAGCCGGCCCGCGGTCCCTCCCGGCGCCTCCTGCGGAGCTGGGTGCGGGGATGGTCATGACGCGGCGGCCGCCTCGGCCTCGGCGGTGGTGATGAACCTCAGGTCGGTGACGTGCTCGTTGGCGAACCACTGGATCTCGTCCGTGGTGTAGTACCAGCTCGGCTTCTTCATGGAGTCGGCGACGACCACCCCGTTGATCACCAGGTTCTCGAAGGTGACGTTGGTGATGGCGTGGTCGGCGTCGTAGCCGAGGAAGAGCGACGGGTTGGCGTGGGTGCCCGTGTAGCTGAGGTTCTTGACGTAGACGCCGTCGATGCCGCGGCCGACCGAGGTGTTGTACTTCGTGTTGTACATGACCTTCATGTAGATGACCTGGCCCCAGCGGAAGTCCTCGATCCGTACGTCCTCGATGCGGACGTTCCTGAGGAGGTTGGAGTCGCCGGGGTTGAGGGCGATGCAGCCCTGGTAGTTCATCTGGGGTTCGCGGTGGTCGAGGACGTCGATGTTGCGGATGACCAGGTTCTCGATCGTCTCCGGGGCGTCCGTGTTGCCGTGGGTGCCGATGTTGACCGGGTGGGCGACGTCGGCCCACAGGGAGCAGTTCTGCACGGTGACGTTCCTGGTGTCGCCGTAGTAGTCCCAGCGGTGGGCGTAGATGGCGATGCAGTCGTCGGAGTTGCGCAGGAAACAGCCGTCGATGACGACGTCGCTGGAGGAGAAGACGTCGATGCCGTCGCCGTTGCCGCGCGAGCTGAAGCCGCGGACCTTCCTGATGTGGACGTTCTTCGCCTCGCCGAGGGTGGTGATGTAGCCGCCCGGGTTCATGATGATGACGTCCTCGACCCGGATGTTCCTGCTGCCCTCGCAGAGCACTCCGCCGCCCGGACCGGCCCAGATCATGCCGTGGCCCTTGAGGGCGGCCTTCTCGACGTCCTTGAAGTAGACCGTGGCCTTGAGGACGGCGCCGCCGGCGAGGTAGACGGTCTTGCCGCTGGGGACGGTGAGGACGCCGCCGGTGACGGTCTGCACGCCGGGGCCGAAGTAGATGACGTCGGGGTCGTCGGCGGCCGGCGGGCGGTGCTCGATCGCGTTGGTGAGCAGGTGCAGGCAGTCGAAGATCTCGTCGTTGATCTGGACGACCAGGTCCTTCGGCTCGTCGAGGGTGAACCGCAGGGTGTCGCCGAGGAGTTCGGGCGTGATGCCGTAGGAGTCCGGTCTCACCCGGGCCCTGGTGGTGCCGCCCCTGAGGTAGGTCACCTCGACCTCGACGGAGCACCGGAAGTCGAAGTACACCAGGGAGGAGTTGTAGACCTTGCCGGAACCGGTGGCCGGGTTGATCTCCTCGAACTGGGGCCGGTAGACGTCCAGGGTCTGCCAGTCGCCGTCGGGCGCGGTCCGCACCCGGACCTGGAAGCTGGTGTTGGCCGGTACGGCGGGCGGGCGGGGGTAGGTGATGAGCTTCGGGCGGGACCCGGCGTCCTCGGCCGCGTGGGCGGCGGTGGCGGTCAGGCCGCCCGAGAGGCCGGCGGTGAGGGCGGTGGCGCCCGCTGCTTGCAGGGCGGCGCGGCGGGAGAAGGGCGCGGTCATGGGTGACTCCTTGCAACGGGTGTGCGGGGGCGGGCTACTTGAGGCCGGACGTCGACAGGCCGGCGACGAAGCCGCGCTGGGCGACCAGGAAGACCAGCAGGATGGGAACGACGTACATCACGGAGGCGGCGGCCTGGAGGTTGGTGATGGGGGTGCCGGCCGAGGAGACGTAGGTGGTCATCACGGCGACGGCGAGGGTGGAGCGGTCGGTGGACAGCAGGAGTTGCGGCGCGATGTAGTCGCCCCAGGTCCAGGTGAAGGCGATGACGAAGCTCGCGGAGAGCACCGGCCAGGACTGCGGCAGGAAGATCCGCCAGAAGATGCCCGCGTAGCCGCAGCCGTCGACGATGGCCGCCTCCTCCAGTTCGCGCGGCAGTCCCGCGAAGAACTGCCGGAAGAGGAAGACCAGGTAGGGGGCGGACGACAGGCCCCACAGCACCCAGGGCCAGTAGGTGTCGACCATGCCGAGCTTCGCGAAGATCAGGTAGGTCGGCAGCAGGGTGATCATCTGGGGCAGCATCATCGAGCCGATGAGGATGCCGAACAGGGTCTTCTTCCCGGGTGCGGTGAGCCGGGCGAAGCCGAAGCCGACCCACGCGGAGCTGAGGGTGACGAGGGTCGCGTAGATCGTCGCGATGATCAGGGAGTTGCGGGCGTAGCCGAGGAAGTCGATGAGCCGGTAGGCGTCGGCGAAGTTGTGCCACTGGACGTGGGTGGGCAGCCAGTGCACGGGGGCGGCGGCCAGTTCGGCGGGGGCCTTCAGACCGGTCAGGACCAGCCAGCCGAACGGGCCGAGGAACAGGCCGGTGACGACGACGAGGACCGTGTAGAGGACGAGGCGTTCGACGCGTATCCGCACGCGGGCCGGGGACTTGGGGTGCGCGCTGGTGACGGTCACTTCTTCGCCTCCGGGTCGACGTTGTAGAACACCACGCCGGACGTGAACCTGAAGATGAGTCCGGTCGCGACGAGGATCAGGACGAAGAGCACCCACAGCAGTGCGGAGGCGTATCCGTAGCGGCCGAGCGCGAAGTACTCGGAGAACACGTGGATCATGTACGTGTAGTCGGACTGCGGGATCGTGGTCAGGCCGCCCGTGGTGGCGACCGGGGCGAGCAGCATCGGCATGACGGTCTGCACCGAGGCGATCACCCCGGTCACGGTCTGGAAGAGCAGTACCGGTGACAGCAGCGGCACGGTGATGCTGCGGAAGGTCCGCCAGGCGCTCGCCCCGTCGATGCGGGCCGCCTCGTGCAGCTCGCGGGGCACGTCCTGGAGCCCCGCCAACGAGATGATCATGACGTTGCCGGCGGCCCAGAGGACCGTCATGACGAGGACGTAGCGGGCGTAGGGGTCGGCCAGCCAGCCGATCGCGTCGAAGCCGAAGAAGGTCAGGACGCCGTTGGCGGCACCGGAGTTCTGGTCGAAGAGGTTCTTGAAGGCGATGCCCGCGCCGACCGGCGGCACCACGGCCGGCAGGTAGAGCAGGGTGCGGAAGAGTCCGCGTCCCCTGATCGGCCGGTTGACCAGGACGGCGAGCGCGAGCCCGGCGGCGATCGACAGCGGCACCGAGAGCAGCGCGAACAGGCCCGCCCGGCCCAGGGCGTCCCAGGTCGTCGCATCGCCCGCCAGCTCGCGGTAGTTGCCGAGGCCGACGTAGTGCCAGTTCGGTGAGATGCCGTCGTACGTGGTGAAGCTCAGCCACAGCGCGTAGGCCATCGGGGTGACGGTCAGCAGTGCGAACCCGGTGATCCACGGAGAGGTGAACATGTAGAAGGCGCGGTGTCTGCGGACCGTCATCGAGGGCCCGGTGCGGACGGCGGGCCCGGTCCTGCGGGCACCCGCGGTCGGCCGGGGCCGGTCCGCGACCGACGACATGTGGTCGACCGTCATCCCACCTGCTCCTTACCGCGTTCGAGCTGCTGGTTGACGGCCGAGTTCAGGTGCCCGGCGAGGCTGTCCACGGACATCCCGCCCTTCATCGCGGGCGTGGCCGTCTGGTTGAAGAGCGCCTCGAAGGCGTCTCCCGAGATGTAGGGCGACAGGGAGACCACCGAGAAGTGCCTGAGCTCGTTCTCCTGCGCGCGCAGGGTCCGTTTCTGGTACTCCTCCTTGGCCGGCATGAGCGGCCGCAGGGACTTCAGGGTGGGGATGCCCCAGCCGCTGGACGCCCGCGCCCTGGCCGGGGCCTCGCCGAAGAACCACTCGAAGACCCGCCAGGCGGCGTCCTTGTTCCTCGCCTTCCGCGGCATCCACAGGCCGGTGCCGCCCTGGCAGGCGCTGATGCGCGGGCCGCCCGCGAAGACGGGGGCGGGAGCGAGCCGGGAGACCTGGGCCAGTTTCCTGTCGGTGCCGATCATGCCGCCCAGCCAGTAGCCGGAGTTCGACATGGCCAGCCGTCCGGCCTGGTAGGTCGGGCCGTCCCAGCCGTTGGGGTCGGGCAGCACCGGGCTGGGCCCGACCTTGAGCCTGCAGTAGTCGATGTACCAGGCCAGCGCCCTGCGGGCCTCGGGGGTGGTGAAGTCGACCCGGGAGAAGTCGTCGCTGAAGAGGCTGCCGCCGGCGGAGGCGGTCATGGTCGCCATGAGGGTGAGCTTGACCAGGCCGTTGTAGCTGCCGCCGAAGACGGTGGTCTGCCCTCGGGACCGCTGGGCGAGCCGCCGGGCGTCGTCCAGCCACGCGTCGAAGGTGACGGGCTCGGTCTCGGAGGGGTAGGTGACGCCCTTCTTGTCGAAGGCCGCGGTGTCGAACCAGAACATGGAGTCCTGGGAGAAGTCCTTCGCCATGCCGTATCGCGGGCCCCTGCCCTGCACCCTGCCGTCGTAGCGCCACAGGTCGTTGACCGGGTCCAGGTCGTCGGGCCTGAGGACGCTGCTGCCGGCGAAGTAGCCGTCCAGCTCCTGCATCACGTCCCGGGCCGCGAAGTACGCCGCGTCCACGGCGCCGACACCGCGCACCAGGTCCGGCGGGTTGCCGCTGGTGAGCATCGCGATCAGCTTGGTGATGTCGTAGTCCACCCGCCTGATCGAGATGCCGGTCTCCTTCCTGGCCTGCTCGACCAGGTCGGGGCTGAGGTCGTCGGCCTTGACCATCATGGTGACGGTCTCGCCCGAGCCGCCGACCCCGGTGGACACCTGGAGCGCGCAGCCGCCGAGCGACGCGGCACCGGCCGCGGCACCCGCCGCCGACAGGGCGAGAAAACCGCGCCGGCTGACCGGGGCACGGGCGTGCGTCTGCATGAACTACCCACTCTCTGACGGGAGGTGACCGAATGTCGGCTCGGTTGGCAACCGGTTGCTATGGGCGGTGAAGGGAGCTTCAACCCGTGGGAGAGCATCGTCAATAGGCGTGACGAACTTTCGAAAACCCTTCGGAGGAAACCGGTTGTCCTTGTGTACCGGTTGCTGCTCACGGGCCGTTCGACCGACCGCACATCGAAAGATTCCGACTCATACCCCTTGCTGGGAGCGGCAGCACCGTCCTACTGTCCCGTGGAAACCGGTTTCTAAGGCACTGCCGAGCCGCCGCCCTCCTCCCCGAGAGCGCCAACCTCCGAAGGAACACGGTCTGATGAACTCCACCAGGTTGGTCCGCGCCGCGATCGCGGGCCTCGCGCTGACAGGTCTGCTCTCCGCCTGCGGCGGGTCGGGCTCCGGCTCCGGCGGCTCCGACGCGGCCTCCGGCCCGGTCACGCTGCCCTTCTGGGGCTGGGCGAACGGCCAGGAGGCCGTCGTCAAGGCGTTCAACGCCGCACACAAGGACGTCCGGCTGAAGTACACGAAGGTCACCGACCAGCTGACCATGCAGAAGCAGCTCACCAACGCGGTGAAGGCGGGCAACGCGCCCTGCCTGGTGCAGAACACCGCCGAGTACGTGACCAGTTGGGTCGCCCAGGGCGCCCTCGCCGACATCACGCAGTACGTCGGCACGGCCAAGGACAAGTTCAACTCCGGCTCCTGGTCGGCCGCACAGGTGCAGGGCAGGCTCTACGGCGTCCCCACCAGCTCGGCGCCGAACTTCACCATCTACCGCACGGACGTCTTCCAGAAGTACGGCCTCAAGGCCCCCACCACCTGGGACGAGTTCATCGCGGCCGGCAAGGTCCTGAAGAAGCACGGCGTCAAGATCACCAACTACGCCGGTGAGGACCCCAGCACCCTCGAAGTTCTCGCCATGCAGGCCGGCGCCCACTGGTACGCCATCGACGGCGACTCCTGGAAGGTGGACTTCCAGGACGCGGGCACCCTCAAGGCCGCCGGCGTGATCCAGCAGATCATCGACAACGACCTCGACTCCACACTGTCGTTCGCCGACTACGCGGCCGTGCAGCGCAACTACGACAACGGCGGTACCGCGACCCGGCAGATCTCCACCTGGCAGATGGCGGGCATGGTGCAGAACTTCACCAAGTCCTTCGGCAGCTGGGCCCTCGCCCCCTGGCCCACCTTCACCGGCGAGGCGGCGAAGACACCGGCCGGCACCAACCTCACCGGCAGCGTCACCCTCGTCACCAAGCAGTGCGCGCACCAGCAGCAGGCCGCCGAGGCCGCGTTGTGGATGTCGACCGACTCCGGCGCGGTGAAGACGATGGCCAGCCCGACCACCGGCAACGGCGTGATGCCCGCGCTCGCCGACAGCAGCGCCTACGTCGACGAGGCGATCTCGCAGAAGCTCCTCGGCCCGAACTACGACCCGGCGAAGAAGGTCGTCACCGACAGCCTGGACACGGTCACCACCGACTGGACCTTCGGCCCCGACTGGACGGCCATGTTCACGGAGCTGCAGAGCGGCTGGGCGAAGGTGGTCAGCAAGCAGCAGAAGGTCACCGACCTCCTCGCCCACATGCAGCAGTGGACGGTCGATGACCTCAAGTCCCGCGGCATCAGCGTCAAGGGCTGAGGCGGCGCACGGATGGTCCGCTCCCAGCGCTGGAAGGGCGCCGCCTTCACGGTGCCCTTCCAGCTAGGCTTCGTCTTCCTCTACCTGATCCCGATCGGGTACGCCGTCCACGAGTCGCTGTACCGCGCGCACTCCTCCGGCCTCGGCCTCGGCGGCGCCACCGACGAGTTCGCGGGCCTGGCCAACTACCGCCAGGGCCTGACGGATCCGGCGTTCCTCGGCTCCGTCCTGCGCGTGCTCCTGTTCGCCTGCGTCCAGATTCCCGTGATGCTGCTGATCAGCCTGCTCCTCGCGCTCTTCCTGGACACGCTGACGTCCCGGGCGGCAGGCCGTTTCCGCATCCTGCTGCTGGTCCCGTACATGATCCCGGGCGTGGTCGCCGCGATCGTCTGGATCAACCTCTACAGCCCGGACGTCGGCCCCCTCACCCCCCTGGGCAGGGCGCTGGGCCTCGACTGGAACTTCTTCGCGCCGTCCATGGTGTGGCCGTCCATCGGCAACCTGCTCACCTGGCACGGCATCGGCTACAACATGGTGATCATCTACGCGGCGCTGCAGGGCGTCCCGCGCGAACTCTTCGAGGCGGCCCGGCTGGACGGCGCCTCGGAGTCCCGCATCGCCCTGAGCATCAAAGTCCCCTACGTCCGGGGCGCGCTGGTCCTCACCGGCATGCTGTCGGTCATCCAGATGCTGCAGATCTTCAACGAGCCCGCCCTGTTCCGCAATGTGACACCGCAGACGGTGAGCGACAGCTTCACCCCGATCATGGTCATCTACAACCAGGCGTTCAACGCGGGCAACTACCACTACGCGGCCGCCCTTTCGGTCCTGCTGGCCCTGATCCTCGGCGTCGCCTCCTTCCTCTTCTACCGGCTGACCGCGAAGGAGGCCGACTGATGGCACTCACCGAGGAGCGCACCAGGACCCACCCCGTCCGCCGCATCAACAAGCCCGATCCGGCGGCCCGTTCCCGGGGCGGCCAGCGCTTCCTCCTCGTCGGCCTGACCCTCGCGAGCGCGTACAGCCTCTTCCCGGTCTGGTGGCTGATCGTCGCCGCGACGAAGGACCGCACCGCCCTCTACCAGAGCAACGGCCTCTGGTTCTCCGGCTGGCACCTCTGGACCAACCTGCACCAGCTGTTCACCTACGAGAACGGCATCTTCCTGCGCTGGACCGCCAACTCCTTCCTCTACGCCGGAGTCGGTTCCCTCGGCGGCACCCTGATCGCCCTCGCCACCGGCTACGGCCTCGCCCGCTTCCGGTTCCCGGGCCGCGACCTGGTCTTCGCCTGCGTCGTCGGCTCCTTCCTGGTCCCGATCGCCCTTCTGACACTGCCGCTGTATCTGCTCTTCTCGAAGATCGGCCTGGTGGACACCCCCTGGGCGATGCTGATCCCCTGCCTGGTCAACCCGTTCAGCGTCTACCTGGCGAAGGTCTACACCGAGGCCACGGTCCCCTACGAGCTCCTCGAAGCGGCCCGCATCGACGGCGCCGGCGAATTGCGCATCTTCTTCTCGATCGTCCTGCGCATGATGACGACCGGCGGCGCCACGGTCTTCCTCCTGGCCTTCGTCAACACCTGGAACGCCTTCTTCCTCCCCCTCACCGTGCTCCGCGGCGAGGAGAACTGGACCCTCAACCTGGGCCTGTACAACTGGTCCGGCAAACGCCTGGAATCGGGTGTCGACCTGACCGGCCTGGTCCTCACCGGCGCACTTCTCTCCATCGTCCCGATGGCGGTCATGATGATCGCGATGCGCCGCTACTGGCGGACGGGCGTCACCCTGGGAGCCCTCAAGTGAATCGGCTGCACAACCCGGTGCTCCGCGGCTTCGCCCCCGACCCCTCCCTGGTCCGCGCCGGTGACTGGTACTACCTCGCCAACAGCTCCTTCGAGTGGTTCCCGACGATCCCGATCCACCGCTCCCGCGACCTGGCCCACTGGGAGTACGCGGGCCACGTCGAGGGCGCGGCCCCGGGCGGCTCGCTGGCCGGCGTCCCCGACTCGGGCGGCATCTGGGCCCCTTCGCTGAGCTGGGACGGGAAGCGCTTCTGGGTGGCGTACTCCGTCGTCCGCTCGGTCGGCACCCCCTACTTCGACCTGGACACGTACGTCAGTACGGCCCCGGCCGTGTCCGGTCCCTGGAGCCCACCGCGCCGCATCCCGAGCCACGGCTTCGACCCCGCGCTCTTCCACGAGGACGGCCGCGTCTGGCTCCTCAACCTCCAGAACGACCACCGCCCGGGGGGCCGGCGGTTCGCGGGCATCGTCGCCACGGAACTCGAGCGGGAGACGCTCGCCCCCGTGGGCGCCACGCACCTCCTCCTCCAGTGGGACCGGTTGGTCGAGGGCCCCAAGCTGCTGAAGCGGGACGGCTGGTACGTCCTGGTCCTGGCGGAGGGCGGGACGGGTTTCGAGCACGGGGTACGGGTGGCCCGCAGCCGTGGCCTCACCGGCCCGTACGAGCTGGACGAACGCCCCCTGCTGACGGCCAGGGACGATCCCGAGTGGCCGTTGCAGAAGGCGGGACACGCCGAGTTGGTGGAGACACCGGAGGGCGAGTGGTTCCTCAGCCACCTGACGGCACGCCCGCTGCAGACACCGCAGGGCCCGCGGTGTCCCCTCGGCCGCGAGACGGCGATCCAGGCGGTGACGTGGGACGCGGAGGGGTGGCCGAGACTCCGCCACGGAGCCACCCGACCGGCGGTGACGGTCAGGGTACCCACCAGGCAGCGCCCTGCTTCCAGGGGCGCGGGGAACTGCGCGACCAGCCCCCACCCGCCCGCCACCGGCGCCCGACCTTGGTACACCCTCCGCTCCCCCGCAGCGCCGACCTGGCTGGACACCACCACCCACCCCGGCCGCATCCGCCTCCGCGGCCACCACGGCCCCGACTCCCTCTGGTCCCACCACCTCCTGGCCCACCCCATCACCGAACACCACACAGAGGCCCGGGTAACGCTCCAGGCAACCCCCACCACGTTCACCCAGTCCGCAGGTCTCCTCCTCTGGTACAACACCTCGGCCTATTTCGCCCTCGACCTCACCTGGGCGGAGCCCGAAAGCGAGACACAGCACGGCCAGCAGTGGCAGGACGGCGGCCGAACCGTCCTCGCCCTGACCACCCGGGACGAGAACGAATCCCGCCGGGCAGCCGTACAGGAAGTCGACGCGGCCGGGCCCCTCACCCTCGGCGTCACAGTCGACGGCGCCGACGCCCGCTTCTGGTACGCGGCCGACGGCACCCCCCGTCCGATCGGCCCGCCCCTCGACTTCACCCGCCTCTCCGACGACCACGGCACCCGCCTCCGCTTCACCGGGGCGATGGCCGCGATCCACGCCGTCGACCTCGTCGACGCGTCCTTCACCGCCGACTTCACGGACTTCCGAGTCACCTGCACGCCCGCATAAGCACACAAACCCCGACCCGCCCCGTTCGAAGTTTCGAAAGTCCCGTCGCCGAAGATCCCGCGAATCCCCAGGTCTTCACGCCGTGTTGGCGCCCACCTATCGTAGGAAGCGCTTACTGCACGGCGTGCACGCAGACCGCGGAAGCAGCGTTGGTCGCAACTTTCGTTACTTTCGTTGGCCCAAGGGCGGGCCGGAGAGGCGGGTTCCCCATGGTCCGTGCCGGAGGTACGAGCATGGCGGCGGCCGGTCCGACGCTGGCGGTGGTGGCCCGCGAGGCGGGCGTCTCGGTGCCGACCGCGTCGAAGGTGGTGAACGGCCGCGACGACGTGGCCCCCGAGACCCGCCGCCGGGTCACCGAGGCCCTCGAACGGCTCGGCTACGTCCGCAGACCGCGGTTCGACGCGACCAAGGCCCCCACCCTGATCGACCTGGTCGTGCAGGCGCTGGACAGCTCGTGGTCGGGCGCGGTGCTGCACGGGGTGGAGGAGGCGGCCTACGAGGCGGGCCTGGAGGTCATCGTGTCGGCGGGGCCGGCCCGGACGCGGGCCGGCCGTCCGGAGCGCGGCTGGCTGGACAAGCTCACGGCGCGCGGTTCCTCCGGGGTGCTGTTCAACCTGGCCGAGCTCTCCGAGGCGCAGTACGCCTGGCTGGAGCACCACCGGATCCCGTACGTGCTGATCGACCCGGTCCACGAGCCTCCGGCGGGCGTGGTCTCCGTCGGGGCGGCGAACTGGCAGGGCGGGGTCACCGCGACCGAGCACCTGCTCGCGCTCGGCCATGAGCGGATCGCGGTGATCGCCGGCAACCGGCGCCGGATGTGCAGCGGCGCCCGGGTGTCCGGCTACCGGGCGGCGCTCGCCTCGGCGGGACTGCGCCCCCGCGGCGAGTACGTCCGGCACGCGGGCTTCGACGAGGACACCGCCCGGCAGCGGATGCGTGAACTGCTGGACCTGCCGGAGCCGCCGACCGCCGTGTTCGCCTGCTCGGACCGGATGGCGCTCGGGGTGTACGCGGCACTGGCCGAGCGCGGGCTGCGGGTACCGGACGACGTCAGCGTGGTCGGCTTCGACGACCTGCCCGAGGCCCGCTGGGGCGCCCCGGCGCTGACCACGGTCCGCCAGCCGCTCGCGGAGATGGCGGCGACGGCGCTGCGGCTGCTCGTGCGGATGATGCACGGCGACCGCCCCGAGGGCACCCGGACCGAGCTGTCGACCAGGCTGGTGGAGCGGGCGAGTACGGCGGCACCGGCGGCCCGTTCGGCCGTACGCCGGTGACCGCACCGTGATCAAGATCGTTTCCAGGGCATGAAACTCACCCTGCGTACCGCTGCGGCCTGTGCGCTGGCCGCTGCCGCCGTGACCACGGCCCTGGGCACCGCCCGGGCCACGACCCTGACGGTAGCCCCGGCTCAGCACCACGCCACGGTGGCCGCCACCCCGACCGACGAGCACGACCCGAAGGAGGACGTGGAGCTGGACGAGAACGGCCGGCCGGACCTGAACGAGGACTGAGGCGCCCCGAAGGGGCGCTGGGGGCCCCCGGCCGAAGGCCGGGGGAGGAACTGCGCGACCAGCCACAACGGTCGCGCAGTTCCCCACCGGCCCGGACGGCCCGTCCGGCCCGCCCGGCGCTCGCTCAGTCGTCGTCGTCCTGCTGCGACTCACCCATCAACGCCTGGATCGCGTCCACGGCGCTGCCGTCGTGGTCGCTGCCGGCGTCGCCCCTCCCGGTCTGGACGTTCGCCGTGCGGTCCACCTCCAGGATGGAGTCCGCGTTGGAGTTGTCGAGCACGGTGACCAGGCTGCCGCCCGCACAGGCAGGTGCCACGGCCCCTCCCAGCAGGGCTGCGGCGACCACCGCGGCCGCCCGCAGCCGCACCCCCGGGTTCGTCACACGCCCACACCCTCGGGCTCGTCGAGCCGTTCGCGGGCGATGTTGCGCTCCAGCAGGGTGGTGGACGCCTTGACGCCCACGCCACTGGCCGCGTCGACCGAGGGCAGCCGGCCGTCCGCGGACTTCAGCTCGCTCAGCGCCGTGTCCATCGCCTCGTGCGCGGCGAACAGGCAGGGCGTGGAGTAGATCGCGACGTCGACGCCGAGTTCGTCCAGCTCGGTGAGCGAGAGACGGGGCGACTTGCCGCCGGCGATCTGGTTGAAGAGCAGCGGCTTGTCGCCGACGACCTTGCGGATCCGGCGGATCCACTCCTCGCTGCGCACCCCGTCGACGAGGATCACGTCGGCGTCGGTGGCGGCGAGCCGCTCGGCGCGGTGCAGGATGTCGTGCTCGTCGGTGGCGTCCGTACGGGCCACGACGACCAGGTCGTTTCGGGTCTCCAGGACCTTCTCCAGCTTGTCCAGGTACTCCTCCAGGGGCAGCACCTGCTTGCCGTCGGCGTGCCCGCAGCGGCGCGGCCGCTTCTGGTCCTCCAGGATCACCCCGGAGGCGCCGATCCGCTCCAGTCCCTCCACGACGTGGCAGGCGACCTCGGGGTCGACGTAGCCGTCGTCGATGTCGACGAGGAGGTGGTGGTGCGGGAACGCGCCCCGCAGCCGCTGGACGAAGGCCACCATGTCGGGCCAGGCGATGAACCCGATGTCCGGCAGGCCGTAGTACGAGGCGGCGAAGCCGAAGCCCGATACGAACATCCCGTCGTAGTGTTTGGCCGCGATCGACGCCGAGTACATGTCGTACACGCCGATCAGCGGGGTGGTCCCCGGCCCGGCGATCTGCTCGCGCAGCTTCTTCCCGTAAGTCAAGGTCCGGCTCCTCCTGTGGGTGGGTGGCGCGGCGGCACGACCGGCCTCCGCGTCTCTGCAGCCCTTTGCCAAGACAAGAGCATCTCTAGATACGCACGTGACTATCTCCGTGCGCGACCTTTACTCACCCCAATGGCGGATCCGGTTCACCGGAGAAACGTCACTGGACCAGCCGTGCGGCCCAGGCGACACCCCCGTACAGGTGGGCCAGGAAGCCGGAATCCCGGTAGGCCTCGGGTGCGTGACCGAGGGCGGTGTAGAACACCCGTCCGGCCCCCTGCTCGCGGCACCAGGCGAGCGGATGGTCGTCCCCCGTCCCGCCGCCGTCGTACGACGTCTCGTCGGCGCGCAGCAGGACCCGGACCCGGCCGCGCGGGTTGTCGCGGAAGTCGTACCACTCGTCGGTGAAGTCCCAGACGGCGGGCAGGTGCCGGGTCGCGGGGTGGTCGCGGTCCTCGACGAGCGCCCGGCCGGGCTGGTACTCCGGATGGCGGTCGAAACGGGCGCCGAGGAGTTCGCCGTAGTACGGCCAGTCGTACTCGGTGCAGGCCGCCGCGTGCACGCCCGCGAAGCCGCCGCCGGCCTCGACGTGGGCGGCGAGCCGCGCCCGCCCCGCGGGGGTCAGGATCTCGCCGCTGGTGGAGAGGAAGACCACGGCCGCGTACCCGTCCAGGGGCTGTTCGAGGGCGGCCGGGTCCTCGGTGGCGTCGACGTCGGCACCGCTGAACTCCCGCAGGGCGGCGAGGGCGTCGGGGATGGAGTCGTGGCGGTAGCCGGTGGTGCGGGTGTGGACGAGCAGCCGGGGGGTCATGCCCGCATGATCGCCCACGGCGGGCACCGGCTCAAAGGCCCGGCGTCGGCACGCTGTTGTCGGGCGCCCCGCCGTCGCTCGGCAGGTCGCCGCGCTGCACCGGCTGGTCGTCGGTGAAGGCCGGGTCGGGGGTGGGCAGCAGGGTGTCGAGTTCGGCGGCGGTGGGGCGGTGGACGGCGTGCAGCGCCTTGCCCAGCACCGCGTCGGAGACCCCGCCCTCGCCCTCCAGCCACACCACACAGTCCTTCTCCGACACCTCGTACTTGTGCTGCCCGGCGTAGCGCAGGTGGTCGGTGTACAGGTGGATGACGGCGCCGGTCTCGTCCGCGTACGAGGCGGAGAAGCCGTCGTCGCCCTGGATGCCGACGGACTGCTGGGCAAGGGTGAAACCCGGCGCGTCGGTGACGTAGACCATGTCCGGGGCCATCCCCAACGCCGCTGCCTTGGACGCCAGTTCGGAGGGGTCGGCGGGGGCACCGGAGTCCCCGGAGGCGCCGGGTCCCGCCTTCTCGGTGCCGCACCCGGTGAGCAGGGCGGCGGCGAGGAGCAGGGGCGGCAGGACGCGCACGGCACGGATCATGCGCCCATCGTGCCGCACAGGCGTTCCACAGCGGACCGGATTTTTTTCCTCGCTTCCGGAGCCACCGGTACCGCACCGGCAACGGGTAGCCTCGGCCGGGATGGACACCATTCCCCCGCTCCTGGACCACCTGGTGCTGGCGACGCCCGATCTCGCCGCGACCGTCGCCGACTTCGCCCGGCGGACCGGGGTGGCGCCCGCCCCGGGCGGGGCCCATCCGGACTTCGGGACCCGCAACCACCTGGTGTCCCTGGGCGGTGCGAGCTACCTGGAGATCATCGGCCCGGACCCGGACCGGTCGCCGCTGCCCGGCGGCACCGTCTTCGGCGTCGACGGCCTCACCACCGCCCGCACGGTCACCTGGGCGATCAGCCCGCCCGACCTGGACGCGGCGGTCGCGGCGGCCCGCGACCGGGGTTACGACCCCGGCACCCCGTACCCGATGAGCCGCCGCCGCCCCGACAGCACGTTGCTGCAGTGGCGGCTGACCGGCGGCGACAGCGCACACCCCTCCGGTCTGGTGCCCTTCCTCATCGACTGGGGCGACTCGCCCCATCCGGCCGCCTCCGGGCTGCCGGTCACCCCGTTGCTTGCGGTGTCGGCGACCGCCCCCGACCCCGCCGAAATCCGCCCGCTGCTGGCGGCCCTGGGCACGGACCTGCTCCTCTCCGAGGGCCCGGTGTCGCTCTCCTTCACCGTCGACACCCCGCACGGCCCGGTGACCTTCCGCTGAACCGCGAGTCCGATTCCTTCAAGACCGGCGGCCGGCCGCCGCCTACCGTGACGGCATGACTCCACGATTCGCCGTGATCGGTCTCGTCACCTCCGACCTGGCCGCCGCCCTCGCCTTCTACCGCCGCCTCGGTCTGCAGTTCCCGCCCGGCGCCGAGGAACAGCCGCACGTCGAGGCCGAGTTGCCCGGCGGGCTCACCCTGGCCCTGGACACCGAGGCGACGGTCCGCTCCTTCCACCCGGCCTGGCGCCCGCCTGCCCACGGCGGCCGGACGGCGCTCGCCTTCCACTGCGGCTCACCCGCCGGGGTCGACGCGGTCTACGACGACCTGGTCGGCGCCGGGTACCACGGCGAGCTCAAGCCCTGGGACGCGTTCTGGGGCCAGCGGTACGCCACCGTGCACGACCCCGACGGCAACGGCGTCGACCTGTTCGCCCCGCTACCCGCCGAGTAGCCCGCGCAACGGCAGCCCCGCCAGCTCCCTGACCTCCCGGGAGAGATGCGGCTGATCCGCGTACCCCGCCCGGACCGCCGTCTCGGCGAGCGGAACCCCGGCCCGCGCGAGCGCGAGCGCCCGCTGCATCCGCAGCACCCGGGCCAGTGTCTTGGGCCCGTAGCCGAAGGCGTCCCGACTGCGCCGATGCAACTGCCGTGCGCCGAGGCCGAGTTCGTCGGCGACGGCGGCCACGGGCCGCCCGGCGTCCAGCGCCTCGACGACCCGTCGCAGCAGGGGATCGGCCGGGGCGGCCCGCTCCAGGGCGATCTCCTCCAGCACGGCGGCCGGATCACCCGCACCCGCGAGCCGGTCCCGCAGCCGCCGTACCTCCCCGGCGGACCACAGGTCACCCAGCTCGACCCGCTGATCGAGCAGCGCGTACGCGGGCACGCCGAGGAGGGCGGGCGCGGTACCGGGATAGAAACGCAGGCCGACCCACACACCCGAGGCGCCTGCCGTGACATGGGCGCGCGTGTCGGGCCCGGCGACCAGAAGCCGCCCTTCGTGCCAGAGCAGGTCCATACAGCCGTCGGGCAGCACCCGCCCGGTGCCGCCCTCGCCGGGCGTGTTCACCCAGACGACCGCACCGGGGAGCCGAGACGCCCGTTCCCCGTACACAGAGGCCAGCGTAGACGCGCCCTTTCAGGGGCGCTGGGGGTACCCCAGGCCGAAGGCCGGGGGAGGAACTGCGCGAGCGACCACGGCGGACCCGCACCCCGCTCCCCACGCGGACCCCCGCGACGAACCCTGCGCCGGCCCTCAGGCCTCCGGCTTGCGATGCGGCGGGTGGCTGCTCTTCACATGCGTCCGCAACCGCGCCGTGACGTCCTCCGGCGGCAGGAACCGGGACCACCGTTCCGGGAACTCCGACGGCATGTCCGGGTCGTCCGGGTCGTCCGGCCCCGCCTCCCGGGCCGCCGCGGCCGCGCGGGCCACGTACTCGGCGACCTGGACCTCGCGCAGCCGCTCGTTGGCGGCGCGCGCCGCCGCCGTCGCGGCGGCCGGCCAGACCCGGTCGATCGCGGCGTTCACGGCGGCCCCGACCAGCACGGCGAAGGCCGACACACCGATCCACAGCAGCACGGCGACGGACGCGGCGAGGGAGCCGTAGATCGTCGCGCCCTCGATGGTGTTGGTCAGGTAGATACGCAGCAGGAAGCTGCCGAGGACCCACATGGCCAGGGCGACCAGGGCGCCGGGCACGTCCTCGATCCACGGGGAGCGCACCGGCACGGAGACGTGGTAGAGCGTGGTCAGGAAGACGATGGAAAGGACGATCACCACCGGCCAGTACAGGACCTGCACGAGCGTCTCCGACCAGGGCACGATCCCGACCACCGCGTCCGGCCCGGCCACCATCAGCGGGAGCGCCACCGAGCCGATCAGCAGCGCGGCGATGAAGAGCAGGAAGGAGACGATCCGGGTCTTCACGATGCCCCGGACGCCGTCGAGGCCGTACATCACGGTGATCGTGTCGATGAAGACGTTCACCGCGCGGGACCCCGACCACAGGGCGAACAGGAAGCCGATGGAGATGACGTCGGGGCGGCCGCCCTTCATCACGTCGTGCAGGATCGGCTCGGCGATCTCCTTGACGCCCTTGTCGGACAGGACCGTGCGGGAGGCCTCCAGCAGGTTGCTCTCCAGGCTGGCGATGGTGTCGGCGCCGGTCCAGGCGTCGACATAGCCGAGCAGTCCGATGAGGCTTAGCAGCAGCGGCGGGACGGACAGCAGGGTGAAGAAGGCGGCCTCTGCGGCGAGGCCGAGGATGCGGTACTCCATGCAGGAATTGACGGTGTCCTTGAGCAGCAGCCAGGCCGTCCTGCGCTTGGAGACGTTCCGGTAGAGGGCCCTGGCCCGGTGGAGCCGGCCGGAGGGCCGCTCGGGGGTATCGCTTGCTGGCTGCACGCCCTAACGGTATCCGCCGTCCGGGGCCCTGCTCACCTCACGGGGTTCCGGCCGGGGCGGGCGCGGTGACCGGGGCCGTTGTGTCAGGCTGGATGCCACCGCCGCCTTCCCGGGTAGGTTCGCAGACATGGCAGGCAACACCACCCACACCGTGACCAACCAGCCGCCCCCGCTGGTCGGGTACGACCTGTTCGGTGCCGACCTGGCCCTGGTCGAGGCCGTCGGGCGGCACACCGACCCGGAGCTGCTCGACGAGGTGCGCACCGAGCTGTCGGGGCTCGGCGCCTCGGCCGGCTCGGCGCAGGTGCAGGAGTGGGGGGTCCAGGCGAACGAGCACCCGCCGCGGCTGCGCACCCACGACCGCTACGGCCACCGGATCGACGAGGTCGAGTTCCATCCCGCCTGGCACCGGCTGCTCGGCAAGGGCGTCGGCGCGGGCCTGACCACCGGCTGGGTGCGGCCGTCCGGACACGTGCGGCGCGCTGCCGCCTTCCTGGTCTGGACCCAGGTGGAGGCCGGCAACTGCTGCCCGCTGTCGATGACCAACGCGGCGGTGCCCGCGCTGCGCACCGACCCGGAGCAGGCCGCCGTCTGGGAGCCGCTGCTGACCTCGACGGTCTACGACCGTGAGCTGCGGCCGGCCGCGGCGAAGGCCGGCGCCCTGTTCGGCATGGGCATGACGGAGAAGCAGGGCGGCAGCGACGTCCGGGCGAACACGACCACCGCCGCCCCGCTCGCCGAGGCCGGCACGTACACCCTGACCGGACACAAGTGGTTCTGCTCGGCGCCCATGTCGGACGGCTTCCTGGTGCTGGCCCAGGCACCGGACGGCCTCACCTGTCTCCTCGTGCCGCGCGTTCTGGCGGACGGCACCCGCAACGCCTTCCTCCTCCAGCGGCTCAAGGACAAGCTCGGCAACCGGTCGAACGCGTCCGCCGAGGTCGAGTTCGACGGGACCTGGGCGCGGCGGGTGGGCGAGGAGGGGCGCGGGGTGCGGACCATCATCGAGATGGTCGCCGCGACCCGGCTGGACTGCGTGCTCGGCTCGGCGGGGCTGATGCGGCAGGCGGTGGTGCAGGCGGTGCACCACGCCACGCACCGCGAGGCCTTCGGCACGATCCTCGCCGACCAGCCGCTGATGCGCAGCGTCCTGGCCGACCTCGCGGTCGAGTCGGAGGCCGCGACCACGCTCGCGCTGCGGCTGGCCGCCGCCTACGACGACGGGAGCGAAACCGAGCGGGCCCTGCTGCGGCTGGCGTTGCCGGCCGCCAAGTACTGGGTGACCAAGCGCTGTGCGCCGCTCGTCGTGGAGGCCGCCGAGTGCCTGGGCGGCAACGGCTACGTGGAGGAGTCGGGCCTGCCCCGGCTGGTCCGCGAGTCCCCGCTCAACTCCGTCTGGGAGGGCGCCGGCAACGTCCAGGCCCTGGACGTGCTCCGCGCCCTGCAGCGGGAACCGGGCGCCCTGGACGCCTACCTCCAGGAGATCGGCCGCGCCCACGGCGCCGACCACCGCCTCGACCGCGCGGTCAAGGATCTCTTCTCCGAACTGGCCGACCTGGAGGGGATGGAGGGCAGAGCCCGACGGCTGGTGGAACGCCTCGCAACAGTCCTGCAGGGCTCCCTGCTGGTCCGCTTCGCCCCGCCGGAGATCGCGGACGCCTTCTGCGCGTCCCGTCTGGGCAACGACTGGGGTTCGACTTTCGGCACACTGCCGTCAGGACTCGACCTGACCGCCGTGGTGGACCGAGCCCGGGTACGCATCCCTGCCTGAAGGGGCGCGAGGAACTGCGCGAGCAACCCTCCACAACCGTCAGCCGCCGACGCACCCGCCCACGCACCCCCTGCCGCGGACGGCCCTCCGCCGGGGCACGGGGGTGGTGCTGCGCCGACACGGCACCACCCCCGCCTTCGGCCCATGTCAGGCCACTGACGCCACGGCGTCGGCTCAAGTTTCGGCCACCCCAGGCCGGTTCACCAGGGTTGCAAGGGGTTGCAACATATCGGTGTCTGTGTGCGGACTGTGTGCCTCCGGCACCGGAAAACGGCAGTATAAGACGCGCAGTCGGACCGGAAACCGCCGCCCGGACGGCTTGACAGCGACTCATCGATGCCTTTTCCGAGGCGTATCCGGGAGGACCTCAGTGGGGAACCCGCCGATGGACGTGGCGCGACTCGCCGCGAAGGACGCGGCGCAGGCGGCGCGGGTACTGAACGAGGTGCGCGAGGCCAGACTCGCCGGACAGCGCGGGCGCGTCTCGCCCCGCCCGGTGATCGAACAGTCCTGGGGGCGGATGCTGCGCAGCGGCGTCGACCCCGACCACGACTTCCGTTCGGGGCTGCTGTCCGCCGACGAAGTCCGGCGCCGGCGCGAGGAGTCGCCGCTCAAGGACGTGCTGCCGGTGCTGCGCGAGGGGCTGCTTTCGGTCGCGGACGTCGCCCAGCACATCATGGTGGTGGCGGATTCCGACGGCCGGGTGCTGTGGCGGGAGGGATCCTCGCCGGTCCTGCGCAAGGCGGACGGGCTGGGCTTCGAACTCGGCGCCGACTGGCGCGAAGACGTCGTCGGGACCAACGGGCTCGGCACCCCGGCCGTGGTGCGCAGGCCCGTGCAGGTGTTCGCCGCCGAGCACTTCGTCCGCTCGCACGTCTCCTGGACGTGTTCCGGCGCCCCGATCACCGATCCCCGGGACGGCAGCCTGCTCGGGGTGGTGGACGTCAGCGGCCCGCTGGAGACGATGCATCCGGCGACCCTGGCCTGGGTGAACTCGGTGGCGAAGCTCGCCGAGGCCCGGTTGCGGGAGCTGCACCTGGAGGCGCTGGAGCGGCTGCGAGCGGTCGCGGCGCCGGTGCTGGCCCGGCTGGGCGGTCAGGCCGTGGTGGTGGACGCCGACGGCTGGACCGCGGCGGTCACCGGCATGCCGTACCCGCGGCGGCTGGCGCTGCCCAAGTCGCTGTCGCCGGGCCGCCGGTGGCTGCCGGCGCTCGGGCTGTGCGCGGTGGAGCCGCTGGCCGGGGGCTGGCTGCTGCGGGCGGTGGACGAGCCGGCGCCCGCGGGCGGCGGCCGGCTCGTGCTCGACCTGGCCCGGCCGCGCCGGCCCTCCGTGACGGTCGGCGGCGGTGCGAGCTCGTGGTCCCGTGAACTCAGTCCCCGGCACGCCGAGTTGCTGTACCTGCTGGCGGTGCGCCGGGGCGGGCGCAGCGCCGCCGGGCTGGCCGAGGACGTCTTCGGGGACGCCTCGCGGACCGTGACGGTCCGCGCGGAGATGTCCCGGATCCGGCGGTACCTCGGGGCACTCCTCGAACACCGGCCGTACCGCTTCCGGGAGGACGCGGAGGTCGAGGTGCTGCTCCCCGACGACCCGCGCGACCTGCTGCCGTACTCGACCGCCCCGGCGGTGACGGGGTCCCGGACGCCCGGACGTACATGACACAGCCGTATTTGACGCATCCGGGGCAGTCGGGGAGGTATGTTCCGCATATTTGCGGGGTCTTCGACATACGGCGGCCCCGGCTGCCGTAGCATCCCGGTACGGGCTCCCCACCTGCTCCATGGTCAACGCTTTGACCATCAGGCGCAGTTGGCCCGCCTCGGGAGGAGACATGAAGCATCGCGGCAGACACCGGCGGCGCAGACGGGGCGCGGCCCTGCGCGCTGCCCTGGCCGGCACCGCGCTGGCGCTCACCGCGGCGGCGACGATCGTCAGCGCCTCGCAGGCCACGGTCGCGGAGGACCCCGGCGCGCTGAAGCCGCTGACCGCCACCGCCGACACCGCCCGGCTGCAGCTCCGGGAGCACCTCGTCGCGCCCAGCTCGCTGGACCGGCTCGCGTCGGCGATGGGCGGCACGGTCGGGGTCGCCGACGTACTGGCCGCCTCCGACCACACCCTGCGCGAGGCGGCCGACTGCGGCTCCGACGACCGGGACTCGCTGCCGGTCACCCCGGCCGCCACCGAGGCGTACTGCTGGGACCCCACCGACACCCTCACCGACGACTGGCGTCCGGCCTCGGTGACCACCTCCTCGGAGGCGGACGACGACGGCCTGTGGGGCGCCAACCGCGTCGTGCTGGCCGGCTGGACGCACAGCACCTCCACCGGCCCCACCGCCTCCCGGGGCCTGGCCAGGGTCGCGGTGATCGACGCGAACGACGCCGCCCACCCCTCCTACTCCTGGGTCCTGCTGACCGTGCCCAGCGCCGACGGCAGCGACTACCGGGGCCTGACCTCGCAGATCTCCGGCATGGCCTGGTACGGGGACCGGCTCCTGGTCACCACCGTCCAGGGCAGCGCCGACGCGCTCTACGTCTACGACCTGAACCGCATCCAGCGCGCCTCGGTGCTGACCGACGCGGTCGGCCGGGTGTCCGGCGGCTGGTCGGCCGACGGCTTCCGGTACGCGATGCCGGCCGTCGGCTCGTACCGCTACACCGCCGGGGCCTGCTCGCGGACCGGGGCGCCCTGTCCGAGCGCGCTCTCCGTGGACCGGGGGACGGCCCCGGACAGCCTGGTCCTCGGCGAGTGGACGCCCGCCGGCAGCGACGGGCACGCCCGGCTGTGGCGGTACGCGTTCGACGAGAACCCGCAGCGGTCCGGACTGCTCGCCACGGACGCCTCCGGCCGGGCGGACGCGGTCGAGGCCTACCGGACCGGGGCCTCGGAGATCCGGGGCGTCCTGTCGTACCGGCCGCCGGTGCGACGGACTCCGAGTGGTACGTCGGGCACCTGCCCGGCGCCATGGACGGGCACGGCAGCCTGTGGCGGCAGGACACCAGGGGCGCGGACGGAACCCGCTGCGGCTCGGACGCCTCGCACCGCTGCTGGGCCGAGGACACCGGTTCGCTCTCCTACGCGCCCGACACGGGCCAGGTGTGGTCGGTCACGGACCGCATGCTGTTCTCGGTCCCGCTGCGCTCGATCGACGCGTCACTCGGATAACAGACGTCGACACGTCCGGGGCCGGGATGATTGCCTGGCCCCCATGAGCAGCATCGTCGTGACCACCTGGTCCCTGGAGCAGACCTCCCCGGCCGACCTCCTGCCCGCCGCCGCCCCCGACGGCGACGCGGTCCGGATCGTCCGCGCCGAGGTCCCCTCCCCCGAGTTCAGCCGCTTCCTGTACGCCTCGGTCGGCGGTGACATCCGCTGGACCGACCGGCTGGGCTGGAGCCACGCCCGCTGGCAGCAGCACCTGGCGCGGCCGGGCGTGGAGACCTGGGTCGCATACGACCGGGGCACCCCGGCGGGCTACGTGGAACTCGAACCGCAGGACGGCGGCGTGGTGGAGATCGTCTACTTCGGTCTGGTCCCGGCCTTCCGGGGCCGCCGCATCGGCGGTCACCTGCTCTCGTACGGCGCCGCGCGGGCCTGGGACCTGGCGGAGCGGTGGGACGGGCTGCCGCCGACGAAGCGGGTGTGGCTGCACACGTGCAGCCTGGACGGCGAGCACGCGATGGCGAACTACCAGCGGCGGGGGTTCCGGCTCTTCGACACGAAGGTCGAGGAGGAACCGGACGTCTCGGCGCCCGGACCGTGGCCCGGCGCGTACAGCACCGCGTGAAACCCGGCGTGACCCACAACACTCTGTCTCAGTATTCAGAATAGATTAGTCCGAATCGCGGACGATGGTGGACTGGCCGGAGATCCGCGTGACACGCTTCCGTCATGTCTGGAACTGGAATTGCCTTGGTGAGTCGGCGGCACGTCGACCTCGGCCGCATGTCCAGCGCCATCTGTCCGGCGGGCTGAGAGCACAGCACCGCCGCGCATCCCGGTCCGGACCTCCCCCTTGCGCAATGCCGCGCAGACATGCCTCCACGCGCCCACCGGCGCAGGTCAGAGCCGCCTCTCCGCTGTCTGAAGGACGTATATAGCCATGGCCGCCACCCCCCAGAACCCTGCCTCCGCGCCCCGCCGCAAGGTGAGCCGTCACCGTGGCGAGGGTCAGTGGGCCATGGGCCACTTCACCCCGCTCAACGGCAACGAGCAGTTCAAGAAGGACGACGACGGTCTCAATGTGCGGACACGCATTGAGACGATCTACTCCAAGCGCGGCTTCGACTCGATCGACCCCAACGACCTGCGCGGACGGATGCGCTGGTGGGGCCTGTACACGCAGCGCAAGCCCGGCATCGACGGCGGCAAGACCGCCATCCTGGAGCCGGAGGAGCTGGACGACAAGTACTTCATGCTGCGGGTACGCATCGACGGCGGCCGGCTCACCACGCAGCAGCTCCGGGTGATCGGTGAGATCTCGCAGGAGTTCGCCCGGGGCAGCGCGGACGTCACCGACCGGCAGAACATCCAGCTGCACTGGATCCGCATCGAGGACGTGCCGGAGATCTGGCAGCGCCTGGAGGCCGTCGGCCTGTCCACCACCGAGGCGTGCGGCGACACCCCGCGCGTCGTCATCGGCTCGCCGGTGGCCGGCATCGCCGAGGACGAGATCATCGACGGCAGCTGGGCGATCGACGAGATCAACAAGCGGTACATCGGCAGCAAGGAGTTCTCCAACCTGCCGCGCAAGTTCAAGTCCGCGATCTCCGGCTCGCCGCTGCTCGACGTGGTGCACGAGATCAACGACATCGCCTTCGTCGGCGTGGAGCACCCCGAGCACGGCCCCGGCTTCGACCTGTGGGTGGGCGGCGGCCTGTCCACCAACCCGAAGATCGGCGTCCGGCTCGGCGCCTGGGTGCCGCTGGCGGAGGTCCCGGACGTCTGGGCCGGCGTGATCGGCATCTTCCGGGACTACGGCTATCGCCGGCTGCGCACCCGCGCCCGCCTGAAGTTCCTGGTCGCCGACTGGGGAGCCGAGAAGTTCCGCCAGATCCTGGAGGACGAGTACCTCGAGCGGAAGCTCGTCGACGGCCCCGCGCCCGCCGAGCCCCTGTCGCGCTGGCGGGACCACGTCGGCGTGCACCGGCAGCAGGACGGCAACTTCTACGTCGGGTTCGCCCCGCGGGTCGGCCGGGTGGACGGCGCCACCCTGGCGAAGATCGCCGACCTCGCCGAGGCACACGGCTCGGGCCGGGTGCGGACCACCGTCGAGCAGAAGATGATCGTCCTCGATGTCACGGAGGACCAGGTCGAGTCGCTGGTCGAGGCCCTGGAGGCGCTGGACCTGACCGCCCGGCCGTCCACGTTCCGGCGCGGCACCATGGCCTGCACCGGCATCGAGTACTGCAAGCTCGCGATCGTCGAGACCAAGCAGCGCGGCTCCACCCTGATCGACGAGCTGGAGCGGCGGCTGCCCGAGTTCGACGAGCCGCTCACCATCAACATCAACGGCTGCCCGAACGCCTGCGCCCGTATCCAGGTCGCGGACATCGGTCTCAAGGGCCAGCTGGTCCTGAACGACGCGGGCGAGCAGGTCGAGGGCTTCCAGGTGCACCTGGGCGGCGCGCTCGGCCTGGAGGCCGGGTTCGGCCGCAAGGTCCGCGGTCTCAAGGTGACCTCGGAGGAACTGCCGGACTACGTCGAGCGGGTGCTCCGGCGCTTCCAGGCGGAGCGCGAGGACGGCGAGAGGTTCGCCGCCTGGGCGTCCCGCGCCAGTGAGGAGGCCCTCTCATGAGCGAGCGGGCCGCCCCCTTCTACTGCCCCTACTGCGGCGACGAGGACCTGCGTCCGAACGAGCAGGGCCACGGCGCCTGGGAATGCGCGGCCTGCAACCGCGCATTCCAGCTGAAGTTCCTCGGGCTGCTCGCCCGGGGGCTGAAGCACTCCGAAGCCGGAGGGGAACAGATATGACCACAGCTCAGGAAGACCGTACGACCGACGATCTGAAGGCGCTGGCCGAACAGGCCGGCCGTGATCTCGAAGACGCCTCCGCCCTGGAGATCCTCCAGTGGGCGGTGGACACCTTCGGCAAGGGTTTCTGCGTGACCTCCTCCATGGAGGACGCGGTGGTGGCCCATCTGGCGTCCCGCGTCCAGAAGGGGGTGGACGTCGTCTTCCTCGACACCGGCTACCACTTCCCGGAGACCATCGGCACCCGGGACGCGGTCGAGGCGGTGATGGACGTCAACGTCATCACCCTCACCCCGCGCCAGACGGTCGCCGAGCAGGACGCGGAGTACGGCCCCAAGCTGCACGACCGCAACCCCGACCTGTGCTGCAAGCTCCGCAAGGTCCAGCCGCTGGAGCGGGGCCTGGCCAAGTACGCGGCCTGGGCCACCGGGCTGCGCCGCGACGAGTCGGAGACCCGGGCGAACACCCCGGTCGTCGGCTGGGACGAGAAGCGGCAGAAGGTCAAGATCTCCCCGATCGCCCGCTGGACCCAGGACGACGTGGACGCCTACGTCGCCGAGCACGGCGTACTGACCAACCCGCTGCTGATGGACGGCTACACCTCCGTCGGCTGCGCCCCCTGCACCCGCCGGGTCCTCGAGGGCGAGGACGCGCGTGCCGGCCGCTGGGCCGGGCGGGCCAAGACCGAGTGCGGACTGCACGAATGACGACCACCGCGCCTTCGACGAACTCTACGAACCAGGAGAACACCGTGACGACCGGAGCCACCGTCTGGCTCACGGGTCTGCCGAGCGCCGGCAAGACCACCATCGCGTACGAGCTGGCCGGCCGGCTGCGCGAGGAGGGCCACCTCGTCGAGGTGCTCGACGGCGACGAGATCCGCGAGTTCATCTCGGCGGGCCTCGGCTTCAGCCGCGAGGACCGGCACACCAACGTGCAGCGCATCGGCTTCGTCGCCGAGCTGCTGGCCCGTAACGGCGTCAAGGCGCTCGTCCCGGTGATCGCCCCGTACGCGGACAGCCGCGACGCGGTGCGCAAGCGCCACGAGGAGAACGGCACCGCGTACGTCGAGGTGCACGTGGCGACCCCGGTCGAGGTGTGCTCCGTACGCGACGTGAAGGGCCTGTACGCCAAACAGGCGGCCGGTGAGCTGACCGGGCTGACCGGCGTCGACGACCCGTACGAGGAGCCCGAGACTCCCGATCTGCGGATCGAGTCGCAGGACCAGAGCGTGCAGGAGTCCGCGGCGTCCGTGTACGCCCTGCTGAGCGGGAAGGGACTGGCATGACGGCGACCGTGGCGGCGCACGGGGAGGGCACGGGCACCCCGTACGCCCTGTCCCATCTGGACGCGCTGGAGTCCGAGGCGGTCCACATCTTCCGGGAGGTGGCGGGCGAGTTCGAGCGGCCGGTGATCCTGTTCTCCGGCGGCAAGGACTCCATCGTCATGCTGCACCTGGCGCTGAAGGCGTTCGCCCCGGCGGCGGTGCCCTTCTCGCTGCTGCACGTGGACACCGGGCACAACTTCTCCGAGGTGCTCGAGTACCGGGACCGTGCGGTCGAGCGGCACGGGCTGCGGCTGCATGTGGCCTCCGTGCAGGACTACATCGACCGCGGTGTGCTGCGCGAGCGGCCGGACGGCGTCCGCAACCCTCTGCAGACCCTCCCCCTGACCGAGCGGATCCAGCACGAGAGGTTCGACGCGGTCTTCGGCGGCGGCCGCCGCGACGAGGAGAAGGCCCGCGCCAAGGAACGCGTCTTCTCCCTGCGCGACGAGTTCTCCCAGTGGGACCCCCGCCGGCAGCGCCCCGAGCTGTGGAACCTCTACAACGGCCGGCACGCCCCCGGCGAGCACGTCCGCGTCTTCCCGCTGTCCAACTGGACCGAACTCGACGTCTGGCAGTACATCGCCCGCGAGGGCATCGAGCTGCCGGAGATCTACTTCGCGCACGAGCGTGAGGTCTTCCGGCGCAACGGCATGTGGCTCACCGCCGGCGAGTGGGGCGGCCCGAAGGACGGTGAGACCGTCGAGAAGCGGCAGGTGCGCTACCGGACCGTCGGCGACATGTCCTGCACCGGCGCCGTCGACTCCGACGCCGGCACGCTGGACGCCGTGATCGCCGAGATCGCCGCCTCCCGGCTCACCGAGCGCGGCGCCACCCGCGCCGACGACAAGCTCTCCGAGGCCGCGATGGAAGACCGCAAGCGCGAGGGGTACTTCTAAGCATGAGCACCAGCACCACGGACCTCGGCCTCGCCGAGACGACCCTGCTGCGGTTCGCGACCGCCGGCTCCGTCGACGACGGCAAGTCCACCCTCGTCGGACGGCTGCTGCACGACTCCAAGTCGGTCCTCACCGACCAGCTGGAGGCCGTCGAACGCGCCTCCGCGAGCCGCGGCCAGGACGCCCCCGACCTCGCCCTCCTCACCGACGGCCTGCGCGCCGAACGCGAGCAGGGCATCACCATCGACGTCGCCTACCGCTACTTCGCCACCCCGAAACGCCGGTTCATCCTCGCCGACACCCCGGGCCACGTGCAGTACACCCGCAACATGGTCACCGGCGCCTCCACCGCCGAACTGACCGTGGTCCTGGTCGACGCGCGCAACGGTGTCGTCGAGCAGACCCGCCGGCACGCCGCGATCGCCGCGCTGCTGCGCGTCCCGCACGTCGTCCTCGCCGTCAACAAGATGGACCTGGTCGGCTACCAGGAGCCGGTCTTCGCGGCGATCGCCGAGGAGTTCACGGCGTACGCGACCGAGCTGGGCGTCCCCGAGGTCACCGCGATCCCTATCTCGGCGCTCGTCGGAGACAACGTCGTGGAGCCGTCCGCGCACATGGACTGGTACGGCGGCCCCACCGTCCTGGAGCACCTGGAGACCGTTCCGGTCGCCCACGACCTGAGCCACTGCCACGCGCGCCTGCCCGTGCAGTACGTGATCCGCCCGCAGACCGCCGAGCACCCGGACTACCGGGGCTACGCCGGCCAGATCGCGGCCGGCACCTTCCACGTCGGCGAGCCGGTCACCGTCCTGCCGTCCGGCCGTACCACGACGATCTCCGGCATCGACCTGCTCGGCGAGCCGGTCGACACGGCCTGGACCACCCAGTCGGTGACCCTCCTGCTCACCGACGACATCGACGTCTCGCGCGGCGACCTGATCGTCCCGACGAAGGACGCCCCGGCGACCACCCAGGACGTCGAGGCGACCGTCTGCCACGTCGCCGACCAGCCGCTGACCGTCGGCCACCGGGTGCTCCTCAAGCACGGCACCCGCACGGTCAAGGCGGTCGTCAAGGACATCCCGTCCCGTCTCACGCTCGACGACCTGTCCCTGCACCCGCACCCGGGACAGCTCGTCGCCAACGACATCGGCCGGGTGAAGATCCGCACCGCCGAGCCGCTGCCGGTCGACTCCTACGCCGACTCGCGCCGCACCGGCTCGTTCATCCTGATCGACCCCGCCGACGGCACCACGCTCACCGCGGGCATGGTCGGCGAGTCGTTCGCCTCCCCCGAGCCGGTCAAGGACGAGTCCGAAGACGACGGCTGGGACTTCTGACATGACGATGACCGACGTCTACTCGACGTTCGCGAAGGAGGGCGGCCGTGTCGGCAGCGGCGCCCTCGGCAGCGGGCAGGGCGGGGTGGCGCGATGTGCGCGATGACGTACGCGCACTGCCTGCGCGCCCTGGCCCCCCACCCGCCGTCCCGGATGCGACGAAGACCTGCCGACCTCCCGGCCACGACCTGAGAGACCGTGACCCGCCGGGCCAACGAGAGGAAAGCCTCCCGTGCCTGCCAACCTCCCCCAGTCTCGAATTCGCTCGACCGGGGGCACCCCCGTCAAGCTCCTTCGCCGCGGCATAGCCGCGCTCGCCGCGCTCCCCCTGCTCACGCTCGCCGCCTGCGGGTACGGGTCGGACTCCGACAAGAGCGACACCACCAAGGTCGCCGCCGGGGCCAAGAAGATCGACGGTCTCGACACCGTCAAGATCGGCTACTTCGGCAACCTGACCCACGCGACCGCCCTGGTCGGCAACCAGAAGGGCTTCTTCCAGAAGGAGCTCGGCGCCACCCAGGCGAAGTACGCCATCTTCAACGCGGGCCCCTCCGAGATCGAGGCGCTCAACTCCGGCTCGATCGACATCGGCTGGATCGGCCCCTCCCCGGCGATCAACGGCTACACCAAGTCCAACGGCACCGACCTGAAGATCATCGGCGGTTCGGCGTCCGGCGGCGTGAAGCTGGTCGTCAACCCGAAGAAGATCAAGTCGCTGGCGGACGTCAAGGGCAAGAAGATCGCGACGCCTCAGCTGGGCAACACGCAGGACGTGGCGTTCCTCAACTGGATCGCCGAGCAGGGCTGGAAGGTCGACGCGCAGAGCGGCAAGGGTGACGTCACGGTCGTCCGCACCGACAACAAGATCACCCCGGACGCCTTCAAGGCCGGTTCCATCGACGGCGCCTGGGTGCCGGAGCCGACCGCGTCCAAGCTGGTCGCCGAGGGCGGCAAGGTGCTGCTCGACGAGTCCACGCTGTGGCCCGACAAGAAGTTCGTGATCACGAACATCATCGTGTCGCAGAAGTTCCTGAAGGAGCACCCGAAGGTCGTCGAGGCGGTCCTCAAGGGCTCGGTCGAGACCAACAAGTGGATCAACGCCAACCCGGACGCGGCGAAGGCCTCGGCCAACAAGCAGCTGGCGGTCGACTCCGGCAAGGCGCTGCCCGACGACGTTCTCAACTCGGCCTGGTCGTCGATCAAGTTCACCGACGACCCGCTGGCCTCCACCCTCAACACCGAGGCCCAGCACGCCGTCAAGGCCGGTCTGCTCACCGACCCGCTGCTGAAGAACATCTACGACCTGACGCTCCTCAACAAGGTGCTGAAGGCCGACGGCCAGAGCCCGGTCGACGCCGCCGGTCTCGGCAGCAGCTGACCCCGGTCCCGACGAGTTCCCAGGAGGTGACGACCATGGCCACGACCACGACACTCGCCAAGGCCGACGAGTCGGTCGAGTACGCGGCACGCCTTGAGCATGTCTCGAAGTCCTTCGCGACTCCGGGCGGGCAGCAGCTCGTCCTGGACGACATCACCCTCGATGTCGCGCCGGGCGAGTTCGTCACCCTCCTGGGGGCCTCGGGCTGCGGCAAGTCCACGCTGCTGAACCTGGTGGCGGGGCTCGACAAGCCCACCGCGGGCTCCATCGCGACGGACGGGCGGCCCGCCCTGATGTTCCAGGAGCACGCCCTCTTCCCGTGGCTGACCGCGGGCAAGAACATCGAACTCGCCCTGAAGCTCAGGGGGGTTCCCAAGAACGACCGCCGGGACAGGGCCGAGGAACTGCTCGAACTGGTCCGGCTGAAGGGCGCCCACGGCAAGCGCGTCCACGAGCTGTCCGGCGGTATGCGCCAGCGGGCCGCCCTGGCCCGTTCGCTCGCCCAGGAGAGCAGGCTGCTGCTGATGGACGAGCCGTTCTCGGCCCTGGACGCCATCACCCGGGACGTGCTGCACGACGAGCTGACCCGGATCTGGGAGGAGACCGGCGTCTCCGTCCTGTTCGTCACGCACAACGTGCGCGAGGCGGTACGGCTCGCCCAGCGGGTGATCCTGCTGTCGTCCCGGCCGGGCCGGATAGCCCGCGAGTGGGAGGTCGGCATACCGCAGCCGCGCCGCATCGAGGACGCGCCGGTGGCCGAACTGTCCCTTCAGATCACCGATGTACTGCGTGGGGAGATCCGCCGTCATGGCCAGCACTGAGACGACGCCGGCCAAGGACGCCGGAAGTGTCGAGGCCGGCCTCGACGCCCTGGAGACGACGGCCACCAGCCGCCCGACCCTCCGCCAGACCTTCACCGGCAAGATCCTGCCCCCGATCATCGCGCTCGCCGTGGTCCTCGTGGTCTGGACGCTGCTGGTCCCGGTCGTCGACGACCCGTCCAAGCTGCCCTCGCCGGCCGCGGTCGGCGACGCGTTCAAGGACGCCTGGCTCAAGGGCGACCTGCTCGGCTACATCTGGACCAGCGTCAGCCGCGGCCTGCTCGGCTTCCTCTTCGCCCTCCTCATCGGCACCCCGCTGGGTCTGCTGGTGGCGCGGGTGAGGTTCGTGCGCGCGGCGATCGGCCCGATCCTGTCCGGCCTCCAGTCGCTGCCGTCGGTGGCCTGGGTGCCGCCGGCCGTGATCTGGCTGGGCCTGAACAACTCGATGATGTACGCCGTGATCCTGCTCGGCGCGGTCCCTTCCATCGCCAACGGCCTGGTGTCCGGCGTCGACCAGGTGCCGCCGCTGTTCCTGCGGGCCGGGCGCACCATGGGCGCGACCGGCGTCAAGGGCATCTGGCACGTCGTGCTGCCGGCCGCCATGCCCGGCTACGTGGCGGGGCTCAAGCAGGGCTGGGCGTTCTCCTGGCGCTCGCTGATGGCGGCGGAGATCATCGCGAGCTTCCCGGACCTCGGCGTGGGCCTCGGCCAGCTCCTGGAGAACGCGCGCACCGCCAGTGACATGGCGATGGTGTTCGAGGCCATCATCCTGATCCTGTTCGTCGGCATCGCGATCGACCTGCTGATCTTCAGTCCACTGGAGCGGTGGGTGCTGCGCAGCCGCGGCCTGCTGGTGAAGAGCTGAGGTCCATGCCTGCGAAGCCCGTTCTCCTCGTCATCGCCCACGGCAGCCGCGATCCGCGGCACGCCGCGACCGTCCACGCCCTGGTGCGCCGGGTACGGTCGCTGCGGCCCGGGGTGCGCGTGGAGACGGGCTTCCTGGACTTCAACATCCCGTCCGTGCACGGGGTGCTGGAGTCCCTGGCGGCGGAGGGCGTCCGGGACGTCGTGGCCCTCCCCCTGCTGCTGACCCGCGCCTTCCACGCGAAGGCGGACATCCCGGCGGTACTGCGGGACGCGCCGCCTCGGCTGCGGATCCGGCAGGCGGAGGTGCTGGGCCCGTCGCCGCTGCTCCTGTCGGCCCTCGAACGGCGTCTGTACGAGGCCGGGCTGTCCCCCGCCGACAGGTCCTCGACCGGGGTCGTGCTGGCCTCGGCGGGGTCCAGCGACCCGGAGGCGATCGCCGTGATCGCACGTCTCGCTCGGGAGTGGCAGCGCACCGGCTGGTGCGCGGTGCGGCCCGCGTTCGCCTCCGCGTCCCTGCCCCGCACCGAGGAGGCGGTACGCGAGCTGCGGGAGCTGGGCTGCGCCCGGGTCGCGGTGGCCCCGTACGTCCTCGCCCCCGGCTTCCTGCCGGACCGGATCGCGCGGGGCGCGGCGGAGGCGGACGTGCTGGCCGAGGTGCTCGGCCCGGCGCCCGAGGTGGCGCGGGTGCTCCTTGAGCGGTACGACGCGGCGCGCACCCCGGCCCTGGCGGCCGTCGGCGCCTGAGAGACGGGCTTGGCGTTCGCGGTCCGGCGCTCCCCTGTCCGTCGGACCGCGAACAGACCGGCCCGCGGCCGGCACACCTACTTCTGCGTCGCGTCCGGCAAACGCGTCACACCAGGGACTGCACCGGTTCGCGCGAACTGCCGCGCCGTCGTGGCTGCTCGCGCAGTTCCCCGCGCCCCTGAGGGGGCGCTACAGGTGACGTGCCCCGATAGGGGCGCGGGGAACTGCGCGAGCGATCCCCACAGCGCCGCACGTGACCAGCTCCCCGTCTCAAGCGGTGCTGGAGGCGGCCTCACCGGCGAGCCGGACGAGTTCCCCGACCGGCATCGAACCCGGCGCCCGGCGCTCGCGTGCGAAGGCGTTGGCGAGGTGCTGCAGGAGGTCGTTGAGCGGGGTGGGCACGCCGTGCAGGCGGCCCAGCAGGGCGATCTCGCCGTTGAGGTAGTCGGCCTCGATGGTGCCGGTGCCCCGGCTGAGGGACTGCCAGGAGGAGCCGCCGCCGCGCGGGGCGCCGACCAGCGGAACCAGGTCCACCTTGTGGCCGCGCAGCGCCCGCTGCTCCTCGACGCTCGCGTAGGCGATACCGGCGGCGTCGAGCACGGCCTCACCCTCGGCCCGCACGCTCGTGAACAGCGTCGTGGCCTCGTCGTCGGCGACGGGCCCGGCGACCGCCTCCAGCGCGTTGCCGAGGTTGGAGAGCAGCTTGGCGTACTGCCAGCGCGCCACGTCGGGCACGACCGGTGCCTCGAAGTGGGCCTGCTCCAGGTCGGCGGCGACCAGCAGGGCGGTCGCGTCGGTGCCGTGGGGGTGGCGGCCGAGGTGCAGCATGCCGGTGAGGGGGGCGCCGCCCGCGGAGACGACACCGGGTTCGACGAAGGTCGACGGCAGCCAGACGCAGACTCCGTAGACGTGCCGGAAGACGCGCAGGGCGAGGCGCTGGCCCTCCACGCCGTTCTGGGCGCAGAACAGGGGCAGCCGCTGCGCCGCCGTGCCACCGCCCGCGACCGGCGCCGGCCCCCAGGCTTGCAGGGCGGTCACGGTGTCCTGGGTCTTGACGGCGAGGACGAGCACGTCGTCCGCCCGCAACTCGCCCAGTTCCGCGGGCCCGGTGACGGCCTGGAGCCGGTACGTGTACTCGCCGTCCGGCACCTTCAGCCGCAGCCCGGCGTCCCGCAGCGCCGCGTGGTGTGCGCCCCGTGCCACCAGGACGACCTCGTGTCCCGCGCCGGCCAGCCGCCCGCCGATCGCGCCGCCGACGGCCCCCGCTCCGATGATGATGTAGCGCATGGGACGAGCCTCGCACAGACGTCGCCCCCGCCCCGGGGCAGGGGCGCGGCGGCGGGCGGTCATGCCTCCGGGGCCGTCAGCTCCACCAGTTTGACCACGGTGTTCCAGTTCCGGGTGGTGGCGGTCAGCCCCTTGTGGATCCGGGGCCGGGACAGCGCCTCGGCGAGCTTGGAGCGGCCGAGGCCGTCCGGGGCGTACAGGTACAGGGCGCGGTCGCCGAGCCGGAACTCCTCGGGGAGGTGGGCGGCCGGGTCGATGTCGGCGTAGCGCTCCGCCTTGACCGGCGCGGAGAGGTACGTGACGTGCAGCTGCTTGGCCGCCAGTTCGGCGGCCGGGAACGGGCAGTCCGCCTCGACCGCCTTCAGGTAGGCGTGGTCGCGGACGAGCACGTCGACGGAGAAGCCGAACCGCTCCTCGATCGCCCCGGCCAGCTCGGCCGCCAGAGACTCGGCGTCCCCTCGGGCGGTGCTGAAGACGGCCTGTCCGCTCTGCAGGTAGGTCTGGACGGAGTCGTATCCCAGTCCGGTCATGAGCGCGCGCAGTTCGGCCATCGGGAGCTTCTTGTTGCCGCCCACGTTGATCCCGCGCAGCAGCGCCGCATACGTCGTCATTCGAACACCTTAGAACGGCCGTCGTGCCCCGTGGGGGATGGCACGACGGCCGTGCCGGGCATGCCGGGCTGCCCGAAACTCTGGCCGATCGGACCGGTCCGGATCAACTCCTACACGCACCTGTGACTTGTTCAACAAGGTTTCGCAATCACAAACGGGATCGGCGGCGTCGGAAGGGACGTCCCTGATCATCACCCCCGAGATGGGTGGATAGATGTAAGGGCCCGACATCCTCCCAGGCGACGAGAGACGGCCGCCGGACTTCACCGGGCAGCACGAGGAGTCGGTCTTATTCGGCCCATACCTTCGAATCGAACGAAGGAAGTCGTGAAGAGACCGTGGCGGCCGGGGCCGTCACCGCACACGAGGGGGGCATTCCCGTCATGGATCCCGTCATGGGGAACGGAGAGACGCGGGTGCGGGGGCTGGCCGCCCGGGCCGGCGGCTGGAGCGCCCGGCACCGCTGGGCCGCCGTCGGCATATGGGTGCTGTTCGTCGTCCTGGCCATGGGGCTCGGCTCGGCCGCGGGACGGGTCGACGTCGACGAGAGCGACCAGCTCAAGGGCGAGACCCACACCGCAGCGCAGATCATCGACGACGCGGGCATCAAGGAACCGGCGAGCGAGACGGTCCTGATCCAGGCCAAGGACCCGTCGGTCAAGGCCACGGACACCGCGTTCAAGTCCGCCGTCACGGACGTCGTGAAGGCCGTCGACGGCACCGGCAGGGTCACGGACGTCACCTCGCCGTACGTCACTGGGACGATCTCGAAGGACGGCCGCAGCGCGCTCGTCCAGTTCGACATGCGCGGCGACTCCGAGACCGCGGGCGACCGGGTGCAGCCGGTGCTGGACGCGGTGGCGGGGGTGCAGAAGGCGCACGGCACGCTGCGGATCGAGGAGATCGGCGGCGCCAGCATGAACAAGCAGTACGACGACGCCTTCGGCAAGGACTTCCAGCGGGCCGAGTACTCCGCCGTGCCGGTCGCCTTCGGCATCCTGCTGATCGCCTTCGGCGCGCTGGTGGCGGCCCTGCTGCCGGTAGGTCTGGCGGTCACCGCGATCATGGCGACGATGGGTCTGATGGGCCTGGTCAGCCATCTGCAGCCGATGAGCGACACCGCCAACTCCGTGATGCTGCTGGTCGGCATGGCGGTCGGCGTCGACTACTGCCTGTTCTACCTGCGCCGGGAGCGCGAGGAGCGGGAGGCCGGCCGGGGCGCGGACGCCGCGCTGCGGATCGCCGCCGCCACCAGCGGCCGGGCGATCATCGTCTCCGGTGTCACGGTGTGCGTGGCGATGGCGGGCATGCTCTTCACCGGCCTCGCCGAGTTCGAGGCGATGGGCCTGGCCTCCCTGATGGTCGTCGCGGTCGCCATGGTGGGCTCCGTGACCGTGCTGCCCGCGCTGCTCTCCCTGCTGGGCCACCGGGTGGAGAAGGGTCGTCTACCGTTCCTGCGCCGCCGCAGGCGGGCCCACGGGCCGTCCGAGAGCCGGTTCTGGACGGCCGTGCTGCGGGGCGTGCTCGCCAGGCCGCTGGTCTCCGTGCTCGTCGCGGTGGGCGCGCTGCTCGCGGTCGCCGCTCCCGCGCTGGGCATGAAGACCTCGCAGCTCACCCTGGACCAGGAGTTCGGCCACTCGCTGCCGATCGTGGGGACGTACGACCGGCTCAACCAGGCCTTCCCGGGCGGCTCCGAGCCCGCCGAGGTGGTCGTCAGGGCGAAGGACATCAACGCCCCCGAGGTCAGGCAGGCGCTGACCGACTTCAAGGAGCGGGCGATCAGCTCGGGCGCCTCGCGCGGCCCGGTCGACATCAAGCTGCACGACGCCCAGAACGTCGCCCTGGTCACCGTGCCGCTGGTCGGCGGCTCCGACCTGGACAAGGCCGGCCGGAGCCTGGAGAAGCTGCGCGACGAGGTACGGCCGGCCACGCTCGGCAAGGTCGACGGCGTGCAGGCGCCGATCACCGGGAACGTCGCGGGCAACCAGGACTTCAACGACCAGCTGCTCGGCTCGGTCGTGCCGGTCTTCGCCTTCGTGGTGGTCTTCGCCTTCCTCCTGATGCTGCTCTCCTTCCGCTCGCTGACGGTCGCGGTCACCTCGATCCTGCTCAACCTGCTCTCGGTGGGCGCCGCCTACGGCATCCTCGTCGCCGTCTTCCAGCACGGCTGGGGCGCCTCGCTGGTGGGCGCGGAGGGCGTCGGCGCGATCGTCACCTGGCTGCCGCTGTTCCTCTTCGTGATCCTGTTCGGCCTGTCCATGGACTACCACGTGTTCGTGGTCTCCCGGATCCGCGAGGCCCGGATGCGCGGCCGGTCCACCAGGGACGCGATCCAGCACGGCGTGGTCACCACGGCCGGGGTCGTCACCAGCGCCGCCGTCATCATGGTCGCCGTGTTCGCGATCTTCGGCACGCTGTCCATGCAGTCCATGAAGCAGATGGGTGTGGGCCTGGCGGCCGCGGTCCTCATCGACGCGACCGTCATCCGGGGCGTGCTGCTCCCGGCGGTGATGGCCCTGCTCGGCGAGCGCAACTGGTACCTGCCGAGCTGGCTGCGGTGGCTGCCCGACCTGACGCACGACGAGTCGCCGGAGGCGGTGGCGCCGCCGGCCGGCCGGGACGAGCAGGACCGGCTGCCGGTCTGAGCAGGGAGCACCGCCCTTTGACACAGGGTCCGTTGGTCTCCGGGGGAGTCAACGGGCCCTGTTCTGTGCCCATGAGAGGTCAGCGCTGGTAGCGGGCCAGCACCAGGTTGCCGTCCTTCTCCAGGCGGTGGCGGAGTTCGCCGAGGCCGATGGCGCCGCTGTAGTACTCCTGGAGGGCCGGGGTGGCCACCTTGTCCTTCCACTCGGGGTAGCCGCGGACCGTCTGGGCGGGGGCCGGGCTGAGGTGTTCGGCGAGGGCGGTGCCGGTGGCCCAGCCGTACTTCGCGGTGTGCAGGGCGGGGTCCTTGAGGGCCTGGGTGCCGGTGGGCAGCATCCAGTCGCCGAGGGCGAGCCGGACCATGTTCTCCGGCCGCAGCAGGAAGTCGATGAACGCGACGGCCTCCTTCTTGTGCGGGCTGTCCGCGGCGACGGACAGCGTCTGCGGGCTGACGCCCTGGGCGAGGCCGTCGGCGCCGGCCGGGGCGGGCAGCACCTCCCACTCGAAGCCCTTGGGTGCCTGCTGGACGATCTGCTGTCGGTAGGAGAAGCCGAGCGGGACCATCGCGTACTTCCCGCCGAAGAAGCCCGGCAGGGTGTCCGAACCTCCGCTGCCCAGGGTGGAGCCGGGCGCGCTGTGGTCGACGTTCACCTGGTCGTGGACCGTGCGCGGCACGACCTGGTCGGCGGCCCCGAACCGCACGGTCACCTTGCCGTCGGCGCCCCGGTGGAAGAGCTGTCCGCCCGCCGACAGCGACAGGTTGAGCGTGGCGGAGACGGGCTCCTTGAGCGGCCAGGCGACGCCGTACCTGCCGGCACCGCTGAGCTGCTCGGTGATCTGCCGGAACTCGGCCCAGGTCCAGGGGTGTTCGGGGGTGGGTATGCGCACGCCGGCCTGCGCGAGCCAGGTCCTGTTGGCGATCAGTACCCGTGGTTCCTGGAGGAAGGGCACGCCGTAGACGCCCTTGCCGAAGGTGGCGGTCTCCCAGCTCCGCTCCGGTATGTCGGACCTGAGGCGGGCGGACAGCAGTCCGGTCAGGTCGGCGAGGTAGCCGCCGTAGGCGAAGTCCGCGAGGTCGTCGGAGGCGTCGTGGATGATGTCTGGGGCCTCACCGCCCTCGAAGGAGGTGAGCAGCTGGTCGTGGACGCTGTCCCAACTGCCCTGGACGTACTCGACCTTGACGTCCCGGTGGGTGGCGTTCCACTCCTTCACCAGTTCCTTGTTGGCGGCGACCGACTCGTCCTGCCAGGCCAGGGACTGGAAGCGGAGGGTGACCGGGCCGCCGGTGCGGGTGGCGGAGGTGCAGCCCGCGAGCAGCAGAAGGAGGACGACGACGGCCGTGCCGATCCTGGAGCGCATCAGCTCTTCACCGCCCCGGCGAGCATCCCGCCCGTGATCCGCCGCTGGACGAGCGCGAAGACGACCAGCGAGGGCAGGGTGGCGAGGAAGGCGGCCGCCGCCAGCGGGCCCAGGTCGGCCACGCCCTCCGCGCCGATGAAGTGGGTGAGCACGACCGGCAGGGTCTGTTTCTCTGGTGTCTTCAGCAGTACCAGTGCGAAGAAGAACTCGTTCCACGCGGTGACGAAGGCGAACAGCCCCGTCGCCACGATCCCCGGCGCCAGCAGCGGTGCCGTCACCGACACCAGCGTCCGCAGCCGCCCGGCCCCGTCGACGGCCGCCGCCTCCTCCAGTTCGACGGGTACCGCGCGGACGAATCCGACGAGCATCCACAGGGCGAACGGCAGCGCCCACACCACGTACACCAGTACCAGCCCGGACAGGGAGTCGATCAGCCGCAGGTTCTTCAGCACCAGGAACAGCGGGATGATCACCAGGACGAACGGGAAGGCCTGGCTGACCACCACCCACCCGGTGGCCGCCCGGGACAGCGCGCTGCGGCGCCGGGCCATGACGTATGCCATCGGGGTCGCCAGCACGACGGCGATCAGCGCGGCGCCGAGCGCGGCGAGCAGGGAGTTGAGACCGGCGCGCAGCAGGGGCTGCTCGTCGAAGGCCTGGCGGAAGTTGGCCAGGGTGGGGTGCCGGGGGATCCAGGTCGGGTGCAGACTGCCCAGCTCCTGCGGGGACTTGAAGGCGGTGGAGAGCAGCCACAGGAGCGGGAAGGCCAGGAAGACGAGGTAGGCCAGCAGGGCCGCGTACTGGCCGGCGCGGGCTGCGGTACGGGTCTTCACGCGTCCTCGCCTCCCCGCAGGCGTCCCGTCAGGAAGACGGCGAGCAGCACCGCGATCACCGCGACCATCACACAGCCCATCGCCGCCGCGTACCCGAACTGGCCGTAGCGGAAGGCCTCTTCGTAGGCGAAGAGCATCGGCAGCCGGGTCTTGCCGCCGGGGCCGCCGTTGGTCAGGACGTAGACCAGGGCGAAGGAGTTGAAGTTCCAGATCAGGTTGAGTGCGGTGACGGCCAGCGCGATCGGTCTAAGGGCGGGCCAGGTGACCGTGCGGAAGCGGCGCCAGGCGCCGGCGCCGTCCACGGCCGCCGCCTCGTGCAGTTCGCGCGGGGTGTTCTGGAGTCCCGCGAGCAGGGCGACGGTGGTCTGCGGCATCCCGGCCCAGACGCCGACGACGATCACGGCGGGCAGGGCGGTGCCGAGGCCGCTCAGCCAGTCCCGGCCGTCGCCGAGGCCGAGGTCGTGCAGGGTCTCGTTGAGGACGCCCGCGTCGGGGTTGTAGACCAGCCGCCAGATGATGCCGACGACGACCTCGGGCATCGCCCACGGCACGATCGCCAGGGCGCGGGCCAGCCGGCGCAGCCGTAACTCCTGGTTGAGGAGGAGGGCGAGGCCGAGGGCGAGCAGGAACTGGGGCACGGTCACGCCGACGGCCCAGACCAGGCCGATCCGGAACGACTCCCAGAAGAGCGTGTCGTGCAGCAGGTCCCGGAAGTTGAGGCCACCGGTCCACCGGGTCGCCGCGGTCCGGCCGGACTGGGCGTCGGTGAACGCCAGCAGGATCCCGTAGAGCAGCGGGCCGACGCTCAGCACGAGGATCGGGATCACGGCGGGCAGGACCAGGAACCAGGCGCCGCGGTCGGTCATGCGTAAGGCGGCGGGTCGCCGCGGGTCCGCCGCGTCAGTCGCCAATGCCACGTCATCCCCCTCTGCGCGGCCCGGTCGGGCCTGGTCATGGTCGTGAAGGCAGGTGGTCTCGTCAAGGCACCGCGCACCCGGTCCGACCTCCGTGGATGCGAGACTGGCCGGCGGATGGCGAGAAGACGACGCCGTGTGCACACGCACAGCGGCGGACACGGAGGCAGGCGATGGACGAGGCAAGGGCGCGGGACGTACTGGCCGCGGCGGATGTACTGCCCGGCGGGGCGGCCGGCGCGGCGCTCCTGGCCCTGGGGGAGAACGCGGTGTTCACCGCCGGCGACCTGGTGGTGAAGGTCGGCCGGGACGCCGAACTCCTCGACCGGGCCCGACGGGAGCTGGAGATCGCCGGCTGGCTGGCGGAGGCGGACGTGCCGGCCGTGCGGGCCGCCGAGCCGAAGGCGCTGCTCGTCGAGGGCCACCCGGTGACCCTGTGGCACCGGCTGCCGGATGCGGTACGCCCGGCCGAGCCGCAGGATCTGGCCGAACTGCTCCGGATCGTGCACGCGCTGCCCGCACCCCCCTTCCCCTTGCCGCCCCGCGAGCTGCTGGGCGGTGTGGAGCGCTGGCTGCGGCTGGCCGGCGACGCGGTCGACCCCGCCGACGCGGCGTACCTGCGGGAGCGCCGGGACGGCTTCGCGACGGCCGCGGCCGCGCTGACGCCCCACCTGACGCCGGGGCCGATCCACGGGGACGCGCTCCCCCGCAACGTGCACGTCGGCCCGCACGGCCCGGTCCTGGTCGACCTGGAGACCTTCTCCTCCGACCTGCGCGAGCACGACCTGGTGGTGATGGCCCTCTCCCGCGACCGCTACGGGATGCCACCCGAGGCCTACGACTCGTTCACCGAGGCCTACGGCTGGGACGTGCGCGCGTGGGAGGGGTGCGGCGTGCTCCGCGGCGCCCGGGAGACGGCCAGCTGCGCCTGGGTCGCCCAGCACGCCCCGAGCAACCCGAAGGCCCTGACGGAATTCGAACGCCGGGTGGCATCACTACGAGAGGGCGACGAGTCGGTGCGGTGGTATCCCTTCTGACCGCACAACCGGGCCCCGTCAGGGGCGCTGGGGGTACCGCCGGCCGAAGGCTGGGGGAGGAACTGCGCGACCAGCCACGACGAAGCCGCAGACGACCGACAACGCACCCGGCACGCTCAGACCACGTCGGCCAGCTCCCGCAGGGGCCACGCCCCGTCGACCACCGCGTCGGCCTCCCCCTTGCGCCGCAAGAACTGCTGGAAATCCGCCGCCCACTCCGCGTACCACTCCACCTGCCGCCGGTGCAGCTCCGCCGGACCCAGCACCGCGATCTTCGGGTACCGCTCGGCTATCGCACCGGCCAGCCGCGCCGCGGCGAGCGCGTCGGCCGAGGCGTTGTGGGCCGTGGCGAGGGTGATGCCGTACTCGGCGCAGACCGCCTCCAGGTTCCGCTTGCCGCGGCGGTAGCGGTCCACCCAGCGGTCGATGGTGTACGGGTCGACGACCGGCGCCGGGTCGAGGCCGCCGAGGCGGTCGGAGAGGGACGGGAGTCCGTGCCGGCGCAGCTCCGCCGAGAGCAGGGTGAGGTCGAAGGTCGCGTTGTAGGCGACGACCGGGACGCCCGTCTTCCAGTACCCGGTGAGGACGTCCGCGAGGACGTCGGCGACCTGGTCGGCCGGTCTGCCCTCGGCCGCCGCCCGCTCGTTGCTGATGCCGTGCACCGCGACGGCGTCGGCCGGGATCTCCACGCCCGGATCCGCCAGCCACTCGCGGCGGCCCAGCTCCTGCCCGGCCCTGACCTCGATCACGGCCCCCGTGACGATCCGTGATTCGCGCGGATCCGTGCCCGTCGTCTCCAGGTCGAAGCCGATCAGGAGCTCCTGGTGCCAGCCCATGGGCGGCCCCCCTTCTTGGTGGTGCTTTCCCCCAGTGGTCTCCACCCTCGCATGCCCCACTGACAATCAGAGGACCGCGTTCCGCTTACCGGCGTGGCACCGCCGCACGCATGCGTCAGGACACCGGGCGCGAATCCGCCCAAGCCGTCTCGAACTCCTCGCGGTATGTCGGGAAGAGGCCCGTCTCCATGACGTCGTCCGACTTGACCACCTTGCTGCCGTTGCGGAGCACCAGCACCGGTGACTCCATCCCGCGCGCCCCGCGCAGATAGGACTGGATGATCCCGACGCCGTCGGCGCCGTCACCGTCGACCAGGTACGCGGAGAAGCGGGGGGTGTCGTCGTACACCTGGATCTCGAAGGCGCCCGGGTCGCGCAGTCGGGACCGGACCCGGCGCATGTGGAGGATGTTCATCTCGACCGAGCGGGCCAGTTCGCCCCGTTTCATCCCGAGTTCGCGCTCGCGGCGCTTGACCGCGCTGGAGGCGGGGTTGAGGAAGAGGAGGCGGACCCGGCAGCCGGTCTCGGCGAGCCGGACCAGGCGGCGGCCGGAGAAGTTCTGCACGAGCAGGTTCAGGCCGATACCGATGGCGTCCAGGCGGCGGGCACCGCCGAAGAGGTCCTCGGCCGGGAACTGGCGCATGAGGCGGACCCGGTCGGGGTGGACGGCGACGACGTCCGCGTAGCGGTCGCCGACCAGGTCCTCCACCGCGTCCACCGGGAGCCGGCGCGCCGAGGGCACGTCACCGCCCGCGCCGAGCATCTCCAGGAGCCGGGCGGAGGCGCGTTCGGCCTGGTCGAGGACGGCCCCGGACAGCGCCCGGTTGCGGGAGACGACGTTGCGGGTCACCTCCAGCTCGTCCAGGGCGAGTTCGACGTCCCGGCGCTCGTCGAAGTACGGCTCGAAGCACGGCCAGTGCTGCACCATCAGCTCGCGCAGCTGGGGCAGGGTGAGGAAGCTGAGCACGTTGTCGTCGGCGGGGTCGAGCAGGTACCCCTTGCGGCGGCTGACCTCGCGGACCGCGACCGCCCGCTGGACCCACTCCTGGCCGGCCGGACCGGCCGCGGCGACCACCCACTCGTCGCCGTGGACGGGTTCGTAGATGGGCCGCAGCACGGCGGCCACGACCGTGCGCATCCGCTGCTCGACGAGGTTCAGCCAGATGTAGGCCCGGCCGGCCCGCTGGGCGCGCGTACGCACCTCCAGCCAGGCGTCGGCGTCCCACTCCAGCTCCGGTCCGATGGAGCCCGTGGCGTCCATCGGCCGGGCCAGGGACACCGCGCCGGGCGGGACGTCTGTGGAGTTCCCCTCGTGACCCTCGTCACCAGGGGGCAGCTCCAGGCCTCCCGAGCCCACCCGTGCACCGCCTTCCGCTCCCCCGAGCTCTCCCTGTGCCAACGATCAAGGAAGGGTACTCCGGGAGTGGTCGGCGGTGCAGCCGGATGGACAGGTCGTTTCTCAACTACCGTTTCCGGGCTGTCCGTTCTGATCAGCAAGGGCTGCCGGAGTGAGCGGATTCATAGCGGTGACGTCCCGCGGGGCGATGGCGAAGCCCTGCCAGTGGACCGGCATCGGCTGCTGGTCCTCGTCGCGCGCGATGTGGTGGAAACCGACGTTCACCCAGACCACGGGGTTGGTGAGGGTCTGCCCGTTGACGAACTTGTCGACGGTCTTGGGGTGTCCGGTCGCGCAGCCCGGGTTGTTGCTGGCGAACAGCTCGCACTTGTCGTACTGGGTGAAGTACACGTCGTGCGAAGTGAAGGGGTGGCCCGGGTACTTGGTGCTGGCGCCCTGGACGATCTCGTACGAGCGCGGGTGCCCGTCCTTGTTCTTGCCGGCCGTGCTGACCACCCGCCACCAGCGCATGTTCTTGGCGTCACCGGCGAGTTCCTTGGTGACGTCGGTGCGGGTGGTCTTGTTGGTGGGCGCCTCCTGGCCGTGCGTGGGCGCGCTGACCGCCGAGTCGTACTGTTCGACGCGGCTCTTGGAGGAGCCGTCCAGGTCGAAGTCCAGCTTCCAGAAGACGTTGTGGGCGTGGCTGGTGGCGTAGGCGTGTGCGCCCTTGCCGATCGGCCAGCCGCGGCCGTCCCCGGCGTCGTAGTCACCCGGCGAGAGACTGCCGGTGGCGCCGACGTTCATGTTGATCGTGCCGTCGTCCTGGAACCGCCACTCGGTCATGTACTCGTACCAGCCGACCTTGTTGACGGTGTAGACCAGCAGGTCCTTGCCCTGCTGCTGGTACACCCGGTTGCCGGTGTCGGCCTGCATCCGGTACGCGTGGCCGCGCGAACGGGTGGTGGTGCACAGGCCGTTGACGTTCGGGTGGGCCGGGTCCCAGGCCTCGGGGACCTTGACGGTCTTGATGGTGCCGCCGGGGCACTCGGCCGAGTCGAGCGGTACCAGGCCCTGGGCGAAGCCGAAGCCGGTCAGGTCGTCGTACTCGACGCTGCCGTCGTCGTAGGGGACGTCGATCTGGGCGAGGCGGGCGCTGGAGAGGACCTTGATGGGGGCCGACTCGCCCTTGGGCTGGTAGGAGATGTGCTCCAGGACCAGTCCGGCCTTGCTGTCGTAGCGCCAGCACATCCGCCAGGTGGTACCGGTGGAGAGCTTCTGCTCGATGCGGTAGGCGGCCGAGCAGTCGGCGGCGGGCGCGGCGGCCTGCTTGGGCTGGGCGACGGCGGGTCCGGCCGCGGTGGTGGCGCCGGCAGCCAGCGCGACCGCGGACAGGCCCACCGCGGCCGTCCTGCGGGCGTGGCGGATTCTGGGCGCGCGCGTGCTCGCGCGCAGGTTCACGTGCATGACGAAGTGACTCCTGGTACGGGAGATGCAGGGTGAGAGGTGAAAGGCGGACGGAGGGGCCGGCTCAGCGGCCGAGCTTCACGACCTTGCGCGCGCTCAGGTCGACGATGAGCGACCTGGCGTCGATCCACGGCCCGTTCTTCACCTTGGGGAAGAGCCGCACGCAGCGGTGTTCGCCGCACGCGTCGAGGGCGGCCGGCTGGGCGCCCGGAGTGGCGCGGTAGACCGCGCTGTTGAGCAGCAGCTGCTGTTCCGGGTCGGTCAGCGCGGTGCCGGTGGCGTCCTTGAAGTCCGCCTTCAGTCCGGCGCCGAGCGGGTCGGCGACCAGCACCTTGAGCGCCTCGACGTTCTCGTCGTGGCTGAGCGGCGGCTGGACGCCCTTGCTGCTGGTGGTGTGCTCGACCTTGCCGGTGTCGAGGTTGACGGTCCGGGTGACGAGGGTGTCGTCCCGGTAGTCGTAGAACGTCACGTCCGCGCGGCGCGGCGCGTCCGAGCTGTCCAGTTCGTTCGCGTCCGGCTCGGCGAGATCGACGCTGAGCCGCTCCGGGCCGCGCCGGCCCTCGACGTTCTCCCCGGCACCGAACATCTGCTTGGTCAGAGCGAGTTGTTCGACACGCCTGGTCTCGTCGTCGGTCAGCGGGTCGCTGCCCGTGCCCTTCTTCCCCTCGGCGGGAGCCTGTTCCACCACGCCCGGCTTGACGGCGTCCTGCCCCTGGCCCCCCTGCTGCGCGGCCACTGCCGCGTTCCCGTCGCTCCCTCCCGACTCGTTCGCCCCTGCCGTGCCCGGCAGGGTGATCCCGACCATCACGGCGGTCCCCGCCACCGCCAGTCCCGCACCGGCCACCACCTTGCCCAGATGGCGGTGCACTATCTTGCGCACATCTTCCCCCTACTCCCCCTTGGTCACAGGGAGTACGTGATTGCCCCACTGGTTCGGCACACGTCGCCACACGGGCCGCTGTGTGCACTGGTCGCCGGGTAAGAGGGGTGTAAGTCACATGGGGTTCCACGACTTTCGGGCAGACTCATGACCAAGGCGCCCCCGGGCGCAGGACACACCTGGAAGAGTCGACTTCATGCAGGTCTGGCCTGGAGAGGCATATCCGCTCGGCGCCACGTACGACGGCGCCGGGACCAACTTCGCGGTCTTCACCGAGGCCGCGGACCGAGTGGAGCTGTGTCTGCTGCACGACGACGGCTCCGAGACCGCGGTGGAACTGCGGGAGAGCGACGCCTTCGTCCGGCACGCCTACCTGCCCGGCGTGATGCCGGGGCAGCGGTACGGCTTCCGGGTGCACGGCCCGTACGACCCCGGGCGCGGACAGCGCTGCAACTCGGCGAAGCTGCTGCTCGACCCGTACGCGAAGGCGGTCAGCGGGTCGGTGCACTGGGGCGAGGAGGTGTACGGCTACCACTTCGGCGACCCCGACAAGCGCAACGACCTGGACTCCGCGCCGCACACCATGACGTCGGTGGTGATCAACCCGTACTTCGACTGGGGCGACGACCGCCGGCCGCGCACCGAGTACCACCACACCGTGATCTACGAGGCCCACGTGAAGGGCCTCACCATGCGCCACCCGGGCCTGCCGGAGGAGCTGCGCGGCACCTACGCGGGCCTGGCCCACCCGGCCGTCATCGACCACCTGACGGCGCTGGGCGTCACGGCCCTGGAGCTGATGCCGGTCCACCAGTTCGTGAACGACCACCGGCTGGTCGACATGGACCTGAACAACTACTGGGGCTACAACACCATCGGCTTCTTCGCCCCGCACAACGCGTACGCCTCCTGGGGCGACCGCGGCCAGCAGGTCCTGGAGTTCAAGTCGGCGGTGCGGGCGCTGCACGAGGCCGGGATCGAGGTGATCCTCGACGTGGTCTACAACCACACCGCCGAGGGCAACCACCTGGGCCCGACGCTTTCCTTCCGGGGCCTGGACAACCAGTCGTACTACCGCCTGACCGACGACCCGCGCTACTACATGGACACCACCGGCACCGGCAACTCGCTGCTGATGCGGTCCCCGCACGTGCTCCAGATGATCATGGACTCGCTGCGGTACTGGGTCACCGAGATGCACGTCGACGGCTTCCGCTTCGACCTCGCGGCGACCCTGGCGAGGCAGTTCCACGAGGTGGACCGGCTTTCGTCGTTCTTCGACCTGGTGCAGCAGGACCCGGTCGTCTCCCAGGTGAAGCTGATCGCCGAGCCGTGGGACGTGGGCGAGGGCGGCTACCAGGTGGGCAACTTCCCGCCGCTGTGGACCGAGTGGAACGGCAAGTACCGGGACACCGTGCGCGACCTGTGGCGCGGCGAGCCGCGCGCACTGGCGGAGTTCGCGTCCCGGCTGACCGGTTCCTCCGACCTCTACCAGGACGACGGCCGCCGCCCGTTGGCCTCCATCAACTTCGTCACCTGCCACGACGGCTTCACCCTGCACGACCTCGTCTCGTACAACGACAAGCACAACCAGGCCAACGGCGAGGACAACCGGGACGGCGAGAGCCACAACCGGTCCTGGAACTGCGGGGTCGAGGGACACACCGACGACCCCTCGGTCCTCGAACTGCGCGAGCGGCAGATGCGCAACTTCATCGCCACGCTGATGCTGTCCCAGGGCGTGCCGATGCTCGGCCACGGCGACGAGTTCGCGCGCACCCAGCAGGGCAACAACAACGCGTACTGCCAGGACAACGAGGTGTCCTGGGTGGACTGGCCGGGTGCCGACGACGACAGCGGGCTGCTGGCCTTCACGCGTGCGATGGCACGGCTGCGCAAGGAGCACCCGGTCTTCCGGCGCCGGCGTTTCTTCCACGGCCGCCCGGTGGAGGGCACCCACGACGAGCTCTCCGACATCGCCTGGTTCACCCCCGAGGGCCACGAGATGGTCCAGCGGGACTGGGACTCGGCCCAGGCGTCGGCCCTCACGGTCTTCCTCAACGGCAACGCGATCTCGGAACCGGACACACGGGGCCAGCGGATCGCCGACGACTCCTTCCTGCTGATGTTCAACGCGTCGCCGGAGCCGCTGGACTTCGTGGTGCCGGTGAATCACGGCCGGCAGTGGGAGGTGGTGGTCGACACGGCACAGGCGGAGCCGGTGCCGCCCGGGGTGAAGGTGGACGGGGGCGAACGTCTGACGCTGGTGGGCCGGAGCCTGACCGTTCTGAAGCGGCCGGCGTAGGGATGCGCACTCCGTCAGGCCGTTGTACGGGTGCGGGCCGGTGGGGGCTGGTCGCGCAGTTCCTCCCCCAGCCTTCGGCCGGGGGTACCCCCAGCGCCCCTTCAGGGCGCGTACCGCACCCGGTGACACAGAAGCCGACCAGACGGGTACATACGTCCGCATGACAGCCGCGCGAAGCACCCCCACCGTCCCGACGGCCACCTACCGACTCCAGCTCCAGCCTGGCTTCCCCTTCTCGGCAGCTTCCTCGGCGGTGCCGTACCTGGCCTCGCTCGGTGTCTCCCACCTCCACCTCTCCCCCGTCCTGGAGGCCGTCCCGGGCTCCACGCACGGCTACGACGTCGTGGACCACGCGCGCGTGCGCGAGGAACTCGGCGGCGAGGAAGGGCTGCGGGCGCTGTCGCGCACCGCGCGGGAGCACGGCCTCGGCCTCGTCGCCGACATCGTGCCGAACCACATGGCGATGTCCCCCCGGCACAACCACGCCCTGTGGGAGGTGCTCCGGGAGGGCCCGAAGTCGCCGTACGCGCGCTGGTTCGACATCGACTGGGAGGCGCAGGGCGGGCAGCTGCTGGTGCCGGTGCTGGGCGGGCCGGTCGGCGAGGTGCTCGGGCAGCTGACGGTCGACGGGGACGTGCTGCGCTATCACGAGCACGCCTTCCCGCTCCGCGACGGCACCGCGGACCTGCCGCTGCCGGAGCTGCTGGACGCCCAGTGGTACCGCCCGGTGTGGTGGCGGCTGGCCCGCACCGAGCTGAACTACCGGCGGTTCTTCAGCATCTCGGAGCTGATCGGGGTGCGGGTGGAGGACCCGGAGGTGTTCGAGGCCACCCACGGCAAGATCCTCCAGCTGCTGCACGAGGGCGTGCTGGACGGGCTGCGCGTCGACCATCCCGACGGCCTCGCCGACCCCGACGGCTACCTCGCACGGCTGCACGAGGCGACCGGCGGGCGCTGGACGGTCGTGGAGAAGATCCTGGCCGACGGCGAGCACCTGCCGGCCGGCTGGGCGGTCGCGGGGACCACCGGGTACGACGCCCTGCGGCACGTGGACGGCCTGTTCACGGATGCCGCGGGCGCCGGTGAACTGCTCGACGGGTACCGCGGGTTCGCGGCCCCGCAGACGGACCGCGGCGGCGACTGGGCGGCCACCGTGCGGCGGGCGGCGTACAAGGTGATCACGCACGACCTGGCGGCCGAGACGGACCGGCTGACGCGGGCGGCCACGCGCGTGTGCGCGACGTCGCCGGATCCCGCGTTGCGCGACCGGGCGCCCTGGGCGCTGCGCACCGCGCTGCAGGAGCTGCTGGTGCGGATGCGGGTGTACCGGCCGTACGCCTCCGGCGACGTGGCCGCCGTGGTCACCGCGGAGGCCGCCGAGGAGGCCCGGCGGGCCTTCGTGGTGCCCGCGGAGGGCGGGGCGGTGGACGTGGTGCGCGGGCTGCTCCTGGCGGGGAACGGGCCGGGGACCGCGGAGTTCCGGACCCGGTTCGCGCAGACCGCGTCGGCGCTGCGGGCCAAGTCCGTGGAGGACACGGCGTTCTACCGCTATGTGCCGCTGCTGTCGGCGACCGAGGTGGGCGGGGACCCGGGCAGCCCCGGCGTCTCCCCCGACGCCTTCCACGCCTACTGCGCGCGCGTGCAGCGCGACTGGCCGCTCACCGGGACGGTGGTGACGACGCACGACACCAAGCGCAGCGCCGACGTGCGGGCCGCGCTCGCGGTGCTGACGGAGTGCCCGGAGCGCTGGGCGGAGGTGCTGGCCGAGGTGACCCGGGACGACGAGGGGGTGCCGGACGCGCAGCTGGCCTGGGCGGCCTGGCAGACGGTGTTCGGGCTCGGCCCGGCGGATCCGGAGCGGGTCCGCGGGGCGCTGGTGAAGCACGTACGGGAGGCGGGCCTGTACACGAGCTGGACGGAGCAGGAGCCGCCGTACGAGGAGGCGGTGGTCTCGTTCGTCGCGGCGGGGCCGTGCGGGGCGCCGGGAGAGCGCGTGGGGGCCTTCCGGGCCGCGCTGGCGCCGCACGTCCGGGCGAACGTGCTGGGGACGGCCCTGGTGCACCTGACGATGCCGGGGGTGCCGGACGTCTACCAGGGCACGGAGGGCGAGTACCGGGCGCTGGTGGACCCGGACAACCGGCGGCCGGCCGCCTTCCCGCCGGAACACCCGGGCGAGAAGGACGCGGTGACGGCGGCGGCGCTGCGGCTGCGGGCCCGGCGCCCGGACGTCTTCGGCGGCACGGCGACGTACACGCCGCTGACCGCCGAGGGGCCGGCCGCGGAGTACTGCCTGGCGTTCGCGCGCTCCGGGGAGGTGGTCACGGCGGTGACCCGGCTGTCGCTGCGGCTGGCCGACGCGGGCGGCTGGCGGGACACGGTCCTGCCGCTGCCGCCGGGGCGGTGGGCCGACGCGCTGGCGCCGGGGCGGGAGTTCACGGGGCACGCGCGCGTGGGCGAGCTCTTCGCGGGGCTGCCGGTGGCGCTGCTGGAGCGGGTGGGAGACGAGGACTGACGGGACTGACGGGGCCGACAGGGCCGACAGGGCCGACAGGGCCGACAACGACTGGCCGGAACTGGCGGGAGCCGGTACCAGAATTCACTCGTACGAGTGAATATGTGGCTGATCCGTCGGTTTGCTGAAACTTGCCGGGCGCCGACCGCGTCGGTTATCGGCGCGCGGAGCCGTTCCGCGCCCCGTAGTGGCTTCGCACTCCTGTCGGCGCCAACAGCCCCACCGGCCGACGGCGCATGCCTCTGGGCGCCCCCTGGAGCCTCCCCCGGGAGGTTCTTGACAGTTCACCTATGCCGTGCGGGACTGGGGAATGCGAAGCCGGGCGGACAAGTCGGGGGTGAGTCTCCTGCCGGAGCTGCGTTACCCCAGTGTTCCCGAACTCGTCGCCACCGCCCGGGCGCTGGCCGCGCACCGGCCCGGCCTGTGCACGTTGCGGCAGATCGGCGTCTCCCGCGCGGGCAGACCGCTGCACCTGCTGTCCGTCGGACACGCCCGGCGGGCGGTCCTGGTGGTCGCGGGTGCGCATGCCAACGAGCCGACCGGGGGCGGCACCCTCCAGGCACTGGCCGAACGGGTGCTGCACGAGCGGAAGCTGCGGGCGGAGAACTCCTGGCACTTCCTGCTCTGCGCGGACCCGGACGGGGCGAGCCTGCACGTCACCCCGGCCCCGCGCAGCCTGTTCGACTACCACCTCGGCTTCTACCGGCCGGCCGGCCCGGAGCAGCCGGAGTGGTCGCCGTCGGTGCTGCCGCCGGACCGGCTGCCGCCCGAGACCCGGGCGCTGCTCGGGGTGATCGACGAACTGCGCCCCTACCTCCAGGTGACCCTGCACGGCACCGATCTGGGCGGCAGCTGGGTGCAGCTGACGAGGGACGTGCCGGGGCTCGCCGAACCGTTCGCCAAGTCCGCGGCGGAGCTGCACATCCCGGTGGAGACGGGCGCCTCGGACGCCGCGGGCTGGCCGCACTCCGGGCCCGGGGTGCGGGTGATGCCGGGTCCGGAGACGGGGGTGGCGTACCCGAGCATGCCGGACGACGCACGGCACAGCACCTGGTACCACGCGCACCGCTACGGCGGTCTCACCGCGGTGGTCGAGGTGCCGATGTGGGCGAGCGACCTGGTCGACGACCCGGCGCCGCACCCGGCGGCCGCGGCGGCGATGCGGCGGCTGGCGCTCCGGCTGCTGCGGGACTCACGGGAGGTGGAGCGGGTGCTGGCCGAGGCGCTGCCCAGGCTGGACGGCCTGGGCCGCCTGGACGGGCCGCTGCTGCGGGCCGCCCGGTGGGCGCTGGGGCTGATCCCCGGGCTGGCCGAGGACTGGATCCAGCGGCCGCCGGTCGACACCACGATGGCGTACGTCGGCAGCGTGGACGCCTTCGGGCGGCGGCTGCCGTTGCGGGCCGCGTCGATGCTGCTGCGGGTGCTGCGGGAGGCGGACGACCGCGCGGCACCGCGGCTGGAGGCGCTGGTGGCCTCCTGGTGCGAGGCCTACGGCGAGCGCTTCCAGGCCCGCTGGGTGCCGCTGGAGCGCCAGGTGGAGCATCAGTCCAGGACGGTGCTGGCGGCCGCGCAGCACGCGCGTGAGCAGGCGGCGTGAGGCCCGGCGGGGGCCCGCTTCCGGGGCCTGGTCCGGGGGCCGCACGCCGCCCTCGGGCTCAGTCGTCGAGGGCGAAGACCGGACCGGTCCGGGCCGCCAGCTGGCAGGAGTTCGGGAACGTCTCGCGGTACTCGATCGGCCTGCCGTTCCACTGCCCGCGCGCCTGGGCGGTCACCGGGGCGTAGACCATCGGGCACATCGCGTCCTTGGCCGGGGTGATGCGGGCGATGTCACCGCCCGTCGCGGCCAGTTCGGCACAGGCCTCGGCCGCGCGCGAGTACCCCTGGGGCGGGTCGCAGAGCAGGACGGTGCCGTGCGCGTCGCCGGACTGGTCCTCGCCCTGGGTGACGGTCAGGTACAGGTAGTCGCCGCCGTGCGTCGCGGCCGGCACGGCCCGGGCCGGTCCGGCGGCGAGGAGGGCGGCCGCGGCCAGCAGGGCACCGCAGGCCGCTGTCGCTTTGCTGAGATGTGTCATTCCCCGTGCATCGGCACGGCGGGCTCGGTTCCCCAGTCCGGCTCACCCGATCGGGCAGGCACGCGCGCGTGGCGGCGTGCCAGTTCGAAGGCGCTCAGGACCATCCGTGTCTGGTACTCGGCCTGGCGTGCGACCGGGATCCAGCGTGCGCCGAGGGCGTCGTGGAAGTCCGCGCACCAGGTGTCGATCAGCTGGTCCAGGTCGGGCAGGGCGGCGGCCGGGTCGTGGCCGGTGCTGCGCAGGAGCTGGTGCAGCATCCCGGCGGTGCGCAGGGCCAGCCGGCGCCCGGCGATGCGCAGGGCGGCCAGGTGGGCGGAGCTGAGCGGGGGCAGTGGGCGGGCGCTGCCGGCGTCCGTGTCGGGGTCCCAGGCGTCGGCGAGGCCGGGGCGGACCAGCAGGTAGTCGTCGACCGGCGCGAGCAGCCGGGCAGCGTCCGGCGCCGCGTACAGCTGCGGCCGGACCCGGGCCAGGACGCCGTCCAGGAGCTCCGTGTCGCGCCGCAGGGTCCGGCTGACCGAGCGCAGCGCCGCGTCCCGGTCGGCGGGCGGTGTGCCGTCCTGGACGGCGGCCACGCCCCACATGGGCGCCTCGACGATGGCGGTGACGGTGCCGTGCCGGTAGGGGTGGAACCAGGTGGACTCGACGGCGGCCTCGGTGATGGCGGCCGCCCGGTCGCCCCGGCGCGGCGGCGGGACGCGGTAGACGGCCGGGCCCAGGGTGGGCCAGTACAGGGTGTCGTAGGCGCCGAGTTCGCGGGGGATGCCGAGCCGGGTCGCGGTGTGCGCGAGGCGCCGGTCCAGGCCCGGCAGCTCACGGGTCAGCTCGACGAAGCCGCCGCCGACGTCGACGCCGTGCAGCGAGCACTGGAGGAAGGGCCGCAGCTCGTCCTGGAGGCCGAGCAGGGCCCGGGTCTCGGGCAGCGCGGCGGCGGCCGCCCCGTCGGGCAGCCATTCGGGCTGCTCCAGGAAGCCGGGCCGGAAGAAGTTCCGGAAGTAGTGGCCGAGGGTGTACGGCCCGGCCAGCCAGCCCTCGTTGCGCCGTGCGCCGTCGGGGTCCAGGCACAGCAGCAGGTTCCAGGTGACGTCGGCGTCCTCGGTGAGCCTCGGGTCGGTGAGGACGCGGTCGGCGAGGCGCAGCACGGTGGCGCCGCCGACGGGTTCGTTGGCGTGCGGGCCTGCGACGACGAGGACGTGCCGGGCGCCGTGACCGATGGAAAGCAGCCACATCGGGGTGCCGGCGCGGGAGGTCCCGGCCCGGCGCAGCCGGGCGTCCCGGGGGCGGTCGGCGACCAGTGCGGCCGCCCGCGCGGCGAGCTCGTCCACGGACGGGTAGCGGAGGAGGGGCGGCAGGTCACACCTCCACAGAGCGGCGCCGTCGATTCACATGGCGTGCATGGTTCACGCACAGTCAGTCACGACTTGGGGGGTACGTCAACACCGCGACGGACAAACACTTTTCGGCCATCGTGCGGGACACGGCCAGGTGGCGGCGGACGGCCCGGGGTTCAGTCGCTCGCGAGGCGGAACGCCATCCGGCCGAACGCGACCTGGTCGCCCTCGCGGACGACGGCGGCACCGGTCACCCGGCGGCCGTTCACGGTCGTGCCGTTGGTGGAGCCGAGGTCCCTGAGGATCCACAGGCCGCCCTGGCGGCGGAGTTCGGCATGCACCCGGGAGACCGTCTCGTGGTTGAGCCGCAGCCCGTTGGCGGGGTCGCGGCCGATGCGCAGCGGATGGCCGCCCGCCGGGTGCGGCAGCAGCAGCTTGGGCAGCCGCTCGGCCTGCCAGGCCCGGCGCAGCCGTACGGTGAAGCCGGAGACGGCCTCGACGGTACCGAAGAGCACGCGCGCGAAGCGGCTCTCCTGCGGCAGGTCGGCGGTGAGCGCCGCGAGTTCGTCGGAGCGGCGGGCGGCGAGTGCCAGCTCCATGCGGCGCACGAACGTGTCGTGCGACAGCCGTCCCATGGCGACGCCGTCGCGCAGCACGCTCAGCGCCTTGTCGCGCTCCGCGTCGGACAGCCGCGCGGGGTACGTGTGGAACTCGAAGGACGACGTCACGCTGCCGATTCTGGGTCAGTGAACCCCGGGTGTCCAGAAAACGGGGAAACGGCCGTCACGCGCGCGTACGGACGGCGACACCCGTTCCGCAAAGCCGGGATTCAAAGCGGATTGATCTCTTTTCACGGCACGATGGACGCACTACCTCACGATGAGCCAGACGAAGGGGACCGTCCGTGCAGTTCGAGGTGTGGGCACCGCAGGCAGACCGTGTGACGCTCCATTGCGGCGGCGACACGCGCGCGTTGGGGCGCGACCCGCAGCGGCCCGGCTGGTGGACCGGGGAGGCGGACGCCGAGGACGGCACCCGCTACGGGTTCGCCCTGGACGACGGCCCGGTGCTGCCCGACCCGCGCTCGCGCCGCCAGCCGGACGGCCCTGACGGGCCGAGCGCGGTCGTCGACCACGAGCGCCACGAGTGGCGAGCCGCCTGGCCGGGGCGCGCGCTGCCCGGCGCGGTCCTCTACGAGCTGCACGTGGGCACGTACACCCCCGAGGGCACCCTGGACGCGGCCGCCGACCGCCTCGGCCACCTGCGGGAACTGGGCGTCACGCACGTGGAGTTGATGCCGTTGTGCCCGTTCCCCGGCCGGCACGGCTGGGGGTACGAGGGCGTCTCGCTGTGGGCGGTGCACGAGCCGTACGGCGGCCCCGCATCGCTGAAACGCTTTGTCGACCGCGCCCATGAGCTCGGCCTGGGTGTCGTCCTGGACGTCGTGCACAACCACCTCGGCCCGTCCGGCAACTACCTGCCCGCGTTCGGGCCCTACTTCACGGACGCGCACCAGACGCCCTGGGGCTCCGCCGTGAACCTGGACGCGCCCGGGTCGGACGAGGTGCGCGGGTACCTGCTGGGCAGCGCGCTGGCCTGGCTGCGGGACTACCGGATCGACGGGCTGCGCCTTGACGCGGTGCACACGTTGCGCGACACGCGCGCGTGCCACTTCCTGGAGGAGCTGTCGGCGGCGGTGGCCGGCCTGGCGGCCGAGTCGGGGCGGCCGCTGTTCCTGGTCGGCGAGTCCGACCTGAACGACCCGCGGGTCATCACCCCGCGCGCGGAGCACGGGTTCGGCCTGGACGCGCAGTGGAACGACGACTTCCACCACGCCCTGCACGCCGCGCTGACCGGCGAGTCCCAGGGCTACTACGCCGACTTCGCCCGCGCCCCGTTCGCCGCCCTCGCCAAGACGCTCACCGGGGGCTACTTCCACGACGGCACGTACTCCAGCTTCCGTGGCCGCAGGCACGGCCGCCCGCTGGACCGGGCGCGGGTGGCCGGGCACCGGCTGCTCGGCTACACCCAGACCCACGACCAGGTCGGCAACCGGGCCCAGGGCGACCGGCTTTCGGCGTCCCTCTCCCCCGGCCTGCTGGCCTGCGCCGCCACGCTGAGCCTGACCGCGCCCTTCACGCCGATGCTGTTCATGGGCGAGGAGTGGGCGGCCGGCACCCCCTGGCAGTTCTTCACCGACCACACCGACCCGGACCTCGCGGAGGCCGTACGACGCGGCAGGCGGCGGGAGTTCGCGGCGCACGGGTGGGCCGAGGAGGACGTACCGGACCCGCAGGACCCGGCGACCCGGGACCGCTCCTGCCTGGACTGGTCGGAGCCGGAGCGCGAGCCGCACGCGCGCGTGCTGGCCTGGTACCGCCGGCTGCTGGCGCTGCGCCGCGAGCAGCCGGACCTGACCGATCCCGATCTCGCCGACACCAAGGTGGCGTACGACGAGGCGGCCCGCTGGCTGGCGTTCCGGCGCGGGGACGTGCGGGTGGCGGTGAACCTGGGCAAGGAGCCGGCCGAGATCCCGCTCGGCACCGGGCGGGTGGAGGTCCTGGCCGCGTGGGACACCGTGGCGGCACCGGACCCGGACGGGGTGCTGCGGGTGCCGGGCGAGTCGTGCGTGGTGCTCACCCAGGCCTGACCCCGGCCCGGTCCGGGCCCGGCTCCGGGCGTGCCGCTACAGCTCCTCGTCGTCCTCGGTCTCCTCGCGCAGCTCCGTCACCCGCTCCAGCAGGATCGTCTCCCAGGCGCGCCGCAGTTGGGTGCGCAGCAGCGGCAGGGGGCTGTCGTCGCGGCCTTCGAGGCGGTCGGCGAGGCGGACGACGGTGTCGCAGCGGGCCAGCCACAGACCGCGCAGACAGGGGCGGGCACCGTAACCGGCGAGGGTCGCCGCGCGGACGGCGGCGCCGGAGCCGACCGCGAGGGCGAGCCCCGCGATGTCCTCGGCGGGGTCGCCGACCGCCGCGTCGGTCCAGTCGAGGACGCCGCGCACCCTGCCGTCGGCGCTGACCACCAGGTGCTCGCCCTTGAGGTCGTGGTGGACCAGCACGGCGGTACCGGGCTGGGCGGCGAGCTGTGCGGCGCCCGGCGGGGTCAGCTGGAGCAGCCGGGAGGCGTCGAACTCGTCGGCGGCGGCGAGCCGTTCGGCGGCGGGCACCGCCATCCTGCGCAGCGCCTCCAGGGAGCGCGGCGGGGTGCGCGGCACGCCGAGCGTCTCGGCCTGCCGTACCGGCACCTCGCGGAGCCCGGTGAGCAGCCCGGCCAGGTCCGCCTCGCCCACCGCGGAGACGTCGTGCTCCTCGGCCGTACCCCCGGGGATCACGGTGTCCAGCGTGTACGTCAGCCCCGGCGCCCACTCGCCGTGCGCCACGCCGGCCGGGACCGCCACCGGCAGGTGCGGCCGCATCAGGTCGCGCAGCCGCAGTTCGCGGCGCCGGCGGACGGAGGCGTCGCGGTCGGGGGCGAGGCGCAGCACGTGCCGGGTGCCGACCCACCAGGTGGAGTGTGCGCCGCCCTGCGCGACGGGCCGCACCTCGGGGACCGAGGCGCCGTCGGCGTTCTCCTTGAGCAGCGAACGGACCAGTTTGCGGACGGTGTCCGCGGTGGGAGTCGGTGCCTGGGTCATGGATCGCGCCGTTGCCGTTCGGGATGGGGTAGGGGCGGGCGGATGGGTCCGGGGCCGGGTCGGTCAGCCCACGACGACCATCTCGCGGGTGGTGTTGTTGAAACGACGGCCGCCCTCCGCGGTCACCGTGACGATGTCCTCGATCCGCACGCCGAAGCGGCCGGGCAGATAGATGCCGGGCTCCACGGAGAAGCACATCCCGGACACCAGCGGCTGCTCCTCGCCCTCGATCATGTACGGCGGCTCGTGCGTGGTGACGCCGATGCCGTGGCCGGTGCGGTGGATGAAGAACTCGCCGTACCCGGCGTCGGTGATGACCGCGCGGGCGGCCCGGTCGACCTCCTGGCAGGCGGCACCGGGGCGTACCGCCCGGAAGCCGGCCTCCTGGGCGGCGCGCACGATGTCGTGCACCTCGCGCTCCTCGGCGGACGGCGGGCCCACGTGCACGGTGCGGGTGGTGTCGGAGCCGTAGCCGTCCTTGAGGCCGCCGAAGTCGAGGACGACCATGTCGCCGTCCTGGATCACCCGGTCGCCGACCTCGTGGTGCGGGTTGGCGCCGTTGGGTCCTGAGCCGACGATGGTGAAGTCGACCTGTTCGTGGCCGAAGCGGCGCAGCAGGTCGGCGAGGTCGTGGCCGACGTCGGACTCGCGGCGGCCGGCGAAGGGGACCTTGCGGATCTCCTCGAACGCCGAATCCGCAGCCGCTCCGGCGGCGGCGAGGAGTTCGAGTTCGGCCGCGTCCTTCACGGCACGGAGCATGGGGAGCGCATCGGTGAGGGAGGCGTAGGAGGTGTCGGGCAGTGTCCGCTGCAGGCCCAGCAGGTGCATGGCCCAGGCGTTGTCGCTGACACCGAACCGGCCGGTCCCGTCGAGCAGGTCGGCGGTCACGGCGTAGGGGTCCGTGCCGTCGGTCCAGTCCCGCAGGGACAGCACGGCCGCCGCGTCGGCCTTCTCGGCGTCGGGGGCCTCCAGGGTGGGGACGATCAGCACGGGGTCCCGGCCGGGGGCCAGCACGAGGAGGGTGAGCCGCTCCGTGACCGCGGTGGGGGTGTATCCGGTGAGCCACACCATGTCGGGTCCGGGGGCGATCAGGAGGCCGGCGAGTCCGGCGCCCGCCGCGGTGTGCGCCGCGCTCGCCATGCGGGACCTGTAGTCGGCGGCGGTGAAGGGGGCGGGCCTGTTGCTGCCGGCCATTCAGGCCTCCTGACGGCGGTGAGGTGGGTGTACGGGGCCTCGGGGAGCATCCTGCCGGGTGTGGCGGGGCCGCGCGAGCCGGTTTGCGCCCGAGCGCCGTTGCGGATGGCGGTCGTGTCGCGGATGCAGCGCCGTCGTGGCTGGTCGCGCAGTTCCCCGCGCCCCTGAAGGGGCGCCTCTGCCGACCGGGATGTCAAGTCACGACGCCCGGCACCACGGTCAGCTGCTGGTAACCCCCGCTCGCGTGCCGCACCGTGAGCCGGGCCTCCTTTCCCGGGTGGGCGCGGGCAATCACCCGGACCAGGTCGGCGGCGCTGTCGATCCGGTCGGCGCCGAACTGGAGCAGGACGTCGCCGCGCACCAGCCCCGCCGAGTAGCCCGGGCCCGGCACATGGACGCCCACGACCAGCGCGCCCACCTTGTCGGCGTCCACGGCCTCCACGCCCAGGGTCGCGGTGACCGTCGGCGAGGGGGTGGGGGTGGCCGGAGGTGCGGGGCGGGGTGTCGTAGGCGGGGTCTGCTGCCGCAGTTCGGCCAGTCTGCTCATGCCGATCACGGTGGCGCCGACCGTGCCGAGGCCGACCCCGGACAGCACCAGGACCGTGCCGGCGAAGATGCCGAACAGCAGGGTCCTGATCCGGCGGCCGCGCCGGCGCGCGGCGTGCGGGCGGTGGGCCGGGTCGGGTGAGGGGCTGTCCCCGCGCCCCTGACCGGGGATCGGTTTGGGACGCAGTGCGGTCTGTTCCATGGTTCGCCTCCACCCGGAGCTCTACCCGGCGCACGCGGGCGCGACGAGACACGAACGAGTGAGACTGACCCCAGGTCAGGAGCGGGCAGCCTTAGACCCGACCTGCCTCCCCGGCAGCGTCGAGGAGGCTCGCCACCAGGTCCGCCGCCGCTCCCGCGGGCGTCCCGCCGTACACCAGTTCCACGCGGTGGACGAGGCGCGGGGCGGTGACGGGGACCGGGACCGTGCCGGGGACGCCGGTGGCCGTGCGCAGGGGCAGCAGGGTGAGGCCGTGGCCGGCGGCGGCCAGGGCGGTCAGGGTGCGGACGTCGGAGCCGTCGTAGCGCAGGGCCGGGCGGAAGGCGCCGCCGCCGGTCGCGGTGCGCAACCGGCTCAGCGGCGGGGCCGCGTCGGGTGCGTCGAGCCAGCGGGCGTCGGCGAGGTCCGCGAGGCGCAGGCCGGGGCGGCGGGCGAGCGGGTGCCCGGCGGGGAGCAGGACGGCGACGGGTTCCTCGCCGACGCCGTGTGCGGTCAGGGGCGCCACGTCGGGCAGCGGCAGCGGGTCGCTGGGGGCGGCGAGGCCGTCGAGCAGGCCCAGGTCGGCGGTGCCGGTGGCCACGGCGGCCGGGATCTCGTCGCGGGGCAGGACGCGCAGGGTGACGCCCACGGCGGGGAGCGCGGCCAGGACGGCGGGGCCGAGCGCGGTCGGGGTGGCGGCGAGGATCAGGCCGGGCGCGGGCGCGGCGGCCATCCGTACGACGTCGGCGCGGGCCGCCTCCAGGCGCAGCAGCAGCGGGCCCGCATGTTCCAGGAGCCGTTCGCCGGCCGCCGTCGGGGTCACCGGGCGGCGGGTGAGCAGGGCGGCGCCGAGGTCCTGTTCGAGGGCGGCGATGTGCTGGGAGACCGCGGACTGGGTGTAGCCCAGCTCGCGCGCGGCCTCCGAGAAGGAGGCGAGGCGGGCGACGGTGACGTACGTACGCAGGAGGTGCGGGTCCATACCGCACAGGATCGCATCAGCGATGCTTATCGAGGGTGCATCAATCATCGTTGGACGTGAACCGGAGCGCGCGCCCAGGATGGGCCCATGACGAACTCCGCAGCTCGGACCGCCACGATCGCCCTGGTCGGGGACCGCTCCCCCAACGTCGTGTCGCACACCCGGATCCCGCTCCTCCTCGACACCCTCGCCCGGCGCGACCGGCTGGTCCTCGACGCCTACTGGATCCCCTCCGAGGACGCCGAGGCCGCGGACGCGGTGCGCGGTTTCGACGCGGTGTGGGTGCTGCCGGGCAGCCCGTACCGCAGCGAGACGGGCGTACTGCGCGCGATCCGCACCGCCCGCGAGGAGGGCATCCCGTTCCTGGGCACCTGCGGGGGTTTCCAGCACGCGCTCCTGGAGTACGCCCGCGACGTCTGCGGCCTGACCCGGGTCGCGCACGCCGAGAACGACCCCGACGCCGAGGACCTCCTGATCGAGCCGCTGGCCTGCTCCCTGGTGGGTCACGAGGCCGCGGTGCGCGTCGAGCCGGGCACGCTGGCCGAGTCGGCGATCGGCTCGGGGCGCACGGTCGAGCGCTACTTCTGCTCCTACGGCCCCTCCCGCCACCTCGACACCCTGCGCGCCCACGGGCTGCGGCTGTCCGGCCACGACGAGGACGGCCACGTCCGCGTCGCCGAACTGCCCGGCCACCCCTTCTTCCTGGCCACGCTCTTCCAGCCGGAACTGTCCGGCGACGGCTCACGCCCGCATCCGGTGATCCGGGCGCTGGCCCGTGCGGCGGTCGCGCACGCCGACCAGCGGGTGCGCGCGTCGGTGTGAGGGCGGGGCCCCGCCGTCCGGGTCCCGGCCCGCCGTGTTGTTCAGCGGCTGAGACGCGCCCGCACCATGTGCACTATGGCGTCGACCTCGTCGACGCGCATCAGGCGCGCGAGAGGGACGAACAGAGCGATCAGCACGGCCGCGCCCGCGGCGAGTGCCGTGAGCGCGGCAACGACGTGCGGGTGAATCGCCGTCATCAGCCAGACGGTGACCGATCCGGCCGCCAGGGACGCGGGAAGGGCCGCCCCGACGAGACGGGCGTAGGTTCGGACGACCCGACGGCCGTCGAGGTCGCCGCCGAGCCGGCTGCGGAGCCGTTTCCAGGCGACGCCGACGCCGACGACGTAGGCCAGGCCGTAGGTGAGGGCCATGCCGGTCACGGCCCACCGCGCGGGGAGCAGGAGACAGGCCGCGAAAGATCCGGCGGCGTTCACGAGCGCGACGACGAGGGTGTTGAAGAAGGGCGTCCGGGTGTCTTCGTAGGCGTAGAACCCGCGCAGTACCACGTACTGCACCGAGTAGGGGATCAGCCCCAGGGCGAAGGCCATCAGGACGAAGCCGATGTTGCGGGCGCCTTCCTCGCCGGCGCCGGCGTAGAGCAGTTGGATCAGCGGCACGCCGAGCGCGAGAAACGCGAAGGCGCAGGGAACGACGGCGACCGCTGAAGTACGCAGGCCCCGTGAGATGTCGTCCCGGACTGCTCCGTGGTCGCCGTCGGCGGCTGCGCGGGCGATGCGGGGAAGAATGGCTGTCATCACGGAGACGGTGATGATGGCCTGCGGCATCTGCCAGAGCAGAAGCGCGTAGTTGTAGGCGGTGATGCCGGTGCCGGGGTGCCCGGTCCTCTCCGCGGTCGCACCGGCGGCGGTGGCGAGACGCGTCACGACGACCATGCCGGCCTGGTTGACGAGTACGAACAGGAAGGTCCACTTCGCCAGGCCGAGAGCCTTCCCCAGGCCGTGGCCGCGCCAGTCGAAGCGTGGACGGATCCGGAATCCCGAGTCGCGCAGGTAGGGGACCATGGCCAGGGCCTGAACCGCCAGTCCCAGGAGGGTGCCGAGACCGAGCAGCGAACGCCCTGCGGCGTGATCGTCGATGCCGAGACTCCCGAGTGGGAGGCCGTACCGAAGACCCGGACGAACGACCCGAAAGCGGCGATGATCAGGATGTTGTTCAGGACGGGCGTCCACATCATGGCGCCGAACCGCCCCCGCGCATTGAGGATCTGGCCCATCACCACATGAATCCCCATGAAGAACATGGTGGGCAGGCAGTAGCGGGCGAAGGCGACCGCGACCCGCATCTGGTCGGGGTGAGTGGCCATCGAGGGCGACATGACGCGGATGAACTCCGGCGCCGCGACGACACATATCAGGGTCGTCGAGCCGAGGAATGTGACGACCAGGGTGATGAGACGGTTGGCGTATGCGGCACCTCCGTCGGAGTCCTCCTTCATCGACCGCACCAACTGCGGGATGAAGACCGCGTTGAGGGCTCCCCCGCCCACCAGCACGTAAATCATGGTGGGGAGCGTGTTGGCGACCTGGTAGGTGTCGTTGAGCGTGCCCACGCCCAGCGCGGCCCCCATGACCAGAGTGCGCAGAAAACCGGTCAGGCGTGAAACCAGGGTTCCGGCCGCCATCAGAGCGCTGGACTTCATGAGACCGGCGGACCGCCCGGCGCCCAGGCTTTCAGCCGGAGCCGGTAACGCCTCGGTCGCGGCGGAGTTCACGCCCGCGGCGGAGCCGGACACCGGGCGGATCCGGAGCGTCTCGAAGTCGCCGTCGCCTTCAGCACCCATGCGTGACCCATCGCTCCGTATCTCCGACCAGCCCAACGGACAGGTCACCATACCGGCGCGGCGACCCTGCCTCCGCGGGGTGCTGCGCTCGGAAGAGGTGCCCGTGGGGCGGCGACACGGACGGTCCCGCCGAGGCCGTCCCGCGCCCGGGTCACCCCGTTCCCCGCTGTCGTCGGACGCCGTTGTCAGTGGCGGCTGTTACGTTCTGTGACATGACCGATCACTGCCTGCGGCTGCTCCGGCAGCACCGTCGCCTGGCCGAACTCGCGGCGTTCCCCTTCGACTTCGACCTGAACCGGGCCGTTCACGGCCATGCCGAGCCGGTTCGTCTCGCCTCCGGCGGCTCGCTGGAAGCGGTGGCGGGGAGCGACACCGGCGGCACCTACTTCGTGTGCGCGGACGGCTCGCTGCTCTACGCGGACTCGGAGGGCTCGGCCGGGATCATAGGGTCGTCCGTCGACGAGGCGCTGGAGACCGTGATCGGCCTGCCGGGCTGGCGCGACCTCCTGCACCTGGCTCCGGCGGACGGCGAGACGGCGATCCTCGCGCGCGTGGCCGAGATCGAGGAGGAGATCCGCGAGTACCACGGCATCGACGAGGAGCGCGCCGAACTCCGCGCGGCCCTGGGCCTGTCCGACCGCTCCCCCGTCGAGCTGCTCGGCATGCTGCACAAGGCTCTGCTGCGCACCGAGCCCGGCTTCCTCCTGCTGAACGCGGACGAAGGCGGCGCCTACGACCTGCTCGACCCGCACCCCCGGCCGCCCCTGTGGGAATCGGTACGGCACGAGGTCGCCGGCGACCCGGCCGCCGAGCCGCTGTCCACCTGGGTGCGGCTGGCGGCCGAGCAGGGGATGACCGAGCTCGCCCGGGTGGCGCTGATCCGCCGCCTGGACGGCATCTTCATGGACCAGAGCCTGCTGCGGCCCGGCAGCAGTACGGACCTCGGTCCGGCACCGCTGCTCGGGCTCGCCGCGGAGTTCGAGCGGCTGGGTGACCTGGCGCAGGCCGAGCGGGCCCGGGGTCTGCACGCCTCCCTCCGGTAGGCACCCGCGCGACGGACGCCGTCAGCCGACCGGGAGCACCGGGGCGAGCGGGGGACGGTCCGGGACGAAGCCGTGGGCCCGCCGGGCGAGGTGGGCCGCCGTGTAGCGGTCGACGTGCTGGTGCCAGTTGAGGATGCCGGCCATCCAGTTCTGCAGGTCGCGGACGTAGCCGTCCATGGCCTGGCGCGCCTCCGCGGACAGCTCGAAGTCGTCGTACACGAGCGGGAGTTCGCTCGCGACGACGTGTTCGAACTGATGCATCCGCTGGGTCATCAGGTCGTGGACGACGTGGAGCGCGGTCGGGTAGTCGACGCCGAAGAAGTTCTGCACGACGAGGATGGCGTTGTGCAGCTCGCCCTCGTACTGGATCTCCTTCTGGTAGGAGAAGACGTCGTTGACGAGCATGCCGTAGTCGATGGCGGCGTTCTCCAGGGAGCGCACCGGGCCGCTGCGGTACACCTCCGGGGGGATCGCCGGGCCGTGGCCGAGGCGGGCCAGGCTCAGGGTGAGGTCGGAGCCGAAGGTGGCCCGGCGCATCTCCAGGTAGTCGACCGGGTCGGGGATGCGGTGCTGGAGCTGGTTGGACATCTCCCAGAGCCAGCTCTCGGTCATCACGTCGACGGACTGCTTGAGGGCGAGCCGGTCCTCGGGGCTCATCGCGGCGGTGGTGCGGGCCCACAGGTCGATGAGGCCGCGTTCCGTGCCGGTGGCCGGCACCGGCACGGGCTCGTCGGCGAGCGGCATGCACGCCGAGAGGCGGGCCGTGGCGAGCCGGGCGCCGGCCAGGTCGCGCCGGGTGCCGAAGCAGAGGGGGTAGTAGTCGTCGGCATAGGTGCCCCAGGCCAGCCACTGGGCGCTGAGGTCGAGTTCCCCGGGTCCGGCGTCGGGGTCGAGTCCCGCGGCGCAGAGCACGAGGTCGGAGGCGGCGAGCCGGTGCTCGTCCCAGACGCCCTCGGACAGCATGCCGGTGCCGTGCATCCAGGCGGTCAGCCGGGGCCGGGCGGCGTCGAGGTGCGGGTTGAGCTCGACCTCGTACGGCATGCGGAAGTCGGGCAGGAGGGAGGGGCCGACCTGCTGGAAGGGCACATGGGTGTAGGCGCGCAGGCGCTCCGCGGCGGCCGCGGCCAGCAGCGCGCCGACGTCCGCGGCGGAGGTGCCGGGGCCGGTGAGCTGCTGCCAGGGCGAGGAGGGGACGGCTCCCTGGTTCATGTAGCGGCTGGAGCGCAGGTGCCATTCGTGGCCGCCGGACTGCCAGTCCTGGAGGCCCTTGGTGTAGGCGGCGATCGCGGCGGCCTGGTCGGGCCCGAGGCCCTTCTCGGCGGCGAGGGCCGGGACTTCGGTGAGCGCGGTGTGCTCGAACTGGTGGAGGCGGGAGGTGAGGATGTCGTTGACCGTGTCGGCGGCCTCCTGGGTCGTGCAGTCGAAGAAGGTCTCCAGCACCAGGACGCCGTTGCTGTTCTCGCCCTCGTCCTCCACCTCGCGCTGGTAGGAGAACAGGTCGTTGCGCAGGTGCACGGCGTCGGCGAAGGTCTCCATGAGCACCCTGAGCGGCCGCGAGCCGGAGACGACGGCGGGCACCTCGGCCGTCGCGTACTCCACCAGCCCCGCAGACCAGGGGGCGCCGCCCACCTTGCGGCGCATCTCGATGTACTCGACGGGGTTGGCGATCCGCCCCTCGTTGATGTTGGACAGCTCCCACATCGACTCGTTCAGCAGGTGCTCGGTGGCGACCGAGAAGCGCCGCCGCCAGTCGACCGACATCGACGGCACCGTGCGCGCCCACAGGTCGGCGAGGCCCGCCTCGACGGGGTTCTGCGGCTCCGGCACGGGCGTCGCCGGGTCGAGCGGCATGAACAGCGGGAGCCGGTCGAGGTGGGCCTTGCCCGCGGCGCGGTCCTGGGTGCGCTTGTACATGTCGAGGAAGTGGTCGTCGAAGAAGAACACCCACACGTACCAGTCGGTGATCAGCGACAGGGCGGGGCCGTCGCAGTCGGGGTGGGTGTAACCGCACAGCAGGCCGTAGTCGTGTGCCTCCAGATCGGCCTGGGTCCAGATCCCGGACCCCTCCAGCATGCCCATCTCGCGGGCCCACTCGGTGGAATGGGTCCGGGCCTCCTCCAGGTGCGGGTTGAGCCGCGCGGGATACGGCATGTAGAAGTGCGGGAGTTCGAACGGCTGCGTCATGGCCGGGGCCCTACCCGCGCGCCACAAGGGCCATCCACCGCGCGGCACATGATCACACCATCGCGTGAACCGGCGCGGAATCCGGGCACGGCCCTCTCCGAAGCATGCGCACGGTGCCGCCGGGCGCTGCCGCCCGGGGGTACCGTCTTGCCCGGTCCCGCCGCACGGGCCACCGTGGTCGCATGACCCTCTCCGCCGGCGGCGGTGAAGCCCCGCCCGTACCCGATGTGTTCGATCCGCGCCGGTACGCGGTCGGCGTGCCGTACGCCGACTACCGCGTCCTGCGCGACCACCACCCGGTGGCCTGGCAGCGGGAGCCGGAGGTGCTGGGCTGGCCGGCCGGGCCGGGGTTCTGGGCGGTGGCACGGCATGCGGACGTGGTACGGGTGCTCAGGGACCCGGGGACGTACTCGTCACGGCTCGGCGCGACCCAGATCCGGGATCCGGACCCGGAGGACCTGCCGTTCATCCGGCGCATGATGCTCAACCAGGATCCGCCGCAGCACGGGCGGCTGCGGCGGACGGTGAGCCGGGCCTTCACGCCGGGGCGGATCGAGCGGTTCGAGGCGGTGGCGCGGGAGCGGGCGCGGACCCTGTTCGCCGGGGCGCTGGCGACGGCTCAGGCGGGGGACGGCACCGTGGACCTGGTCGCCGCCGTCACCGACGAGTACGCACTGCTCAACCTCGCCGATCTGCTGGGTGTCCCGGAGAGCGACCGGGGGCTGCTGCTGCACTGGACGCGGCGGGTGATCGGCTACCAGGACCCTGACGAGGCCGGGCCCGGGACGCTCGACGGCGAGGGCAGGCCGGTGAATCCGCGGTCGCCCGCGATGCTCCGGGACATGTTCGGGTACGCCCGGCAGCTCGCCGCGCACAAGCGCCGCAACCCGGCCGACGACGTCATGACGGCCCTCGCCCACGACCCGGAGCTCGCCGACGGCGAACTGGAGATGTTCTTCTTCCTGCTGACCGTCGCGGGCAACGACACGGTGCGCTCGGCCGCCCCCGGCGGACTGCTGGCGCTGGCCGAACACCCGGAGTCCTACCGCCTGTTGCGTGCGGGGCGGGCCGGACCGGACAGCGCGGTGGACGAGCTGCTGCGCTGGCATCCCCCGGTGCTGACCTTCCGCCGTACCGCCGCGCGGGACACCGAGCTGGGCGGGCGGCGCATCAGGAAGGGCGACAAGGTGGTCGTGCTGCACGCCTCGGCCAACCGTGACGAGCGGGCCTTCGCCGGGCCCGACCGCCTCGACCTGACCCGCGCGCCGAACCCGCACGTGTCCTTCGGGGACGGGCCGCACGTCTGTCTGGGCGCCCACTTCGCCCGGCTCCAGCTGCGCACGCTCTACGCGCAGGCGCCGGCCGTCCTGAAGCCGGCCGGTCCCGCCGGGCGGCTCGTGTCCAACTTCATCAACGGACTCAAGTCGTTGCCGATGCACCTGGGTTGACCTGGATCAGGGCGTGGGTGCCGGCCGTGCGCCAGTGCTCCCCCTCGGCCGCGTCCAGGGCCGCCTCGGTGTCCGCGGAGAGCCCGGTGATCACGTCGGACTTGAGGGTGCGCAGCGCGGCCACCGGGCCCGGGAACCAGGCGGTGACGTCGGCGAAGGGGGTGGTCGGCGGCCAGAGCCGGTCGCCCACCAGACGGCGGTAGTTGAGGTCGCCCTTGAAGATCGTCAGCGCGGCGGAGGCGAACTCGGCGCGCAGGTCGCCGGGCATCGCGGCGTACGGCAGCGGGGCGCAGGAGAAGGGGTGGGCGCGCACGGTGAGGCGGCCGTCGGCCATCGCCGACCAGAGGGTACGGCCGTAGCCGGCGGCGGCGCCCGGGGCCGCGGTGAGCCTGCGCAGGGCGTCGAGCACGTCGGCGGTGGTGGCGTCGGAGACGTAGTACGGGTAGGGCTTGATGTGCAGGACCGCACGGGCGACGCGGTCCGTGTCCAGGAGGTGGGCGATCAGCAGCAGGTCGGGGACGAGTTCGCGGCCCGCGTTGTCGGCGACCAGGCACAGGGTGCCGCCGCCGTGGAGCAGCGGCCACAGGGCGGCGCTGTCGTCGGCGACCAGGGCGTCGACGGCCTCGCCCGACCCGGCCGCGGAGAGCCGGAAGCCGAGGTCGGCGCGGTTGCCCCACAGGGAGCCGTGCAGCAGGGCCCGGTCCGGGTCGTCGCCGAGGCCGTCGAGCGCGGCCAGTTCCTCGTCGGTCTCCTTGGCGTCGAGTTCGGCGAGCTTGAAGGGGCGGAAGGGGTCGATGCCCTGCCAGGGGCCGGGGCCGAAGTAGCCGACGGCGTCGAGGAGCCTGCGGTAGAAGTAGCTCTCCGACCAGAGCCACGGCACGTCGAACCAGGACCGGCCGGTGCAGGTGTCCAGCCCCCAGTCCCGCCAGTGGCCCGCGTCGGCGGGCAGGGGTTCGATCACGCCTTCGGTGCAGTTGCGCAGCAGCGCGTCGAGGGCGCGGTGCTGCTCGGGGCCGTACGGGAAGGCGTCCCGCACCTGGCGGATGATCGCGGGGTGCCGTTCGGCCAGCACGCTGTGCGGGAACGGGCCGGTGGTGCCGAGGATCACGGGCGGTTCGGCGGAGTCGGGCATGAACGCCACGCTATCGCGCGGGCCGCCCGGCTCCGCCGAACCGCGGAACGCCTGTCACGCCGTCCGTCACGGCGTCCCTCATGCCGTTCTGATCTCGCGTTCCAGTTGGGTGGCGAGGGTGAGGTAGCGGGCACGACGGTGCACCGGGACCAGGCCGCGGATCATCAGGTGCCACATCTCGGCGACCCTGCGCGGCAGCCGCCCCACCGGCTCCAGGTTGCGGCCGGCGACGCGGGTGCCGACGAAGAAGCAGACCAGCGAGTGGGCGACCGCGCCGACGTCTATGTCCGGGTGTACGTCGGACTCCTTCACGGCGCCCGTGAGTTTGCGGGTCGCGAACTCCAGCCACTCGGTGAACGGGTGCCTGAGCGGCGGCCGTACGGTGACGTCCGCGGTGGCGAGGCGCAGGCCGGCGCGCGGGATCGGGCCGTCGACGGACAGCCGTGCGATGGCGAACGTGGTGCGCATCAGGGCTTCCAGCGAGGAGTAGCCGCGGCTGTCCATCTCCCGCACCAACTGGCTGGAGGTGCGGGACTGGAGTTCCATGATGGCGTGCGCCAGGTCCTCCTTGGCGGCGAAGTGGAAGTAGAGCGCCCCCTTGGTGACCTTCGCGTGCTCGACGATCTCGCTCAGGCTGGTGGATTCGTAGCCGTGCCGGTCGAAGAGGTCGGCGGCGGCCGTGATGATCGTGGCGCGGGTCTGCTCCGCGCGTAACTGCCTCGCCATCGACTCGACGCTCCTTCACGGCTTCGGTACTTCACGACTTCAACGACGCCTCGGCTGCCAAACCGACGGGGCATGCGGTTTGTTTTTTACCCCGTGCACACGATAGCTCACCGTGCGGCAGCGGGAGGCAACTGTGCGGACCTGGTGACGGACACGTGTAAGTCACGCATGGGGCCACGTGGACAGGGGCCCGCAGTGCACGAACGGACGAGATCAGAACGCGCTCCTCCCTCGCCCACGCGCCGGTTTCCGGAAGCGCCGCGGTCGGCCGGCGGTCATCGGTGATCGCCACGATACGAGCCGCGCGGTTGGTTCTCAACGGCGCCCGGAGAGTCGGCAAACCGGACGATCCAGTCGGTGTCGCGCACTTCAACCGGCCCTGTGACCAACTGCGCTGAACAGCGCGGCGCCGATTTCCGTACTCAATGCGGCAGAACCCCCTACCCGCGCCTGCCGAGGAGACGTCCCGCATGACCCGGACGACCGCCCGCCTGAGAGTCGTGGGAGCCGCCGTGGCGGCCCCGCTCCTGCTCCTGTCGTGGGCGGCGGGGTCCGCCCGGGCGCACGGCGCGCCCACCTATCCCGTGAGCCGGGCCTACGGCTGCTCCCCGAGCGGCGGCAGCGCGGCGACAGCGGCCTGCAAGGCGGCGATCGCCGCGAGCGGGCAGAACTTCGTCGCGTGGGACGACGTGCGGGTGGCGGGCGTCGACGGCCGGGACCGGCAGGTGATTCCGGACGGCAGGTTGTGCAGCGGCGGTCTCCCGGCGTACAAGGGGCTCGACCTGGCGCCCGCGGACTGGCCCGCGACCGAACTGACCCCGGGCGCCCGGATGACGATGACGTACGCCGCGACGATCGCGCACTCCGGCACGTTCAGGCTGTATCTGACGAAGCCCGGCTACGACCCGGCGAAGCCGCTGACGTGGTCCGAGCTGCCGGCGCAGCCCTTCGCGGAGTTCAAGGACCCGCCGCTGACGAACGGCGCGTACCACTTCAGCGCGGTACTGCCCACCGACCGGACGGGCCGTCAGGTGCTGTACACCGTCTGGCAGACCAGCAGCACGCCGGACACCTACTACTCGTGCTCCGACGTGGTGTTCACGGCGAAGAAGGCGGCGAAGAAGGACACGGCGAAGGCAACGGCCGGAGGCGGGCAGCAGGACGGCGGGGCGACGGCGGGCGCGAAGCCTCGGTCGAGTACGACGCCGGCTCCCGGCGCCTCGGAGAGCGCCGCCGCGCGGGCACAGCGGACGGCGGCGGCGACCCCGGTCTCCCCAACGACCGGACCCACCACCGCCGACAGCACTCCGGTGGCCTCCGACACGGACCCCGGCTCGGGCCCGTCGGCGCCACTGGTGGCGGGCGGCGCCGCAGCGGTGCTGGTGCTCACCGGCGGCGCCGCCCTGGCGTTGCGTCTGCGTAGACGCTGACGGCCTTTGTTACCGGGTCAGTTGACGAAGACGGCAGCGCCGTTGTCGCTGACCGGGGCGTACTTGGCGGTGAAGTAGCCGGCGGAGGGGCACAGGATGGAGCCGGAGGACTTCGCGAACGCCTGGTTGCTGAAGGCGAGGCTGTTGTCGGTGTTGGAGCTCGTGCCGGACAGGCTCGCGGCCTGGTAGACGCACGTGATGCTGCCCAGGAGGGTGGTCAGCTTCACCGTGGTCTGGATGGTCGAGCCGCTCGGCGGGGTGACCGCGACCGTGCCGTCCGAGGAGACCGCGGTGGTGTACGGCAGGTTGTCGACCGTGATGCTGGAGACACCGGTCACGCCGGTCACGTTGCTGGTGCAGCTGCCGAAGGTCTGCGCGGTGGCGGACTCGGTGGCGGTGCCGGAGGCGGCGGGGTTGTCGGTGACCGTCGCGGTGAAGGTCGAGGCCGCACAGGTGATGCCGCTGGTGCTGGTGGCGCTGGAGTAGAGGGTGGCGGTGGTGCCGCTGGCCAGCGACGCACTGAGGGTGTCGCCGACCGCGACGGCGGTGCCGCCGGCGCTGCCGGTGGTGAGCACGGCGCCGTCGGCGGAAGCGGGCACGGTGGCCGCGACCGAGAGGGCGACGACGGTACCGGCGAGGGCGAGGAGGGATCGCGTACGCATGCGGGTTGCCTCTTTCTTGGGGGGTCCTGCGTGGGGTGAGATGGGGGTTCGAGGGCGCGACTGCGGCGCCGGCCGTTGCCGGCCCGTCACGCCTTCTCCGTACGTGACGGGCCGACAACGGCAGCCAGGCCGGACACCGGCCGAAAGCCTGGGGGGGTTAGGCCTCCGGCCGGGCCGGTCAAAGGCGTTCGGGCACGGCCCCTGGGGGGAAGCGACCGTGCCGACGCCGCTGAGCGGAGCGGTGATCGAAGAGGCCGGGAAGCGGTCGATGCCGCTCGGCGGATCCGGCGCCACGGATCCGAAGGAAACCAGGGAGAGTTGTAGACCTGATCAGCCGTCAACGTCAAGGCCGATCAAGGCAGTTGAGCAATCGATCATGGGAATGCATGGTCGGAACATAATTGACGCGAATTCAACACCCTTTTTTCACAACTGTCTTGACCCTGAAAAGTAACCGCCGGTAACTTGCGGCTTGGCTACTGCTGCGTAACGAGAAAGCCCTTGCGTCCGCCGGGAGTTGTGAGGAGGCGTGCGCAGCAGCCGCTGTCCGCGCCAGGACAACGCGCCACTGAAGCCCAACCCGCGTGACTAATGCATGGGAGCAGACATGGCCGAGTCCCCGGACGTTCCGTCCGCCGACAACACGCCTGAGAACCCGGGAAGCGGTTCTCTTTCCGAAACACCAGACACCACCGGGGCCACCGGAGGTGCACCGAGACGGGGACGGGTCCGGGCCCGCCGGGCCGCCGTGATGGCCGTTCCGGCCACGCTGGGCCTCGCCGGCCTCGCGGTCCTGACCGCGCAGGGGGCGCTGGGGGTGTCGTTCTCCATCTCCGGCATGCCCTTCACGGTCACCGCCAAGTCGCTGGACGGCACCGGCTTCGAGCAGTTCGGTGCGCTCGACAACATGGCCGACGGCAGCCCGAACGCCGGTGACACCGGTGGCCAGGTACTGGTTGTCACCTCCGCGATCAAGAACGCGACCCTGGACAGCCTGTGCCAGAGCGTCGACCTCGGCGGTACCAACCTGCTCATCAAGGCGGGCAGTGGCTCGTCGAAGGTGCAGGCGACCGACCTGACCACCGACTCGACCGAGCTGACGGGCGACGCGTCCTTCAACAACATCGAGATCGGCAACGACGCGAGCACCCTCACCAAGGCCGGGGTCAAGGGACCCCTGGGCGTCTTCAGCCAGCAGGCCGACACCGTGCACATCGACAACCTGCGGCAGATCAACTACGCGACCACCGCCGGGGTGTTCAAGCTTCCCGGCCTGAAACTCAGCTTCAGCGGCTCGGGTTGCTGATGTCCGGCACAGACACTCCACCTGTGGGGTGGCGGCCCGCCTTCCGTGGTTGGCGGGCCCGTCGGCCGTTCTGGGGCGGGCTGCTGCTGGCCCTGGGCGGCACGTGGATCCTGCTCACGGAGAAGGCCTCGCTGAAGGTCGTCATCCATATCGGCATGCAGGGTCTGGTGGGCTACCTGCTGCCGGTGATCATGGTGGTGTGCGGCCTGCTGACCCTCTTCAGCCCGGGGCAGCGCCTCTTCTACTCCGTCCTCGGCATCCTGTGCTCCCTGGGCACCTGGGTCACCTCCAACCTGGGCGGTTTCTTCGTCGGCCTCGCGCTCGGGGCCGTCGGCAGCTGCATGATCTTCGGCTGGCTGCCGGACCAGGAGCCGCGGGTGAGCCGGCGCAAGCGGCGCAAGGCTGCGCGGGCGGCGGCGCAGGGGTTCGGCGAGGGCGCGGAAGCGGTCTGAACATCCACGGAAGAGGCGGGCCGGCGGGTTCCGGTCCGCCTCTTCGTTCATATGCGGGGAGCTTCGCGCCGTATGCGAGGGAACTCGGTGCTCAATGCGAGGAGCTTGGCGCTGTATTACGCGGGGAGCCCGGCATGCCGCTTCGGCGGGGTGACGGCTCCCGGACGTCGGCCACGGGCTCGCCGCGGCTGCTCGCGCCGTTCCTCCCGCAGCCTTCGGCCGGGGGTACCCCCCCCGGTCCTTCGGGGCGCATTCGGTGCGCCCCTGCCGGAGGCACTCCCCCGAACAGGTGACTTGGGAACTTCTTTGCCGTTGTCGTGAGTTCATCGGGCAGCCGGACGACATGCGGCCGGCCGAGATGTGCGTGACGAGTGCGGCGAAGGAGCGGCGGCTTCATGGTGTTCAAAAGGCTGCTTGGGGCGATCGGGGTCGGCGGTCCCTCGGCGGACACGGTGCTCGACGGTGGCGTGGTGGTGCCCGGCGGGGTGTTGTCGGGGCGGGTGCGGCTGAAGGGCGGCTCGGCGGCGGTGGACGTCGAGCACATCGGCCTGGAGCTGCTCGCGCGCGTGGAGGCGGAGCACGAGGAGGGGGAGAGCGAGGGCGCGGTCGTCTTCGAGCGGTTCACCGTGGGCGGTGGCTTCCGGCTCGGCGCGGACGAGGAACGGGAGGTGCCGTTCCGTGTGCCGGTGCCGTGGGAGACACCGGTCACCGAGCTGTACGGCCAGCCGCTGGGCATCGTGCTCGGAGTGCGCACGGAGGTCGGGGTGGCCGACGCCCGGGACAAGGGCGATCTGGACCCGCTCGCCGTGGGGCCGCTGCCCGTCCAGGAAGCGGTCCTGGAGGCCCTCGGCGGGCTGGGCTTCGGCTTCCGCTCGGCGGACCTGGAGTACGGCCGGATCGGCGGCACCGGCCAGCAGTTGCCCTTCTACCAGGAGGTCGAGCTGAGCCCGGCACCGCAGTACGCGCACGCGGTCACCGAGATCGAGCTGACCTTCCTCGCCTCCCCCGCCGGCCTGGAGGTGGTCCTGGAGGCGGACAAGCGCGATGGCCTGTTCTCCGCCGGGCACGACGCGCTGACCCGGTTCACGGTCCGCCACGAAGACGCCCACACCCTCGACTGGAGCAGCGAGGTCGACGGCTGGATCCGCCGGCTGCTCGCCCACCGGGAGGCCTACGGCGCCCACGCGGCCTACGGCCACCCCGGGCACCACGACGGCCCCCACCGCTCCGGACCGGGCCTCGGCACGGCGGTCGCCGCCGGTGCGGCGGGCCTCGCGCTCGGGGTGGTCGGCGGAATGGTGGCGGCCGAGGTGGTCGACGAGATCGGCGACTTCTTCGAGGGGGACGAGGACTGACGCCCCCGGCGGGGTCAGCTCGGGGAGGCGGTCGGCTCGCCGGCCGTCCTGGGCTCCGGCTGCGCGGTGGCCGCGGCCGGCTCCGCCGCCATCTGTACCGACGTCGGCTCCACCGGCGCCGCCGCGCCCGTGTCGTCGGTCTTCATGGCCTTCGCCTCGCTCTTCAGGATGCGCATCGACTTGCCCAGGGCTCGGGCGGTGTCGGGCAGCTTCCGGGAACCGAAGAGCACGATGAAGACGATCGCGACGACCAGCAGGTGCCAGGGTTCGAGTCCGTTGCGGAGCATGACCGCCCCCTCCCTTTCTCACGTTTGTCCGTGCCGACGGAGGGCGCTGCATGCGCCCCGGCCGGGCAGCGACGATTGCTACATTGCGCAACTGTACAACCCGGAGGTGGAAACGCTCCCCGGACCCGGCCCGCGATCGCTACGACCGGTCGTGGCGCGCCCGCACCGCCCGCAGCGCGAGGGCGTACAGCCCCAGCACGGCGGCGAGCAGCACGGGGTAGGCGGGCGGGAGACCGGTCATGCCCAGGGCCGCGCCCAGGGGGCCGGGCGGCAGCAGCAGGCCGACGGCGGCGAGGACGGCGGCGGCGCGGCCGACGGGCCCGGGGCGGGTGCCGCCGCGCAGCAGGAACATCACCAGGGCCTGGGTGAGCAGGTTCTCGGTGAACCAGGCGGAGTGGAAGACGGCCTCGTCGTCGAGGGCGTCGGGGCCGCGCAGGGCGAGCGCGAGGACGCCGAAGGTGGCGAGGTCGGCGACCGCGTTGAGCACCCCGAAGCCGGTGATGAACCGCAGGAAGGCACGTGGCCGCAGCGCGGTCGGGCGGCGCAGTGCCGCAGGTCCGGGCCGGTCGTACGCGAAGGCGAGCTGGGCGGCGTCGAAGCAGAGGTTCTGGGCCAGCACCTGGACCGGGAGCATCGGCAGGAAGGGGAGAAGCAGGCCGGCGGCGAGCATCGCGATGACGTTGCCGAGGTTGGAGGAGAGCGTGACCCGGAGATAGGAGGCGATGTTGGCGCTGCTGTGCCGGCCCGCGGTGACGGCGTGCCCGATCGCGCCGAGGTCCTTCTCGGCCAGCACCACGTCGGCGGTCTCGCGGGCGAGGTCCACGGCCGTGCGGGGGGCGATCCCGACGTCGGCCGCGAGCAGGGCGGGCACGTCGTTGACGCCGTCCCCGAGGAACCCGACGGTGTGCCCGGCGGCCCGCAGCCCGGCGACGATCCGGGCCTTGTCCTCGGGGGTGCAGCGGGCGACGACGACGGCGTCCAGGTCGAGGGGGTCACCGGCCACGGCCACCGGCCCGGCGGCCAGGCCTAGGTCCCGGCAGGCACGGGCCGCGGTCGAGGGGTGGTCGCCGGTGAGGACGCGGACGGAGACGCCGAGGCCGGCGAGGCCGCGCAGGGCCTCGGCGGCGCCCGGCGCGAGGCCGTCGCGGAAGGTGACCAGGCCGCGGAAGGTGAGGCCGCGCTCGTCGGCGGCCGTGCAGGGGCGGGCGCGGGCCGGGCGTCGGGCGGTGGCCACACCGAGGACCCGCAGCCCGGCGCCGGCCTCACGGGCGGCGAGGGCGAGGAGGCGCTCGCGTTCGACGGGGTCCAGGTCGCAGCGGTCCAGTACGTCCTCGGCGGCACCCTTGGTGACGAGGACACGGGTGCCGAGGGGGCCGGCGACGGCGGCGGTGGCAATGCGCCGCCCGGGGTCGAAGGGGACGGCACCGATGCCGTCGTACTCCTCCCCGACCGGCCCGGCGGCCGTGAGCAGGGCCTCGTCGAGGGCGTCGGGGGCGGGCAGTTCCGCGAGCTGCAGGGTCCACCAGGCGGCGACGGCAGCCCAGCGCAGCACCTCTGGGTCGTCGGCGCCGTCGGGTCCGAGGGCGCGTTCCACGACGGGCCGGTCCTGGGTGAGGGTGCCGGTCTTGTCGAGGCAGAGCACGTCGACCGCGCCCAGGTCGTGCAGGGCGGGCAGCCGTCGTACGACGACCCGGTGGGCGCGGGCCAGCAGCGCGGCGCCCCGGGCCAGGCAGGTGGTGACGATCACCGGGAGCATCTCGGGGGTGAGCCCGACGGCGACCGCGACCGCGAAGGGCAGCGTCTCGAGACCGCGGCCGCGCAGGGCGGCGTTGGCCATGAGGACCAGTGGCGGGGTGAGCAGCATGAACCGGATGAGCACCCAGGAGATGCCGTGCACGGACCGGTCGAAGGCGCTCGCCTCCCGTCGCCCACCCGCGAGGCCCTGCGCGGCGGCGAACCGGGTCCGCTCCCCGGTCTCCACGACCACCGCCGTGGCACTGCCCGAGGCGACCCCGCTGCCCTGGAAACAGAGGTACGGCTCCTGGAAGGGCCCTGGGCCGGCCGCGGCGGGGACGTCTGCGGCGGCCTTGGCGACCGGCACGGACTCGCCGGTCAGCACGGCCTGGTGCACGGTCAGCCCACGGGCCCGCAGCAGTCGTACGTCGGCCGGGACCAGGTCGCCCGGACCGAGCCGGACGACGTCGCCCGGAACCAGGTCGGCGACCGGGACCTCCCGCGCCCGCGGCTCCGCGTCCGCGCCGGCCCGGCGCAGCACGGTGGCGGTGCCGGCGACGAGTTCGCGCAGGGCGGCCAGCGAGCGGTCGGCGCGGTGTTCGCCCGCGGCGCGCAGTCCGCAACTGACGGCGACCAGCGCGAGGATCACGACCGCCGTGCCCCAGGAGGCGACGAGGGCCGAGACCAGTCCGAGGGTGAGGAGGACGGCGGTGAAGGGGTCGCGCAGGGCGCGGGCGCAGCGCAGCGGCCAGGAGGCGGTGTGCGGCAGGGGCGGGGAGTTCTCGCCGAGATCGGCGAGCCGGGCCGCGGCCTCGGCCTCGGTCAGCCCGTGCGGTCCCGTGTCCAGCCGGCGCAGCACCTGCAGCGAGGTGGCTGCCTCTCCCTCAGAGGCCATGGAGCCGTCGGGGGGCCGGGAGTTCGGCGCCGGTGGTGCGGGCGGTGAGGCGGCCGACGAGCAGGCGTACGACGTCGACGACGTCGGGGTCATCGACCAGGTACACCTGGCGGCGGCCCTCCCGGCGGGAGCGGACGAGGCCGGCGAGCTTCAGTTTGGTGAGGTGCTGGCTGACGGCGGGCAGCGCGCCGCCGACCCGCTCGGCGAGGCCCGTGACATCGCTCTCGCCCTGGGCCAGCGCCCAGACGATGTGCAGCCGGGCGGGCGAGGCGAGCAGCCCGAAGGCCGCGGCCGCCTCCGCGAGCACGTCCGCGGTGGGGTCATCGCGGCCGTTGCCGGGCACCGTCGCCACCGTCGTGGTCCTCCTGTCCACCGCGCTCCGTCCACCGTGCTTCCGTCCACCGTGCCTCGGTGCACCGTGCTTCAGTCCATCGCGCCCTGTCGCACTCCGTCCACGGCGCCGAAGCGGCCCGTCGCGGGCCGGAGGGACAGTTTAGGGCGCGGGAACTTATCGGCCGCCGCGCAGGTTTCTACGGTGTTGTAGAAGTAATTTTTCGGCAAGCAGGACTCTTACCGACCGAGGAGTGAGTGCGCATGGCCCTGTGGGACCGCATCAAGGATTCCGCGACGCAGATGCAGACCCAGCTGGTGGCGAAGAAGAACGACCTGAAGAGCGGGGCGTTCCGGGACGCGAGCATGGCGATGTGCGCGCTCGTGGCCGCCGCCGACGGCACCATCGATCCGGCCGAGCGCCAGCGGGTCGCCCAGCTGATCGCCACCAACGAGGTGCTGCAGAACTTCCCCGCGGACGACCTGCGCCGCCGCTTCGAGGAGAACCTGAACAAGCTGACCACCGACTTCGCCTTCGGCAAGGTGAGTGTGCTCCAGGAGGTCGCCAAGGCGAAGAAGAAGCCGGCCGAGGCGCGTGCCGTCATCCAGATCGGCATCGTGATCGGCGGCGCCGACGGCGACTTCGACAAGACCGAGCAGGCCGTGGTCCGCGAGGCGTGCTACACGCTGGACCTGCCGCCGCACGAGTTCGACCTCTGAGCGGCGCCGAGGTCCGGGCCGGAGCCGGCGGGAGGCAGGCGGCTCACATCCGCCGGCTCGCGGCCCAGCAGAGTGCGGTCAGGGCCACGGCCACGGCGCAGGCCGTCGCCGCCGAGCCGTCCAGGTAGGCACTGCCCAGGACCGCCACGCCCAGTGTCGCCCCCAGCTGCTGCACGGCGTTCAGCGCACCCGCCGCCGAGCCGACCTCCTGGGGGCGCAGGGGCCGCAGGGCCAGCGTGAAGAAGGCGGGAGTGAACAGGCCCGCGCCCAGGCCGACCAGGGCCAGTGCGGGCAGCAGCGGCCAGGGGTAGCGGGGGGCGGCGGTGGTGAGGTAGGCGGCCGCGGCGACCGCCAGGCCCGCGAGCACGAGGGCCAGGCCGTACGGCATCATGCGGCGCCGGGCACCACGGCGGCCCGACAGCCATGACGACACCGCCAGGCCGATCGACCAGGGCGTGAGGCTCAGGCCCGCCGCCAGTACGCCGAGGTCCGCATCCAGTTGGAGCTGGAGGACCACCACGGTCATCAGGCCGTTGGTCACCGCGAAGAACGCCGTGGAGGTGGCGAGGGCGGCCGGAAAGCCGCGGTGGGTGAAGAGGGTCGGTTCCAGCAGGGGCGCGGTCGTGCGGCGCTGCTGCAGCGCGAAGGCGGCCAGGGCCGGCAGACCGAGCGCGAGCAACACCCAGTCGTGCGGCGCGAGTCCGGTGAGGTTCGTGCCGATCAGCGGGTAGACCAGCAGGCCCGTGCCGGTCCCCGCGAGTGCCGTGCCCGGCCAGTCCACGGCGGGGCGGTGCGGGGCGCGGTTCTCCGGGAGTCTCGGGGACAGCGCGAGGACGGCCAGGGCCACCGGGACGTTCACCAGGAAGGCGGCCCGCCAGGAGAGGCCGAACAGGTCGGCGTGCGTGAGGACACCGCCGAGGACCGGACCGCAGACGGCCGCGAGGCCCATCACCGGGCCGATGCTGCCCAGCGCCCGGGACAGCTCGTCGCCCTCGAACATCGCCCTGATCAATCCGATGGTCTGCGGAATGATCAGGGCCGCCGCCGCGCCCTGCACCGCGCGGAAGGCGATGAGCGGGCCCGCCGCCGGGGCGAGTGCGCAGGCGACGGAGGCCGCGGTGAAGAAGGTGACGCCGAGCACGAAGAGCCGGCGGCGGCCCGCGATGTCGCCGAGCCGCCCGCCGGTGACGAGGAGGACCGCGAAGGGCAGGGTGTAGGCCGCGCTGAACCACTGGACGTCGGAGAGGGAGCCGCCGAGGCCGGCGTGCACGGCGGGGGCGGCGACCTGGACGATCGTCGCGTCCAGGAGGTTCATCGCCTCGGCGAGGAGCAGGGCGAGGAGGGCGGGCCACCGCCAGGGGTAGGGGGGCGGGGTGGTGGGGATGTGCGTGGGTGTGGTTGTCATGCGGGCAGCGTGCGGATCGCGACGCGGAGGCCGACGGATCTGGAGTGAAAGTGGAGGTTTTCTTCCATCGGCAGCGGTGTCGATGACGGAATCACACGCGTTGAGCCGTAGCTACGGACTGGTGGGGGCCGGCCGCGCGGTTCCCCGCGCCCCTGGGTGGGACGGCTCCCCTCTTTTCACAAGTCGGCCAGCGTCGGCAACAGCTCCATCGCCGCAGTCACGTCTCCCGTCAGGGCGCGGTCCGTCATGTCCCCCGGCAGAGCTGCCGCAGCCACCCTGAACGCGGGCACCGTCGGTTCCACCGGACCCATCCGCAGCGCCCGTACCGCCGCGACCAGTTCGCAGGCCAGTACCACCGGGAGCGCCTCGGCCGCCCGTGCCGCCTGTCTCGCCGCCTGGTCCGCGAAGCTCGCGGCCTCCTCCAGGCCGTGGGAGAGAACGGCGTGGCCCGCCGATGCCGGGGCCGCGCTGGAACGGAGCTCCGCCAGGGCCGAGTTGGCGGTGTACTCCAGGATCATCGTGCCGGAGCTGCCGACCGGGCCCGCGGCCAGGAAGGCGGGCAGGCCCGTGAGGTCGGCGCGGGTGAGGGCCTGGAGGCGGGCGGCGGAGAGCTGGGCGGTCTGGAGGAGGGCGAGGCCGAGGCCGTCCAGGGCCAGGGCGAGCGGGGCCGCGAAGAAGCCGCCGTGGTGGTAGACGTTGCCATCGGGGGCCAGGACCGGGTTCTCCGTGGGGCAGTTGATCTCCGTCTCGATGACGTGGCGGAGCCGGTCCGCGGCCTCCAGGGCCGCACCGTGGACCGGCGGGAAGGCGCGGAAGCCGTAGGGGTCCTGGATGCGGCGGCCGGTGGTGACCGGGTGGCCGGGGATCGCCAGGAGACGTCGTACCTCCGCCGCCGCCCTGGCCGGGCCGGGGTACGGGCGCAGGGCGTGCACCTCGGGGGCGTACGCCTCCGCGGAGCCGGAGACGGCGGCCAGGGAGAGGGCGGCCACGGCGTGCATGGCCCGGAGCAGCACGTCCAGGTCGTGGCAGGCCAGGGCGGCCCGGCCCAGGGCGAGGGCGTTGCTGCTGAGGAGGGCGAGCGAGTCGCCGGGGTGCAGGGTGAGCGGGGCGGGCAGGTCGGCATCGGGGGACGCCGTGAGCCAGGGGCGTTCGCCGATCAGGGTGAGGCCGGTCTGGGCCAGGGCGGCGAGGTCGCCGGTGCCGACCCCGCCGTACTCGTTGATCGCGGGGTGCACACCGAGGCGCAGCGCCTCGGTCAGCCCGGTGACGAAGGAGGGGTGGATCCCGGAGCCGGCGGCCAGCAACTGGTTGGCCCGGACGGCCAGCAGCGCGCGGGCCTGACGGGCCGGCAGCAGCGGGCCCGCGCCGCCGGCGTGGCTGCGCAGCAGGCGCACGGTGTGGGCGGCCGCGTCGGCCGGGTCGACGGTGACGGAGCGGTGGGCGCCCACGCCGGTGCCGCGCCCGTACCAGCGCCCCCGTGCGGCGAGGCGCCCGGCGCGCTCGTGGGCCCGGCGGACCCGGTCGAGCGCCTCGGACGGTACGACGGGAACGGCAACGGCGTCGGCCAGCCGGACGAGTCCGGTCAGGCCGAGGCCGTTGCCGTCGAGCACGACACGGTCCAAGGAGGGTCCAGGAAGGATCCGGGGCAGGTCGGGCACGCGTCAGCTGCTGAGGCCGACCTTCTTCAGCCAGGCCTGGGCGACGTCCAGCGGGTCCTTGTTGTCCGACTGCACCTGGGTGTCCAGGTCCAGCAGGGCCGCCGTGTCCAGCTTGGCGGAGACGGCGTTGAGCGCGTCGGTGGCCGTCTGGTTCAGGGCGCTCTTGTATACGAGGGGCTGGACGTTCTCGAAGCCGAAGAGGTTCTCCGGGTCCTGGAGGACGACGAACTTCTCCTTGGTGATGGTCGGGTCCGTGCTGAAGATGTCGCCGGCCTGCACCGCGTTCTTCTTCAGGGCGGCCTCGGTGAGCGGGCCGCCGGCGTCGAGCGCCTTGAAGGACTTGAACTCCAGGCCGTAGACGTCCTTCAGGCCGACCAGGCCCTGCTGACGGGTCTGGAACTCCGGCGAGGCGCCGATGACCAGGTCCTTGGCGATGGTCTTGAGGTCGGCGATGGAGGACTTCTCGGTGAGGTTGTACTTGGCGGCGGTGGCCGCGTTGAGCGTCACCGTGTCCTTGTCCTGCGCGTCCGCCGGGTTCAGCAGCGTCAGCTTGGAGTCCAGCTTGGCCTCGATGGCCGACGTGGTGGCCTCGACGGTCTTCGGGGCCGCCTTCGGGTCGAGGTAGGCGAGCAGGGCGCCGTTGTACTCGGGCAGGACCGAGATCGAACCGTTCTTGAGCAGACCGTAGGTCGTCTCACGACTGCCGATGTTCGACTTGTAAGTGACCTTGACGCCCTTGGCCTTGAGTGCTTCGCCGTAGATGTCGGCGATCAGGATGCTCTCGGCGAAGTTGTTGGAGCCGACGACAACAGTGTCCCCGCTCGCCTTGCTGTCCGACAGCGGGTCGGACTTGCTGTCGTCGGAGGAGGAGGAACAGCCCGCCAGCAGGGCCGTCGTCGCGGCGAGCGCGACGGCCGCCACGCCTCGGTATGTCCGAATTGACCTGCTGGGAAGGGTGTTGGAAGTCACGGTTGCCGTTCCGGGAGCTGTGGGAAGGGTGGGGGTGTTGCGAACCACGCGGGAGATGTTGCGCCGCGGGGCTGTTGCGAACCACTCCGGACGATCCAATCCAGCCGGTTCTCGGTGAGTCAAGTGTCTCCGGGTCACCGATTGGCTTCGATCCGTGGCCAGTTGTGGACGGAGAGCGGTCTCTTTGTAACGGATTCTTGATAAAGAGCAAGCGGAATCGAGCTTCAAGAACGCTGTAGTCTCACGGCAGTTGATATCGGTCACAGCGGTGCACGGGGCCCGCTACTCGGTGTCGTTCCGCAACAGCTCGGGGTGAAGACGCCCCCCAGACCAGACACCCTCATGAAGGAGGCCCGGTGTCCACGAACCAGGTGGACGCGCCCGTCCGGCCCGCCCAGGCGCGGGGCGGGATACGGGGTTTCGCCGACCGTTGGCCCTTCCGGCGCAAGCTCAACCTGCTGGTCGGTGTCCCGCTCGCCGTCATCGCCGTACTGCTGGCGTACGTCTTCACCGACCTGGTGCGGCAGTCCACCAGCGCGGCGGACGCCGCTCAGACGGTCCGGGACAGCGCGCAGGTGGCACGCCTCGTGGACAACGTCGAGGCGGAGCACCAGCAGGCGATCCTGCTCTCCGCGCGGTACGAGTCCGGCGACGCCAAGCCCACGGCCGCCGCCTACCGCAAGGCCCAGGGCGCGGTGGACTCCCAGGTCACGAAGGTCCGTGACACCTTCGGCGACCGGCTGCCGGACACCGAGGCCGCCGCCCTGCGGCAGGTCGAGGGCCTGTCCAGCCTGCGGGACTCCGTCGAGCAGTCCTACCTGCCCGCCGACAACATCGACCCGGCCTACAGCAACGCGTCCAACGACCTGATCGACGGTCTCGGTCTGGACCGCGACACCGACCTCGCCGCCACCTTCACCGGCAACCTGCTGGACTCCCTGCTGCGCGCGGACGCCGCCCACGGCGCCTTCGAGACCAACGTGCTCGCGGCGACCACCGGCGACACCAACGCCCTGATCGAGTTCACCAACGCGGTCGGCGCCTACGACCTCTACCAGCACCAGGCCGACCGGTTCAGCCGGTTCGCCACCGAGGGGCAGGCCCGGCAGCTGGCCGACGTCGAGCACACCAAGGCCCAGAGCACCATCGCCGAGTCCTTCGCCGAGCTGCAGATCGACCCGACCAAGCTGGATGCCGGCAGCAAGGACGCGATCCAGCTGGCCGTCAAGGACGCGCTCAGCGACTACCCGGCCTACCACGAACAGGCCGCCGCCCGGCTGACCATCACCACCTCGCTCATCGGCCAGATCGCCGAGCGGGCCGACGCCTCCGCCGGCTCGGCCAAGTGGCGCGCGATCTACCTGCTGAACGCCTCGCTGCTCGGCTTCGTCCTCTGGATCACCCTCGCGGCGCTGGTCCGCCGCTCGGTGATCCGCCCGGTGCAGGCCCTGACCGGGGTCGCGCACGAGGTCGCCGAGGTGGCGGGGCGCGAACTGGCCCGCGTCGCCGACGACGACGCCGAGGACTCCGGCCCGCCCCGGCTGCGGGACATGCCGGTCACCGCCCGCGACGAGATCGGCGACCTGGCCGAGGCGTTCAACCAGGTGCAGACCACGGCCGCGGCGCTGCTCGAACGCCAGGTGCTCAGCCGCCGCAACACCGCCGAGATGTTCGGCAACGTCGGCCGCCGCGTCAGCAACCTGACCACCCGCCAGCTCGCCTTCATCGACGCGGTGGAGCGGGCCGAGACCGACCCGGCCCTCCTCGAACGCCTCTACTCCATCGACCACATCGCCGTCCGCCTGCGCCGCAACGCCGACAGCCTGATGCTGCTGGCCGGCATCCGCGAGACCGTGCTGGCCGGGGGCCCGACCCCGGTGTCCAACGTCGTCCGGGCCGCGCTCGGCCAGATCGAGGGCTACCAGCGGGTACGGCTGTACGCCGGCACGGACGCCATGATCGAGCCGGACATCATCGGCGACCTCACGCTGATGGTGGCCGAACTCCTGGAGAACGCGGTGTCGTTCTCGCCGGCCGGCAGCCCCGTCGAGGTGACCGTCCGCTCCAGCGACGCGGGCGCGCACATCGTTGTCACCGACCACGGGCTCGGCATGAGCGCCGAGCGGCTGGCCGAGGAGAACCAGCGGCTGATCCGCCGTGAGCGCCTCGACCTGGTGCCGACCAAGGTGCTCGGTCTCTTCGTGGTGGGTGCGCTGGCCCGGCGCTGGGAGATCGGCGTCGAGCTGACCCGGACCCCGGGCGGCGGTGTCACCGCCGAAGTGACGCTGCCCGCCCGCCTGTTGCTGACGATGAGCGCGGTGGCGGACACCTCCGGCACCCCGTTCGCCACGAAGCCGGCCGAACCGGCCGAACCGGCCGAATTGACCGCACCCGCGGCGCCGGCGATACCGGCGGCGCCTGCCCCACCGGTCGAACCGACCGAACCGACCGGCCCGACCCCCGCCGTCACGGTGCCCTCCTGGGCCGAGCAGGAGAGCCCGCTCCCCCGCCGGCTGCCGCGCCGTGAGTCCGCCGCCGAGCCCGCGACGCCGCAGCCCCCGCTGATCCCGGCCGCGCGCTCCGGCGAACCCCCGGCCGACGCGGACGCCGCCGACGACTCCGCCGACGAGCCCCGCCCGCTGCGCCGCCGGGTGCGCGGTGCGACTCTGCGCACCACCGTCGGTGCCGCCCAGACCCTCGCCCAGGCGCCGCGCACCCGCGACGCCGAGGCCGAGCGGGACGCGCTGGACGAGTTCGAGGCGGCGGTGGAACGCGCCCGGCGCGAGGGCGACACCGGGAGTCACGAACAGCCCGCACCGCGCACCGCCCCCCCGAACCCCCCGCAGGACCAGAACCACCTTCCGGAAGGAGCCGAGCAGTGAGCACGTCGACAGGTGACACCCCGACGGGCGGCGTCACGCCGACCGACCTGCAGGCGGCCGCAGCCGACTTCACCTGGCTGCTGAACCGCTTCGCCACCGAGACCGCCGGCGTGGTCGACGCGATCGCCGTGTCCTCCGACGGTCTGCTGATCGCGGTCTCGGAGCTGCGTGAGCGCGCCCACTCCGAACGGCTGGCCGCGATCGTCTCCGGCATCACCAGCCTGGCCGCCGGCGCGTCCGGCAACTACGGCCTGGGCGGCCTCAACAAGGTCATCATCGACCTGGAGGGCGGCCATGTCATCGTCTCCGCGATCGGCAGCGGCGCCGTGCTCGGCGTGGTCGCCGACAAGGAGGCCAAGCTCGGCAACATCGCCTACGAGATGACGCTGTTCGCCAACCGCGTGGGTGCGGCACTCAGTCCGCAGCTCGTCCTCGAACTGAAGAACAGCGTCGGCGTCCCACAGACGCGCTGACCGGCACCGCCGGTCGAGCAGCCGAGAAGGCCGAGAGAGGAATACACAGCCATGGCGGACCCGCCTCCGGGCCCGGACCCGGTCGGCCCCGCCCCCGCCGTACGGCCGTTCCTGGTCACCGCCGGCCGGGTCGCGGACAGCGCCTCCGGACCGGCGATGCCCGTCGAGACCCAGGTGGTGGCCACCGCCGCCGGACTCACCGTGCTCGACCGGCTCTCCTTCGAGCAGCACGACATCGTCGCGGCCTGCCGGATTCCGCAGTCGCTCGCGGAACTGGCGGCCCGGCTGCGGCTGCACCTGAACGTGGTCCGGGTGCTGGCCGAGGACCTGCGCGAGGCCGGGCAGCTGACGGTCCACGTGCCCGACTTCGAGGCCACCCACGACTCGTCCGTCCTGCGCAGGGTTATCGATGGCCTGCGGGCCATCCCCGACTCCCGAGGGGTACTCCGTGACACCGACTGACTCGCTGACCCGGGGCACCGGGCGTACGGCCGTACGGCCGCCGCTGCCGGTGAAGATGGTCATCGCGGGCGGTTTCGGCGTGGGCAAGACCACCGCCGTCGGCTCGATCTCGGAGATCGAGCCACTGACCACCGAGGCGTCGATCACCGAGGTCGCGGCGGGTGTGGACGACCTCTCGCTCACCCCGCGCAAGACGACCACGACCGTGGCGATGGACTTCGGCTGCATCACCATCGACCCGACGCTGAAGCTGTACCTTTTCGGCACGCCGGGGCAGGAACGGTTCGGTTTCATGTGGGACGACATCGTGGAAGGCGCGCTCGGCGGGCTCGTCATCGTTGACACGCGTCGCCTCGACGACTGCTATGCGGCGGTCGACTACTTCGAGCACAAGGGGATTCCGTTCGCCGTCGCGATCAACGCGTTCGACGGCCGCGTCGAGCACACGCTGGACGAGGTGCGGTGGGCGCTGGACGTCGCCGAGGGGACGCCGCTGGTCGTCTTCGACGCACGGGAACGCGGTTCGGTGCGGGATGCGCTGCTCGTCGTGCTGGAACTGGCGCTGGCGCGCAGTGGGGGGTAGTGCGGTGGGTGGGGAACTGCGGGCCGGATGTGGCTGGTCGCGCAGTTCCCCGCGCCCCTGAGCTAGCTGCTCCGCCGCACGCCGGGAGAGACCGTCAGTCTCTGTACCGCCCAGAAGATGCCAAGGGTCGCCAGGGCCATCGCCGCCACCAGCGTGGCGCCGCCCACGACCTTCTCGTAGTTCTTCTGGTAGAGGCCGTCGATGATGTAGCGGCCCAGGCCGCCCAGACTGACGTAGGCCGCGATCGTCGCCGTCGAGACGATCTGGATGGCCGCCGAGCGCAGGCCGCTGAGGATCAGCGGGAGGGCGACCGGGAGTTCCACCTGGAAGAGGACGCGTGCCTCCGGCATGCCCATGCCCCGTGCCGCGTCCACCGGGGACGGGTCGACCGAGCGCATCGCCTCGTACGTCGTGACCAGGATCGGCGGCACCGCGAGGATCACCAGCGGGATCATCACCGGCAGCATGCCGAAGCCGAGCCAGATGAACATCAGCACCAGCAGGCCGAAGCTGGGCAGTGCCCGGCCGGCCGTGGCGATCAGGGCGAGGGTGTTGCCGCCGCGCCCGTAGTGGCCGGTGACCAGGCCGATCGGCAGGCCGATGACGGCCGCGTAGGCCAGCGCCTCCAGGGAGTACTGGATGTGTTCCCAGAGGCGGGTGGGGATGCCGTCGTAGCCGTGCCAGTGCGAGCCGTCGCTGAAGAAGGCGTGGACGAAGTTGAGGACGTTCACCGGGTGCTCTCCTTCGGCATCCAGGGCGTCAGCACACGCCGTACGAGGACGAGAAGGGCGTCGGCCAGGATGGCCAGCACGGCGGTGGTCACGACCGAGTTCACCGCCAGTTCGGGGCGGTGGTAGATGTTCGCGTCGTTGAGCAGGTTGCCGAGCGCGCCCTGGTTGCCGATCAGCATGCCGACGCTGACCAGGGAGATGCTGGAGACGGTGGCCACCCTGAGGCCCGCGATGATGGCGGGGACGGCGATCGGCAGCTGCACCTGGAAGTAGCGGCGTACCGGGCCGAGGCCCATCGCGGTCGCGGCGGCGAGGGTCTCGGCCGGGACCGAGCGGACGCCGTCGACGATGGCCGGGACCAGGACCACCAGGCTGTACACGGCGAGCGGGATCATCACCGTCGTCTCGGTCTGGCCCGTGTAGTCGATCAGGACCACGAAGAAGGCCAGCGAGGGGATGGCGTACAGGATCGTGGTCACGCCCAGCACCGGCGGGTACAGCCAGCGGAAGCGCACGCAGAGCTGGGCGACGGGGAGCGAGACCAGGAGGCCGGCGAGGACCGGGATCAGGGCCTCGCGCAGATGCAGGCCGATCAGTCCGAAGTAGGTGTTCTGGAGGTCGCTCGGGATGTCGAAGAAGCCGTTCATCCCCCGGCCTTCGCGTCGTCGCGGCCCTCGGCGTGGGCGGTGCGGATCGCGGCGCCGATGACCTGCTGGGAGACGACGCCGACCGCGCGCCCCTCGCCGTCCACTGCCACGGCCCAGCCGGTCGGCGAGAGGACGGAACCGTCGAGGGCGGCCCGCAGCGAGTCCCGGCCGGGCATGAAGGGGCGCCCGTGCGAGACCAGTTGCTCCGGGCGGATCGAGCCGGCGGTGAGGGTCCGCGGCTCGCCCCAGCCGAGCGGCCTGCCGTCCAGGTCCGTCACGAGGAGATAGGGGGCGTCGGCAGTGGCGCGGGCGCCGAGCCGGGCGGCGTCGGCGTCGATCGCGACGATCGGCGCGGTCAGCAGGTCGAGATCCGCGGACGGGAAGAAGGAGAGCCGCCGGATGCCCCGGTCGGCACCGAGGAAGTCCTCGACGAAGGCGTCCGCGGGGTCGGTGAGCAGTTCGGCGGGCGGGGCGTACTGGGCGAGGTGGCCGCCGGTGCGCATCACGGCGACCATCGTGCCGAGCTTGATCGCCTCGTCGATGTCATGGGTGACGAAGACGATGGTCTTGCCCAACTCGTCCTGGATCCGCAGGAGTTCGTCCTGGAGTCCCTTGCGTACCACGGGGTCGACGGCGGAGAACGGCTCGTCCATCAGGAGCACCGGCGGGTCGGCGGCGAGCGCCCTGGCCACGCCGACGCGCTGCTGCTGGCCGCCGGAGAGCTGGTACGGGTAGCGCTTGGCGAGCGCCGAGTCCAGGCCCACCCGCTCCATCAGCTCGGCCGCGCGGGCCCGCGCCTTCTGCTTGGTCCAGCCGAGCAGCCTGGGCACGGTGGCGATGTTGTCGATGATGGTGCGGTGCTGGAAGAGGCCGGCGTTCTGGATGACGTAACCCATCGACCGGCGCAGGGTGTTGACCGGCTGCGCGTGGATGTCGGCGCCGTCCAGGAGGATGCGGCCCTCGGTGGGCTCCACCATCCGGTTGATCATCCGCAGGGTCGTCGTCTTGCCGCAGCCCGAGGGGCCGACGAAGACGGTGATCGAGCGGTCCGGTATCTCCAGGGAGAGCCGGTCGACGGCGACCGTACCGTCCGGGTACCGCTTGGTGACTGAATCTATCCGTATCAAAACGCCGAATACCCTTCGGGTTTGCCAGAATGTGCCCAGTTATCGACCACGGTCGCCGTGGCGCAGGCAGTTGCGGACCGAGTTTAAACCGGAAGTGTTTCAGCACTTTGGCGACTGACTGATCCTCTTCAGTTTGTGACCTACCGGCCGGACACTGTGCGGCACCTGTGAGTTCCCTGATTCTCATTCCCCGCTCAGTGAAGCCTCAGGACCGCCCCAGACAGCGCCCCGATCGTCATGGTCATGAACGAAACGAACGCGGGAGGCGTCCGCCGCCGGTCGGTCGAGATCGTGGTGCCGGTCTACAACGAGGCGCACGTCCTCGCCGGCAGCATCGGCCGTCTCCACGCATACCTCGAAGACTCCTTCCCGTTCCCGTTCCGCATCACGATCGCGGACAACGCGAGCACGGACGCCACTTGGACGGTGGCGACCGACCTGACCCTGCGCCTGCCGCACGTCCACGCACGGCGGCTGGAGGAGAAGGGCCGGGGCCGCGCCCTGAACCACGTGTGGAGCCGGTCCACGGCCGACGTCGTCGCCTACATGGACGTCGACCTCTCCACCGGACTCGACGGCTTCCTGCCCCTGGTCGCACCCCTTCTCTCCGGCCACAGCGACCTCGCCATCGGCAGCCGGCTGCACCGGCAGTCGGCGGTGGTCCGCGGCCCGAAGCGGGAGTTCGTCTCACGCTCCTACAACCTGCTCCTCAAGGCAGGCCTCGGCGCCCGCTTCTCGGACGCGCAGTGCGGTTTCAAGGCCGTCCGCACCGACGTCTTCCGCGCCCTCGCCCCGCACATCGAGGACACCGCCTGGTTCTTCGACACCGAACTCCTCGTGCTCGCCCAGCGCAACGGGCTGCGTGTGCACGAGGTCCCGGTCGACTGGGTCGACGACCCCGACAGCCGGGTCGACATCGTCCGCACCGCCCTCGACGACCTCAAGGGCATGGCCCGCATGCTCCGGGCCACCGTCACCGGCCGCACCCGCGTCCCCGCCGTACCCCGCCGCACCACCGTCCCCCAGAACGTCACGGCCCTGCCCGCCGGGGCAGCCACCGCCGTCGAGCCCATGGAGTACGCGTCATGACGACCCTCGCCCCGCCTCCCGCCCCGGTCCAGGACGGCCGGCACCGGGCCGCCGCCCCGCCGGTCTCCCGTGCCCGAAGGCTCTTCCTGGGCGCCCCGGAGGACCCGCGCTGGGCCCGCCCGGCCCTGTGGGCGATCCTGCTCCTGGCCACCGCCCTGTACGCCTGGAACCTCTCGTCCATCACCGGCAACACCTTCTACGACGCGGCGGTCTACTCCGGCACCAAGAGCTGGAAGGCGTTCTTCTTCGGCGCCCTGGACTCCGGCAGCTTCATCACCGTCGACAAACCCCCCTTCGCCCTCTGGGTGATGGGCCTGTCCGCCCGCGCCTTCGGGTACGGCACCTGGCAGTTGATGCTGCCGATGGTGGCCGTGGGGGTCGGCTCGGTCGGCCTGCTGTACCGCCTGGTCAAGCGGGACTTCGGCGTCGTGGCCGGCACGATCGCCGCGCTGGTGCTGACGCTCACGCCCACCACCGTCGCCATCAACCGCGACACCAACCCCGACCCGGTCCTGGTCCTCCTGATGCTGCTCGGTGCGGCCGCCCTGCTGAAGGCCGTGCGCACGGGCAGGCTGATGCCGCTGGTCTGGTCCGCCGTCGCCATCGGCTTCGCGTTCAACACCAAGATGATGCAGGCGTACGTCGTGCTGCCCGCGTTCTTCCTGGTCTACCTGTGGGCCGCGAACGCGTCGTTGGGCAGGCGCGTCCGCAACCTCGCCGTCGCCACGGTCGCGTTGGTCGTGAGCAGTGCCTGGTGGATGGTGATCGTCGACCTGATCCCGGCCTCCTCGCGGCCCTACATCGGCGGCTCCACCGACAACACGGTGTGGGACCTGGTCATCGGCTACAACGGCTTCGGCCGGATCTTCGGGGCGAGTTCCTCGGTGGGCTCGCAGGGCAACGGCGCGAGCTTCGGCGGCAGTTCGGGTCTGTACCGGATGTTCAACGACATCATGGGCGGCCAGATCTCCTGGCTGATCCCGTTCGCCGCGATCGCCCTCGTCGGCGGCCTGGTGCTGCGCGGCCGGGCGCCGCGCACCGACGCCAGGCGCGCGGCCCTCATGCTGTGGGGCGGCTGGTTCGTCCTGCACTTCCTGACCTTCTCCCTCGCCGAGGGCACCTTCCACCCGTACTACGTCACCGCCATGGCGCCGGGGATCGCCGCCCTGGCCGGCGCCGGCGGGGTCCTGCTCCACCAGGCCTTCCGGGAAGGCTCGGCCGCGAAGTGGGGCTGGGTGCTCCCGGTGGCCGTCGGCGCCGGCGCGGTCTGGGCGGTCGTCCTGCTCCAGCGGGTCTCCGGGTCCGGCACCGTGTACACGGTCGCCGAGGCGGTGGTCGCGCTGGGCGGCGCGGTCGCGGTGGCCGGGCTGCTGGCCGGGCGGTTCATGAAGCGGCAGCGGCTGCTGGGCCTCGCGACGGTGGCGGCGGTCGTCGCCCTGCTGGCCGGTCCCGCCGCCTACTCCGTCTCCGCGGCCACCAGCGCGAGCACCAACGGCACCAACCCGACGGCCGGGCCCAGCACCGGTGGCGGCATGGGCGGCGGAGGCGGCCAGCGCCCGAGCGGGAGCGCGCCGAGCGGGACCAGGAGCGGCACCGCCCCGAGCGGCACCGCAAGCTCCGGAAGCTCCGGCAGCCAGTCCATGGGGCAGCCGCCGACCGCCACGGGAAGCACCGGCTCCGGCTCCGGCACCGACTCCGCCGGCCAGTCGCAGTCCGGCCGGACCTCCGGAGGCATGGGCGGCGGCAGCCAGGTCAGCTCCGCGATGATCACGTACCTGAAGAAGCACCAGGACGGCGCCACCTGGCTGGTCGCGGTCGCCACCGACCAGACCGCGTCCTCGATCATCCTGGAGTCCGGACAGCCCGTCATCTCGATGGGCGGCTGGTCCGGAAGCGACAACGCGATGACCCTCGCCAAGCTCAAGAGCCTGGTGAAGGCCGGCAAGCTGCACTACGTCGTCGTGAGCAGCGACGGCGGCCAGGGCACCGACTCGCAGATCGCGACCTGGGTGAAGAAGCACGGCACGGCCGTGAGCGCCTACAGCGGCCTGTACCGCCTGGACGCCTCCGACGTGGGCTGACCCCCCGTCCCCCGGTGCGGGTGGGCCGCCGGTGTTCCCCACCGGCGGCCCACCCGCTCGCCGTTCGCATCCAGGTCCTCGGCCCGGTGGTGACCCACGCCCCGGCCCGCACGACCGCCCGGGAGCGGCGCCGGGGCGCGTCAGGCGGCCGTCGGCCGCTGGTCCGCGGCCGGGAAACCCGCCGTCCGCAGCACCTGCCGCCCGGCGTCCACGGCGAACACCTCGCAGCCGGGGCGCGCGGCCGCCCACGCCACGCCCTCGGCGCCCATCGCGAAACCGGCCGTGGCCACGGAGTCCGCCTCGGTCAGCGAGGGGGCGACGACCGTCAGGCTGAGCAGGCCGGTCGCCGGACGCCCGGTACGGCCGTCGACGATGTGGTCGCCGCGCTCGTAGCGGGCGGAGGTGGCGACCGCCCCGTCGGTGAGTTCGAGGACCGTGCACAGCCGGTCGGCGTGCTCGGGGTGCCGTACCCCCACCCGCCAGGGTCCGTCGGCGGCGACCACGTCACCGCCGGCGTTCAGCACGAACCGGCGTGCCCCGGCCGCCGACAGCAGGTCCGCCGCCCGCTGCACCGACCAGCCCTTGACCACGGCGCACGGGTCGAGGCCCCGCCCCGGCAGCCGTACGTCGAACGCGCCCCCGGTCGCCAGCCGGTACTCCTCGCACAGCGCGAGCACCTCGGCGAGGCCGGGACTCACCTCGGCCCCGGCGATCTCGCCCCGGTCGAGGCGGCAGACCTCACTGTCCGGCCGGAACGGGCTGAACCGCTCGTCGACCTCGCGCAGCCAGGCGAACACGGCGTCCGCGGCTTCCTCGTGGTCCCCCTCGTCGTCGATCCGCAGGGACACGGGGAAGCCCATGACGTGTTCGACCCGCCGCATGCGCTCAGCCCTTCGCGTCGATCGCGGCCTGGAGGGACTCCTTGTAGGCGTCGCTGGTGATCGTCGCCCCGGACACGGTGTCCACGTCCGCGCTCTGTGCCTTCAGTGTCTCCGATATCAGTACCGGCACCGCGGCCGCCGTCTGTGGGTGGTTCGGCTGCTGGAGCATCGCGACCGCGGAGATCCTGTCTCCGGAGAAGGTCACCTGGACCTGCACCGGACCCTTGTCCGTGTTCACGGTGGTGCCCTTGACGACCGAACCGGCCGACCCGGCAGCGCCCGAGGCGGTGGTCGAGGTCGCCGACGGGGTGGTGACGGGCTCGGCGGCGGAGGACGCGGAGGACGTCGTACCGCCGATCGACGGCTCGTAGCGCCAGACGGGGACCAGGCCCGCGATGCTCAGGGCGACGACTGGTATGGCTCGCTTCACGGTGTCTCTCTCATCCCGCCAGGCTGAAACGCTCGAAGTGGATCTGCGGCTTGGGCACGCCCAGGTCGCCCAGGCTGCGCAGCACCGCGTTCATCATCGGGGGCGGCCCGCACAGGAAGACGTCCCGGTCGGCGATGTCCGGCACGAGCTGCGCCAGTTCGCGCGCCGCCAGCTTGTCCGGCACCGGCGGCCCGGTGACCAGGTGGAGTTCGGCACCCTTGGCGACGGCGAGATCGCGGAGTTCGTCGTAGAGGACGGCGTCCCGGTCGGCGGAGACGCGGTAGATGACGACCGCGTGGCCTTCGAGGTCCTCCAGGAGCGCGCGGATCGGGGTGACACCGACGCCGCCCGCGATGAGCAGGGACTCGGTCTTCTGCCGGTGCAGGGCGGTGAAGGCGCCGTAGGGGCCCTCGGCGAAGACGCGGGTGCCGACCTTGAGGTGGCGCAGGCCCGCGCTGCCGTCGCCCGCGGCCTTGGCGGTCAGACGCAGGGTGCGCCCGTCGGGGGCGGCGGAGAGGGAGAAGGGGTTCGCCTGCCACCAGCGGTCCTTGGTGAGGAACCGCCACAGGAAGAACTGTCCGGCCTTGGCGCCCAGCCGGTCGAGGTCGCGGCCGGTGACGTGGACCGAGACGACGTTGTCCGACTCGGAGACGACGGCGGAGACCCGGAACTGGTGCCGGTAATTGCGCCACAGAGGAAGGACCAGGCGGCCCAGGGCCACCGCGCCGAGCGCCACGCCCCACACCGCGTACCAGTACGTCTTCGCGACCGGCGACGACGTGAAGGTCGTGCCGACCGCGACCTGGTGGCTGAAGGCGAGCACCACGGCCACGTAGGTGTAGAGGTGGATGAAGTGCCAGGTCTCGTAGGCGAGCCGGCGGCGGGCGTAGCGGGCCGAGACGGCGCCGACCACCAGGATGATGCCCAGCGCGACCACGGCCCGGAGCACGCCCTCCGTGGTCTCCGCGAGGTCGACCAGCTCGCTCACCGGGCCGACGCCCGCGCCGTCGGCGTAGCCGAAGCTGATGAAGACGGCGTGCGCGAGCAGCGTCCACAGCAGGGCGAAGCCGGTCCAGCGGTGCCAGGAGGTCAGCCGGTCCATGCCGATCCGGCGGTCCAGCCAGGGCAGCCGGGCCACCAGCACCAGCTGGAAGGCCATGACGAGGGCGCCGTAGAGGCCGAAGAAGCGGCCGATGACGATCAGGGCGTTGGAGGCGAAGCCCGCCTGGGCGAAGAAGTAGGCGACCACGGCCGCGTTCGCGGCGAGCACGGCGTACAGGCTCGTGCGGGCCACCACCCTGGGGCGTATCGCCGTGGGGGGCGCAGGGGGTGATTGGACGGTCGTCACGGGTGGGCAGCTCCTTGATCGGGTCCTGGGAGTCGAGCTTCACCCGTGACTGCTGTCGTTTTCCTGTCGGACGACTTTCAACTGGTTATCGATGTGTCCTCGGTGTGAGCACGGGTCTGGCGTCCACGGCCGCGTGCCGCAGTATGAGCGGGTGGAAAAAGTACGACTCCTCGTCGTGGACGACGACCCGCCGATCGCCGACCTGGTCGCGACGGTCGCGCGGTACGAGGGCTGGGACGCGGTCACCGCGTATTCCGGTGAGGACGCGCTGGTGCGGGCCGCCGAGTTCCGGCCGGACATCGTCGTGCTCGACCTGATGCTGCCCGACCTCGACGGCTTCGGTGTCCTCGACCGGCTGCGGCACTCCGGGACGATGGTGCCGGTGGTGTTCCTCACGGCCCGCGACGGCGTCGCCGACCGGGTCGCAGGGCTGACCCGGGGCGGGGACGACTACCTGGTCAAGCCGTTCGCGGTGGAGGAGCTGATGGCCCGGCTGCGGACGGTCCTGCGGCGCAGCGCGGGTCCCGGCTTCCAGCGCTCGGTGCTGCGGGTCGCCGACCTGACGATGGACGAGGACACCCGCGAGGTGCGCCGCGGCGACCGGCTGCTCTCCCTGACCCCGACCGAGTTCGAGGTACTGCGCTACCTGATGCGCAAGTCGCCGACCGTGCTCACCAAGGCGCAGATCCTCGACCACGTGTGGGAGTACGGCTTCGGCGGCCGGTCGAACGTGGTGGAGCTGGTGGTGAGCCGGCTGCGCCGCAAGATGGACGAGGACGGCGGGGAGTCGCTGATCCACACGGTGCGCGGCTTCGGGTACGTCATACGGCAGCAGGCGGCGGAGTGATCGCCCGGCTGCGGCGCTCGTACCGGGCGATGCGGCTCGGCACCCGGCTGGCGCTGGGGCTCGGCGCGCTGGCACTGGTGGTGTTCGCGGTCGTCGGCACGTCGCTGACGATGTACATGCGGGACTACCTGTCGGCCCAGCTGGACGACCAGCTGGGGCTGGCCCAGGTCGCCCAGTCCAAGAGCATCGCGCAGAACGGCACGCTCCAGGGCAAGAAGTACTACCACTGGTACTACGCCGTGTACGACGTCTCGGGCGGCGCGCCGGTGCTGCGCAAGCCCGAGGAGAGCAGCGACCTGCCCGCGGACATCGCCCCGCTCACCTCGGTGGCGAAGGCGCAGATCGCCGCGGGCACCGAGGTGCTGCGCACCCGGGACCTGACCGGCGAGGGCGAGTACCGGCTGCGCGGCTGCGAGGTGGAGCCGGGGGTGGTGCTGGTCAGCGGGGCGCCGACGAACAGCATCGACGCCACGGTGAGGCAGCTGGTGACGGTCCAGGTGGTCGCGTTCGGGCTGGCGCTGCTGGCGCTGGTGGTGTTCGGCCGCCGGCTGCTGCGGCACGGTCTCGAACCGCTGAGCGACATGGCGCACACCGCGCACGGCATCGCCTCGCACAACCTGACGGAGTCGGCGGCCCGGCTGCCGCTGCGCGCGGCGAAGCGGGGCGGCGGCCCCGAGGTCGAGGAGCTGCGCACCGCGTTCAACACGATGCTGGAGCACATCGACGACTCGCTGGCCGTGCGCGCCGAGGCCGAGCAGCGACTGCGCCGGTTCGTCGCGGACGCCTCGCACGAGCTGCGTACCCCGCTGATGTCGGTACGCGGGTACGCCGACCTCTTCCAGTACGCCGCCGCCAACGAGCCCGAGGAGCGCGAGCGGCACCTGGCGCGGCTGCGCGCGGAGGCGGCCCGGATGGGCGTGCTCCTCGACGACCTGCTGCTCCTCGCCCGGCTCGACGCGGCCGAGGTGGAGACCCCGCTGCGGCTGGAGCAGGCCGACCTGACGGAACTGGTCCGGGAGGCCGCCGACGCCTTCCGCGCCGCCCACGCCGACCACCCGCTGGCGGTGCGCGCCGGCCCGGACCCGGTGCCGGTCCGCCTCGATCCGGTCCGGATCCGCCAGGTGCTGGACAACCTCCTCACCAACGCGGCCGTCCACACGCCCAGCGGCACCCCGGTCTCCGTCGCGGTCACGGTCACCGCGGAGTCGGCGTCGGTGAGCGTCACCGACCACGGCCCCGGCATCCCGGCCGGCGACCGCGCCCGGGTCTTCGACCGCTTCTACCGCGTCGACAAGGCCCGCAGCCGGGACCGCGGCGGCAGCGGGCTCGGCCTGTCGGTGGCCCGGGCGCTGGTGGAGGCGCACGGCGGGACCATCGGGCTGGGCGACGGATCGGAGGGGACCACGGTGTTCACCCTGACGCTGCCCAGGAAACCGGCGACGCCCGGCACCGGCGGCTGAGCTTCGGCAGCGCCGGCGGGGCGCTCAGTCCCCCGCCTCCTCCACGGAGCTGAACCCGCCCTGCCGGGGATGCGGACGCGCCGCCAGCACCGCGACGTCGTCCTCGGCGTGCCGCGCGTCGAGACGGGTGAGGATGGACTCCAGCAGGCCGTCGACGTCGACGGCGGGGGTGAAGTGCAGTTCGGCGAGGCGGTGCAGGGAGCGGTCGATGTCCTCGCCGCGGTGTTCCACCAGGCCGTCCGTGAAGAGCACCAGCGCCTCGTCGGGTTCGATCCGGTGGGTGGCCGACTCGTAGCCGCCGAAGCCGGTGCCCAGCGGCGGGCCGACGGGGACCTGCAGGAGCGCGGTACTGCCGCGCGCGGTGATCAGCGCGGGCGGCAGGTGGCCGGCGCTGGCCAGGGTGACCTGCCCGCGGCCGGGGTCGACGCGCACCAGCAGGCAGGTGGCCGGTCTGCGGTCCGCCTCGTTGGCGGCGATGTCGTCCAGTTGGCGCAGCACCCGGTGCGGCGGCAGCTCGGAGGAGGCGATGTACCGCAGTGAGGAGCGGTACGCGTTCATGTCGACGGCGGCCTCAAGCCCGTGGCCCATCACGTCGCCGACGACGAGCAGCGTGCGCCCGAAGTGCAGCCGTACGGTCTCGCACCAGTCGCCGCCGACCAGTACCCGCCCGCCGGCCGGGAGGTAGCGGATCGACACGTCCAGGTTCGGGTGCGGCCGGCCCGGCTCGGAGAGCAGGGCGCGTTGCAGGTCGGCGGCGGTGCGGTTGACCAGGTCGTACTCGCGGGCGTGCCGGATGTGGGAGGCGGCGCGTTCGGCGAGGAGCGCGAGCAGTTCGGCCTCCGCGCGGGCGAACGCCGCCCCCTCGCGGGCGCAGACCAGGACGCCGTACTGGTCGGAGCCGCTGGTCAGGGGGACGCACAGGGCCGGGCGGAGGTGGCTGCCGAGCGGGCGGGCCAGCCACGGGTCCGTCCAGTTGTCGGCCGCCGGGGTGCCCGCGTCCCGGGCGACCGCGGTGGCCCAGCGGGCGTCGGGCAGCAGATCGGCGTCGCCGGCGATCGACTCGTAGCCGGAGACGGTGTCGCCGACCCGCCGCATCACGGCCGCGCAGCCGCCGGCCAGCCGTACCGCCGCCCGGGTCAGTTCCGTACAGGTGGTGGACTCGTCCAGGCTGGTGCCGATGCCGGCCGCGGCCGCGCGCAGCGCCCTGAACGGCGCGGCGGGGTCGGCGTCCGCGGCGAGCCCGTCCGGGCCGTCGGCGGACGCGGGTCCCCTACGGCCCTGGAACCATCGCGCGACACCCGACACCCTCACAGAGTCTCAAACTGCGCCGGTCCGGGCACCAGCCGCCTGCGAACACACGGTGCCGGACCCCGTCCGGCGTCCGTCGCGGGCGGCGTGGTGGCACTCGCCACCCGCCGCCGGGCCCACGGGCCCGTCCGGTGACGGGCCCGGCCCGACTCAGCTCTCGTCGGCGGTCAGCCGCAGCGAGATCGAGTTGATGCAGTACCGCTGGTCGGTCGGGGTGGCATACCCCTCGCCCTCGAACACGTGCCCGAGATGCGAGCCGCAGCGCGCGCAGCGCACCTCGGTGCGCACCATCCCGTGCGTGCGGTCCTCGATCAGCTCGACCGCGTCGGTGTCCTTGGGGTCGTAGAAGCTCGGCCACCCGCAGTGGGACTCGAACTTCGTGCCGGAGGTGAACAGTTCGGCACCACAGGCGCGACAGGAGTACACGCCCTTGGTCTTGGTGTCGGTGTACTCACCCCTGAAGGCCGGCTCGGTCGCCGCCTGACGCAGCACGGCGTACTCGGCCGGCGACAGCTCCGCCCGCCACTGCTCGTCCGGCTTCTCGACGTCGTACGACATGACTCTCAGCCCCTCACTTCGCCAGGCGTTCCAGGATCCTCGGGCCCAGGTCGGTCACATCTCCCGCGCCCATGGTGAGAACCAGATCACCGGGCTTCGTCATTCCCGCGACCACGCCGGGAACCTCGTCCTTGTCGTGCACGGCGGTCACGTCGGCGCCCGCGGCCCGCGCCGCCTCGATGATCAGCTCGCTGGTGACGCCGGGGATCGGGTCCTCACGCGCCGGGTAGATGTCGAGGACGACCGAGGCGTCCGCGAGGGCCAGCGCGTCGCCCATCTCCTTGCCCAGCTCCTGGGTGCGGGAGAACAGGTGCGGCTGGAAGACGACCAGGATCCGGGCGTCGCCGGCGGCGCCGCGCATGGCCTCCAGGTCGGCGGTCATCTCGGTCGGGTGGTGTGCGTAGGAGTCGATCACCTGGACGCCGGCCGCCTCGCCCTTGAGCTGGAGGCGCCGCTTCACCCCGGTGTAGGCGGCCAGGGCGGGGGCGAGTTCGGCGGCCGGGATCCCCAGGGCCACGCCCGCGGCCAGCGCGGCGACCGCGTTGTGCGCGTAGTGCCGGCCGGGGACGGAGACCGTGAAGGTCAGCTCGGTGCCGTCCAGGAGGACGGTGACCTCGCTCTTCAGACCCTGCGGTACGACGGACAGCACCCGGACGTCGGCGTCCGCGGACTCGCCGTACGTCACCGTGTTGACCTTGCAGGCCACCCGCCGGGTCAGCTCGCGCGCCCCCTCGTGGTCGGCGTTGACCACCAGCGTGCCGCCGGGCACGATCCGGCCGGCGAAGGTCTCGAAGGACTCGTAGATCTCGTCCATCGAGGCGTAGTTGGCGTGGTGGTCGAGCTCCACGTTGAGGACGATGGCGACTTCGGGCGCATACTTGTGGAAGCTGCGGTCGGATTCGTCCGCCTCGGCGACGAAGATCTCGCCCTCGCCGTGCAGGGCGTTGGAGCCGGGGGCGTCGAGGTCGCCGCCGATGGCGTACGAGGGCTCGCGGCCCAGCGCGGTCAGGGACACCGCGAGCATCGACGTGGTGGTGGTCTTGCCGTGCGTGCCGGCGACCGCGATCGGACGCAGGCCGTCCATCAGGGCGGCGAGGGCGTCGGAGCGGTGCACCACCGGGACGCCCAGCTCGGCGGCGCGAGCCAGCTCGGGGTTGTCCTTCCGGATCGCCGAGGACACGACGACACAGCTGGCGTCGTCGGCGAGGTGCCCGGCGGCGTGCCCGATGTGCACGGTCACGCCGAGCGCCCGCAGCGCCCCGGCGGTCTCCGACTCCTTCGCGTCGCTGCCGGCCACCGCGGCCCCGCGCTGGGCGAGGATCTTGGCGATCCCCGACATCCCGGCGCCGCCGATCCCGATGAAGTGCGGACGCTCCATGGCGGAAGGAAGCCCGGGTGCCATGTGTTTCTCCCAGAGACGGTGACGTGCGAAAGCAGCCCTAGCCTATGTGCTGCACCACGGGTCACTTCGCAAGGGACGCGAGGCACACCCGCCCAGGGGCGCTGGGGGTACCCCGGCCGAAGCCTGGGGGAGGAACTGCGCGACAAGCCACGACGCACCCGCAGCCGGGAACGCACCGCACCGCCCCCACCGCACCTACGCCTTGCTGTGCGAGAACAGCTTCAGCACCGGCACCCCCACCTTGTGCCGCGCCCGCGACGCCCAGTCCCGGTGGAAGAACTCCTCCACGTAGTGCGGATCGGTCAGCACGATCACCTCGTCCGCGCCCACCTCTTCCACCAGCTTCCGCAGCGCGTCCAGCGGGTGGTCCTCGACCATCCGCCCCTCCGCGGTGCTGCCCGCCGCCCGCAGGGCCGTCAGGGACACGTCCAGCGCCTGCTCCGCAGGGCCCTTCGCCGCGTCCCCCTCCGGCGTCTCCCGCTCGCGCGTGGCCTCGTCGAGTTCGCCGAGTGCGATGTCGTCGATGGCCCGCAGCAGACGGTCCGCCTGGTCGCCGCGCGGCTGGAGCAGTACGTGGAAGGCGACCTGCTCGTCCCCGTGCAAGGTGGTGACGAACTCCACGTCGGCGGACGTCAGGGCCTTCTCGATCATCAGAACGCTTGTGAACACCAGGCGCCTCTTCTCCCTAGAGGGCCGCTCGACCCTCTGTCCTCCGTGGGGCCGGCACCCCTGCGGAAACCATCCTGCCCCGCGATCGCACGGGTACTGCCGGATTCAGTTTGCCCGTCGGAAGCTAAGCGGAACGGAATATTCCGCTGATTTCAGGACCGGCGGTAGCGACCGAACAGGAATCCGGCCTCTTCCAGGAGGGACACTAGTTCGAAGCGCTGGGGTACGGCGACACCGGGCCCCCCGGCGATCCGCTGCGCGTCGCCCGCCGTGAGCATCGGGGAGACGGTCAGGCACAGCTCGTCGAGGACACCGGCGGCGACGAACTGCCCGAGCAGCCGGGGGCCGCCCTCGGTGAGCAGCCGGGTGTGGCCGAGACCGGCCAGGGCACCGACCGCGCGGGCGGGGTCGACGCCGACGCCGTCACCGGCGACCAGCACGCGGGCGCCGGCCTTCTCGGCGGCGGCGACGCGGTCGGGGGCCGCGGCCGCGCCGGTGAGGATCAGCGTGGGCACGAGGGGCGAGGCGAACAGCGGGAGCGAGAAGTCGAGGTCGAGGCTCGCGGTGACGACGGCGACCGCGGCCACCACGCCCTGGCCGGCCGCGGCCCTGGCGCCCGCGAACTCCGCCCGTTCGCGTACCGGCCGGTACCCCTCCTGCCGTACCGTTTCCGCGCCCACGACGACGACGTCCGCGAGCCCGCGCAGGGTTCCGAAGATCCGCATGTCGGCCGCGCCGGAGATGGGCTGCGACCGCCCGTCGTGCTGCCCGGCCCCGTCGAGCGTGGACACCATGTTGGCCCGCAGCCACACCTCCCGCCCGGCGGACTCGGGATAGGCGTAGGCGAGGGCCAGCTCGGCGAGGCTCCACTCCCGGTCGGCGGGACCGGAACCGTCGGCCCGCACCCCCTCGGCCACCCCGCCGGAGGCCTGGGCTGCTGTTCGTTCGGTCACAGGGAACAGGCGTCGCATGTCGTGCAGTGTGGCACGGCAACTAGCATGGGTAACCGTGTCGTCTTCTCCCGCCGCATCCGAGGTCAGCCCCATAGCCGACGCGGCCCCGCTGTCCCTGTGCGCCCGTTCGCCGCACGTCCCCGCGGACCGGCTGGTCGCCGAGATGGTGCCGCCACCCCGCTTCGACTCGGTCCGCTTCGCCACCTACCTCCCGGACCCGAACCAGCCGAGCCAGACCGAGGCCGTAGGGGTCCTGGAGGAGTTCGCCGGCGGTCTCGGCGGGGCGCACGCGGCGGCCGGCGGCCGGCGCGGCCTCTTCGGCTTCGGCAAGGCGAAGGCGCCCAAGGCGCCGGCCGGTCCCCGCGGGGTCTACCTCGACGGCGGGTACGGCGTCGGCAAGACCCACCTGCTCGCCTCCCTCTGGCACGCCACCCCCGCCGAGCCCGCCCTCAAGGCGTTCGGCACCTTCGTGGAGCTGACCAACCTGGTCGGCGCCCTCGGCTTCCAGCAGACCGTGCAGACCCTCTCCGGACACCGCCTGCTGTGCATCGACGAGTTCGAGCTGGACGACCCCGGTGACACGGTCCTGGTGTCGACGCTGCTCGGCCGCCTGGTGGACGCGGGCGTCGCGCTCGCCGCCACCTCCAACACGCTGCCGGGCAAGCTCGGCGAGGGCCGGTTCGCCGCCGCCGACTTCCTGCGCGAGATCCAGGGCCTGTCGGCCCGCTTCCGCACCCTGCGCATCGACGGCGAGGACTACCGCCACCGCGGCTTGCCCGAGGCACCGGCGCCGTACTCCGACGAACAGGTGACGAAGGCGGCGTACGCCACCCCGGGGGCCTCGCTCGACGACTTCCCGCACCTCCTGGACCACCTCGCCAAGGTGCACCCCAGCCGGTACGGCGCGCTCACCGACGGCCTCAGTGCCGTCTGCCTGACGGACGTGCGGCCGGTGCCCGACCAGTCGACCGCGCTGCGGCTGGTGGTCCTGGCGGACCGGCTCTACGACCGCGAGGTCCCGGTCCTGGCCTCCGGACTCCCCTTCGACCAGCTGTTCAGCGAGGAGATGCTGAACGGCGGATACCGGAAGAAGTACTTCCGCGCGATATCCCGGCTCACCGCCCTGGCCAGGGACGCCAAGGGGCTCGTAGCCACCGACTAGGCGTCGATAATCGATCAGGATCTCCGGGTCAAGAGCCCGATCAGGCCACGCCACCGGCACTTTTCACGCTCTCTTCGGCTCGCGACACCCAGTTAACCCTGCAAACAACTTTGCAGGGTTAACGTGTTTCTTGACCAACCATTGACCCGTGCTTGGTGCACACGAGAGGCGTGAACTGCCGCGAGGGAGGCTCATGTTCCGAGGTACGACAGCCCGGACCGTGCTCGCGCTCCTGGCCGCCGCCCTGCTCGCCGTCCAGTTCTTCGCGCCTGCCGCAACCTTCGCAGCCGCGCACACCCTCAGTCATGTCGAGGCCAAAGCCCAGTCCGGGCCGCACTCCTCGGCGAAGGCCGTCCGCGCCGGTTCGCACGTCCTGCGCGACCTCCAGGGCCACTGCGGCGAGCCGTCCGGCCCGCCGCGGAGCGCCGACCGCCATCGCAGCGCCACCGCCGGCTGGGCGGACGACCGTCCGCCCACCGCACGGCCCACCGAGGCCATACGCACCCCGGTGCCTCCCACGGCCAGGCACCACCGCACGCCGAGAGCGTCGAGAGCCCACTCACCGGCCGCGCTCCAGGTCTTCCGCTGCTGACGGGACGGGCTCTGCCCCGGGCTCCGAGCGCCCTTCATCCCCCCACACATGTCGTGCAAGCCCGACGCGCCGCAGTAGCGCGCCAGGAGGAATCCACACACCATGCAGCCCCTCATCGACAACGCCCGTACGTTCGGACAGCGCCCTGAGGAGTTCGCCAGGCTGGCCGAAGGCCAGTCCCCGCAGGTGCTCTTCATCACCTGCTCCGATTCCCGGGTCGTCCCGGCCCTGATCACCGGCGCCCGACCGGGCGAGCTCTTCGAGCTGCGCACCGCGGGCAACATCGTCCCGCCGTACGCCTCGACCACCCCCACCAGCGAGGCGGCCACCATCGAGTACGCCGTGGAGGTGCTCGGCGTCCGCGACATCGTCGTCTGCGGGCACTCGCACTGCGGTGCCGTCGGCGCGCTGGTGCGCGGCGACGACCTGACCGCCGTCCCCGCCGTACGGGACTGGCTGGCCAGCGCCGAGCCGCGCCCGAGCGGTGCGGCTAAGGACCCGGCCGTCGCCGAGGGCGTGCAGAACCACGTGCTCGCCCAGCTGCTGCGGCTGCGCTCGTACCCCTGCATCGACAAGAAGCTGACCACGGGCGAACTGACCCTGCGCGGCTGGTACTACGAGGTCCACACCGGTGCCGTGCGCGAACACCGCGCCGGCACCGACACCTTCGAGGCCCTGTGAGCGCCACGATGACCAAGTTCCCTTACATACGTCAGGACTTCGCCGCCTCTCTCGTCGTCTTCCTGGTCGCGCTCCCGCTCTGCGTGGGCGTGGCCGTCGCCTCCGGTGTCCCGGCCGAACTCGGCCTGGTCACCGGCATCGTGGGCGGTCTCGTCACCGGGCTGCTGCGCGGCAGCAGCCTTCAGGTGTCGGGGCCGGCCGCCGGCCTGACCGTGCTCGTCTTCGAGGCGGTGCGGGAGTTCGGGCTGCCGCTGCTCGGGGTGGTCGTGCTGGTCACCGGTGTCCTCCAGATCGCCATGGGCGTGCTGCGGCTGGGGCGCTGGTTCCGGGCCATCTCGGTCTCGGTCGTCGAGGGCATGCTGGCCGGAATCGGTCTGGTGCTGATCGCCGGTCAGCTGTATCCGGCGCTCGCCGCCAAGGCTCCCGCGTCCGGCCCCGGCAAGATAGCCGGGCTGCCCGGGGCGTTCCTGGACGCCCTCGGGGACGGCGGGGCGCTGGCCTCGCTCGCCCTCGGTGCGGGCACGGTCGCGGTCCTGGTGCTGTGGAAGCACGCCCCGGCGAAGGTGCGGACGGTCCCCGGGCCGCTGGCCGCCGTCGGCCTCGCCACCCTGGCCGCCTTCCTGCTGAGCCTCCCGGTCGCCACCGTCGAGGTGCACGGACTGCTGGACTCGGTCCAGCCGCCCCCGCTGAGCGCGTTCGGCGAGCTGGCGAGCCCCGGGGTGATCGGCACGATCGTCGCGTTCACGCTGATCGCGTCCGCCGAGTCGCTGTTCAGCGCGGCGGCCGTGGACCGGCTGCACAACGGTCCGCGCACCCGCTACAACCAGGAGCTGATCGCCCAGGGCGCGGGCAACGCGCTCTGCGGGGTGCTCGGCGCGCTGCCGATGACCGCGGTGATCGTGCGCAGCGCGGCCAACGTGCAGGCGGGCGCCCGCACCAAGGCGTCCCGGGTGCTGCACGGCGTCTGGCTGCTGCTGTTCGCGGCCCTGCTGCCGGGAGTGCTGGGCTACCTGCCGATCCCGGCGCTGGCCGGGATCCTGGTCTACTCGGGCGCCAAGCTGATCCCGGTGCGCGCGCTGGCCGTGCTGTGGCGCGAGCACCGGGGCGAGGCGGTCGTCCTCGTCGTCACGGCGGTCTCGATCGTCGTGGTGAGCATGTTCGAGGGCGTGCTGATCGGGCTCGCCCTGTCGATCGTCAAGACCGCCTGGGAGGCCTCGCACATCAAACTGGAGGTCGTCGACAAGGGCGCGGGACCGATCGACGCCCACCTGTCGGGCAACGCGACCTTCCTGCGGCTGCCGAAGATCCTCGACAGCCTGGAGGCGCTGCCGCAGGACCGCCCGATCCGGGTGGACCTCTCCGGGCTGCACCACCTCGATCACGCCTGCCGGACCGCGCTGGAGAGCTGGGCCCAGCGGCACAGCGACGCGGACACCGAGCCGGTGAAGGTCACGGCCGCCTGAACCGGCGGCCGCCCCGGGCCGGGGTGCCGACGCCCCTCGGCACCCCGGCCCGGACCAGCTGCCCGGGGCCATGGCCCCGACCGACCTACCGGGCATATCGTTGCAGCAACAGACATATCGGTCCTCTTTACCTGGGGGTCGTGATGGTTCAGGAGCTGCTGGTCGCGGTGGTGGCGGCGCTGTGTGTCGGCGTGCTGTACCTGGCCGCCGGTGCGCGGGTCGTCAAGCAGTACGAGCAGGGTGTGCTGTTCCGGCTCGGCCGCGTCTCCGGTGACGTGCGGACGCCCGGCTTCAATCTGGTGATCCCGTTCGTGGACCGGCTGTACAAGGTCAACCTGCAGATCGTGACGCTGCCGGTCCCGGCCCAGGAGGGCATCACCCGCGACAACGTCACCGTGCGCGTGGACGCGGTCGTCTACTTCCGGGTGGTCGACGCGGTGAGTGCGCTGGTCAAGGTCGAGGACTACAAGTTCGCCGTCTCGCAGATGGCCCAGACCTCGCTGCGGTCCATCATCGGCAAGAGCGACCTGGACGACCTGCTCTCCAACCGCGAGAAGCTCAACCAGGGCCTGGAGCTGATGATCGACAGCCCGGCCGTGGGCTGGGGCGTGCAGGTGGACCGGGTCGAGATCAAGGACGTGTCCCTGCCGGACACGATGAAGCGCTCGATGGCCCGCCAGGCCGAGGCCGACCGGGAGCGCCGGGCCCGGATCATCAACGCCGACGCCGAACTCCAGGCCTCGAAGAAACTGGCCGAGGCGGCCCAGCAGATGGCGGCCACCCCGTCGGCCCTGCAACTGCGGCTGCTGCAGACGATCGTCGCGGTGGCCGCCGAGAAGAACTCCACCCTGGTCCTGCCGTTCCCGGTGGAGCTGCTGCGGTTCCTGGAGCGGGCCGGCGGGCAGCAGCCGGGGCCGAACGGCGACACCCCGGCCGAGATCGGCGAGAACACCGTGCGGACGGGGCCGCCGCCCGGGTGACCCGGCACCGTGCCGCTCGTCGCGCCACACCGGAAAATCGGACATACCGACCTACGTTCGTACGGTGATCCGACTAGCACGCCGTCTTACCGGTACGACCACCGTATGTGTCGCCCTGGGCGCCGCGCTCGCCGCCTGTGGCACCACCGAGGCCCCCCACCCCGGCCCCCCGGCCCCCGCCAGGGCCTCCGCCTCCGCCACCGCGCCGCCCACGCTCGCCCTCGGGCCCGGCGGTACGGCACCCGTCTTCACGAACGGTCCGCGCAACCTGGGCAAGACCGTCGCCCTGACCTTCGACGCCGACATGACCGCCGACCAGGGGCCGCGTGCGGCCAAGGGCGAGCACTTCGACAACCCGGCGCTGATCGCGACCCTGCGCAGGCTGAAGGTGCCGGCCACGGTCTTCATGACCGGGCGCTGGGCCGACGAGTACCCGGCCCAGGCCCGTTCGCTCGGCCACGACCCGCAGTTCGAGGTCGCCAACCACTCCTACAGCCACTACGCCTTCACCGGCGACTGCTACGGCCTGCCGACCGTCGCCGCCGCGAACATGAAGTCGGACGTGGAGCGCGCCTACGCCGCCCTGCTCCGCGCCGGGGTGCCGCACCCGATGCCGTACTTCCGCTTCCCCGGCGGCTGCTACGACCGGCAGGCGCTGCGCGCGGTCGGCCAGCTCGGGGTCACCGCGGTGCAGTGGGACGTGGTGAGCGGGGACGCCTTCGCGACCGACGCCGACGCGGTGACCAAGCAGGTCCTGGACGGCGTGAAGCCCGGTTCCGTGGTCGTCATGCACTGCACCCGCAGCGCCGCCCCGACCACCGAGCAGGTGGTACGGAACGTCGTACCGGAGCTGCGCAGGCGGGGCTTCCGGTTCGTGAAGGTCTCCGAGCTGATCGGGGAGACGCCGGGGCACCGGTGACCGTCCTACGCTGGAGGCATGAGCGACGAGGGGCACGAGGGCTACTGCACGACCGCCGAGGGCGCGAAGCCGCCGAAGGCGGACGGGCCGCCGTATGCCGAGTGCGTGCTGTGCCGGGAGCCGACCGAGTACCCGGAGTCGTACAGGGGCATCACGATGTGCCCGCGCTGCTGGGGGTCCCCCCGCTCGAGCGAAGCCGAGAGTGGGGGAGGCAGGAAGCACAGCGGACCGCCTGTTCAGGATGAGCGGCGGCCGTTGAGGGCGCAGGCCAGGGTGAAGGCCGCGGCGGTGAGCAGGGCCGCCGCGGCCACCGGCAGAGGGGTGACCGGGATCCGGCCGGACTCCGAGCCGGTGACCAGGCCGCTGACGGCCGCGTGCGCCGGAGAGCCCCCGAACACCATCGTGGCCAGGGCGGCCAGCAGCATCGCGGGCACCGCCCGGCCCGGCGAGCGCAGCAGCGGGCGGTTGGTGAGCGACCCGACGGCGGTACCGAGGAGAGCGCAGGCGAGGGTCGCGAGGAGACCGGCCGCACCGGCCCGCACCGGTGATACGGGGAGCCGGTGGTCGTTGGTGGCGTGCTGACTGATCACCGTCACCAACAGCGTGGCGACCGTGCCGAGCAGAGCGGCGGCGAAGAGCGCGGTGAGCAGGGCGGCCAGATGGGCTCTGGCCGGGCCGCGGGCCGCCGTGACACAGGCACGGGCGGCCGGCGGTTCGCCCGTGACGCAGACCCGCACCAGCCAGGCGGCCACCGGCAGCAGCGCGGCGGCCGTGTAGCCGAGCGAGTCCAGCACCGGCTGACCGCTCTGTACGCCCACCCCCAGGAACACCGCGTACAGGATCACCGGGGGCAGCCAGCGCTGGGAGCGCAGCAGGAGAGCGGTCTGGTAGCGCAGGAGTGCGGTCATCTGCGGTCTTTCTCGTCCGGCGGGACGTCCGAGGGGCTGCCGGCGGGACTGTCGGTGGGGCTGACGTCGGGGCTGACGGAGACCACGTGCCAGGGCGGGTGGGCCGTGAGCAGGGCACGCAGGACCACGTCCGAGTGGGACGCGGGAACCGTAAGACGATAGGAGCCGGGGGTCGGTTCCTCCGCCGAGGCCGCCGCGCGGGTGGCGTCCGCGGGCAGCCGGCCGCCGGCCGGGCCCCGCACGGTGACCACGGTGAGCGGGCCGACAGGTGAAGTCTCCTGGGCGGTACGGGGTTTGAGGGTGCCGTCGACGACCTGGTGGATCGCGTCGGGCGCGCCCGCGAGCCGCCGGGGATCGTGGTCGACGAACAGCACGGCACCCCCCGCGGCGGTGCGCTCGGCGACCGCCCGCTCCAGCTCCGCGCGGGCCTCGGCGTCCAGGCCGGTCCAGGCCTCGTCCAGGACGAGGAGTTCGGGGTCGGCGAGCAGTGCCTGGGCGACCGCGACCTTCTGGCTGGTGCCCTTGGAGAGCTGGGCCATGGGCGTGCCCGCGTAGGCCGCGGCGCCGAACCGCTCCAGCCAGTCCGCCGCGCGGGCGGCGGCCGACCCACGGGAGAGGCCGTGGACGGTGCCGAGATGGGTGAGGTAGCCGGAGGGGGTGAAGGGGAGGGCCGAGGGGAAGCGCTCGGGGACGTACGCGGTGCGGGGGCGGCCGGTGACGCGGCCCTCGGTGGGGGTGTCTATGCCGGCAACGATGCGGAGCAGGGTGGACTTGCCGGTGCCGTTGGCTCCTTCCACGCGGGTGAGGGAGCCGGGGGTGAGGGTGAGGTCGACGCCTCTTAACACCCAGGGGCCGCGTATGCCGTAGCGGCGGCCTACGCGGGCCAGTTCAAGATCACGGTGCATGGGGATATTGTCGTGCGGTCCCGCCATGGGGGTGTACACCGTCTCGGACTGCGGGCGCGTTGTGGCTGGTCGCGCCCACGCGGCGGAGCCGCAGATCGACACGGCCCGCGCCCTTTAGGGTGATGGGGTGAGCGTTGATTCCATGTCACCCGGCGACAGCCCGTTCAAGACGGAACCCACTGCACGTGACGAAGCACCCCAGTTCGTGCTGCCTCTTGTCGTGCTGATAGAGAAATCGGCGCCGCCTGCCCGCACCGACGCGCTCGAAACAGCCGCTCGGGCCGTTCTGACCATGCTCAGTGATGAGCGGGCGCTCGGCGACGGTGAGTGGGCGCAGGCCGTTCGGGACTGGGAGGACGCGCGGATCCGGAAGGTCGTGCGGCGGGCCCGGGGGGCCGAGTGGCGGCGGGCCGGGGAGCTGCCCGGGATCACCCTCACGGGGAAGTCGGCCGAGGTACGGGTGTTTCCGCCGGTTCCCCTGGACGGGTGGCCCAGGGAGCTGGCCAAGCTGCAGGTGTCCGGGACCGAGCTGGACGACCCCGAGCCGCCCGCGGGCGCCGACCGGTCCGGGCCCGTGCTGTGGCTGAACCCGGAGCTGGAGATGTCGGCCGGGAAGACGATGGCGCAGGCCGGGCACGGGGCCCAACTGGCCTGGTGGGCGCTGCCGGAGGAGGAGCGGGAGGCGTGGCGCGACGCCGGGTTCCCGCTCGCCGTGCGGACCGCCGACCCGGCCGAGTGGCGTCAACTGACGGAGAGCGGGCTGCCGTTGGTGCGGGACGCCGGGTTCACCGAGATCGCGCCGGGCAGTTGCACGGTGGTCGCGGACCATCCGGCACTTCGCTGACCTGCTGTTTTTTAACTCTCCTGGCAAACTTTGCCGTTTGTTTGAACACCGCTGCCGTCGCACCCGTACGTCCTGGCACTGAACCAGCGACACGGGGAGGCATCCCTTGCGGCGTTTCAACGGTACGGCCATGATCCTGGCGGCCCTCGCCACCACGCTCGGGGCGCTCGCCTACCCCGTGTGGTCGTACGCCGACCGGTCCGGCACCGGGCAGGCGAACCTGGCGGCGGGGACCGTGGCCACCCAGTGGGGCCCGCTGACCGCCTCCGACCGCGATCTCATCGTGCGGGTCCGGCTGGCCGGGCTGTGGGAGCTGCCGGCCGGGCAGCAGGCCATCGAGCGGGCGCCGAGCGCGGAGATCAAGGCGGCCGGCGACCATCTGATCGTCGGCCACACCGACCTGGACCGGCGGGTCCGGATCGTCGCCGGGCAGCTGGGGGTCGAGCTGCCCAACGTGCCGAACGAGCAGCAGCAGGGCTGGCTCCAGGAGATGTCGGCGGCGACCGGCGCCGAGTACGAGTACAAGTTCGTGAACCTGCTGCGGGCCGCGCACGGCAAGATCTTCCCGGCGATCGGGACGGTGCGGAACACCACCCGCAACAGCCTGGTGCGGCAGCTGGCCTCGGACGCCAACCAGACCGTGCTCGACCACATCACGATCCTGGAGAAGACCGGGAAGGTCGACTTCGAGGCGATCGCCAACGAGATCGCCAACGCGAGCACGGCCAGCCCGACCGGTCCTGCGGTGCCGGCGCCGGGTGTGGTGGTGCCCTCCGCGCCGGCCGCGCAGGCCAGCGGGAACGTGCGCACCACCTCCAGCCCCTCCCCCGGCGAACCGGGCACGGTGAACACCGCGCGTCCCGACCCGGAGGACTCGCAGGGCGGCGTCCTCAGCCAGTAGCCCGACAGCTCCCCGGAGCGTGGCCGCGAACCTCAAATGTTGCTCTGAAGCGGCAGACAACACGGTTCGCGGCCGCGCTCCGGGGCCATACCCCCGTCATTCGGAACAGGTCGGAGCAGGAGGGGGACGGCCATGACCCTGGAGCGGCTGGGCACGGGCATCGGCTGGCGGCCGGAGATCGCGGACGCCGTGGAGCGCATGCCGGGCATCGACTGGGTCGAGGTCGTGGCCGAGAACACCTGTCCGGGCCACCTCCCCGACTCGCTGCGGCGGCTGCGCGAGCGTGGGGTGACGGTCGTACCGCACGGCGTCTCGCTGGGCCTCGGCGGCGCGGACCGCCCGGACGGGGACCGGCTCGCCGCGCTCGCCGAGCGGGCGACGGCGCTGGGCTCGCCGCTGGTCACCGAGCACATCGCGTTCGTCCGCGCGGGCGGCCCGCGCACCGCCTCGCCCGCCTTGGAGGCGGGCCACCTGCTCCCCGTCCCCCGCACCCGGGACGCGCTCGACGTGCTCTGCGAGAACGTCCGCATCGCCCAGGCCGCGCTGCCCGTGCCGCTCGCCGTCGAGAACATCGCCGCGCTCGTCTCGTGGCCTGGCGAGGAGATGACCGAGGGGCAGTTCCTGTACGACCTCGTGGACCGCACCGGGGTACGGCTGCTGATCGACGTGGCGAACCTGCACACCAACCACGTCAACCGGGGCGAGGACCCGGCCGAGGCGCTCGCCGGACTTCCCGTCGAGGCGATCGCCTACGTCCATGTCGCGGGCGGCTTCGAGCGGGACGGCGTCTGGCACGACAGCCACGCCCATCCGGTGCCCCCGGCGGTCCTGGACATCCTGACCGGCCTCGCGTCCCGGGTCGCGCCGCCCGGTGTGCTGCTGGAGCGGGACGAGAACTTCCCGGAACCGGCCGAGCTGGAGCGCGAGCTGGCGGCGATCGGGGCGGCCGTGACGGCGGGCGGTGCGGTGGCCGGCGGCCGGTGGGAGCCCTCGCCGGCGGCTCCCGCGCCCGAGGTCCCCGACGCCGTCCGGCAGCGGGTCGGGCTCGCGCAGAACGCGGTGCTGTCGTCGCTGGTCGCGGGGACGCCGGTGCCGGAGGGGTTCGACCGGGTGCGGATGGGGGTGCAGGCGCGGGCGCTGGCGGCGAAGCGGGCGGACGTGGTGGCGAAGGTGGCACCGGAGCTGCCGGAGATTCTGGGGACGGGGTACCGGGCGGCGTTCCTGGCGTACGCGCAGGAGCGGCCGATGACGGGGGGCTACCGGCAGGACGCCCTGGAGTTCGCGGGGCACCTGCTGCGGGCGGGGACCACCGGTCCTTCCCGTCGGCGGCTGGACCAGTGGTGGCAGGAACGGGCGGGGTCGGCCCCGCGGCGGTCGCTGGCGCGCAGGGTGCTGCTGCGGCGGGGCTAGTGGCCGGGGGGGTGGGGACGCTCACCGGCGCTGGCCGGGTGCCTCCCCCAGCCTTCGGCCGGGGGACCCCCAGCGCCCACCCGTGCCGCCCCAGCGGCACGACTGCCCGCAGCGAAGAAGCCCCGTAAGGGGCGCTGGGGGTACCCCCAGCCGAAGGCTGGGGGAGGAACTGCGCGGGCCGCCCCCACCGGCCCGCGGCCGAAGGACCGGCCTCGGCCCCTCGGTAATATGCCAACCCCGCACGGCGAAGCCCCATCGTGCGGTGCAGGAGGCATCATGCGCGCGCGATCCAGACCCCCCGTCCAGGGACGAGGCATATTCAGCGGTACCGGGCTGATCATCGTCTGTCTGGCGGCGACCCTCGCCGCCCTGGTGTTCCCGATCTGGTCGTACGCCGACCGGTCGGACCCCACCGGCTCGGTGAACGTGCTCAGCGCCCAGACCGTGTCGACGGCGTACGGCCCGCTGTCCGCGCAGGACCGGGACTTCGTCGTGAAGGTCCGCCTCGCCGGGCTCTGGGAGCTGCCCGCCGGGGAGATGGCGGAGCAGAAGGGCACCACGGCCGCCGTACGGACGGCCGGGCAGCACCTCGTCGACGGGCACACCTCCCTCGACGCCCACGTCCGCACCGTCGCCACCCAGCTCGGAGTGCCGATCCCGAACAGCCCGAACACCCAGCAGCAGCAGTGGCTCGCCACCCTGAACGCCGCGCAGGGGCAGGACTTCGACCGGGAGTTCGCGAACATCGTGCGGCTGGCGCACGGCCGGGTCTTCTCCGTGGTCGCCCAGGTCCGCGCCGCCACCCAGAACACCCTGGTCCGCGATCTCGCCGACGACGCCAACACCACCGTCCTGGACCACATCAAGGTCCTGGAGGCGACCGGCTACGTCGACTTCGGCACGCTGGCCCAGCAGTTGGCCACCACGCCCTCCCCCGTGGCCTCACCGCCCGTCGTCGCCCCGGCGGACGCGACCCCGATCGCACCCGGGCCGGCCTCGGCGCCGTCCCCGACGTACACGCTGCCGCCCGCCACCGCCAGTCCGGAGCCGGCCGCCCAGAACCCCTGACCTGCACGGGAAACGGAACGTCACATACCTACAACACTCGGTCCGGAATGTGAACAGGCCATGGCGGTGGCCAGGACCCTGGCATAGAAACGTGTCATGTTCTGGGTCCTTCTCCTGCTCCTGGCCTGGGCCGTCGCCGGCACCGCCTGCACCCGGCTGTGCCTGGCCGCCGTACGGACGGCGGCCGTCGACACGGACGCGGGCCACGGACACGATCTGACGCTGTACGAGGCCGCGTTCCTGTCCGGCGGGCCCGCGCGGGTCGCCGACCTGACGCTGGTGTCCATGGCCCGGGAGCAGCGGCTGCTGCTCGCCCACACCGGCTGGGCGACCGTCGTGGACCCGCGGGGGCGGGACGAGATGGAGCGGTCGGTGATAGGGGCCATCGGGCCCGAGGGGCAGTCCCGGATAGCGCCGGTGCGCTCGGCGGCGGCCGACACGGACGCCGTGCGCAGTCTCGGCGAGGGGCTGGTGCGGGCGGGGCTCGCGGTGCCCGACGCGGCGGCGCGGACGACGGTCGCCTCCGGTGTCCGGCAGGTACGGGCCGCCGCGCTGGCCATCCTCGGGCTCGGCGTCGTCGCGCTCACGCTGCCCGCGCCGACCGAGATGCCGCGCGACCTGGTCGCCGTCTGGTTCGCGCTGCCCCTCACCCTGACGCTGAGCTGTCTGGCCATCGCCCGGGTCGAGGTGCACCCGTACGCGCGCTGGGCCTCGCCGGCCGGCCAGCGGCTGCTCGGCACGCTGCACCGGCGGGCCAACCGCACGGCCGGCGACCAGTCGCTGCTGGCCTCCGTCGCCGTCCGGGGCATCCGCGCGATCGGCGAGCCGGAGCTGCGTGCGGCCTTCGCACACCGGGACCAGCTGCCGCGGGAGTGAGCGGGGGCGCATCGGGGGCAATGCGCCGACACCGGCCCGATGGTGCTTGCCTTCACCCTCAACCGGTCGAAATATCCCTTTTATTGCTGCCGTGCAGCCGCTGCTCCGAAGGGATACGCATGAAAGCCCCCGCCCTGTACTCGGCCGCCGGGTCACTGATCCTGACCACCCTGGCCGCCGCCCCGGCCGGGAGCGCCCCGCGCGTCCCGGACACGGCGGCGGCCGAACTGCACGGCACCGCCGTCGCCGCCGCGCGGGCCCGCGCGGCGGGCATCGACTTCGGCAGGTGCGCCGCCGACCTGGAGGCGCCGGACACCGTCCGGTGCGGCACGGTGAGTGTCCCGCTGGACTACGCGCACCCGGACGGCAAGCAGATCAGACTGACCGTCAGCCGGGTGGCGGCCACCCACAAGGACCCGCACAACAGCAAGCGCCGGGTCCCCCGGCAGGGCGTCCTGGTCTACAACCCGGGCGGGCCAGGCGCCTCCGGCATGCTCTTCCCGATGGTCGGCGCGCTGCCCGAGTGGAAGCGCATCGCCGCCGCCTACGACCTGGTCGGGTACGCCCCGCGCGGCGTGGACCACTCCGCCCCGCTGTCCTGCGTCGACCCCAGGCACTTCTACAAGGCGCCGTCGCAGTCGCCGACGCACCCCTCCGAGGAGTACAAGAAGGCCCGGATCAAGGAGGCCAAGGCCTACGCGAACGGCTGCCTGAAGCGCTCAGGGAGCAAGCTGCGTCACTACACCTCGCTCAACAACGCCCGTGACCTGGACGTGCTGCGCGCGGCGCTCGGCGAGAACCGGCTGACCTTCATGGGCGCCTCGTACGGCACCTACTTCGGCGCGCTGTACGCGACCCTCTTCCCCTCGCACGTACGGCGGATGGTGCTGGACTCGGCGGTGGACCCGGACCCGGCGCAGGTCTGGTACCGGAACAACCTGGAGCAGTCGGCCGCGTTCGAGAGCCGCTGGGCGGACTTCCGGGAGTGGATCGCCAGGAACGACGCCGTGTACAGGCTCGGCAACACGGCCGCGAAGGTGCAGGCGAGTTACGACAAGGCCGTCAAGCGGCTGGCGAAGAAGGCGGCCGGCGGGAAGGTCGGGCCGGGGCAGTTGCAGGGCGCGTTCCTGTCGGCCGGGTACTACGACGACTTCTGGCCGAGCCGGGCGGAGGCGCTGTCGAAGTTCCTGAACGGGGACGCCAAGCCCCTGGTCCGGCTGGCGGCACCGGCGGCGGAGACGGCCGCCGAGGCGGAGAACGGCAACGCGGTCTACACGGCCGTCGAGTGCAACGACGCGGCCTGGCCGACGAAGTGGCGGACCTGGAACCGGGACAACACCCGGCTCGCGCGCGTGGCGCCCTTCGAGACCTGGGACAACGCCTTCATGAACCTGCCGTGCGCCTACTGGCCGGTGCCCCGGCAGCAGCCGCTGGACGTGCGCACGGGCCCCGGCGAACTGCCGCCGACGCTCATCCTGCAGGCCGAGCGGGACGCGGCCACGCCGTACGCGGGCGCGCTGGAGATGAACCGGCGGCTGTCCGACTCGGTGTTGGTGACCGAGCGGGACGCGGGCACGCACGGCATCGGCGGCGGCCCCAACAAGTGCGTGAACGGCTACCTGGAGGCCTACCTGCTGGAGGGCCGGCTCCCGCAGCGGCACGCCTCGTGCGCGGGGCACGCGGAGCCGAAGGCGACCACGCCGGCCGACCATGCCCGGCGGAAGAACTCAAGGGACTCCCTGAAGGGCAGGACCGGCCGGCACTGACGGGCGTCAGGCGAGGCCCGCGACCAGATCGGCCACCGACTTGCGGCGCCCGGTGTAGAACGGCACCTCCTCGCGGACGTGCCGGCGGGCCTCGGAACCGCGCAGGTGACGCATGAGGTCGACGATGCGGTACAGCTCGTCGGCCTCGAAGGCCAGCACCCACTCGTAGTCGCCGAGCGAGAACGAGGCGACCGTGTTGGCACGCACGTCCGGGTAGCCGCGGGCCATCTTGCCGTGGTCGGCGAGCATCCGGCGGCGGTCCTCGTCGGGCAGCAGGTACCAGTCGTACGACCGCACGAACGGGTACACGCTGACGTAGTTGCGCGGGGTCTCGTCGGCGAGGAACGCCGGGATGTGCGAGCGGTTGAACTCGGCGGGTCGGTGCAGCGCCATGTTCGACCACACCGGCGTGAGCGCGCGGCCCAGCTTCGTGCGGCGGAAGAGGTTGTACGCCTCCTGGAGCTGGTCGCTGGTCTCCGCGTGCCACCAGATCATCAGGTCGGCGTCGGCACGCAGCCCGGAGACGTCGTAGGTGCCGCGGACGGTCACGTCCTTGGCGGCGAGCTGGTCGAACAGCTCCTGGACCTCGTCGGCGTAGCCCGCGCGGTCCTCGGGCAGCACGTCCTTCAGCTTGAAGACCGACCACAGGGTGTAGCGGATGACCTCGTTGAGGTCCTTGGCCAGCTTGCCCTTGTTCGGGACCCTGCCGGACTCGGTGGTGGGGGCGTCGTCACTCATGGTCCCTATTCTCCCGCTCCGCCGTGCAGGCTCTGCACCGGGTTGGCCGTCAGCTCCTCGACCCCGGCGAGGTCGCCCGCCAGCTGGTCCACCGCCGCGTACGCGCTCGCGATGCAGGCGGGAATGCCGACACCGTCGTACTGCGCGCCGCACACCGCGAGGCCCGGGAGCTTGGCGACGTGCTCGCGGACCCGGGCCACGCGCGCGTGGTGGCCGACCGGGTACTGGGGCAGGCCGTCGGTCCAGCGGGTGACGCGGGTCTCCAGTGGTGTGGCGTCCAGGCCGGTGGCCGCGCGCAGGTCGCGCCGGGAGAGGTCGACGAGGTCGGCGTCCTCACGGCCGAGGACCGCGGTCTCGCCGTACCGGCCGACCGAGGTGCGCAGGACGACGGTGTCCGGGTCCTCGTCGGCGATCCAGCCCCACTTCTGGGAGGCGAAGGTGGACGCCTTGATGGTGCGGCCGTCGACGGGCGGGACGAGGAAGCCGCTGCCGGCCGGGAGGCCGAGCCCGGCGCGGCGGTAGGCGAGGGTGATCAGCGCCATCGAGGCGTACTCGACGGCGGCCAGTTCGGCCGCGGCGGCGGGTGCCTCGGCGCGCAGCAGGCCGGCGGCGACGGGCGCCGGTACGGCGACGATCACGGCGTCGGCGTGCAGCACCCGGCCGGCCGTGGCGACCCGCCAGCCCCGGGGTTCCCTGCGCAGTTCGGTCACGGGTGTGCCGGTGAGGATCTCGCCGCCGCGGGCCCGGACCGACTCGGCGACCGCGAGCGGCAGGGTGCCGACGCCGCCCTCGATGCCCATGAAGACCGGCCCGGTCTGCTGGGCCGCGGCCGCCTTGGCCTGGATCTCCCGGACCGCCTCCGTCAGCGAGTCGTGGGTCTTCGCGGCCTGGTAGAGCTGCGGGACCGCGGAGCGCATCGAGATGCGGTAGGCGTCGCCCGCGTAGACCCCGCCGAGCAGGGGCTCGACCAGCCGGTCGACGACCTCCCGGCCGAGGCGCGCGGCCACGTACTCGCCCACCGCCACGTCTTCGCCGACCTCGGTGCGGGGCAGCTCGGCGTCGCGTTCGATACGGGCGAGGCCCTCCTCGGACAGCACGCCGGACAGCGCGGCGGCGGTGCCGGGGACGCCCATGACATGGCCCTTGGGCATGGGGCGCAGGGCGTCCCGGGTCCAGATGGCGGCGGTGGCGGTGGCGGGGGGCTGGAGCCGCTCGCCGAGCCCGGCCTCGCGGGCCAGGGCGACCGCCTCGGGCCTGCGGGCCAGCAACGACTCGGCGCCCAGGTCGACCCGGACGCCCGCGATCTCGCCGGGCAGCAGCTTGCCGCCGACTCTCTCCGAGGCCTCCAGCACGGTCACGCGCGCGCCCCGCTCCAGCAGCCGGTGCGCCGCGGCCAGCCCCGCGATCCCGGCTCCGACGACGACGACCTGGCCCGTGCCCGTACCCGTTGCGCTCATGAGCTCACTCTCTCAGACCGCACCGACACCCCCGCCCCGGCCCGGTGACCCGTACGCGTCCGGACCGTGACCGCACCGGAACCGTCGGCCCCCGAACGTCCCGCGCCGCCCCGGCGTCGAAGTCGCGTCAGTTGTCACCGTCCCCGGGGGGAACCATGCGCCATCCCGCACGACCCGTACGCCCCGCCCTCGCCGGCCTGCTGCTCGCCGCCGCCCTCGTCCTCACCGGATGCAGCGCGGACGGCGGTTCCGACAGCGGCTCCGCGAGCGCGGCCAAGGCCGACGTCAACAACAGCGCCGCCGGGGAGGCGGCGGGCTCGGCGGGCGCCAAGGACAGCGGCAGCGGGACCGGCAGGACCGCGCCCGCCCTCACCGTCAACCGGATCATCCGCACCGCCTCGCTGACCGTGCAGGTCAAGGACGTGCCCAAGGCCCTCGACACGGCCCGCACCACGGCCGAGGACGCCGGCGGCTACGTCGGCGACGAGACCACCACCCGGGACTCCGGGGGCCGCGAACGCACCCGCGTGGTCCTCCGGGTCCCCACCGCGAAGTACGACGAGGTGCTCGCCGGTCTCCAGGGCGCGGGCAAGCTGATCGACCGCACCGCGAAGGCGCAGGACGTCACCGACCAGGTGGTCGACGTGGACAGCCGGGTCAGTTCGCAGCGGGCCAGCGTGGCCCGGATCCGGGAGCTGATGGACCGGGCGGCCAAGCTCAGCGACGTGGTCACCCTGGAAGGGGAGTTGAGCAGCCGGGAGGCCGACCTGGAGTCGCTGCTGGCCCAGCAGGCGTCCCTGAAGGACCGCACGAGCATGGCCACGATCACGCTGTCGCTCACCCCGACGCCGGTGAGCAAGGCGGCCGCGAAGGACGACTCCCCGGGGTTCGTGGACGCCGTGTCCGGCGGCTGGCACGTCTTCGTCACCATGCTGCGCTGGATCGCCCTGGCGCTGGGCGCGGCCCTGCCGTTCGCGGCCCTGGCGGCCGTACTGGCGCTCCTGTGGTGGCGGCTGGCCCGTCGGCGCCGTACCCCCGCGCAGCCCGGCAGCGAGACCTGAGCGAGCCCGAAATGCCCGCGCCCCGTAGCGTGTTCGCATGAGCATGAACGGTGGGCGGGAACGACTGGTCGTGATCGGCGGTGACGCCGCGGGCATGTCCGCGGCGTCCCAGGCGCGTCGGCTGCGGGGACCGGACGAGTTGGAGATCGTGGCCTTCGAGCGCGGCCACTTCACCTCCTACTCGGCGTGCGGGATCCCGTACTGGGTCGGCGGCGACGTCGGGGAGCGGGACCATCTGATCGCCCGCTCCCCCGAGGAGCACCGGGCCCGCGCGATCGACCTGCGGATGCGCACCGAGGTCACGGAGATCGACGTGGCCGGGAAGCGGGTACGCGCGCGTGACGTCGATTCCGGCGCGGAGTCCTGGACTCCGTACGACAAGCTCGTCATCGGCACCGGCGCCCGCCCGATCCGCCCCGACATGCCGGGCGCGGACGCGCCGGGGGTGCACGGCGTGCAGACCCTGGACGACGGCCAGGCCCTCCTCGACACGCTGGCACGCACGCGTGGCCGCCGGGCCGTGGTGGTCGGCGCCGGCTACATCGGCGTCGAGATGGCCGAGGCGCTGATCAACCGGGGCTACGAGGTGACCGTCGTCAACCGCGGCAGCGAGCCGATGTCCACGCTCGACCCGGACATGGGCCGCCTGGTGCACGTGGCCATGGAGGGCCTCGGCATCACCATGGTCAACGACACCGAGGTCACCAAGGTCCTCACCGGCCAGGACGGCAGGGTGCGCGCGGTGGCCACGGAGGACGCCGAGTACCCGGCGGACGTGGTGGTCCTGGGCATCGGCGTCCGCCCGGAGACCGGCCTCGCGGAGGCCGCGGGCCTGCCCGTCGGCGCGCACGGCGGGCTGCTCACCGACCTCGCGATGCGGGTGCGCGGGCACGAGGACATCTGGGCCGGCGGCGACTGCGTGGAGGTCCTGAACCTGGTCTCGGGCCAGGAGCAGTACATCCCGCTGGGCACCCACGCCAACAAGCACGGCCAGGTCATCGGCACCAACGTGGGCGGCGGCTACGCCACGTTCCCGGGTGTCGTCGGCACCGCGGTGAGCAAGGTCTGCGACCTGGAGATCGCCCGCACCGGCCTGCGCGAGAAGGACGCGCTCCGGGCGGGCCTGCAGTTCGAGGCGGTCACCATCGAGTCCACGAGCCGCGCCGGCTACTACCCCGGCGCCAACCTCATGACGGTCAAGATGCTCGCCGAACGCCGCACGGGCCGCCTGCTCGGCGTCCAGATCGTCGGCCGGGAGGGCGCGGGCAAGCGGGTCGACATCGCGGCGGTGGCCCTCACGGCCGACATGACGGTGGAACAGATGACAGCCCTGGACCTGGGCTACGCCCCACCGTTCTCACCGGTGTGGGACCCCGTACTGGTAGCGGCGAGGAAGGCCGCGACAAAGGTGCGAGCTTCCTGAGAGACCCCCGCGTCACCTACCAAGGGGCGCGGGGAACTGCGCGACCAGCCCCCACGCACCCGCACCCCACAACGGCGATCAAGCCGTCCCGCTGATCCGCGGCAGCGAAGTGACCCCCGCCCCACCGGGCGCAGCCGCGGCAGCAGGTTGCTCGGTCCCCGGCCGCGCGTGCGCCGCACCGGGCCGCGTCGACCGCAGCCGGTTGCTCACCGCCTCGTCCAGCGTCACCGGCCGCTGCATCTGCGCGGCCAGCCGCCCGGCCTCCTGGCCGAGCCGCGCCACGTCCTCCCAGGGCAGCCGCACGACCAGGGAGATCTCGGCCTCACCGTCGGGCAGGGCCTGCATGGGAGGGAATCCCGGAGAAGTAACCCGCTCGTTCATCGCCTGTTCCTCACGTCGCCTGAACCTCACGTCGGTCGCAAGGACATACGCACGCGCGCGTGACGACGTTCACCGGGGCGCTCCGCGCATCGAGCGCCCCCGCCCTGGGCACTAGTCAGCTGTGGTCATCCCCGTTCATGACGTGAACCCGGTGCGTCGCACGCCGTACGTGACGTACGCGCTGATCGCGGCGAACGTGCTCGTCTTCCTGTTCACGCCCGGCATAGCCGGCTCCGTGGCCGGCGGCAGCGACCTGTCGCAGCTGTGTCATCTGCAGGCCTTCATGGACCACTACGCGGCGGTCCCCAAGGAGCTGATCCACCATCAGATGCCGCAGCTGGTCCCGACCGGCCAGGTGGGCGTCGGCCGGAACGGCCCCGGCTGTGTGGTCGGCCCGCCCGGCTACGACAAGTCGCCCGCGCTGTCGGTCTTCACGGCGATGTTCCTGCACGGCAGCTGGCTGCACCTGCTGGGCAACATGCTGTTCCTGCTGATCTTCGGCAACAACGTCGAGGACCGGATGGGCCACATCCGTTTCTTCCTCTTCTACGTCTTCTGCGGCTACGCGGCCGGCTACGGCTTCGCGCTCCTCAACGCCTCGTCCGGCGACCCGCTGATCGGCGCGTCCGGCGCGATCGCCGGTGTCCTCGGCGCGTATCTGGTCCTGTACCCGACGGCCAGGGTCTGGGTGCTGGTCCCGTTCCTGGTCTTCCTGCCGCTGCGGCTGCCGGCCTGGCTGGTGCTGGGCTTCTGGTTCGTGCTCCAGGCCGTCTACTCGTCCGGCGAGGGCGTCTCGGACGCCGGGACCGTGGCGTACGCGGCGCACATCGTCGGCTTCCTGGTCGGCATGGTGCTCGCCTGGCCGCTCAAGCCGGGCACGCCTCCGCCGCCGGAACCGCGCGGCCTGCTGTTCGGCAGGCGGGCCCGGCCCCGGCACGGCTGGTAGCGGACCGGGTCAGCGCTCGCTCTCGGTGTGGACGAACTCGACGAGGCGGGTCAGCGCGTCCGGGTCGGTGGACGGCATCACGCCGTGGCCCAGGTTGAAGACGTGGCCTTCGAGACCGGCGGCCGCGTCGAGCACCTCGCGCGCCTTGGTCTCCACCACGTCCTTGCCGGCGAACAGGACGGTCGGGTCGAGGTTGCCCTGGAGCGCCTTGCCGGGGCCGATCCGGCGGGCGGCCTCGTCGAGGGGGACCCGGTAGTCGACGCCGACGACGTCCGCGCCGGCCTCGCCCATGAGCTTCAGCAGTTCGCCGGTGCCGACCCCGAAGTGGATGCGGGGGACGCCGTAACCGGCGACGGCCTCGAAGATCTTCGCGGAGGCGGGCAGCACCGAGCGCCGGTAGTCGGCGGGGGCCAGCGCCCCGGCCCAGGAGTCGAAGACCTGGACGGCGGAGGCGCCGGCCTCGATCTGCACCTTGAGGAACGCGGTCGTGATGCCGGCGAGGCGGTCGAGCAGGTCGGCCCAGAGCTCCGGGTCGCCGTACATCATCGCCTTGGCGTTCTCGTAGGTGCGCGAGGGGCCACCCTCGACGAGGTAGCTCGCGAGGGTGAACGGGGCACCGGCGAAGCCGATCAGCGGGGTCGGGCCGAGCTCGGCGGTGAGCAGGCCGATCGCCTCGGTGACGTACCAGACGTCCTCGGGGGTGAGGTCGCGGAGCTGGGCGAGGTCGGCGCGGGTGCGGATCGGGTGCGCGATGACCGGGCCGACGCCGGGCTTGATGTCGACGTCGATGCCGATGGCCTTGAGCGGGACGACGATGTCGCTGAAGTAGATCGCCGCGTCCACGTGGTGCCGGCGGACGGGCTGGAGGGTGATCTCGGCGATCAGTTCGGGCCGCGTGCACGACTCCAGCATCGGGACGCCCTCGCGCACCTTGTGGTACTCCGGCAGCGAACGGCCGGCCTGCCGCATGAACCACACGGGGGTGTGCGGCACGGGTTCACGCCTGCACGCCTTGAGGAAGGCACTGTCGTACGTCGCTGTCGGCTGCTGGCCCGCGGGGCTTCCGTTCGCACTCACGACGGCAAGTCTCGCACGCCCCGGAACCCGGACCCGCGGCGCCCTTACATGGTCCTTAGGTGGTGTCTCTCCCTGCGCGAAGGCGTCGTTCCCCTTACTCTTCCCCGCATGGCTGCGGCTCAGGGACGACTGTCGGACGGCGCTGGCGGGACGGGCGAAGGGAAGGACACCGGGGAGGACGAAGGACATACCGGGAGTGCGGCGCCACCGGTACCGGCGGCCTTCCGGGCCGCGGTCGACGCGCTGCGCGGTGCCCGGCTGCGGCCGCAGGTCGAGGTGGAGCCGACGCCCGCCCCGCAGCGTCTCGCCCCGTTCGCGTACGCCGTGGAGGCCGCGGTTGTCGACGGCGAGCAGGATCTCGCCGACGGGCGTCTCGTCCTGCTGCACGACCCGGCCGGTCACGACGCCTGGCAGGGCACGTTCCGGCTGGTCACGCTGGTCCGCGCGGAGCTGGAGCCGGAGATGGCGGCCGATCCGCTGCTGCCGGACGTCTGCTGGGCGTGGCTGACCGGCGCGCTCCAGGCGCGCGGCCTGTCGTACGGCGAGCCGAGCGGGACCGTGACGCGCGCCAGTTCGCACTACTTCGGCGGGCTGTCCGCGCGCGCCGCCGCCTCGCAGATCGAGATCCGGGCCTCCTGGACGCCTCGGGAGGGCCGCGCCGGCGTGCCGGACACCGCCGCCCACCTCGCCTCCTGGTGCGACCTGCTGGCGCAGGTGGCGGGCCTGCCGCCGGCCGCCCCCGGCGACGCCTCGGTGGTCACGCTGCCGCAGCGCCGCGACCCGCAGGCGCGCTGAACCGCACCGTCACGGATCCGGGACCCGTCCACTCGGGTCCCGTCGAATCACCCTGTCCATCCGAGTCCCGTCGACTCACCCTTCGTTGACCATCTCTTTGTCGATACGGCCACTTTCTGTCCCGTACGACAACGACCCGAACCGATTCGATCTTCGGATGATCGATCGCGTGTCCGAATTGCACGTATTGTTACTCACTAGATCGTGATCATTCTCTAAAGGCGGACGGGTTTGGTGCCGAAGACGACTGTGACCTTGAAAGCACGGTTCGTCCCGGCTTCTTCCCCACAAGCCGGCCCCCGTCCCCCCACCCAGGAGGCCTGGTGTCCGTTCTCCTAGAGCAGCCCGCAAGCCTGGTCGCCTACCGCCCGAACAAGCCCACCGCCATGGTGGTCGTGGCCGACCCGCGCGTCCGCTCCACCGTCACCCGCCACCTGTGGGCGCTCGGTGTGCGCGACGTCATCGAGGCCTCGTCCATCGCGGAGGCTCGTCCCCGCATCGGCAACCCCCGCGACATCTGCGTCGCCGACGTCCACCTCCCCGACGGCTCCGGCCTGACCCTCCTGTCCGAGACCCGCGCGGCGGGCTGGCCCAACGGCCTGGCCCTGTCCGCCGCCGACGACATCGGCGCCGTGCGCAACGCCCTGGCCGGCGGTGTCAAGGGCTACGTCGTCACCGGCACCCGCACCAACATCGGGCTCCCCACCCGACCCGGTGCCGCCCCGATGGGCTCCGCCGCCCGCATGCACCGCCGCCCCCCGGGTGCCCCGAGCCACCCGGGCGGCTACCGCGAGCTCTCCGGCCGCGAGGTCGAGGTGCTCCGACTGGTCGCCGAAGGCCAGTCGAACAAGGCGATCGGCGTCTCGATGGGGCTGTCCGCCCTGACCGTCAAGAGCCACCTCGCCCGCATCGCCCGCAAGCTCGGCACGGGCGACCGCGCCGGGATGGTCGCCGTGGCCCTGCGCACCGGCATCATCCACTGACCGATCCGTCTCCGACGGCCTGCCACCGGCGGCGCCTGCCACTGATGGCCCACCACCGGCGGCCGAACACCGACGGCCGTACACCGATCGTCCGCCGCACCGGTCGCCGACCGCGTCCGCAGTCGGCCGCGTCGGCCGCCGACCACCGGTCGCCGGCACCTGATGGCCGGTCACCGACCGGTCACACGTTCACCGACGTGACCGGACCGGCCGCCGCTCCGGCGTCACCTCGTAACCTGTTGTCCCCCGTTCGTGGACCTGATCTTTCACCGGCCTGACTGGTTTACGACCCTCCGGCGCCCGTCGACGGAACGTTCCGTCGACGGGCGCCGTCCACACACAGATACCCTTGACATGTGACCGACGCCCAAGACACCGCAGCAGACAGTTCACTGCGCACCACCGGGGGCACTCCTCCGGACGACGCCGGATCTTCTGTGACGGGGGCACCGGTCCCTTTGCTGGAGCCCCGTGAGGGCATTCCGCCGGTCGTCGTGGACGAGGCCGCGCTGGCCGGCGTGATCGCCGCCTTCGCCGCCGGCTCCGGACCCGTCGCCGTCGACGCCGAGCGCGCCTCCGGCTACCGCTACGGCCAGCGCGCCTACCTCGTCCAGCTGCGCCGCGAGGGCGCCGGGACCGCGCTGATCGATCCCGTCGCCTGCCCCGACCTGTCCGGCCTCGGCGAGGCGCTGGCCGGCGTCGAGTGGGTGCTGCACGCGGCCACCCAGGACCTGCCCTGCCTGCGCGAGATAGGCATGACGCCCGGCAGCCTCTTCGACACCGAGCTGGCCGGCCGGCTCGCCGGGTTCCCCCGGGTCGGGCTGGGCGCGATGGTCGAGGGCGTCCTCGGGTTCGTGCTCGAAAAGGGCCACTCCGCCGTCGACTGGTCGACCCGGCCGCTGCCCGAGCCCTGGCTGCGGTACGCGGCGCTGGACGTCGAGCTGCTCGTCGACCTGCGGGACGCCCTGGAGAAGGAGCTGGACCGGCAGGGCAAGCTGGAGTGGGCGCGGCAGGAGTTCGACGCGATCGCGGCCGCGCCGCCGGCCGAGCCGCGCAAGGACCCCTGGCGCCGCACGTCGGGAATGCACAAGGTGCGCCGGCGCCGGCAGCTGGCGGTGGTGCGGGAACTGTGGCTGACCCGGGACCGGATCGCGCAGAAGCGGGACGTGTCACCGGGCAAGGTGCTCAGTGACGCGGCGATCGTGGAGGCCGCGCTGGCCCTGCCGGCCAACGTGCACGCCCTCGCCGGGCTGAACGGCTACGGCCACCGGATGGGGCGGCGGCAGCTGGAGCAGTGGCAGGCGGCGGTGGACCGCGCCAGGGCGCTGCCGGACCCCGCGCTGCCGCAGCCGGGACAGCCCGTGGCGGGGCCGCCGCCGCCCCGGGCGTGGGCGGACAAGGACCCCGTCGCGGCGGCCCGGCTGTCGGCGGCCAGGGCCGCGGTCTCGGCGCTGGCCGAGCAGCTCACCATGCCGCAGGAGAACCTCATCGCGCCGGACACCGTGCGCAGGCTCTGCTGGGAGCCGCCGCAGGTGGTCGACGCGGAGACCGTGGGGGCCGCGCTGGCGGGGTACGGCGCCCGGCCCTGGCAGGTGGAGCAGGTGACACCGGTGCTGGTGACGGCGCTGTCCGCCTAGGCCGGCAGCCGGCGTCCCGCGTCGGCGGCCGCTCCGCCGCTCACTCTCCCCCGGGCTCCTCGGACGGTTCGCCCTGCGGTGGTTCCGGATCCGCCGCACCGGCCGGGCCTTCGAGGAACTCGGTGTAGAGGTTCCTGCCCCGGTGCACGGAGAAGTCGATCTCGGGCAGCAGGTCCGGAACCGCGATCGCGGTCACCAGATTGCGGTACATGCGGGAAATCCGCATCTCGACATTCCGCATGTGCCGGTCGAGGGTGTTCGAGATGAGCACCACTCCGGCCCAGTTCCCCGCGATTTGACAGGCCTGCTCCTCGACGTCGACGAATGCTTTCAGCTCACCGCGTCGCCGGGCTTCCGCGAGCTGTCCCGTATTGAATGCGATCCAGTCCGGCCACGGAGTTCCGTAGGTCTCCGGCGCATTGCTGTGGAACGACAGTTTCAAAGCGGCCTGCAGGGCGTTCTCACGGGAGATCCGGTAGGCCAGGATCATTCCGATGTCGACCACTTCCTGGAGCATGATCCGCTGTTCCCGCAGGCCGTCCATGGTCAGCGTGTCGTGCATGATGGCCGTCGCCACTTCGATCTTTCCGCCCGGGAAATGCCGGTAGAAGGCCCCTTTGCTGGTCCGCGCGGCGACGATGAGATCGCCGACCGAGGTGCCTTCGTAGCTGTCCTCCACGAAAAGCGCGCCGGCGGTGTCGAGGATTCGCTGCCTGGTGTCGATGGCGCGTTGCTGCTGACGTCGCGGCCTGCGCGGGTTGCTCATTCGATCTCGCCTTCGAGGCCCATCGACGGGTTCATGACCGAACGGGCTTTGTCCGGGAAAGCTGCGCACGCATTTCGGGACGCCCCTTCGCGTACGCGCTGATCAGCGTCCCGATACTACCCCGCGGACCGGGCCGGGAGAGGGGTTCCCGGGACCGAAAGAGACCGCACCGGAGACCGCACCGCGCCCTGTCGCGGAGCGGTGGACACCGCCTGCGGCCGCCAGTTGCTTGACGTCACCAGGCCCGGGTTCCAGACTGGGGAAGCCAGAACAGACCGAGTGGTCCCTTCTAGCCGAGAGGCCATGACGGCAATACGAACATTACTCCTCTTTGGGCAGTGGTCGTTGACTGCCGTGGGCGCTCGGCCGGTCACCCGGCCCGGCCGACGGCCTCCCACACCCGGTAGATTTCCCGGTGGTTGGGGGAACCGACGCACTGTTCCGCCGGCACAAGGGGGAAGCAGCGCAGAAGAGACCACTTGGTCCAAACAGGCCCGGTGCCACAGGGCCGGGGCAGTCGGCCGGACGCGGTACGGCAGTGCCCTTTCAGACACTTTCACCGGCCGGGCGGCGAGCCGAACCGCGGCCCCGCCCCTGCCCCCGCCCACACCCGCCCGGGAGTCCACCGCCATGCCCACCGTCCCCTCCTCCGCCACCGCGGCCGTGCCACGGGCCGATCCCGCCACCGGGACCGTGGTGGCGGTGGTCGCCCCCTACGAGAAGGGCGGGAAACCGTATCCGCGGGCCTTCGCCCGGCACGGCTGGCGGACCGTGGCCGTCCTTCCGGAGCACCGGCTGCGCCCGCCGGCGTACCGGAACGCGGCGCCGCCCGCCGGATACGGCGGCACGGTCGTGCACCGGGGGCTGCGGCAGACGGTGAAGGCGCTGCGGGCGCTCGGGGTGTCGGCCGTCGTCGCGAGCGGAACCGGGGGCATCGAACTGGCCGAGCGGATCGCCTGGCAGCTCGGCCTGCCCGGAGCCGATCCGGCGTCCTCGCCGCTGAGATACGACCGCGGCGCCCAGGCGGCCCGGCTGGCCAGGCTGGGGATCCCGGCGCCGCGGGGCATCCGCACCGCGTGCCGGGCCGAGGCCGCGGCCTGGGCGCGGTCGTACCCCGCGGCCGGCTATCTGCTCGCCCCGGCAGCCGCCGGAACCCCGGTCGACGCGGTGGAATGCGCGGACGCGGGCGGGATCAACACGGCCTGGCCCGCCCTGTGGCACGCGGCCGCCCGGTACTCCGGCAGCCCGCACCTGGTGCTGACCGAGCTGCCCGGTCGCCGCCGGTACACGGTCGGCACCCTCACCCGCCCCGGACCGGACGGACGGCCCGAGCACGTCGTCACCGGGCTGCGGGCGGACACCCCCGCCGGACCGCGCGCGCCGAACGGACCGTCGCCGCAGGCCCTCGTGCGCTACACGGTCCGGGTGCTCGACGCGCTCGGCGTGGTCTGCGGCCCGGCCACCGTCCGGCTCGCCCACGACGACACAGCCGGCCGCGGGCCGCTGCTGGTCCACGCACTCGCCGCGCCCGTCATGGCACGGACCGACGACCCTTCATGGCCCGGCGGCCGTCCCGATGCCCACACCACCACCTGAGAGGAGCCCCCGTGCTCACGTCACCCGCGCACCGGTCCCGGCCCGCCCATACCCGCCCGCTGTTGACGGGCAACGCCCGTATCTTCGAGCTGGGCACGCACACCGCGGACCCGGCGTCGCCTCGCGCCGTCTCGGTGACCGCCGTGGCAGGGCCACGGCTCGTGGCGGGTTGCTCGCGCAGTTCCTCCCCCAGCCTTCGGCCGGGGGTGCCCCCAACGCCCCTGAAGGGGCGCCTCCCGTCGGGGCACTCTTCCATGTGACCTTCGCCGCTCCCCCCGCCAGGACTGGGCAGTCACGTTACTCATAAGTAGCATGGGGCCTGAGCGCGCGCTCAGCGCATCGCAGCAGTGCCATCCCGCACCCTGGAGGAGAGCCAATCGTGCCTCGTACCGTCAGGGATGTCGTCTTCGTCGACGGCGTCCGTACCCCGTTCGGCAAGGCGGGCCCGAAGGGCATCTACCACGAGACCCGTGCCGACGACCTCGTCGTGAAGGCGATCCGGGAGCTGCTGCGCCGCAACCCCGGTCTCGACACCAAGAAGATCGACGAGGTCGCCGTCGCCGCGACCACGCAGATCGGTGACCAGGGTCTGACCATCGGCCGTACCGCGGGCATTCTCGCGGGCCTGCCGACCTCCGTGCCCGGCTACTCCATCGACCGCATGTGCGCCGGCGCCCTGACCGCCGTCACCACGGTCGCCGGTTCCGTCGCCTTCGGCGCGTACGACGTCGCCATCGCGGGCGGTGTCGAGCACATGGGCCGCCACCCGATGGGCGAGGGCGTGGACCCGAACCCGCGGTTCGTCAGCGAGAAGCTGGTCGACGAGTCGGCGCTGTTCATGGGCATGACCGCGGAGAACCTGCACGACCGCTACCCGACGATCACCAAGCAGCGCGCGGACGAGTACGCGGTGCGCTCGCAGGAGAAGGCCGCCAAGGCGTACGCCGACGGCAAGATCCAGGCCGACCTGGTGCCGATCTCGGTGCGCCGGACCAACCCGGAGGGGGGCGAGACCGGTTGGGGCCTCGTCACCGCCGACGAGCCGATGCGGCCGGGCACCACGCTGGAGAACCTCTCCGGTCTGAAGACGCCGTTCCGCGTGCACGGGCGGGTCACCGCCGGCAACGCCGCCGGTCTGAACGACGGCGCCACCGCCTCGATCATCGCCAGCGAGGACTTCGCCCGCGAGAACAACCTGCCGGTGAAGATGCGCCTCGTGTCGTACGCCTTCGCGGGTGTCGAGCCCGAGGTGATGGGCTACGGCCCGATCCCGGCCACGGAGAAGGCGCTCGCCCAGGCGGGTCTGTCGATCTCCGACATCGGTCTGTTCGAGATCAACGAGGCCTTCGCCGTGCAGGTGCTGGCCTTCCTGGAGCACTACGGCATCGCCGACGACGACGAGCGCGTCAACCAGTACGGCGGCGCGATCGCCTTCGGTCACCCGCTGGCCTCCTCGGGTGTGCGTCTGATGACGCAGCTGGCCCGCCAGTTCGAGGAGCACCCGAACGTCCGCTACGGCCTGAACACCATGTGCGTCGGCTTCGGCATGGGCGCGACGGTCATCTGGGAGAACCCGCACTTCGAGGGGGACAAGTGAGCACCACCACCGAGCTTCTGAAGCAGGCCTCGGACCTGTTCCCCGACGAGGTCGTGACGTCGGCGCACGTACGCCACTTCGACCTGCCGTTCGGGGCCGGGCGCTTCGCGCTCATCACCCTCGACAACGGCCTCGACCACACCAAGCCGACCACCTTCGGCCCGGCCTCGCTGGCGAACCTCGACACCGCCGTCGACCAGGTCGAGAAGGAGGCGGCCGAGGGCACCATCGTCGGTGTCGGCATCACCGGCAAGCCGTTCATCTTCGCGGTCGGCGCCGACCTCAAGGGTGTCGAGCTGCTCAAGAACCACGAGGACGCGCTCGCCATCGGCAAGGGCGGCCACGAGGTCTTCAAGCGCCTCGCGGGCCTCGCCGTGCCGACCTTCGCGTACTACAACGGTGCCGCCATGGGCGGTGGCGTCGAGGTCGGTCTGCACTGCAAGTACCGGACCGTCTCGAAGGCCATCCCGGCGTTCTCCCTGCCCGAGGTCTTCCTCGGTCTGGTCCCGGGCTGGGGCGGCTGTGCCCTCCTGCCGAACCTGATCGGCGCCGACAAGGCCGTCTCGGTCATCATCGAGAACAGCCTCAACCAGAACAAGCAGCTCAAGGGCGAGCAGGTCTTCGACCTCGGCATCGCCGACGCCCTCTTCGAGGGCGCTGACTTCCTGGAGCAGTCGCTGATCTGGACCGCCCAGGTGCTGAAGGGCGACATCGAGGTCGAGCGTCCGGTGATCGACCGCGGCGAGGCCTGGGACCAGGCCGTCGCGCGCGGCCGCTTCATCGCCGACTCCAAGGTGCACGGCGCGGCCCCGGCCGCCTACCGCGCCCTGGACATCATCGCCGCCGCCAAGAACGGCGACCTCCAGCAGGGCTACGACGCCGAGGACCTGGCGCTCGCCGACCTGATCATGGGCGGCGAACTGCGCGCCGGCATCTACGCGTTCAACCTGGTGCAGAAGCGCGGCAAGCGGCCCGCCGGTGCCCCGGACAAGAACCTGGCGCGTCCGGTCACCAAGGTGGGCGTCGTGGGCGCGGGCCTGATGGCCTCCCAGCTCGCGCTGCTCTTCCTGCGCCGCCTTGAGGTGCCGGTCGTGCTGACCGACATCGACCAGGAGCGCGTCGACAAGGGTGTGGGCTACGTCCACGCCGAGATCGAGAAACTGCTCGGCAAGGGCCGCATCAACCAGGACAAGGCCAACCGCCTCAAGGCCCTGGTCACCGGCGTGCTGGACAAGGCCGAGGGCTTCTCCGACGCGGACTTCGTCATCGAGGCCGTGTTCGAGGAGATCGGCGTCAAGCAGCAGGTGTTCGCGGAGGTCGAGGCGGTCGCCCCGGCGCACGCGATCCTCGCCACCAACACCTCCTCCCTCTCGGTGACGGAGATGGCGTCGAAGCTCAAGAACCCCGAGCGGGTCGTGGGCTTCCACTTCTTCAACCCGGTCGCGATCCTCCCGCTCCTGGAGATCGTGCGCGGCGAGCAGACCGACGACGCGTCGCTGGCCACGGCCTTCGCCGTCGCCAAGAAGCTGAAGAAGACCGCGGTGCTGGTCAAGGACGCCCCGGCGTTCGTCGTCAACCGCATCCTCACCCGCTTCATGGGCGAGATCCAGAACGTCATCGACGAGGGCACCCCGGTCGAGGTCGCGGAGAAGGCGGTGGAGCCCCTGGGCCTGCCGATGTCTCCCCTCGTCCTCCTGGAGCTGGTCGGTCCCGCCATCGGCCTGCACGTCTCGGAGACCCTCAACCGGGCCTTCCCGGACCGCTTCACGGTCTCCCCGAACCTCGCGGCCGTCGTCAAGGCGGGCAAGCGCGGGTTCTACGTCTACGACAGCGGGAAGCCGGAGCTGGACCCCGAGGTCGCCGCGCTGCTCGAGCAGGGTGACTCGGTCCTCTCCGAGGAGCAGGTCCGTGACCGCGTCCTGGACGCCGTCGCCCAGGAGATCGGGCTGATGCTCGACGAGGGTGTCGTCGCCGAGGCGCAGGACATCGACCTCTGCCTGATCACGGGCGCCGGCTGGCCCTTCCACCTGGGCGGCATCACGCCGTACCTGGACCGCGAAGGTGTCTCGGAGCGCGTGAACGGCAAGAAGTTCCTGGCCCCGGGCGTGGCGAGCGTCCCGGCGTAACCGCATCCGTACGGACACGATGCCCGGCACACCGACTGGTGCGCCGGGCATCGGCGTGCCGGAGGACGCACCGGCCGCACCCGCTTCAGGAGGGCGGCGCCGCCTCCACGTGGACGACTCCCAGTTCGGTGCCGTCACGGTCGCGGCGGGAGCGGCCCAGGATGCCGACGGCCAGGTGGGAGGCATCCTCGGGATCGTCGCGCGGCACGAAGGTGATGACGTCCGGATGGTGGCTCGTCACCAACCAGCCCTCGCCCTGGTTGAGTTCGAGCACCCGGAAGTCACCCGCCGCCGTGCCGACATTCATGGGGCCGAACTCTCGGAGAATGCCGACGGCGTGCCCGGCGAGGTCACCGGTGGGGTGTTCGAGTACCACGCAGGTGCCGTGCTCGAACAGCACCCATGACTTGCCCGAGCCGGTGAGCAGACGCCGCCACGCGTCGATGAGTGTCTGGTTGTCCACGGTGGTCATCATGGCGCACTCACACCTCCCGCCAGGCTTCGAGGGCCAGTCCGGGCTCCTCCTTGCGGCGGGTGAGGAGGAGCCGGTCGGTGGACGGGGACTGGCTCGCCGCGGTCACCCGGCCCTGCGCGTCCGTGGTCAGGGCGACCAGGGCGTCGGCCGGGAGCTGCGGTCCCGACTCGGTCCACCAGGCGCCGGCCCGCTCGTCCTGGGACGGATAGGCGGCGAAGGCCACCCGGCCGCTCGCCGAGCGCTGGGCGAGCAGGGTGCAGTCGTACCCGTCGAGTTCGCACCGGACCGCGGCGACCGGGCCGGGCCCGGCGGAGGGCAGCAGGGCGTACGGCTTGCCGCCCGGACGCCAGGCGCACAGGTCGCCGGACTCGTCGGTGTAGTAGAGGGTCGTGCTCTCGGCCGAGGTCGCGAGGGCGGTGAGGGTGCCCGGCCGGACCGGGGCCTCCAGTGCCTCCAGCTGCACGGGCGGCTTGCCGGCCTCCTCCTGACGCCAGCACACGATCCCGCCGGGCACGGCCGCGTACACCTCCACGCGCCCGGACTCGCCGGTCACCGCGGCGAGCCCGTCCTCGACCAGCCGTCCCTTCAGGTCCCGCCAGGGCTCCCAGCCGCCCTTCTCCTTCTGGGCGACCATGCTCAGCCCGCGCCCCTGGTTGCGGACGAAGACATGAGCGCGGCCCGCCGCGTCCACGGCGACGGCCGGGGCTCCGGTCACCTCCCCCTTCCTGCCCGGGTGACCGATCGACTGCCAGTCCAGGGCGGCCAGATGCGGCCGGAAGTGGGTGGAGTGGACGAGCCCCGACTCGCCCTTCACGGTGGGCCGCCAGGCCACCAGATGGGCGTACCCGTCGACGCCCTGTCCCACCGCGAAGCCGGGATGCAGCCGCTGCTCGCCGCCGATTCTGCGGGGCGTGCCCCAGGGCGCGCCGGGTCCGCGTTCCGCCCGGCCCAGCACGGCGTCACCGGACGGCAGATAGACACTGAGCCGGCCGTCACGGCCGCGGAGGAGCCAGTCGCCGTTCACCGCTTCACTCTAAGCGGGGCCGTTCGCAGCAGTGGGGCGGCCCCGGGCGTGCGAGGCTTGGAGCATGGAAGACAGAACTCCCCTGCTGGTGATCGTCGACGGCGCGAACGTCGTCGGGTCGCGGCCGGACGGCTGGTGGCGGGACCGCAAGGGAGCCGCCGAACGGCTCCGCGACCGGCTCGCCGAGCAGGGGCTGCCCGGCCGCCCGACGCCGGTGGAGCTGGTGCTCGTCGTCGAGGGCGCGGCCCGCGGGGTGGCGTCGGTGCCCGGCGTACGGGTGGAGTCGGCGCCCGGCAGCGGCGACGACCGGATCGTGGAGCTGGCCGCCGAGGACCCCGGCCGGCCCCGGCTCGTCGTCACCGCCGACCGGGAACTGCGGAGCCGGGTGACCGAGTTGGGCGCCGAGGTGATCGGGCCGAGCGCGCTGCGGTAGCGCTCCGCTGGTTGGGCGGTTCGTTCGCTGCGGGCCGGTGGGGGCTGGTCGCGCAGTTCCTCCCCCAGCCTTCGGCCGGGGGTACCCCCAGCGCCCCTTACGGGGCGCTGCCGCGACCGCCTGTTCCCCCGGCGCCCTGCCTTCAGCACCGCGACAGGACGGCTGTCGACTGCGGCGCCGTCGTGGCTGGTCGCGCCCGCGCGGCGGAGCCGCAAATGAATACAGCCTCGCACCCCTTCAGGGCGCTTATCCCCCCGGCGCCCTCACGTACAGCACCGCCCCGTCCACCTCGCCCGCGTGCTCGTAGCCGGCCGCGAGCAGCCTGCGCAGGCTCGGGACGCGGTCGGGGCCGTAGGGCTTGCCGCGGGAGTCGTCGATGACCAGAGCCGGTGCCCGGTCGGCCAGTTCCGCGCGGAAGACGGGCCAGGTACCCGCGACGGCGTACTTCTCGCCGACCTGCGGGCCGTCCCGGCCGCCGCTGAAGTTGGTGAGGAGGCCAGCGGTGAGGTAGCGGGTGGCGGGGGTGCGGTCGGCGAGCCAGTACGTCTCCGGGTGTATGCCCCAGACCAGGACCCGGTCGCCGGGGGCGGTACGGCGGTCGAGGGTGAGCGCCAGCCGCTGCGCGTGCGCGAGTTCGGGGCGGGGGGCCAGGACGCCCCAGGTCAGGAAGAGGGTGCAGGCGCAGGCCGAGGCGAGGACCGCGGCCGAGGTCCGTTCCCTTGGCAGGATCTGCAGCGCGGCCGTGGCCAACAGGGCCAGGGGCGGGGTGAGTTGCAGGAAGTAGTGGCCGAAGAAGTGGAAGCCGAGGGTGACGGCGGCGGCCGACGCGGCCAGCCACAGCCACAGGTCGGCGGCACCGGTGCGGGCGATGCGCAGGGCCCGCGCGATGGGCGGGAGCAGACCGGCCGAGGCCGTGCCGAGGATCGCGGTGTTGGTCAGCGCCCGTGCCAGCACGTGGAGTTCGGAGCCGGTGAAGGAGGCGTAGGCGCCGGAGCCGGTGACCGTCCAGAAGGCGAAACCGGCCGGGTCGGTGGCCAGGGCCGCGGCAAGGACGGGCAGCGCGGCGCCGGCCGCCAGCCGGAGCAGGCCGGCGCGCGGGCCGCCGTACCGGTTGAGGAGGTAGAGCACCGGCAGCAGGACGGCCCCGCCGGTCTGCTTGGTGAGGAAGGCGCAGGCGACGGCGGCGCCGGCCGCGGCCCAGCGGCGGCGGTCGGCGCACCACATCGCGGCGGCCGTGCAGGGCAGCATGAACACCTCGAAGGTGGCCGCCTGCGCGTCCTCGGGGTTGAGCCCGACGGAGACCAGCAGGTAGAGCGCCCCGGCGGTGCGGCCCGCGCGGTCGCCCCAGCGCCGCCGGGCGAAGGACGCGAGCAGGGCCGCGGTGGCCAGCTGGGCCAGTACGGCGAGGACCCGGACCGGGGTGAGCGACCCGGAGCCGAAGACCGCGAACGTCCCCTCGTACAGCCACGGCAGCAGCGGCGGCTTGCGGTCCACGACCGTCTCGTAGAGCTGCCCGCCGCGCGCCAGCAGGCGTGCCTGGACGGCGAGATAGCCCTCGTCCGGGTTCCAGAGCGGCCGGAGGAAGGACGGCACCCGGGTCGCGCAGGCCAGGACGGCGAGCAGGGGCAGCAGCCGCGTCCAGTACCCCTTCCCTGCGACTACGGACCGTGGTGGGGCGTGGGGCGCGAGAAGCATGGGGAGCACGCTATCCGGCCCCGCAGTCCCATCAGGACGGGACATACGGGGCCGGAGTGGCGAGACTGCCGGTCACGGAGCGTCGGCGGGGGCCCGTTCGGCCTGGGCGAGGCGGCTGTGCGTGCGGCCGTAGAGGAAGTAGACGACGAAGCCGATGACCATCCAGACGGCGAACCGCAGCCAGGTCTCGGCAGGCAGGTTGAGCATCAGCCACAGCGAGGCCAGCACGGACACGACGGGCAGCACCGGGACCCAGGGGGTGCGGAAGGACCGCTCCAGGTCCGGCCGGGTGTTGCGCAGGATGATCACGCTGATCGCGACGACGATGAAGGCGAAGAGCGTACCGATGTTCACGAGTTCGGCGAGTTCGCTGAGACTGGTGAAGCCGGCGACGATCGCGATGACGACGCCGAGCAGGATGGTCGGCCGGTACGGGGTGCGGAACCTCGGGTGGGTGTGCGAGAAGAAGCGGGGCAGCAGGCCGTCCCGGCTCATCGCGAAGAACACCCGGGACTGGCCGAGCAGCAGGATCATGCAGACGGTGGTCAGGCCGACGGCGGCGCCGAAGCTGATCAGGCCGGCGAACCAGGGGTGCCCGGTGGCCTTGAAGGCGTCGGCGAGCGGGGCGTCCACGGACAGCTCGCTGTACTTCTGCATGCCGGTCACGACGATGGCCACGGCGACGTAGAGGGTGGTGCAGATGATGAGGGAGCCGATGATGCCGCGCGGTACGTCGCGCTGGGGGTTGCGGGTCTCCTCGGCGGCGGTGGCGACGACGTCGAAGCCGATGAAGGCGAAGAAGACGACGGAGGCGGCGGTGAAGATGCCCATCACGCCGAAGTTGGAGGGCGCCCAGCCGAACATGAGCTGGATCAGCGGGGCCTTCAGGTTGCCGCCCGCCGGCACGGCCTCCTTCGGCGGGACGAAGGGGCTGTAGTTGCCGCTGTGGATGAAGAAGGCGCCGGCGATGATGACGACCAGGACGACGGCCACCTTGATGGCGACGACGACCGACGTGACCCGGGCGGAGAGCTTCATGCCGACGACGAGGATCGCGGTGAGCGCGAGGACCAGGACGGCGGCGAGGATGTCGAAGCCGAAGCCGTGGGCGCCGTCGCGGCCGCTGAGGTACTCGGGCAGGTGCCAGCCGGCGTTGTCGAGCAGCGAGTGGATGTACCCCGACCAGCCGACGGCGACCACCGCCGTGCCCAGTGCCAGTTCCAGGACCAGGTCCCAGCCGATGATCCACGCGGGGAACTCGCCGAGGGAGGCGTACGAGAAGGTGTACGCCGAACCGGCCACCGGGACGGTGGAGGCGAACTCGGCGTAGCAGAGTGCGGCGAGGCCGCAGACGACGCCGGCCACGACGAAGGACAGGGCCACCGCGGGCCCTGCGGTGTTCTTGGCGGCTGTGCCGGTCAGGACGAAGATGCCGGTGCCGATGATGACACCCACGCCGAAGACCGTGAGGTCCAGGGCCGAGAGCGACTTCCTGAGTGCGTGCTCCGGTTCCTCGGTGTCCTTGAGGGACTGTTCGACGTTCTTGGTCCTGAAGAGGGTACTGCTCACGTGCCTACCTCCCACGTTTGTCGTCCTCGACATGATCGAGAGGGCCGGGGGTGCGTATGCCCCGGCAAGGGCAGGTTCACGCAGATGGGTCGGTCTCGCCACCGGAGGGTGAGCGGGACCGACCCATTGGGGTGGTTTGGGATGTGTTGGGGGTGCGGGCCGGATGGGGCTGGTCGCGCAGTTCCCCGCGCCCCTAAAGGGGCGCTGCCACCTCAGTCCCTCGCAGGCTCGACGGAGCTGACGTCCGCCGGCTGGCCGTCCAGCTTCGCGACCAGGCCGGTGACCTGGCGGGCGATGTCGGGGGCCGTGAGGCCGATCTCCGCCATCACCTCGGCCCTCGACGCGTGGTCGAGGAAGCGCGGGGGGATGCCGAAGTCGCGCAGCGGTACGTCGACGCCCGCGTCGCGCAGGGCCTGGGCGACGGTGGAGCCGACACCGCCGACGCGGCTGTTGTCCTCGACCGTGACGACCACCCGGTGGCGCTCGGCCAGCGGGGCCATCGCCTCGTCGACCGGCTTGACCCAGCGCGGGTCGACCACGGTCGTCGAGATGCCCTGCTTGTCGAGGAGGCCGGCGATCTCCAGGCACATGGGGGCGAGAGCGCCCACGGAGACCAGGAGCACGTCGGGGGTGTCGGTGCCCGGCTCGCGCAGCACGTCCATGCCGCCGACCCTGCCGACGGCGGCGACGGCGGGGCCGACCGCGCCCTTGGAGAAGCGGACGACCGTCGGGGCGTCGTCGACCTGGACGGCCTCGCGGAGCTGGGCGCGGACCTGGTCGGCGTCGCGCGGGGCGGCGAGCCTGAGGCCGGGGACGACCTGGAGGATCGACATGTCCCACATGCCGTTGTGGGAGGCGCCGTCGGTGCCGGTGACGCCGGCCCGGTCCAGGACGAAGGTCACCCCGCACCTGTGCAGGGCCACGTCCATCAGCACCTGGTCGAAGGCACGGTTGAGGAAGGTGGCGTACACGGCGAAGACGGGGTGCAGGCCGGCCGTGGCGAGGCCCGCCGCGGAGACGGCGCCGTGCTGCTCGGCGATGCCGACGTCGTAGATGCGGTCCGGGAAGGTGTCCGCGAACTTCTTCAGGCCGACGGGCTGGAGCATGGCCGCCGTGATGGCGACGATGTCCCTGCGCTCCTTGCCGAGCTCGACCATCTCGTCGCCGAAGACCGAGGTCCAGTCGGCGCCGGAGGCCTTGACCGGCAGGCCGGTGTCGGGGTGGATGGGGCCGATGCCGTGGAAGCGGTCGGCCTCGTCCTGGAGGGCGGGCTGGTAGCCGCGGCCCTTCTCGGTGAGGCAGTGCACGATCACCGGGCCGCCGAACCGTTTGGCCCGCGCGAGGGCCGACTCCAGGGCCTCCATGTCGTGGCCGTCGATCGGGCCGACGTACTTCAGGCCGAGGTCCTCGAACATGCCCTGCGGGGCGATGAAGTCCTTCAGCCCCTTCTTGGCGCCGTGCAGGGTGTCGTAGAGCGGCCTGCCGACGACCGGCGTGCGCTCCAGCAGGTCCTTGCCGCGGGCCAGGAACCGCTCGTACCCGTCCGTCGTGCGCAGGGTCGCCAGGTGGTTGGCGAGACCGCCGATGGTGGGGGCGTACGACCGCTCGTTGTCGTTGACGACGATGACCAGCGGGCGGTCCTTGGCGTCGGCGATGTTGTTCAGCGCCTCCCAGGCCATACCGCCGGTCAGGGCGCCGTCACCGATCACGGCGACGACGTGGGCGTCGCGTTCGAGCAGCTGGTTGCCCTTGGCGATGCCGTCGGCCCAGCCGAGCACCGTGGAGGCGTGGCTGTTCTCGATGACGTCGTGCTCGGACTCGGCCTGCGAGGGGTAGCCGGACAGGCCGCCCTTCTGCTTCAGCTTCGAGAAGTCCTGCCGGCCGGTCAGCAGTTTGTGCACGTAGGACTGGTGGCCGGTGTCCCAGAGCACCTTGTCCTTCGGGGAGTCGAAGACGCGGTGCAGGGCGATGGTGAGCTCGACCACGCCCAGGTTGGGACCGAGGTGTCCGCCGGTCTTGGAGACCGCTTCCACGAGGAAGCTCCGGATCTCCTCTGCCAGCTGGACCAGCTCCTCGGGGCTGAGCCGGTCCAGATCGCGCGGTCCCCTGATACGGGTCAGCAGCGGCACCCGTGCCTCCTTGCAGTAGAGCTGATCGAGCTGTTGCCGGGCTCGTCGAGTCTAATGTTCCGCCCGAGCGCGCTGCGTCCGGGCTGTACGTCATACGTCACGCGAACGGCCGTACCCATCGAAAGGGTTCCTGAGACACACCTGTGGCCCGGTACCTGACAGGCACCGGGCCACTGGTCCTACTCAGGGGCGCGGGGAACTGCGCGACCAGCCACGACGGCGGATCAGCCGCCGACGCACCGCATCCCTACGGCGCTCGGCGTCAGCCGCGCCCCGCCGCCTTCTGGCTCTTACGGGAGACCGAGTCGATGACAACGGCACCCAGCAGAACACCACCGGTGATCATGTACTGGATCGAGGTGTTCATGTTCAGCAGGTCGAGACCGGTCTGGATGGACTGGATGACCAGCATGCCCAGCAGCGCGGACCAGACGGTACCGCGGCCGCCGAACAGCGACGTACCACCGATGACGGCCGCCGCGATGGCGAGCATCAGCGTGTTGCCGCCACCGGCGTTCAGCGTGGCGCTCGCGGTCTGGCCGGCGAAGAACATGCCGCCGATGGCCGCGAAGCCGCCGGAGATCGCGAACACGGTGATCCGGACCATCGGCACGCTGATACCGGCACGGCGGGCGGCCTCGATGCCGCCGCCGACCGCGAAGACCTTGCGGCCGTACGTGGTGCGGCGCAGCACGAAGTCGACGACGACCAGCGACGCGAGGAAGATCACCAGCGCGTTGGAGACACCGGACGCGTTGTTCAGCACGGCCGCCGCCACGAAGGACGCGATCGCGAGCAGGGCGACACGGATCAGGATCTCGCTGGTGGGCCGGAACGGCACGCCCGCCGCACGGCGCCGGCGCTGCTCGTTGAACTGGCCCAGGGCCGAGAGGACGACACCGAGGCCGGCCAGCAGGTAGGCGCCGATGATGGCCTGGTCCATGAAGAAGGAGCTCTGGCCGAGGAGCTTCACCGGGCCGCTGTCGGCCGGGATGTTGATCGTGCCGCTGGAGCCCAGCAGCCACAGCATCAGACCGTTCCAGCCGAGGAAGCCGGCCAGGGTGACCACGAACGCGGGTACACCGATCTTGGCGAAGAACCAGCCGTGCAGGGCGCCGATGCCGATGCCCGTGATGATCGTGAGGATCAGGGCCAGCCACTGGTTCATGCCGTGGTTGACCGCCAGGACGGCGAACACCGTGGAGGCCAGACCGCTCACCGAGCCGACGGACAGGTCGATCTCGCCCAGCAGCAGCACGAACACCAGGCCGATGGCGAGCATGCCGGTGGCCGCGAGGAAGTAGCTGATGTTGGAGAGGTTGTCCGCGCTGAGGAACAGGCTGTTCTTCACCTGGAAGATCGTCCAGATGATGATCAGGCCGACCACCACCGGCAGCGAGCCCAGCTCGCCGCCCTTCACCCGGCGCTTGAACTCCGTGAGGTAGCCCTTGAAGCCCTCCTCACGGACCAGCAGCCGCGGGTCGACGACGGTGACCGGCGCGGCCGTGGGGTCGTCGGCGGGAGCGACCGTGGCCTGGGCCTCGGCGGCCGCCTCGGTCTTGTCGAGCTGGGGCGACTCGTCGCCCTGCACGGTCTTGTTCGACGTCTCGCTCACTTTGCCGCCTCCGTGGTGCGTCGCTCGGAACGACGGGTCACGGCGTTGTCCGTGGCACCCGTGATCGCGGCGATGATCTCTTCCTGGCTGGTGCTCTTCACGGGGAAGAAACCGTTGTTCTTGCCCAGACGCAGCACGGCCACGGTGTCCGCGACCGCCTTGACGTCCGCCATGTTGTGGCTGATGAGAATGACGGCGAGGTTGCGCTCGCGCAGCCGCTCGACCAGGTCGAGGACCTGCGCGGTCTGCTCGACACCGAGGGCGGCGGTGGGCTCGTCGAGGATGACGACCTTGGGGTCGCCGATCAGGGCGCGGGCGATGGCCACGACCTGACGCTGACCGCCGGAGAGGCTGGCGATCGGGATGCGCACGCTCGGGATCCGGATGGAGAGCGTGCTCAGCAGCTCGCGGGCCTGCTTCTCCATCGTCACCTCGTCGATGACGCCGCGGTGCAGCAGCTCACGGCCGAGGAAGAGGTTCCCCACCACGTCGAGGTTGTCGCAGAGCGCGAGGTCCTGGTAGACCGTCGCGACACCCAGTCCCTGGGCGTCGTGCGGCTTGTTGATGCTGACGGAGTTGCCCTCCCACTCGATGACGCCCTCATCGATGGGATGCACACCCGCGATCGTCTTGACCAGGGTCGACTTTCCTGCGCCGTTGTCGCCCACCAGGGCGACCACTTCTCCGGCGTGGACCTCCAGTTCGACTTCGGTGAGGGCCTGGACCGCACCGAATCGCTTGGAGACTCCGCGCAACGCCAGCACGGGCGTAGCGGACACGTGAACCATCTCCTTCGCCGCCTGACCGGCGGGGATGCCGCGCTTGGTGATCAGGCGCGGAGGGTCGTGCGGTACCCCGGACTGTCGTCGGGGAGCGCACGCGGTTTACAAGATGAACATGCGCGAATCCGCTGCGCTTGGCAACGGGTCCGTCCGACGCCCGCTCCGGCAGCGGGGTATGAAGGCCGGAGCGGGCGTCGGAGGGGTTTCGCGAGACCGCCGGACGGCCGGGGCACCTTGCGGAAGGGCCTGCGCGTCGGGCGGCCGGGGCCCGGGTGTCGTACTGCGACCACCCGGGCGCTGGCGACCGGAGCCTGGCGGCTCCGGGGCGGGACTACTGGAGGCCGGCGGCCTTGCAGGCCTTCGCGAACTCGCTGGTGCAGATGTCGGAGACGGTGTACAGACCGTCCTTGATCACCGTGTCCTTGATGTTGGCCTTGGTGACCGACACCGGGGTCAGCAGCTGCGAGGGCACCTTGTCGCCGGAACCGCTGGTCTGCGTGCTGGTGGCGAGCGAGTCGATGCTCTTGCCCTGCAGCAGGTCCACGGCGATCGTGGCGGCGGCGTCGGCCTCCGGCTTGAACGCCTTGTAGACGGTGGAGGACTGGGTGCCGGCGACGATGCGCTGGATGCCCGCGAGCTCCGCGTCCTGACCGGTCAGCGGGATGCCGCTGATGCCGGCGCCCTTGAGGGTGGTGGCGATACCACCGGCCATGCCGTCGTTGGCGGAGTAGACGCCCGCGATGTTCTTGGCACCGAGCTGCGTGATGGCCGCCTTCACCTTCTGCGCGGCGACGGTGTCCTTCCACAGGCCGGACTGCTCGTAGGCGATGTCGACCTTGCCGTCCAGGGCCTTGTGGGCACCCGCCTTGAACTGCGCGGCGTTCGGGTCGGCGTCGTCACCGTTGATCATGACGACCTTCGACTTGGTGGTCGCCTTGGAGCCGAGGGCGTCCAGCAGGGCCTGGCCCTGGAGCTCGCCGACCTTGACGTTGTCGAAGGAGACGTAGGCCGAGACCTTGCCCTGCGCGAGGCGGTCGTACGCGACGACCTTGACACCCTTGGCCACGGCGGCGTCGATGGAGGACTTGATGGCCGCAGAGTCCTGGGCCGAGATCACGATGACCTTGACGCCCTTGGTCACCATGGTGCTGACCTGCTGGGCCTGCTTGGCGGCGTCACCGGCAGCGTTCGCGTAGTCGACCGTGCAGTCGGAACACAGCGACTTGACCTGCGCCTCGAAGTACGGGTGGTCGAACTTCTCGTAGCGCGCGGTCACGCTGTCGGGGAGCAGCAGGCCGATGGTCTTGCCACCGGAGGAGCTGCTGCTGCTCGAGTCGCTCTTCTTGTCGTCGCCGGCCTTGCCACAGGCGGCGACGGACAGCGCCATGGAAACCGCGGCGGTGCCGATCACGACTCTACGCATCGTTGCGTTCATTTGGGGGTGCCTCCCTGACAGGGCCGCAACGCTGCGGCCGAGGTGGCTCGAAGTCAACTCGGCCGCAAGTTCGACGTCAAGAAGTAAATACTTAACGAGATGGCAACGGCGCCATGCGTTCTCTAAGTGAAGACAGGTGCAACGGCGGGTACAGAACCGTCCAAAAGGGTCGAGTCGCCCATCTCGCTGAGCGCGAGAGCGAGCGCCCCGAGCACCTCGGCGCGGCCGCCGAGGGCCCCAGGGAGCACCGAGAGCTGACGCGCGGCACTGGGGATCGCGTAGCGCCCCACGGACTCCCTGATGGGCCCCAGGACCAGCTCTCCGGCCTCGGCGAGATCGCCGCCGAGGACCACCCGGCTCGGGTTCAGCAGGTTGCAGAGATTGGCCACTCCGCTGCCGATGTGGCGGCCGACGTCGCCGATCACGCGACGGCAGCCCGGGTCGCCGTCCCGGGCCAGCCGTACGACGCCCTCCATGGTCAGGTCGGGGCCGTGGCCGGGCTGGAGCAGCGGCAGCACGTAGCGGGCCGCCGCGAAGGTCTCCAGGCAGCCGCGGTTGCCGCAGCGGCAGACCGGGCCGGACTCGTCGAGTGTAATATGTCCTATTTCGCCGGCCGTGCCGCCGGGACCCCGGTAGATCTTCCCGTTGATCACCAGACCGGCGCCGACACCGCTCGCGACCTTGATGTACGCGAGGTCACGGACGCCCTTGCCGCTGCCCCAGACCAGCTCGCCGAGGGCGCCGAGGTTGGCGTCGTTGTCGACGTGCACGGGGACGCCGAGGCGGAGCCGGAGCTCCTCGGCGGGTCTCGCGCCGATCCAGCCGGGCAGGATGGCGCTGGAGCCGAGGGTGCCGGACTCGACGTCGATCGGGCCGGGGACGCCGACACCCACGCCGGCGATCTTCGAGCGGTCCACGCCGGTCGCCGCGATCAGGCGGTTGACCAGCTCTTCCGCCCGGTCGAAGCCCTGGCTGGACGACGCGTCCACGTCGAGCGGCTCGGACTCCTCGGCCAGCACCTGGTGGGCGAGGTTCCCGATCGCGACGCGCAGGTGGGTGTGGCCGAAGTCGACGCCGATGACGATGCCGGCGTCACCGCTCAGGCTCACGCTGCGGGCCCTGCGGCCGCCCGCCGACGTGGGCGTGACCTCGACGGTTCCGCCGTCCTTGAGCTCGCGCACGATGTTGGAGACCGTTGCGGCCGACAGGCCGGTCGTGCGCGCGATCTCCGCCTGCGTGAGCGATCCGGCCAGACGTACGGCCCGTACGACACGTTCCAGGTTGGCTCGGTGCAGCGACGACTGCGACCCCGGAGTCTCCATCGACCCATCCACTCCCGCCATCGGAGGCGGCCACGGTGCCGCCAACGTGACCCAGGTCACCTCACTGGGACCGGGTCACTTACAAGTTATGAACTCCAAGCTCTGCTGAACGGGTTACCGGCGTCAAGTCCTTGACAGAAATCGTTGGCGGTTCGGAGGTCGCTTGCGGGACATGCGACGGACATGTCCAGGCCACTGGTCAGCAGGTCGAAAGGCTCGCGTGGAGTGCGGGTGCGGCGCCGTCGTGGCTGGTCGCGCCCACGCGGCGGAGCCGCATGTTGAACACAGCCCCGCGCCCCTTTGGGGCGCGTTCGCAGGCGCCCGATTCGAGGGCGCCCACTTTCGGGTTGCGAACGTTCGGGTTACTTCAGGGCGCCGGCCGTCAGGCCCGCCACCACCTGGCGCTGGAAGACGATGTAGGCCGCAAGGACCGGGAGCATCGCCATCACCAGGCCGGCGAAGAGGCCGGACCAATCGCCCTTGTAGCCCTGGCTGACGGCGAGCTGGACCAGGCCCTGGGTGAGGACGTGTTTGTCGGGGTCGGTGTTGAGGACCGTCGGCAGCATGTACTGGTTCCACTGGCCGAGGAAGTTGAAGATCCCGACGCTGATCAGGCCGGGCTTCGCCATCGGCAGCATGATCTGGAAGAACGTCCGGGTGTGCGAGGCGCCGTCGACGAAGGCCGCCTCGGCCACGGAGGTGGGCAGCGTGCGGAAGAACGCCGTGAGGAAGAAGACCGTGAACGGCAGCGAGTACGCGATGTAGACCAGGATCAGGCCGTGGATCGTGTTCAGCAGGCCCAGGTTGTTGACCACGTAGAACAGCGGGACCAGCGCGAGCATGATCGGGAAGCTCATGCCGCCGATGAAGAGGTAGTAGATGAAGCGGTTGCCCGGGAAGTCGAAGCGGGCCAGGACGTAGGCGGCCATCGAGCCGAGGACGAGGGTGCCGATGAGCGAGCCGCCGACCACCAGGACGGTGTTCAGGAAGTAGTCGCTCATGTTGGCGTCGGTCCAGGCCCGCGCCCAGTTCTCGAAGTGGAGCCGGTCCGGGAGCGCCCAGGGCGAGGTGAAGATGGACCGGTCGTCCTTGAAGGACGTCATCACCGCCCACAGCAGCGGCGTGACCACCATGATCGCCCAGATGACCAGGACGCCGTGGGAGAAGACGTTGAGGACCCCGCCCTCGCGCTTGTGCCGGGCCGGCTTCGGCGCGGGGGGCTCGGCCTCGGTGACAGTGACGTCGGTCTCGGTCGTCGTCATCGCTTCAGTACTCCAGCCGCTCGCGACGGCCCAGCCGCATCACGACCGCCGCGAAGGCGAGCGTGACGACCAGCAGGGCGACGCCGATGGTGGTGGCGTAGGCGGCCTGACCGTCCCGGAACGCCTTCTGGTACACGTACAGGACCATCACGGTCGTCGAGTAGTCGGGCCCGCCCGGTCCTGTCGTCATGATCTGTACGACTGCGAACGACTCGGCGCCGAGCGCGAGGATGCCCATGTAGACCCAGCCGGACTGCACGGTGTCCCACAGCAGCGGCAGCGTGATGCGGAAGAAGGTGGCGGCGCGGCCGGCGCCGTCGAGCAGGGCCGCCTCGTAGAGGTCCATCGGAATGGACGCCATGCCGGCCGAGAAGAGGACCACGAAGAAGCCGACCGTGGACCAGACCAGGACGGCCATCACACACCACAGGGCGAGGCTCGGGTCGCCCAGCCAGAGCGGCTGGATATTGTCCAGACCAATTCCGCGGAGCAGTGAGTTGATCGCGCCGCTGTCGGGGTTGTAGGCGAAGGCGAACAGCAGCGAGACGATCGCGATCGACAGCACCTGCGGGAAGAAATAGACGATCTTGTAGAAGGAGGAGCCCCGGACCCCGGAGATGACCGGACCGCCCCTCCTTCTCCGGCCGCCCACATTGATCATGAAGGCGAAGAACAGCGCCAGGCTGATCGTCACCAGCGGCAGCACGACCGCGAACATCAAGCTGTGCTGCAAGGACTTCCAGAAGACGTCGTCGTGCAGCATCCTCCGGTAATTGTCCAGGCCGACCATCTTGAATTCGGGGCTCAGGCCGGTCCAGTCCGTGAACGAGTAGTAGATGGACTGGATGAACGGCCACACCACGAAGAGCGCGTACAGTCCGAGGGGCAACGCGAGAAACCCCACGATGAACCGGTACTTGCCGTGCTGCATCGCCACTCCGGTGCCGAGAGGGTCTTCTGGTTACTGGTGCTTGTAGTGCTTGATCGAGGTGTCCTTGGCGGCCTCGTCGGCGAAGCCCTGGATCTTCTTGATGGTCTCCGCCGGGGTCGAGCGGCCGGCCATCATCTCGCCGAGACCGGCCACCCCGATCTTCTCCTTCTGGAGCTGCACGTACCAGTCCTGCATCCGCGGGTTGACCACGTTCGTCCCGGCCAGCTTCAGGGCGGCGACCCCGGAGGTGAGGCCCGGGGTGAGGGTGATGCCCTCGGTGCCCCCGTTGTACGCGGTCAGCGACTTCACCTTCGACGTGAAGTTCTTCGAGGACGCCTCGCTAAGCATGATGCGCAGCTGCTCCATGCCGCCCTGGGCGTTCGCCGCCTTGGCCGGGACGATGAAGGGCTCGCCGCCGGAGGCCCAGATGGTGCCGAACGGCATCTTGTCGTTCTTGTCGACGCCGGTGGGCGCGGAGACGGCGAGGTTGAAGTCGGAGGGGATGACGTTCGCCGACTCGTTCTCCACCCAGGAGCCGTTCGGGATGAACAGGGCCTTGCCCTGCGCCCAGGCTGTCTGCGACTGGATGTGGTCGAGGCCGGGCGTGCCCTTGAGGATGTAGCCCTTCTTGTAGAGCTCGTAGTAGGCCTCGAAACACGCCTTGACGGCGGGGTGTTTCCAGGCGTTGGGCTCCAGGTTGTCGATCGCGTTCAGGACCTCGACACCGCCGACCTTGCCGATCATCGGGTAGAGCGAGAAGGGGATGTAGTAGGGGTACTTGCCGGCGTAGGTCCAGCCGGCCATGCCCTTCTTCTTCGCCTTCTCGCAGACGGCGATCATCTGGTCCCAGGTCTGCGGGTACTCCGCGTCCAGCGAGTCCAGGGCCTTCTGCGAGTACCAGACGCCGTAGACCGTGTAGGCGTAGTACATGATCCAGACCGGGTCGCCGTCGAACTGGCCCATCTCGACGATCCCGGGGCGCAGCGTGTCGCGGACCTTCTTGTTCGGGTCGTCGTACGACGGGGCGTCGAGCAGCGGGGTGAGGTCGGCCAGCTGGTTCTTGCCGACGAGGACGCCCATGTCCATCTGCTCGGCGCCGGAGTTGTCGATGAGGTCCGGCGGGGTGCCCTGGTTGAAGCGCGGCTGGAGGGTGGACTGGATCTTCTGGGTGGCGGAGAACTTGACCTTGGCCTTCGGGAAGTTCTTCTCGTAGATCTTCACCGCGTCCTCGGCGTACTCCTTGCCGAAACCGCCGTCGAAGAGGACGAATTCCATCTGCGCGGTGTCGTTGACGCCCAGCGGGTTCTTGGCCGTCTTCTTGCCGGCCTTGTCCTTGGACTGGCCGCCGCCACCGCTGCTGGCACAGGCGGAGAGGAATCCGACGGTGGGGACCGAAATCAGGCCGAGCGCGGCGGACCGCTTGATCAGGTCGCGACGGCCGACACCCTTGGAACCGGGGGTCGCTGCGGAATCGGAACCGGGGTTCGCTGCGGAAGTGGATCCCATGCTCAAGTCCTCGCCTTCTCCAGGACTCAGGCGGTGAACCGGATCCTCCCCGGCACCGCGGTCGGGTAGTGCTGGGTCGTGCAGGAAGTCATGCGGGAAACGCCGACAGGTATAGTCCACTTCCCGCCGACGGGGCAAGATCGAATGCAAGGTTGGCCACGGGTCTTTTCCTAGTTGAGACCTGTCGGAAATATGAGCGATCTCTGTACGCCTTGCCGGAAAAAGAGCCGACATACACCCCTGAATGCCGCACCCAACACCCTTGACATCACGGGTCACTTGACCACCTACTGGTTCCTGCGCCACGCAGCTGACAACGTTGTCTCATGTGGCAGGGAGGGTACCCGTTGTGATGCAGCGGAGAACGCAGCGAAGAACAGGGCACGGATCTGGTACGGCGGTCGTGATCGCGGCCGCCGTAGTCATGACCCTGGGCTCCCAGGGAGCCGCGGTGGCGCTGCCGGCGAAGGCACCGGCCGCCTCGACACAGTTCGCATCCTCGTTCGAGTCTGGCGATCCGTCACCGGACTGGTCCGACACCGTGGACACCGACCCGAGCGGCGCTCCGCGCGCCTCCGGGGTGGACGGCGGCTACAGCACCGGCATCCCCGGGAACGTCACCGACCACGTGACCGACATGCGGGCGAGCGGCGAGAACACCGGCGCGGGCGAGGTCAAGGAGAACCTCGTCGACGGCGAGTCCGGCACCAAGTGGCTCACCTTCGAGCCCACCGGCTGGGCCGAGTTCGACTTCGACAAGCCCGTCAAGCTGGTGACCTACGCCCTCACCTCGGCGAACGACTACGCCGAGCGCGACCCCGCGGACTGGACCCTCCAGGGTTCGACGGACGGCAAGGACTGGAAGACCGTCGACACCCGGACCGGCGAGGCCTTCACGGAACGCTTCCAGACCAAGTCGTACGACCTCTCCGCACCGGCCGAGTACCAGCACTTCCGGCTCGACGTCACGAAGAACAACGGCGCCCCGGACATCCTCCAGATCGCCGACGTCCAGTTCTCCACGGGCGGCAGCGGCGGTCCCGTGCCCCAGGACATGCTCTCGCTGGTCGACAAGGGACCGACCGGCTCGCCGACCGCGAAGGCGCGGGCCGGCTTCACCGGAACGCACGCGCTGCGCTACGCGGGACGGCACACGGCGACCGGCCGGGCGTACTCGTACAACAAGGTCTTCGACGTGAACGTGAAGGTCGGCCGGGACACGCAGCTGGCGTACCGGATCTTCCCCTCGATGGCCGACGGCGACCTCGACTACGACGCCACCAACGTGGCGGTGGACCTGGCCTTCACGGACGGCACCTACCTCAGCGACCTCGGGGCCGTCGACCAGCACGGGTTCGGGCTCTCGCCGCGCGCGCAGGGCGCGTCGAAGGCGCTGTACGTCAACCAGTGGAACAGCATCTCGTCGGTGATCGGTTCGGTCGCGGCCGGCAAGACGGTCGACCGGATCCTGGTGGGCTACGACTCCCCCGCGGGGCCGGCCAAGTTCCGCGGCTGGATCGACGACGTGTCGCTGAAGCCGGTGGCCCCCGAGAAGCCGAAGGCGCACCTGTCCGACTACGCGCTGACCACCCGCGGCACCAACTCCAGCGGCAGCTTCTCGCGCGGCAACAACTTCCCGGCGACGGCCCTGCCGCACGGCTTCAACTTCTGGACGCCGGTGACCAACGCGTCCTCGGAGAGCTGGCTGTACGAATACGCCCGCGCGAACAACGACGACAACCTGCCGACGATCCAGGCGTTCAGCGCGAGCCATGAGCCGAGCCCCTGGATGGGCGACCGGCAGACCTTCCAGATGATGCCGTCCGCCGCCTCCGGCACCCCGGACACCGGCCGGGAGGCCCGCGAACTGGCCTTCCGGCACGAGAACGAGACCGCACGGCCCTACTACTACGGTGTCAGGTTCGAGAACGGGCTGAAGGCCGAGATAACGCCGACCGACCACGCGGCCGCGCTGCGCTTCACCTACCCCGGCGACGACGCGAGCGTGATCTTCGACAACGTGACCGAGCAGGCGGGCCTGACCCTGGACAAGGAGCACGGGACCGTCACCGGCTACTCCGACGTGAAGTCGGGCCTGTCGACGGGCGCCACCCGGCTCTTCGTCTACGGCGTCTTCGACAAGCCGGTGACGGGCGGCGACGCTAGCGGGGTCAAGGGCTACCTGCGCTTCGACGCGGGCTCCGACCACACCGTCACGCTCCGCCTGGCCACCTCCCTGATCAGCGTCGACCAGGCGAAGGACAACCTGCGCCAGGAGATCCCGGACGGCACCTCCTTCGACACGGTGAAGGCACAGGCGCAGAAGGTCTGGGACAAGCTGCTCGGCAAGGTGGAGGTGGAGGGCGCCACGGCCGACCAGCTGACCACCCTCTACTCCAGCATGTACCGGCTGTACCTGTACCCGAACTCCGGCTTCGAGAAGGTCGGTTCGACGTACCAGTACGCCTCCCCGTTCTCTCCCATGACCAGCCAGGACACCCCTACGCACACCGGCGCGAAGATCGTGGACGGCAAGGTGTACGTCAACAACGGCTTCTGGGACACGTACCGCACGACCTGGCCCGCGTACTCGTTCCTGACACCGGGTCAGGCCGGTGAGATGGTCGACGGGTTCGTGCAGCAGTACAAGGACGGCGGCTGGACCTCGCGCTGGTCCTCCCCCGGCTACGCCGACCTGATGACCGGCACCTCCTCGGACGTGGCGTTCGCGGACGCCTACGTCAAGGGCGTGAAGTTCGACGCGAAGGCGGCGTACGAGGCGGCCCTGAAGAACGCGACCGTGGTCCCGCCCTCCTCGGGCGTCGGCCGCAAGGGCATGTCCACCTCCCCCTTCCTCGGCTACACCAGCGACGACACCCGCGAGGGCCTGTCCTGGGCGATGGAGGGATACGTCAACGACTACGGCATCGCCGAGATGGGCAAGGCGCTCTACAAGAAGACCGGCGACAAGCGCTACAAGGAGGAGTCGGACTACTTCCTCAACCGCGCCCAGGACTACGTGGACCTCTTCGACCCCAAGGCCGGCTTCTTCCAGGGCAAGGACGCCCAGGGCGACTGGCGGGTGGACTCCGCGTCGTACGACCCGCGGGTGTGGGGGTACGACTACACCGAGACCAACGGCTGGGGCTACGCCTTCACCGCCCCGCAGGACAGCCGGGGCCTCGCCAACCTGTACGGCGGCCGGTCCGGCCTCGCCGACAAGCTCGACGAGTTCTTCGCGACGCCCGAGACGGCCTCCCCCGACTTCGTCGGCTCCTACGGCGGGGTCATCCACGAGATGACCGAGGCCCGGGACGTCCGGATGGGCATGTACGGCCACTCCAACCAGGTCGCCCACCACGTCATCTACATGTACGACGCGGCCGGCCAGCCCTGGAAGGCGCAGGCCTACGTCCGTCAGGCGCTCTCCCGGCTCTACCTCGGCAGCGAGATCGGCCAGGGCTACCACGGCGACGAGGACAACGGCGAGCAGTCGGCCTGGTACCTCTTCTCCGCCCTCGGCTTCTACCCGCTGGTGATGGGCAGCGGTGACTACACGATCGGCTCCCCGCTGTTCAGGAAGGCGACGGTCCACCTGGAGAACGGTCACGACCTGGTGGTCAAGGCGCCGCAGAACAGCGCGAAGAACGTCTACGTGCAGAGTGTCCGCGTCAACGGCAGCACCTGGACGTCGACCTCACTCCCCCACTCCCTCCTCTCCAAGGGCGGTGTCATCGACTTCACGATGGGCCCGAAGCCGTCGAACTGGGGCACCGGGAAGGACGCCGCCCCGGTCTCCATCACCAAGGACGACAAGGTCCCGACCCCGCGCGCGGACGTCCTGAAGGCCGACGGCTCCCTGTTCGACAACACCTCGGCGACCGAGGAGACGGTGTCCTCGGTGGACCTCCCGGTGACCGGGTCGGCCAAGGGGATCCAGTACACCCTCACCTCACCGTCGGACCACACGAAGGCCCCGACGGGCTGGACCCTCCAGGCCTCGACGGACGGCACGAACTGGAAGACCGTGGACAAGCGTTCCGGGGAATCCTTCGACTGGAACCTGCAGACGCGGGCGTTCACCATCCACAAGCCCGGGGCGTACCCCCACTACCGGCTCGTCCTGGACGGTGAATCCACCCTGGCGGAGGTGGAGTTGCTGGCCTGAGACAACGGCACGGCAGAGGGGGCGGACCCGTTCGGGCCCGCCCCCTCTGCTGTCCGGCGGTCAGCCGGTGGCGAGGGTGAACACGTGCAGGTCGCTGTTCTGGGGCAGCCGGACGCTCCTGATGGTCTTGCCGTCCGGGGCGGTGAAGGGCTTGGTGGCGAAGACGTAGGTGGCCACCAGGTCCTTGTCCGCACCGGCCACGTTCCGGTACGCGGTTCTCGCCACGATCTCGTTGCCGTACTGGACGGTGCCGCCTCCGCCGCCGATGGTCCAGTCGGTGAAGGAGAGGTCGACGGTGGCGGTGGTGCCGTCGGTGTAGGTGACGGTCGCCTGGGCGGACTGGTTGCCGTTGGTGGCGCTGCCGAGGAAGGACAGTGTGGTGGCGGGGGCGGGGAGTCCGATGGTCTGGGCGGTGGCGGTCGCGTTGTCCGGGCGGCCCGCGGGGGCGTTCGGCCAGGTGTAGGTGAGGCCGTCCACCGTGCCCTGGGTGCCCGGGGTGAGGCCGGCCGCCGCGAGGGCCTGGCGGGAGTAGCTCCAGCCGCCGCCGTCGAAGTCGGCCTCGTCGTGGTCGCCGGAGTCGTCCGAGATGCCGGTGTCGGAGTAGGCGGCGAGGAGGGTGCCGGGTGCGGCGACGGTGAGGGCGACCGGCTGGACGTAGGAGGAGTCGGCCGAGGTGACGGAGACCTTCGCGTCGTAGTAGCCCTGCGGGGTGCCCGCGGTGGTGGTGAGCGTGATCTGCCGGGAACCGCCGGTGACCGTGCCCTGCGCCGGGGTGGCCGACACGCCGTCCGGTGTCTCGACGCGGAAGCGCACCTCGGGACCGGTGCCGCCGGACAGGGACCGGGCGCTGACGGTGAGCGTCGTACTGTCGCCGGGGGCGATCGTCGCGGTCGTCGGACCGACCCCGATCTGGTACGGCTGCTCGCCCTGGCGGAAGGACGGGGGCGGGGTGTTCGTGCCCCAGCTGCGGTTCGGGGTCGTGGCGAGGGTGTAGTCGAGCCGGCCGCCGTCGCGGACGAAGGAGCTGTCGAGCCAAGGGCGGTCGCTGGTGCGGCCGTTGACCTTCAGGGACTGGACGTACGGGGCGTCGCCCGCCGCGCCCGTCGCGTGCACCGAGATGTCGTTGCCGTCCGGGCGGTCGATCTCCACGCGCTCGAACAGGGGCGAGGCGAGGACGAGTTCGGCACGGGAGGGGACCTGCGGGTACATGCCGAGCGCCGAGAAGACGTACCAGGAGGACATCGCGCCGAGGTCGTCGTTGCCGGGGATGCCCCCGGGCTGCGTCGACCAGAGCTGTGTCATCGCCGCGCGGACGGTCTCCTGGGTCCGGTAGGGGACGCCGGCGTAGTCGTACAGGTAGGGCACGTTGAGCGAGGGTTCGTTGTCCAGCTCGGACTTGTCGCCGCCGCTGCCGGTGAGGGCCCAGCTGCCGTCGCTGTTGTGGAAGAAGGTGTCGAGGCGGGCGAGGGCCTGGTCGGTGCCGCCCAGCGCGGCGAAGAGGCCGGCCGGGTTGTGCTGGACCATCCAGGTGTACTGGGCGGCGGTGCCCTCCACGAACCCGTTGCCGGTGGCCGGGGTGAAGCCGGTGACCCAGCTGCCGTCCGCCTTGCGGTTGGCGATGTAGCCGCCGGTCGCGTCGGCGGCGATGTCGAAGTTGTTCTGCCACCACTGGGAACGGTCGGCGAAGGCGGCCGCCGTCCCCTTCTCCCCCGCTGCCGCGGCGAGCTGGGAGAGGGAGAAGTCCGCCGTGGACATCTCCAGGGTCTCGGCGGCGCCGCCCCAGGCGTTCGACACGGACGGCATGTAGTGATGGGCCAGGTACTTGTCGAGGGAAGGCCGTTGGCCGACCGACAGCACCGGTTTGCCGGCCGCGGACAGGTCCTGGGCCGTCGGGACCGTGGCCGCCTTCACCAACGAGTCCAGCGCACCTTTCAGGTCGAAGTCGGTGCCGCCGAAGGCGCGGATGCCGGCGAGCGCGGTGGGTGCCGGGTCGCCGTTCATCACGTGGGTGCCGCTCGCGCCGTGCAGCCAGCGGTCCCAGACCCCGCCGTTCTGCCGGGCGAGTTCGTAGAGCGACTGGGCGATGTCCGAGCCCGTACGCGGGTCCAGGAGGGTCAGCAGCTGGACCTGGTCGCGGTAGACGTCCCAGCCGGAGAACGTGCCGTACTGGGCCCGGTGGCCGCGGGCGACGCGGTGCACCCTGTCGTCGCTGCCCCGGTAGCGGCCGTCGGCGTCGCTGATGACGTTCGGGTGGAAGAGCGAGTGGTAGAGCGCCGTGTAGAAGGTGGTGCGGTCGGCGTCCGTGCCGCCGCCGACTCGGACGGCGCCGAGGCGGTCGCGCCAGGCGCGGTGGGCCGCGTCGCGGACGGCGTCGAAGGAGCGCCGTGGCGGGTTCTCCGCCCGCAGGTTCGCCGCGGCGGCGGCCTGACTGACGTACGAGATGCCGACCTTGACGTTCACCGGGCCCGAGCCGGGCGTGAACCGGACGTATCCACCGGCGCCCTTGCCGGCGACGGGCCGTCCGCCGTTCGCCGAGAAGCCGCCGGTACCCCCGGAGGCGGTCGTCGAGCCCGGGCTGAGCCGGTCGTCCTGCCAGGTGCCGGTGGCGGTGAAGGCGCGGTCGAAGCGGGCGGTGAAGTAGAGCGTGTAGTAGGAGCGTTGGCCCTCGGGGTCGAGGTAGCCGCAGAAGTCGCCGGAGGTGACCGAGCCGGAGACGGTGCGGGTGTCCGGGTCGATGGTGACGGTCGAGTCGGACGAGCCGACCTCGGAGTTGGCGGTGCGGATGAGCAGGGAGGCGGGCTTGCCAGCCGGGTAGGTGAAGCGGGCCGAGCCGGTGCGGGTGGTCGCGGTGAGGTCGGCGGTGACGCCGGAGGCGAGGCCGACCTTGTAGTGGCCGGGCTCGGCGGTCTCGTCGGCGTGGCTGAAGTCGGAGGCGTAGACGGCGTCCTTGGTGTCGCTCGCCGGGGACGAGGTGACGTCGCCCGCGTACGGGAAGAACGGGATGTCGCCGCTGCCGCCCGCGCAGCCGGTGCCGGACATGTGGGTCAGGCTGAAGCCGCGGATGCGGGTGGCGTCGTACTGGTAGCCGCCGGGCGCGGCCGTTCGCGTCGCGTCGCCTCTGGTGTTCTCCGGGCTCCAGGAGAGCATGCCGAACGGCATGACGGCGCCCGGGAAGGTGTTGCCGCCGTTCCTGCTGCCGATCAGCGGGTCGACGTACGCCGTGGGGTCCTTGACCAGTTCGGGGGGTGCGCTCGTGGTCGTCGCCGCGAGGGCAGGGACGGCACCGCCGGCCGCGAGTACCGCGGCCAGCAGCAGGGACAAGGGTCGGAAACGCATGACGCGGCCCTTCCTCCTTCGGACGGGGTCGCGCACCACAGGTCGCACAAGCCGCAGGGACAGTAACGTGCGCCACCGGTAACACGGAAGACCGCGTCCGCCGGGGACGGCACGGCGCCGGTTCACCCGGTCGGGCGACCCGAAGTGGGTTGACATCGTTGTCCGCTGAGGCGGTAAAGTCATGTACAGACCATGAGACAACGTTGTCGCCCGTCACGGGACCGACACAAGCCGCACAGCAGACACGCAGGAGCACCACGAGCAACTCCCCCCGGACAGGCCGCCCACCCCCCTCGCCTGCCCGGCTCGCGGACCCGGTGTGCAACGACACCGGGTCCGCCCAGAGCGGATCGCCGACGCCGACCGACCTGACACGGCAGGCCGGTTGCCCCGTCCCCGCCGCCACCCTGGACGACGCAGCCGAAGGTCGCGCTCCGCCCGGGACCGAGCGAGCCGTTCCAGTCGGCGTGTGGACCAGTTCGATTGCCATACGCATGGCATGACCGTCTCTGCGCGGAGTGGACGGCCGCGCACGGGTCAGGGAGACGAACGCGGGGCGGAAGCGGGCCCACCACCCCGACGGGTTCCGGTCCGCCGGGGCGATATGGGAGCGCTCCCACCCCACTCCCCCGCGAAGCTAGCGCGAACCGGGGCGGGTGTAAACGGCGTGGCACGGCTTCGCCGTTCCGAGCGGCGGGCCCTGCTGCCGGGCAGCAGGGCCGCCACAGCCGGCATACAGACTTGACCCATTCTTGGCCGAGCGCGCTATGTGGTGACTGGCGTGCGGTCATGTTCACTTGACGCGGCCATGAGGTTGGTTCTTGACGGTTTCTGAGTCATCGGCCTTCCGACACCGACCGTCGCGCTGTCAGGGCGCTGCGATGGAGGAAGAACTCATGAGGAGACGGATACGCGGCGTCCTGGCCGCGTTCACCGGAGCGGTGCTGCTCACGATGGGGGTCACCGCGGGCGGCGGACAGCCGGCGCGAGCCGATGACAACGGTGTCGGGCTCAAGCCCGTGCTCGGGTGGAGCAGTTGGAGCTTCGTCCGCCGCAACCCGACCGCGGCCACCATCGAGGCGCAGGCGAAGGCGCTCAAGGACAGCGGGCTCGCGAGGCACGGGTTCGTCTACGCCAACGTCGACGACTTCTGGTACCAGTGCCCGGGCAGCCAGGGTCCCGACGTCGACCAGTACGGCCGCTGGGTCACCGACCCGGCCAAGTTCCCGCCCCGCGGCGCCGAGAACGGCATCCAGGTCGTGGCCGACTACATCCACTCCCTCGGGCTGAAGTTCGGCCTGTACGTCACCCCGGGCATCTCCCAGCAGGCGGTCGCCAAGAACACCGAGATCCAGGGAACCCCGTACCACGCGCGGGACATCGCCACCACGACGACGGAGAACAACTACAACTGCGGCGGCATGGTGGGCATCGACTACACCAAGCCCGGCGCGCAGACCTTCGTCGACTCGTGGGCCGGGCAGTTCGCCGGCTGGGGCATCGACTACCTCAAGATCGACGGTGTCGGCACACCCGACGAACAGGACGTCCAGGCCTGGTCGGACGCGCTGCACCACACCGGGCGGCCGATCCATCTGGAGCTGTCCAACAACCTCGACATCAACCATGCCGCCACCTGGAAGAAACTCTCCAACGGCTGGCGTACCGGCGGCGACGTCGAGTGCTACTGCGGTCCGGACGGCAGCAGTTACCCCCTGACCACCTGGGCCTCCGTCGCCTCCCGGTTCGACCAGGTCGCCGCCTGGGCACCGTACGGCGGTCCCGGTGGCTACAACGACTACGACTCCCTGGAGATCGGGAACGGCACGGACAACGGCCTCACCCCCGACGAGCGCAGGACCCAGATGAGCCTGTGGTCGCTGGCCGCCTCCCCGCTGATCCTCGGCACCGACCTCACCCACCTCGACCCGGCCGACCTCGCCCTGCTGAAGAACACCGACGTCCTCGCCGTCGACCAGGACGGCATCGACGCCCAGCGGATCTCCTCGGACCCGAACTCCCAGGTGTTCGCCAAGACCGAGCCCGACGGGGACGCCGTCGTCGGCCTGTTCAACACCGGTTCGGCGCCCCGGGAGGTGGCCACCAGCGCGGCCGCGCTGGGCCTGCCCAAGGCGCGTGACTACGCCCTGCGGGACCTGTGGAACCACGGGCTGACCGAGTCCGCGGGCCGGATCGCCGCGAACGTCCCGCCGCACGGTGTGGTCCTCTACCGGGTGCACGGCACCCGCCACCCGGTGGCCGGCGCGGCGCCGGACGTCTCGCTGGCGCTGAACTGGGCCCCCGCCCCCAGCGACAGCACCACGCGTACCGTGACCGCGGTCCTGTCCGACAACGGCTCGCGGCCGGTCACCGACGCCGCCCTGACTCTCACCGGGCCGTCCGGCACGAAGATCACCACGCATCAGGCGACGCGGGCCCGGACGATCCACGGCGGCGGTGCGCTGAGGGCCACCTACTCCGTCTCCGTCCCGCCCTCGGCGAAGCTCTTCGCCTCCAGCGACTTCCAGGCAACGGCGAGCTACCGCTTCCGGTCGGCCGGGAGGACGCACCTCGGCGCCGGTGACACGATCACCGTGAACCATCAGGTGACCGCCCCGTACCGGACGTTCGCGTCCACCAAGGCGAGCTTCAGCCAGTCCGGCAGCCGGCTCGGGATCCGGGCCCAGGGCGCCGACCTCTACAACGGCACCAACGAGTACGGCACGGTCTACCTGCCCGGAGCCGAGCACGACGGTTCCGTGACCACGGTGAAGCTCGACTCCCAGTCGGACACGGACGTCTGGGCGAAGGCCGGGATCATGGTCCGCAACGACATCACGCAGCCGGACACCTCCCCCGGCTACCTGGCCCTGGTCGCCACCCCGGCCAACGGCTACCTCCTCGACTGGGACAGCGACGGCAACGGAACACTGGACTCCCAGGACTCCGCCGGCACCGCCGCCTACCCGTCGTGGCTGAAACTGGTCCGCGACGGCACCACCTACAGCGGCTACTACTCCACCGACGGCACCACCTGGAACCTGGTCGGCACCGTCTCCGTCCCGACCGCCGCGGCCACCCAGGACGTCGGCCTCACCCAGACCTCGCACGCCTCGGGCACCACCGGCGAGGCCGACTTCGACACCTTCACGACCACTCCCCCCACAGGCGGAGCCGGCTGACCGTGGGCGCCGGGCGAGAGCGGACTTTCCTTGTCGGGTGGTACGTGCGCGGTCGTCCTGCAACCATCTGGGGATGCTCACTCTCGCCGACGAACTTGGCCACCTTTCCTACGTCGTCGCCGGCGACGGACCGCCCGTCGTACTCGTGCACGCCGGCATCGCCGATCACCGCATGTGGGACGCGATCGTGCCCGCGCTCGCAGAACGGCACACGGTCATCCGGTACGACTTGCGCGGCTTCGGTGAGTCCGTTCCCCCGACCGGACCGTTCAGCGAGACCGACGACCTGCGCCGCCTCCTGGACCATCTCGGCCACGAACGTGTCCGGCTTGTGGGTGCGTCCTGGGGCGGGCGCGTGGCCGTGGACTTCACGCTCGCCCACCCGGGCCGGGTGCATTCCCTGGCGCTGTTGGCCCCACCATGGCCGGGATACCACTGGTCTGCGGAAATGGTCGCCTACGACGAAGCCGAAACTGCGGCCCTGGCCGCGGGCGACCTGGACGCCGCCACCCGTGTGAACCTGGACATGTGGCTGCGCGGGCCTGCTCGCGGGTGGGACGACGTTGCCGCGGGGCTGGCCGACCAGCTCCGCGGCCCGCTACGGACGTCGCTGGTGAACCAGGCCGTCGTGGGCACGCACTCCCAGGGCGCCGCAACCGGTGACATCGCCACCATCGCTGTCCCCACGCTGGTGGGGACCGGCAAGCTCGACGTCGCCGACTTCCAGGACATCGGCCGCCGGTACGCCGCCGGGATCCCCGGCGCCACCCTGGTCGAGTTCGCCGGCGCCGCGCACCTCGTCGCACTGGACGCCCCCACCGAACTCGCTGCGGTACTGGGGCCGTTCCTCGCCCGTTAGCGCCGTGACCGGGGTGGCGGTCCCCGGGTTGCCGTGCCGCCCTGACGGGCCGCGGCACCCCTCTAGACGGGTGCCGTGCGGGCGGCGGTCGGCGTTCCGGTCGGTGGGAGTTCGGTGACCGGGAGTACGAGGGTGAACTCCGTGCGGCCCGGGGTGCTCTGTACGTCGATGCGGCCGCCGTGGGCCGTGGTGATGGCCGAGGCGATGGCGAGGCCCAGGCCCGAGCCGCCCTCCAGGACTCCGGCGCGGGTGCGGGAGGTGTCGGCGCGGGTGAAGCGTTCGAACACGGTCGGCAGGAGGGCGGGCGGGATGCCGGGGCCGTCGTCCCGGACCCGGATCACGCAGGTGGTGCGGGTGGATTCGACGGTCGCGGTGACGGTCGTACCCGCGGGAGTGTGCACCCGTGCGTTGGCCATCAGGTTGGCCACCACCTGGTGCAGGCGGGCCTCGTCGCCCAGCACCAGGGCCGGGCCGTCGTCGAGACCGAGTTCCAGCCGCCAGACGTGCCCGGCCCCGGCGGCCCGCGCGTCCCACACCGCCTCCGCGACCAGCGCGGCCATGTCCACCTCGGCGGACTGCAGCGGGCGGCCCTCGTCGAGGCGGGCCAGGAGCAGCAGGTCCTCCACCAGACTGCGCATCCGGGCCGACTCGGCGTTGACCCGGCGCCAGGCCAGGCCGGGCTCGATGCGGTCCGTGCCGCGGTTCATCAGCTCGGCGTATCCGGCGATCGAGGCGAGCGGGGTGCGCAGTTCGTGGCTGGCGTCGGCCAGGAAGCGGCGCATCCGCTCCTCGCTCCGGCGCACCTGTTCCTCGCTGTGCTGGCGCTCCGCCAGGGACGCCTCGACGTGGTCGATCATCCGGTTGAGGGCGGCGCCGACCTGGCCGGCCTCGCTGCCGGGGTCGGTGTCCTGTTCGGGCACCCGGGTCAGGCCGGTCACCTGGCCGCGGCCGAGCGGTGCGCGGGAGACCTCGACGGCGGTGGCGGCGACCCGGCCGAGGGGGCGCAGCTGCCGTCGTATCACCACCGCGCAGACGCACCCGGCGGCTGTGAGGCCGACGACGGCGACCGCGGTCTCGACCGCGACCAGGCCGCTGATGGTGTCCAGTACGTCGTCCATGGGGAGGCCGGTCAGGACGCGGATGCCGCTCGCGTCGAGGGCGGCGACCCGGTAGGTGCCGAGGCCGGGGACCGCGCGGGTGTGGGTCGAGCCGTCCGGCGCGATGCCCTTGAGGGCGTCGGTCTGGGCGGTGGTGAGCGAGCGCGGGGGCGCGTCGTGGCTGACCACGGCGGCGCTGAGGATGTCGCCCTCGGCGTCGATGCGGGCGGCGAGCATGCCGGCCGGCTGGCCGCCCTCGTTGAGGAAGGTCAGGTCGCGGGTCAGCTCCGGGTGCAGGGCCGCGCCGCCCGCGTTGCGCTCCACCGCGTCGTTCACCCGGTTGTCCAGATTGCCCATCAGATAGGCGCGTTGGGCGAACACCGTGGTCAGGGCCATCGCGGCGCACACGCAGACCAGGACGGCGGTGATGAAGACGAGCAGTCGCGTGCGCAGCGACCGGCTCCGCGGCCGGGCGGTCATCTGCCGTCCTCCACGGGCCGTACGACGTAGCCCATGCCGCGCACGGTGTGGATCATCGGCGCCCGGCCCCGGTCGATCTTGCGGCGCAGGCTGGAGATGTAGACCTCGACGAGGTTGCCGCCGCCGTCGAAGGAGGTGCTCCAGACGTGGTCGAGGATCTGGGCCTTGCTGAGCACCTGGCGCGGATGGTCCAGGAGCAGGCTGAGCAGGTCGAACTCCTTGGCGGTGAGCCTGATGGGGGTACCGGCCCGCTGCACCTCGCGGGACTCGCCGCTCAGCACCAGGTCGCCGAGTACGCGTACCGAGTCGTCGGCCGGGGGCTGTTCGGAGCCGGCCCGGCGCAGCAGCCCGCGCAGCCGCAGCACGACCTCCTCCAGGGAGAAGGGCTTGGTGACGTAGTCGTCGGCGCCGGCCTCCAGGCCGTCGATGCGGTGTTCGACGGCGTCGCGGGCGGTGAGCATCAGGACGGGCAGCCTCGGCATCTCGTAGCGGAGTCTGCGCAGCACCTGGAGCCCGTCGAGGTCGGGCAGCATCCCGTCGAGCACCACCGCGTGCGGGGCGCAGCCGCGGGCCAGCCGCAGGGCGCTCTGTCCGTCGAGCGCGGGGTACGGGCGCCAGCCCGCGTCGGCGACGGCGGCGGAGAGCAGCTCGGTGAGACCGGGCTCGTCGTCGACGATCAGGACGCGGACTCGGCCGGTTCGGGCCGCTGCGGTGGCAGACATGTAGCAAGTCTGTGCCGGTCTCCTGGGGGAATGCTATGTTCCCGCTGAGCCGAAGCCGTGGGACAGGACGGGCGCGGGGGCCGCAATGCGGACGCGCGGACCGGGGACGACCGGCCGCGGCCGGCTCCTCCGGGTGGGCTGTTTGCGCCAACTCCCTTGGCCGAAGCGGGCATTGGCACCCTCCGGCCACCGTGTTCCCTTGAGCCGCCGCCGACCCGGCGCCCACTCTGATCTCTGGCTTCCGCTTACCGGGCGGAAGCGTTTCCACGTTCAGGGGAGGACGTCCACCCATGCGAAGACTCCACGCCCTGTGGGCCGTGGCAGGAGCGGCCGGACTGCTCGCGGGGGCTGTCATGCCCGCGGCATCCGCGCCGGGATCCCCGGTCACCACACCCGTCACACCCCTCACGGGTCAGAGCACCACCACCCCACCGCAGACCGTCACCCTCATCACCGGCGACACCGTGACCCTCACCGTCGGCCCGGACGGCAGGAACGCCGTCGACGTCCGGCGCGGCAAGGGCCGTGCGGCCGCCACCTTCCTGTCGAGCGAGAAGGACGGCGAGATCAGCGTCCTGCCGGCGGACGCCGTCCCGCTGATCAGGGCGGGCCGCCTCGACCCGGCCCTGTTCAACGTGTCCCGGCTGGTCGCACAGGGGTACACGGACGCGAAGACCGGCAGCACCCCGGTCATCGCGACGTACGACAAGGGCGCCGAGACCCCCGAGGGCGCACGCCGGACGCTGGCGCTGCCCGGGATCGACGGCGCGGCGCTCAGCGCGCGGAAGTCGACCGCGTTCTGGTCGGACATCGCCCCGCCGCTGGGCACCGAGCCCACCGCGAAGGCCGCGAGGCGGCTCGGTGACGGCATCGGCAAGATCTGGCTGGACGCCAGGGTGAAGGCGTCCCTCGACGTGAGCGTGCCGCAGATCGGCGCACCCGAGGTGTGGCAGGCGGGCTACGACGGCACGGGCGTCGAGGTCGCGGTCCTGGACACCGGCGTGGACCTCGGGCACCCGGACCTGGCCGGGAAGATCGCCGGCTCCGAGAGCTTCGTACCGGACGAGACCGTGCAGGACGGCTTCGGGCACGGCACCCATGTGGCGTCCACGATCGCCGGCTCGGGCGCGGCCTCGGACGGCAGGTACAAGGGGGTGGCCCCGGGCGCCCGGCTGCTGGTCGGCAAGGTGCTGGACGACACGGGCAACGGCCAGTCGTCCTGGATCATCGCGGGCATGGAGTGGGCGGCGCACTCCGGCGCGAAGATCGTCTCGATGTCCCTGGGCGGTACCGCGGACGGCCCCTCGGACGTGCTCAGCCAGACGGTCGACGAACTGTCCGCGGACACCGGCACCCTCTTCGTGATCGCGGCCGGCAACGCGGGGCCGGGCGAGCAGACCGTGGGCACCCCGGGTATCGCCGACTCCGCGCTGACGGTGGGCGCGGTCGACAAGTCGGACCAGCTGGCCTCGTTCTCCAGCCGGGGCCCGCGCCTCGGCGACTTCGCGGTGAAGCCGGAGATCACCGCGCCGGGCGTGGACATCACGGCGGCCCGCGCCGCCGGTACCGGCATGGGCACCCCGGTCGACGACCACTACACGACGGCGAGCGGCACCTCGATGGCGACCCCGCACGTCGCGGGTGCGGCGGCGCTGGTCGCCGAGGCGCATCCGGACTGGACGGGCGCGCAGATCAAGGAGGCCCTCGCCAGTACCGCGAAGACGAATCCCGACGACTCCGCCTTCGAGCAGGGCGACGGCCGGGTCGACGCGGTACGGGCCGTCGAGCAGGGCGTCTTCGCGACCCCGACGCTGAGCTTCGGCACGTTCGCGGACGGTGACACCGGGGTCGTCAGCAAGGACGTCACGTACACCAACACCACCGACCGCGCGGTGGAGTTGAAGCTGTCGTCCGCACTCTCCGACCTCCCGCTCGGCGCGGAGGCCCTGACCGTGCCCGCGCACGGCACCGCCTCGGTGCCGGTCGGCGTGGACCCCGCGCAGGAGGCCCCGGGCCGGTACTCGGGCCATGTCACGGCGACCGCCGACGGCATCCGGGTCACCACGGGCGTCGGCTTCGAGAAGGCGCCGAAGACGTACAGCCTCAAGGTCTCCCTCGTGGACCGCGAGGGCAAGCCGTCCACCGGCGCGTCGATCTACACGCTCCAGGAGCTGGACGGCGCCTACCCCGACGAGTACGGCTTCATCGGCAGCGGCTGGACCTGGCAGGTACCGGCCGGCACCTACTCCGTCGCGACCTGGATCCCGGACCGGGACGCGGGCGGCCTGGCCGTCGGCACCTCGGTCGTCGGCAACCCCGAGATCAAGGTCGACCAGGACACCGCGGTCGTCCTCGACGCCCGCAAGGCGGTGGAGATCAGACCGAGGACCGAGCAGGACTCCGAGTTCCGGGGCTTCAGTACCAACTGGCACCGGGAGGGGCCGGGAGGGGCCTGGGGGCTCACCTACAGCCAGGGCTTCTGGACCAAGCACGTCTACGTGGCGCCGACCCAGCAGGTCACCGTGGGCACCCTGGACTTCTACGCCAAGTTCCGCCTGTACGCCAAGGAGTTGACGGCGACCGTCACCAGCCCGCAGAGGACCGCGCTGTCCTCACTGTCCTACGCGCAGACCTACAACGACTTCCCGTTGAAGATCAACGGTGACCACACGGTCCAGGCGGTGGACGCGGGCGGCGGTACCGAGGCCGACTTCGCCGGGATCGACGTCAGGGGCAAGGTGGCGGTGGTCGGGCTCGGTGCCACGGAGCGGGCGCAGACCGCCCTCGACAACGCGACCAGGGCCGGGGCGGGTTACCTCATCGCGTACCGCAGGACACCCGGTTTCTGGATCGAGGCCGTGGACCGCGCGACCGGCGTCCCGCTGATGATCGCCACCGGCGAGGAGGGCGCCGAGCTCGCCGGCCTGCTGAAGACCGGCAGGAAGGTCACCCTGAAGCTCAGCGGCACACCGGTCAGTCCGTACGTCTACAACCTGCTCGCCGCGCAGAGCGGAGCCATCACCGCGCACCAGACCTACCGCCTGGACAAGTCCGACACGGTACGGCGGAAAGCCCGTTACTACGGGGCCACGGCCGGCGAGACGGGCGCGGACACCCTGTACACCTTCCGTCCCTGGCAGCTCTTCGGCGTCGAGAACAGTGTCTACACGCAGCTGGGCACGGAACGCGACGAGTACTACTACGTCGACCCCGGCACCCGTACCTGGCACGTCGTCTATCCGAACTGGAAGGCGAACAAGGGCGAGTGGAGCCCGCTGCGGACCTTCGGCGAACCTGGTACGGAGCCCGCCGAGGACTGGCTGCGCCAGGTCCTCCGGCCCGGAAGCAGCGAGGAGTACGGCCGCTCCGTCCGCGACGGTGACGAACTCACCCTCTCGGTGCCGGAGTTGACCGACTCCACACCGGGTCACTACGGAGCCGTCGACGGCGTCGACAACACCGCGAAGGGCAGGCTCTACGCGGACGGGCAGCTGGTCGGCGACTCGGCGCTCGGCGGGCGCGGCACCTTCGCGGTGGCGGCGGGCCCGGCCGCGTACCGCTTCGAACTGGACGTGCAGCGCCGGGCGGAGTGGGCCAGGTACTCCACGAGCACACACACCGAGTGGACCTTCTCCTCGGCGCACACCGACACGGAGACGGCGCTGCCGCTGCTCACGGTCGGCATCACCCCGAAGGGCCTCGACCTTCTCAACCGGGCCGACCGCAGACATGCGGTGGAGATCGGGCTGCCGGTCGCGGACCAGCTGGGCAGCGTGCGGGCGCGCAGCCTGAAGGCCTGGGTCTCCTACGACGACGGCACGTCCTGGAAGGAGGTGAAGGTCAGGAACGGCACGGCGCGGTTCAGGCCGGCGAAGGGTGCCGAGGCGGTGTCGCTGCGGGTGCGGGCCGCCGACCGGGACGGCAACGGGATCGACCAGACCGTGCTGCGGGCGTTCGGCCTGAAGTGAGCGACCGCCCGAGCCACGGTAAGGATTCTTGACAAAGCAGCTCTACCGTGGCGAGCCATGGTGAACACGGCACATGATCCTGCAGGACAGACCCCTGCCGCGAGCCCCTGGTCCGCGGTGGGGGTCTCCGCCTTCGACGAGACGGTGTACCGGTCGATTCTGCATCAGCCCGACGCCGGCGCGGCCGGCTGGGCGCTGCTGACCAGGGCGACCCCGGCCCGGCTGCGCGAGGCCTGCAACCGGCTGCTCACCCTTGGCCTGCTCCAGCCGCCGGACTCCATGGGCGGGTTACGAGCGGTCGACCCGCGGGTGGCGATCCGCGCGCTGATCCGGCGGCGCGAGACGGAGTCCGAGCTGCTCGCCGCCACCGCCGAGGAGATGGCCACCGCGTACGAGGCCGGGCTGCTGCGCGAGGAGCCGACCCGGCTGATCGAGGTCGCCTCCGGCGAAGGTGCCATCGCGGCCCGGCTGGAGGAGATGTACGCCCGCGCCGAGCACGAGGTGTGCCTTTTCGACACTCCGCCGTACCTCGCCCCGCCGGCACCGCAGGTGGACCTCCAGGCCGATCTGCTCAGGCGCGGGATCGTCTCACGCGGCGTCTACGCGGCGAGCGGCCTGGAGGATCCGAACACCCTGACCCGGGCCTGGAGGATGGTGGAACTCGGCGAGCAGGCACGGGTGCTGCCGTCCGTGCCGCTCAAGCTGCTGGTGGTCGACGGACGCCGCGCGCTGCTCCCGCTGACCTCGTCCGCCGCGGGCGGCTACTGCGCCGTCGTCGTCTGGCACTCGGCGGTCACCGAGGCGCTGCAGAAGCTCTTCGAGCTGGCCTGGCAGCAGGCGACCCCGCTCGGCCGGCCCCATGGCAACGGCGAACTCTCCGAGGACGAGCAGACGTTGACACGGCTGCTGGCGGCCGGGATGAAGGACGAGGCGGTGGCCCGTCACCTGGGGGTGAGCCTGCGAACGGTGCGGCGGCGGGTGAGCGACCTGCAGGAACGCCTCGGGGCGGCGAGCCGTTTCCAGCTCGGGCTGCGGGCCGCTCAGCGCGGCTGGCTGTAGCGCAACGACGCGGGGCCGCGCTCCCTCCACCAGGAGCGCGGCCCCGACCGCCGTACCGGATCCCTTACTTGCGGATCAGGCTGCGCAGCACGTACTGCATGATGCCGCCGTTGCGGTAGTAGTCGGCCTCACCGGGGGTGTCGATCCGGACGACCGCGTCGAACTCGACGCCCGTGTCGGTGGTGACCTTGACGGTGCGCGGGGTGGTGCCGTTGTTGAGCTCCTCGACACCGGTGAAGGAGAAGGTCTCCTCGCCGGTCAGGCCGAGGGACTCGGCGGTGGCGCCCTCCGGGAACTGGAGCGGCAGCACGCCCATGCCGATCAGGTTCGAGCGGTGGATGCGCTCGTAGGACTCGGCGATGACGGCCTTCACGCCGAGCAGCGCGGTGCCCTTGGCGGCCCAGTCGCGGGACGAGCCGGAGCCGTACTCCTTGCCGGCCAGGACGACCAGCGGGATGCCCTGCTCGATGTAGTTGCGGGAGGCGTCGTAGATGAACGCCACCGGCGCGTCGGCCTGCGTGAAGTCGCGGGTGTAGCCGCCTTCCGTCCCCGGCGCGATCTGGTTGCGCAGGCGGATGTTGGCGAACGTGCCGCGGATCATGACCTCGTGGTTGCCTCGGCGGGAGCCGTAGGAGTTGAAGTCACGACGCTCCACACCGTGCTCGGTGAGGTACGTGCCGGCCGGGGTGTCGGCCTTGATGGCACCGGCGGGCGAGATGTGGTCGGTGGTGACCGAGTCGCCGAGCTTGGCGAGGACGCGGGCGCCGACGATGTCGGTGACCGGGGCCGGCTCGTGCTGCATGCCCTCGAAGTACGGGGGCTTGCGGACGTAGGTCGACTGCGGGTCCCAGTCGAAGGTGTTGCCGGTCGGGATCGGCAGCGACTGCCACTGGGCGTCGCCGGCGAAGACGTCGGCGTAGGACTTGTTGAACATGTCCTCGCCGATCGCGTTGGCGACGACGTCGTTGACCTCGGCCTCGGTCGGCCAGATGTCCGACAGGTAGACCGGCTTGCCGTCCTGGTCGGTGCCGAGGGCGTCCTTGGTGATGTCCACCTTCATGGAGCCGGCGAGCGCGTAGGCGACGACCAGCGGCGGGGAGGCCAGGTAGTTCATCTTGACGTCGGGGTTGATCCGGCCCTCGAAGTTCCGGTTGCCGGAGAGGACCGAGGTCACGGCCAGGTCGTGGTCGTTGACGGCCTTGGAGACCTCCTCCGGCAGCGGGCCGGAGTTGCCGATGCAGGTGGTGCAGCCGTAGCCGACCAGGTTGAAGCCGACCTTGTCGAGGTAGGGGGTCAGGCCCGCCTTCTCGAAGTAGTCGGTGACGACCTTGGAGCCCGGGGCGAGGGTGGTCTTGACCCACGGCTTGCGGGTCAGGCCCTTCTCGACCGCCTTCTTGGCCACCAGGGCGGCGGCGACCATGACGTACGGGTTCGAGGTGTTGGTGCAGGAGGTGATCGCGGCGACGGTGACCGCGCCGTGGTCGATCTCGTACGTGGTGCCGTCGGGGGCGGTGACGGTGACCGGGTTGGTCGGGACGCCGTTGGCGGCGGCCGGGGCGTCGGAGGCCGGGAAGGACTCCTCGCCCGCCTCGTCGGCGGTGGCGACGTAGTTGCGGACGTCGCTCTTGAACTGCTCGGCGGCGTTGGCGAGGACGATACGGTCCTGCGGGCGCTTCGGGCCGGCGATGGAGGGGACGACCGTGGCGAGGTCCAGCTCCAGCTTCTCGGAGAAGTCGGGCTCGGCCTTCGGGTCCAGCCAGAGGCCCTGCTCCTTGGCGTACGCCTCGACGAGCGCGACCTGCTGGTCGGAGCGGCCGGTCAGGCGCAGGTAGTTCAGGGTCTCGCCGTCGATCGGGAAGATCGCGGCGGTGGAGCCGAACTCCGGCGACATGTTGCCGATGGTGGCGCGGTTGGCGAGGGAGGTGGCGGCCACGCCCTCGCCGTAGAACTCGACGAACTTGCCGACGACGCCGTGCTTGCGGAGCATCTCGGTGATGGTGAGGACGAGGTCCGTGGCGGTGGTGCCCGGCTTCAGCTCACCGGTCAGCTTGAAGCCGACGACGCGCGGGATGAGCATGGAGACCGGCTGGCCGAGCATCGCGGCCTCGGCCTCGATACCGCCGACGCCCCAGCCGAGCACGCCGAGGCCGTTGACCATGGTGGTGTGCGAGTCGGTGCCGACCAGGGTGTCGGGGTAGGCCTGCCCGTTCCGGACCATGACCGTGCGGGCCAGGTGCTCGATGTTCACCTGGTGGACGATGCCGGTGCCCGGCGGGACGACCTTGAACTCGTCGAACGCGGTCTGGCCCCAGCGCAGGAACTGGTAGCGCTCCTTGTTGCGGCCGTACTCCAGCTCGACGTTCTGCTTGAAGGCGTCGTTGGTGCCGAACTTGTCGGCGATGACGGAGTGGTCGATGACCAGCTCGGCCGGGGCCAGCGGGTTGATCTTCGCCGGGTCGCCGCCCAGCTCCTTCACGGCCTCACGCATGGTGGCGAGGTCCACGACACAGGGAACGCCGGTGAAGTCCTGCATGATCACGCGGGCCGGCGTGAACTGGATCTCCTGGCTGGGCTGGGCCTGCGAGTCCCAGCCGCCGAGGGCGCGGATGTGGTCGGCGGTGATGTTCGCGCCGTCCTCCGTGCGGAGCAGGTTCTCCAGCAGCACCTTCAGGCTGTACGGAAGGCGAGCCGAGCCTTCCACCTTGTCCAGCCGGAAGATCTCGTACGACTCGTCGCCCACCTGCAGCGTGCTGCGGGCGTCGAAGCTGTTCGCCGACACGACAGTCTCCTTCATTGATGTGCGCGTACCACCGTCATCGTGCCGCCACGCCGACTTGGCCGATCCAGTAAGGTCAGGCTAAGTTAGGCATGCCTTACCAAGGTGGCGGTTGCGGTGCGCCTAGGCAGATATCTCGATGTCGAGATAACTCTAGTACACGGTCGCGGGTTGGTCATGCCCGGACCCGCTGTCCTGTGTCAGCGAACCCGGGGCAGTCCCGGTCCTTCCGGGGCATCGGTGGCCGCGTCCCAGTCTTTCCCGGGCGAGCAGTGCGGTGTCCCAGTCTCGCAAGGACGTGATCGAAAACGGATTGCGCACAGGGGCTGCGGTTGGATAGGTGTTGCGGACGAGCTCCTGCCGCAAGGGTGAGGAGCACGACAGCGAGAGGAGGGACAAGCCGATGAGTCCCATGATCACCGCGCTTGCGTCCTCCCGGGGCACGGACCGCGTCTGACCCCGGAGCGGACGGGCGCCTTCACCGGAGCATGCCTGAACCGTGAACCAGAACGACCTGACCATCCGTCCGATCAGCGGACCCGAAGAACTCGATCTCTTCTCTCAACTGCCCTACGTCCTCAACGAGGAACTGGCAGACGACCTTGCCGTCGGCCGACGGCGCCCGGAATGGATGTGGGTCGCGCTGCGCGGTGACCGCCTACTGGCCAGAGCTGCCTGGTGGAGCCGGGTCGGCAGCGACACACCGCTCGTCCTGGATGTCCTCGACATCGACGACGACGCCTCGAATCCCGATCACAGCGACACCGTGGTGCGACTTCTGCACACCGCGATGGCCGCCACCCTTTCGAACGGGTCGTGTCCCCCTGAGTACAGCCGTCTCGTCCCGCCGGACTGGCGTGAGAACACACGGACCAGAGAAGCCGTCGAGAAGCGCATGACGGTACTGGAACGGACCGGTGCCCGGCTCTTCGTCGAACGGCTGCGCCTGCAGTGGCATCCGGAATCGCCGGTCCCGAAGCCCACCGGGCGCCTTGCGTTCCGGCCGATCAGCGGCGCCGGTGAGCTCGTGGCACTGATGGCCTCGGTCATGGACGGAACGCTGGACGCACACGGCCGTGACGACCTGACCCGGATGTCCGCCCAAGAGGCGGCCGTCAAGCACTACGAAGACGAGCTGGCGCGCTACACAAGCCCACGAGACTGGTGGCGGATCGCAACCCTGCCCGACGGAGAGCCGGTGGGATTCGTCCTCCCCGCCCACAACGGCTACCACGCGATCATCGCCTACATCGCGGTCGTGCCCGCGCACCGCGGCCATGGCTACATCGACGACCTACTCGCCGAGGGCACCCGCATCCTTGCCGGGCAGGAAGTCCCTCGCATCCGCGCGTCCACAGACCTGGGCAACGTCCCGATGGCGAACGCCTTCCATCGCGCTGGATACGTCAATTTCGGGCGCGAGATCAACATGACCTGGAGCTGATCGACCACCGGACAGGTGCTCCGGAGACGGCGCTCCCGCAAACCCCGGGCTGCCTCAGGCCGGATGAGACAACCCCGGCGGCGATGTCTCAACCGATCCGAGGCAGCCCTCACCGGCGGCGCGAGCCGCCGGTGAGGGCACCCGGCAGAGGTCAGTCCGTGGAGTCGTACCAGGTGACGTTGTCGTTGATGATGAGGATGTTCGTGTCGAGGCTTTCGAGGACGCCGCCGGACGACACGTAGAGGTAGGTCCAGTTCTGGTTCTCGATGAGATCGCCGTCCGCGGTCCAGAACTGTCCGGACCGGCCCCCTCCGCACGGGGCGGTCCAGACGGCGTTGTAGGTGCCCACGTCCTCCGTCGTCAGGCAGTCACCGGTCGAGTTGTTCACCAGCCGGCGCATCGAGTGCCCCTGCCAGGTGTTCGTGTCCGAGCCCCAGTGCCACAGGTATGTCCCGGAGCACGAGCCGAGGAACGGCGCTCCGGCGGTACCCACTTTGAGGCACTGGCCGCTGTACGCGTTGAAGAAGTGCCAGTTGGCCGCCGCGGAGGCGGGGGTGAACGCACTGGCGATGGCGAGCATGAAGGCGGCCAGCCCCATGGGCAGGGTCAGGCGCATCTTCGATCTCCATGTTGTCATGTCCTGCATGACTTGTACGGCGCGCCTTTGGTTGTACAGGTTCCGCAGATTGCGGTGAGAGGGCGGGACCGGGGTCGTGCACGGCTGCGGGGCGCCGCCGTGCCGCCCTCACCCGCCGCCGGTCCATGACGGCCCCGGCCCGCCGGGCCGGCCGTCGAGTGCCGTCGCCTCCCGGAGCCACCGGGTCTCCCGTGCCAGGAGCGCGGCCCGTTCCGTGCCGTCGGCCGCCCGGAGCCGGCGGACCGAAGCCGCACGCCCGAGGCGGCGCAGCGTGACGGCGCGTGCGGCCGGGGCCGCCGCGGCGGGACGCGCCGCGAGCGCCACCCGCAGCAGGCCGAGGGCGCGGTCGGCGTCGCGGGCGGGGACGGCGGCGCCGCGCTGCACGAGGGCGGCGCCCAGTTCATCGACGGCGTTGATCCAGTCGGCGAGCGGCCATGCGGCCGGGCTGCTTCCCGCGGGAGCGGGCGCAAGGGCCACCGCCCGGCCGAGCGCCGCGCAGGCCGCCGCCACGTGCTCGCCCGGTTCCCCCGGCGGCAACGCCAGGTGCACGGCCGCGGCACCGAGCAGGGCCCTGGCCCGCTGCGCCGGCAGCGCGAGCCGGTCGCACAGGAGTACGGCCTCCTGCGCGGCCCGCAGCGCGCGGTCCAGGTTCTCCCGGCGTTCGCCCGTCGTCCGCCGGACCAGCGTGGCCGCCTGCGAGGTGAGGACGGCGGCGCGGACCGCTCCTTCGCATCCGGTCGCGAGCGCCTCGCCGTACGCGGTCAGCGCGGCCTCGGCGGAGTCCCGCTCCGCGCGGCCGGAGCGCATCTCGCCGAGCAGGCCGTGGGCGAGGCCGATGTGCCAGCGGGCGTAGGCCCGCTGCCCGGCGGGTGCGTCGTGCGCCGCCTGGGCGACCGCGGTGAGGAAGGCCAGCGCCGCTTCGGCCAGTTCGGCGTCCCGCGTCCGGTCGGCCCAGGTCAGCAGGGCGATGCTCTCGCGCAGCGGTCCGGTGCTGGGATGCCGTTCGTCCAGCTCGACTCCGGGATCCGGTGCGGAAGCGGGGCCGCGGCGCGGTGGCGGTCCTGCGAGTGCGGTGAGCGCGGACACCGCGGTGCACAGGCCGTCGACCAAGGACTCCCACTCGGCGGGGCGCGCCGCCGGGTCGAGCGTGAGCAGACGCCGGTGCCCGGCGCCGAGCGCCCGCCAGTGGGCGGCGGCGGTGGCCGGGGGCGCGCCGGCGCCGCCGCCCGCCGGCGGGCCCGCCGGTGGCCGAGCCCGTACGGCCGGGGAACTCCCCTGCGGTTCCCCGGCCGTGTCCCCCGTCCCCGCGGCCCCCGCCGCCTCCCCCGGCTCCCCGTGTGGCCCGCCCCCGTTCAGGCCGGTCCGCACCCCGTGGCGCAGGAGGGCGAGGAAGGCGTGCCAGAGCGCCTGGCTCTCCGCGGGAGGCAGCCCGCGGAGCCGTCCCAGGGCCGTCTCCCGGGAGCTGCCCCGGGACGGCTCCGCGAGGATCGAGGCGATCGCTTCGAGCGCGGCCGCGGCACGCTCCGGGCCCACGCGGGCGGCCAGCCGGAGCACCGCCGCCCGGACGAACGCCTCGTGGGCCTCCCGCGGCCGGCCGGCCGCGTCGAGCCGCTCCGCCCCGGCCTGGAGACGGTCCGCGACCGAGGGCCGGAGCAGGCCGGGCAGGTCCGGCACGAGCGCGAGCAGATGGCGCGCCGACGCCGCCGTGCGGCAGTGCTCCAGCAGAACCGTCTCGGACGGCGCCCCGTCCCCGTCCCGGGCGTCGGCATCCCGCGCGTTCACCCCCTGTCGCCTCCGTCCCACGCCTCCTGCCCGGTCCGCGTCAGACCGAGCCCAGCAGCACCACCAGCAGGGCCACGGACAGGACCAGCACGGTGAGTGTCAGCGCGCCGACGATGCCCCACGCCCGGTCGGCGGACCGTCCGCCGGCCGGCCCGGCCCGCCCGCCGCCCGCCATCGCGGGTCCGCCGGCGCCTCCCGTGCTTCCAGAACCGCCGCTGCCGCGTGGGCCCTGGCCCCCAGGGTCAGGGCTCCCCGGCCCGCCCGGTCCAGCGTGGTACCCGCCAGGCGCAGGAACCCCGCCGCCGTCCTGCGGTACGGGAACGGCCACGGGTCCGCCGCCCGGTCCGACCGGGACGCGCTCCCCGGCCGACGGTCGGCGGCGGCCCGAAAGGGCCGCCTCGATACTCCTCTTCGACTGGTAGGTGTCCAGGGTGACGCAGCTCAGCGGCGCTCCGCCCGCGGGCATCCGGACCGCGTCGGAGGGACGCACCCCGAAGGTGACGGAGTCGGCGTTGTAGAAGTCCTTGACGACGTCCGCGCACAGGCCGTGCACGAACTGGAAGAGTTCCCGCGTGGCTTCGTCGGTCCGCGGCCGGTCCCGGAGGACGACGCCTTCCGTCAGGGGCGTCCGGCGCGAACGGTTGCGGACGTACTCGACGTCCTGGCCGACGTCGGCGCCCGTCAGGTAGACCACGCGGTACAGCAGCCACAGGGAGTACCCGGCCTGGTCGCGGTACTCGCGCAGGTAGGCGCTGTGGCCGGAGACCTCGCCGCCCGCCGCGCTCGTGAGCAGGGCGTGGGTCCGGGTCTCGGCGAGGAACCTGGGGGCGACCACCACCTGGAAGTCGTGGCTGGCGGTGCGGGTGATGACGAAGGGCCAGGCGTCCGGGCGGTCCGCGCCGGCCGGCGGCCCGTCCGCTCCGTAGGTCATGAGGCCTCCTTCAGCACGCGCGACCCCGGGTGCACGGCCTCGAACTCGGCCAGTACGGCGTCGAACACCTCGGCCATGCGCGTCAGCGCCTCGTCCTCGGAGCGCGCCTGCAGCATCTGCCCGCGCACCTGGGCGATCTCCCGCTCGACCTGCTGCCTGCGCTCGGCGATCCGCCTGCTCCCGTACTCCCCCGCGGCTTCGAGGACGTCCTGCTGGACCAGCCGCAGCAGGGGCGACCGGGCGGGCTTGGCGCCCAGGACGGAGCGCAGCAGGGACAGTTTGCTGTCCCAGCCGTCCATCCGTACCAGCCGCTGCCTGTGCTGTTCGAGGAGCGGGCCCGCGGTCTCGGCCCGGTGCGCCGAGGCCCGCAGCTCGTCGCGGACCAGGTCCACGAGGACGGCCATGAAAGGTATCTCGACGTTGTACGGCCTCGGGTACGTGCCCGGCTTGACCTGCTTGACCATGGTCCGGGAGACCGGGTCCAGGACCGCGTAGCCCTCGCCGAGCGCGCTCACCGGGATGAACCGGAAGGTCCCCACCGACTTCCGGTTGACCCGGTCCAGGTAGAAGGCCTCGAAGTCCGGATGCTCCAGCAGACCGTCGAGCACGCTGCGCAGCGTGTGGCCGGCCGCCTGCAGCAGGTCCCACTTGGTGACCACCACGTGCAGCGCGGCATCGCTCTGCTGGATCTCGTTGAGGATCCCGACGAGTTCGTCGGTGAGGCCCGGTTCGCCGTCGAGCTGGCGGAGCACCTTCTCACCGTCCAGCAGGAGCAGCAGGAACTTCGAGGCTCTCACCCGCTCCCAGACCGCCTGGCCCGCCTCGCTCTCCCAGGCGTCCTCGATCTGCATGAACGCGCCCGAATAGTCGAGGTAGGAGAGGGTGAACGGGCTGAAGACCGCGCCGTCCTCGGTCCGCAGCGAACACGTGAACGTCCATTCCGTGGTGTTCGCCTGCATGCTGGGGTCGGGCCACTCGTCGGGCGCCCCGGAGGTCACCTCGCGGAAGATGTTGTTCAGTCTGATCTTGTCGGCGCCGGGGACGTTCACGAAGAACCCCGTGTCCGGCCGCTGGATGAACAGCCGGCGGAAGAGGCTGGCCAGGTAGAGGGTCTTGCCCGAGCCGGACGGCCCGAGCACGGTGACGGGAATCGAGTCCATGCAGTGCCTCGTTCGGTGACGCGGAACAGCGTCGCGGGGCACGAGGTCCCCGCGGCACACCCCCCGTGCGGAGCGGTACGGCGACCGTAAGCGACGGATCGTGCGGAACCCATCCCAACCATCTGGGATATCCCTACAGTTGCGGATATGCCTCGACCTGCTTCCGAGCCCTCGCCAGAGTCCGCCGCGGGCCGTTCCGGTCCGTTACGCGCCCGTTCCGGCGACCTGGTGGACGCCTTCGAGCGGCGCTCCCGCCGGCTGCTCGCCACCGCGCCCGCCGCCGGCGCCGCCCTGGAGGTGCTGGGCGCCGCCGCCCGGTGTCTGCTGCGCCAGGTGCCCGCGGACGTGTGGTGCGGGGTGCTGCTCGATCCGGCGACGCTGCTGGACACGGGCGGCCGCCACGAACAGGGGTTTCCCGAACGTGTGATGCCCCGGCTCTTCGAGATCGAACACGCCGAGCAGGCGGGCGTCGACAACATCCGGGCGCTGTCCCGCCGTACCGAGCCGGCCAGTCTGCTGAGCGTGTCCACGGGTCGGCGGCTGGAGGACAACGTCTACTACCGGGACATCCTGCACCCGGAGGGCCTCGCCGACGAGTTGCGGGTGGCGTTGCGCGACCGGGGGCACTGCTGGGGGCTGCTGGTGCTGTGCCGGGCCCGGGGCGCGCTGCCGTTCTCCCCCGCCGACGTGGCGCTCGCCGCCCGGCTCAGCACCCCGGCGGGGCGGGCGCTGCGCCAGGCGTTCCTGCTGGGCGGCACCGACCTGGGCGACACCCCGGACGCGCCCGGCCTGGTCGTCCTCGACCGCGACGGCCGCATCCGGCAGGCCACGCCGACGGCACGGCACTGGCTCGGCCAGATCCAGGAGAGCCGCCCGACCGACGAGGAGACCGGTCCCCTGGCGCTGCAGGCCGTGGCGGCCAGGGTCCGCACCACCGCGCACGGGAACACCGGGGAGTTACCGGCCCCGGTCCAGTCGACCCGCTCCCGGGTGCGGACCCACAGCGGCCACTGGGTCACCCTGCACGCCACGCACATGTCGGCCCCGGGTGACGGCGAAGGGGCCGGGGAGGACACCGGGGCCGGGCACACGTACGTCTCGGTCGGTCTCAGCCAGCCCGGCGAACTCGCCGCGATCGTGCTCGACGCGTACGGCCTGTCGGCCCGCGAACGCCAGGTCGCGCAGCGGGTGCTGGTGGGCCGGTCCACCACCGAGATCGTGGACGAGCTGGCGATCACCGAGGACACCGTCCAGGACCATCTCAAGAAGATCTTCCGCAAGGCGGACGTGCACAGCCGCCGCGAGCTCATGGAGGAGGTCTTCTTCCACCACTACCTGCCGGGCCTCGTCCAGCCTCCGCTGACCACGGACGGCCGGAGGCGTCCGCGCGGCCGCGGCGCCGGGAAAGAGGCCGCCGGGCCGGGCTGAGGACGCCACGCCGGGGTAGCCGAAAGACCATCGGCAAGCCTCGCAGCGAGGCGGAAGGAGACACCGTGCCCCTCACGTTCCGCAAGAGTTTCCGGATCCTGCCGGGTGTGCGCCTGAACATCAACCGGCACTCCTGGTCCCTCACCACCGGCGGCCGGCACGGGCCGCACCACACGCGCAGCAGTACCGGGCGCCGGACGACGTCGTGGGATCTGCCGGGCCCCTTCGGGTGGCGGCGCACCAGCAGGGCCCGGCGCCGGTGACGGCCGCGGTGTTCCCTCTCAGGGGCTCTCTGCTCCGTCCTGCTCCGTCCTGCTCCGTCCTGCTCCGGGCGCAGGTGCAGGAACCCGGAGGGCCGTTCGTGGGCGTGTCGCAAATCGGGGCAGAGCGTGTCAAGTCCGGCCCCCCGTGGAATGAAGTCGAAGTGCAGGCAGTTCGGGCTCCGGTCCACCCGGTCGGCGGAGGGCACGCCGGTGCCGACGGCCTCGGCGACCGCGCCCCGGCACTCCGGGACGCCGGACGCGCGAACGCCGTCGGCGAACGGGGCGCCCTGGAGCCTCACCTTGCCCAAGCCCGGACAATGCTCGACGGATCGAACGACCGGACTCGTTGACAGGGCATCACCCGAACGGACCCCCCGACGAGCGCCATCTCATATCTGAGATAACCTCGGCCCCATGGCAGACGACTACCTCGTACGCATCGGCAAGCTCATCCGTGACGCCCGGCAACACCGCGGCTGGACACAGACACAGCTCGCGGAGGCGCTCGGCACCAGTCAGAGCGCCGTCAACCGCATCGAGCGCGGCAACCAAAACATCAGCCTTGAGATGATCGCTCGAATCGGTGAGGCCCTGGACAGCGAGATCGTCTCACTGGGCTACGCGGGCCCGATGCATCTGCGGGTGGTGGGCGGCCGTCGGCTGTCCGGCGCCATCGACGTGAAGACCAGCAAGAACGCGTGCGTGGCCCTGCTGTGCGCCTCGCTGCTCAACAAGGGGCGCACGGTGCTGCGCCGGGTGGCCCGGATCGAGGAGGTGTACCGCCTGCTGGAGGTGCTCAACTCCATCGGCGTGCGGACCCGCTGGATCAACGACGGCGTCGACCTGGAGCTGGTGCCCCCGGCCGACCTCGACATGGCGTCGATCGACGCCGAGGCCGCCGTCCGCACCCGCTCGATCATCATGTTCTTCGGCCCGCTGCTGCACCGCATGGACCAGTTCAAGCTGCCCTACGCCGGCGGCTGCGACCTGGGCACGCGGACCATCGAGCCGCACATGATCGCGCTGCGCCGGTTCGGCCTGGACATCGCGGCGACCGAGGGGCAGTACCACGCGCAGGTCGACCGCGCGGTCCGCCCCGGCCGCCCGATCGTCCTGACCGAGCGCGGCGACACGGTGACCGAGAACGCGCTGCTGGCCGCCGCCCGGCACGACGGCGTCACCGTCATCCGCAACGCCTCCTCCAACTACATGGTCCAGGACCTCTGCTTCTTCCTGGAGGCGCTGGGCGTCAAGGTCGAGGGCATCGGCACCACCACGCTCACCGTGCACGGCGTCCCGAACATCGACGTGGACGTGGACTACTCGCCCTCCGAGGACCCGGTCGAGGCGATGAGCCTGCTGGCCGCGGCCGTCGTCACCGAGTCGGAGCTGACGGTCCGGCGCGTCCCCATCGAGTTCCTGGAGATCGAGCTCGCCGTCCTGGAGGAGATGGGCCTCGACCACGACCGCAGCCCCGAGTACAGCGCGGACAACGGCCGTACCCGCCTGATCGACCTCACGGTCCGCCCCTCCAAGCTGGAGGCGCCCATCGACAAGATCCACCCCATGCCGTTCCCCGGCCTGAACATCGACAACGTGCCGTTCTTCGCCGCCATCGCGGCGGTCGCGCAGGGCAAGACCCTCATCCACGACTGGGTCTACGACAACCGCGCGATCTACCTGACCGACCTCAACCGCCTCGGCGGCCGCCTCCAGCTCCTCGACCCGCACCGGGTCCTGGTGGAGGGCCCGACCCGCTGGCGCGCCGCCGAGATGATGTGCCCGCCGGCCCTGCGCCCCGCCGTGGTCGTCCTGCTGGCCATGATGGCGGCCGAGGGCACGTCCGTCCTGCGCAACGTCTACGTCATCAACCGCGGTTACGAGGACCTCGCCGAACGCCTCAACTCGGTCGGAGCGCAGATCGAGATCTTCCGCGACATCTGAACGGCCCGCGAAGGAACGCCGCCATACTGCTCCTGACCTGCATCAATGCGGGGCGGGAGGGGAGATGGCGGCGCCTCTCCGTGGCGTCGACTACCCCGTCATCGGTGTCCGGCGCGCCCAGAACGACATGGTCCACCGCGTCCTCACCGTCGAGACGACGGCTGCCACCCCCTCACGGCGCGGAACACCGACACGCTTCACCGTCGACCGGCTTCCCGACCCCGCCGGGGTCTCGGTCGTCGTCGACCGCCGGGACTCCGCCGGCTGGCACGTGACCGGTGCCGACTCCATCCAGCTCGACCTCGACGTCGACGACCATCACATCCGGGTCGCCTTTCCGGAGAGCAGCCCCCGGTGAAGCGGCCCATGGACCCGAAGGGCTCCTCGATGACGTCCGCATCCGCAGGGGCGGCCCCGCTCACCGCCCGGCCCGCGGGCTGCTGGTGGCGGGAACCCGCCCACCGCCGCGGCCGGTGCCGGTGCCGACACGGCGCCTCCTGGACTTCGACCCGCATCGCACACGGACAGCACGTGCCGGGGACCGCCCCGGCCACGACAGACGATCAAGGAGGCGGGCATGGCCGGACAGCGCACCATCGGCATTCTCGGCGCGGGAGAGATCGGCAGGGCCGTCGCCGGCCAGGCGGTCCGGCACGGACACGAGGTACTCATCGGGAACAGCCGGGGCCCGGAGACCCTCAAGACGGTCGTGGAGCAACTCGGGCCGAGGGCCCACGCGGTGACGAGCGAGGACGCGGCGCGACCGGACCTCGTCTTCCTCGCGGTGCCGTTCTTCGCCGTACCGGACCTGACCGGTCTCACCGACTGGTCCGGGAAGATCGTCGTCGACACGACGAACCAGTTCGCCGCGGCCGGCCCCTGGCGGGGCCGGTACGACGTCGGTGATCTCACGGGCAGCGAATGGGTCGCCGAGCGCCTTCCCGGAGCGCGGATCGTGAAGGCGTTCAACAGCCTGTTCGCCGCGTTCGTCGCGGCGGACCCGCGGCACGGGGAAGGCCGTCAAGTGGTCTTCTACGCGGGCGACGACACCGACGCGAAGGCGGCCGTGGCCGCGCTGCTGGACCAGTTCGGGTTCGCCGCGCTGGACCTCGGAGGGCTGCGGGAGGGCGGTCGGCTTCTGCAGCTCGACGGCCCGCTCAACGCACGGCACTTCCTGCTCCAGGACACCGGCTGACCCGCTTCAGGACGCCGGCTGACGACCCGCACCGCACGCCCACCACCGGCCACCGGTGCCGGACGCGGTCTCAGACCTGGACCATGCCGCCGTCGACGAAGAGTTCGGCTCCCGTCGTGAAGGAGCTCTGGTCGGAGGCGAGGAACACCGCCATGGCGGCGACCTCCTCGGGGCGTCCTATCCTGCCGAGGGGGATGTCGTCGGCGAGCTGGTCCGCCAGTTGCGGCCGGCCGTTCGCCGGGCTGTCCAGACCGCGGATCCCCGGGGTGTCTATCGGTCCCGGGCTCAGGGCGTTGACCCGGATACCGCGCCCCGCGAGTTCGGCGGCCCAGGTGCGGGCCAGATTGCGGATGGCCGCCTTGGTGGCGCTGTAGACGCTCATGGCCTGGACGCCCATCGACGCGTTGGTGGACGAGAGCAGGATGACCGAGGCCCCGTCGGGGAGCAGCGGGAGTGCCTTCTGGACCGTGAAGATGGTCCCCTTGACGTTGATGTCGAAGGTCGAGCGGTACTGCTCCTCGGTGATCTCCCCGAGCCGCGCCAGCTCGGCGCCGCCCGCGTTGGCGACGATGACGTCCAGACGCCCGCTGCCGTCCCGGACGATCGCGAAGAGGTCGTCCAGGGCGTCCAGTTGCGAGACATCACTCTGTATGCCGACGGCCCGTGCCCCGAGGGTTTCGACAGCCGCGTCGAGTTCGGCCTTGCGCCGGCCCGTGACGTAGACGGTGGCGCCCTCGTCGACGAACCGGCGGGCTATCGCCAGACCGATCCCGGTCGAGCCGCCGGTCACCAGGCTGATCTTGCCGTCCAGTTGTCCCATGATGTCCACATCTCCCCTGCGGCGACTCGCCAAGGACCGCGCCGGGGAGCCGGCGCCCCGGCACGGAGCCACAACACCCCGACCGCCGGTGGAATCCTCCGCCGTCACACCTCACGGTCCGCACGTTCTGGATGGATTCGTACCCATCAGTTAAAAACCTCCGGAAGAGCACTGCAACCGGATGGCTCAAGGGGCGGCGCTCCGCTGCTGCCCGCGTTCGGCGGCACGGACGATGTTGCGGGCCATGCCGCCGAAGACGACCGAGTGAAAGGGCGAGACGCTCCACCAGTAGAGCTGGCCGAGCAGTCCGTGCGGGTGGAACAGGGCCCGCTGCCGGTAACGCGCGCCGCCGACGCCCTCGTCGTCGACGTACATCTCCAGCCAGGCCAGGCCGGGCAGCCGCATCTCGGCGCGCAGCCGCAGCAGCCGTCCGCGCTCGATCTCCTCCACCCGCCAGAAGTCCAGCGAGTCACCGACCCGCAGCCGCCGCGCGTCACGTCGCCCCCGGCGCAGGCCCACCCCGCCGGCGAGGCGGTCGAGCCAGCCACGCACCGCCCAGGCAAGCGGGAAGGAGTACCAGCCGTTCTCACCGCCGATGCCCTCGACCACCTCCCACAGCGCGCCGGGAGCCACCTCGGCGTGGCGTTCGCGCACGTCGGTGTAGAGGCTGCCGCCTGCCCACTCCGGGTCGGTGGGCAGCGGGTCGCTGGGAGCGCCCGGCACGGCGGCGGAGGACCAGCGGGTGACGACCTGGGCGTCCCGCACGCGCTGCAGCGCCAGGGCGACGGCCCGGTCGAAACCGACCGGGTGACCCGGCGGGCTCGGCACGTACCGCCCGATGTCCTCCTCCCGGCACACCACCTCGTAGCGCAGCGACTCCGTCAGCGGGCGGGCGATGGCGGCCGGTACGGGGGTCACCAGGCCGACCCACTGGCTGGACAGGCCGGGGGTGAGCACCGGCACCGGCATGATGAGCCGCCGGGGCAGCCCGGCGACGGCGGCGTACCGGTGCATCATCTCCAGGTAGGTGAGCACCTCGGGGCCGCCGATGTCGAAGGTGCGGCTGACGTCGGGCGGCAGGCCGGCGCAGCCCACCAGGACGCGCAGCACGTCCCGTACGGCGATCGGCTGGATGCGGGTGTGCACCCAGCGCGGGGTGACCATCACCGGCAGCCGCTCGGTCAGGTAGCGCAGCATCTCGAAGCTGGCCGAGCCGGACCCGATGATGACGGCGGCCCGCAGCACGGCCGTCGGCACACCCGAGCCGAGGAGGATACGGCCCACTTCGGCGCGCGAGCGCAGGTGCGGCGACAGCTCCCGCTCGGGCACGCCGGCCGGGGTCAGGCCGCCCAGGTAGACCAGACGGCCGACACCGGCCCGGCGGGCCTGCTCGCCGAAGACATGGGCCGCCTGCCGGTCGGTGCGCTCGAAGTCGCGGCCGGCCCCGAGCGCGTGCACCAGGTAGTAGGCGACGTCGATGCCCGCCAGCGCCGCCGCCACCGAGTCCGCGTCGGTGACGTCGCCCTGTACGACCTCCACCCGCCCGGCCCACGGCTGGTCACGCAGCTTCCGGGGCGTGCGGACCAGGCAGCGCACCCGGTACCCGGCGTCCAGCAGCTCCGGCACCAGCCGTCCGCCGATATAACCGCTGGCCCCGGTCACCAGACAGGTCCGCGGAGCCGTCGCACCGGCCCCGTTCACGTTCGTCGTCGTCCCGGCCGTCTCGTCCGCCACGCGAACCGCCTCAGTCGTCGTCCGTGCGCCCTCGCCACCTCTACGGTGCCGCCCGCCCGCGCGGGTGCGCCGGGCGACTGCGCCATCCGGGTGACGGAGGGCTCTCGCAGGTGGCGCCCGGCGGCCGGCGCCGGGGTTCACCGGGCTTTCGGGGGTGCGGTGCTGGCGCGGACGACGAGTTCGGGGTCGAAGAGGAGTTCACCGACGGGGACGTCGCGATTGCCGAGGAGGGCGAGGACGCTGCGGGCGACCTCGGGGGCGAGGCGGTCGGCGGGCTGGCGGACGGTGGTGAGCGGCGGGTCGACGAAATCCATGATCATGGAGCCGTCGTAGCCGACGACCGACACGTCACCGGGCACGTCACAGCCCTGCCGGCGCGCCCCGCGGATCGCACCCAACGCCATGTAGTCGCTCGCCGCCACGATGGCCGTGGCACCCCGCGCCAGCAGCGCGAGCGCGGCGGACTGGCCGCCCTCGACGGTGTAGGACTGCCGCACCACCCACTGCTCCGCATCCCCGATCCCGCGCCGGGCCAGCGAGTCCACGAACCCGCTGACCCGCCGGTCGGCCGGCCGGTTGCCGACCGGCCCCGACGCCATCCCGATCCGGCGGTGGCCCAGCCGGTACAGGTGATCGACCGCCAGCTCGGCGGCCAGCAGGTCGTCGGTGGAGAACACCGGGGCCTCACCCCCGCCCTCGAACTGCCCGTTCACCCCCACGAACGGAATCCGCCGCGACCGCAGCAGCTCGTACGCCTGCGGATCCGCGCCCTCGATCGTGTTGCTCGCGGACAGGAACACCACCGCCGCCACCCCCCGGTCCGCCAGCGCGGTCAGATAGTCCAGCTCCTGCACCCCGCCCGCGAAACACGGACACACGATCGTCTTCAGCCCGTGCGGCGCCAGCGTCGACTCGATCCGCTCGCAGACATCGGCGAAGAACGGGTTGGACACCAGCTCCGTGACGACCGCGACCAGCTGCCCCTGTGTCTGCCGCTCGTAGCCCAGATCGGCCATCGCCTGCTCGACCGCCTCCCGCGTCTTGCGGGACACCCCCTGACGCCGGTTGATCACCCGGCTCACCGTCGCCTCACTCACCCGCGCCCGGCCCGCGACCTCGGTGATGCCGACCTTCATACGGTTCCCTCCGTGCCCCCGCCGTGTCCCGCCGTGCGGCCTTCGCAGGCGTCGATGATACGCGGATCTGCGCGTGTCACTCTCCCCGGCTCCAGCCGACTTGCGTGATGGCAGTGAAAGTTTTCAGCTCGATCCGGCAAGTTGAAGTGCTGTACAGACATGTGGCTTGCAATTTTGCTGTGCATGACCATTGAACGGCTTCCTCCGGCCCTGTTAGCTTTCCGCCACGACTCGGCCGCCCCGCCCGCCGTAGCTGAAGACCGGAGACCCGATGAAGCCCTCACGGCTCATGCTGCTCACCGCCGTTGCTCTGCTCACGCCGCTCGTCCCCGCCACGTCCGCCACCGCGGCACCGCGCGCGGCCACCGACTCCCGTCCCCAACTCACCCTGTCCGACCCCGGGTTCGAGAACGGCGGCACGGGCTGGACCTTCGACCCCGGCACCGGGGTCGGTACCGGCAACGTGCACAGCGGCAGCCGATTCCTGTACCTGGACGCCGGCACCGGCAGGTCCGCGCGGCTGGACCTGGTCGCGCCGCGGGACGGCAGCTACGACTTCTCCGCGTGGGTGGCGAGCGCCGGCACCGGCGGCACGTACACGGTCCGGCGCAACGGCGGGACCGTCCGCACGGTGCAGCTGCCGCAGCGCGCCACCTACGCCCGGTACACCGTCAGCCGTGTGGAACTGAAGGCCGGTGACCGGCTGGAGATCGCCTTCGGCTCCGGCAGCGGCTGGGTCAACGCCGACGACCTGATGATCTCGCCCGCCGCGCCGGCCGACCCCCGGGTCACCTCGTCCGACCCCGAGGTCGTCGAGATGTTCGACTGGGCGAAGCGGAAGGCCAACAGCTGGGTGCAACTGCCCGGCACGGTCGGCCCGGTGAACGCGGACGAGTACCACACCAGCGGCACCGGGACCACGACGTACGGGCCCACCTACTGGGCCGGATACGCCAACCGCAGCGCGTACTACTCACGCGACATGTCCCACCAGCTCGACGGCGCCCATCTCCTCGGCCTGGACACCGAGAACGAGACGATGCTCCGCTCCTACGCGGCCTCGGCGACCGCCGAGCACCAGTACTTCCCGGTGTGGTCGCTCAACTTCGACGCCAGGACGTACCTGAGCATCGACTACAAGAACCCGGACGACTTCGTGCGCGAGGTCCCGGCCGTCTTCGAGCTCGTGGAGAAGGCGGCGCAGGCCTACCTCTGGACCGGCGACCGCAGATACGTGGACGACCCGGTGCTCTGGAACTTCTACCGGCACGCCACCGAGCAGTTCATCGACCTCCACAACAGCGCCAAGGACAACGGCGCGGTCAAGGTCGCCGAGGGCACCGGCCAGGGCATCTTCGCCGGTGCCGCGAGCTACAACGAGCAGGACGGCGACGACCTCGCCGAGGCCGGGGACACCATCGCCTCGGAGTACCAGGCGTACCTGGCGATGGCCGTGCTGGCCCGCGGCAAGGGCGACACGAAGCTGGCGAAGACGTACGACCGGCGGGCCGCCGACCTGAAGGCGTACTTCAACGACGAGTGGAGCGGGACCGGCAGCGGCGCCGGCATGGTCCGCGCGTACACCGTCTCCGGCACCCCGGTCACCGGCTGGGGCAAGGAGAACAGCGTCTTCATGCCGATGAAGCAGATCATCGACCCGGGCCCGCGCAACGACGCCTACCTCGACTACATCCAGGCGCAGGAGCTCGGCCCCGAGGGCTCGCCCAACATCGAGTCGACGACGTACCTGCCCGACATGTTCTTCCGGAACAACCGCGCCGACACCGCCTGGTGGTGGATGAAGAAGATCTACGGCGAGCGGGACGTCCAGCACGTCAACTCCAGCCAGGGCCCGGACGGCGACTACCCCGAGGTGTCGTTCACCCTGGTCAGCCAGACCGTCGAGGGCCTGATGGGCATCGCCCCCGACGCGGCCGCACACCGGGTGACCACCCAGTCGCGGCTGCCGTCCGGGATGAAGTGGCTCCAGGTGGCGGACGTACCGGTCGGCACGGGCACGGTCACCGTCCGGCACGACGGCGCGACGAAGACCACGCTCACGAACAACTCCCGTCACGGCGCCTACCGTTGGGAGGCCCGTTTCGCCGGCGCCCACAAGAGGATCACGGTCGACGGCGTCCCGCAGCGGGCGCGCACCAAGACGGTGAACGGCGTGACGTACACGTACGCGACGCCGACGGTACGCGCGGGGGCGACCGCGGTGGTGCAGGTGTCGGACTGAACGGCCGCACGGCGCCGGGGTGCTGTCCGACGCCGCCGTCGGCGTCCGGCGGTCCGGCACCCCCGCGGCGCCGGACCGCCCGGAGACGCGGCTCAGGCCTTGGTGAGGGTGATGTCCTGCCGGCCGACGGCGTGGAAGGACGGCAGCGGCAGGCCGCCCGTGTTCCGCAGTTCCAGGATCGTGGCCTCCACGTTGGCCGCGCCGGGCTTCAGCTTCTCCGAGGCGACCTCGCCGGTGTTCTCCCAGTGGTGCTCGGCGCCGTCGCAGACGGCCTGGGTGCCGCCGATGCCGTGCCGGAAGTTCGGGGAGTCCTGGCTGAGCGACGCGCTGATGAACACAGGGCCGGTGGCATCGGTGCAGGTGTAGGTGCCGGACAGGGTGACGGTGCCGTCGGCGGCGAGACGGCCGGTGGGGTCGACGGTGACGGACTCGGCGGGGGCACCGGCCGGGGCTGCGGTCGCGGGGGCGACGGCGGCGCACACCAGGGCGGCGGAACCGAGGGCCGCGGCGAGGGCGGGGCGTAGGGGCATGGCTTCCTTCCCGGAACATGAGGGGGGCATGCCCTGGATACCGGGCGGCCGGGCCCGGGAGCGTGACCGTCACCCCTTCGGTGGCGCGTCCCGCCGCACCGGGCAGGACCCCGGGGTGTGTCCCGGAGCCGCGGCGGCCGTCGTGGCGGCGTCCGGGTGTTGTCCGCGTGTTGTCACAGGTCGCGGCAGGTGGTTCCCCGGCGTTCACGGCGGGAGCATGGTCTGGTCATGCCGGTCGGCGACCGTGCCGGAGGCAGACCCGTGGAGGTGCGCCATGTGTTCCCACCAGTTCCCGAGCGCGACGGCCGACCGCGGCCCGGCGCACATCGTCGCCGCCCACCCGGAGCAGGGCTGGACCCTGCTGTGCGACGGGGCGATCGTCTTCGACGACACCGGCGAGCTGCACGCCGACGGCAGCGTGGTCCCGCCGCACCGCGGCCCGGTCGGCCGCCTCGCCGTCGCCGCCTGACCCGGCCCCGCCGGCCTGCACGGCCGGCCGGGACGGCCTTCCGGGACGGGCCCCGGAATCCTGACTCTCATTCAGCCGTGCACCGAAGGTGACCAGCAGCGATGCCGGGGACCTAAAATGATCAACGTGCCCGAGCAACACGCCCCGCGGTCCCTCATCGTCACGCTCTACGGCGCGTACGGCCGCTTCCTGCCCGGCCCGGTGCCCGTCGCCGAGCTGATCCGGCTGCTGGCCGCCGTGGGCGTGGACGCCCCCTCCGTGCGTTCGTCGGTGTCCCGGCTGAAACGGCGCGGACTGCTGGCACCGGCCCGGACCGCGCAGGGCGCCGCCGGGTACGAGCTCTCCCCGGAGGCACGGCAGTTGCTCGACGACGGCGACCGCCGGGTGTACGCCGCCGCGCCGCCGCAGGACGAGGGCTGGGTGCTCGCGGTGTTCTCGGTGCCCGAGTCGGAACGGCAGAAGCGGCACGTACTGCGCTCACGGCTGGCCGGACTCGGCTTCGGCACCGCCGCGCCGGGCGTGTGGATCGCTCCGGCCCGGCTCTTCGAGGAGACCAGGCACACCCTGCGCCGGCTCGGCCTCGACCCGTACGTGGACTTCTTCCGCGGCGACCACCTCGGCTTCCAGCCCACCACAGAGGCCGTCGCCCGCTGGTGGGACCTGACGGCGATCGCCAAGGCCCACGAGCAGTTCCTCGACGCCCACGAGCCGGTGCTGCGCGACTGGGAGCACCGCGCCGACACCCCGCCCGAGGACGCCTACCGCGACTATCTCCGCGCCCTCGACACCTGGCGCCACCTGCCGTACACCGACCCCGGGCTGCCGACGGAGCTGTTGCCCGCCGACTGGCCCGGCACCCGCTCGGCGGCCGTCTTCCGCGCTCTGCACGAACGGCTGCGGGAGGCCGGGGGCGTCTTCGCGGGTCTGTGACCGGCTCGGTGAACGGCTCTGTGACCGACTGTGTGAACGGCCCTGTCCGCGGCTCGCTGAACGGCTCTGTGAACAGACAGCCGATTGTGAAATGTTCATTGCAGGACGCTGTGACCTCTTGCGTACCAGGAGTCACTCAGTTAAACCTCAGGTTCCTTAACCACTCCTCTCAGACTTCTTACCTACTCTTCGACGGGTCGTACGCGAGTTCGCCGAGAAGGTAAGGAAGAGGTCTGTTGCGCATGACCACCACGCCAAGGGCTCAGGGAGCCACGGTCTGGCTGACGGGGCTGCCGAGCGCGGGCAAGACGACGATCGCCCGCCTACTCGGCGACCGGCTCAAGGCCGAGGGACATCGCGTGGAGGTCCTCGACGGCGACGAGATCCGCCGCTTCCTCTCGGCCGGCCTCGGCTTCTCCCGGGCGGACCGCAACACCAACGTGCAGCGCATCGGCCTGGTCTCCGAGGTCCTCGCGCGCAACGGCGTGCTCTCCGTCGTCCCGGTCATCGCCCCCTACGCCGACAGCCGCGAGGCGGTCCGCAACCGGCACGAGAAGAGCGGGACGCCGTACCTGGAGGTGCATGTGGCGACCCCCGTCGAGGTGTGCAGCGAGCGGGACGTGAAGGGCCTGTACGCCAGGCAGGCCGCGGGTCAGCTCACCGGGCTGACCGGCGTCGACGACCCGTACGAGCCGCCCGTCGACCCGGCGCTCGTGCTGCACACCCAGGACCAGACCCCGCAGGAGTCGGCGGACGCGGTGCACGCACTGCTGGTGGAGCGGGGGCTGGCATGAGCACCTTCACGCTGTCCCATCTGGACGCGCTGGAGTCCGAGGCGGTCCACATCTTCCGCGAGGTGGCGGGCGAGTTCGAGCGGCCGGTGATCCTGTTCTCCGGCGGCAAGGACTCCATCGTCATGCTGCACCTCGCCCTCAAGGCGTTCGCCCCCGCCGCGATCCCCTTCTCCCTGCTGCATGTGGACACCGGCCACAACTTCCCCGAGGTCCTTGAGTACCGGGACCGTGTGGTGGCCGCACATGGGCTCCGCCTCCATGTGGCCTCCGTACAGGACTACATCGACCGCGGTGTGCTGCGGGAACGCCCCGACGGCACCCGCAACCCGCTGCAGACCCTCCCCCTCACCGAGAAGATCCAGCACGAGAAGTTCGACGCGGTCTTCGGCGGCGGCCGCCGCGACGAGGAGAAGGCCCGCGCCAAGGAACGCGTCTTCTCCCTGCGCGACGAGTTCTCCCAGTGGGACCCCCGCCGGCAGCGCCCCGAGCTGTGGAACCTCTACAACGGCCGGCACGCCCCCGGCGAGCACGTCCGCGTCTTCCCCCTGTCCAACTGGACCGAACTCGACGTCTGGCAGTACATCGCCCGCGAGGAGATCGAGCTCCCGCAGATCTACTTCGCCCACCACCGCGAGGTGTTCATGCGCGGCGGGATGTGGCTGACCGCGGGCGAGTGGGGCGGGCCGCGCGAGAACGAGACGGCCGAGAAGCGCCAGGTGCGCTACCGGACCGTCGGCGACATGTCCTGCACCGGCGCGGTCGACTCCGACGCCGACGACATCGAGAAGGTGATCGCCGAGATCGCCGCCTCCCGGCTCACCGAGCGCGGCGCGACGCGTGCCGACGACAAGCTCTCCGAGGCCGCGATGGAAGACCGCAAGCGCGAGGGGTACTTCTAAGCATGAGCACGACCATCGACACCCTGCGGTTCGCGACCGCCGGCTCCGTCGACGACGGCAAGTCCACCCTCGTCGGACGGCTGCTGCACGACTCCAAGTCGGTCCTCACCGACCAGCTGGAGGCCGTCGAACGCGCCTCCGCGAGCCGCGGCCAGGACGCCCCCGACCTCGCCCTCCTCACCGACGGCCTGCGCGCCGAACGCGAGCAGGGCATCACCATCGACGTCGCCTACCGCTACTTCGCCACCCCGAAACGCCGGTTCATCCTCGCCGACACCCCGGGCCACGTGCAGTACACCCGCAACATGGTCACCGGCGCCTCCACCGCCGAACTGGCGATCATCCTGGTCGACGCCCGCAACGGCATCGTCGAGCAGACCCGGCGGCACGCGGCCGTGGCCGCCCTGCTGCGCGTCCCGCACGTCGTCCTCGCCGTCAACAAGATGGACCTGGTCGGCTACGAGAGGGCCGCGTTCGAGCGGATCGTGGCCGACTTCACCGTCCAGACCGCCGAGCTGGGACTCCCCGGGGTCACCGCGATCCCGGTCTCGGCACTGGTGGGTGACAACGTCGTCGACCGTTCCGCGCACATGGACTGGTACGACGGCCCCGCGCTCCTGGAGTTCCTGGAGAACGTCCCGGTGGCCGCGGACGCCGCCGACGCCCCGGCCCGCTTCCCGGTCCAGTACGTCATCCGGCACGGTGACGTCCGTCACTACGCGGGCCAGCTGGTCTCGGGCTCGCTGCGGGTCGGCGACCGGGTCACCGTGCACCCGTCCGGCGAGACCTCCGAGATCGCGGGGATCGACATCCTCGGCACCGAGGCCGAGGTGGCCCACGCCCCGCAGTCCGTCGGGATACGCCTGGCCGACCAGCGGGACGTCTCCCGCGGTGACATGATCACCGCGGGTCCGGAGGCGCCCGTGCTCACCCGGAACGTGACCGCGGCCGTGTGCCACCTGGCCGACCGGCCGCTCCGGGTCGGCGACCGGGTGCTGCTCAAGCACGCCACCCGGATCGTCAAGGCGATCGTCCGGGACCTGGGGGGCGCGACCGGGCTGACCGCCAACGACCTGGGCCGGATCACCCTGCGCAGCGCCGAGCCGCTGCCGCTGGACGCCTACGCGGTCTCCCGCCGTACCGGCGCGTTCATCCTGATCGACCCCGCGGACGGCGCCACGCTGACCGCCGGGATGGTCGACTTCGACTGATCCGTCCTGCCGCGAAGGAGCCCCCGGTTTCCGGGGGCTCCTTCGCGTGTCCGCTCCGGGTTTCCGCGTCACAAGGTCACGGCGCGTCAATAACGCGGTAACAGCCGGGCCCGATGTGCGAGACGGGCCCACGGGCGGGGTAAGCCACCCGTTACCGGGACGAAGGTCCCGTCAGGGGGGCGCCGACAGCGTCCGGGACGGGACCCGTACCATTCCTACAGTTGAAAGCAGGACAAGCAGTGATCGCCTGCGCCATGAACGGAATCGCCGTGTACGAACCACCTTCCGCCGCCTCCTGGCGTATCGCGCTGCCGCACACCGTCGCGGCCGTGCCGGTCGCCCGTGCCCTGGTGCGCTCGGCGATGGAGGAGGCGGACCATGCGGCCGACCCCGACACCGCCGAGCTGCTCACGGCGGAACTGGTCGCCAACGCGGTGGAGCACACCGCGGGCAGGGGGCCGATAGAGCTGGTCGTCGAGCTGGTGCCGGGGGGCTGCAAGGTCGAGGTGCACGACCCGGACCCGGCGCCGCCCGGCCATCTCACCCGTCCGGTGATCGAGGAGCCCGACCCCATGCAGGAGGGCGGGCGCGGCCTGCTGCTGATCCGCGCCCTGAGCTCGTCCTGCGGGCACCGCCCCACCGAGTCCGGCAAGGCGGTGTGGTTCAGGCTTCCTGCAGTACCGCGTCAGTGGCGTCCGGCGTAACCGCCCCGGCGGTCGCCAGCCTGGAGTTCCGGCGCCCGTAGCCGAGGTAGACCAGCAGGCCCACGGCCAGGAAGACGGCGAACTGGACCCAGGTCGTCCACCCGGTCTCGTACATCAGGTACAGGCAGAAGCCGACGCCCAGCAGCGGGGCGACCGGGTAGAGCGGCACCCGGAAGGTGCGGGCGAGGGCCGGTTCGCGGCGGCGCAGGGCGATCACCGCGATGTTCACCACGGCCATGATCGCGAGGGTGCCGATGGTGCACAGGTTCATCACCGCGTCCAGCGAGGCGAAGGCCGCCGGAAGCGCGAAGACGGCCGCGACGACCAGGGTGCCGGCCACCGGGGTGGCGGTCCTCGGGGAGACCTTCTCGAAGACCCGCGGGATCAGGCCGTCCCGGGACATGGACATGAGGATGCGGGTCTGCCCGTACATCACCGCGAGGACGACGGAGGCGATGGCGACGACCGCGCCGAAGGCGATCACACCGCCGCCGACCGTGGACCCGGTGACCTGGTTGACGACGTAGGAGAGGGCGGCGGGGCGGCCCGCGACCTGGTCGCCGCCGATGGCGCCGATCGCGGCCAGCGCGACCGCGCAGTACAGCAGGGTGACCACGCCCATGCAGACGAGGATGGCGACCGGGATGTCCCGGCGCGGGTTCTTCGCCTCCTCGCCGGCCGTGGTGATCGCGTCGAAGCCGATGTACGAGAAGAACGCGGCGGTGGTGCCCGCGCCGATGCCGCCGAGACCCGCCGGGGAGAACGGCACGAGGTTGCCGTCCTTGAAGGCGCTGAAGCCGATCGCGCAGAACGCGAGCAGGACGACCAGCTTCACGGCCGCCATCGCGGCGGTGGCCCGTGCGCTCTCCCGCACCCCGCGCACCAGCAGCACGGCGGCCATCGCGATCACGATCACGGCGGGGAGGTTCACGATCCCGCCGTCGCCGGGGCCCGCGGACAGGGCGTGCGGGAGCTGCAGGCCGGTGAGGCTGTGCAGCAGCTCGTTGACGTACTGGCTCCAGCCGACCGCGACGGCCGAGATCGAGATGCCGTACTCCAGGAGCAGGCACCAGCCCACCAGGAACGCGGTGGACTCGCCGAGTCCGGCGTAGGCGAAGGAGTACGACGATCCGGAGACCGGGATCGCGCCGCCCAGCTCGGCGAAGGAGAGGGCGGTGAAGACGCAGGTGACCGCGGCGAGCACGAAGGAGACGACGACGGCAGGTCCTGCCTGGGCGACCGAGTCGGAGAGGCCGACGAAGATGCCGGTGCCGACGATCGCTCCGATGCCGAAGCAGATCAGCTGGAACAGGCCCATGGTGCGGCGGAGGCCGTGGCCCTCCCGGTCGGCGCCGGATTCGGCCACCAGGAGGTGCGGGGACTTGATGCGGGGCATGCGGGTGGTGCTCGTTTCTGGTGGTGCGGGTGCGATCCGGGGTCGGTCGCGGCGGCGGCTCCGGCGTGGGGTGGTGCCGGGCCGCCGCACAGCATAAGGGCAACGAACGGGCTGGTCAGGCGAGTGTGGCCACCAGCACGGCCTTGATGGTGTGCATCCGGTTCTCGGCCTCGTCGAAGACGACCGAGTGCTCGGACTCGAACACCTCGTCGGTGACCTCCAGTTCGGTCAGCCCGTGCCGCTCGTGGATCTCCCGGCCGACGACCGTGCCGAGGTCGTGGAAGGCCGGCAGGCAGTGCAGGAACCTGACGTCGGCGTTGCCGGTGGCGCGCAGCACGTCCATGGTGACGGCGTACGGCCCGAGCAGCGCGATGCGCTCGTCCCAGACCTCCTTGGGCTCGCCCATCGACACCCAGACGTCGGTGGCGACGAAGTCGGCGCCGCGCACCCCGTCCTTCACGTTCTCGGTGAGCGTGATCCGGGCGCCGGAGGCGCCGGCGAGCTGCTGGGCCAGCTCCACGATGGTGTCGTCCGGCCACAGCAGGCGGGGCGCGACGATCCGGACGTCCATGCCGAGCAGGGCGCCGGTGACGAGGTAGGAGTTGCCCATGTTGTAGCGGGCGTCACCGAGGTAGGCGAAGGCGATCCCGGTGAGCGGCTTGTCGCTGTGCTCGGTCATGGTGAGCACGTCGGCGAGCATCTGGGTGGGGTGCCACTCGTCGGTGAGGCCGTTGTAGACGGGCACCCCGGCGAACGCGGCCAGCTCCTCGACGACGCCCTGGCCGTGCCCGCGGTACTCGATGGCGTCGTACATCCGGCCGAGGACCCGGGCGGTGTCCTTCACCGACTCCTTGTGCCCGAGCTGCGATCCCGCCGGGTCGAGGTAGGTGGTGGCGGCGCCCTGGTCGGCGGCGGCGACCTCGAAGGCGCAGCGGGTACGGGTGGAGGTCTTGGCGAAGACCAGCGCGATGTTCTTCCCGCGCAGGTACTGCGTCTCGGTCCCGGCCTTCTTGGCCGCCTTCAGCTCGGCGGCCAGCTCGACCAGCCCGCGGAACTCCTCCTGGGTGAAGTCCAGCTCCTTGAGGAAGTGGCGGCCGGCGAGGGCGGTCGGGACAGTCGCCATGGGGGCGCTCCAGCGGTTGGGGTCGGCTTCAGGGACCTTGGAAGTCTATACGATGTTCCACATTTCTATACAGGCACCGTCGGGCCATCCGATCGGCACGTTTTCATACTGCGCTGCTCACGCAGCCGTATGCGGCACACCACGGACCGCCGGCACCGCGGCGCCCCTCACACGGCATCCCGCTCCACCGGGCAGCTCATGCACCGCGGTCCGCCCCTCCCCCGTCCCAGTTCGCTCCCCGGGATCTCGATCACCTCGATGCCCTGCTTGCGCAGATGGGTGTTGGTGGTGGAGTTGCGTTCGTAGGCGACGACGACGCCGGGTTCGACGGCGAGGACGTTGCAGCCGTCGTCCCACTGTTCGCGTTCGGCCGCGTGCACGTCCTGGGTGGCGGTCAGGACCCGGATCTCGCTGAGGCCGAGGGCGGCGGCGATCGCCCGGTGCATGTGCTCCGGCGGGTGGTCGGTGACCTTGAGCTCCTTCTCGCCGCTGCCCGGTTCGATGGTGTACGACCGGAGCATGCCGAGCCCGGCGTACTGGGTGAAGGTGTCGCCGTCGACCATCGTCATCACGGTGTCGAGGTGCATGAAGGCGCGCCGCTTCGGCATGTCCAGGGCGACGATGGTCTGCGCCGAGCCGGCCGCGAACAGCTTGTGCGCGAGCATCTCGACGGCCTGCGGGGTGGTGCGCTCGCTCATGCCGATCAGGACCGCGCCGTTGCCGATCACCAGGACGTCGCCGCCCTCGATGGTGGAGGGGTAGGCGGCCTGCCCCTCCGACCAGACGTGGAACGTTTCGCCGCGGAAGAGCGGGTGGTGCCGGTAGATCGCCTCGAAGTGCACGGTCTCGCGCTGCCGGGCGGGCCAGCGCATGGCGTTGATGGAGACGCCGTCGTAGACCCAGGCGGAGGTGTCGCGGGTGAAGAGGTGGTTGGGGAGCGGTTCGAGGAGGAAGTCGTCGAGGTCCATGGCGTGGAAGCGGACCGAGGTGGGCTCCTCGTGGGCGGCCAGGAACTCCCGCTTGGTCATGCCGCCGACCAGCGCCTCGGCCAGCTCGCCGGCCGGCAGTTTCTCGAAGGCGGCGCGCAGGTGGTCGGTGGCGAGCGGGCCGTACTCCTTCTCGTCGAAGACCCGGTCCAGGACGAGGGTGCGGGCGGCCTCGATGGCCAGTGCCTCTTCGAGCAGGTCGCCGAAGAGATGGACGGCGACCCCGCGGTCGCGCAGCACGTCGGCGAACCCGTCGTGCTCGGCCCGCGCCCGGCGCACCCAGAGGACGTCGTCGAAGAGGAGGGCGTCCTTGTTGCTCGGGGTGAGCCTTTTGAGCTCCAGATCCGGCCGGTGCAGTATGACGCGGCACAGCCGCCCGGCCTCGGAGTCGACGTGGAATCCCATGCCTCCATCCTGACCATCGACGACCGTGTTCACCCCCTGCTCGACCGTTTCTTGTTCTCGTCCTCTTGACGACAAACAGACTCCGGGATTATGGTCATCATGACTCTTAAACGAGGGGGCGGAACCGATGGCCGACATCACCCGGCGCCTGGGCTGGCGCCATCTGCGCGGCGCGCCGACGGCGCACGTCAGACACCACAAGGGCGAGAAGCTGCTGCACGACGGGCCGGGGCTCAGCTTCTGGTTCCGCGCGCTCACCGCGGCGATCTCCGAGGTCCCGGTCGACGACCGTGAACTGGCGATGACCTTCCACGCCCGTACGGCCGACTTCCAGGACGTGGCGGTCCAGGCGACCGTCACCTACCGCGTCGGCGACCCGGCCGTGGCGGCCGCCCGTCTCGACTTCTCCATCGACCCGGACACCGGGGTCTGGCGCGGCACCCCGCTCGAACAGCTCGGCACCCTCCTCACGGAGACCGCCCAGCAGCACGCGCTGGACGCGCTGGCCCGCACCCCGCTGGCGGAGACGCTGGTCGACGGGGTGGCGGTGGTCCGGGAGCGGATCGCGGCCGGCCTGGCGGCGGAACCGCGGCTGCCCGCCACCGGCATCGAGGTGGTGGCCGTCCGCGTGATGGCGCTGCGGCCGGAGCCCGAGGTGGAGCGGGCGCTGCGCACCCCGGCCCGCGAGCAGATCCAGCAGGAGGCCGACCGGGCGACGTACGAGCGGCGCGCGGTGGCCGTCGAGCGGGAGCGGGCGATCGCCGAGAACGAGCTGGCGAGCCAGATCGAACTGGCCCGCCGCGAGGAACAGCTGGTCGAGCAGCGGGGCACCAACGCGCGGCGCGAGGCGGAGGAGCACGCGGCGGCGGACGCGGTGCGCGCGCAGGCGGAGGCGACCCGGACGGTGAAGCTGGCCGAGGCGGAGGCGACCCGATCCGTGAAGCTGGCGGACGCCGAGGCGGCGCGCACGGTACGGCTGGCGGAGGCGGAGGCGGCCAGGTCGGTGAAGCTGGGCGAGGCGGAGGCGGCGCGGGCGGTCACGCTGGCGCGGGCCGAGGCCGTGGGGGCCCGGGAGGTCGGCGAGGCGCGGGCCGCGGCCCAGGCGGCCTGGCTGCGGGTGCACGGCGAGGCGGACGTGGCCACGCTGCACGCCCTCACCGGCGCCCGGCTCGCCGAGAACCTGCCCCGCATCGACAGCGTGACCGTGTCGCCGGACGTGCTGACCGGACTGCTCGCCAGGCTGGGCGGGGAGCGGGAATGAGCCTCGCGCCGCGGGCCGTGCTCGTCCACCGGACCACGGAGTACGAGGAGTTGGTGGCCCGGCACGGCACGCACGGCCAGGCCGCCTTCTTCCTCGCCTCCCGGGGCCGGGACATGGCCGAGGTCGCCGAACGCCACCGGCGTACCCGGCGGGCGCTCGCCGAGGTGACCTCGGCGGTGCCGCTGGCCTGGCGCCAGGCCCGGGTCGAGCGGACCGACCTGGACCGCTTCCTGTTCGCACCCGAGGACGTGGTCGTGGTGGTCGGGCAGGACGGGCTGGTGGCGAACGTGGCCAAGTACCTGGACGGCCAGCCGGTGATCGGCATCGACACCGACCCCGGCCGCAACCCGGGGGTCCTGGTCCGGCACCGGCCGGAGCAGGCGGCCGTACTGCTGGCCTCGGTCGCCGCCACGGCCACCGGTGCCGACGCGCTGACGATGGTCGAGGCGGTCGCCGACGACACCCAGCGGCTCGTGGCGCTCAACGAGATCTACCTCGGTACCGCCGGTCATCAGACCGCCCGATACCGCCTGGGCCTGGAGGGCGACGGGGGTGTCGTCGAGGCCCAGGCCTCCTCCGGGGTGCTGGTGGGCACCGGCACGGGGGCCACCGGCTGGCTGCGCTCGGTGTGGCAGGAGCGTGGCGCCCGGCTGCCGTTGCCCGCCCCCACGGAGGACCGCCTCCTCTGGTTCGTCCGGGAGGCCTGGCCGTCGCCGGCGACCGGGACGTCCCTGGTCGCCGGCGAGCTGGCGGCCTCGGCGGCCCTGACCCTCACGGTCGAGTCGGACCGCCTGATCGCCTTCGGCGACGGCATCGAGACCGACGCCCTGGAGCTGACCTGGGGGCAGACGGTCCGGGTGGGGGCGTGCGCGCGGCGGCTCCGGCTGGTCGGCTGACCGGCCGGAGCCCGCCGCTCACAGCCGCGGGTCCACCGGCTCCGACTCCAGGGCCAGGACCCCGAAGACCGCCTCGTGCACGCGCCACAGCGGCTCGCCGTCCGCGAGGCGGTCCAGGGCCTCCAGGCCGAGGGCGTACTCGCGGATCGCCAGGGACCGCTTGTGGTTGAGGAAGCGACCGCGCAGGCGGGTGAGGCGGTCGGGACGGGTGTACTCGGGGCCGTAGATGATCCGCAGGTACTCCCGGCCGCGGCACTTGATGCCGGGCTGGACGAGGCGGCCCTGCGGGTCGCGGACCACCGCACCGGCCGGCTTGACGACCATGCCCTCGCCGCCCCGGCCGGTCATCTCCAGCCACCAGTCGACGCCCGCCCGTACCGACGCCGGGTCGCCGGTGTCGACGTGCAGACGGCGGGTGGTCTGCAGCAGGCCGGTGGGGTCGTGCTCCACCAGCCGGTCCAGAAGGGCGAGTTGCTCGTCGTGCGGGAGCGCGGCGAGGCTGCGGCCCTGCACCGCGAGGATCTGGAAGGGGGCGAGGCGCACGCCGTCCAGGCCCTCGGTGGTCCAGCAGTAGCGGCGGTAGGCGTCGGTGAACGCGGCCGCGTCGGCGGCGCGTTCACGCTGCCGGTCGCGCAGCTCGCCGATGTCGACACCGCGCCCCGCCGCCCGCTCCAGGGCGGCCAGCGCACCCGGGAAGACCGCGCCGGAGGCGGCGCCGACGGCCGCGTACTGGGTGCGCAGCAGGCCGGAGGCCTTGAGCGACCAGGGCAGCAGTTCGGCGTCGAGCAGGAGCCAGTCGGTGGCGAGTTCGTCCCAGAGGCCGGCCGCGTCGACCGAGTCGCGGATGCGGCCGAGGATCTCCTCGGTCACCGCGTCGTCGGCGAAGAACGGGCGTCCGGTACGGGTGTAGAGGGAGCCGGTCGGGCCGGGGGCGACGCCGAAGCGCTTGTGCGCGACCTCCGCGTCCCGGCACACCAGCGCCACCGCCCGCGAGCCCATGTGCTTCTCCTCGCACACCACCCGGGCGACCCCGTCCGCGGCGTACTGGGCGAAGGCCTCCGCCGGGTGCTCCAGATAGCCTTCCACGTGCGAGGTGGCGGTCGGGGCCATGGTCGGCGGCAGGTACGGCAGCAGGCGCGGGTCGATCGCGAAGCGGCTCATCACCTCCAGGGCGGCCGCCGCGTTCTCCTCGCGGACCGCGATCCGGCCCTGGTGCCGGGTCTCGACGACCCGGCGCCCGTGGACGTCCGCCAGGTCCAGCGGGCGTCCGTCCTGGCCGCCGGGCGCCTCGGTGAGCAGCGGCCGGGCCGGTTCGTACCAGACCCGCTCCGCCGGTACGTCGACCAGCTCCCGCTCCGGCCAGCGCAGCGCGGTCAGCTTGCCGCCGAAGACGGCGCCGGTGTCCAGGCAGATCGTGTTGTTGAGCCAGCTCGCCTCCGGGACCGGGGTGTGGCCGTAGACGACGGCCGCGCGGCCCCGGTAGTCCTCGGCCCACGGATAGCGCACCGGAAGGCCGAACTCGTCGGTCTCGCCGGTGGTGTCGCCGTACAGCGCGTGCGAGCGGACCCGGCCGGAGGTGCGGCCGTGGTACTTCTCGGGCAGCCCGGCGTGGCAGACGACCAGTTTTCCGCCGTCGAGGACGTAGTGGCTGACCAGTCCGTCGATGAACTCCCGTACCTGTGCCCTGAACTCCTCGCTCTCGCCGGCCATCTGCTCGATGGTCTCGGCGAGTCCGTGGGTGTGCTGGACCTTGCGGCCCTTGAGATACCGGCCGTACTTGTTCTCGTGGTTGCCGGGCACGCACAGGGCGTTGCCCGAGCCGACCATCGACATCACCCGGCGCAGCACGCCGGGGCTGTCCGGGCCGCGGTCGACGAGGTCGCCGACGAAGACGGCCGTACGGCCCTCGGGGTGGACGCCGTCCGTGTAGCCCAACTTGGTGAGCAGGGACTCCAGTTCGCTCGCGCAGCCGTGGATGTCGCCGACGATGTCGAAGGGGCCGGTGAGGTGGGTGAGGTCGTTGAACCGCTTCTCGGTGACGACGGTCGCCGACTCGATCTCCTCGGCCCCGCGCAGGATGTGCACCTTGCGGAAGCCCTCGCGCTCCAGGTGCCTGACGGAGCGGCGGAGTTCGCGGATGTGCCGCTGGATGACCCGGCGCGGCATGTCGGCCCGGTCGGTGCGGGTCGCGTTGCGGGCGGCGCACACCTCCTCGGGCACGTCGAGGACGACGGCGATGGGCAGCACGTCGTACTGCCTGGCCAGGTCGATCAGCTGGCGCCGGGACTCCTGCTGCACGCTGGTCGCGTCGACGACCGTGCGGCGGCCGGCGGCGAGGCGTTTGCCGGCGATGTAGTGCAGGACGTCGAAGGCGTCCTTGGTCGCGCCCTGGTCGTTCTCGTCGTCGGAGACCAGACCGCGGCAGAAGTCGGAGGAGATGACCTCGGTCGGCCTGAAGTGGCGCCGGGCGAAGGTGGACTTGCCGGAGCCGGAGGCGCCGACGAGGACGACCAGGGAGAGGTCGGTGACAGGCAGGACCCGTCCGGTGCGCTGTGTCTCGGTCATACCGCCTTCGCCTCCTTCGCGACGCGTACGGTTGCTGTGCTCGTTTCGGCTGTGCCTATGGTGAAAACGGCCATCTGGGTGGGCGGGCCGACCTCGGGGTCGTCCGGGCCGACGGGGATGAACCCGACGTCGTAGCCGTGGAGTTCGGCGACCCGGCGGGCCCAGGCGCGGAACTCCTCGCGGGTCCACTCGAAGCGGTGGTCGCCGTGCCGGGTGTGGCCGGCGGGGAGGGTCTCCCAGCGGACGTTGTACTCGACGTTCGGGGTGGTGACGAGGACCGTGCGCGGGCGGGCCGCGCCGAACACGGCGTACTCCAGGGCGGGCAGCCGCGGCAGGTCGAGGTGTTCGATCACCTCGCTGAGCACGGCCGCGTCGTACCCCTTGAGCCGCTTGTCGGTGTAGGCGAGCGAGCCCTGGAAGAGGGTGACGCGGGCGGCCTGCCGCTCCCCCATGCGGTCCAGCTTGAGCCGCCGGGAGGCGATGGTGAGCGCCCGCATCGACACGTCGACGCCGACGATCTCGGTGAAGGACGGGTCCTTCAGCAGCGCCTGCACCAACTGGCCCTGGCCGCAGCCGAGGTCGAGGACCCGGGCGGCGCCGGAGCGCCGGAGCGCGTCGAGGATCGCGTCCCGGCGCTGCACGGCGAGCGGGGTCGGCTTCTCCTCGGACTCCGTCTCCTCCTCGACCGCGTTGTCGATCTCCTCGACCTCGCTGTCGTCGGCCTCGGCGAGCCGCACCAGCTCCAGCCGCTCCATCGCCTGCCGGGTCAGCGACCAGCGGCGGGAGAGGTAGCGGCTGGTGATGAGCTTCTGCTCGGGGTGGCCGGGCAGCCAGCCCTCACCCGCGCGCAGCAGCTTGTCGACCTCCTCGGCGGAGACCCAGTAGTGCTTGGCGTCGTCGAGGACGGGGAGCAGGACGTAGAGGTGGCGCAGCGCCTCCGAGAGGGTCAGCGCCTCGGACTCCAGGACCAGGCCGACGTACCGCGACTCGCCCCACTCCGGGAACTCGGTGTCCAGGGCGACCGGTTCGGCGGTCACCGTCCAGCCGAGCGGCTCGAAGAGGTGCCGTACCAGGTCGGGGCCGCCGCGGGCGGGCAGCGCGGGCACCTCGATCCGCAACGGCCGTGTCTGCGCCGGGGCTTCGGGGCGGGCCTTGCAGACACCGCGCATCGCGCTGGAGAAGACGTTGCCGATCGCCACGGCGAGCAGCGAGGAGGCCGCGTACGGGCGGTCGTTGACGTACTGCGCGAGCGCCGCGTCGGGTGCGCCGCCGCGTCCCTTGCCCTTGCCGCGCCGGACCAGCGCCACCGCGTCCACCTCCAGGAGCAGCGCCGCCGTGCAGCGCCCGGCATCCGCCTCGGGGTAGAAGACGTGCGCGACGCCGTGCGAGGTGGTGAAGGCCTGCGCGTTGTCGGGGTGCTTGTGCAGCAGGAACCCGAGGTCGGTGGCGGGACGTTCGGGGGTGCCGGTGGTGGTGATCGTCAGGAACACGGTGGATCGCCTCGAAAAGGATCAGGAAAGGGCGCGAACACGCTGGTCGTGCGCTTGTTCGCGGTTCCAACGTAGCCGGGGACGCGGGACGGGTGCGCGGAATTTCTCCCGCACCGGGCGGATCAGCGCTCCCGAAGGGGCACCGGGGGTACCCCCGGCCGGAGGCTGGGGGAGCAACCGCGCGACCGGCCGGGACGGCGCCGCAGACGGCACACCGCGCGGCCTTCCGGCGGAACGCTCATCGCTCGGCCCGTTTCCAGGCGCCGACGCCGAGCTTGCCCGTGGTCCCGAGATCCAGCCCCGGGGTGACCGTCACGGGCGCGGCGCCGGGCTTGGCCAGGACGCGGACGTAGGGCACGTTCACGGCCGTGCCCGACAGGGTCGTGTTGCGCCAGATCAGGCCGGAGAGGGCGGCTTCGCCGGGCTTGAGGACGAGCGGGCCCGGCGGGTCGTCGAAGCCGGTTCCCATGGCGATGGCGGCACCGCCGTGCAGGATGCGGATGCCGTCGACGGGCTCGCGGTCGTCGTCCAGCAGGCTCAGCTCCGGGTAGCCGTCGAGCGTGTAGTCCCGCTTCCCGCAGTTCTCCAGGTGGAGTCCGACGACGCGCAGGCCCATCGCGGCGTCGCCGTCGTCGGCCCACAGCCGCACACCGGAGGCGGGGCAGGCGCCCGTCTCGGACGGAGCCTCGTCGGCGGGGACCTTGGTGACCTCGGCCACCTTCACCCGGGTCACCGGGGAGGCGCCGGGGGTGAGCACACCCAGTTCGACGGTTCCGCGGGTGCTGCGGCCCGGCCGGACCCCGGGCACGGTCACCTTCTTGTTGCCCATGACCTCGCCGGTGTCCGTCGTGAAGGCGAACCACACGGTGTAGGTCATGGCTTCGTCACCGTCGTTGCTGACCTGGTAGGCGGCGGAGATGCCGGAGTCGCCGGGCAGCCGGTCCGCGTGCACCAGGCCCGGGGAGGCGGACGGGGTCGGGGAGGCCGAGGGGATGGTGACCGAGGTGATCCGGACGCCGTCCACCGGCGGGTCGGTGACCGTGCCGCGGGGCGCCGGGCCGGCCCCGCCTCCGGTGTCCGGGTGCTCCGTGCCGCAGGCCGTGGCCAGGAGCAGGACGGCGGCGGGAACGAGGAGACGGGGGCGGGGTCTGCGCATCCGGCCACCTCATCAGGGCGGACGCCGGAGGACTGTGACGGAAGCCATAGCTCCGGTCACAGCCCTGTCACAGCGGACCGGGTGCGCGGTGGTCCCGGGCGCCTACGACAGCTGCGACTGGACCTGGGCGGAGATCAGCTCCAGGTGGTCCAGGTCGGCGAGGTCGAGGATCTGGAGGTAGCAGCGGCCGGAGCCGATCTCGGCGTAGCGGCCGATCTTCTCGACGACCTCGGCGGGGGTGCCGGCCAGGCCGTTCTCCTTCAGTTCGGCGACCTCGCGGCCGATCGCGGCGGCGCGGCGGGCGACCTCCTGGTCGTCCTTGCCGACACAGGCCACGAGGGCGTTGGAGTACGTCAGCTCGTCCGCCCCGCGCCCTGCCGCCTCGACGGCGGCCCGCACCCGGCCGAACTGCCGCTCGCTGTCCTCGACGGAGGCGAACGGCATGTTGAACTCGTCGGCGTACCGCGCCGTCAGCTTCGGGGTGCGGGTGGCGCCGTGGCCGCCGATCAGCACCGGGATCCGCGCCTGGGCGGGCTTGGGCAGCGCGGGCGAGCCGGTGAGGTCGTAGTAGGTGCCGTGGAAGTCGAAGGTGTCGCCGAGCTTGGTCTCCCAGAGCCCGGTGACGATCGCCAGCTGCTCCTCCAGGCGGCCGAACTTCTCCTTCGGGAAGGGGATGCCGTAGGCCTTGTGCTCCTCCTCGAACCAGCCCGCGCCGAGACCCAGTTCGACCCGGCCGCCGGACATCTGGTCGACCTGGGCGACCTGGATGGCGAGCACGCCGGGCAGCCGGAAGGTTCCCGCGGTCATCAGGGTGCCGAGGCGGATCCGCTTCGTCTCGCGGGCGAGTCCGGCGAGGGTGAGCCAGGCGTCGGTGGGGCCGGGCAGGCCGTCCACGTCGCCCATCTTCAGGTAGTGGTCGGAGCGGAAGAAGGCGTCGAAACCGAGGTCCTCGGTGGCCTTGGCGACGCTGAGGAGGGTGTCGTAGCTCGCGCCCTGCTGGGGCTCGGTGAAGATACGAAGGTCCATACACCCATCCTGCACGGCCGACGCCCCGTCAACCGCATCGGCACCGTCCGTCAGGGGCGTCCCCCCTCGGGTGAATGTCGTCAACGGCGGGCCCGCGGGGCGGTGACCGGCCTCCGCGGTGATCGTTGGGTGGGGGGAGCCGGGCCGTCCGGCACCCGCGCCGGACGGTAGCCGTCGTCGCGCGTCGTTCGTGGCCCGCCGCCGACGGCGGGCCGGGGGGCCGAGGAGGCCGTCTTGTCAGAAGAGTCCGTTCCACAGCAGGGTGGCCCCTCGTCCGGTCAGCCGAAGGGGCTGCTCCAGCAGATGGAGGAACTCATGGCGGCGTTGAACGCGGACCTGTCCGACCTCCACGAAGAAGCGGGGTTTCCCCCGAAGGGTGCGGGGGTGGGCGGTCAGGCGTCGGGGTCGGCTTCGGGGTGCGTGAACCGCACGGGCTTGCCCAGCGACCGGGCGTAGGCGATTTCGGCTCGGGTGCTGTCTCCGATGTGGTCGCCGACCACGAGCACCTCATCAGCGAGCCGGATCTTCGCCCGGTGCAGATCGCCGAGTCGAACCTTCAGCGCCTCGGCCTCGACAGGATCGGACCAGAGTGCGTGCGGCGACTTCATGTCGCAGCCCGGCTTGACGACAATCCTTCCGGCTTCGGTCTCCCGCAGATCGGCCTCGGTCATCTCGGGCATGAAGCGGGTGGAGCCGCAGATCGCGACGATACGCGGGAGGCTCAACAGCTGCTTCGCGTCGGCGAGTTTCTCCTCGGGGGTGGGCAGGTGCGGGTGTGACACTGGTTCCTCCTGGTTGACGGGGAGCTCCGGGGTTCCCCGCCGGTGCCTGGCCAGGCCCCCGGGCCTGCTCGTGTTCCCCGCCTCGCAAGGTGGCTGGTTCGGGGAGTTGCTCCGCCCCTCCTCTCGGCGGTCCGTGCCCGGGACACGCAGTTGTGGGGTGTTACGGGCGCCGGACAGCAGCCGTTGTGCCGGGCGTGGCGCCCAGGGCCGCCTTGGCCTGTCGGGTGCGTTCGTCGGCGAGGACTTCCGTCCGGCCCGCTTCGACGGCGGCGAAGGTCTGCTCGGCGATGGCTTCCGGCGTGTTCTTGGAGCCGGTGACATGGGCGGCCATGTCCGTGTCGATGTATCCGCAGTGCACGCCGACGACGAGGACGCCGGTGCCGTGGAGTTCACCGCGAATCCCGTTGGTCAGGGCCCAGGCGGCGGCCTTGGAAGCGCTGTAGGAGCCCATCGCCGGGTTGGTGAACCAGCTGGCGATGGACAGCACGTTGACGATGGCGCCGGGCGAGTTGCCCTTGAGCAGCGGGGCGAAGGCACGGCACATCGCGAGCGTGCCGAAGTAGTTGACCTCCATCTCCGTGCGGGCGGCGTCCGGGTCGGGCGCGGCCAGCAGGGGGCTGTCGGCAAGGACGCCGGCGTTGTTGACCAGCAAGGTCACGTCGGAGCACGTCTCGGCTGCCGCGGCCACCTGGGCGGGATCGGTGACGTCGAGGCGCACCGGGACCACGCCGGGCTCGACGACCGACCGCGGGTCGCGGGCCCCGCCGTAGACGCGGTGGGCGCCGCGTTGCCGGAGCAGCCGGGCCATCACCTGCCCGAGCCCCCGGTTCGCGCCGGTGACCAGTGCCGTCGCCCCCTGGATCCGCATGGTTTCCTCGTCTCGCCCGGCCGGTTGGTCGACAGATTCCCGATCATGCAGTGGACCATTTGAGATATGCGGCGGTTTCACGGAAGCCCAGCGCGCGATAGAAGCCGGCCGCCCTGCGGGTCGGCACGGTCACCTCGACGTCCTTCGCCTCCCGGGCCTTCGCCTGTGCGGCCCGGACCAGCGCGGAACCCGTGCCGCGGCCCCGCACGGACTCGGTCACGGTGAGTTCGAGCACTTCGAGGATCGTTCCGCCGGCGAACAGGGTGGGCATGCGCAGCGCGAGCAGGTACCCGACCACGCACGCGTCCTCCTCGGCGACCAGGAACTCGGCGCTGCCGTCCGAGGCCGCTTCGATGACCCGGGGGAACGTGGTGCCGTCGAAGACCACCCGGTCGGGCCGGTAGCTCGTCACGAACCCGTTCAGCAGACGGTAGACGTCATCGGCGTCCGAGGGCCCGGCGTCGCGGACGGCCGTCATACCGGCCCCTCCGCTCTGAGTTCGCCGGTCGACGCCGTCGCGGCCCCGGGGACGGCGAATGCCAGGGTCCTGACGGCCCGCTCCAGCGGAACGCCCGACACGGCACAGATCTCCACCGGGCCGGTCACGTCGGGGTGCTCGTGCAGCCGGAAGGGCACACCCCGTGAAGCGAGGACCTCCGGCGGGCCAATGGGTGCGAGACCGTTCACCCCGCCGAGATTACCGTGCTCAGCAAGGGAGTTGAGCGCCGTCGGAGGAGCCGGATTCGGCCACGCCGCCCAACCGGGGCGCGTGTACGCCGCTGCCGCACTCGAACGGCCTGCTCCTGATCGGGCGATGCCGTCGCGGGTGCCGCAGCTCCGGCGGTGTGTCGTGAGCAGGGGCTCGCAGCGGCCTCCGGGGCAGGAGGCCGACCTGAGCCGGGAGCCGTCTCCGGCGCCCTAGCCGTCGCGGACCTCCTCCCGGGCCGCCAGCTTGCGGAGCATCTCCAGGACCCGGTCCCGGGACTCGTCGGCCGCGTCGATGGCCTCCATGCACTGCCAGTACGTCGCCTCGTCGGCCGCGGCGCTGGCCATGCCGACCAGTGCGATGCCGGCCTCGGCGAGGAGGCCGCCGAGGCTCAGCAGGGTCTGGCGGGCGTCGTCCAGTTCGGTGAGCTGGGCGGCGCGCAGGGTGCCGGGGTCCAGGTCGGGGGTGCCCAGTACGCCGCAGCCGCGGCCCGCCAGCTCGGTCAGGCCGAGGGCCTCGCCGCGCAGCTCGGGCGGGCCGGAGACGGCCAGCCGGCTGCCGATCGCCTGGGCCAGGGCCTGGGCCTGCCACACCTCGGTCATCATCTCCGGAACGCCCGCGCCGTGCGCCAGCGCCTGTCTGCTCGCCACGATGAGCCGCATCGCGTCCATCCGTCGCCCCGTCCCCGTCGGTCCGAACTGCCTTGCCGCACTCAGTAGTTCACTACCCAGAGTGAGGGTTCCCGAGACGCCGAGCCAGGGGAAGACGGAAATCTGTGGACAACAATTCGGATTCGGGCGGGGTGATGGCTACTGAGTGTTAAACCGGAGTGCAGAACTCCCGATCCCGGGTCCCGGACGGGCGCCTGACGGGCGTCCGATGGACGCCTGATGGACCGTCAGGCGGGCGGGAAGCGCTGCTCGTTGCGGTCGATCTTCGCGGCCAGCGCCGCCAGCGGGTCGACGTCCAGGACGTCGCAGAGCTGGAGGAGATAGGCGAGGACGTCGGCGACCTCGTCCGTGACCCGGTGGGCGGTGCCGGGGTCGGCCATCACCCGGGAGGACTCCTCCGGGGTCAGCCACTGGAAGATCTCGACCAGTTCGGACGCCTCCACGCTGAGCGCGGACGCCAGGTTCTTGGGGGTGTGGTACTGCCGCCAGTCACGGGCGGCGGCGAACTCGGCCAGCCGGTGCTGGAGTCCTGCCACGTCAAGGGGTTCGTCGGTCACGCGTCCAGGTGTACCACTGCGATCGCCGCGTCCTCGGCCCAGGACGCGTCGCTCACCGCGCCGACCAGCCGGATGTGGCCGCGCTCGCCCATCAGGACGGCCGTGCGCAGGAGTTCGGCGCGCTGGCCCGGGTCGAGGCAGCGGTCGAAGCCGTCGGCGAGGACGGTGAGGCCGCGCATGGCGTCGGGGACCTCGCCCGGTGCGTCGACCGCCAGGACGCCGGGGCCGGTGAAGAGGACCAGGGCGAGGGCGAGGTAGCGCAGTTCGCCGTCGCCGAGCCGGTCCAGTTCCGTGCGCCGGCCGTCGCCGCGGTCGAGCAGCGCCCGTACCGTGCCGTCGCCGAGCGGTTCGGCGAGCAGGTCGACGACGGGGCCGGCGCAGCCGGTGCGCACCGCGTCGACGAGCAGGCCGTGCCGGCGGCCGCATTCGGCGCGGGTGCGCCACAGGACGTCGGCGAGGTTGTCGCAGCCGCGCAGCAGCCGGCCGGAGCCGGTGCGGACGGGGGCGCGCATGCCGTCGGGCCGCGGGTCGCAGGAGAAGACCGACCGCAGGGCGACGACCATCTGCTCGGCGGCGGCGAGGACCCGCCGCTGCCCGTCCGTCTTCCCGGCGACGCGCAGCGGCAGCAGGGCGGTGCCCAGGCGGTCGTCGGGGAGCGGGGCCCGGGTCACCGGCGCGGAGCCCGCGGTGTGCCAGGCGGCCTGCACGGCCGGGCGGCTCGGGTCGCGCAGCGCGGTCTCCAGGAGCACGAGGCCGCCCGCGGTCAGCCGCTCGCCGACGATGCGGAGTTCGGGCTCGGCCTGGACGGCGAGGTCGAGCCGCACCGGTCCCTCGGCACCGTCGGCCGTACAGCCGATGCGGAAGCCCCGGCGCCGCTGCGGGTCCGGCCGGGCCCCCTCCGGTACCAGCGCACCCGGGTCGGGGAAGACCTCCGCGAGCGCGGCGCCGCCCCCGAGCCGGGCGAGCGCCTCGTAGGCGGCGAGCGCCGTGCTCTTCCCGCTCCCGCTGGGCCCGGCGAACAGGGTGACCTGCCCGACGGGAAAGGTCGCACCACGGTGCCGGGCGAAGGCGGAGAGCCGGAGTTCGGTGACGCGGGGGCGCGGGTCACGACGGGGGGCGACGGCGGGCGCCGGGCGGGGAGCGGGTGCGGCGGCCTGCGGTGCTTCCCGGCGGCCCGAGCGGGCGCGCGGCACGGTCTCCGACGGCCCCCTGCCCTCGGGCGGCAGCGGCAGCGGCAGCGACGACGGCGACGGAGCCGGGGCCGGTGTGTCGCCCGAAGCGGAACGGGCGGAAGGAGCAGGGCGGGACGCGGGCGAGGCGGAGGGCACGGCCATATGCGGACCGTAGGCCTCCGGCCGCCCGGCGAACCGTTCCGCCCGTCGGCCCTTCCTTCGATCGGGGGATGCCCGGCCGTCCCGCGGATCGGCCCGGCCGCCCCGCCGGACCGGCCGTCAGCCCCCGGAGACCCCGGCCCCCTCCATCAGCCCGCCGACCTCCGTGCCGGGCGGGGTGAGGAGGAAGACGTTGCGGTCGACCCGGTGCATGCCGCTGGCCAGGCCGAAGACCACGCCCGTGCTGAAGTCGAGGACGCGCTTGGCGACCTCCGTCTCGGCGCCGGTGAGGTCGAGCAGGACCGGTATCCCGGCCATCAGGGTCTCCGCGACGTCACGGGCGTCGGCGAAGACGTTGACCCGCAGGACGACGAAACGACGGCGCGTCTCGGTCTCCGCGTCCGGCAGCGCCCGGTGGTCCACCGCCGATGGCCAGGCGTCGCGGCCCCGCAGCGGGACCACCTGGGCAAGTCCCTCCCACTGTTCATCGGTGACGTCGTAACGGCTCACCGGCTCCCCCTGACCTGACTCGCACTCGATGCCTGCACCAGCCAATTCTTACGCCAAGTCACCCGTTCGGCCCAACAGCGACACGAAGCGCGAGCGTTTCCGGGCAGCCGGGAAGGAAAGAAGCGATCTTGTCACTATTCAGGCGATTGCCGCGCATTGGGGGCCTCTTACCGCCCTCACACCGGACTCTTCTCCTCCTGCCACGCCCCGCTCACCGCCCGCGATTACCGTCCGGTGCGTGCACTTGGCAGAAACACAACAGGTGACACCCGACCGGCGGACACAGTCGGCGGTGTCCGCCGCTCCGGGCGATGCCGGAGCCCCCGCCCCCTGGCACCGTGTCCTGACCCTCCTCGCCGACATCGGCCTGTTCATCGGCACCCGGTCGGTGTGGACGCAGGCGGTGACGCACCACGAGGTCCTGGCGGCCCTGATCTCCCTCTGCTACGTCTCGATCCTGGTGACCGGCGTGCTGACGCTCACCGTCCGCACCACCCGGTCACTCGCCCGCCTGGACCTGGTGGTCCTGGTCACCGCCGTGGCGCTGGCGCTGTGCGCCTGGGTGCTGAACCACAACGGCGGCGACGAGGGCGTCCTGACCACCCAGGCCGCCAGGGAACTCGTCGCCGGCCACCCGGTGTACGGACAGCCCTGGCCCTGGCTGTTCGGCGGCAAGGGGGTCGCCCTCACGCCGACGATAGGCGGCGGTTACGACTACACCTACGGCTATCCCCCGCTGGCTCCGCTGCTGACCGTCCCGTTCCTGTGGCTCGGCCACCACGGCGCCCCCGCGACGGCGGTGTGCGCGGGCGCCCTGATCGCCGGCACGGTCGCGCTGTGGCGGATGCTCCCGGTGCCGTGGCGGTCGGCGGCGACACTGTCCTGCCTGGGCTTCGGCTTCCTGTCGACGTACGCCCGGGTCGGCTACCCGGCGGTCGTCGCCCTGGCGCTGCTGATCCCGGTGGTGGTGCGCTGGCCGCGGATCGGGCAGGGCGGCCGGCTGGGCACGGCCGGGATCGCGCGGGCCGCGTGCCTGGGGGCCGCGTGCGCGGCGCAGCAACTTCCGTGGTTCGTCGCGCCGTTCCTGCTGGCCGGCGTCTACGCGGTGCGGCGCGGGGAACTGGGCGGCCGGGCCGCCGCCCTGGTGGTCCTGCGGGTCACCGGCGTGGCCGTCACCGTGTGGCTGCTGATCAACACGTACTTCATCGTCTCCGAGCCCGGCCGCTGGCTGCGCGGGATCGCGCTGCCGCTGATCCAGGGCGCCGTGGTGCACGGCCAGGGCCTGGTGGACATCACGCTCTACTACACGAACGGCAGCGACCGGATCGACTGGTACTCGCACGCGAGCATGCTCCTCGCGGCGGCCCTGCTGGCCCTGTTCGTGCTCTTCGTCCGGCGGCTCGGCCCGGCGGCGACCGTACTGCCGTGGCTCGCCTTCTTCCTGGCGACCCGCTCCCAGGACGGCTACTACCTGCTGATGACCCCGCTGTGGCTGGCGGCGGCCGTCACCGCGCCGCTCTCGGAGTTCGAGCACGCCTGGCAACCGCGTCCGGCCCTGCTGACCGGGCCCCGCCGCCGCCCTGCCCTGGTCGTGACGGTCGTCCTGCTGCTCACCCCGGCGCTGGTGAGCGCCACGCTCGCGGTGTCCGGGCGGCCGCCGCTGCGGATGCAGATCACCGCCCTGCGGCGCGCCACGCACCAGGCCCCGGTGGTCCGGGCGATGACGCTCAAGGTGGTCAACACGGGGAGCGTCCCGCTCACCCCGCACTACACGCTCACCACCGGCCAGGGCATGAGCAAGTACTGGCTGCTGGTGCGGGGTCCGGCGACGATCCCCGGACACGGCACGGCGAGTGTCGAGCTCAGGCCGTCGAACGGCCGGTTCGGCATCCCCGTGAAGCCGAGCACCCGGATCCGGCTGCGCGCCTTCACCGCGGACCCGCAGACGCTGTCCAGTCAGGACGTCAAGCTCCGCAGGACGAGCCGCTGAGGGCTCCGCAGGACGACCCGCCGAGGGCTCCGCCGGACGTGCCGGGGCGGGCTCCGCCGGACGTGCCGGGGCGCACCGTCGGCCGGTGGCTGCGGCGCCGTCGGGGCTGCTCGCGCAGTTCCTCCCCCAGCCTTCGGCCGGGGGTGCCCCCGGCGTCCCTCACGGGGCGCCTCAGGCCGCCGTGCGGGTGAAGCGGAGGGTGGCGGTGACCGTGGTCGGGCCGCCCATCATGCCCATCTGGTTGAAGGTGATGCCGAACTCCTCGCGCACCACCTGGAACTCGACCTCCAGCGTGATCCCGTCGGAGTCCGCCGAGACCAGCTTCGCGGTGGCCTTCTGCGGCCTGCTGATGCCCCGGACGGTCAGCTGACCGTCGACCTGCACCTCGTCACCGGTGTGCCGGGCGCTGCGCACCGCGAAGGTGATCTCCGGGTGGTTGTCGGCGTCGAAGAAGTCGGCCGAGCGCAGGTGGTCGTCGCGCTTCTTGTTCTTGGTGTCCAGCGAGGTCGCATCGATCGACAGGGTGCCGCTGGCGGTGCCGTCGGCGGCCACCTCGCCCCGGCCGCCGACGCCCGCGAAGGTGCCCTTGACGGCGACCAGGCCCCAGAAGGTCTTGTGCCGGACGGCGACGGTGGAGGCGGTCGGGTCGAGCTGCCAGAGGCCGGTTTCCACGGTGACGGTCATGGCCGTGCTCCGATTCCTTGATGGTTCAAATTTGGATGACTACGGTGTGCCTGCACGCTAGCCCAATATCCAAATTTGGACAACAGGTAGACTCGATGCCATGGCCGCCGACCAGGAACACCCCGCAGAGCTGCCCGAATGCCCGTCCCACGCGGGCGGCGGGCTGCTCCCGGCCGAACTGCGCGCCTGGATGCTGCTGCTGGCCGCGACCGGTGCGGTGGAGCAGCGGCTGCGGTCGGTCGTGAAGGAGACCCTGGACGTCTCGCACGACGAGTTCCTGATCCTGTGCCTGCTGGCCGAGGTGCCGCGCGAGGGTCTGCGGATGACCCGGATCGCCGAGCTCCTGGGCCGCCCCAAGACCCGCCTCACCTACCAGATCGCCTGCCTCCAGCACGCCGGTCTCGTCACCCGCAAGGCGGCCTGCGGGGACAAGCGGGGCATCGAGGTCGCCCTCACCGACAAGGCCCGCCGCCAGATCCAGGACGCCTCCGCCGCCCTCGCCGGGACGGTCGGGCAGGCGGTCCGGCACGTCATCGGTCCGGAGCAGCGCGAGGCGCTCTGCGCGCTGATCCCGGAGCTCGCCGACGACACGCCCTGACCTTGCGAATCCGGCCGCTCCTCCCCCGGGAGGCGCAGGTCACAACCACGGGGAGGGCAAGGTCACAGCCCTGCCACCCGTGCACTTTTGGCGCTCTGCCCTAGCATCCGAGCATGACGGTCCTGCCTGACGACGGGCTCTCACTGGCCGCCGAGTTCCCTGACGCGACGCAAGAGCAGTGGCAACGCCTGGTCGAGGGTGTGCTGCGCAAGTCCGGCAGGGAAGTCTCGGGCGAGGCCGCGGAGGACGCCCTGTCCACGACGCTGGAGGACGGGCTGCGCACCCGTCCCCTGTACACCGCGCGCGACACCGCACCCGACCCCGGTCTGCCCGGCTTCGCACCGTACGTGCGCGGCGGCCGTCCGGAGGGCGGCGCCGCGGGCGGCTGGGACGTACGGCAGCGGCACACGGCGGCTCCCGACGGCGCGCTCCTGGCCGACCTGGAGAACGGCGTCACCTCGCTCTGGCTGCTCGCGGGCCGGGGCGGCATCCCGGTGCCCGGCCTCGCCCGTGCCCTCGACGGCGTCTACCTGGACCTCGCCCCTGTGGTCCTGGACGCCGGACAGGACACCGGGGCGGCGGCGGCCGAGCTGTTCCGGCTGTACGACGAGAAGGGCGTCGACCCCAAGGCGGTGCGCGGCAACCTGGGCGCCGACCCGCTGGGGTACGAGGCCCGCACCGGCACCGCCCTGCCCTTCGCTCCCGTCGCCGATCTGGCCAAGCGCTGCGCCGCGGAGTTCCCCGGCCTGCGCGCGCTGACCGTGGACGCGCTGCCGTACCACGAGGCGGGCGGCTCGGCCGCGCAGGAGCTGGGTGCCTCGCTGGCCACCGGGGTGGCATACCTGCGCGAGCTGACGGAGGCCGGGCTGGGCGTCGAACAGGCCCTGGGGCAGCTGGAGTTCCGGTACGCGGCCACCGCCGACCAGTTCCTGACCATCGCCAGGCTGCGCGCGGCCCGCCGGCTGTGGGCGCGGGTCGCCGAGGTCAGCGGGGCCGCCGACGCGGGCGCGCAGGTGCAGCACGCGGTCACCTCGCCGGTGATGATGAGCCGCCGCGACCCGTGGGTGAACATGCTCCGCACGACGGTCGCGACGCTGGCCGCCGGGGTGGGCGGCGCCGACTCCGTCACCGTGCTGCCGTTCGACCACGCGATCGGCCTGCCGGACGCGTTCGCCCGCCGGATCGCCCGCAACACCTCGACGATCCTCATCGAGGAGTCCCACCTGGCCCGGGTCGTCGACCCGGCCGGCGGGTCCTGGTACGTGGAGAAGCTGACCGACGAACTCGCCCACGCGGGCTGGGAGTTCTTCCGCAGTATCGAGCGGGACGGCGGCCAGGCGGCCGTGCTCCGCTCCGGCCGGCTGCGCACCGACCTGGCGACCACCTGGGCCGAGCGCTCCAAGAAGCTCGCCAAGCGCCGCGAACCCGTCACCGGCGTCAGCGAGTTCCCGTTCCTCGCCGAGAAGCCGGTCGTGCGCGAGCCCGCCCCCGAGCCGCCGTCGGGCGGCCTGCCCCGGGTCCGCCGCGACGAGGCGTACGAGGAGCTGCGCGCCCGCTCGGACGCCCATCTCGCGGCGACCGGCAGCCGCCCCCGGATCTACCTGGCCACCCTCGGCCCGGCCGCCGCGTACACCGCCCGCGCCGGCTTCGCCGCCAACCTCTTCCAGGCCGGCGGCATCGAACCCGTCACCGAGGGCACCTTCGAGGAGAGCGGTGCCGCCGAGGCGGTGCTCTGCTCCAGCGACGCGCTCTACGCCGAACAGGCCGCGCAGCAGGCCGAGTCGCTGAAGGCGGCCGGTGCCCGGCACGTGGTCCTCGCGGGCCGGGGCGAGTACACCGGCATCGACTCGTACGTCTTCGCGGGCTGCGACGCCGTGGCCGTGCTGTCCGAGACCCTCGACCGCATGGGAGTGTCCTGATGGGAATCCCCGACTTCTCCGGCATCGAGCTGGGGACCCCCCACGCCGACGGCAGCCTTGCGGAGTGGCGGGCGGCCGGCGGTGACCTGCCGCTGTGGGAGACCCCGGAGGGCATCGGGGTCAAGCCGCTCTACACCGGCAGCGACCTGGAGGGCCTGGACTTCCTCGGGACCTACCCGGGCATCGCGCCGTACCTGCGCGGCCCGTACCCGACGATGTACGTCAACCAGCCCTGGACCATCCGCCAGTACGCGGGCTTCTCCACCGCCGAGGAGTCCAACGCGTTCTACCGGCGCAACCTGGCCGCCGGCCAGAAGGGCCTGTCGGTCGCCTTCGACCTGCCCACGCACCGGGGTTACGACAGCGACCACCCGCGGGTGACCGGTGACGTCGGCATGGCGGGCGTGGCCATCGACTCGATTCTCGACATGCGCCAGCTCTTCGACGGGATCCCGCTGGACCGGATGACCGTGTCGATGACGATGAACGGCGCCGTGCTGCCGGTGCTCGCGCTGTACATCGTGGCGGCCGAGGAACAGGGCGTACCGCCCGAGAAGCTGGCCGGGACCATCCAGAACGACATCCTCAAGGAGTTCATGGTCCGCAACACCTACATCTATCCGCCGAAGCCGTCGATGCGGATCATCTCCGACATCTTCGCGTACACCTCGCAGCGGATGCCCCGCTACAACTCGATCTCCATCTCCGGGTACCACATCCAGGAGGCGGGCGCGACGGCCGACCTGGAGCTGGCGTACACGCTCGCGGACGGCGTCGAGTACATCCGGGCGGGCCGCGAAGCCGGCCTGGACGTCGACGCGTTCGCGCCCCGGCTCTCCTTCTTCTGGGCGATCGGCATGAACTTCTTCATGGAGATCGCCAAGCTGCGCGCGGCCCGCCTGCTGTGGGCCAGGCTGGTCGCGCAGTTCGAGCCGCAGAACTCCAAGTCCCTGTCCCTGCGCACCCATTCGCAGACCTCGGGCTGGTCGCTGACCGCGCAGGACGTGTTCAACAACGTCACGCGTACGGCCGTGGAGGCGATGGCGGCGACCCAGGGCCACACCCAGTCGCTGCACACCAACGCCCTCGACGAGGCCCTGGCCCTGCCCACGGACTTCTCGGCGCGGATCGCCCGCAACACCCAGCTGCTCATCCAGCAGGAGTCGGGCACCACCCGGGTCATCGATCCGTGGGGCGGCAGCGCCTACGTGGAGCGGCTGACGTACGACCTCGCCCGCAAGGCGTGGGCGCACATCCAGGAGGTCGAGGCGGCGGGCGGCATGGCCAAGGCCATCGACGCCGGCATTCCCAAGCTGCGCATCGAGGAGGCCGCGGCCCGTACCCAGGCCCGGATCGACTCCGGGCGGCAGCCGGTGATCGGCGTCAACAAGTACCGGGTGGACAGCGACGAGCAGATCGAGGTCCTCAAGGTCGACAACTCCTCGGTGCGCGCCCAGCAGATCGAGAAGCTGCGGCGGCTGCGCGCGGAGCGGGACGAGACGGCGTGCCGGGACGCGCTGGACGCGCTGACCCGGGCCGCGGACGGCGACGGCAACCTGCTGGAGCTGGCGGTGCACGCGGCCCGCGCCAAGGCGACCGTCGGCGAGATCTCGGACGCCCTGGAGAAGGTGTACGGCCGGCACGCGAGCCAGATCCGTACGATCTCCGGTGTGTACCGCAACGAAGCAGGCGAGTCCCCGAACGTGGACCGCACCCGGGCCCTGGTCGACGCGTTCGACGAGGCCGAGGGGCGCCGCCCGCGCATCCTGGTCGCCAAGATGGGCCAGGACGGTCACGACCGCGGCCAGAAGGTGATCGCGACCGCCTTCGCCGACCTCGGCTTCGACGTCGACGTCGGCCCGCTCTTCCAGACCCCGCAGGAGGTCGCCCGCCAGGCGGTGGAGGCGGACGTCCACGTGGTCGGCGTCTCCTCGCTGGCGGCCGGCCACCTCACCCTCGTACCGGCGCTGCGCGAGCAGCTCGCCGAGGAGGGCCGGGCGGACATCATGATCGTGGTCGGCGGTGTCATCCCGCCGCAGGACGTGCCGACCCTCCTGGAGATGGGCGCCACGGCCGTGTTCCCGCCCGGGACGGTGATCCCCGACGCGGCCTACGACCTGGTGAAGCGGCTGTCGGCGGAACTCGGGCACGACCTGTGATCGATGTCGACGCCTATGTGAAGGGTGTGCTCGACGGGAAGCGCGCGGTGATCGCCCGCGCCATCACCCTCGTCGAGTCCACCCGGCCACAGCACCGGGCGCTGGCGCAGGAGTTGCTCACCGAGCTGCTCCCGCACAGCGGCCGGGCCCGGCGGATCGGCATCAGCGGGGTGCCGGGCGTGGGCAAGTCGACGTTCATCGACGCGTTCGGCACGCTGCTGACGGGGCTGGGCCACCGGGTCGCGGTCCTCGCCGTGGACCCGTCGTCCACGCGCACCGGCGGCTCGATCCTCGGCGACAAGACGCGCATGGAGCGTCTCGCCGTCGACCCGGACGCCTTCGTCCGCCCCTCCCCCAGTGCGGGCACCCTCGGCGGGGTCGCGAAGGCGACCCGCGAGTCGATGGTGGTCATGGAGGCGGCCGGATACGACGTGATCCTGGTCGAGACCGTCGGCGTCGGCCAGTCGGAGACCGCGGTCGCCGACATGGTCGACTCCTTCCTGCTGCTCAGCCTGGCCCGTACCGGCGACCAGCTGCAGGGCATCAAGAAGGGCGTCCTGGAGCTGGCCGACGTGATCGCCGTCAACAAGGCGGACGGCCCGCACGAGCGCGACGCCCGGTCCGCGGCCCGGGAGCTGGCGGGCGCGCTGCGCCTGATGCACGGCAAGGACGCCTTCTGGACTCCCCCGGTGCTGAGCTGCAGCGCACGGGAGTCGACCGGCCTGGAGCTGGTCTGGGAACGGCTGGAACAGCACCGGACGCTGCTGGACTCCACCGGGCGGCTCGCCGACAAGCGCCGTGACCAGCAGGTGGGCTGGACCTGGTCGATGGTCCGGGACGACCTGCTCGGCCGGCTGACCGCCCACCCGGCGGTGCGGGCGGCCGCCCCCGGCCTCGAACAGCAGGTCAGGGACGGCACGTTGACGGCGACACTGGCCGCCGAGCACATTCTGAAGGCGTTCGGCGAACCGGCCGAGGGGCCTCAGGCCAGCTGATCCTGGAGCGCCTCGCGGGCGCGGGCCACCCGGGAGCGGACCGTGCCGACGGGACAGTCGCTGACCTCGGCGGCCTCCGCGTACGGCAGCCCGACGAGCTGCGTGAGGACGAACGCCTCGCGCCGTTCGTCGGGCAGCGCCGCCAGAAGGTCGAGGAGCGCGACGCCGTCGTCGAACCCCGGCAGCCCGAACGGCTGGGCCCGCTCGACGGCCTGCTGCCAGTCGGGGACGTCCGCCGGGCGGGGCCTGGCGGCGGCGTACCGGTGGCTGTCCACGACGGCCCGGCGGGCGATCGACAGCAGCCAGGAACGGGCCGAGCCGTGGCCCTCGAAACGGTGCAGGCTGCCCAGCGCGCGCAGGAACGTGTCCTGCGCGAGGTCGTCGACAGCCTGCGGGTCGGCACAGAGATGGGCGACGTACCGGAGGACGTCGCGGTGCAGGGCCCGTACGAACGCGTCCACGGCGGCCGTGTCCCCGGACCGGGCGGCAAGAGCCCAGGCCGTGATCGACGCGTCGCGTTTCTCGGTCGCCTCGGCGCGTGCGGGCAGGACGGAAGTGATCACTCGGTGTCCTCGCGAGAAAGGTGAAAAAAAGGGGGGAGACGGCCGAGTCCTCAAGCGGGCGTGCGGCCGCCGTGTTCGTCCGGGGCGCGTGCGGACGGCCCCGGAACACCAGCTGTCGTCAGGCGACAGCCGTCCGCACGGGCGGACCCCGGGAAGTGATCGCGTGGACGAGGAGCAGCAGCCGCGGCGCCCGGTCCGAACGGCGGCGGCGCAGCCGGGGGCGCGGCCGCTCGGGGGTGGCGGGCAGGGCGAGCAGCAGCCGCAGCGGGGCGACGAGGCGGCCGGCGACGGCCCGGACGATGCGGAACGCCGCGCGCTCGCCGTGGCCGAGCCAGAGGCCGCACAGCAGCGCGGCGAGCAGGTGGGCGGCGAACATGCCCGTGGAGGCGGTGCCGCCGGTGCCGAAGCCCAGGTATTCGACGGGGTCGGTGTGGGCGGGGCCCATGTGCATCGACCCCATGTTCATGGCGGCCATGTTGCCGGCCATGTCCATGTGCGTGTGCGTGTCCATGTGCATGGAGCCCATGGGCGCGATGTGGGTGGTCCACACCTGCGCCGCGGAGAAGCCGGAGTGCAGGACCGTCTGGGTGCCGACGGCGGCGGACACCACCAGCCACAGCCCGCGTTCGCGACCCGACAGGGCCCAGCCGAGGGCGCCGGTGAGCGCCAGGGCGGCGGCCAGCGCCCAGCCGGGCACCCGGCTGCCGGACATCAGGACGTGGCCCAGGGCGGCGAGCAGCACGCAGACGGCCGCGAACACCGCGGACCGTATCGTGCGTGCGCACCATCCTGCCGTCATGGCGCATCATCCTTGCATCTGGATCGGCCGCGTCGGGGAGTGGTACGGCGATCCACAGGCGGTGTGCTCAACTCACAGGTGGTGTGGGGTGGTTCACAGCGGCCGCAGGCCGACTGCGGGCCGGCGGCGGCCGGCGCGCCCCCAAGCCGCCTCAGCTCTTGGCCCACGGTCCCTCGGGCACCCCCGGCCGTACCCGCGCCCCCGTCACGTCGACCACGATCGTGCGGTCGTCGTCCAGGTCCTCCCTGACCCGGCGCAGCCGTCCCGCCCCGTCGATCCAGTACCGCAGCGGGGCGTCGCCGGCGGAGAAGACGTCGTACCGGCGGCCGTCGATCCGGTCCGTGCCCAGGTGGCGGCGGCCCGACCGGGCGATGCGGTGTGCGTCGTCCGGGCGGGCGGCCGCCAGCGACAGCGTCAGCCGCAGGGCCGTGTCCAGCGAAGCGGGCCCGTAGCGGCGGCGGATCCACGCCGTCGGCCGCAGTCGCGCGGCGTCCCGTACCGCCTCCGCCGTCGACGTCGGTCGCGCCGGCGGGCCCGCGCTGCCGTCCGCCTTGGGCCGGGCGACCTCCAGCCCGGCGCCGTCCCACGCCAGCAGCCCCCGCTCCGCCGCGTCCCCGGTGTCGAACCAGCCCACCGCCCGGTGCCGGTGCTCGTCGACCACCGCGCGGACCACGGCCGTACCGCCGGGCAGCGGGGCGCGTACCGTCACCTCGGCGGGGCTGTCCCGGTACGCGCGGAGCGGGGTGAGGGCCATGCGCCGGGCCTCGTCCGCCGAGAGCGGGCGGGGGCCGTCGCCACCGGCGAGGAGGAACGGCAGCGCACCGCACACCCCTGTCACCGCGGCGAGGGCCGTCCAGGTCCAGGGGGATCGCATTCGTGCTCGTACGCTCTTCGCCGCTGTCCGCATGCCATGTACCTACCCGCGGACGGGCCGTGCCCGGTGGGCACCGGTGCGCGGCCCGCTCGGCGTCACCCGTGCGGGGTGCGCCGTTTGCCCCACGGGCCGGCCGACCGAGCCGGCCACCTCTCGCGGCAAGCGCTTGCATTCGCCGGGGCAATGACCGGCGAAACGCCGTCCGTCGAGCACAGCACTCATTAGCACGGCCCGGTTTCCCCGGCGGAAATATTTCCCGTCGCGCCGGTTTGACTTTCCCTCAGCAGCACGTCAGGTACCAGGTCGGCATACGGCGCGACCACTCCGCACCGGGCTGCACGATGGTGCAAGATCTTTTCACTCACGCCTCGGTATGATTGGCGCTCCGGCCGGGCAGGACAGGAAGGCGATAACCTTCGAAAGGAAATTCCCGTGCCCCCCAACGAATAGGTAACCGAGACACAGAAGCGCAGGTGGCAGACAGTCCCGGTATCGCGCAGAAGTATACATTGCCGAGGAATGCGCGACAATTTACCTCATCGCCATCTGACGTTCATTGACAGTGAGGTTCGGGGCGGTTGTTCCAGCCCCGCGGCACGATTGGAATGGGCGAATTGGAAGACATGAAGAATCCGGATGTGAAAATCGTCCGCTGGCCGGCCGAGTCGGGCAAACTGGCACGTTTCCGCATGCAGGGGCTGCCCTGTCTCATCGTGGTGGCGCGCGGCGCACAGGTACCGGAGCTGACGGGCACTCACGAGGACTGGGTACGACACCCTGCAGAAACCTGGGAACTACAGGCCAGGGTGGCGTCCTTACGCCACAAGGCCATGTCCCGCAGCACCGCTCCCATGGTGGACGAGGACGGCCTGCTGCGCTACGGCAGTGAGATCCTGCCGCTCACGGTGTCCGAGGCGGAGGTGTTCCGCGGACTCCTGCACCGCCGGCCCGGCATCGCCAGCAGGACCGAACTCGCGGAACGGCTCCTGTACGCCAACCGCTCCGCCAGCCAGAACGCCCTCGATCTGCACATCATGCGGCTCAGACGAAAAGTGGATTCCATAGGACTGGCCATAGAGACCGTACGGGGGCGCGGTTTTCTACTGAAGGCCCGGACCTGAACAGCGGTCCCAGGAATCCGGGTGCGCCTGGTGACAGGCTTCAGCGGAAGACGCACTCGGCGCCATTCATCGTGGCGGAATCCGGAATTTCCCCGACGCCAAAAGGAGAACGCTCCTGTGACGCCAGGTGCCGGAAAGGGGCGGCCGCGATGCGCGACAGCATGAACGTCCCGATCTTCGTTGCCCTCAGGGCGAGTGAGCCGCTGCTCGAACACGCCGTCAGGGCGTATCTCGAGTCCTGTCCGCACTTCAAGCTCGTGCCCAAGGAGGTACTGCCCGGTGCGGACGTGTCCGTCCTGCTGGTGGACATGATGGACGACGACTGGCTGAAGGTGCTCAGGCATGACGCCCAGCGCACCGCCGATGTGCCCGTGCCCCTGGTGGTGATGGCCGATCAGATCACCGAGACGCAGCTCACGCTGGCCGTCGAGTACGGGCTGACCCGGTTCGTCCACCGGAGCAGTTCGAGCCTGGAGGAACTGGTGGAGGCCATTGTCGAGGCGAGCGCCGGAAACTGCCATGTCCCGGATGATCTCGTGAGCCATCTGATCACCGAACTCGGGCGGCTGCAGCGGCGACAAAACGTGACAACGTTATCCCGCGAGACGGGTACCTCGGTGCGGGAGATGGAGGTGCTCCGCATGCTGGCCGAGGGCATGAACAGCTTCGAGATAGCCCAGGCCATGAGCTACTCCGAACGCACCGTCAAAGGGGTGATCCAGGACGTGATGAAGCGCTGGAAAGTCCGGAATCGCACCGAGGCCGTGGCCTATGCGATCAGGGCGGGCATCATCTGAACCGCGACGCCGGGGCGGCCGTCCGGCTCGCCTGGTGGGCGAGGCCGGACGGCCGGGGCAGACGGGGCCTCTCGTGGAGCGCCCGGCCGGCCTGAGCTGCTCGTACCGCCGGGTGGGCGACATCGAGCGGTCCGGGGGGCGACGTCAGTGCGTCGCGGACGTCGTGGACGTCGTGCCGGGTCGGTGCAGCTGGGCGGCGAGGGAGACCAGGAGCGCCTCGTCCGCGTAGCGGCCGCCCAGCAGCACACCGATCGGCAGACCGGCCGCGTTCCGGGCCAGCGGGACCGTGATCGAGGGCATGCCGGTGAGGTTGTACACCGTGGTGTACGGCATGAACGCGGTCATCCGGGCGAACTCGGCGGCAGGGTCCGCGTCGTTGCGCAACTCCCCGACGAGCGCCGGTGGTTCGGCCAGCGCCGGGGACAGGATCACGTCGTAGGCGGCGAAGAGCAGGTCGGTGAGCATCTGCCCGAGACCCCGGAAGGTGGACAGCGCCGCGGCGTACTCCTGCGCCGACACCCCGGCCGCGATCCGCCGGAGCCAGGCCGTGAAGGGCATCAGCTCGCCCTCGCGGCCGGGTTCCACCTCGTACGAGGCCGCCTCCACCGACCAGACCCGGGTGAACGCCGCCACGATGTCCGGGTCGGGGGGCATCTCCACGGCCTCGACCTCGTGGCCCAGTGCGGCGAGGGCCGCCGCGGCGCTGTCGAGGGCGGCCGCGCAGTCGGGGTGCAGCACCGCGTCGGGCACCATCGGATCCCTCAGCACCACGCACCGCAGCGGCCGGGGGTCACGGCGGGCGTGCTCGAGGAGCGTCACGCCGTCCGGGTGCGGCGGCGCGGTGTAGACGTCGCCCGGCATCCATCCCGCCATCACGTCGACCAGCGCCGCCGCGTCGGCCACCGTACGGGCCAGGGCGCCGTGCACCGAAAGCCCGGTGACGTCGGGGCGCAGCGGACCGTTGCTGATCCGGCCCCGGCTCGGCTTCAGTCCCACCAGGCCGCAGGCGGAGGCGGGGATGCGGACCGAGCCGCCGGCGTCGGTGCCGTGCGCGAGCGGGGCGAGGCCCGCCGCGACGGCCGCCGCCGCGCCCCCGCTGGAGCCGCCGGGCGACCGCCCGGGACTCAGCGGATGACGGGTCGGCGGCCCGAGCCGGTTCTCGGTGTAGCAGGGCAGCCCGAACTCGGCGGTGTTGGTCTTGCCGAGCATGACCGTGCCGGCCTCCCGCAGCCGGGTGACGACATGGTCGTCGGCGTCGCTGACATGGTCCGCGAACGCCGCCGAGCCCCAGGTGCAGCGGACGTCCTCGACCTGGGCGAGGTCCTTGACCGGGACCGGCACACCGTGCAGCACGCTCAGCCGGGTGCCGTCCCGGCGTGCCGCCACGGCCTCCCGCTCGGCCCGCCGCGCCTGGGACCGGGCGAGTTCCGCCGTGACGGTGAGGTAGGCGCCCAGTTCCCCGTCCTGTTCGGCGATCCGGCCGAGGTAGTGGTCGGCCAGCTCCACGGGCGACAGCTCGCCCCGGGCGACGGCGCCCGCTTGCGCGAGCGCCGTCATCTCGTGCAGGTCGGACATTGCGTCAGGCCCCCTTGGCGCCACGGGCCAGCCTGAGCAGACCCGGCGCCAGGGCGGCCAGCGCGGCCGCCCTGCGCACCCGGGTGAGCAGCTGCTGCCCGGACGAGCGGACCTGCTGGTGCACGTCGATGAAGACCTCCGGGCGCACGGTCTCCCCGGCGAGCAGCTTCACCACCATGTGCGAGGTGAGCGCGCCGAACATCATGGCGACATAGGTGACCTGGGGGAAGCTGTAGTCCGGCCGTCCCAGGTTGGCCCTGACCTCGACGAGCATCTCCACCGGCACGTAGCGCAACGGCACGGCCCGCAGCAACAGCTGCCAGGACGTGAGCCGGTCCAGGTCGGCCTCGGCGATGGCGCCGTCGAAGGGCTTCCTGACGCGCCGGTAGTCGTAGCAGCGTACGTACTGGGCGCCCGCGATGTCCCAGCCCGTGACCAGCGGCAGCCGTCGCTCGACGGCGAGCCGGTGCAGCAGGTGCTTGGCCCGCCAGCCGTCCATGGTGGTCACGTCGACGCCGTCCACGATGACGTCGCACTCCTCGACCAGCGCCCGCGCCGTGTCCTCGGTGACGCCCTCGGGGAAGACCTTGACCCTGGCGTGCGGGTTGATGGCCGCCACCCGCTCACCCGCGACCGTGGCCTTGTTGCGGTCGACGTCGGTGACCGCCGCGCTCTGCCGGTTGAGGTTGTTCACCTCGTACGTGCCCGGGTCGGCCAGCACGAAGGAGAGCACCCCCAGCCGGGCGAGCGGCTCGACGGCGGCCCCGCCGATCGATCCGCAGCCGGCGACGAGCACGGTCGAGCCGCGCAGCACGGCCTGCTCGGCGGGGCCGACCACTCCCCTGTTGCGGGTGGTCAGTTCGGCATAGAAGTCCGCCGCGTCGAGGATCTCGCCGGGCCGTCCGGCTGCCTCGGCCTCAAGTCCGCTCATCTACGACGCCTCCTTCATCCGTCGTGCTCCCGACCGGCGGGCGGTCATGGCCGCCACCAGTTCCGGGAGGGTCATCGCGCCCGGACCGCCGGCCAGGTAGTCGTCGATGAGGGCCACATAGTCGGCGAGGTCGTCGTGGACCGGTGCCACGAAGGGCACGGCGTTGACGTCCTGCTGGTAGATGGGGGCCATGAGGTCCGTCTCGGGCAGCCGGGGCGAGGTGCCCCGCAGGACCTGGAGCGGGAACCCCATGAGCCGGAAGTGCCGGACCGCCACCTTCTCCTTGGCGTCGCCCAGCAGAACACGCATCCGGTTCGCGGCCGCGGCGTCGGAGACGACCGTGCCGAGGCTCGCCAGCAGCCGCCAGGAGACCCGTTCGGTCCGCGGCTCGGGCGGCAGATCGAGGTTGCGCAGGAACCGCTTGATCTCGAACGCCTGGTGGGTGCCCAGACCGGCACCGGCGAACTGGCCGAGGAGGTCGATCCCGTGGGCCGTCTCGGTGGAGAACCGGCGGCGGTCGGGGTCGTCCAGCGGCCGGGAGACCTGGTCCTGGGAGCAGCCCAGGCTGATGTAGCCGTCGATCCGGCCGGTGCGGGTGCACAGGCTGACGGTGTGGATGTTCTGCACCCCCTCCGGGTGCCGGACCGTCTCCCGGAAGACCGCGCGCTCGTACATGAGGCTCGGGGACATCCAGCCCAGCCGCAGGTACTGCACGAGCCGGAAGCCCATGATCCCGTTGAGGTAGCGCACCGGGAGCTGGTCGTCCGTGACGCTGAGGGTGATCAGCTCGTCCACCGGGTCGTGGGCGACGTGGAGCGGTTCGCCGACGATGTGCTCGGGCAGGGCCCGGTAGTCCAGGGAGGAATGGAGGCGGCAGATGTCCGAGACGTACCGTTCCCGTGCCAGTACCTGGTCCGTCATATCCGGTCCTCGTCGTAGAGGCTCTCGGTGACGGCGAGGGCGAGCACCTCCGGGGTGCCCTCGTAGATCCGCGCCCCGTAGGCGTCGCGCAGCCGCTTCTCCATGCCGAAGGAGCGGACGTAACCGCGGGCGCCCGTGAGCGACATGGCGAGGTCGGCGACGTCGATCGCGACCCGGTCGGCGAAGAGCTTGGCGGCGGCCGGCTCGTACTGCGGGGCGGGCAGCTCGTTGTCCACCTTGTGGGCGGCCTTCAGGTACAGCAGCCGGGCCGCGTCGATCTTCGCGGCCATCTCGGCGAGCTTGGCCGCGGTGAACTGGTGCTCGCGCAGCGGGCGTCCGCCCTGGACCCGGGTGTCGCACCACTCCAGGGCCTGCTCGAAGGCGCCCCGGGCGACACCGACCGAGATTCCGGCGACGGAGGCGCGGGCCATGTTGCTCTGCGCCATGTTGATGGCCATGCCGTCGCCTTCCTCGCCGATCATGTTCTCGGCGGGGATCCGGACGTCGTGGAACTCCAGTTCGCTGCCCAGGCAGAGCCGGTAGCCCATCTTGTCCGCCACCGGTCCGCGGACCACGCCGGGCAGGTCCAGCGGCACCATGAAGGAGGTCAGGCCGGTCGCGCCGGGTGCGCCCTCCATGTTGGCGAACACCGAGGCGAACGTGGCGACCTGGGCGTTGGTGATGAAGCGCTTCTTGCCGTTGAGGACGTAGTGGTCGCCGTCGCGGCGGGCGGTCATCACGTCGCGGGCGTGGACGGCGTTGGCGGGGATGATGAGGTCGCAGCCCGCCTCCTCCTCGGTGACCGCGTTGCAGGCGAGGACCGGGGAGTCCCCGGAGAACATGGGCAGGAAGCGGGCCTGGAGCCGCGGGTCGCCGGAGAGCAGCACCGGGCACTGGCCGAGCATGGCGGCGCCGAAGATCAGGGCGGTGCCGGCGCAGACGGACGCCACCTCCTCCAGGGCGACCGCGCAGCCGATCATGCCGAGACCGAGACCGCCGTAGTCCTTGGGCACGGCGACCCGGGTGAGGCCGAGGGCGTGGCCCTGGGCCACCATGTCCCAGTCGAAGTCGTCGGCGGGGGCCGCATCGAGGTCGGTCACGCGGGGCGCGACGACCTCGCGGGCGAATTCCCGTACCTGGAGGCGGAGTTTCTCCACCTCACCGGGAAGGACGTCGAAATTGAGCTCGATCGCGTCGTGGTTCGTCATGTCTCTCCGAAACTCCGAAATCCCGAAACCGGGAAGGAAATACCCGGGGGTACGTACCAGGGGAATACCGAAGCGCCACGGCCCGCGGCCCTGGGGCTGTGCGGCTCTTCGGGTGGTGCGGTCTCGCGCTCCTGCCGTCCCGCGGTCGTGCGGACCGTCAGCGGGTCCTCAGACCGGAAGTCCCTCTTTGGCGGCCAGTTCCGGGTAGCGGTCGAAGGCGGGCCGCAGGATCGGGACGAGCTCCAGCACCCGGGCGACCTTGCCGCGGATGCGCACCCGGCCGGTGGCGATGGCGGTCGGCATCATGAGCTTGCCGAGCCACAGCTGGTGGGCGGTGTCGCTGGACATCTTGATCCGGATCGTGGCCTCTTCGGGGGCCTCGGCCCCGAGCCGCAGCGCGTCCGCGGAGACGTGCACGACGCAGTCCGGGTTGGCCTGCGTGATCAGGATGGACATGTCGCCGGCGCGCAGCTGCGAGGTGAACTGCTCGTCCTTGAGCAGGATCTCGAAGAGGGTGCCGAACACCCGCTCGGCGGCCTCGGTCGACTCGAATACGGCCATGATTTCCTCTCCCGAAACAATGCCCTGCGGTGGTTCACCGCAAGGGCGTTGACCGCATCCTAGGAATTCCGGACAGCGGCCCGGGGCGTATCGACAGGGCGGTAAAAGGGAGCGGAAGGACGCCTGAAAGAGAGTTGTCCTGTCATTTCGCGGACCAGCACCTCAACGGCCCTTTCGCGGCTGCCGGGTCGCGGTGGGCTCCCGCCCGGCCCTCCGGCCACTGCTGGGCGTCCGGGGCGCGGGTGTCGTAGATTGGGTGAATGGCAGGCGACCGTTCCCGCCCCTCCCAGGAGTGTCTCGTCTTCGGCCCGCTGGAGAACGAGATCATGGAGGTGCTCTGGCAGGCTCGCGGACCGATGACGGTCCGGGAGGTACTCGGCACGCTCAACACCGGCCGCTCGACCCCGCTGGCGTACACCACGGTCATGACCGTGCTGAGCCGTCTCGCCGAGAAGGGCGCGGCCGACCGCGCCAAGGCGGGCCGGGGGTACGCGTACTGTCCCGTCGTCACGGACGAGGCGGCGATGGCCGTCCGCGAGGTCATCCGCGACTTCGGGGTGAGCGCGGTGGGCCACTTCCTCGACGAGATCCTCAGCGTCCCCGACCTGCGCGACCGCTTCGAGAAGCTGATGCAGGAGGGCCCCGGCCGCTGAGCCGGCCGCCCCGGACGCACCACGCCAACGGGCCCTCTTTCAGAACCACTTCACCCGCCCCGGCCCTTTCGGCGCCGCGAACTACTATGCTGGCGTAGTAGATTCAGGGGCGGCGCCGACCTGTGCGTCATGCCCCTTCGAACAGGAGGTGTGCATGAACGCGGCATTGTCCGCAAGCGGGCCGGTGCCCCGCCGTGGACTGATCATGACGGTCCTCGGCTGCTGTTTCCTGATGGTGATGATGGACAACACCATCCTGAACGTCGCCCTCCAGACGATCCAGGAGGACGTCGGCGCCACCAACGCCGAACTCCAGTGGGCGCTCGACTCCTACATCCTGTTCTACGCGGCCCTCATGTTCTCCTCCGGCATCCTCGCGGACGCCTTCGGCCGTCGCCGCGTGCTGGTGATCGGGCTGATCGCCTTCGCCGTGGCCTCCGCGCTGGCCGGCTTCGCCGACAGCGCCCAGGAACTCATCTTCTGGCGTGCGGTGATGGGTGTGGCGGGCTCGGTGGTGCCACCGGCCACGCTCGCGGTGATCAACGACATCTTCGCCCCGGAGGAGCGCGGCAAGGCGATCGGCATCTGGTCGGCGCTGGGCGGCACGTCCATCGCGTTCGGCCCGATCGCCGGCGGCTTCCTCCTCGAACACTTCTGGTGGGGCTCGGTCTTCCTGATCAACGTGCCCATCGCCGCCGTCTGCGCCGTGCTCCTGCTGCTCGTCCTCGCCGAGTCCCGCGCCGCGAACAGGCCACGCATCGACATCGTCGGCGTCCTGCTGTCCGTCGCGGGCATCGGCGCCCTGGTCTACGGCGTGATCCGGGGCGGCGAGACGAACAGGTGGACCAGCGCCGAGGTGCTGGGCACGCTGGCCGGCGGAGTGCTCCTGCTGACCCTGCTCGTCGTGTTCGAGAGCCGGACCACCGCCCCGGCGCTGGATGTGAAGCTGTTCCGGAACAAGAGCTTCGCCGCGGGCACCGCGAGCCTCGCCCTGTCCTTCTTCGCCCTGACGGGCGGCACCTTCCTGATGGTCTTCTACGTCCAGGCCATCCGCGGCCACAGTCCACTCGGACTGGGTGTCATCCTGCTCCCGGTGGCGGTGGGCGCCGTGGTCTCGGGCGTCCTGAGCAACCCGATGGCCATGCGGTTCGGCCCGAAGGCCGTGGTGACGACGGGACTTGTGCTGCTCGCCCTCTCCTTCACCGGCCAGGCGGGCATCGGCGCCGACACGGCGATGTGGTGGTACGAGATCCTGCTGGGCGTCTCCGGCTTCGGCCTCGGCCTGGTCATGGGGACGACGACCACCACCACGATGGCCGTGGTCGCACCGGACCAGGCCGCCATCGGCGCGGGCGTCAACAACACGCTGCGGCAGATCGGAGCCGCACTCGGCGTGGCCGTCCTCGGTTCGGTGCTGTCCGTCCAGTACCGCAACGACCTGGGCTCGGCCGTCGACGTGCTCCCCGCGCCCGTACGGGACGCCGCCTCGGAGTCCCTCGGCGGCACCGCGGCCGCGGTCCGTGAACTCCAGAGCTCCGGCGCGCTGCCCGCCGAGGCCCGGCAGCAGCTCCCCGGCCTGCTCGCCAAGGCGCAGGACGCCTATCTCTCGGCCATGCATGTGAGTTTCGCCGTGGGCGCGGGGGCACTGGTGGTCGCCGCGGTGGTGGCACTGCTGTGGCTGCCCGCCCGCATCGGGCCCGCCAAGGCCAGGGACGAGGGCACGGACCCGGACGCGACGGCACGGCGGACCGCGACGGACCCCTCCGTCGAACCGGCACGCTGAGCGCTCCGCCCGAAGCGCCGCGGTCTGCGATCTGCAGGCCGCGGCGCCGTCATGACCGGTCGAGCCCACCCGGCGGAGCCGCACACGGGTACCGGCGCGCGCCCCCTCCGGGGCTGCTGACGATTGCGGGGCTGCTGCCGAACAGCGCCGGACTTCCCGCAGCCATGTCCTCAAGGCCGGTCGGCGGTCCGGTTCCCCCAGGCCGTCGACGATCCCGCGGAGCCCGTCGTCCGCAACGCGCGAGTCCACACCGGTGACCCGAGCCGTCCGCAGGCGGGCGCGATCGCCGTCCGGGACGGCGGGGTCACGGCCGTCGGCGACGGCAGGGCGGTGGCCCCGCACATCGGCCCGCCGCCAAGGCCGTGGACGTGCTCCGGCGACGGGTGGTCCCGGGCCGGGAGGCGCCCGGCCTCACCCGCCGGACCGTGACGGCGGACCACGGCGACGGTGACGAGTGGGGGTGGTGCTGCCGGGCGGGTTCATCGCGTTCCCCGGATTCCTTTCACCGCGGTCCGGCGACGGCACGGCCCATCTCCGATCCAGATGACTGACATCCGGAACGATCGCCGTGAGGGGGGAAGCATGACGGGTGCCGGAGCGCTTGTGCATGGCGAGAGCAACACCTCCGGTGAGGAAGGTCCCGTGTCCCAGATGTCGTCGCCCGAAATACGCTCCCCGCGCCGGGAGGCCGCCGCCGAGGCTGCCCACGGGGTTCCCGGCTGGCTGATCGCGCTGTTCGCCGTCGCCTCCGGCATGACGGTCGCGAACCTGTACTACGCACAGCCCCTGCTGTCCGAACTGCGCGGTGTCTTCCACATCGGCGAGGCCACCGCGGGCCTGCTGATCACGCTCACCCAGGTCGGCTACGTGATCGGCATGATCTTCCTGGTGCCGCTCGGCGACCGGCTGGAGAAGCGGAGCCTGATCACCGCGCTCCTGACGGTCACCACGCTCGCCCTGGTGGCGGCCGGTCTCGCGACCGGGTTCCCGATGCTGCTGATCGCCTCGCTGGTCAGCGGGGCCACCTCCGTGGTGGCGCAGATCCTCGTCCCGTTCGCCGCGAGCCTGGCGCCCGACCACGCCCGGGGCCGGGTGGTGGGCCGGGTGATGAGCGGCCTGCTCACCGGCATCCTGCTGTCCCGCACGCTCAGCAGCCTGGTCTCCAGCGTCGCCGGCTGGCGGGTCGTCTACCTCGGCTCGGCCGTCCTGATGGCGCTGCTGGGCGTGGCCCTGCGGCTGGCCCTCCCCCAGCACGCGCCGACCACCGCCGTGCCCTACCACCGCGTGCTGCGCTCCACTGCGGCGCTGGTGCGCACGCACCCGGCGCTGGTGCGCCGGGGCCTCTACCAGGCCGCGATGTTCGGTGCCTTCAGCGCCTTCTGGACCACCGTCTCGTACGTGCTGACCGGACCGCACTTCCACTACTCCGCCATCGGGGTCGGGGTGTTCGCCCTGGTCGGCGCCGCCGGTGCGGCCGTCGCCCCGTTCGCCGGGCACTGGGCCGACCGCGGGCTGACCCGCCGGATGACCGGTGCCGCGTTCGGCCTCGCCGCGGTGGCCTTCGCGATCGCCGGGTTCGGACAGCACAGCGTCGTCCTGATCGGGCTCGCGGCCGTCGCCCTCGACATGGCCGTGCAGACCAGCCTGATCCTCGGCCAGCACACCGTCTACCAACTCGATCCCCTCGCCCGGGCCCGTCTGAACAGCGCCTTCATCGCGATCTTCTTCATCGGCGGCGCCCTCGGCTCCCAGCTCGGCTCGATCGCCTACCGCTCCGGCAGCTGGAGCGCGGTCAGCATGTTCGGGGCGGCCCTGCCGGTGCTGGGCCTGCTGTACTGGCTCACCGAGCGCCGGACCGGCGCGAAGCGCTCGGTGTAGGGCCTGGTCGACGCGCACTGGTCGACACTCCCCTGGTCCGTGCCTGGGAGCACCCGGGAGCAGCGGATGCCTGCCTAGGATGCGGCGGAGATCCCCGTCGTACCGAGGCGGGCGCCGTGCCACCGGGAGCAGCTCATGGACCTGCGGCAGATGGAAGTCGTGGTCGCCGTGGCGGACTCGGGCGGGTTCACGGCGGCCGCGCGGCGGCTGCACGTGGTCCAGTCCGCCGTCTCCGGCACGGTCCGCGCCCTCGAACGCGAGCTGGGCACCCCGCTGTTCACCCGGACCACGCACCGGGTCGGGCTCACTCCGGCCGGCGAGGCGTTCGTGCCGGCGGCCCGGCAGGCCCTGCGCGCCGCCGAGCTGGCCCGCGAGGCGGTCGACGCGGCGAAGGGCGAGCTGCGCGGCCGGGTGACGGTCGGCACCATGCAGGGGGTCTGGGCGAACCTGCACCACGCACTGGCCGCGCTGCGGGCGGAACATCCGCACGTGGTGGTCCGGTTGCGGCAGGCGGCGGTCATCGACATCCGGCAGGCGCTGCGCGAGGGCACGGTGGACCTGGCGGTGGTGGCGCTGGACCGCCAGCAGCAGCGCGGTCTGGTGACCAGGCTGCTGGCCCGCGAGGAGATGGTCCTGGTGGCCTCGCCCCGCCGGAGCCTCACGGCGGACGGTGCCGAGGGCACGGTCCACCTGGACGACATCGCCGAGCTGCCGCAGGTGGAGTTCACCCCCGGCTGGGCGATCCGGGACGCGGCCGACCGCGCGTTCCGGGCGGCCGGCGTCGAACGCGCCACGAACTTCGAGGTCAACGACATCGTGGCCGCCTCCGAACTGGTCCGGGCCGACCTCGGCGTCTGCATCATGCCGCCGACCATCGCCCGCCGCTTCCCGGACCTGACGACCTACCGGTTCGCCCGGCACGCGCCGAGCTGGAAGGTGATGGTGGTACGGCCGCCGGGGGAGCCCCCGGCGGCCGTCGCGGCGCTGCTGCGCCACATCACCTGACCGAACTCCCCGGTCGAACCGCAGGCCCGGCAGCCGCCGTTCGCCCCGGTGCTCCGCGGCGCGACCCCGTGCGCCCCGAGTCATCCGGCCGGGGAGGGAGGGTGGATGCCTGCGGTCGAGGCCGTGCGGGTGGCGCTCCCGGAACAGGCATGGGTGCGGGGACGGAAGCCGTCCCCGCACCCATGTGCGTGTCGTCTCAGAAGTCCTCGGAGTCGGGGATGACGTGCATCGCGGCCTCCTCCGCCGACGCCCCGGCGCCGTCCAGGCCCCGGTCGGAGGCGAACAGGTCGGAGTCGGTGACCTCGTGCGCGCCCTCGTCCGGTGCGAGGAGCCGTCCGGCACGGTCGTCGCCGACCTCGTCGTCGAGGAGTTCGCCGTCCGTGTCCCAGGTGTCGCCGAGGTCGTCGCCGTCCGGGACGCCCAGGTCCGGCACCTCCTCGGCGAGCCGCTCGTCCAGGGTCTCCCCGCGCAGCCCCTCCGCCGCCGTCACGCCCGTGTGCTCCACGGCCCAGGGCCGCTCCGGCGGCGAGTAGCCCTCGTCCAGGGCCTCCTCGCCGGCCCGGTAGTCCAGGGTGTCCGAGGCGTCCAGCAGACCGGCGTCGTCCTGCACCTCCGAACCGTCCGGCTGGTAGACCTCGTCACCCATCGCCTCGTCGGTCATACGCGCTCCATCGTCACTCGGGCCGTCCGTTCGATCCGGCCGTCAACCGGAAAGGGTAGGAGGTCATGGTCGCGGTCGGGCAGTGCGATCACGAAAGCGGTGGCGGGAACGGCCGCGCGGACGGCGCCGGGACGCGGCGGGCGGTGGCCCGGCCGGGTCCCGCGGCGGCCGGCCACCGGGCCGCGGCACGCGCCCGGCCGTACGCCGGTGCAGACCGGCCCGGTTCCGGGACGCCCGCACGCTGCTCGACGAATGGGCCTACGCCCGCCCCTACCGCTCCGAACAGGAACGACGCGACGCCTTCCCCGAATGGCTGCACACCTACAATCACCACCGCGGACACACCGCGCTGAAAGGCCAACCACCCGCCAGCCGCGTCCCCAACCTCAGAGGGCAATACACCTAGCGCTTCCGGGAACCCGCGGAGGGCCGGTCGCACAGGGCGTGGTCGATGAGCGCGCCCGTGGCGCGGTTGAGGACGGCGAGGTCCGGCGGCGCGGTCGTGGTGGTGAGGGAGACGGTCACCGCGCGGCTGCCGTCCACGCTCACCGCGGGGCGGGTGTTGACGCCTGCCCCGTCGCCCTCGTGGGTGTAGTAGTAACCGCCGCAGGAGAGCGGGATCCTGCGCAGCCCGAGTCCGTAGGTGCCCTCGGGCATCTCGGCGACGTCCTCCGGGTCGTCGGTCCGCTCGACGGTCTGCCGCATCTCGCGCCACTGCTCGGCGGGGAGCAGCCGCCCGCCGGCCAGGGCGCGGAAGAATGTGTTCAGGTCGGCGGTGGTGCTCACCACGCCGGAGTCGGCGGTGTGCTGGAAGCTGTGCTCGGTGACGTCGAGGCGCCCGCCGTCCGCGGTCGTCAGGTACGCGCGCACATACGGCTCCGGCAGATACGGGTCGAGCCCGGGGACGGAGGTGTTGCGCAGTCCCAGCTTCGCGATCACCCGGTGGGCGACCAGGTCCGGCCAGCTCGCGCCGCCGGCCTTCTCGGCGATCATTCCGGCGACCAGGTAGTTGGTGTTCGAGTACGCCCACCGGGTGGCCGCGCCGGGCCGCGGCACGAACAGCGGCCGGTGCTTCATCGCCACCGCCACCAGGTCGGCGGCCGGGGTGGTGTCGTAGCGGTTCTCGTCGAAGTGGTTGATCAGCCGGTCCTGGATCTCCGGGTCGTCGACGTAGTCGTACAGGCCGCTGGTCTGGCGCAGCAGGTCGCGGACCGTGATGCGGCCGCCGTCGTTGCCGTTGCCCGCGACGACCCCCGGCAGCCAGTGCTCGACGGTGTCGTCCAGCGACAGCCGCTTCTCCGCGGCGAGTTGGAGGACCACGGCGGCCGTGAACGTCTTCGTCGTGCTCGCCACGCGGAAGTGCGCGTTCCACGGGACCGGTTCCGAGGAGCCGGCGGCCCGGGTGCCGATGCGTGCCATGAGCGGCGCCCCGTCCGCCCGGTCGATCCTGGCGAGCACGTTCACATCGCCTCCCCCGGCCTGCCGTACGGCCGCGAGGTCCTGCCGGAGAGCGGCCACGCCGTAGGAGTGCGGCGCGGCCGGACGGTGTCCGGCGGCGACGGCGGCCGCGGTGACGGGTGAGGCCGAGGCGAGCAGCGCTGCGGTCAGCAGGGCGGCCCCGGCCGTCTTCGGCGACGGCATCTGCATGTTCGAATCCCCCGTTGCTTCTGGGTGTCCCGGTCGGTGACGACCACCAGCCAACCGGAACGGGGAGCGCGGGGGGATGGGACCTCCCACCGGATGAGGGGTGTACGTAACCCCCCTGCGAGCAGGGAGGCGGCGCAGCCGCGGCTGCGCCGCGGGCACCCGGCGACCGGACCGGAGACCAAAACGGAGATGACATCTCCACTTCATGTTACGGTGGGCGCGCGACGAAACGGAGATTCAATCTCCGCATTCGTCACCGTTCGAGATCGCCGACCGGCGGGAGAAGGCACGATGCATGGACACGATGTGACCGCGGACCACGGCCGGGGAGCGGGGCGGCGGCCACGGCGCCCGGGACGGACCGCCGTCCTGGCGGTGGTCGCGCTCATGGCCGGAGCCGTTCTGGCCGGCTGCGGGAACGACGGCTCCTCGGCCGCGTCGTCCCCCGCACCGGCATCGGCTTCGGCCTCCGCCTGCCCGGCATCCACCTCGTCCGCGGCGGGAGCGGGCCGGGCCGGCGGCCCGCCGTCGGGACAGCCGGCGGGCGGCACCACGAACCTCGTACAGGCAACGACGATCAAGAAGACCGACAACAGCACCAGCACGGTCATCGACCCGGCCGGCCCGGCGATCACCTGTGACACGTCGGCGGTCACCACCACCGACGACATCACCTACTCCTCACCCACCGCACACGGCGTCAGGACCGACCTGAAGCTGGACATCCAGGTGCCCAAGACCTCGGGCAGGAAGCCCCTGGTCGTCTATGTCACCGGCGGCGGCTGGGTGCTGGCGGACCGCACCGGCAACCTGGACCAGCGCACCTACGTCGCCGACCAGGGCTACGTGGTCGCCAGCGTCCAGTACCGCACCACGACCGGCGGCGCCACCTACGAGGACGCCCTCGCCGACGTCAAGTCCGCCATCCGCTACCTGCGCGCCAACGCCGGCACCTACGGCATCGACACCGGCCATGTCTTCGTCTGGGGCCAGTCGGCGGGCGGCTACCTGGCCGCCATGACCGGTGTCACCAGCGGCGACAGGAGGTACGACGTCGGCGACCACCTCGACCAGAGCAGCGCGGTCCAGGGCGTCGTGGACGAGTTCGGCCCCGCCGACCTGTCCCGGCTCGCCGCCGACTACGACCAGGCCGCCAAGGACTTCAACTACGCCGCGGGCAACTCCGCCGCGCAGTGGGTCTACGGCCCCGGAACCACCAGGTCCGTCGCGCAGTACACCGATCAGGTGGCCGCCGCCGACCCGGCCACCCACATCACCTCCGCGACACCGCCCTTCCTCCTGATGCACGGCACGGCCGACCCTCTGGTCTCCCCCAGCCAGACCCTGGACCTCTGCACCGCCCTCAGGAAGAAGGGCGTCGACGCCGAACGCGTAGTGCTCACCGGAGCCGGTCACGGAGACCTCGGCGTGGCGGCCCTCACCGGCACCTCGCCGAGCGCCGCGCCGAGCACGTCACCGAGCGCCTCCGCACCCGGCAGCGCCGCGCAGCCCTGGTCCACCGAGAAGACGATGAGCTACCTCACCGGCTTCCTGTCGGACCACAGCTCCTGACCCACGCCGGTCCGGGCGCTGCCGGACCGCGTCAGCGCCGCCGCCGGCCGGCTCGGGACTCGAAGTCGCCGTAGCTGGTGTCGGCGGGGTTGACGCTCACTCCGGGGGCGACGATCTCGTCGATGCGGTCGAGGACGTCGGACGGGAGGGTGACGTCGGCGGCGGGCAGGAACGCATCCCACTGCTCCATGGTGCGCGGTCCCATGACCGCCGACGTGACACCCGGGTGGTTGACGACGAACGGCGGCCGGCCCGATCGGGGTGAGGCCGGACCTCTCCGCCGGCTGCGTGAGCTGTTCGACGGAGGAGACCGCCCTCGGCCCCGGTGTCTGCCGGACCCCGCCCGACGGGACCACCGCAGCCGTCAGGGCCGCGTTCGACCTCGACACCCCGTAGGCTGGCCGCAGCAGCTGGTTCGCCCTGTCAGCCGGACAGGGCGTCGCAAGAGGGAACCCGGTGGGATTCCGGGACTGCCCCGCAGCGGTGAGCGGGAACGACCGCCGTCATACGCACTGGGTCCGACGTACCGGACCTGGGAAGCGACGGCCAGTAGGTGTCCTCCGACCGGAGGACGTGCCCGCAAGTCCGAAGACCTGCCAACTGCCCGTGCGCGGACCGTTCCGTGCACGGACATCCCGGTGACCTCGTGGGCGGGTCGGCGTACACACCGGACGGGACGACCGCGCCTTTGCCGCGCGAGGTCGCCGCCGTCGGGTTCGTCATCCCCTTCGCGCTCTCGTCCCGTCTCCGGGATCTCAGGGATCCATCTCGCGAAGGAGATCTCCGTGACAGCGAAGTCCGCAGCCGCGGCAGCACGGGCCACCGTGTACGGCTACCCCCGGCAGGGCCGGAACCGGGAACTGAAGAAGGCGATCGAGGGCTACTGGAAGGGCCGCGTCACCGCCGACGCCCTCCGCGCCACCGCCGCCGAACTCCGCCGCAGCAACTGGCGGCAGCTCGCCGACGCCGGCATCCACGAGGTGCCCACCGGCGACTTCTCGTACTACGACCACGTCCTCGACACCACCGTCCTGCTCGGCGCGATCCCCGAGCGGCACCGCGCCGCGGTCGACGCCGACGCCCTCGACGGCTACTTCGCCATGGCCCGCGGCACCCAGGACGTGGCGCCGCTGGAGATGACGAAGTGGTTCGACACCAACTACCACTATCTGGTGCCGGAGCTGGGCCCGGACACCGTCTTCACCGCGAACTCCGCCAAGCAGGTCGCCGAGCTCAAGGAGGCCCTGGCCCTCGGCCTGACCGCCCGTCCGGTCCTGGTCGGCCCGGTCACCTACCTCCTCCTCGCCAAGCCCGCCCCCGGCGCCCCCGCCGGCTTCGAGCCGCTCACCCTCCTGGACCGGCTGCTGCCGGTGTACGCCGAGGTGCTCGCCGACCTGCGGGCGGCCGGCGCCGAGTGGGTGCAGCTCGACGAACCCGCCCTGGTCCAGGACCGCACCCCGGCCGAACTGAACGCCGTCACCCGCACCTACCGCGACCTCGGCGCCCTCCCCGACCGGCCGAAGCTCCTGGTCGCCTCCTACTTCGACCGACTCGGCGAGGCCCTGCCGGTGCTGGCCAAGGCCCCGGTCGAGGGCCTGGCGCTGGACTTCACGGAAGCCGCCGCGGCCAACCTGGACGCGCTGGCCGCCGTCGGCGGGCTGCCCGGCAAGCGCCTGGTCGCCGGTGTCGTCAACGGCCGCAACATCTGGATCAACGACCTGGCGCATTCCCTGACCACCCTCGGCACCCTCCTCGGGCTCGCCGGCCGGGTCGACGTCGCCGCCTCCTGCTCGCTGCTCCACGTCCCCCTCGACGCGTCCGCCGAACGGGACGTCGAGCCGCAGATCCGGCGCTGGCTGGCCTTCGCCCAGCAGAAGACCGCCGAGATCGTCACCCTCGCCAAGGGCCTCGCCCAGGGCACCGACGCCATCACCGGCGAACTGGCCGCCAACCGGGCCGACCTCGCCTCCCGCGCGAACTCGCCCATCACACACGACCCGGCCGTCCGCACCCGGGCCGCCGCCGTCACCGACGCCGACGCCCGCCGCTCCCGGCCCTACCCCGAGCGGGCCACCGCCCAGCGCGCCCACCTCGGCCTGCCCCTGCTGCCGACCACCACCATCGGCTCGTTCCCGCAGACCGACGAACTCCGCGCCGCCCGTGCCGGTCTGCGCAGCGGCCGGATCGACGCCGAGGGCTACGAGGAGCGCATCAGGACCGAGATCCAGGAGGTCGTCTCCTTCCAGGAGAAGACCGGCATCGACGTCCTGGTGCACGGCGAACCCGAACGCAACGACATGGTCCAGTACTTCGCCGAACAGCTCACCGGCTACCTCGCCACCCAGCACGGCTGGGTCCAGTCCTACGGCACCCGCTACGTCCGTCCGCCGGTCCTGGCCGGTGACATCTCCCGCCCCGAGCCGATGACGGTCCGCTGGACGTCGTACGCCCAGTCCCTCACCGACCGCCCGGTCAAGGGCATGCTCACCGGCCCGGTCACCATGCTGGCCTGGTCCTTCGTCCGCGACGACCAGCCGCTCGGCGACACCGCCCGCCAGGTCGCCCTCGCCCTGCGCGACGAGGTGAACGACCTGGAGGCGGCGGGGACCTCGGTGATCCAGGTCGACGAGCCCGCGCTCCGCGAGACCCTGCCGCTGCGCGCCGCCGATCGGCCCGCCTACCTGGACTGGGCCACGGCGGCCTTCCGGCTCACCACCGCCGGAGTCCGGCCCGACACCCAGATCCACACCCACATGTGCTACGCCGAGTTCGGCGACATCGTCCAGGCCATCGACGACCTCGACGCCGACGTCATCAGCCTGGAAGCGGCCCGCTCGCACATGCAGGTCGCCCGCGAACTCGCCGCACACGGCTACCCGCGCGAGGCCGGACCCGGCGTCTACGACATCCACTCCCCGCGCGTCCCGAGCGCCGAGGAGGCCGCCGGCCTGCTGCGCACCGGCCTCAGGGCGATCCCCGCCGAGCGGCTCTGGGTCAACCCCGACTGCGGCCTGAAGACCCGAGGCTGGCCCGAGACCCGGGCCTCCCTGGAGAACCTGGTCGCCGCCGCCCGCACGGTCCGCGGCGAACTGCCCACCTCCTGACGGGGATTCCGGCGGGCCGCGGCGGCCAGCAGGACTCCCCGGCGACGCTCCCGACCCAGGCACGGGCCGGCCGCGGTCGTCGCCCCCGTCCCGGGTCACCGGGCGGGGGCAGACGCACGGCCGCGTCGCGTCAGGCGCCGACGTACTGGGCGAGGTGCTGGGCGGTGAGGGTGGAGCGGGCGCTCACCAGGTCCGCCGGGGTGCCCTCGAAGACGATGCGGCCGCCGTCGTGGCCGGCGCCGGGGCCGAGGTCGATGATCCAGTCGGCGTGCGCCATGACCGCCTGGTGGTGCTCCACGACGACGACCGTCCTGCCGGAGTCCACCAGCCGGTCGAGCAGGGCGAGCAGTTGCTCGACGTCGGCCAGGTGCAGGCCGCTGGTCGGCTCGTCGAGGATGTAGACGCTGCCCGTTCCGGCCATGTGGCCGGCGAGCTTGAGCCGTTGCCGCTCTCCGCCGGAGAGGGTGGTGAGCGGCTGGCCGAGGCCGAGGTAGCCCAGGCCGACCTCGGCGAGCCGGTCGAGGACGGCATACGCGGCCGGCGTCCGTGCCTCACCGTTGCGGAAGAACTCGGCGGCCTCGGCCACCGGCATCGCGAACACCTCGCTGATGTCCCGGCCGCCGAGCCGGTACCGGAGCACCGATGCCTGGAACCGCCTGCCCTCGCACTCCTCGCAGGTGGTGGCGACGCCGGCCATGATCGCCAGGTCGGTGTAGATGACACCGGCGCCCTTGCAGGTGGGGCAGGCGCCCTCGGAGTTCGGGCTGAACAGGGCGGGCTTGACCCCGTTGACCTTGGCGAACGTCTTGCGGATCGGTTCGAGCATGCCGGTGTAGGTGGCCGGGTTGCTGCGCCGGGAGCCCTTGACGGGCGACTGGTCCACCGTGACGACGCCGTCGCGGCCCGCCACCGAGCCGTGGATCAGGGAGCTCTTGCCGGAGCCCGCGACGCCGGTGAGCACGGTGAGCACGCCGAGCGGGATGTCCACGTCGACGTCGCGCAGGTTGTGGGCGTTCGCGCCGCGCACCTCCAGCACACCGGACCGCTCGCGTACGGACGGCTTCAGTGAGGCCCGGTCGTCCAGGTGCCGTCCGGTGACGGTGCCACTGGCCCGCAGGCCCTCGACGGTGCCCTCGAAGACCACCTCGCCGCCCTTGGTGCCGGCGTGCGGTCCCAGGTCGACGACGTGGTCGGCGATCACGATCGTCTCCGGCTTGTGCTCCACGACCAGCACGGTGTTGCCCTTGTCGCGCAGTCGCAGCAGCAGGTCGTTCATCCGCTGGATGTCGTGCGGGTGCAGGCCGACGGTGGGCTCGTCGAAGACGTAGGTGACGTCCGTGAGCGCGGAGCCCAGGTGGCGGACCATCTTGACGCGCTGGGCCTCACCGCCCGAGAGCGTGCTCGATGACCGGTCGAGCGAGAGGTAGCCCAGGCCGATCTGGACGAACGAGTCGAGGGTCTGGCCGAGCACCGTGAGCAGTGTCGTGACCGACGGGTCGGTGAGACCGCGGGCCCAGGCCGCTAGGTCGCCGATCTGCATGGCGCAGGCGTCGGCGATGCTCAGGCCGTCGATCTTCGCGGACCGGGCGGTCTCGCTGAGCCTGGTGCCGTGGCACTCGGGGCAGACGGAGAACGCCACCGCCCGTTCCACGAAGGCACGGATGTGCGGCTGGAGCGTCTCCTTGTCCTTGGACAGGAACGACCTGCGCACCCGCGCGAGGAGGCCCTCGTAGGTGGTGTTGACGCCCTTCACCTTGACCTTGACCGGGTCCCGGTGAAGGAAGTCGTGCCGCTCCTGCTCGGTGTAGTCGCGGATCGCCTTGTGCGGGTCGAGGAAGCCCGACTCGGTGAACGACCGCACCACCCAGCCGTCGGGCTTCCAGCCGGGGACCGTGACCGCGCCGTCCGCGAGCGACCTGGAGTCGTCGAGGAGCTGGGCGGGATCGATGTCCGAGACGGTGCCCATGCCCTCGCAGCGCAGGCACATGCCGCCGACGACGCTGAAGCCCTTCTCGATCTTCTTGCCGTTCACCACGAGGACACCCGAGGCGTCGGCCGAGGCGACGTTGAAGGCGAACGCCTTCTGCGACCCGATGTGCGGCTTGGCGAGGCGGCTGAAGAGGATGCGCAGCAGTGTGCCCGCGTCGGTGGCGGTGCCGACCGTGGAGCGGAGGCTGCTGCCCATGGGCTGCTGGTCGACGAGGATCGCGGTGGTCAGCCCGTCGAGCACGTCGACCTCGGGCCGCGCCGGCGTGGGCATGAAGCCCTGGACGAAGGCGCTGTACGTCTCGTTGATCAGCCGCTGCGACTCCGCGGCGATCGTGTCGAACACCAACGAGCTCTTGCCCGAGCCGGAGACCCCGGTGAACACGGTCAGCCGCCGTTTGGGGATCTCCACATGCACGTTCCTGAGGTTGTTCTCACGAGCCCCGTGCACACGGATCAGATCGTGGCTGTCGGCGGCACACAGCACGGCGGGCACGCCTTCGTCGTGCGACGTGGTGACGAGTTCCTTGACGTCCCGATTCATGGGTTCAAGCGTATATCTGCAAAGTCGGTTGAAGGTTTGAGAGGAAACATGCCCTGGAATTCGAATAAAGTCTCAAACCGTGAAGTACCTGCGTCCCCACGACCTGGCCCGTGAGCACGGCATTTCCACCCAGGCGGTCCGCAACTACGAGCGGGACGGGTTCATCCCGCTCGCCCGGCGCACCCCGTCCGGCTACCGCACCTACACCGAGCTCCACGCGGCTGCCCTGCACGCCTACCTGGCGCTCGTCCGGGCATACGGCTACGCCACGGGCGGCGAGATCATGCGGTCGCTCAACACCGGCGACCTCGACACCGCGCTGGCCGGCGTCGACCGCGGCCACGCCCAACTGCTGCGCGACAGAGGCACGCTGGACGCGGTGGGGCGGGCGGTGGAGCACCTCACCCGCGGCCCCGGCCCCGCCGGGCACCCCTTTGCAGGCAGCGAGCCGCTCAGCATCGGCGAACTCGCGCGCCGCCTCGCAGTGACCCCGGCGACCCTGCGGAACTGGGAGGCGGTGGGCGTCCTCACCCCCGCCCGGGAGCCGGTCACCGGCCGTCGTTCGTTCGGCGCCACGGACGTGCGCGACGCCGAACTGACCCATCTTCTGCGGCGCGGAGGCTACCCGCTGGAGCACATCCGCACGGTGGTCCGGCAGATCCGCACGGCCGGCGGCACCGAGGCGCTGTCCGCCGCCCTCGACGACTGGCGGCGCCGGCTCACGGCCCGCGGGGTGTCCATGCTCGACGCGGCGGCCCGGCTCGGCGAGTACGTGGCCCTCCTGGGCGTCGCCCCGGCCGCACCGGCGTCCGCCGCGGAACCCGCGCCCGCGCCGGGGCCCCCACCGACGGTTTGAGACCTCCTGTCTCCGCCGAGCCGGGTCGTGCGATCGAGGCGGTCCGGGATGCCATGGCGGCCCCGGAGCAGTCGGGCTACTGGCGCTTCTTCTTCGAGGCGTACGGCCATGCGGTGCGCGAGCCTGAGCGGTACCGCGACTTCCTCGACGGCATCGTGCTCGACTGGCTCACGCTGATCGGTGACCACCTGGTCGGGGCGGGCGTCGTCGACCGGGAGCACGCCTCGGCCCTGGCCACCCTCACGCTCGCCGCCTTCCGCGGGCTGCTCCTGGACCTGGTCGCCACCGGCGACCGCGACCGCACGTCGGCAGCCGCCCGCGCCTTGGCGGGGGCACTGGTCACGACCCGCCCCTGAGCAGGCCGCCGTACCTCCCGCTCCCCGGGACGCGCGCCACCCGCAGCGCACGGTGTGCGCTGCGGGTGGCGTCGGCGGTGGAGCTCAGGCGCCCAGGGCGTGGACCATGTTGACGATGGCGGTCATCTGCGGTGCGCTCTGCACCGCGTAGTCGGATCCGGTGTAGCCGAACCAGTCCCAGCAGCCCTGCGGGTTGACCGGCCAGACGCTGGACACGGCCTGCGGGTAGAGGACGACCAGGTTGTTGGTGTCCGCGTAGGTGTCCAGGTTCCCCTTCTCGGCGAAGGCCGTACCGAGGAGCTGCTGGGCGGACAGGCAGCCGTGCAGGGCCACCACCAGCTTGCAGGGAGCGCCGCTCGCACAGGCCGGCGGGACGTAGAGCTGCCCGGTGGAGTCCATCGACAGGTCACGGGCCGAGCCGCCGGGAGCGTAGGCGTTCTGGTCGAAGTGCGTGAGGGTGCCCTGGGGGGTGCCGGTGTTGCGCGGATTGACCCTGCCGAGCCAGGCGGTGAGCATCTCGCGCTGAGGGTCGTCGTGACAGTCGTTCAGGAACGGCGGCAGGGTGAGGGCGCAGGGGACGACTCCGTCGGGGGTCGGCCACGAATGCCCGGCCGGATCCCAGTCGTGGTACGTGACGTCGGCCCCGAAGTGCTCGTAGAAGTCGACGCCGGCCCGGGAGACCAGCGGGTTGACCACCGGGTCGAGGTAGCCGTGGTACGTGTAGACCGGTTTGCCCGCGAGGTTCGCGACCGGGTCGATGCGGCCCTCGGACGCCCAGTCCGCGGCCTGCCGCTCCAGATCGGCGACGCCCAGGCCGAGGTCGCAGGTGACGAACTTGATCACGTGCCCCTGACCGCAGTCGTACGGCCCGGCGGCGAAGACGCCGGCGCCGTCGAAGGTGCCGGAGTAGGCGACCTGGAGCTGGGTTGCCATGAAGCCGCCGGAGGAGACGCCGGTGACGTAGGTGCCGGTGATGTTCAGGGCCGGCAGGGGTGGCGTGGCCGCCCGGGCCGGCACGGCCGGGCCGGCCGCCGCGAGGGCGAACGCGGCGCCGATGGCGGCGAGGGCCTGGGCCGCCCTGCGCAGGGAGCGGAATCTCATGGAGCACACTCCGTTGTGTGGGAAGTTGTGCGGGAAGTTGTGCGGGAAGGGGAGGACCGCCCGCGCGGACGGTCTCGTACGGGGGACGGCGGCGACAGGACCGGAAGGTCCGTGCCGTCCGGCCCGGAACGCCCCGTGCCGACCGGCCGGGCGGGACCCGGCCGAGGGCACAGGAGCGGGGGACGCGGACACGGGTGGGCCGGTGAGCGCGGGGGCCGCACGCCGCCCGGATCAGCCGGGCTCGTCGGCAGGGTCCGCCGACACCGTGATCGCGCGTTTGAGGATCTTGCCGGTCGGCCCCTTGGGCAGGTCGGCGATCCGGACGAGACGCGGGTACTTGTACGGGGCGACGCGGGCGCGGACGAAGTCGCGCAGCTCGTCGGGGGTGCTGACGGCGCCGCTCCGGAGGGTGACCACGGCGGCGATCTCTTCCCCGTGGGTGGGGTGCGGGACCCCGACCACGGCCGCTTCGGCCACCGCGGGGTGCTCGTAGAGAACCTCCTCGATCTCACGGGGATAGACGTTGAAGCCGCCGCGGATGATCAGGTCCTTCTTCCGGTCGACGACCCGGAAGAGGCCGTCCGGGTCGCGGACGCCGATGTCGCCGGTGCGCAGCCAGCCGTCGACGATCGTCTCGGCGGTGGCCTCGGGTCGCCGCCAGTACCCCTTCATGACGTTGTGTCCGCGGACCGCGATCTCGCCCGGCTCGCCGTCCGGGAGCGGGCGGCCCCGGTCGTCCTGGATCCGCATCCGCACGCCCTCGATCGGGGTGCCGATGGTGCCGGGCCGACGGGGGCCCTCGGGGTGGTTGAAGGAGACGACCGGTGACGTCTCCGAGAGGCCGTACCCCTCCAGGACGGGGCATCCGAAGGCCGTCTCGAAGCCGTGCAGGACCTCGACCGGCAGGGCAGCGCCGCCGGAGATGCACAGACGCAGCGACGACGCGTCGGCCGTCCCCGGCCCGCCCCGGGCGAGCAGCGCGGCGTACATGGTCGGCACGCCGAGGAAGACCGTCACCCGCTCGCGCTCGATCAGCGCCGGCACCTCGGCGGGGTCGAAACGCGCCGCCAGTGTCAGACAGGCGCCCGCCGCGACGGCGCAGTTCAGGCCGACGACCTGGCCGAAGGAGTGGAACAGCGGCAGGCCGCCGAAGACCACGTCGTCCTCGCCGAGCCGCAGCAGGGTGCGGGCACAGACCTCGGTGTTGCGCGTGAGGTTGGCGTGGGTGAGTTCGGCGCCCTTGGGGGTACCGGTGGTGCCCGAGGTGTAAAGGATGACGGCCGTGTCCTCGCCGGCCCGGTCCGCCACCTCGGTCACGGGCTCGTGCGCCGCCCACAGTTCGCGCAGGCTCGCGGGGCCCACCACCAGGTGGCGGGTACCGCAGTCCGCGGCCGCCGCACGCCCTTCGTCCGCGTGATCCTCCCAGGTCAGCAGCAGCGCCGCGCCCGAGTCGGCCAGACACTGGCGGACCTCGCGCGCCTTGAGCAGCGGGTTCATCGGTACCACCACGGCGCCGGCACGGAGAACGGCGAAGTAGAGGACGGCGAAGGCCGGGACGTTCGGCAGCATCAGCCCCACCCGGTCGCCGGGGCGCACGCCGTGGTCCCGCAGCACGGCCACCGTCCGTGCCGAGCCGTCGTCCAGTTCGGCGTAGCCGAGGGTCTCCGTGCCCAGGCGCACGGCGATCCGTGCGGGGACGCGTTCCGCGCTCGCGGTCAGCAGGGTCGCGAGGTTCGCCGGCTCGGCAGGACGGGTGACGGGACGGCTCACGGGCGGGCTCCCCCAGGGATCGCGGCCGGCTGCCGGAGCGGACAGCACGACCAGGTTTCCAACCAATCGATTGGTTGTTTCAGGAACGCTGCGAGACACCATCCGGCTTCTGGGCTACGGTGTCAACCAATCGATTGGTTGGAAATCTCGCCGAGCCTTCAGGAGCAGCCGTGGAACTTCCCGACTGGGAGCCCCGCCGGGTCGTCGCGATGGAGGCGGTTCTCCCTGAGGGCGTCACACCGCCGGGCACCCGGGGCAGGATCCTCGAGGCGGGCCTTGAGCTGTTCGCCGAGTCCGGCTTCGCGGGCGCCTCGATCCGGCAGATCGCGGGCATGGTCGGCATCAACTCCGCCACCCTGTACGCGCACTACCCGTCCAAGGGGCACGTGCTGGCCGAGCTGGTGCGCATCGGACACGAGGAGATGCGGACCCGGCTGGCGGAGGCGGCCGACGGCACCCGTGACGACAGCGCCGCCCGGCAACTGGCCGCGCTGGTCCGTGCCCATGTGCTGCTCCACACCGACCATCCACTGCTGGCGGTGGTCACCAACAGCGAACTGCACTCCCTGTCACCCGAACTGGCCGCGCCCTCGCTCCGGTTGCGCGAGGAGTGCCGCCGCCTGCTCGCCGACGTCCTCGAACGCGGCATCAAGAACGGTGAGTTCGAGCTCGACGACCCGCTGCTGGCGGTCACCGCGATCGGCGGCCTCGGGGTGCAGGTCGCGCAGTGGTTCGGCCCCGCCCTCCGGCGCACCCGCGAACAGGTCGCCGAGCAGTACGCGCAGTTCGCGCTGCGCATCGTCAGCGCCGGACACTGACCGAACCGGCTCCCCGTACCCCCTCCGCGCGAAGGAGTGCTCATGCGACCGGTCCTCGCGACCCGCCACGGCCTGGTCCGCGGTGTCACCGGCCCTGCCGGGACCGCCGCCTTCAGGAACATCCCCTACGCGGCCGCTCCCACCGGGCCGCTGCGCTTCGCACCCCCGCGGCCGCCGGCCGCGTGGGACGGGATCCGCGACGCCGACGCGTACGGCCCCACCGCGCCTCAGGCACCGTACCCGCCGCCGATGGACCGCCTGCTCCCCGAGACACTCGTCCCGGGCGACGACTTCCTCAACCTCAACGTGTGGACCCCGGATCCGGTCGGGCCGCTGCCGGTCCTGGTCTGGCTCCACGGCGGGGCCTTCAGCAACGGCTGCGGTTCGCTCACCGGCTACGACGGCACCGCGTTCGCCCGCGACGGCGTCGTCCTGGTCACCCTCAACTACCGCCTGGGCGTGGAGGGTTTCCTGCACCTCGGGCCCGGCGACCCCGCAGCGGCAAACCTGGGTCTGCTGGACCAGATCGCCGCGCTCGGATGGGTCCGCGACAACATCGCCTCCTTCGGCGGGGACCCCGACCGCGTCACCGTGTTCGGCCAGTCGGCCGGCGCCATGAGCATCGGCGCCCTGCTGGCCATGCCCGCGGCGAAGGGCCTCTTCCACCGCGCGGCGCTGCAGAGCGGAGCGGCCCACCACGCGCTCTCCTCCGAGAGCGCCGCCCTGGTCGCCGCCCGCCTCGCGGCGACCCTCGGGATACCGCCGACCCGGCCCGCCCTCGCCGCCGTGCCCGTCGACCGAGTGCTGGCCGCGCAGCTCCGGCTGCGCGGCGAGATCTCCGCCCGCCCCGACCCGGCACTGTGGGGTGAGGCCGCACGCAACCTGATGCCCTTCGAACCGGTGGTCGACAACGACACCCTTCCCCACGCGCCGACGGACGCGATCGCCGCGGGCGCGGCGGCGGGTGTCGACGTCCTGGTGGGCTGGACCAGTGACGAGTTCCGCCTGTTCACCGTGGTCTCCGGGCTGAGTGGCCTGGTGACCGACGAACTCGTGGAACGCACCGCCGCCGCGTACGGCCTGCCGCCCGGCAGCGGCGTCGCCGCCTACCGCGCCGCTGCCCCCGGAGCGAGCCCCGGCGAGGTGTTCGCGGACATCGCCACCGACTGGTTCTACCGCCTGCCCGCGCTGCGCCTGGCCGAGGCCCAGGCACGCCACGGTGCTCGCGCCTTCGTCTACGAGTTCGCCTGGCCCTCCCCCGCCTTCGACGGCGCGCTGGGCGCGTGCCATGCGCTGGACGTCCCCTTCGTCTTCGACAACCTGGCCGACCCGGCCTTCGCGCCCCTGCTCGGCGACAGCCCGCCGCAGGCGATCGCGGAGAGCATGCACGCCGCCTGGGTGTCCTTCGCCACCACCGGCGATCCCGGCTGGGCCGCCTACGGCGAACCACACCGGTCCGTTCGGCGCTTTGCAACCTCACCGACCACCAGCCGTGATCCACGCGGCGAACTCCGGGCCCTGTGGGCCGACCTGCGCTGACACGGTGGACGACAGCTCCCCGAAAGACCGAGGGAACGTCACACCGCTGCTCGTACGGCAGACCCGCCCCGCACGTTGTGAAACGAAGAAGCACGTCAGAGCCAGGACGATTCGGCTACGTCACCTCGACGTCGTCCCAGACCGTTCCGGGGTCAGGTCGTTCGCTCGGCGGGCCGGCGGCGGCGCGATCAAGAGCAGCCGCCGTCCGGATCGGCTGCTACCCCGTTGCATCCTTCCGTCTCGACGCCACTCGCTCAAGCGGCGCAGTGCGCGGCGGCCACCGGGAGGGCGGTGGCGGGGGCGGTGTCGTGGGAATCGGTGTTCCGGGTGAACCGGTAGCACTGCTGCTGTCCGGCAGCGTGCACGAGGTCGGTCACGGTGGCCACATCGTAGGCACGGCCGTCGGCGGTGCTGGCGGCCGATGCGAGGAGTCGCTGGACCTCGGAGCGGGCCGCGTCCGGTTGGGCGAGGGTGCGCGGGGCGGCTTGGGCGGCCTGGGCCGCGCCGGTGACCGGCTGCCGGCGCGTGCAGTCCGCGTTCGGCCGAGCGGTGACCTCGGCCCGCCAGCCGCCCGTGTCGCGCCTGAAGGCCAGGGCGTAGCAGCGTGTCTCCGACTCCGTCCGGACGGCTCCCCACAGGGCGGGCCGCACCTCGTACCCGCTGGAGAACGGTGTGACGACGGTCAGCCGGCCCGTGCCCCGGTCGTACCCGAGGTCCGGCGCCACCGACGCCTCGGCCGGCGGTGATGTGCCGAAGGTGACGCAGCTCGACTGACGATCCGGCTTTCCTCACATGCCCGCACCCGGAGACTCCGGGTGCGGGCATGTCCGACAGAGCCTGAGGTCCGACCGGGTCGACCCCGCTCCCGCAACCCCCGCACCACACACAGTGCGCACGCGCAAAACCGCAGGTCAGGAACCCTTCCCGTCCGGCTCCAGAATCGCCACGCACTCCACATGATGCGTCATCGGAAAGATGTGGGCCCGTGCGGGTCACGCAACAGCCCAGGTCAGAGTCGATTTCTCGGCTCTCTGCCCTGCTTGCTGGCGCCCAGAGCGTCAAACGAGCGTCATGGTCAACAATCCAATCTCATTCGGGCGGAAGGGATGTGGAGCTGCTTCTCCAGCTGTGGCCGGTGCTGCGCAAGCTTGTCGACGCCCGGCGGCTCGTCAACCGCTGGTCGAGGAGTCTCGGAGCCGTCTCACGTCTGTCAGTGTGCCGCGGTCCGCAGGTCCGAGAGCAGAACATCAAGGATCAGCTCCTCTTCGACACGTACTCCGTGCTCGGTCATCGCGGTGGCCAAGCGCGGATCCCACGGTGTCGCGGCGGCCGTGCCTGAGAGGTACTGAGGCTCACTCATCCCCGTCACGGCCGCCTGGTAGTCGGCGGCCTCGTACCGCCAGGGGCGCCATGGGGCCACTCGCCCGAGGGCGGTGGCGATGCGCACCCCTCCCCAGTCGAAGTCCGCGTGGTGGAGGAGAACCGCTCCGCGTGCGGACAGGCCGCGCAGCAGGGTGAGCGCCGCCGCCGAGGGCTGTCCCTGAAGGCACACCATGGGCGGGCATGCCGGGCCGAGGGCGTCGGCGGCGGCGGACAGGACGGCCGGGTTCTCGCACACGTGGACGTCTCCGGTCGCCGTCGTGATCCCGTTCGCGGTCCGGCGGGTGAGGGAACGCAGCGTCAGGACCGTGGGTTCGCCCTCGTCGGCCATCCAGTCGAGAGCAGGTGTGCCGCGCAGGTTGAGGGTGAGGACGGTGGATGACACGTCGTCCTTGAGGAGTCCGGCCGAAGCCCAGGCCTCGCGTCGCCACTCGGCGCCGGCTCCGTCGGGGAAGCCGGAGAGCGCACGGATCCCGGAGAGCACGAGCGTGGCGAGCGGGGTTCCTTCGTCCAGGGCGTGGGCGCCGGCCAGCCGCAGCGCCGCGAACGCCGCCCGTGACATCGGGGGGTCGGCCGGCAGTGCGCGCAGTGCCCGCACGGCGGAGGTGACGAGGAGGCCCGCGGCCTCGGGGGTGCGGGCGAGTCGCCGTACGAGGCCGTCCTCGCGGATCCGGCCGGCCCAGTCGGCCAGTTCGGCGTTCACGGCGGCGAGCGGGGCCAGTGCCGTCTCCCACGCCTCGGAAAGTCTGTCCCGTGTCTCCGCGCGCGGTACGACCGGCCCGGTGAGGGCGACCACGGCGGTCTCCAGGCCGTCGGGGCTGACGCCGGAGCGGCGCAGGACCTCGTCCACCGTGTCGAGGCGCACGGTCAGGGACCGTCCGGCGCTCGGAGGGCGTCCCAGCAGTCGCTCGGCGGCTCGGCGTTGGAGGTCGTCGGGGCCTGCCAGAGTGACCGTCCCGGTGAGGGGCCGTCCGGCCGCCATCCGCTGCCTGACGCGCTCCAGGAACCAGGCCAGCCCCGGGTCCCCGAGCAGCCGTCCGAGCCGTTCAGCGTCGACGTTCGCCTCGGCCGCCGACGGGTTCACGTCCACGGGGTCCCCGGTTCCACCGTGGCACGGAAAGCGTCGAGCGCGTCGGCTTCATGGGCCGGGCCGGGGAATGGGGCAGGAATCGGTGCCGGGCCCGCGGTGGTCCCGGGCTCGGGGCCGCGTCGCCGTTCGCCACCGTCCCACTCCCACCGGGTCACGAGTACGGCGTCGATGTCGTCGACCCGGGACAGCTGGGCGATGGCGATGCCGGGGACCTGTGGGTAGCAGGCCCACTCGCGTTCGCTGGTCATGACGACGTCGAGATCGAAGGCGCGCAACAGGCCCAGGCACTTGGCGCGGGAGTCGTCGTCGACGCCCGCGAACGCCTCGTCGAGGGTGACGAGGCGCGGGGCGTGGGCGCCGCCCGCGCTCGCGTAGTGGGAGGAGGCGGCGGCGAACAGGGGGACGGACGCGGCGAGGACGCGTTCGCCGCCGGAGGCGGGGCCGGTGGCCGGTACCCATCTGCCGTGCTGGTGGCGCTCTACGCCGAACTCGTGCCAGGCGCGGTAGTCGAGGGCGGCGGTGAGGTCCTCCTGCCAGCTGCCGGTACGGTCGTCGGCCTGCCGGCGGGCGATCTGCTCCTGGAGGAAGGCGCCGACGGCGGCCCGGTCCTCGGGTGACCAGGCGTCGGCGGACTGGCGCAGCCGGTCCCTGGCCTGGGCCAGCCCCTGCGGGGCGCGGCGGGAGGCGCGCCAGACCAGGCGCAGCTTCATGCCCGTGGACGTCGGGCGCTCCTCCAGCTCCCTGTTCATGGCACGTACTTGGCGTTCGGCCGAGCCGATCAGTTCCTGAAGGGTGCCGGCGACCTCGGTGATCAGGTGGGTCTGCAGGATCTCGCGTTCGTGCGCGGACAGGATGCGGGTCAGTTCGGCGACCTCGGTGGCGAGGGCTTCGGCGAGCTCGGGTACGGCGCGTTCGCGGCCCTGGTAGACGATGTCGACGCGCATGCCGTCCTCGCCGGGGCGGGCCGTGGCGGTGTGGCCGTGCCGGGACAGCGCGTCCTGGAGCCGCCCGAGTTCCTCGCTGAGATATCGCTGGATACGTTCCCAGGCCGCGTCGGAGTCCTCGGTCGTGGCGAGGCGGGACTCGATGGCGCGGGCGAGGGTCACGGCGGGGGTGGCCGCCCAGGGTCCGCCGTCCTCGTCCGGTACGGGCAGGTCGGGGAGGGCCACGGCGAGCAGTCCGGTCGCCGTGAACCGCTGGAGCGCGGCGACGGCCCGTTCGCGGGCGGCGGTGGCGTCGGTGACGTCCTCGGCGAGCCGTTCGATGCGCCCCTCGGCATGCCCGGCCTGCCGGTCGGCGGCCTGGATGTCCTCCTGGGCGCGCTGCTGTTCGCGCTCGCAGGCGCGTGCGGCTTCCCCGGTCTCCTCCAGCAGCCGCTGGAGTTCGGCGACGGCCGCTCCGACGGTCGAGCGGAGGGTGCGCAGGTGTTCGTCGGCGGCCGCGGCGAGGCGGGCCGCCTCCGTGGCGCGTTCGGCGAGCTCTGCGACGAGCCGCTCGGCGCGGTCGGTCTCGGTGCGTTCCCCGTCGACCGCCCGCTCGGCGTCCGCGCGCTCGCGCGAGGCGGGCCAGAGCGCGGCGAGGTGCACGGCGTGGTCGGCGAGCGCGTGCCGCACGGCCGCCAGACCGTCCCGCCCGGCGGGAAGGTTCAGGTCGGTTGCCGTGTCGCTGAGTTCGTTGGCCGTGCGGTCGGCTTCGGTCGCCGCGCGGGACAGTTCGGCGGCCCGCTCCCGCTGCCGGGTACGGGCCCGGTGGACGGTTTCGGCCGCCGCGCCGAGCCAGGCGTGGGCGCGGCGCAGGTCGTCCTCGCCGGGTACGGCGGCGAGTTCGGCGTCGAGGACGGTGCGCCGTTCGGACACCACCCGTCGCTGCTCGACGAGTTGCTCCCGTTCGGCCTCCATGGCCGCCTGCTCGATGCGCAGTTCGGCGATCCGGTTCCTGCGGTCCTGTTCCCGGGCCTTCTCCCCCACGTACTGGGCGCTGTCCTTGGCCCAGCCGCCGGTGAGCGCGCCGACCCGGAAGCGGCCGTCGACACAGACCCAGGTACGGCTGTCACCCTCCTGGTCCGCGTCCACCAGCGCGATGGCGGCCAGCAGGCGCTGGACGGTCTGCTCGCCGACGGCCGCGGCTCCGGCGTCGGCGTGGTCGACGGCCGGGCACAGCGCGCGGTCGAGTCCATTGCCGGTGGGCAGGTCGAGGGGATCGAGAAGGACGTCGTGGCCGTGCGCCGACACCGCCGTGCCGTCCGGCCGCACCCAGGCATCGAGGAGCCCGGAGGCCTCCAACGCGGCCTCCAAGCCAGCCTGTTGCGCCTTCGTCACATGCGGGCGGAAGTCGATGAGACGCCACAGCGGGGCGCCGAGGGCGCGGGTGCGGACGTCGGCGGTGCGGGTGTGCGGGGCGGCCGGTCCGCGCTGTCCGCCGGTTTCCAGAGCGGCCAGTTGCTCGGCGCCCCGGCGCAGGCGTTCGGCGGTGGCCTTCTCCGACTGGGTCAGGGCGGCGGCCCGGTCGGCCAGTCGGGCGCCGAGGACGCGGTGTGCGGTGGTGGCGGCGAGTCGGGCCGGATGGGGTCCGTCCAGGGTACTCGTCCAGCCCTGCACGGCGTCGAGCAGCCCCGGTAGCCCGTCGACGCGCAGCTCCGCGAACCCCGACAGCTTCTCCCGGACGGCTGCGACCAGGGCGTGTCCGGCCTCCGCGACCGCCTCCTCCGCCTCGGCCAGCTGTACCGCGCCGCGCCCGGCCTCCTCGTCGGCCTCGTCGGCGCGCAGCCGGGCGGCCCTGCGGGCCTCCTCCGCGCGTTCGGCCGCCGTCACCAGGGTCTCCACATGGTCCACGGCCCGCCGTCTGCTCGCCATGGCCTCGTCGGCGGCCCGGCGCAGGACCGGGGCAGGGGCTCCGGAGGTCCGGGGTACGTCGATGCGGGCCGCCGCCGCGCTGTCGGCGACCCTGCCTTCGATGTCGTCCAGGGCTTCCTGGGCGGTGGTCAGCCGGTTCGTGGCGGTGGCGAGCCGCCCTAGGGCCCGGGTGTGCGCTTCGGCGGCCTGCTGCCGGTCCGCCTCGGAGCGGACGACGTCCCCTGCGGTGCGGGAGGCGTCGGCCGCTGCCTGGTCGAGAGCGCGGGCGTCGCGCATCTCGGGCCCGGAGCGCAGTGCCGCGTCCTGGGCGCCGATCCGTGCCGCCCGCTCGGCGAGCGCCGTCGCGCGGTCCTGCGCCTCGGTACGGTCGGTGACGGCCTGATCGTGGTCGGCCTGTGCCCTGACGAGTTCCCGTTGGAGGTGTTCGTAGCGGGCATGTTCGGCGCGGGGCAGGCGGGCCCGGCGGCGGGCGGCGATGCGGGCGTAGCGCCGGTAGTGGTCGAGGAACGCCGACGACGCCTGCTGGGCCTCGCGGGCCGCCCGCAGCTCCTCCTTCTCCTCGTCCAACGACCGGAACGCCTCCGCCGCGTCGGCGACGACCGCCTGGTCCATCGGCGGCAGCGCCTCCGTCAACGCCCGGGACAGCGCTGCCTCGTTGGGCCGCTTGGACAGCTGGGGCTGGCGCAACTGGATGAGCAGGTCGACGAGTGCGCCGTAGCGCCGCTCCCCCAGCCCGAACAGGGCCTCGTCGACCGCGCGGCGGTACGCCTTGGCAGTGTCGTACACCATGCCGTGGTCGCCGATGGCCTCGGCGAGCCGGTCCCGGGACAGGGCGGTGCCGGTGGCGTCGAGCAGGTCGAGTCCGCCGGCGATCCGCTGGGTGGTGACGGCGAACCAGTGGCGGGCGATACCGCGTCCGGCGACGGCCTTCAGACCGCACAGCAGGGTGCGGAAGTGGGCCTCGCCGGTGGTGTCGTCGAGCCGGCCGAACTCGATCCAGGTGTAGCCGAGACGCTCCGGGTGAGGGTGTTCGCCGCCCAGGAGCAGGTTCCACTCCATGCGCTTGCCGGGGTCGCCGTCGGGCTCGACACGGCGCGCGGAGAGGTCTCCGTCGAGCAGGAACGGCAGGGTGAGGGCAAGCACCTTCGACTTGCCGGTGCCGTTGTTGCCACGCAGCAGCAGCCGGCCGTCGCGGAACCAGAACTCCTCGACGTCGTAGTGGAACAGGTCGACGAGCCCGATCCGCAGGGGCCGCCACCGGCCGGGCGCGGGGGCGGGCAGCACGAACGCCGGGGGCTCGGTGCGTACGGTCTGCTCGGGCGGGGCGGTCACGGCGGGGGTCACCTTTCGTCGCCGGTGGTGGTGATGACGGCGTCGCCGACCGCGTACCGCGCGAGGGCGGGGCGGGGCACGACGCCTCGCGGGGTGTCCTCGGCGAGTCCGAGGGCCTGGAGCTTGGTCAGGGCCTGAGCCACGAGCGCGGGTTCGGCTCCCGGCTCGCGGGCCGTCTTCGACCAGAAGTTGCCGTGCTCCACCGCAAGTGCACGCACGTGCGCGGCCAGTTCGGCGACCGTGACCGGCCGGTCGGCCTGGGCCAGGTGCTGGGCGAGGAGCAGGGTGATGTGGCCGTGGGTGCCCTGTTCCGGCATGCGTACGTCGGTCAGGTCGTCCAGCGGGTCGACCATGGCGATGCCTTCGGCCCGCACCTCTGCGACCAGGCCGGTCAGTTCGGTGATCCGGGCGGTGATGAAGCCGCGTTGCCGGGTGAGATAGGCGAGTTGGTCGTCGGTGAGGTCGTCGTAGTAGAGCACGGGGTCGTCGAGGAGGCGGCGGGTCAGTGTCCAGCGGATGGCACGGAAGCGCAGTTCGTCGCTGTCGAGGGCGGTCCGCGCCGTCATCTCCGTCAGGCGTTCCGCGAAGTCCTCGGCCTCGATCAGGGAGGGGCCGCGCAGGGCAGCGGGCATCCCCGCGAGGACGCGTCGGCGTACGTCGTACAGCACGTCGCCGGAGCCGCTGACGTACGCCTCCTCGTCACCGGCGACCCGCCGCAGCACCCCGAGCCGCAGCAGCAGGCGCACGACGGCGGCGAGGTCGAGGCGTTCGTCGCGCCGCTCCAGGGTGAACTCGATTCCGGCGGCGAGGAGTTCGGGGTCGGCGGCGGCCAGGACGACCTGTTCGGCGAGGCGGCCGAGGGCGACCTGGGCCTCGCCGCGCTCCAGGGCGGCGAGGGTCAGGCAGAGCAGGACGTAGCGGCGGCGGGTGAAGGGCAGGGCGGTGCGGGCCGCCTCGCGGGCGGGGTGGGTGGCGTCGGTGAGGGTGCCGGGTGTCTTGCGCAGCCGGGCCGCATCGGCGTCGGTTCGGAGCGTCCAGCCGACGTTGCGTTCGAACCAGTCGCGCAGCGCGGGGGCGTGCCGGCGCACCAGCCGGAACTCGTCGGTGTACGGCCCGTCGGCGGTCAGCAGCGGTTCCTTCAGCAACGCGCGTGCGGCACGCTGGAGTTCGGCCTCGCGCTGGCCTTCGAGGACCTCCGCCAGGGGACCGGAGGGGCCGGAAGGGCTGGTCATCGGCCCTCCCCCGTCTCCCCGGTCGCGGTGAGGTCGACGATATCGATCAGATGGTCGGGTCCGCTGAACACCCCTTCGGGAGTGTGCACTTCGGCCATCGTGCCGTCGTCGAGCGCGGTCAGCCGTACCTCCATCGAACCATCCGAACTGGTCGCCGTCGTGGTGGTCATACCGGGCCGCCAGGTGGCGAGGGCGTCGCCGAGCAGGCGCAGGAACAACTGGAAGGCGACGGGGTCGAGTTCTCCCAGCCGGGACAGCCGTACCGGCCCGCCCGTCGCGAGCCGGTCGCGGGCCTGTCCGGCCTGAGCCGTCTGCCGGGCCGCGAGTTCGGCGAGCCGCCGTTTCGCCTCGCCCCGGTCGGCGACCCTGCGCGGCCTGCCCCGGCGTTCATAGCTTCCGGTGCGGCGCAGCTGGGGGCTGATCCGCAGGGGCCGCGCCTTGGCCCAAGGCGTGGCGGCAGGCTCCGGGGCGGCGGCGCGTTCGGCGAGGGTCTCGGCGTCGACGGTGAGGTGCCGGGACGAGTGCAGCCCGAAGGCCACCCGCCACAGCCGGTGCCGCGTCTCGTCGTCAGGCGCCTGGGCGAACCAGCGCGCCAGCGTGCGGAAGTCGGCGGAGCGGTCCGAGCGCCCGGCCCGCCGCTCGTTCAACTGCCGTACGACGGCGAGAAGTTGCGGAATCGCGCCGAGAGCGCGCCCGCGCAGCAGCCGGGCCTGCGACTCCCGGTCCTCCTCCGACACGAACCACTGGGCGAGCCCGGACCAGCGCGCCACCCATCTCTCGTACGCCACTGCTTCGGCCCGCTCCGCCTCCTCGGGAGCGGCGTCGGCGGCCTCCCGCCCGGCGGCGAGGGCCAGCAGCGGCTCCACCCTCCCCTGTTCCTCCAGTTCTCCGATGAGCAGGGCGATCCGTCCACCGAGGGTGATCAGATCCTGGATGAACCGCTCCAGGTACTGGATCAGCCTGTCCTTGTAGGCGAGGAAAGCCTCGACCTCGATGTCGTGCAGGTCGATGGTGCGCTGCAACGACCCCATGAAGGCACGCGCGTTGTCCGCGAGGTCGGTGAAGCGAGCCGTGAGGACGGACAGCGCGATATGTACCTTGGCCGGGTCCGGCTCGTCCTCCTGGGCGATCACCAGCAGCGCTCGCAGCTGCGTCACGATGTCGTGCAGCGCGACCGCCTGGAGTTCCCCGCGCCGGCCGAGCGTCGCGTCGTACGTCCCGAGCGCCGCCTCAGCCGCCTCACCGGCCCGGGTGAGCTGGTAGATGAACCGCCTGCGGTAGAAGTCCTCGACCGCCGTCACCCGGGCGTGGTCGGGATCGGCCCGGAGGTTTCCCCATCCCACGAGCCTGTCCAGCGCCGTCACCACCGACTCGACGTCACCGGGCCGTGCGTCCGCGTCCAGCGCCGCGAACACGTCCTCCGGCCGCAGATGCACCGCGAATCGCTCCTTGGCGGCGAGGAACGCCCGCATGACCTGGCGGTAGAGGGCGGAGTTGGGCGTAGTGAGGTGCGCGAACGGGCTGTAGTCGGGCGAGGTCATCGTGGGTCCATTGTTCCCGACCACCGCCCTCACCGGTGCGTGATGTCCGGTTTTCGTCTCACACCAGGGGTGTGGCCGCGCACTCCGCCCACACCGTCTTGCCCGGCCCGTCGGACCGCGCGTGCCAGCCCCAGCGGGACGCGAGCCCCGCGACGAGGACCAGCCCCCGGCCCGCGGTGTCCTCGGGGTCCGGCGCGCGCAGGGCCTCCGGGCGGGGCGGTGTGCGTTCGGCACGGGTGTCGGTGACCTCGATCCGGACCACCGTACGAGCGGGTCCGGTCACGTACAGACGCAGGTGGAAGTCCCGGCCGGACACATGCCCGTGCCGCACCGCGTTGGCGCTCAGCTCGCCGACGACCAGCGCGATCGCCTCGTGCGGGCCGCCGCCGTACGGGATCCCCCAGCTGTCCAGCCGGTGCGCGGCCGGCCTGCGGGCGAGCCGGGCGCCGCGCGGGGTGGAGGTGAAGCGCATCTCGAAGTCGCTGCCGGGTTTGTTCGTCATGCCGACAACGGTGTCCGCGGTCGCGTAGCGTGACCAGCGGTGACGCACTGACGCGGGCCGGTTGTACGCGCGATGGCGGTACGAGTACGAGCGGCGCGGCGTGACGCCGTCCCGGACAAGGGCGTTGGGGCAGGGAGGCGGTAGGGGTGACCGAGGTGACGGACGAAGAGAACTCCGCGGGCCAGGCGGCGGACGCCTCGGGCCGGGGCGTGGTCGCCGCGTTCGGCCAGACCATGAAGACGTTGCGGCTGCGGGCGGGCCTGGAACGCGAGGAGTTGGGCCGCCGGATCGGCTACTCCGCGTCCACGGTCGCATCGTTCGAGCAGGGCCGGCGAATCCCGTCCCCCAGAACCATCGACAAGGCGGACGAGGCGCTGGGGGCGGAGGGGCTGAACGCCACTGGCTCACAGTCTTCCAGCTGCCGCCCTACTCACCCGACCTCAACCCGGTCGAAGGCATTTGGTCCGTCCTGCGGCGCACCACCACAGCCAACCGTGCCTTCGCCGATCCGAACGACCTGATCACCGCCGTCCGACGCGGCCTGCGCCAGCTTCAGTACCGCCCCGACAACCTCGACGGCCGCCTCACCGGCACCGGCCTCCGGCGCCCACCAGCAGGACGACATCACGCATTCAAGGTCAGTAGTGTCCGAGGGCAACTGGTCGGCGGAAGCGGTCAGAGCGTGGCAACAGCATCAGATTTCTACCACGCGGACATGCCGCAACGCAGGGCCCCAATGGTGCTCGCCACTGCGCCGGAGCACCGGCTGATCGAGCCAGCGATAGTAGAGTCGGCAGGCGAGCTTGAGGGGGTACGTGGCGGGCACCCCTCCGGCGGCCGGCTCTTTTCCGACCGGGTAGATCCTCTTCGAGGAAGGTGCGCCTGCGACAGATAGGCAGCGGCTCGGCGCAGGGCCTCGGCCTCCCGCTCCAGAAAACCCGACGCGCCGACGTGCTTCCCGTAGTTCCGCACTCTCCTGGCTGTTGGTTCCGGTGTTGGCTCCGTCGTCGATGTACGTCCGGCGCATCCGCTCCCACAGCGCCATCGCGTGGACCCCGAAGTCGGCGGCCACTTGCTCGACCGTCACACCCGGGCTCGCCATTCCAGGCCACCCGCAGGACATCCTCGCGGAACTCTGCTGGATAAGGGTTGGACACAGCGACATCCTTCCCACCCACTCCACAGGGCAGACCAGTTCGCATGTCACCCATTCGTGCAGCAGACCCCACGAACCCCGCTGCCCTGAGTAGATGAAAGGAGCGCAACGCACTCGACACGGTGTAACCCGTCCCGGTTGCGTCCAGGGAAGTGGTGTACCGGTTCCCACCTGATCCGGGTGTTTGCCCCGGCGTCGGAGTGAGGGTCCGGATATGAGAACGGCCACCGGCTGATCTTCGAGATGTCTAGGCTCGAAGGAGATCAGCACGATGACCGCATCAGACAGTCTGCCCCTGCACGCCCTCGCCGAGGACAACCTCGCGGCGGCGAGTCCCGATCTGCTGCGCGCGATGGTCAAGACGTTCGCCGATGCGCTCATGTCCGCGGAGACCGACGCCCGAGTCCGGTGCCCGGGTAGCCGCCGTCGGCGATCGTGAGGGTCTTGCCGGCGGCAGCCTTGGCGCCAGACTCCTCCCACGCCTTGCAGTCGTTGCGGTTGCCGGCGAGCGGCCGGCCGACCACGACGACCAGCCGTGTGTCGGCGTCGATGACGACCTGGTGGTTGGTGGAGTACCGATAGTTCTTCGACCGCTCGGCCACAGTGTGGTCCCGGATGGGCACCAGGATGCCGTCGACGATGAGCACGGTGTCCTTGGCGAACCGCTTGCGGGGCTGGTGCGCGAGCATCGGCCCCAGGTGGTCGATGATCCGGCCCGCCGCCGACTTCGACACCCCGAACAGCGGCGCGAGTTGCCGCATCGTGAGGTTCGTGCGCCAGTACGCGGCGACCAGCAGGGCCCGATCCTCCAGCGGAAGACTCCACGGCCGCCTTTGCGGACCGCGTCCGCGCCCCCGCGTCGCAGCACCGTCACCAGCTTGCCGAACTGCCGCCGGCTCAGCCCGGTGAACGGGGCTATCCAGGACGGCTCCGACGCCGTGATCACACCAGCCACACCAAGATCATTCCAGTTGCAGGCGCTGCCCAGCGTCCTCGATCCTGTGTGCTCGACAAGCAAGGAGGGCACATGGGACTGGTTCTTTTCCCTGGCGACGGGGACAACGGCAGTCCGGATGTCTCCTGGTCCTACAGCGGCTTCGCCGCGTTCCGGCGGCGTCTGGCCGAGGCCGAGGGGGTCGTCCTCTCCGAGATGTCAGGCTTCGGCGGCGAACGCCCGTGGAACCAGGTGTCCACCGCTCTGGAGCCACTCCTCGATCATCCGGATGCCGGCGGCGACGACCTTTCACCTGCCGAGTGCGCGTCTATTCTGGTCCGGCTGGAAGCGATCACCGACCAGTGGGCACAGGAGGGCGGCGACCAGCTCTTCCAGCACATCGAGGACGCCCGCCAGCTGGCGGGCGTCCTGCGGCTCTGCATTGAGAAGAACGTCCCGCTGGGCTTCCTCTGAAGCCCTGACCGCGGAACCCGCTTACGGGACAACTCCTTAGTGTGACGGTGGGTGGGGGTGCTCGGGCTGGTGGTGGGGCAGTGTCCAGCAGATCATCTGGCTAAGACGCTGTTGTCTTTCCGGACATGAGGGCGGTGTTTTCGCTGGTCAGGCATAGTGCGGGTGGTTCGGTGGGAGTGGTGGCGTGTCGTGTCGTCG